>CP073694.1:1200000-2400000 GCA_018228705.1 Dysosmobacter sp. Marseille-Q4140 | reverse complement strand
GGCTATCTGGGCCGGGCGTGCCTGCGGCGGCGGGAGGACCGGGTGCTGCTGGTGATGAACCTGGCGCTGCTGGCCTCCTTTGCCCTGACCTCCAACAGCTGGTTCCGGTGGTGGAACCTGCTGGCGCTGCTGGTCCTGGTGCCGGTGCACCTGATGTCCCTGTCCGGGGCGGGACGCCTGCCCTGGCAGCAGCCGGTCATGCTGTGGGAGCGGCTGTGTCTGCTTTTGGTGGGCCTGTTCGGTCAGTTGGGCGCCCTGGGCGCGGTGCTGACCGCCTCCTCCGCCCCCCGGCGCCGGACCTGGGCGGCGGTGCTGGGCGCCGTGGGAGCCCTGGTGCTGCTGGCGGTGCTGGTGCCGGTGCTGGCCTCCGCCGACGCCCTCTTCGCCGCCGCCACGGCGGAGGTGCGGATCTTCCTCCGGGAGCACTTCACCTCCACGGTGTGGAAGCTGGTCTGGGCGCTGATCCTGACGCCCTTCGTATTCAGCCTGCTGTACTTCCTGCGGCGCCCCACTCCCCTGTCCCGGTCCGCGGAGCGGACGGGCCGGACCGTGGACGGTCTGGGCTTCGCCGTGGTGCTGGCGGCGGTGGCCGCCCTCTACGCCCTGTTCCTGGCGGTCCAGTCCGCCGGGCTTTTCGGCGGGGAGGCATACCTCGCCAGCCGGGGCCTTTCCTATGCCGAGTGGGCCCGCAGCGGCTTTTTCCAGATGGTGGGCGTCACGGCGGTGAACCTGACGGTGCTGCTGGTCTGCCTGACCTTCTCCCGCCGCAGCGGCGGCAGTTACGCGGCGGTGCGGCTGCTGGGGGCGGTGCTGACGGCGGAAAGCTTTTTGCTGCTGGCCTCCGCCGCCTGGCGGATGACACTGTACGTGGAGGCCTACGGCCTGTCCTTCAAGCGCTGCATGACCTACTGGGGCATGGGGATGATGGCTCTGTTTTTCCTGGCGGCGGCGGTCAAGCTGGCGCGGCCGGACTTCGGCTTCTTCCGGGCGGCGGCGCCGGTGGCCCTGGCCGGGTGGCTGGTGATCAACTGCGTGCCGGTGGACTACCTGGTGGCAAAGGACCAGGTGGACCGCTGCCTCTCCGGCGAGAGCCAGACCATCGATGTGGAGTACCTGCTGTACAGCCTGTCCTACGACACCCTGTCCCAGCTGGAGCGGCTGGACGGGGATCTGATCTGCCAGACCTGGACGGACTGGGGGGACAGCTACGGGCAGACCCGATTGTCCACCCTGCTGGATGAGCGCCGGGCGGAGGCCCGGCGGGACTGCGCCGGCTGGCGCAGCTGGGACCTGTCGGCGTGTCTGGCGGCCATGGGAGGGGACTGAGATGAGGCGAAAAATGGTCGGGATCTCTCTCCTTTTGCTGGTCCTTCTGGCGGCAGTTTCCGTTTCGCTGACGGTCCTTTTCTCCGGCGGCTATGAGCGGATCATCGGCCTCAACTGGGATCCGGACCTGCCCCGCAGCAGCGGCTGCCTTTACGAGACGGACAGCGGCGCCAGCCCCCATGGGGACGGTTTGCGGTACCACGTGCTGGAATACGCCCCCGGCAGCGGACTGGCGGCGGCGCTGGAGGAGCAGACGGAGGAATGCGCCCCGGCGGAGTGCGGAGCGGCGTTCATCTGGGACGGCCTGTCCGTTCCCGCGGACTGGCGGCCGGACCCGGCGCAGTGCCGCTGCTTCACCAAGGCCCATCCCTCAGACAGCCGCAATGAGCTGTGGCTGCTGCTCTCGGCCGACGGCACCCGGCTGTACGCGGCGGAGTCATTCCTCTGAATATCCCTGAAAAAGAAGCGGCGGCGGACACCGAAAGGTGTCCGCCGCTGTTTTTTCACGCTGTTCACCGGGACCGCTCACGGCGCCTTCTACCGCAGGCCACATAGGGGGCAGTCCAGCCGCCGCTTCTCCTGTCCGGCCACGGCGCCGCCTCTCAGTCCCGCAGGCTGGCGGGATAGACCCCCCGGGCGTGGAGTTTTTTCAGTTCCTCCGCCACCAGGGCCCGGTCCTCCTGATAGGTCATGCCGAACCACTTGTCGGCGGAGTGGAGCACGGAGACCTCCAGAGCCCCCTTCTCCAGCTGCTCGCCCACCATCAGCGGCAGCAGGCACTCGGCCTTGATGTTGTCCCCGGCCTCGTGGCGCAGGAAGTTCTCAAAGTAGTCCTTCAGCGCCGGGAAAATGCTGGGGGCAAAGCCCCAGAAGTTCATGGACACCACCGTGTCCGGCGCCAGGGAGCGGTCCTCCGCCAGGTCCTTCAGGGACCCGTCGGGATACAGCTGGATCTTCAGCGCCTCCCGGATGGCGCGCAGCTTCCCGTCCTCCACGGCGCAGACGCCCCGGGACACGGTGCCGTGGAGGCTGGCGGTGTTCTTGAGGAGGTATCCCACCATGGTGGCCCTGCCGTTTTCAGGCAGCTTCACCAGCTCGTCGTAAATGGTGCGGAAGGCGTCCACACCGTAATAGTCGTCGGCGTTGATGACGCAGCAGGGCTCATGGACCACGCCGGCGGCGCACAGCAGGGCGTGGACCGTGCCGAAGGGCTTGGTCCGCTCCGCCGGGATGTGATAGAAGTCCGGCACCGAGGTAAAGTCCTGGAAGGCGTAGGCCACCTCCACCGGCGAACCGTCGGCGGCGGTGCGGCGGGCCAGAGCGTCGCCGCACAGGCGGCGGACCATCTCCTCCATTTCCGGCTTGATGATGAACACCACTTTATTGAACCCGGCCCGGAGGGCGTCGTAGATGGAGTACTCCATCAGGATCTCCCCGTTGGGGCCGATGCCGTCCACCTGCTTGCTTCCGCCGTACCGGGAGCCCAGGCCCGCGGCCATGATCACCAAAGAGACTTTCATGGGATCCTCTCCTGCATTTCATTAAAATTGGATTTACGCAACCATGCGCAAATCCCGTATAGCTCTACCATACCCTATTTGCCGGACTTTTGCAACCGCTCTTGACTTTTTTCTCCCGCTGTCTATAATACGAGAACGAGAATCATTTTCAAATTGAGGAGGGTGCGCCATGCCCTACACCACCAGACAGCGCCAGGCCATTTTGCAGTGCCTCCAGCGGCGGGGGGACGCCTCCGTCACCGCCGGGGAGCTGGCAGAGGACCTGCGCTCCGCCGGGTGTCCCGTGGGCCTCGCCACCGTCTACCGCCAGCTGGAGCGGCTGGAGGCGGCGGGCATCGTCCACAAGATCAACACCGAGGACGGCGCCTTTTACCAGTTCTGCGGCCGGGACGGCCACGGTCACCGGGACTGCTTTCTGCTCAGATGCGAGCGCTGCGGCCGCATCCGCCATGTGGACTGCGTCCAGCTCCAGGGGCTCTACGACCACCTGGAGCGGGAGCACCACTTCCGCATCAACCCCCGGGGCACGCTGCTCTCGGGGATCTGTGACCAGTGCGCCAAAGAGGAGGAAACGCGTGGAGAGCAATGAACTGATCGTCTGCCGGGACGTGTCTCTGGGCTATGAGGGTCAGAGCGTCCTGACTCATCTGGACCTGACGGTCCGGGCCGGGGACTACCTTTGCATCGTGGGGGACAACGGCTCCGGCAAGTCCACCCTGCTGCGGGGCCTGCTGGGCCTGATCGCCCCCCAGTCGGGCCAGATCCTCCGCTCGCCGGAGCTGGAGCGGGGGGCCATCGGATACCTGCCCCAGCAGACCCGGGCCCAGCGGGACTTCCCCGCCACGGTGTACGAGGTGGTCCTCTCCGGCTGCCTCAACCGCAAGGGGATGCGGTTCTTCTACTCCGCCGCCCAGAAGTCCCAGGCGTTGATGAACATGGGCAAGCTGGGCATCCTGGAGCTCAAGGACAAGTGCTACCGGGACCTCTCCGGCGGCCAGCAGCAGCGGGCCCTGCTGGCCCGGGCCCTGTGCGCCGCCGGGTGGCTGCTGATCCTGGACGAGCCGGTGACGGGTCTGGACCCCGCCGCCGCCCAGGACCTGTATAAGCTGCTGTCCTACCTCAACCGCAAAGAGGGCATGGCGGTGGTCATGGTGACCCACGACCTCAAGGCCGCGCTGAAGGGCGCCCGCCGGGTACTGCACATCGGCCACGACAGCGTCTTTCTGGGGACGGCGGCGGAGTATCTGGCCTCGCCCCAGGGGCGGCGGTTCCGGGAGGAGGACGTATGAATATTCTGGAAATGCTGACCTGGCCCTTCATGCAGCGGGCCCTGATCGCCGGCGTGCTGGTGAGCCTGTGCGCGGCGCTGCTGGGGGTGTCCCTGGTCCTCAAGCGCTACTCCATGATCGGCGACGGCCTCAGCCACGTGTCCTTCGGCGCATTGGCCATTGCCGTGGCGCTGGGGGTGACGCCCCTGTACTTCTCCATTCCGGTGGTGATCCTGGCGGCCTTCTTCCTGCTGCGCATGGCCAGCCATCCCCGGTGGAACAGCGACGCCGCCGTGGCGGTCATGAGCGCCTCGGCCCTGGCGGTGGGCGTCATCGTCATCTCCCGCACCACCGGCATGACCACCGACGTGGACAACTACATGTTCGGCAGCGTCCTGGCCATGACGGATCTGGACGTGCTGCTGGCGGCGGGGCTGAGCCTGGCGGTGCTGGTGCTGTTCGTGCTCTTTTACCACAAGCTCTTCGCCGTCACTTTCGACGAGAGCTTCTCCCGGGCCACGGGGCTGAAGGTGGACCGGTACAACACCCTTCTCGCGGTGCTGACGGCGCTGACCATCGTGCTGGGGATGCGGATGATGGGCGCCATGCTGATCTCCTCCCTGGTGATCTTCCCGGCCCTGACGGCCATGCGGCTGTTCAAGAGTTTCCGGGGCGTCATGATCTGCGCCGGGACCACGGCGGTGGTGTGCTTCTGCGCGGGGCTCACCGCCTCCTGGGTCTGGTCCACGCCGGTGGGCGCGTCCGTGGTGGCGGCCAACCTCACGGTGTTCCTGCTCTCCTGCGGCGCCGCCTTTGCGCGCAGCCGCTGAGGGCGGCGGAGGGGGCGAAACCGGCGGTCCCGTTCTCCGTTCCGGCCTCCATTCCCGCCCCGCGGCGGACCGAGCCCGCTTTTCGGCCCGCCGCGGGGTTTTTCGCCCGGTTTTTTCCTGTAAATGCAGAGGAATATGAAAGAAAAGTCTTGCGCTTTGATGCCTCCTGTGCTATGATGCATATGTTAGAAGTGTAAGGTATGTGGAGTGGGCCGCCGGTCCGCTCTTTTTCTTGACTTTTTTCGGTCTGTCAAAATCTGCATATTCTGCGGAAGAAGGGAGTCCTTCCATGAAAAAAATCACGGAACTGACCGTCGAACTGGCGGCCCCCGCCATCGCCGAGCAGGGCTGCACCCTCTGGGACGTGGAGTACGTCAAGGAGGCCGGCACCTGGTATCTGCGCATCCTACTGGACAAGGAGGGCGGCGTGGACATCCTGGACTGTGAGGCCGTCTCCCGGAAGGTCAGCGACCTGCTGGACGAGGCCGACCCCATCGAGGGCAGTTACACCCTGGAGGTGGGCTCCGCCGGAGCCGAGCGGGCCCTCAAGCGCCCCGGCGACTTCCAGCGGTATCTGGGCAGCCCGGTGCTGGTGAAGCTGTACCGGAACCTGGAGGGCCGCAAGGAGTTCCCCGGCGTGCTGAAGGCCTATGACGAGGCCAGCGGCGACGTGACCATCACCTTCGGCAGCCGGGAGCTGACCTTCCCCAAAAAGGACATCGCCCTGGTCCGCCTGCGGGTGGAATTCTAAGACCCCAACCGTCCAAAAAGACGTATATTTTATAACTAAGGAGAATCAGCGATGAAAGGCAAAAAGCAAAAGGAACCCGTGGGCTTCAACCCTGCGGAGATCTTTGCCGCTCTGGCTCTGCTGGAAAAGGAGCGGGGCATCCCCCAGTCCTTCATGATGGAGAAGATCATCCAGGCCCTGACCACCGCCTACAAGCGGGACCACGTGGACGTGGAGAACGTGATCGTGGACGTGGATGAGGCCCACCAGGACCTGAAGATGTTCGTCCAGAAGAACGTGGTGGACGAGGAGGACTACGTGGACCCGGCCAATGAGATGACCGTGGAGGAGGCCAAGAAGCTCTCCGCCAAGTATGAGATCGGCGACATCGTCAACATCCCCGTGGACACCGTGGAGTTCGGCCGCATCGCCGCCGGCAACGGCAAGCAGGTCATCATCCAGGGTCTGCGGGAGGCCGAGCGGGGCATGGTGTACGACGAGTTCAACTCCAAGCAGCACGAGATCCTCACCGGTGTGGTGACCCGCATCGATCCCCGCACCGGCAGCGTCTCCCTGCGCATCGGCACCGGCGCCGAGTCCACCGAGGCGCTGCTGATGTCCGGCGAGCAGGTTCCCGGTGAGGAGCTCACCGAGGGCATGCACGTGAAGGTCTACGTGGTGGAGGTCCGCCGCAGCACCCGGGGTCCCCAGGTGCTGATCTCCCGGACCCACCCGGGCCTTGTCAAGCGTCTGTTCGAGCTGGAGGTGCCGGAGATCTACGACGGCACCGTGGAGGTCAAGTCCATCGCCCGGGAGGCCGGCAGCCGCACCAAGATGGCCGTGTGGTCCAACGACGAGAACGTGGATCCCATCGGCGCCTGCGTGGGCCCCAAGGGCCAGCGGGTGGCCGCCATCGTGGAGGAGCTGCGGGGCGAGAAGATCGACATCATCAAGTGGAGCGAGGACCCCGCCCAGTTTATCGCCGCCGCCCTGGCGCCCGCCGACGTGGTGGACGTGTGGATGGCCGACGAGGGCAAGGCCTGCCGCTGTGTGGTGCCGGACGATCAGCTGTCCCTGGCCATCGGCAAGGAGGGTCAGAACGCCCGCCTGGCCGCCCGCCTGACCGGCTACAAGATCGACATTAAGCCCGAGAGCTACCAGGAGGGCGACGAGGCGGAAACCGCCCCGGAGATGCCGGAGGACGCGGCTGAAACCGCGCCCGTGGAGGAATAATATCAAAAAATCAACCAGAAAGGCGGCCTGACGGATGCCGAAAGTGAAAAAGATCCCCCAGCGGCAGTGTGTGGGCTGCCGGGAAATGAAAGACAAAAAGTCCCTGCTGCGGGTGGTGAAGTCCCCGGAGGGGACGGTCTCCCTGGACTTCGGAGGAAAGAAGCCCGGCCGCGGCGCCTATGTGTGCCACGATGTGGAGTGCCTGCGGCGGGCCCGGAAGTCCCGGGCCCTGGAGCGGGCCTTTGAGACGGCCATCCCGGCGGAGGTTTACGACGCCATGGAGGCGGAACTGCGAGGTGCGGATGAACAGCAATGACCGGATCCTCTCCCTGCTGGGCCTGAGCCTCCGGGGCGGAAATCTGGCGGTGGGCGAGGAGCCGGTGGACGCGGCCGCCAGGGCCAAGGACGCCCGGCTGCTGCTGCTGGCCGCCGACAGCGCCGACAATACCCGCCGCCGCTGCGAGCACATGGCCCTGGCAGGCAGCTGCCTGTGGGTCCGCCTGCCCTGCCCCAAGGAGCAGATGGGCCGGGCCCTGGGGCGGAATTCCGTGGCCCTGGCGGCGGTGACCGATATCGGCCTTGCCTCCGCCCTGGCGAAGCTCCTGGCGGAGCTGGACGTCGCCCAGTACGGCGACACCGCGGTGCGGATGGCCGAGAAGGCCCGCCGGGCGGCAGAGCGGAAGGCCGAGCAGGCCGCCCATGAGAAGAATCTCCGCAGGGGACGGCGAAAGCCCCCGGAGCCGGCTCCCCGGCCTCCGGAACCGGAGGCGCCCCGGCGTCCCGAGGCCCCCGGCCGTGCGCCGTCCCACAGACGGCCCGCCGGAGAGCGTCCGCCGGACCGGCGGAGCGCCCAGAACCGTTCCCCCGGCCGGAAAGCCCGTGACGGGCAGGCCCCGGACCGCCGCCCCTATGACCGTCGCGGCTCCGCAGGCCAGGCCGGCCGCCAGATCCATGGCCGGCGGAGTGCGGAACAGCGGACCCCAGGCGGAGCCGCCGGACGCGGGGACGCCCCGGCATCCAAGCGGTATTCCCGTCCCAGCAGGGACAAACGCCCCAAGCCGAAGGGACAGGCGCGTCCCTATGCCAACAGCCGCCCGGTGAAAAAGGGCAAGGGCTCCTTCCGCAAGAAGGAGGGCTGACGGGCCGCGCCGCTGCCCCGGCGCAGGTCCGGGGCGGCAACTGCAAATAAATTTCCCAGCCCTCGGGTTGGAGCAAGACGAGGTGTTTTGATTGGGTATTGAAAAATACAGAGTGCATGAGGTGGCCAAGGACTTCGGCCTTCCCACCAAGACCATTACGGAGATCCTGACGAAGTACGCCCAGGCCCCCAAGAACCATATGCAGGTTCTCACGGATCACGAGCTGTCGCTGATCTTCGACTATCTGACCCAGCACAACCAGGTGTCCAGCATCCAGGCGATCTTCGCAGACACCTTCAAGGAAAAAGAGAAGGAGGCCCCCAAGGCCCCCGCCGCCGAGAAGGCTGCTGCCCCCGTGCAGGACAGCAGCGCCGCCAAGCCCGCTCCCAAGCAGGCCGGCGCCGCGCCCGCGCAAAACGGCGGCAAGCCCCAGGCGGCCCCCCAGGGCGGCCAGCAGGCGGCGCAGCAGCCCCAGCAGCCCATGTCCCGGGTGCCCCAGAAGAAGATCGTCGATACCCGCAAGGGCGGCGACGTGAACCTGGCCAAGTATGACCAGAGGCTGGAGGAGCTGGCTCCCGAGCGGGCCAACCGGATGCAGCAGCGCAGCGGCAAGGAGAAGATCCGCACCAACAGCCAGCGCCGGGGCGGCATGACCTTCTCCAACAAGCGCCGCCAGGACGAGGCCGAGAAGATGCGCCGCCTCCAGCTGGAGATCGCCAAGAAGGCCCCCGTGAAGGTCATGATCCCCGACGAGATCAGCGTGGGCGAGCTGGCCAGCCGCATGAAAAAGACCGGCGCCGAGGTGGTCAAGTGCCTGATGAAGAACGGCGTCATGGCCTCCCTCAGTCAGATCATCGACTTCGACACCGCCGCCATCATCGCCGAAGAGATGGGCTGCAAGGTGGAGAAGGAGATCACCGTCACCATCGAAGAGCGTCTGATCGACGACCACGAGGATAAGCCGGAGGACCTGGTGCCCCGGGCCCCCGTGGTGGTGGTCATGGGCCACGTCGACCACGGCAAGACCTCTTTGCTGGACACCATCCGCAACACCTCCGTGGCGGCCGGCGAGGCCGGCGGCATCACCCAGCACATCGGCGCCTACCAGGTCCAGGTGAACGGCAAGCCCATCACCTTCCTGGACACTCCGGGCCACGAGGCCTTCACCTCCATGCGTGCCCGCGGCGCCATGATCACCGACATCGCCATCTTGATGGTGGCGGCGGACGACGGCATCATGCCCCAGACCATCGAGTCCATCAACCACGCCAAGGCCGCCAATATCCCCATCATCGTGGCCATCAACAAGATCGACAAGGAAAACGCCAACCCCGACCGGGTGCTCCAGCAGCTGACCGAGCACGGCCTGGTGCCCGAGGACTGGGGCGGCGAGACCATCTGCTGCAAGGTCTCCGCCAAGAAGAACATCGGCATCGACAACCTGCTGGAGATGGTGACCCTCACCGCCGAGATGGCGGAGCTGAAGGCCAACCCCAACCGCGCTGGTCAGGGCACCGTCATCGAGGCCCGGCTTGACAAGGGCCGTGGTCCCGTGGCTACCCTCCTGGTCCAGAACGGCACCCTCAAGCAGGGCGACATCATCATCGCCGGCACCGCCGTGGGCCGCGTGCGCACCATGCTGGACTACAAGGGCAACCGCCTGACCGAGGCCGGTCCCTCCGTGCCCGTGGAGATCGCGGGCCTCAGCGAGGCCCCCGAGGCCGGCAGCCCCTTCTTCGCCGTGGCCGACGAGCGCATGGCCCGGGAGCTGGTGGAGCAGCGCAAGGCCGAGGCCCGTGCCAAGGCCGCCGCGCCGGTGCAGAAGGTCTCCCTGGAGAACCTGTTCGACCAGATCCAGGCCGGTGAGCGCAAGGAGCTGGCTCTGATCGTCAAGGCCGACGTCCAGGGCAGCGTGGAGGCCGTGAAGGCCTCTCTGGAGAAGCTCAGCAACGACGAGGTCAACGTGAAGGTGATCCACGGCGGCGTGGGCGCCATCAACGAGTCCGACGTGATGCTGGCCGCCTCCTCCAACGCCATCATCGTGGGCTTCAATGTCCGGCCCGACGCCGCCGCCCGCGACGGCGCCATCCGCCAGAACGTGGATATGCGGATGTACCGGGTCATCTACGACTGCATCGATGAGATCACCGCCGCCATGAAGGGCATGCTGGCGCCCAAGTACCGGGAGGTGGTCCTGGGCCACGCGGAGGTCCGCCAGACCTACCGGGTGTCCAGCGTGGGCACCGTGGCCGGCTGCTACGTCCAGGACGGCAAGATCGTCCGTGCCTGCTCCGTGCGGGTGGTCCGGGACGGCATCGTGATCCACGAGGGCAGCCTCGCCTCCCTGAAGCGCTTCAAGGACGACGCCAAGGAGGTGGCCGAGAACTACGAGTGCGGCCTCACCGTGGAGAAGTTCAACGACATCAAGGAAGGCGACATCATCGAGGCCTTCACCATGGAGGAGATCCCCAGATAAACAGGGGCATTTCCAACCCAATCACTGCGCACGATAGGGGCGGCGACCGCGTCGCCGCCCCTGTGTTTTTCCCCGGCGGGCCGGGAGGACGTACGGGCTTCCCGCGGGGGATCCGCCCCCATTTTCTTTTGTCGTGACAAAAGAAAACGGTCGCGGCCGGTCAAAAGAAAACCGCTAGGTGCCAAACCTTGCACCTGTAGTGCAAGGTTTGGAAAATACAGGGGTCGTGCGAATCGGTCCGGCGAAGATCGATGGCCCCGTCGTCCCTGTGTTTTACCATGGCACTTGAAGAGCCTGGTCCCCGCATAACAACTGCGGCGGAGGGACGTGGGTAGTCAACGAATTGACCAGCGTCTCTTTCCGCTGCCGCTCACCTGGTGCCAGCGGAGCACCTGGCGGCGGGCCGATATGGAATCGGCCCCTACGGAAGGCCCGGAAGACCCGGCATCGCCGTGCCCCGCGCCCCGGGCGGTGGTAGGGCGGGACCCGCGTGTCCCGCCGTCTCTGCCCGCACCCGCCGGGGCAGCACCTAGCGAAGCGGAAGGCGCGGAACGAGAAGCCGGGGCAAATGCGATTTTGCACCCCATCTGCCCGCCGCACGGTCTGTACGGCCCAAGGGTCTTTCGACCACCGGAGCAAGGCGCAAGGCAGACGGGGCTGTCGACACCCGCCGCACCGATTCACACGACCTCCACATTTGCCAAATCTTGCGCTCTCCGCGCGAGGTTTGGCACCCAGTGCCTTTTCTTTTGGACCGTGCACGGCCCGTTTGTCTCCGGCCCAAGAGCCGCCGCAAGCGGCGGTTGGCCTCCGACACGCGCCTGCGGACGCAGTCTTTTCGGCAAGACGAAAAGAAAATGGGGGGTGCATCCTCCGGGAACCTCCCGGCCTCCCCCACCGGTCCCGGTGGACATCCCCAACCCCTTCCACACCAAGGAGGTAACTTTTATGCCTAGCAATCGCATCGGCCGCATCAATGAAGAGATCCAGCGGGAGCTGGCGGACCAGCTGCGCCGCCTGAAGGACCCCCGGGTGGCCCAGGTGGGCATGGTCTCCATCACCCGGGTGGACACCACCGGCGACCTGCGCTACGCCCGGGTCTATATCTCCGTTCTGGACAAGACCCAGGAGAAGGACGTGCTCAAGGGCCTCAAGTCCGCCGCGGGCTTTTTGCGGCGGGAGCTGGGCCGGGCCTTGCAGCTGCGCTACACCCCGGAGCTCCAGTTCATCCCCGACGACTCCATCCTCCACGGCGCCCACATCCTGGAGGTGCTGCGGCAGGTGGAGGAGAAGGACGCGGCCCAGCAGGACGGCGCTCCCGCAGAGGAGGAGTGAGCCATGCTGACCGTGGAACAGACCGCGGCACTGCTGCGGACCTATGACAATGTGCTGATCCTGACCCACGTGCGCCCTGACGGGGACACCGTGGGCTGCGCGGCGGCGCTGTGCGCCGGGCTGCGGGCCCAGGGCAAGACCGCATACCTGCTGCCCAATCCGGAGCTGACCCGCACCACCGCCCCCTACTTCGCCCCCTACGCCGCGCCGGAGGGCTTTGAGCCCGCCTTCGTGGTCTCCACCGACGTGGCCACCGTCAGCCTGCTGCCAGAGAATGCCAAAGCCTATCTGGGGCGCATCGACCTGGCCATCGACCACCACCCCTCCTTCGAGCACTTCGGCAAAGCCAACATCGTCCGGCCCGAGGCCGCCGCCTGCGGCGAGCTGATCTACGACATCCTGGCCCGGCTGGGCCCCGTGACGGCGGAGATGGCGCTGCCCCTCTACGTGGCCGTGTCCACGGACACCGGCTGCTTCGCCTACGCCAACACCACCGCCTACACCCACGCCGTGGCGGCGGCGCTGCTGCGGACCGGCATCGACTACCGGACCGTCAACAAGGTGTTCTTCCGCACCAAGAGCCGCAAGCGGATGCAGCTGGAGGGCGCCATGCTGAGTGGCTGCGAGTTCTATGACAACGACCGGGTGGCGCTGCTGTCCGTGCCCATGTCCCTGATGGAGCGGCTGGGTGCCGACGAGACCGACGCCGAGGACCTCAGCGCCCTGGGCGGCCAGATGGAGGGCGTGGACTGCGCCGTGACCATGCGGGAGCTGCGGCCGGACGTTTGGAAGATGTCCGTGCGCACCGGCGCGCGGGTCAACGCCACGGAGGTCTGCCGTCTGCTGGGCGGAGGCGGCCACGCCGCCGCCGCGGGCTGCACCGTGGAGGCCCCCTGGCCCCAGGCCAAGGCGGCCATTCTGGGCGCCATTGCCCAGACCGTCCCCGACTATCAGGGCTGACACAGATCGGCCAAGAGAGGCAGGTGTTCCCATGCCCAACGGGATCCTCATCATTGACAAACCCGCCGGCTGGACCAGCATGGACGTGTGCGCCAAGGTCCGGGGCATCCTCCGCGAGAAGCGGGTGGGCCACGGCGGAACCCTGGACCCCATGGCCACCGGCGTGCTGCCGGTGTTCGTGGGGCAGGCCACCCGGGGCGTGGAGTTCGCGGAGAACGGCCGCAAAGAGTATGTGGCGGGTCTGCGCTTAGGGCTCGTCACCGACACCCAGGACACCACCGGCACCGCCCTGGAGACCCATCCGGTCACCGTCACGGCGGAGCAAGTGCGGCAGGTGCTGGAGCGGTTCCGGGGACCTCAGCAGCAGATCCCGCCCATGTACTCCGCCATCAAGATCGGCGGGCAGAAGCTCTACGACCTGGCCCGGAAGGGGCAGGAGGTGGAGCGCAAGCCCCGGTCCGTTATCTTTTACGAACTGGAGCTGCTGGAGCAGGTGAGCGAGACGGACTTCGTGCTGCGGTGCCTGTGCTCCAAGGGGACGTACATCCGGACATTGTGCCACGACATCGGCCAGGCCCTGGGCTGCGGCGGTGCCATGTACTCCCTGCGCCGCACCATGGCCGCCGCCTTCACGGCGGACCAGGCGGTGACGCTGGAGGACGTCCAGTCTCGGGGGGAAGAGCTGCTGCTGCCCACGGACAGCCTCTTTTCCGACCATCCCATACTGCTGCTGAAATCGGACAAGCTGGAAAAGCGGGTCCGCTGCGGCAATCCCATCACCCTGCCCGGCACCGCCGACGGCACCTACCGTGTCTACGGTCAGGGCCGGCAGTTCCTGTGCCTTTCCCGGGCGGAGGGCGGCGTCCTCACGTCCATCAAAAACTTTTTCGGAGCATAAGCATGAAAGAGAGAGTCATTGCCCTGGGCTTCTTTGACGGAGTCCACCTGGGCCACGCCGCTCTGCTGCGGCGCACCGCGGAGGAGGCCGCCCGCCGGGGCTGCACCCCGGCGGTGTTCACCTTTGACCGCCCGCCCAAGGAGGTGGTCACCGGCGTCCCCTGCCCCCTGATCAACTCGCCGGAGGACCGGCGGGACCTGATCCGGCGGCTGTACGGCATCCGGGACGTGCTGATGGTACCCTTTGATCAGGAGATGATGACCACCCCCTGGGAGCCCTACATCACGGAGATCCTGGTGGGACGGTATCACGCCGTCCACCTGGTGGCGGGCCACGACCACCACTTCGGCCACAAGAACGGGGGCAACCCGGAGCGGCTGGTGGAAAAGTGCCGGGAGCTGGGCCTTGGCTGCGACATCATCCCCAAGGTGGAGGTGGCGGGCATCACCGTCAGCTCCACCTACATCCGCCGTCTGGTGGAACTGGGGCAGATCGACCGTGCCAACCGCTTCCTGGGCCACCCCCACACCATGACGGGCACCGTCCGCCACGGCCGCGGAATCGGCTCCGCCCGGCTGTTCCCCACCGCCAACCTCACCATCCCGCCCCACGTGCTGGTGCCCAGCCACGGCGTCTACGTGACCCGGGCGTACCTGCCCGGCGGGGAGAGCTACGCCGCCGTCACCAACGTGGGCACCCGGCCCACGGTGAACAACGGCACCGACGTGACGGTGGAGGCCTGCCTGCTGGATTTCGAGGGAGATCTGTACGGCCAGACCGTCCGCCTGGAGTTTTTCCAGCACCTGCGCGACGAGATGCGCTTCGACTCCCTGGACGCCCTGAAGGCCCGGATCGCCGCCGACGCGGAGACCACCCGGCGCTATTTTGAACACGCATAAAGCCGCAGGAGGCCGGTCCTTTCGGACCGGCCTCCTGTTTTTTGGTCTGTTCAGATCAGGGCCACCGTCAGCCACGCCAGGCCGATGCCGCCCGCGCCCAGCAGCGTGTACACCGCCGGGTTCAGCCGCCACAGGCGGCTGAACTTCCCGTGCTCGCCGCCCGCGTAGTTCCGGGCCACCCGCTTGGCCTCCTCCACCAGCTCCCGGGCGCTGACGCCCTCGCCGGCGGCGTCGTTGCGCACAATGAAGATCGCCTGTTCAAAATACCGCTGGTCCGGGGAGTCCAGCACCACGACCCGTCTGGAAATACCTTTCACCATCCGCTCTCAAGCCTCCTGTTTGCTCACAGTTTTGATGATTCCAGTTTGCCGCGGCGGCAGGAGAATTATACCGCTGTCACACCTTTTTTACAGCGCCCTCCTTCGCCCGGTACAGCACCTGGATGCCGCAGTCGTCCTGGAGGCCCTCCCGGCGGACGCTTTCGCTGAGGATCAGCCCAGCCAATACCTGGGGGTCCTCCCCTTCCCAGCCGGCCAGCAGGTCCATGAGCCACTCGTCCCGGCCCGGGTCCGCCACGCCGTCGCTGATGAGCACCGCAAAGCCGCCGGGCTCCAGTGTCGCCCGGGTCACGTCCGGCACCGCCGGTGATCCCCGCAGCCCCGCCGGCAGGGTGCCGCCGGTGACCCGACGGACCACGCCGCCCTTTTTCAGGTAGCTGGGGGCGGCGCCGTACTTGTAGAACACCGCCTCCCCGGTCTCCGGGCGGCAGGTGAGCAGGTCGATGGTGGTGAAGCTGCCGGTGTCCGCCCCCCGGAGGGCCATGGCGGAGTTGAGGGTCTTGAGGGCCGCCTCCGGCTCAATGCCTGCCTCCAGGAACTGCTCCACCAGGCGGCAGGTCAGGGCCGACTCCTTCCGGGCGGCCTCGCCGCTGCCCATGCCGTCGGCCAGCAGCAGGCACAAAAGGCCCGTCCCCGTGCGGAAGGACACCACCGTGTCCCCGCACACCAGCTCCCCCTCCTTGGGCCGCAGGGCCGCGCCGATACGGCAGGCGGCCTCCGCCTCGCCGGAGACAGGTACCTCCCCCAGTCCCGCGGCGGTGGCGGTCAGCAGCTCGCTGAGCTGGGCGTACTGGCCCCGGGCGCTGCGGCGGGTCTCCTCCAGCTGCCGCCGGTACTGCCGCCGCAGCAGAAAGGCCGAGAGCTCCCCGTTGACGGCGGTGAGAAAGTCCGGCAGATGGACGCAGCGGTCGGCAAAGTAGCCGGGGAAGTCCTTGGGCAGGGCCCGTCCCCGCTCCAGGAGGAAGGGCGTGGCGTCGTTGAGGGCGTTGAAGGTGCCGGTGTACTCCCGCTGCCAGCACAGCTCGCACAGGGCACAGCCACGGCACACCTTCTCCGCCGCCCGGTCGAAGATGATGGCGGGGTTTTCCTCCGTGGAGACCGGGGTCCCCCGGCCCATGCTGTCATACAGGTCCCGCAGCACCGCCGCCGTCCGGGTCAGCTGCTGCTTCATCCGCTCCAGAGGGGCCGGTCCCCCCTCCGCCGCCTCAGGCCGCTTGACCCGCTTGCCGCCGAACACCCGGCCCGGCAGCAGCAAAAAGAGCGCCGTGCCCACGGCGGACTCCAGCAGCAGCGGCACGGCCAGGGCGTCGTGCACCGGCAGCAGCGCCGCCAGCACCGCCCCCAGAAAGGCCAGGGCCGCCCCGCCCCGGCGATGTCCGGTCCGGCTGCCCGCCGCCATGCCCGCAAGACCGTAGGCCGCGCCGAAGAGGACGCTGCCGCCGCCGGAGAGGAAGTCCGCGGTGAGCCCTGCGCCCAGACCCGCCGCCGCGCCGGCCAGGGTGCCCCGCTGGTAGGCGGTATACAGCAGCAGGGCGCACAGCAGCGCCCGGCCCACGGAGAGCCCCACCAGCTCCAGGTCCGTCAGGGCCAGCACCACGGACCCGGCCAGAAACAGCAGGCTGTCCGGCTCCAGCCGCTCCCGCCCCGGCCACAGCAGGGGCTGGTCGTACCACGCCGAAAGCCCCACCAGCACCGCTGCCGCCACGCAGGGGCTCAGGTCCTCCAGCGGCGCCAGGGACTGGAGCACATAGATGCCGCTGACCGACAAGAACAGCCCCGCCGCCGTCAGGGGCAAAAACCACTTTGTCTCCAGCAGCCTCAGGTCCCGGAAGGCGGTGGCGGCGGAGAGGATCAGCACCCCCGCCGCCAGGAACGGCAGCGCCTGGGCGAAGTCCATGAACAGCGCCGCCCCCACCACGCAGCCCACCAGTGCCGCGCCGCCCATGGATCCCGGCCCTGACGCAGCCACACAGCCCAGGGCGAAGGGGGCGTAGCCCCCCGGCGTCTGGCTGGCGCTCAGAGCCGCCGCCAGGAAAAACCGGATGCCCCAGGACAGCAGTCTGGCCGACTGCTCCCCCTCCAACTTGATCTGACCGTGCCGCACAGCAAATTCCTCCTGCCTTCGCCGCGTCGCCGCGGCCTCCTTGGTTGTTTTCCATCATTTTACAGCCCTCGCCGGTAAAATCTCGTCGGGAAAGGAGGAAGGCCGGAATTTTTGCCAAAAGGGGCCGCAGGGATTCCCCTGTGGACTTTTTTTGCGGGATATGGTATAGTATATGGGCATTTCAGCGGAAAAGGAGGGACGCTTTTGCGGATCGGAAATGTTGAGATCGACTCCCGGCTGGTCCTGGCGCCCATGGCTGGCGTCACGGACACGGCCTTCCGCCAGATCTGTTCGGAGCTGGGAGCGGGCTACACCGTCACAGAGCTGATCTCCTCCAAAGCCCTGTGCTACCGCGATAAAAAGACCTTCTCCCTGCTGACGCAATTTCCCGGGGAGCACCCCGCCGCCGTGCAGATCTTCGGCAGCGACCCGGTGTGCATGGCAGAGGCCGCCCAGATCGCCCTGGAGGCCACCGGGGCCGACATCATCGACCTGAACATGGGCTGCCCCATGGGCAAGATCGTGAACAACGGCGACGGCGCCGCGCTGATGAAGGACCCGGAGAAGGCCGCCCGCATCGCCGAAGCGGTGGTGAAGGCGGTGTCCGTCCCCGTCACCGCCAAATTCCGCCGGGGCTGGGATATGGGCAGCTGCAACTGTGTGGAGTTCGCCCGGGGTCTGGAGCAGGCCGGCGTCAGCGCCGTGGCGGTCCACGGCCGGACCCGGGCCCAGGTATACAGCGGACAGGCGGACTGGACCTGCATCCGGCAGGTAAAGGAGGCGGTGTCCATCCCGGTCATGGCCAACGGCGACATCTGGAAGCCGGAGGACGCCGTGCGCATCCTGCAGCACACCAAGGCGGACATGGCCATGATCGGCCGGGGGTGCTTCGGCAACCCCTGGCTGTTCCAGCAGGCGAAAGCGGCCCTGGAGGGGCTGCCCATCCCGCCGCTGCCGCCCCTTGCGGAGCGGTGCGACACCGCCGTGCGCCAGTTTGAGCTGGCGGCCCGGTACAAGGGCGAGCGGGTGGCGGTGCTGGAGGCCCGTCGCCACTACTGCTGGTATCTCAAGGGCGTGCCCCACTCCAATTACTACAAGGAACAGATCGTGCAGATGAGCACCCTGGAGGATGTGTACCGGGTGACCAAGGGCATCAAGAGGGATCTGACATGACGGATACGACACAAGAACAACGGCTGGTGGACGCCGCCCGGCAGGGGGACGAGGGGGCCTTCGAGTCCCTGGTGCGCCTGTATGAGAAGCGGGTGTTCGCCCTGGCCGTGCGGATGTGCGGCAACCAGGAGGACGCCGCCGAGGCCGCCCAGGAGGCCTTTCTCGCCGCCTGGCAGGGGCTGCGGTTCTTCCGGGGAGACTCCAGCTTCTCCACCTGGCTGTACCGGCTGACGTCCAACGCCTGCGTGGACCTTCTGCGGCGGGAGGGCCGCCACCGCGCCGCGGCGGGCCCCTCCCTGGACGACGAGGAGCTCAACTGCGATGTGCCAGACGCCGCCCCCTCCCCCCAGGAGGAGGCGGAGCGCCGGGAGCTGCGCGCCCAGATCGAGGAGGGCCTCCGGGCACTGTCCCCGGAGCACCGACAGGTGCTGGTCCTGCGGGAGATGCACCAGCTCAGCTACGACGAGATCGCGGACACGTTGGACCTGGACGTGGGCACCGTGAAATCCCGGATCAGCCGGGGGCGGAAACAGCTGCGAAACTTTTTGCTGCGCAGCGGGAACTTTTTGGCGGCGCCTCCGTCCAAAGAGACAGGAAAGGAGGGCTGCCAATGAAATACTGCGAGGACTACGCGGCCCTGCTGGATCCGTATATCGACGGCGAGCTGCCGCCGGAGGATGCCGCCCGCGTCCGGGAGCACCTGACGGTGTGCGGCGGCTGCCGGGCCTACGTCCAGGCGGCGCTGCTGCTGCGGGAGAACTTCCCGGAGATCGAAGAGACCGAAGTCCCGGACGGCTTTGCCGCGTCCGTCATGGGTGCCATCCGCTCCGGCGCAGCGCCGCGCAAAAAGCGCAGGACCCCCTGGCTCAAGGTGCTGGCGCCCCTGGCCGCCTGCTGCGCCATCGTGATCTTGGTAAAAAGCCTGCCCATGGACGCAGCCACGGCAGACACCGCCTCCGCCGGTATCGTGGCAGAGGAGACTGTCCCGGAGACCGCACAGACCCGGGACGACACGGCCGCCGCCCGGAACTCTGAACCGGAGGCAGCGGAGACAGAGGAACCCCCCGTGGCCGAGGCCAGCACTCCCGCCGCAGAAACCGCCGGAGAACCGCCGGAGATGGGGATGAAGACGGGGACGGCCGCAGACGCGGTCCAGCCCCACGCCTACACCGCCCAGACCAACGGGCAGGAGGACGCCGGAGCCATCGCCGAAGAGGACACCGGGGCCATTGCCCAGGAGGGTACTGAGGCCGTCACTGAGGGCGCCGGAGCGATTACGGAAGACGGGGCGGGCACAGAGAACGCCGGAGCCGCCGCCGAGGATGCCGCTCAGCCGGAGACGCCAAGCGAAAACAGCGTCGCTGCCGCCACCACCAGCGCGGCGGACAGCTGGGTGGAAAACGGCAACGTGGTATTTTCCTTCACGGTATTTCTGTCGAAAGATACCGTGGCAGACGCTCTGGACGGTTACGAGGGCAAGCCTTATTCCAACGCCAATTTCCCTGACAAGGGCGTGATCGGAACAGGCTACGCCATGACGGTGGAGGAGGCGGAGCACATCCTCTACGACGTGCTGGACACGCCCCTTGGACCGGCGGAGAATCCGGAACGCACCACGGAACTCTGCTGTATCGTGGTGACGGAGGAGGAAATTTCCTCTTCCTCCATAGGCAAATAGTCCAAAAAAGCGGAAGCCGATGGCTTCCGCTTTTTCTTGCCTTTCCCTTGGACATATGATATACTGCTTTCCGACAGGTGCCATCTCCCTGTCCAAGCGCCCCGGCGGGGCGTTCGTTCGGCGGTTTCCCGGTCTGTCGGGCCCGTCGTTCTCTAAACAAAAAAATGGAGGCGGCGCGGGCCTGAATTCCCGCGTGTTTTCCTGCCCGCCGGCAGTCAACAGGCCTCCCACACTTCACAAGGAGGTCTTTTTTCATGTCCAACTCCCGCTTTACCGTCCGCCAGCTGACCACCGCCGCCGTCATCGCCGCCGTATACACGGTGCTGACCACCCTGCTGCCCATCCCCCAGTACGGGGCCATCCAGCTGCGGGTGGCCGAGGCCATGACCGTGCTGCCCTTCTTCTTCCCGGAGGCCATCCCCGGCCTGGCCGTGGGGTGCTTCCTCTCCAACGTACTGATGTCCCCCATCCCCCTGGACTGGATCTTCGGCACCGCCGCCACGCTGCTGGCGGCCCTGTGGACCCGCCGGATGCCCAACCTGGCACTGGCACCGCTGCCGCCAGTGCTCTGCAACGCCGTCATCGTGGGCGCGGAGATCGCCTGGTTCTCCGTCCAGGACGGCGCGGCCTTCCTGCCGGCCTTTGGCTTCAACGCCCTGACCGTGGGCGCAGGCGAGGCCATCGCCTGCTACGTGCTGGGCTCTTTGCTGCTGCGGGTCCTGCCCAGGATCCCCGTCCTGCGCAAGCGGATGACCCTCCGCCATGAGGCGGCCTAAACGGCAAAAAAAGTCCCGCTCCAGTCGGAGCGGGACTTTTTCGTCTGCCGGGTCTTACTTCGCGGTGAACTCGTCCTTGCCGGCGCCGCACAGGGGGCACACCCAGTCAGCGGGCACGTCCTCCCACTTGGTGCCGGGGGTCACGCCGTTGTCGGGGTCGCCGGCGGCCTCGTCGTAGATATAACCGCAAAGATCGCACTCATACTGCTTCATGATCATTTACCTCCTGTTTTCCGCCTCTTCGGCGGTTCCTCTATTCTGCCCCGCTCCGCGGGGGGTGGTTTCTGTTAGGAAGCATACCACGGTGCCGTGTCAAAAGATGTTGTTTTTGCAACGAAACAGAATTTTTTCTTCTTCAGCGCAGCTTTTTCCGCAGCTTCTCCTTGATCTCCGGGGACAGCACCTTCCCGGCGGCCCGCACCGGCAGGGGCGGCAGCCGGAAAAAGCGCTTGCGGACCTGCTCGAAAGGCTCTGTTGCATAGGCGGCGAAGAAGGCCGCCCGCTCGGCGGGACGCCCGATGGGAGAGGCCAGCCGTGGATTGCCCGCCACGGCCCGCTCCGGCGGGAACACCTGCTTGCCCAGCAGCAGCTGGTCGAAGAGGTGGCTGCCGTGGGGGGTGTTGACCATGAGGAGGCTGACGCCCTTCTCCTGCTGCTCCGGCAGCTCGTCGTCCCGCAGGCCCCAGAAGTCGCCCAGGGTCAGGTCGCCCACCCGGGCCATGGTGGTATAGGGACAGGCGTAGCAGCTGGGCCGCAGGAACAGCGCCCGGCCGAAGGCCCGGCCGTACTCCGTGGAAAAGAGGGGCGCCGTGTCCACGGTGCCGTCGTCGTAGACGGTGGTGAAGTGGCTGTCCTTCCAGCCGGTGACCTTGTTGCGGAAGCGCACCGCCTGGAGATCCTTGCGCCGGCGGCGCTCGATGGACCGGGCCATGTCCTCCCACACGCCGGGGGAGGGCACGCCGTGGCACACCAGGTCGCAGGTGGTGAGGTTCTCCGGCCGTCCGCCCAGGAAGCGGTACAGCCCCTCCACCTGACAGGGGGTACCGGAGAAGAGCACCTGCCGGGTCTCCAGGGCAATCTTGATCTCCCGGAAGGTCTGGCCCAGATCGCCCAGGTCGCTCTGGACGTACTTGGCCCCCCGCAGGCGCCACAGGTCCTCCTTGCGGAAGCAGGCGATGTGGCGCAGGTGCTGGTGGGCGTCAAAGGCGGCGCCGAACACCACGCCGCCCCCCTCCAGCACATACTCCGCCACCAGGGAGAACACGCCGCCGGAGGTGGAGTCCTTTCGGATGGCGTCGTCCTTGTTCCAGGCGGCGAACACCGCCGGGACGCCGCTGCGCTCCTTGGGGTTCAGGATGGGGCACACGGCGGTGCAGCGGCCGCAGCGGACGCAGCGCTCCGGGTCCACGGCCGGATAGGCAAAGCCCTCCTTGTCCCGCTTCATGGCGATGGCGTCTTTGGGGCAGACAGCAGCGCAGGCGGAGCAGCCGGTACAGCGGGTGCGGTCGGCCAGGACGGGACCGGCGGAGGCCGGCGGCTCCACGTGGGCGGGCGCCTCCTCCCGGGGGGCACCGGTCATGGCGGCCCACAGGTAGTCCAGGGAGGCCTGGCGCTCCGCCTCCAGCCGCTCCCCGGCGGCGGCCCAATCCACGGGGTCGCCGGGTCCGGCGGAGGTGCCGGTGCCGATGATCCGGTCCTGGAGGCCCAGGCGGCTCAAAAGGCTGAAGGTCCGGGAGCTCTCCGGCGCCGCCAGCTCCGCCGGAGACACAGCGGTGAAGAAGGGCACCTGGAACTGGAGGGAGAACACCGTGCCGTGGAAGGAGTTGGTACACACGGCGGCGGCGTTGGCAAAGAGGCTCAGGAATTCCGCCGGGCCCGCGTCCAGCACGCAGCGGGCCTTGGGGTGGACCTTCTGGCGGATGCCGCACAGCTGCACCACCGGCAGCCCGGTCTCGGCCGCCAGGCGCCGGATGTAGGGCTCCAGGGCGCCGGGGCGGCTGATGCAGTAGCAAAGGAGGTAGCCGCCCTTTGGCAGGGCGTTCCGGCCGGTGAACAGCGTGTCGGAGGCCATGGCCTTCCACTGCTCCGCCGTCAGCAGCAGTGTGGGATCCAGCACCACCTCCACCTCCCGGCCCGTCAGGTCCCGGACGATCCGCCGGCCCTGCCGCTCCCGGACGGAGAGGTGGGAGAACTGCTCCAGATAGCCCCGCAGCTCCTCCTCCATCTCCTCCGGGATCCGGGGGATGCCGAAGGAGGGGGCGTAGGCGATCTTCCGCCGGTCCGTGAAGGCGCCGAAGAACACCGGGTCAAAGTGTCCGTCCGGGAAGATCTTCGGGTTCCAGATCTGGTCGCTGCCGGAGAGGATCAGGTCGTAGGGCAGCTCCGCCGAGCGCAGCTCCTCCAGGCTCTCAAAGCGGTGGGGGGAGATGCGCAGGTGCTGACGGGCAAAGGCCTCGAACCGGCCGTACCGGGCCTTGAGCGGCCCGTAGTGCAGGGCGGTATGGGCGTCGTGGGCGGCGCTGCCCAGGCCTTTGGGGGCCTGGAAGAGCGCGTTGTTCTGATTGACGTAGTAGTCGATGATCTCGCACTGGCCCCCCAGGGCCTCCACCGCCCGCTCCGTGGCGCAGGCCTGGAGCAGAGCGCCGTAATGGTGGATATGGTAAAAGGTCACAAGTCCGATCTTCAAACCGCAGGCTTCCTTTCTCTCACATCTGGTCCAGAATGGCATCCGGGTCCCGGGGCACCAGCAGGTCGTCCTCGTGGACCCACTGCTCCACGTCCACCACGTCGAACTCCGTGGGAGTCCGGCGGATCACCACCCGGGCCAGGCCCGCATTGATGACCAGGCGGCGGCACATGGGGCAGGAGGTGGCGTCGGAGAGCAGCTCTCCGGTGCGGGCGTCCCGGCCCACCAGATACAGCGTGCCGCCCACCATGTCCCGCCGGGCGGCGGAGATGATGGCGTTGGCCTCGGCGTGGACGCTGCGGCACAGCTCGTACCGCTCGCCCCGGGGCACCTTCTGGGCCTCCCGGGAGCAGTAGCCCATGTCCACGCAGTTGGCCCGGCCCCGGGGAGCGCCGTTGTAGCCGGTGGCAATGATCTCATCGTTCTTCACAATGATGGCGCCGTACACCCGCCGCAGGCAGGTAGCCCGCTCCAGAACGGTCTGGGCGATGTCCAGGTAGTAGTTCTCCTTGCTGATGCGGTTCATAGGCTTCCCCTCCGTCGTGATGATCTGCCGGTCCCCTTGGGCGGCCATTTTGTCAGGATTTATTGTACCATGGCCCCGGCCCCCAATGCAAGCAGACAGCCCTCCCAATGGGAGGGCTGCCGGGGAAATTTTCCCGCTTTTTCTCAGGGCTTCACGCCCGCCCGGACGGCGATCATCTCCGCCGCCACGGAAATGGCGATCTCCGCCGGGGTCTCCGCCCCGATGGCAAGGCCGATGGGGGCGTGGACGCAGGCGTATTCCGCCTCGGTAAAGCCGGCGGCGAGCAGCTTGTCCCGGCAAAGTGCCAGCTTCTTCCGGGAGCCGATGCACCCGATGTACCGGGCGCCGCTGCGCAGGACCTGAGTGAGCACCTCGTAGTCCGCCTGGTGACCCCGGGTCATGATGACCACGCAGTCGTCCGGCGTCACCGTGACGTGCCGGGACAACTCCAGGAAGCTGCCGCAGAGGGTCTGCTCCGCGCCGGGAAACAGGGCCGGGTCGGCAAACTCCGGCCGGTCGTCGTACACCACCGGGCGGAAGTCCAGCCCCGCCAGCACCGGCACCAGGGCCTGGGACACATGGCCGCCGCCGAAGATATAGGTCCGTCCGGCCTTCACCACCGGCACCGCGAACCACTGCCCGTCATAGACCGCCCGGGGACCCAGCAGGTCCGGCAAATTCTCCGGCGGGGCCTCCAGATGGCGTACCGCATCCCGCCCTGCGGTGCCCATGGCGGTGACGCGGCCGTCCTCGATCCGCCGCACCAGCCACAGGTCCGCACTGTGGGCGCAGGCCTCCTTCATCTCCCGCAGGACGGTGAGGACGGCCTCGTCCGCCGGGGACAGATACTGGAACTGGACCTCCACATCGCCGCCGCAGACCATGCCGAGACTGGCGGCCTCGCCCTGGATGAAGCGGAAGCGGCACAGGTCCTCCCCGCCGGTTTTCAGCAGGGCCGCGGCATGTTTCTGAGACTCGAACTCAGCGCTGCCGCCGCCCACGGTACCGACGGCGCGGCCATCGGGGAACACGGCCATCATGGCCCCGGCGCCCCGGGGGGTGGAGCCGCTGGCGCGGACCACGCTGACCAGCTCCACCGGCCGCCCAGCCTCCAGAGCGTGAAGGATCTCTCTGAAAAATTCCCGCATCTCAGCCAATGCCTCCCTTGATGGCGCCCATGACCAGAACGATCACCGTCACGCCGCAGAATGCGTATTTTGCCAGGGGGTAGAACCAGCTTCCCAGGGGCTTACGACGGGCCAGGTTCACCTGGGACAGGCAGTCCGCCTTCCCCCAGACCCAGAAGAAGAACACGCCCGCCAGTAATGCCCCCACGGGGCAGGCGTAGATGGAGCACACGTCCATCCACGGGGACACGATCCCCTGGATGGCCAGGCTGGCCGCGAGGCCCACGGCACCCACCGCGCCCACGGCGGCCAGGCGGCTCAGGCGAAACTTCTCCTGGACCGTGGCGATGGGGGCCTCGAAGAGGTTGATGAGGGAGGTCATACCGGCAAAGAGGGCCGCCACGAAAAATACCGCCATGATGACCGGCCCGCCGGGCATCTCCCGGAAGAGGTTGGGCAGGAAGATGAACAGGAGGCCCGGGCCGCTGCGGCTGAGGGTCTCCCCGGCGGTAGCCATGGCGGGGATGATGACCAGCGCCGCCAGCATGGCGGCCAGGGTGTCAAACAGGGCCACGGTCCGGGCGGAGGCGGGCACGTCCGCCTCCCGGGACAGATACGATCCGTAGATCAGCGTGCCGTTGCCAGCCACGGACAGCGAGAAAAAGGCCTGGCCCAGGGCATAGACCCACACCATGGGGTCCAGCAGCCCCGCCGGGTCCATGAGGAACATATAGCGGTAGCCCGCCCCGG
This sequence comes from Dysosmobacter sp. Marseille-Q4140, assembly GCA_018228705.1. NCBI lineage: Bacteria > Bacillati > Bacillota > Clostridia > Eubacteriales > Oscillospiraceae > Dysosmobacter > Dysosmobacter sp. Marseille-Q4140. The sequence goes on along the minus strand of CP073694.1, from coordinate 2,374,228 downwards.
CGCCGGGCAGGGTGGAGATGTACACCGCCAGGCCCAGGAAGAGGCAGAAGAACAGGGGCATCATCACCTTATTGGCCTTTTCGATGCCCCCGCCGATGCCCAGGGCCATGATGGCCATGGCGATCACCACCGCCGCGGTCTGCCAGAGGTTGTTGCCCCAGGCGGAGGCGGCGGAGGAGAAGGCCGCGTCGAAGGCCTCCACGCCCCGGTTTTCCAGCCAGGCGCCGGTCAGGGCGTCGGCGGCGTATTTCAGCAGCCAGCCCACCACCACGGAGTAGCCGATGGCCATGGCCAGGGAGCCCGCCACCGGCACCAGGCCCAGGGCCTCGCCCCAGCGGCGGCTGCCGGTGCGGCGCCGGGCCGCCTCGCCGAAGGCCACGATGGGCCCGCCCCCGGCCGCCCGGCCGAAGGCCATCTCCCCGATGACGCCGGTGGAGGCGATCAGGGCCACGAACAGAATATAGGGCAGCAGGAACACCGCCCCGTAGGCCGACACCCGGGAGGGGAACATCCAGATGTTCCCCATGCCCACGGCGGAGCCGATGCAGGCCAGCTTGAAGCCCCAGCGGGAGCGGAAGGCGTCCCGCCCGCCGGAGGTCGGATGGTTTTTCATGTCAGGTCCTCCCGTCGTCGTTGTGAGGGATACGGCCCAGCCGCCCCAGCTCCTGGCCCAGCAGGCGCACCGCCTCGTCCAGATAGAACTGCATGGGCTGGACCGGGCCCACCGCCAGGCGGATACCGCAGCGCTGGGAGGGCAGCAGGATCTTCGCCGCGGCGCTCTCCCCCACGGCCTCCGCCATCCGGGGCGTCACCTCTCCCAACAGTCCGTTGGGAATGGCGATCCCCACGGGGCCCAGGATCACGTCCGCCCGGGCGGCATTCACCGCCACGGCGTTCTCGCCGGTGGCGCCGTCGTCGGCCCCGGCCCGCAGCATGGCGGCGGTGGCCAGGGCGTTGGTGCCCAGGGCCCGGACCCGCAGGTCCGGCCAGGCCCGCTTCACGGCCTCCACCAGTCCCCGGCCCATGCCGCCTCCCTGGCCGTCCACCACAGCCACCAGCACGTCCCGCTCCCCCACGGTCATCCCTCCTCTTTTTGTTTCTCCCAGAATACCCATCTTCCCGGCCCTTGTCAAGGTGCGCCTTGACGGCGGCCGGGCGGCACGGTATAATGAATTTCTACGGGGGATCAGAAGGTCCCCGCCCGGCGCCCAGGGCGCCGATCCTCTCTGTCCGCTCCGCCGGAGGCGGAGCCTGTTCAGCGATGCCAGAAGGCATACCCCGGCCGGGGTATGCCCTTTTTTGTTTCGGAGGTGACGGCGATGGATCTTCCATCCTTCTTTCAGCAGCATCCCAGAGGGCTCCTGGCCCTCTCCGGCGGCGTGGACTCCGCCCTGCTGGCCTGGGCGGCGGGCAAATACGGCGCCGGCTGGAGGGCCTGCTTTGTCCAGACACCCTTCCAGCCCGCCCATGAGCGGGCAGACGCCGAGACCCTGGCGGACCTGTGCGGTCTGCCCCTGACGGTGCTGGAGGCGGACGTGCTGGCGGACCCGCAGGTGGCCGCCAACCCGCCCCGGCGGTGCTACTTCTGCAAGCGGGCCCTGTTCCGGGCCATCCTGGACCACGCGGCGGCAGAGGGCCTTCCCCTGGTGGCCGACGGCACCAACGCCTCCGACGACGCCGGCGACCGCCCCGGCATGGCGGCCCTGGCGGAGCTGGGAGTCCGGTCCCCCCTCCGGGAGTGCGGGCTGACCAAGGCCGACGTCCGGCGCCTGAGCCGGGAGGCGGGCCTCCCCACCTGGGACAAGCCCGCCTATGCCTGCCTCGCCACCCGGGTCCCCGCCGGCACGCCCCTGACGGCGGCGGCGCTGAAGAAGGTGGAGCAGGGCGAGGCGGTGCTGGCGGCCCTGGGCTTCCGGGACTTCCGATTGCGGCAGCGGGGGGACGGCGCCCTGGTGCAGGTCACGGCCGCCCAGATGCCCCTGGCGCTGGAGCGGCGGGCGGAGATCCTGGCGGGTCTTGCGCCGCTGTTTGCCGCCGTCCATCTGGACCTCACGGCCCGAACGCCGTCGAATTGAAGGGAGTTGTCGTATATCATGTCTGAAAAGAATGATATCTTGCACATTTTGCAGCAGGTCCAGGCTGGCGAACTGACCCCGGAGGGGGCGCTGCTGCGGCTGAAGCTGGCCCCCTTCCAGGACCTGGGCTACGCCAAGGTGGACCACCACCGCGCCCTGCGCCAGGGGTCCGCGGAGGTGATCTACGGCCAGTCCAAGACGCCGGAGCAGATCGCCGGGATCCTGGAGGCCATGGGCGGCCGGGGAGCGGAAAACGTCCTGGTGTCCCGGATCGCCCCGGAGACGGCGGAGATCCTCCAGGCCCGGTTCCCCCTGCGCTACGATCCCCTGTCCCGCCTGGCGGTGGCCTTCCCCAAAGCGGTGACGGGCCGGGGCAGCGTGGTGGTGGCCACCGGCGGCACCAGCGACCTGCCCGTGGCGGAGGAGGCGGCTCTCACCGCCGAGGCCCTGGGCAGCGCCGTGACCCGGCTCTACGACGTGGGCGTGGCGGGGCTGCACCGGCTCCTTTCCAACCTGGAGCCTCTGATGAGCGCCCGGGCGGTGGTGGCCGTGGCGGGCATGGAGGGGGCCCTTGCCAGCGTAGTCGGGGGCCTGGTGGACTGCCCCGTCATCGCCGTGCCCACCAGCGTGGGCTACGGGGCCTCCTTCGGCGGGCTCAGCGCCCTGCTGTCCATGCTGAACGCCTGCGCCAGCGGCATCAGCGTGGTGAACATCGACAACGGCTTCGGCGCGGGATTTCTCGCCAGCCGCATCAATCTCATGGAGGGGATCCGGGAATGAAAACGCTGTATCTCGAGTGCAACATGGGCGCCGCAGGCGATATGCTGACGGCGGCCCTGTATGAGCTGCTGGACCGGCAGCAGAAGGAGGACTTCCTGCGCACCATGAACGGCCTCCTGCCCGGCGTGACCGTGGCGGCAGTCCCTGCCGTCACCTGCGGCATCGCCGGGACGCGGATGGAGGTGACGGTCCACGGCCAGGAGGAGGTCAGTCACGACCTGCCCCTGGGCACCGCTGCGCCGGAGGTCCACGAGCACCCTCACGACCACGAACATCCCCATGAGCACGACCATCACCATGACCACGACCATCCCCACGACCACGAGCACTCCCATGAGCACGGCCACCATCACCACGCGGCTCCGGCGGACATCGACCGCATTCTGGACCATCTGCCGGTGCCGGAGGCGGTGCGGGAGAACGCCAAAGCCGTCTACCGCCGCATCGCCGACGCCGAGGCCGCGGCCCACGGCGTTCCGGTGACAGAGGTCCATTTCCACGAGGTGGGCGCCCTGGACGCGGTGGCGGACGTGACCGGCGTGTGCCTGGCGCTGCACCTGCTGGGCGCGGAGCGGATCACGGCCTCCCCGGTCCATGTGGGCAGCGGTCAGGTCCGCTGCGCCCACGGCATTATGCCGGTGCCCGCCCCCGCCACCGCCTACCTGCTGCGGGGCGTCCCCTGCTACGGCGGCGAGATCCGGGGAGAGCTGTGCACCCCCACCGGCGCGGCCCTGCTGGCCCACTTTGCCGCCTCCTTCGGCCCCCAGCCCCTGATGACCCTGGAGGCCACCGGCGTGGGCGTGGGCCGCAAGGAGTTCCCCGCCGCCAACTGCGTCCGCGCCCTGCTGGGCGAGAGCGGCCAGGCGGGCCGGGAGGAGATCACGGAGCTGGTCTGCCACATCGACGACTCCACGGCGGAGGCCCTGGCCTACGCCTGCGAGACCCTGATGGCCCAGGGGGCCCTGGACGTAACCACCGCCCCCATCGTCATGAAAAAGGGCCGTGCCGCCGCGGCGCTGACGGTGCTGTGCCGTCCCGCCGACGAGGAGCGCCTGGCCCGGGCCGTGCTGCGGGAGACCTCTACCCTGGGGGTCCGGGCCCGGCGGTGCGCCCGCTATGTGCTCACCCCCTCCTGCCGCACGGTGGAGACGGCCTTTGGCCCCATCGCCATGAAGCGGGGGGAGGGCTTCGGCATCTGTAAGGAAAAGCCGGAGTACGGCGACGCGGCAGCCGCCGCCCGGCGCTGCGGCGTCCCCTTTCAGACCGTGTGGGAGGCGGCGGTGAAGGCCGCGGCGGAACAGGAGGCACCCCGTGGATAAAGCCATCTGGGACAAGTGCGCGGCCTTCCACGGCCATACCTGCCCGGGCCTGGCCCTGGGCGTGCGTCTGTGCGAGTACGTCCGGGACCGGCTGGGCTGGGGCTTCTCCCCCGACGAGGAGCTGGTGTGCATCGCCGAGACCGACGCCTGCCCGGTGGACGCTGTCCAGGTGCTGCTGGGCTGCACCTTCGGCAAGGGCAATCTCCTTTACACCCCCACCGGCAAGAGCGCCTACACCTTTTACAGCCGGGCCACGGGAAAGGGCGTCCGGGTGGTGGCCCTGCGCAATCAGTCGGACATGACCCGGGAGGAGCGGATGCGGTGGATCCTGGAGGCCCCGCTGGAGGACCTCTTCACCACCACGGCTCCCAGAGTCCCCCTGCCGGAAAAGGCCCAGCTCTTCCGCACCTGCACCTGCGCGATCTGCGGGGAGACCATGGCGGAGCACATGGCCCGTCTCCAGGACGGGAAGGTGGTGTGCCTGCACTGCTTCCGCCCCTATGACCGCTGACCCCCATCAAGGAAAGGAACCTGCATGAGACGACTGTTTTCTCTGCTTTTGACCCTGCTGGCCCTGGCGGGCCTCACCGCCTGCGGCGGCGGGGCTGGCGGCGGTGATGATCCCGCCGCGGATACCGCCGTCCGCACCGTGACGGACAGCTACTGCCGGACCGTGGAGATTCCGGAGACCGTGGAGACGGTGGTGTGCACCGGCTCCGGCGCGCTGCGGATGGTGTGCTATCTCCAGTGCACCGACCGCCTCGCCGGCGTGGAGGACACCGACAAAACCTACGGGACCTCCCCCCTCCGGGACTACGCCTATGTCTACCACGACCTTCTGGAGCGCCTTCCCTCCATCGGCAAGGGCGGCGGCACCGCCAACACCGCCTATGTGGAGGAGCTCATCACCCTCCAGCCGGACGTGATCCTCTCCGGCTACACCCAGGAGGCCCTGGAGGATCTCCAGGCCGCCACCGGCATCCCCTGCGTATCCGTCCGGGCCCAGAGCATCAACTTCATCGATGAGAGCTTCTACACCGCCATGACCGTGGCCGCCCAGGTGCTGGGGGCCCGGGAGCGGTGTGAGGCGGTTTTGGATTACATCGACGGCTGCAAGGCGGATCTGGCCGCCCGGACGGCGGACATTCCGGAATCGGACAAGCCCGCCTGCTACGCCGGGGCCGTCACTTTCTCCGGGGCCCACGGCTTCACCGGCACCTACTCCCGCTTCGGCCCCTTCCTGGCCATCGGCGCCCGGAACGTGGCCGACGAGGCGGACCAGGAGGGCTACTACGACGCCGATCCGGAGAAGCTCCTCACCTGGGACCCGGACGTGATCTTTCTGGACCCGGGCAGCCTGGAGCTGGTCAACGGGGAATACGACGCCAACCCCGGCTTCTTCGACGCTCTGACGGCGGTGCGGCAGGGACAGGTCTACGCCTGCGTGTCCTACAACAACTACTCCACCAACGTGGGCTATGCCCTGGCCGACGCCTACTACGCCGGGTCCGTCCTGTATCCGGAGCGGTTTGCTGACGTGGATATGGCGGAAACGACCGACGAGATCCTGGAATTCCTGCTGGGTCGGGGCTATTACGCCGAGATGGCGGCGGAGGGTCTGGGCTTTGGTCCCCTGGTGATCGGCCATGGGACGTGAGCGGACCATGCCGGCGGCATACGGCCGCCTCCTCCGGCGCAGATGGCTGACCCTGGCGGTGCTGGCGCTGCTGGTGGGGGCTCTGGTCCTGGTCTCCCTGACCACCGGTTCCTCCGCCCTGACGGCGGGCGATCTGCTGGAGGCCCTGCTGGGCCGGGGCACCGACCAGACCCGGGCCATCCTCTTCCGGGTGCGGCTGCCCCGGACGGCGGCGGCCACCGTGGTGGGCGCCGCCCTGGCCCTGTCCGGCTGCGTGATGCAGTGCGTGCTCCGCAATCCCCTGGCCTCTGCCTCCACACTGGGGGTATCTCAGGGGGCGGCCTTCGGCGCGGCGGCGGCCATCATCGGCCTGGACGCCGGGGTCCAGAACGCCGCCAACGCTGCTTCCGCCGTCACCATCTCCTCCCCCGCCGCCGTGACGGTGTGCGCCTTTTTAGGCGGTATGGCCACCACGGTATTCGTGCTGGCACTGTCCCGGCTGCGGGGCGCCGCGCCCTCCTCCATGATCCTGGCGGGGGTGGCATTGAGCTCCCTGTTCACCGGCGGCACCACCCTGCTGCAATACTTTGCCGACGACGTCCAGGTAGCCACGGTGGTCTACTGGACCTTCGGGGACCTGGGCCGGCCCGGCTGGAGCGAGATCGGCCTCATCGCCGCCTGCACGGCGGCGGCCCTGCTCTTTTTCCTGTGGAACCGCTGGAACTACAACGCCCTCTCCGGCGGCGGAGACACCGCACGAAGCCTGGGCGTCAACGTGGGCGTCCTGACCTGCGCCAGCATGGCGCTGTGTACCCTCATCGCCGCCGTCAGCGTGGCCTTCGTGGGGGTGGTCAGCTTTGTGGGGCTGGTGGCGCCCCACATGCTGCGCCGCTTCACCGGCGCCGACCACCGTTTTCTGATCCCCGCCTCCGCCCTGGGCGGCGCGGCGCTGCTGCTGCTGGGCGATCTGGCGGCCAGGGAACTGCTGTCTCCGGCGGTGCTGCCCATCGGGGCCATCACCTCCTTTTTGGGGGCGCCTATGTTTCTCTATCTGCTGTTTCGAAGGGGGGACCGCCTGTGCTGAATGTGGAATGCCTCTCCTTCTCCTATCCCTGCGGGCGGGAGATCCTGCGGGACATCTCTTTTTCCGTGGAACCGGGCTCCTTTCTGGCGGTCCTGGGCAACAACGGTGCCGGAAAGTCCACCCTGCTCAAATGCCTGGGCGGCATCCTGCGCCCCAGAGCCGGGCGGGCAATGCTGGACGGTACGGACCTCACGGCCCTCTCCCCCGGCGCGCTGGCCCGGCAGGCGGCCTTCGTGGCCCAGGAGAACACCGCCGCGGCGCTGACGGTTTACGATACGGTGCTGCTGGGCCGCAAGCCCTATCTGCGCTGGGGCGTTTCCGGTGAGGACCGGCGGGCGGTGGAGGCCGTCCTGCGCCGCCTGGACCTGGAGACGCTGGCGGACCGGGAGCTTGACCGGCTCTCCGGCGGCGAGCGGCAGAAGGTGTTGCTGGGCCGGGCCCTGGCCCAGCGGCCGAAGCTCCTGCTGCTGGACGAGCCCACCAGCAATCTGGACCTGCGCAACCAGTACGAGGTGCTGGATCTGGTGCGCCGGATCTGCCGGGAGGAACGGCTCACCGCCGTGGCGGTGCTCCACGACCTCACCCAGGCGCTGCGCTTCTGCGACCGCTTTTTGCTGCTCCGGGGCGGCGCCGTCCACGCCGCCGGGGACGCCTCCGTGGTGACGCCGGAGGCCCTGGCCGCGGTCTACGGAGTGGAGGCCGCCGTGACCCATGCCGCCGGAGAGCCGGCGGTGGTGGTCCGGGGCATTCGCCGGAACTGAGCGCTCTCTCCCCTGCCGGAGCCTGGCCGGGGAGAGAATTTTCATTTTTTTGAAGAAATCCGGGACGCTGTCTCGTATGATAAACGACGGAGCAAGAGAGGAGGCGGCGGCGCGGCGTGGCAGTCATGACAAGTGAGAGCTTTTCCCAGCTGGTACGGCAGTACGAGCGGCTGGTGTACACCATCTGCTTCCAGCTGGTCCGGGACGGCGCCGCGGCAGAGGATCTGACCCAGGAGACCTTCCTCTCCGCCTATCTTCACCGGGACACCATCCCTGCCGGCTACGAACGGCAGTGGCTGGGGCGGGTGGCGGCCAACAAGGCCAAGGACCACCTGCAAAGCGCCTGGAGCCGCCGCACGGTGCTGCCGGGGGAGGAGGAGCTTCCCCCGGGCCTGTCTCCCCCAGCGGAGGAGATCGCCCTGAGCCGGGCCTCCGCCGGAGAGATCGCGGATCTGGTGACGGCCCTGCGGGAGCCCTACCGCTCCGTGTGCAAGCTGTGCCTGCTGAAGGAGCGGACGCCGGAGGAGGCGGCCCTGGCCCTGGGCCGGCCGGTGAAAACCATTCATACACAGCTCTCCCGGGGCAAACGGCTGCTGCGGGAGGAATTGGAAAGGAGGCGGCGGAATGGAGATCTTTGACAGTCACGGACACCTGACGGATCAAGCCCTGGAGGCACTGACCGGCGGAGCCCCGCTGGACGAACTCCACCGGCTGGAGATCGCAGAGCACCTGGCCTTCTGCGACCGGTGCCTCCAGCGCTATACGGAGCGTCTGACCGATGAGGCGCTGCTGGCCCCCACCCCGGCCTGCCGGGAGGGCCTGGGCCGCCGCATCCGGCGGCGGGTGATCCGGCTGGTCACCAGCCGCTACGCCACAGCGGCCGCCGCCGTGGCCCTGGCGCTGACGCTGCTGTGGGGCGGCATAAGCCCGGAGCGGCAGGACCGGCCCCGCCCCCTGGCGGAGGCGGGCACCGCCATGACGGAGTGGGCCGCCGACTGGCCCCAAAATTTTCAGGACGCCTTTTCCGGCCTGGCCGGATGGTTCGACTCGCTCGGCGGTGAGCCGGGCACCACACAAGGAGGAACCCACCCATGAAACAACCACACGGATTTTTGCTCTTTCTCACCTCTTGCCTGTGCGGCTGCGGCCAGATGTACCAGGGGTACATGAAGCGAGGCCTCTCTCTGCTGCTGGGCGTTTTTACCCTGATCGCCGCGGCGGGCTTTCTGAGGCTGGGGCCCCTGGCCTTCTTCGCGCCGGTGATCTGGCTGTATGCCTTCTTTGACAGCTACAACCTCCGCCGCCAGATCGACCAGGGCACCGCGCCGGAGGACGCCTACCTCTTCGGCCTGTCGGATATGGACGCCCGTCAGATGACCGCCCTGCTGCAAAAGCGCCACAGCGTCATCGGCTGGGTACTGGTGATCGTGGGCATGTATCTGCTCTACGACACGCTGATCCGCCGTCTGGGCGGGATCCTCTGGGACTGGCTGTACTACTTCCTGTGCTACGACCTGCCCCGGGTGGTGATGACGGTGCTGGTGATCGCGCTGGGCCTGTGGTTCATCCGGGGCCCCAAGGTCCGGGCCGTGCCGGAGGACGACATCCCGCCCTTCACCCCGCCGGTCTCCGGCGGAGCGGAGCCGGAGGACAGCCCGGAGCCGGAGGCGGCAGAGCCTTTGGAAACGGAACAATCTGCGGAGTCGGAGAACGAGGAGGATATCCATGGAGAACCGTGAGCAGACACCGATGCGTCCTTCCCGGCGGGTGGGCACTTTCACCTTCGGCGTGACCCTGGTGGTTTTCGGCCTTTGGATGCTGGCCTCCCTCCTCCTGCCGGAGGCGGACCTGCTGTGGCTTTTGAAGCTGAGCCCCCTGGTGCTGGTGCTGCTGGGCGCAGAGGTGCTGCTGGCGGCCCGGAACAGCAGCGCCGTCAAATACGACTGGGTGGGGATGCTGCTGTGCACCGTGATCGTCCTCACCGCCCTGTCGCTGTTCGCCGCCGCCTGGTGGGTGATGCATATGCCGGAGAGCGTGTTGGGCGCCGCGGCCTGGGCCATGTGATCCGCCGCGGAGATCCGCGGGTCTGTCCCGAAACCCCTCTGCTCCGGGCAGAGGGCACCGGCCCGGCAGAGGCAGGGTTCGGAGGCGGCCCTGCGTCCCCTTCCCGCTTTCATCTCCCGCCGGCAGGCGATGCTGAGAGCCCGACTCCCGTGGGGAGTCGGGCTCTTTTTCGAAGGGCCGGCCTTTGCACCTCCGGTTTTTTTGGTTTTCTTTTTCCGCCCGGTCCGGTATAATGGGAGCGATCTACATACCACACAAGGGAGGCCCTCTCATGGCGGATACCTTTTCCATGCGGCCCATTGCCCGCATCCACAGCGAATTCGGCTCCAAGTTCGGCGTGCCTCGGCAGAGCGGTCTGGTGGAGGCTCTCTCCGCCACCGTGGTCTTTGAGCCGGAGTTCCGCAATCCCGACGCCCTGCGGGGCCTGGAGGGCTTTTCCCACATCTGGCTGATCTGGGCCTTTGACCAGTCCCTCCGGCAGGGCTGGTCCCCCACCGTACGGCCGCCGCGGCTGGGCGGCAACGCCAGAATGGGCGTATTCGCCACCCGCTCCCCCTTCCGGCCCAATCCCATCGGCCTTTCCTGCGTGGCGCTGGAGGCCGTGGAGACCACGGCCCATGACGGCACGGTGCTGCGCGTCCGGGGTGCGGACCTGATGGACGGGACCCCCATTCTGGACATCAAGCCCTACCTCCCCTACGGGGACTGCCGTCCGGAGGCCACCGGCGGCTTTGCCAGCGCCCCGGCGGCGCCGGCGCTGACGGTGGACATCCCGCCCCATCTGCTGGAGCGGGTGCCGCCGGAGCGGCGGGAGGCCCTGACCGGTGTACTGGCCCTGGACCCCCGGCCCCACTACCAGGACGACCCGGAGCGGGTCTATGGCTTCGTGTTCGCCGGGCTGGAGGTCCGCTTCTCTGTGGCGGGCGACCGCCTGACGGTGCGAGAGATCGGTCCCGCGGCCCCTTAAACCCATCAGAAAAAACGGCCGTCCCATACGGGACGGCCGTTTTGCTTGTTCTCCGCAGAGCACTCAGGCAGCCAGCAGGCCGGGCAGCCAGGTAACCACAGGCGGGAAGACCGCGCACAGGGCGGTCACAATGCAGATGATGATGATAAAGGGAATGACGCCCTTGTAGACCTCCTGGATCTTGATGTTGTCCGGCAGGATGCCCTTGACATAGAACAGAGCGAAGCCGAAGGGCGGGGTCATGAAGCAGGTCTGCAGCAGCGTGGCGCTGACGGCCACCAGCCACAGACGGTCGAAGCCGAACTGATCCATAATGGGCAGGAAGATGGGGAACACGATCATGACGATGCCCAGCCAGTCGATGAACATGCCCAGGATGAACATGATGATCATCATGATGGCAAAGGCGCCCCACTTGCCGATGCCCATGCCCAGCACCCAGTTGGAGATGATCTGGTCGCCGTCCAGAGACATGAACACGCCGGTGAAGGCGGCCGCGCCGAAGAGGATGATGAACACCATGGCGGTGGTCTTGGCGGTATCCATCAGGGACTCATAGAGCATCTTCCAGCTGAACTGCTTGTAGCAGATGGCCAGGATCAGGGCGAAGAAGGCGCCCACACCGGCAGCCTCCGTGGGGGTGGCGATGCCGCCGAAGATGGAGCCCAGCACGGCGATGATCAGCAGCAGCGGGGGGACCAGGTTCACCAGGGAGCCGGTGATGCGCTTCCGCAGGGGCATCTCCGCCAGCTCCTCAGCGCTCATGGCCGGGCCCCAGTCGGGGTGGATATGGCAGACCACCATCAGATAGATGATGTAGCACAGAGACAGGCACAGGCCGGGAACGATGGCGGCAAAGAAGATCTTGCCGACGGAGACCTCCGCGTAGGAGCCCATGGACACCAGCATGATGGAGGGCGGGATCAGAATGCCCAGAGAGCCGCCGGCGCACACCATGCCGCAGGCCAGAGAGGGCTTATAGCCGCTGCGCAGCAGCACGGGCAGGGACAGCATGCCCATGGTGACCACGGAGGCGCCCACGATACCGGTGGTGGCGGCGAACACGGTGGAAACCAGGATCACGGCCAGGCCCAGACCGCCCTTCAGGGGGCCCAGCAGGTAGCGGATGGACTCGAACAGGCCGTCCGCCACCTTGGAGTAGGTCAGGAAATTGGCCATCAGCACGAACATGGGGATAGCCACCATGGAGTAGCTTTGCATCTGGTCATAGATCTTGGTCATGGCGATGGTGACGCCGGGATCACCCCAGGCCAGCCAGCCAACCAGCACGCCGACGCCGCCCAGAACGAAGGCCAGCTCCTGGCCCAGGACCAGGCCCACCAGCATCAAACCGAACAGCAGCGCGATCATGACAACGGCCAGGTCGCTGGCCACGATTCCGGAGGAGGCTACAAGCCCCTGTAAATAATCCATCAAAGCAGTCATTTCTGCGCCTCCTTCCCATCCTTGGGCAGTTTCTTAGCAGTGACATCCTCGATGATGCCGCGCACCTGCTTGAGGATCTCGGAAACAGACTGGACAGCCAGCAGCAGCAGGCCGAAGAACAGGCAGAACTTCACAGGCCAGGTAGGCGCGGCCCACACAGAGTAGGTCTGCTCGCCGGTGGTATAGGCCTTCAGGAAGAAGTTCCAGCTCACGGGCAGCATGGACACCACGAAGGGTACCAGGAAGATCAGATAGGTGACCGTGTGGAGGATGTGCTGGGCCAGCATGGGCAGCTGGGCAAACAGCACGTCCACCGCCACGAAGGCCTTCTTCTGAAAGCCGTAGGCGCAGATCAGGATGATATAGCTGGCAAACAGCATAACGATCAGATCCTGGGTCCAGATCTGGGGGCTGTTGAAGATGCGCCGCAGCACGACCTCACACAAAATGACGCCCAGAATGCCCAGAACCAGCAGGGAAAACACCTTGCCAAGGATGTCGTTCACCTTGTCGATGACCCCGCAGATAGCATCGATTACTTTCATTTTTACACCTCTCTCAAGATTTTCTCTTTTTCAAGAGGCGCTTTACGCTTCGCGGTTGAAGCCGAAGCCGTAGTCACCGGTCCAGTCGCGATAGTTGTCGGCAGTCGCACGATACGCCTGCATGGAATCATAGACCATCTTGAAATTGGGGTTGATCTCGCACTCCTCCAGATAGGTCTCCAGGCAGGTCTGACGGATCAGCTCCATGTCCTCGTCGGACAGGTGGGTGACGGTGATGCCCTGCTCGTCGATCATCTGGTTGGTGACGGTCATGTCGTTGTAGATGTAGCGGGACAGCTGCTCGCCGCAGCACAGGCGGGCCGCGGTCTCAAAGGCCACCTGATACTCCTCGGGCAGCTTGTTCCAGGCGTCCAGGTTGACCATGACGCCGTTGACGCCGGCGGACTGATACCAGGCGGGAGCGCACCAGTAGGGAGCGACCTCCTGCAGCTTCAGGGAGTCGTCAGCCTTGGGGCCGGAGAACTCGCCGCCGTCGATCACGCCGCGCTGCAGGGACTCATACAGCTCGGAAGCGGCCACAGTGGTGATGTTGATGCCCAGCTTCTGAGCCGCCTTACCGGCCATAACGCCGCCCAGACGGATCTTCATGTGCTGCATATCCTCAATGGAGGTAATGGGCTTCACGGAGCGGATACCGGACTCAGAGGGGTTGGTGACCAGGGGGAAGTACTCCATGTTGTACTGGCCGTACATCTCTTTGTAGCACTCCATACCGCCGGCCTCATAGATCCAGGTGTAGTAATCCAGCGCGGTGAAGTCGTCCATGATGGTGGACAGCAGCTCGAAAGCGGTGTCCTTGCCGGACCAGTAGCCGCCCCAGTCGCCGCCGCACTCGATGGTGCCCTGGCTGACATAGTCGAACAGCTGGCTGGCGGAGCACAGCTCGCCGTCGGCGTAGTTGGTGACCGTGAAGCGGCCGCCGGTCAGCTGGCTGAGGATCTCGCTGAACCGCTGATCCACGGTGAAGTGGACGTTGCCGGCACCCCAGGTGGAGCCCATCTTCCAGGTGACCACCGGCAGGTCGCTGTTGCCGCCGGAGACAGCGTTGGCGTTGGCCTGGTCCATGACCCCGCTGTCAGCGGTTCCGCAGCCGCTTAACAGGCCCAGGGACATTGCGGCCGCCATCAGCAGCGCAAAAATTTTCTTCTTCATGTGTTTCTTTCTCCCTTCCAAAATAGCTTGCTGTTTATCAATCAGGCAAACCCGGTCCATCAGACAAAATTTGCCGTGATTTTTTTAACAAGTCAGCCCGCAACGGAGGCCCGGCGTTTCTTCTGGAAACGCCGGACCTCCGGCTGTTGTTTTTCGCTCAGCTCTGCGTTGCAGAGCAGCGGATTTCCCGGCAGTACCTTACTTGGCAGCCTTGGCGGCCTTGATGGCCTCGATCAGCATGGGAGTGACCTTGAACAGGTCGCCGCAGATGCCGTAGTCGGCGATCTCGAAGATGGGAGCGGTGTCGTTCTTGTTCACCGCGATGATGCACTCGGAGTCCTGCATGCCGGCCTTGTGCTGGATGGCGCCGGAAATGCCCAGAGCGATGTACACCTTCGGATGCACGGTCTTGCCGGTCTGGCCCACCTGATGGTCGGCGGACAGCCAGCCGGAGTCGATGGTGGCACGGGAGCCGCCCACGACGCCGCCCAGCACCTCAGCCAGCTCCTCAGCCAGCTTGATGCCGCCCTCGACATCCTTGCTGATGCCGCGGCCAACGGACACGATGTAGTCGGCGCCGATCAGGTCCACCAGCTTCTTGGCGGCCTTGACCACCTCGGTGACCTCGGTGTGGATGTCGGCCTCGGTCAGGGAGAAGGCGGGCTTGACGATCTCGCAGGCGTCGGCCTTGGCCTGGTCAAAGGGGTTCTTCTTCATGACGCCCGGACGCACCGTCGCCATGCAGGGACGGAAGCGGGGGCAGATGATGGTGGCCATCAGGTGACCGCCGAAAGCGGGACGGGTCATCTTCAGGTTCCGGTCCTCCATGTCCCACTTGGTGTTGTCCACGTCCAGGGTGGAGGACTCACGCAGGAACTGGATGTAGTTGGCCACATCCACGTCCAGGTGGGTGCAGTCAGCGCACAGGCCGGTGTGCAGACGGGCGGCGCAGCGGGGGCCCAGGTCACGGCCGATGTTGGTGGCGCCGATCAGGAAGGCCTCGGGCTTCATCTCCTCGATGACGTCGCAGATGACCTTGGCATAGGCGTCGGTGTTGTACACGGCCAGCAGCGGGCTCTCGCACACGATCACCTTGTCGGCGCCGTAGCCGCCCAGCTCCTTGGCAACGTTCTCGATCCCCTCGCCGCCCAGCAGCAGGCCGCACAGGTTCACGCCCAGCTCGTTGGCCAGGTCGCGGCCCTTGGAGATCAGCTCGAAATCGGTGGGCATCAGCTTGCCCTCGCGCTGCTCACAGAACACCCATACGTCCTTGAAAGCAGCGATATCCGCGCTATTGAAGTTAGACATAGTCGTATGTTCCCCTTTCTCAGATGATGTGCTTGTCGGCCAGAATACCGGCCAGCTTCTCGCAGGTCTCCTTGCCGTTGCCCTCCAGCATCATGCCGACGCCCTTGGCAGGCGGGGTGAAGCTCTTGAAGATGTTGGTGGGAGAGCCCTTGAGGCCGATGGTGGTGGCGTCGATCAGGGGATGATCCTTCAGCTTCTCATAGTCAAAGGTCTCCAGAGGCTTGTTGTAGGTGGCATAGATGCCGCCGATGCTCATGTAGCGGGGCTGGTTGAGCTCCTTGATGCAGGTGATGAGGCAGGGGGTCTGGACCTTGATGGTCATGTAGCCGTCCTCCAGCATACGCTTGACGGTGACGGTGTCGCCGTCCTTGGTGATGTCGGCGGCATAGGTGACCTGGGGCAGGTGCAGCTTCTCGGCGATCTGGGGACCGACCTGAGCGGTGTCGCCGTCGATGGCCTGCCGGCCGCACATGACGATATCGTCCTTCTCCACGCCGATGGTGGAAATGGCGGCGGCCAGGATCTGGGAGGTGGCGTAGGTATCGGAGCCGCCGAACTCGCGGGCGGACACCAGAACGCCCTCGTCGGCGCCCATGGCCATCAGCTCACGCAGCATGCCGGCTGCCGGCGGGGGACCCATGGTGATAACGATGACCTTGCAGCCGGTGGCGTCCTTCAGCTTCAGGGCGGCCTCCACGGCGTTCATGTCGTCGGGGTTGGTGATGGTCTGCATGGATGCACGGTTCAGGGTGCCGTCGGGATTGACAGCCACCTTGCCGGAGGTATCGGGTACCTGCTTGACGCAAACAATGATCTTCATAGTCGTTTCTTCCTCCTCTTACAGACCCATGTTGGCGGAGATGACGATGCGCTGGACCTCGGAGGTGCCCTCGTAGATCTCGGTGATCTTGGCGTCGCGCATCATGCGCTCCATGGGATAGTCCTTGGTGTAGCCGTAGCCGCCGAACATCTGCAGCGCCTTGGTGGTGGTCTTCATGGCGTGCTCAGAGGTGAACAGCTTGGCCATGGCGGCCTCCTTGGTGTAGCGCTTGCCCTCGCCCTTGAGGATGGCGGCCTGATAGGTCAGCAGACGGCCGGCCTCGCAGCCCAGCTCCATGTCGGCGAAGGTGAACTGGGTGTTCTGGAACTTGCTGATGGGCTTGCCGAACTGGACGCGGCCCTTGGTGTAGTTCTTGGCCTCCTCCAGGGCGCCCTCGGCGATGCCCAGGCCCTGGGCAGCGATGCCGATACGGCCGCCGTCGAGGGTCTGCATGGCGATGTTGAAGCCCTTGCCTTCCTTGCCCAGCAGGTTCTCCTTGGGAACGATACAGTCGGTGAACACGATCTCAGCGGTGGGAGAGCCGTGCAGGCCCATCTTCACCTCGTGCTTGCCCACGGAGAAGCCGGGGAAGCTGCTCTCCACGATGAAGGCGGAGATGCCCTTGGTGCCCTTGGTCTTGTCGGTCATGGCGAACACCACGAACACGTCGGCCACATAGCCGTTGGTGATGAAGATCTTGGAGCCGTTCATCACATAGTGGTCGCCCTCCAGCTTGGCCTCGGTCTGGCCCTTGGAGGCGTCGGAACCGGCGTTGGGCTCGGTCAGGCAGAAAGCGCCGACCTTGTGGCCGGTGGTCAGCATGGGCAGATACTTGGCCTTCTGCTCCTCAGTGCCGTGGGTCAGGATGGGATCGCAGCACAGGCCGTTGTGGGTGGCGACGATGTCGCCGGTGGAGGCGCAGGCCTTGGACAGCTCCTCGATGCAGATGGCGCTGGCCAGAGGATCGGCGCCGGCGCCGCCGTACTCCTTGGGCACGCACATGCCCATGACGCCCAGGTCGAACAGCTTCTCGATGTTCTCCCGGGGGTACTCGCTGTTGAGGTCGGTCTCGGCGGCGATGGGCTTGACTTCATTCTCGGTGAAGTCCGCCATCATCTTCCGGATCAGCTGGTGCTCACGGCTCAGATTGAAATCCATGATGTTGTCTCCTTATATCAAATTTTGGTCGCGCAATGTGAAAAGGGGTCCCCCGTCCGTTCCGGACAGGCTCTGCCTGTCCGGAACACCACTGCCCGCGCCATTGGGCGCGGCTCCTCCGCCGTGCGGAGGAGAGGGGGGTATCGAAGCCATTGTGCCGCCGCAGGCGGCGCGGTGGCTTCGTATCCAGGGGGGACATCGTCCCCCCTGGACGGATTACTTGATGCCCGCGATGTCCTTGGCCAGCTGCTTCTTGCCCTGGATGTTGCCCTGGCGGGCGATCATGATGCGCTGGGCCTGGGGAGAGCCGGCGCCGTGCATGGACTCGGTACGGTAGCCAACGGCGGCCGCGCCCAGGCACAGGTTCTCGATGAAGCGCATGATGCGCTGGCGGTCCTCAGTCTTGACACCCTCGCGGGCGGCGAAGAACTTGTTGCAGATCTCGCCGATGGTCTCGCCGTTGCGGCCCACCACGGTGTCGGAGTTGAAGTCGGTCTGAGAGGGCATGGTGACCACCAGGCCGCCGGCGATGTCCTCGGCCAGACGGACGATCTCATAGGGGAAGCGGGTGACGTTCTGCTTGCAGACGTTGGCCAGCAGCAGGTCGATCTGATAGTTGCCCGCCTTGGTCTTGAAGCCCTGGGCGGAGCAGGCGATGCCGCAGCAGAACAGGGTCTCGTTCAGGTGGGTCATCTCGATCAGCTTGTCCTTGACAGCGCTGGCCTTCTCCACGCCGTTGTACTCGGCGGCAAGGGCCGCGGCGCCGATCAGGGTGTCGCCCACGCCGACCTTGCAGCCGCCATAGCTCTGGCGGTGATAGCCGGCGAAGCGCTCCACGATCATGCCGGCGAACTCATACTCGCCGTTGAGGAAGATGTACTCGTTGGGGATGAACACGTGGTCCAGGACCACCAGGGCCTCCTGGCCGCCGAACTTGGCGTTGCCCACGTCGATGGAGGCGTTCTCCTCCAGCTTCCGGGTGTCGCAGGACTGACGGCCGTAGATCATGTACATGCCCTCGGCGTCGGTGGGGCAGGCGAAGCTCACAGCCCAGTCCTTGTCGGCCTCGCCCATGGAGATGGTGGGCATGAAGATGTGCCAGTGGGAGTTGATGGAGCCGGTCTGGTGGCACTTGGCGCCGCAGACCACGATGCCGTCGGGCCGGCGCTCCACGACATGGACATACATGTCGGGGTCGGCCTGCTGGCTGGGGGCCTTGGACCGGTCGCCCTTGGGGTCGGTCATGGCGCCGTCCACGGTCAGGTCGTTGTCCTGGACCATGGTCAGGAACTTCTTGAAGTTATCGTGATAGTGGGTGCCGTACTTCTCGTCGATCTCATAGGTGGTGGAGAACACGGCGTTGAAGGCGTCCATGCCCACGCAGCGCTGGAAGCAGCTGGCGGTCTTCTGGCCCAGCAGGCGCTGCATCTTCACCTTGTTCATCAGGTCCTCGGTGGACTGATGCAGGTGGGTGAAGCGGTTGATGGTGTGGCCGGTCAGGCTGGACTTGACGGTCATGAGCTCCGCGTACTGGGGGTCCTGAGCCAGGGCGTAGGTCATGGCGACGCAGTTGATGGAGGGACGGATCATGGGGTGATCCACCCAGTTGTCGATCTTCTCGCCGAACATGTACACCCGGGTGTTCAGCTTGCGCAGGCTCTCAACGTATTCCTGTGCGGTCATTAAAGCCATTCTTTTTTCCTCCTCGATATGGTTGGGGGTTGCGTTAGTCGTTGGCCAGGCCCATCAGCTCATCCTTGAAGATGCGCTCGTCCATGAGCTTGAGGTCCTCGGCGATCTTCGGCATGAACTCCATCTGATCCAGGACCTGGGTCTGGAGGTCAATGCCGGGGGCAATCTCGATCAGGGTCACGCCCTCGGGCCGCAGCTCGAACACGGCGCGCTCGGTGATGTAGAGCACCGGCTGGTGGACCTTGTTGGCGTAGACGCCGGAGAAGGTGATGTGCTCGACCTGGTTGACGAACTTCTTCTTGGCGCCCTCCTGGGTGATGACCAGCTTGCCGTCCTGGCATTCGGTCTTGAGGCCCTTGGCGGTGAAGGTGCCGCAGTAGACCACCTTCTTGGCGTTCTGGGTGATGTCGATGAAGCCGCCGGCGCCGGCCAGGCGGGTGCCGAACTTGGACACGTTCAGGTCGCCGTTGGGCGCGGTCTCGGCCAGGCCCAGGAACGCAACGTCCAGGCCGCCGCCCTGATAGAAGTCAAACTGGACGTTGTGGTCCAGAATGGCCATGGCGTTGGCGGAGGCGCCGAACTGGGTGCCGCCGTAAGGCACGCCGGCGATGCCGCCGGCCTCCACGGTCAGGGTCATCTTGTCGGAGATGCCCTCCTCGGCGGCCACATTGGCGATCTTCTCGGGAGCGCCGGTGCCCAGGTTCACGATGGCGTCCTGGGGCAGCTCCATGGCGGCCCGGCGGGCAATGATCTTCTTGGCGTCCAGGGGGATGGGGGGGATGGCGTCCACAGGGATGCGGAACTCGCCGGTCAGGGCGCCGTCATAGGGCATGCCCAGGCACTGCATGTTGTCCTCGATGGAACCCACCACGATGGCGTCCACATAGATGCCGGGGATCTTCACCAGCTTGGGATCCAGAGAACCGCCCTGGACGATCTTCTCCACCTGGACGATGACCTTGCCGCCGGAGTTCTTGGTGGCCTGGGCCTGGGCGGTGACGTCCAGAGGGCCGATCTCGCGGTGGACGGTGACGTTGCCGTACTCATCGGCGTAGGAGCCCCGCAGGAAGCAGACGTTGATGGGGAAGCCCTTGTACAGCAGGCGCTCCTCGCCCTCGATCTCCACCAGCTTCACCAGGTCCTCCTTGGTGGCGGTGTTCAGCTTGCCGCCGCCGTTGCGGGGGTCGGCGAAGGTGTACAGACCCACGTGGGTGATGGTGCCGATGTTGTGGGCGGCGATGTCCCGGTACATATGGGTGATGACGCCCTGGGGCAGGTTGTAGGCCTCGATCTTGTTGGCCAGAGCCAGGTCGCCCAGCTTGGGGGCGCGGTCCCAGTGGCCGCCCACCACGCGCTTGACCATGCCCTCATGGCCGTAGTGGTCGCCGCCGGTGCCGTCCCGGTGGCCCTGACCGGCTGCGAAGAACAGCGTCAGGTCACGGGGATGGCCGGTCTCCAGAAAGCGCTTTTCCAGCGCGATGGACAGCGCCTCGGGGCAGGCGCAGCTGACGAAGCCGCCGGTGGAAATGGTGTCGCCGTCCTGAACCAGCAGGGCCGCTTCCTCAGCGGTCAGTACGCGAACTTTCTTCATGTCGTTTTATCCCTCTTTTTTATATGTATCGGAATTCTCTTACTTGTTCTGGAAGTGCTTTTCCTTGCGCTTTTCCAGGAAGGCGCCCATGCCCTCCTTCTGGTCCTCGGTGGCGAAGCACATGGCAAACAGCTCGTTCTCCAGAGCGATGCCGTCGTCAATGTCCATCTGCATGCCGCGGTCGATGCAGGCCTTGGAGTACTTGACGGCGATGGGAGCGTTGGCGGTGAAGGACTTGGCCATGGCGACGGCGCCGTCCATCAGCTCCTCGGGGGCGTACACGGCGTTGACCAGGCCGATCTCCTTGGCCTCGGCGGCGCCGATGACCTTGCCGGAGAAGATCAGCTCCTTGGCCTTGGCGATACCCACGCGGCGGGGCAGGCGCTGAGTGCCGGAGAAGCCGGGGGTGATGCCCAGGCCCACCTCGGGCTGGCCGAACTTGGCACCGCCCTTGCCCTCGGCGTTGGGACCGGCGGCCAGGATGATGTCACAGGCCATGGCCAGCTCACAGCCGCCGCCCAGGGCGAAGCCGTTCACCGCGGCGATGGTGGGGATCTCCAGCTTCTCGATACGGCGGAAGAGGGCGCTGCCTCTCTGGCCCCACTTGCGGCCCTGGGCCACGTCCATGGGCTTCTGCTCACCGATATCGGCGCCGGCCACGAAGGAGCGGCCCTCGCCGGTGATGATGAAGGCGCCCAGCTCGGCGTCCTTCTCCACCTCGGCGATCACCTGCTCCAGCTCGGAGATAACCGTGGAGTTCAAAGCGTTCAGGGCTTCGGGACGATTGATGGTGGCAATACCGATGTTGCCGTTCTTCTCGTAACGAATGGTCTGATACATTGCAGATCTCCTCCTCATAATTTCATCGGGCCGAGCCCGGTTTTTGCTGTCTAAAATTATAGCAAAATCGATGCCAGTTTTTCAAGGGCATTTTCCCTGCCGCCGCTGCCGCTTTCTGTGCATCTTGGCAGAATTTCCGCAATCGCTTTTTGCAGTTTTGACGAAACGCCATCGGGTTCGCCCTTCACTCTATTCAAAAATGAATAGGAACGGATAC
The DNA here is from genome assembly GCA_018228705.1 of Dysosmobacter sp. Marseille-Q4140. Taxonomy (NCBI): domain Bacteria; kingdom Bacillati; phylum Bacillota; class Clostridia; order Eubacteriales; family Oscillospiraceae; genus Dysosmobacter; species Dysosmobacter sp. Marseille-Q4140. Next base: position 2,352,752 of record CP073694.1, on the reverse strand, counting down.
GTGGAAGGTCGTTCGGACAAACAGATTTTTTTGTGCGGAGAGAATAATTTGGCCGCTGTTTTCTGTAAAAACCGACAAGGAATTTCTGGAAATTTCCTCTTTCTATTCATTCTTGAATATGCTATACTCAAAAATGAATAGAGCGGCAGCAACCAGCCAGTTTTGTGGAAAGCAGGTGAAAAGTTTGGCGCAGAACACAAATTTTTCAGGCATTTTCGATGAAGATATCAACCTCAAAGGGCTTTTTGATATTTTGAACCCGGAGAATAACCTGGTGCTGGCGGACGACATGATGCTCTCCGACGCCAAAGGCACCATCCTGCGGGTCAGCGAGACCTACGAGCGGAATTTCGGCTTTGCCCACAACTCCATCGTGGGCAAGTCCGCCTTCGACCTGGAGGCCGACGGCACCTTCACCCCCTGCATCACGGCGGAGGTGATCCGCCAGAAGCGCAAGATCACCGCCACCCAGACCATCAACCACACCCACCGCAACGTCATGACCGTGGGCATCCCCCTGTTCGACGACAACGGGGAGCTGAAATACGCCGTGTGCTTCAACACCGTGTCCATGGAGCAGATCAACACCATTCAGCGCAACTACCGCCATTTGCAGGACTCTCTGCAGCAGTACTCCCAGGAGATCGCGGAGCTGCGGACCCGGGCCACCTCCACCACCCTGGTATTCAAGAGCCACTCCATGCAGCGGCTGTGGACGCTGATCCAGAATACCGCCAACACCAAGGCCAACATCCTCATCACCGGTGAGACCGGCGTGGGCAAGAGCGCTGTGGCCAAGGCCATCCACGCCATGAGCAACCGCTCGGAGGGACCCTTCATTGAGGTCAACTGCGCGGTGCTCCACGAGAACCTCATTGAGTCGGAGCTCTTCGGCTATGAAAAGGGCGCCTTCACCGGCGCCGCCTCCGGCGGCAAGATCGGCAAAATCGAGCTGGCCAACCACGGCACGCTGTTTCTCGACGAGATCGGCGAACTGCCGCCCCACATCCAGTCCAAACTCCTGCAGCTGATTCAGGAGAAGACCATTGAGCGCCTCTCCGGAACCCGGAAGATCGAGTTGGATTTCCGTCTGATCGTGGCCACCAACCGCAATCTGGAGGAGGAGGTCCAGCGGGGACTGTTCCGCTCCGACCTCTTCTACCGGCTCAATGTCATCCGCATCCACATCCCGCCCCTGCGGCAGCGCAAGGAGGACATCTTCCCCCTGGCCCACCAGTTCCTGGCCCGGTTCTGCGGGGAGTACGGGAAGAACCTCACCTTCAGTCCCCGCTTTCTGAACTTCCTGGAGCGCTATGAGTGGCCCGGCAACGTGCGCCAGCTGGAAAACCTCATCGAGCGGCTGGTCATCATCGTCCAGGATCCCATCATCGACGTGACCGCCCTGCCCCAGGAGTACACCGGCCAGGAGGAGCCCCTGCCCGCCGTTTTGCCGGAGCGGTCCGGCACGCTGGCGGAGCGGATGGACGCCTATGAGCGCCAGATCATCCGGGAGTCCTACCGCCGCTGCGGCACCACCGTAGCCGTGGCAAGGGACCTGGGCATCTCCCAGGCCACCGCCGCCCGGAAGATCGCCAAGTATGTCAGCGCCGCAGAGCGAGGAGGCGTCTCATGAGCCTGGTCACGCTGAAAGCGGAGCTGCGGCAGGAGCTGAAGCTGACGCCGCAGCTGCTCCAGTCCATGGAGATTTTGCAGATGAACTCCCAGGAGCTGCTGGAGTACCTGGGCAAAATCAGTGAGGAGAACCCCCTGGTGGAACAGGAGGATGCCCCGTCCCTGCGCAGCGCCTACGAGGAACTGCGCCAGAAGGCCAGCTGGATCGACGGCGGCCTCCACGGCGGCACCTTTGTCCACGAGGACACAGCTGCCCCGGAGCGGGGCGCCCTGGACCGGGAGACGGAGAGTCTTTCCGCCTTTCTCCGGGACCAGCTGGACCGGCGGCGGCTTCCCAAGCCCCTGCTGGCTCTGTGCCGGTATCTGGCGGAGCTGGTGGACGAGGACGGATATCTGGCCCAGGAGGACCTGGACGGACTGGAGAACATGAAGGTGCCCCGCCCTCTGCTGGACGAGGCCCTGGCCACCATCCAGAGTCTGGACCCGGCGGGCGTGGGCGCCCGGAACCTGTCGGAGTGCCTGCTGCTGCAGCTGTCCCGGCAGAAGCATCCCTCCCCGGCGGTCATGGACATCGTGGCCCGGTTCCTGCCGGAGCTGGGCCGGAGGCACTACGGGCCCATTGCCCGGGAGCTGGGCCTGACTACGGCGGAGATCCAGGCAGCGGAAAAGACCATCGCCGCCCTGGAACCCCACCCCGGCCGGGCCTTCCAGCCGGCAGAGCCCACAGTGTACGTCCGGCCGGACGTGTTCATCGTGGAGCTGGACGGGGAACTCCAGGTGGTGCTGAACGAGTACTATCTGCCCCGGGTCACCATCAGCGACTACTATGCCCGGCTCTTGAAGGAATCCGACGAAAAGGAGACCCGGGCTTACTTACAGCAGAAGATGCAGCAGGCCAAGTGGCTGCTCAACAGTCTGGAGCGGCGGGGCGGCACCCTGCGCCGCTGCGCCGAGGCCATCCTGGAGGCCCAGCGCCCCTTCTTCTCCGGAAAGACCGGCGAGCTGGCCCCCATGAGCCTGCTGACCCTGGCGGAGCAGCTGGAGGTCCACCCCTCCACCGTATCCCGGGCAGTCCGGGGCAAGTACCTCCAGTGCCGCCAGGGAACCTATCCCCTGCGCTACTTCTTCAGCCATGCCGTGGGTCAGGCCGGCCCCTCTCAGCAGGCGGTAAAGCGGCGGATGCTGGAGCTGGTGCGCCAGGAGGACCCCGCCCATCCCCTCAGCGACCAGACGCTGGTGGAGCTGCTGTCCGGGGAGGGCGTCCGTCTGGCCCGGCGGACCGTAGCCAAGTACCGCATGGAGCTGGGTCTCCCCTCCTCCACCGGCCGCCGGCACCGGAGTTAGCGCACCCGTGGCGGCCGCATTGACAGGGGCCGCCGCCACGGGTATAATGAGGGCCATACAGGTACCTCTTACGGTATGGAGGGATGTTTATGAGGCAGTGCATGGACGCGGAGAACCTGCACCGCAGGCTGAAGAAGATCATCGGGCAGGTCCAGGCCATCGACCGGATGGTGGACGAGGACGTGCCCTGCGAGGATATCCTGGCCCAGATCAACGCGGCCAAGTCCGCCCTTCACGGCTGCGGCAAGGTGGTGCTGGAGGGGCATATCAAGCACTGCGTCCGGGACGGCATCCAGCACGGCGACGCCGATAAGACCATCGAGAGCTTCACCAAGGCGGTGGAGCGGTTCTCCAATATGGGATAAGTGCAAAAAGCAGCCGGGACCGGCTGCTTTTTCCCTTGACAGAATATACCCCCATGGGTATAATTTACCCATACCCCCTACGGTATGGAAGAGAGGCTGTTTTATGAACGCACGGATGGAACGACTGGAGCATCTGCTGGAGCTGGGCGGGATCAAAAAGGACGTGACGCTGCTGGTTCTCTCGGGGGCGGCGGTGCTGGCCAGCCTGCTGGACTTCCGGCCCCTCCCCTTCGACATGGCCTGGGCGGCCATCGTGCTGTGCGGTGTGCCCATCATTCTGGAAGCCCTCATCGGCCTGGTCACCGCCTTCGATATCAAGGCAGACGTGCTGGTGTCCCTGGCGCTGATCGCGTCGGTGTGCATCGGAGAGTACTTCGCCGCCGGCGAGGTGGCCTTCATCATGCAGCTGGGCGCCCTGCTGGAAGAGCTGACCGTAGCCAAGGCCCGGGCCGGCATCGAAAAGCTGGTGCACCTGACACCCCGGACCGCCCGGCGTCTGACGGCGGAGGGCGAGGAGATCGTGGCGGCGGAGGCGGTCCGGGTGGGCGAGCATCTGCGGGTGCTGCCGGGAGAGACGGTGCCGGTGGACGGGGTCATCCTCTCCGGCCAGACCTCCGTCAACCAGGCGGTCATGACCGGCGAGTCCCTGCCGGTGGACAAGGGGCCGGGGGACGCCGTGTCCTCCGGCACGGTGAACCAGTTCGGCGCCTTTGAGATGGAGGCCACGCGGGTGGGCGAGGACAGCTCCATCCAGCGGATGATCCGTCTGGTCCAGTCCGCCGACGCGGGCAAGGCAAAGATCGTGGGGCTGGCGGACCGGTGGGCCACCTGGATCGTGGTGGTCGCCCTCAGCGCCGCCGCGCTGACCTGGCTCATCACCGGCGAGATCATCCGGGCAGTCACCATCCTGGTGGTGTTCTGCCCCTGTGCTCTGGTGCTGGCCACCCCCACCGCCATCATGGCGGCCATCGGCAACGCCACCCGCCACGGCTTCCTGGTCCGCCAGGGCGACGCCCTGGAGCGGCTGGCCCAGGTGCAGGTGGTCACCTTTGACAAAACCGGCACCCTGACCTGCGGCACGCCCCAGGTGGTAGAGGCCGGCAGCGTCCTCCCGGGCCTGGACGAGCGGAGCCTCCGGCGTCTGGCGGCGGCGGCCGAGCAGCTGTCCGAGCACCCCCTGGGCAAGGCCATCGTCAGCGGCTGGAAACAGGCGGAGGGCGGCGGCCTCCCCGCCGCCGGGAACTTCCGCATGATCCCCGGCCGGGGCGTGGCTGCGGAGGTGGAGGGCCGGTCCGTCCTGGCGGGCAGCCCGGAACTGCTGGAGGAGCAGGGCGTGGCCTTCTGCCCGCCGCCGGAGGCGGAGGCGGCTCTGGACCGGGGCTGCACTGTCACCTATCTGGCGGTGGACGGGGCCTTCGCCGGCTTTCTGGCCCTGGCGGACACCCTCCGGCCCGAGAGCGCGGACATGGTGGCCCGCCTCTCCTCCCTGGGCGTCCGGCCGGTGCTGCTGACCGGCGACCACGAAAGCGCCGCCCGGACCATCGCCGCGGCGCTGAACATCCGGGAGGTCCGCTCCGGCTGTCTGCCGGAGGACAAGCTGAACTACATCGACGCCTGCCAGCGCTCCGGCGAGCCCGTGTGCATGATGGGCGACGGCATCAACGACGCCCCGGCGCTGAAGCGTGCCCAGGTGGGCATCGCCATGGGCGGCGTCGGCAGCGACATCGCCGTGGACGCGGCGGACATCGCCCTGGTGGACGACGAGGTGAAGGAGCTGCCCCATCTGCTGGCCCTGTCCCGGCGGATGATGACCACCATTAAGCTGAACATGACCTTTTCCATGGCGCTGAACTTCCTGGCCATCACCCTGGCCATCACCGGCATCTTAAACCCCGTAGTGGGCGCCCTGGTCCACAACGCCGGGTCTGTGCTGGTGATCTCCAACTCGGCCCTGCTGCTGAGCTGGCGGCGGCGATAATTCCCAGGAAATCCCCAGGAACGAAAAGTCCTTGACGGAGCCGTTAAGATTTTGTAAAATAACATGGTGATCTGCAACAGGCCGGACTCTGGAATACGAGGCCGGCCTGTTCAGCGCCATAAAAAATTCTGCAAGAGAAAGGAATTGGGTATCGTGGAAGAAAACAAATTTCGACCCTATATCCCCGCGGACAAGGTCATGCCCGAATTCACGGTGGTCTCCATCGTACTGGGCGCTATCCTGGCCATTGTCTTTGGCGGTGCCAACGCCTACCTGGGCCTCCGGGTGGGCATGACGGTGTCCGCCTCCATCCCCGCGGCGGTCATCTCCATGGGCGTCATCCGCAAGATCCTGCGGCGGGATTCCATTCTGGAGAACAACATGGTCCAGACCATCGGCTCCGCCGGTGAGTCCGTGGCCGCCGGCGCCATCTTCACCCTGCCGGCCCTGTTCATGTGGGCCAAGGATGGCCTGTGCGACGTGCCCTCCCTGGTGGAGATCGGCCTGATCGCCCTGTGCGGCGGCGTGCTGGGCGTGCTCATGATGATCCCTCTGCGCAGCGCTCTGATCGTCAAGGAGCACGGCGTGCTGGCCTATCCCGAGGGCCAGGCCTGCGCCGAGGTGCTCATCGCCGGCGAGGAGGGCGGCGCCAAGGCGTCCACCGTGTTCTCAGGTCTTGGCATCGCGGCGCTGTACAAGTTCATTGCCGACGGACTGAAGGTGTTCCCCAGCGAGATCACCTACGACGTGCCCGGCTACAAGGGCGCCGGCATCGGCATCGACGTGCTGCCGGCCCTGGCCGGCGTGGGCTACATCTGCGGCGTGAAGGTGTCCTCTTACCTGTTCGCCGGCGGCGTGCTGGGCTGGTTCGTGATCCTGCCCCTGATGGCCCTGTTCGGCGGCGACACCATCATGTTCCCTGTCACGGACATGACCATCAGTGAGCTGATTGCCAAGAAGGGTGTCTCCGCCCTGTGGAGCAACTACCTGCGCTACATCGGCGCCGGCGCCGTGGCCTGCGGCGGCGTGCTGAGCCTCATCAAGTCCCTGCCCCTGATCATCCGCACCTTCCGTGACGCCATGGGCGACTACGGTAAGGGCCGCACCGCCGGCACCCTGCGCACCGAGCAGGATATGCCCATGACGGTGGTGCTGCTGGGCGTGCTGATCGTGGCCGTGGTGCTGTGGCTGGTGCCCGCCATCCCCCTGAACCTGTTCACCGCCCTGATCGTCATTGTCTTCGGCTTCTTCTTCGCCACCGTCTCCTCCCGCATGGTGGGCCTGATCGGCTCGTCCAACAACCCCGTCTCCGGTATGGCCATCGCCACGCTGCTGATCTCCACCCTGCTGCTCAAGGCCACCGGCACTGACGGCATCGAGGGCATGACCGCCGCCATCGTCATCGGCGGCGTGATCTGCGTGGTGGCCGCCATCGCCGGCGACACCTCCCAGGACCTCAAGACCGGTTTCCTGGTGGGCGCCACGCCCCGCAAGCAGCAGATCGGCGAGCTGATCGGCGTGGCGGTCTCCGCCGTGGCCATCGGCGCCATTTTGTATCTGCTGAGCATGGCCTGGGGCGGCTACGGCTCCAACGACCTGCCCGCTCCCCAGGCGATCTTGATGAAGATGATCGTCGAGGGCGTCATGGGCGGCAACCTGCCCTGGAACCTGGTGCTCTCCGGCGTGTTCATCGCCATCGTGGTGGAGGTGCTGGGCATCCCCGTGCTGCCCTTCGCCATCGGCCTTTACCTGCCCATCTATCTGTCCGTGCCCATGATGCTGGGCGGTCTGCTGCGCTGGTTCCTGGAAAAGCGCAAGTACAGCAGCGACAAGGTCAAGGACAACGTGGTCCAGTCCGGCGTGCTCTACTCCTCCGGCCTGATCGCCGGCGAGGGCATCGTGGGCATTTTGCTGGCGGTTCTCGCCATCATCCCCATCGGTGTAGACGAAAAGGGCGCCACCCTCTACGTCAGCAACGCCATCGACTTCAGCGAAAAGTTCAGCATCGGCCAGATTGGCGGCCTCATCTGCTTCGCCGTCATCCTGCTGACCATCTTCCTCTTTGCCACCAAGGAGCAGAAGAAGGCAAACTAACGATTGCATTCCCAAAAGCCGGGCTGTATACTTTGGTATGCAGCCCGGCTTGGGCTATTACCCGCAAGGAGCAGCGATATGGCAAAAAACAAACAAGACAACTATCTGGACCTGGTCCCGGTGAAAAATCCCCGCAACGGCTGGGATGCGGACGCGGACGGCTCTGTCACCATCCACATGGTCCACCGGGGCTTCTACGCCGCCATCGCCCAGAAGTTCTTCCACACCCCCCGGGTCAGCCACATCCGGCTGGACGCGTACGGCAGCTTCCTGTGGAAGGAGATCGACGGGACAAAGAGCGTGGGCGACCTGGCCCAGGGGATGAAGGCGCAGTTCGGCGCGCAGGCGGAGCCGCTGTACGACCGGCTGGTGAAGTATATGCAGATCCTGCGCAACAACCGCTTCATCCTCTTCCGGGGAAGGGACAAGGTGGCGCCGTGAGCACTGGACAGATGATCCTGGGTATCCTGGGCTTCGCCCTGGTGACGGCGATCCTGTACGTGTGGGGCCTGCGCCGGAGCATGACCCAGAGCGCCGACCTGGAGCGGATCCTGCTGAGCAAAAGCGCCGGAAAAGTGGTACACTATCTGAAGGGACACGACCAGATCGATCTTGCCCAGATGGCCCAGCTGTGCGCCGGCGTGAAGGCGGGGCAGTTCTGGTCCCGGCGGCGGGTGGCGGTGCAGGACTCCAGGGCCTTCGCCCCCCGGCTGGCCCGCTACATGGTGGACCAGCAGCTGCTGGAGGAGCTCTCCGGCGGCCGCTACCGGCTCAAGCCGTGATATCAGCGATCTTTCAACGAGAGGAGTTTTCAGCTATGAGCGTTTTGGAGCATTTGGAACCCCGCAGCGTGTTCCGGTTTTTCGAGGAGATGTGCGCCATTCCCCACGGGTCCCGGAACACCAAGGCCATCAGCGACTGGTGCGTGGCCTTTGCCAAAGAGCGGGGCCTGGAGTATCATCAGGACGAGAGCAACAACGTCATCATCATCAAGGAGGCCACCCCGGGCTATGAGGCCGCCAAACCGGTGATCCTCCAGGGGCACCTGGACATGGTGTGCGAAAAGGAGGCCGGCTGCGGCAAGGATATGAGCCGTGAGGGCCTGGATCTGGCCGTGGATGGCGACTACGTCTACGCCAAGGGCACCACGCTGGGCGGCGACGACGGCATCGCCGTGGCCATGGCCCTGGCCATTCTGGACGCCGACGACATCCCCCATCCCCGGCTGGAGGCGGTGTTCACCGTGGACGAGGAGATCGGCCTGCTGGGCGCCACCGCCATGGACGTAACGCCGCTGAAGGGCCGCACCATGCTCAATCTGGACTCCGAGGCGGAGGGCATCTTTACCGTCAGCTGTGCCGGCGGCAACACCACCGCCTGCATCCTGCCGGTGACCCGGACCCCCTTTGACGGCTCCGCCGTAACCGTGAAGGTGGAGGGCCTCACCGGCGGCCACTCCGGCGCAGAGATCGACAAGGGACGGGCCAACGCCAACATGCTGCTGGGCCGGGTGCTGCGTGCCATGGCCCGGGAGACACAGCTGCGGGTGGTCAGCGTCAGCGGCGGCCTCAAGGACAACGCCATTCCCGTGGCGGCGCAGGCGCAGCTTGTGGTCTGTGATCCCGCCGCCGCTGAAAAGGCCGCCGGAGAGATGGAGGCCGTCTTCCAAAACGAGTACCGCACCACCGACGCGGCCCTGACCGTGACGGTGGAGATGTCCGCCGCCGGGGCCGTCCCCATGGACCAGGCCTCCACCGGCAAGGTGTTGTGCCTGCTCAGCTGCCTGCCCAACGGCATCCAGGCCATGAGCGCCGAGATCCCCGGTCTGGTGCAGACCTCGCTGAATCTGGGCATTTTGGTCACGGAGGGAAACGAGGTCCGGGCCTCCTTCAGCGTCCGCAGCAGCGTGGACTCCCAGAAGCAGATGCTCAAGGACCGTCTGGCCTGCCTGACCGAGCAGCTGGGCGGTCATGTGGAGTTCTCCGGCGAGTACACCGGCTGGCAGTATCAGGAGCACTCCCCCCTGCGGGACCTGATGGTGGAGGTCTTTACAGAGCAGTACGGCAAGCCTCCCAAGGTGGAGGCCATCCACGCCGGACTGGAGTGCGGCCTTTTTGCCGGCAAGCTGCCGGGGCTGGACTGCGTGTCCATCGGCCCCGATCTGCTGGAGATCCACACTCCCCGGGAGAAGATGAGCGTCTCCTCCGTGCAGCGGGTATGGGCCTTCCTGCTGGAGGTCCTCAAGCGCTCCAGATGATCCCATCCCAACAGGCCGTCCTCCGGGCGGCGCACAGCAAGAAAGGCACGACGCATGTCGTGCCTTTCTTGCTGTTTTTTTATCCGGCGGCAAGCTGCCGGACGATTTTCGAAAGCACAGCGGCCCATCCGGCGTCAGGCGGGCCGCCTTGCACCCTCCTGCCGTCCGGAAGAATGCCCTTCAGGGAGCGGTCCGCTCCGCCGTCCGCCTCGTCAGCAGCAGGCCGCTGGTAATGGCGGTCAGCGGAGCCACCGTCACCAGGCCGAAGGACCCCACCACCGTGTGGACGATCTCCGCCGCCACATACTTATAATTCAGGATAAACTCCACCGGCGTCCCCTGGGCCATAAAGACCATCAAAAGCGCCACATAGCTGCCGGAATAGGCCAACAGCAGCGTGGTCGTCGTGGATCCGCAGGCCGCCCGTCCCACGGCAAAGCCGGAGGCGATGGCCTCTCTGGGGCCGATATCCGGCCGCTTTTCCACCACTTCATGCACGGCGGAGCAGATATCCACCGACAGATCCATCACCGCACCGGAGGACCCCAGGAAAATGGAGGCCATGAAGATCAGGGTGAGGTCCAGGTTCTGATACCCGGCATAGAGCAGGCTCTCGCTGGACTCCATCACAGCGCCATGGATGCGGAACAGGTCCGTAAAGATCACACCCAGCACCGCTGTGACGGCGATGGCCAGCGCCGCGCCGGAGACAGCCGCCAGACACCGGCGGTCAAAGCCGTAGATCAGGCTGAGAATCAGCGCCGTCAGGACCAGTACCAGCCCCAGCGCCACCCAGACGGGGTTCCAGCCCCGCAGCAGGCAGGGCACCAGCACCTTCCACATCAGCAAAATGGTATCCACGAAGGACAAGATGGCCCGCAGACCGGTTCCTCCGGCAAACAGCACCAGCAGCAGCAAAAAGGCGCCCGCCAGCAGTGCCTCCTTGTCCAGCCGGTAATGGTCCGTCATGGAGACCACGGAGATGGCGCCGCCGCTGTGGCTGACCGTCACAAAGGCGATATCGCCGGGAGAAAACAGCTTGTCCTGGGCCAGGGAGCCGTTGAGCCGGTTCACCGCTTCCACGGTCTGTCCCCGGAACCGGCCGCCCAGCAGCGTCACTGTGCACCGCTGCTCTCCGGTGCGGATCAGACCGGTGTCCACGATGTCGCTTTCATCGGTGGCCAGCACCTCTGCCCGGACCCGGTCGGCGTTCTGATAGGTCAGATTTCCCTCAAAGCCCGTGGGCAGCACCAGCAGCACCGCCAGCAGGAGCAGAGCGGCCAGCACAGGTCCGTGGGTCTTTCTGGAAAATCGGAATACAGGGATCTTCATACTGCCTCCTGAAACAGCGGCACAGGGAGCGGCTGCGCCGCCCCCTGCTTCCGCGGAAGATACGGGTCTTACCGGACCTTGAGCATATTGGCCAGCTTGGTATAGATGGCGGTGTTGTCATAATAGCCGCCGAAGCTCTCCGCTCCGGTGCCCTCAGCGAATACCGCCACAGGCAGTCCGGTGTGAGAATAGCTGGTAAAATCAATGCCGGACTTGTTGTTCAGAATGTGGGTGACCGTGACGGAGAAGGGGTTATAGGTGCCATAGAGCACGTACTGCTCCTGGGTGTAGGCGTCGGAATCGTAGTCGCTCATGGCCAGCGCGTAGGCATCCTTCAGCCGCTGGACCTCATAGGCGGTCAGCACCAGCCGGTCGTTGGCGCTGCCCTTGAGCTTCAGGCCGAACAGCTCCTCCACATCCTTCATCGCGTCCGCAAAGGAGGTCTTTTCCGCCTTGTACCGAGCCACATACTGCTCGTCGAACTGGGCGTAGGAGATCTTCTGGCTGGTCAGATTGGTGAGATAGGTGTCGTAGTCCGTACCGGCATAGCCGATGGTCAGTCCGCCGGTCTCATGGTCGCCCGTCACCAGGATCAGGGTATCCCGGGAATGCTTTTTGGCAAAGTCCACAGCCACCTGCACCGCGTCGGCCAGCGCCAGGGTGTCGCTGACGGTGGAGCCGGCGTCATTGGCGTGGCAGGCCCAGTCGATCTTGCCGCCCTCGCACATCATGAAGAAGCCCTTGTCGTTGTCCAGGACCTCAATGCCCTTTTCCACATAATCGGCCAGAGCCCACTCGCCCTCCACGCGGTCCAATTCGTAGTCCATGGCGTCGTCGTCGGCAAGATGCTCGTCAATGAGAATGACCTTTTCATCCTGCGCGGTAACCTTGGCCGCATCGGCCTGGGTGGTCGTCACCTTGTATCCGGCCTCCGCAGCCAGCTCATACAGATCCCTCTGGGTGCCGTCGTTGCCGGTGGGCTTTTTCAGGGCGCCGCCGGCAAAATACTCAAAGCCGGACTCCACCATCTCCACGCCGATCTCATAGTAATTGTTGCGGCTGGCCTGGTGGGCATAGAACGCAGCGGGCGTGGCGTGGTTGAGGTTGACGGAGGAAATGACGCCCACCTTCCAGCCCTTCTGCTCATGGAGCTTTTCGGCGATGGTCTCATAGGTCTTTGTACCGGTTTCATCTGTGTTGATCATGCCGGAATAGGTCTTGTAGCCGGTGGCGATGGAGGTTGCGGTAGAGGCGGAATCCGGCGCAAAGCTGCAGGAATCGTAGGTGACGGCGGAGCCGGCCACTTCAAAGTCCATGAAGTTCAGCGCCTGAGGGCCGTTCAGCTTGGCGCCCTGACGGTCCTTCACGCTGGGCAGGGCATTGGTATAGTCAGGATCCGCCACAGCGCCCAAATAGTCCGCCGCGGCCTGGAACTGAGGATAGCTCATGCCGTCGCCGATAAACAAAAACACATATTTGGGTGCGCGCCCCGTCCACTGGGAATCATTTTGCACAGAGGCAGCCGCAAGGGTGCCGTCCAGCGATGCAGCCATCGGCTCTGCCTGTGCGCCGGGCTGCTGAGCGGCTGCGCCGCAGGCGGCCAGTCCCAGTACAGTGGCTCCGGCCAGCAGGCCCGCAAGAAGTCGTCTCATCATGGGGAGTTCCTCTCTTTTCTCAAAATATCGTGATCTCCGGGATCGCGCTCAGTATAAGCCAGGGCTGTGTAAAGCCGCTACCGCGGCCATGCAAAGAGTTGGTAAAATATCATCCCCCTGTCCGGCGCCGCCGGGCAGGGGGATGATACAAAGGCCGCCGGCGCCGGGCCGTCACGCCTGCACGGAGGGCTGGATCTTCCGGCGCAGATAGCCCTCCCGGACGCCGTAGTGGCTGACGGTGATGTCCTCCACGCCGTAGCGCTCCGCCAGGAACCGCAGCACCATGACCCCGGGGACCAGGGTGTGGATGCGCTCGGGCTCACAGCGCAGGATCAGATCCGCCGTGTCCTTTCCCGTCCCCCGCAGCTGCCTGTCCAGAGCCTCCAGCTGGGAGCGGGTAAAGGTCCGGCTGTCCTCCGGCAGACCGAAGAGCCTGCGGCAAAGGCGCAGGGAGGCACGGGCCGTTCCCCCCACACAGACCAGGTGTGCCCGCTGCGGGAAGTCCCGGAGGTCGTCGCCTTCAAAGGCGGTCCGGACGGCCGCCTCGATCCGCCGCCGGGATTCCTTGCCCGGCAGGATCTTTTTCACGCACTCCCGGTAGAGCTTCAGGGATCCCACCGGCACGCTTGCGGCCTTTCGGACCTGTCCGCCGCCAAAGAGCACCAGCTCCGCGCTGGCGCCGCCCACGTCCGCAAACAGTCCGTCGGCGATCCGGATATCACAGGTGGCCCCCTGGAAGCCGTATTCCGCCTCGGCCTCCCCGGAGAGTACCTCCACCGGGATACCCGTGGCGCGGAAGATCTGCTCCACCGCCTGGGCGGTGTTGGAGATATTGCGCAGCGACGCCGTGGCAAAGACCGCCAGATTCCCGATCTGAAGCAGGTCCAGGGTCTGACGGAACTCCCGGAGGCTCTGGCAGGCACACTCGATGCCATCCCCGCTCAGCCGCCCGTGCTCCACGTATCCGGCAAGGCCCGCCATGATCTTCTCCCGGAACAGGATCTTAAATGCCGTCTGGTCCACGTCGTAGACCGTCAGCCGGATGCTGTTGGAGCCCATATCGATCAGTGCGTACTTCATTCCCGATTCCTCCGTTTCGCAGCTTTTATCAAGATATTCCCGCCTTTGCGCGAAACCATTCACCAAAGGAGCGGGGGCGTCTGCGCGGTGCCGGGGCGGCCTGCTGGGGCTCCGGCTGCTCGGCTGCGCGCTCATATGCCTGCCGGTAAAAATACTCCTGGGCATTGAGCGCATCCTCCTGGGCGTGCAGGCGCACGTATTCCCCCGTGGGGCGCAGCTCCCGGGCCTGCTGGTTGTCCCGCAGCATGGTCTGAAACATCTCATTGACACGGCGGCGCAGGTCCCCGTCCAGGATCGGAGCCGCTACCTCCACCCGCCGCAGGGTGTTGCGGGTCATGAAATCGGCGGAGGCCAAATACGCCGTCTGCCGCTCCTCCGGGCCGAAGAGGTAGATCCGGGAGTGCTCCAGGAAGCGCCCCACGATGCTGATGACCCGGATATGGTCCGTGAGCCCAGGGATGCCGGGCAGCAGGCAGCAGATACCCCGGACGATCAGGTCGATCTGCACGCCGGCCCGGGACGCCTCGATCAGCCGGTCGATGATGGCCTTGTCGGTCAGGGAGTTGATCTTGACGCCGATATAGGCCCGCTGGCCCCGCCGGGCGAAGTCGGCCTCCCGGTCGATCAGCTCCAGCACCCGGTTTTGCAGGCACCGGGGCGCCACCAGCAGCTGACGGGAGGACTCCACCGTCTCCCCCTTGGCCAGGGCCTGGAACACCATGGCCGCCTCCAGCCCGATATCCGGGTCCGCCGTCATCAAAGAGAGGTCCGTGTACATCCGGGCGGTCTTTTCGTTGTAGTTGCCGGTGCCTACCTGGGTGAAATACTCGGTATGCCCCTTTTCCCGGCGAGTCACCAGGCACAGCTTGCTGTGGACCTTATAGCCCTCCAGACCGTAGATGACCTGGCAGCCCGCCTCTTCCAAACGGCGGGACCACTCGATGTTGTTCTCCTCATCAAAGCGGGCCTTCAGCTCCACCAGCACCAGCACGTTCTTCCCGTTTTCCGCGGCCTCGATCAGCGCCTCCACCACCTTGCTGCGCCGGGCCACCCGGTACAGCGTCATCTTGATGGACACTACGGCCGGGTCCCCGGCCGCCTCCTGCAAAAAGTCCAGGAAGGGCTTCATGCTCTCGTAGGGATAGGAGAGCAGCTTGTCCTTCTCCCGGATCTGGGCAAAGATCGGGCGGTCGGCGCGGAACTGAGGCGAGCGCTGGGGAAAGCGCTTTTCAAAAAACAGCTCCGGCCGCTGGCGCAGGGTGTCCTGGATCTGGGAGAGGAAGCTCAGCTCCAGGGGCGAACGGCAGCGGAACACCGCCTCGGGCTTGACCTCCGTATAGGCGCACAGTGTCTTGACGATGTCCCCGTCCAGCTCCCGGGACAGCTCCAGCCGCACGGGAGCCAGCCGCCGCCGGCGCTTGATGAGCTTGGCCATGAACTCCCGGTAGTCCAATCCCTCGTCGTAAAGCGTGTCGGCGTCGATGTCCGCGTTCCGGGTCATCCGGAGCAGGGACTTCGCCACCACCCGGTTCCCTCCGAACACCTTGGGCAGGAAGTGGAGGATCAGCTCCTCGGACAGCATATAGGCCCCCGGGCGGCCCGGGACAGAGATCAGCCGGGGGATCACGCCGGTGCCGCAGGGAATGATGCCCAGCTTCTCCTTCCCGCTCTTCCCCACCAGAACGCCCACGGCATAGATCTCCCGGTTCTGCAGAAAGGGGAAGGGCTGCCGCCGGGTCACCAGGGTGGGAGAGAGCAGCGGCGCGATCTCTGCGTCGAAATACCGCTCCAGCTCCCGGCTCTCCTGCCCCTCCAGCTTTTTGAAATTCACCAGCCGGACGCCGCAGTCCTCCAGGCGGCTCATCAGCGTGGCATAGACCGCGTCCTTGCGCCGGTTCAGCCGGGCCACGTCCTTCAAGACCGCCCGGATCTGCTCCTCTGCGGTCATGTGGGTCTTGCTGTCCCGCAGGTTTTTGGACAGCAGCATCCGGTCTGCCAGAGAGCCCACCCGCACCATGAAGAACTCATCCAGATTGTTCTGATAGATGGACGCGAAGCTCAGCCGCTCGCACAGCGGCACGCTCTCGCTCTCCGCCTCCTCCAAAACCCGCTCGTTAAATTTCAGCCAGGACAGCTCCCGGTTCCAATATGCATTCATCCCGCACCCACGCCTTCCCGTTCGACACGTTTCTTTTCAGTCTTTTTAGTATAGGAAAGCTGGAGAAAATCCGACACCGCGTTTGTGAAAAAGCTATGTGAAATCTCAGTAAAATGTTCCGGTGCCGGAAATGCCTGACAGTTTACGGTTTTTTTACCGTTTTTTCAGTGGCAGAGGCGGCGGATTTCGGGTATAATCAGAAAAACACCATCCACCGGCGGCAGGCGCCCCGCCCCGATATCGTCCCCGGGGGCCGGCCCAGGCGGCATCGTCTTAGGAGGAGCACATGGAACATACACTTGACTTCAACCAAAAGCGCGGCTTTATCTGCGATATGGACGGCGTGATCTATCACGGCAATCAGGTCCTGCCCGGCGTGGCGGAATTCATCCGGTGGCTCCACGAGGAGCACAAGGAGTTCCTCTTTCTCACCAACAACAGCGGCTACACGCCCCGGGAGCTGCAGCAGAAGCTGGCCCGCCTGGGTCTGGACGTCTCTGAGGAGCACTTTTACACCAGCGCCCTGGCCACCGCGGCCTTTTTGAAGGAGCAGGCCCCCGGCTGCTCCGCCTTCGTCATCGGCGAGGCGGGCCTTCTCAACGCCCTCTACGACGCGGGCATCACCATGAACGACGTGAACCCGGATTATGTGGTGGTGGGCGAGGGCCGGTCCTACTCTCTGGACTCCCTGACCAAGGCCACCAACCTGGTCCTGGCCGGCGCCAAGCTGATCGGCGCCAACTCCGACGTCTCCGGTCCCATTGAGCACGGCATCGCCCCGGCGTGCCGGGCCCTGGTGGCCCCCATTGAAATGGCCACCGGCACCCAGGCCTACTTCTGCGGAAAGCCCAACCCCCTGATGATGCGGACGGGTCTGCGGATGCTGAACTGTCACTCCGCGGACGCCGTCATGGTGGGCGACCGGATGGACACGGACGTGATCTCCGGGCTGGAGAGCGGCATGTCCACCGTTCTGGTGCTCTCCGGCGTATCCACCAGAGACACCCTGAAAACCTACGCCTACCGGCCCACCGCCGTTTTGAACGGCGTGGGCGACATTGTGGAGCTGGCCCGCGCCGCCTCCCGGTGACGCTCATTAACGCGGCAAAAAAAGACGGCGGACACATGGGTGTCCGCCGTCGCAGAGTGTCGAAAAATTTTTCGCCGCTCTGCGCAAGTTTTTTGATCCTTTCAAAAGGTTCAAAAAACTTATGATTAAAAACAAAAGACACCCCTCCTGGGTTTCTTTCGTAACTATCTTCCTTCCCGGCGCGCAAGAATTGCGCCTTTTCCGGCAGGCTGAAACGGCGGACACCCATGTGTCCGCCGTCTCTTTTTCCGTTTCTTCCGTCCGGAGGCGCGCTCACTGAAACAGCGCGTTGAATTCATCCACGATCTGGTCGCAGTCCTCGTGGACCACCATCATCACGTAATTCCCGTTGGACACCACCCGGCTGGAGTTGGTCCACAGCTCCGTGGGTCCGGGGTACCAGGCGCCGGTCTCCGCCATATAATCGATGCGTCCCTGCAGGATCCCCTTCACGGTGTCCACGTCCGCCGCATCCGTCACTTCCACCAGACAGAATTCGCCGTTGTTCATGCTGAGCATCGTCCCCATGATCAGGCATTGCTTGGCAGCGACGCCGCTCATGCCGGGGTAATAGGCGTCCAGGACCTCTCCGGTGAATTCCTCCAGCGTCTGGAAGGTGTGCTTTGCCGTGGTATCCTGATAAAACGCGGACAGGTCCACGCTCTCATCCGCCGGTTTCTCCGCAGGCTTCTCGGCAGGGTCATCCGCCGCCTCCGCGGGCTCGTCCGCCGGCTGCTCCTCCGCCGTCCAGCGGCACCAGACCACGCAGGTGCGGCTCTCCGAGCCGCTGGTGACGGTGATGACCGCCTTGCCGGGCGATACCGCGGTGACGGTTCCGTCGCCGCCGACGGCTGCCACCTTGGGATCGCTGCTGGTATACGTGCAGGCCCCATCCGCCCCGGCGGCGGTAAGGCGGTAGCTGCTGCCGGCCTGGAACAGCGTGAAATCCGTTCTGCTGAGCGTCATACCGCTCTCCTCCGGCGCAGAGGGAGGCGCCTCTTCCGCGGCGGCCTCCTCCCCGTCGGCCGGATCCTCCCCGGCTTCTTCGGGTTCCTGGGGAGGTGTTTCGGGCTGCTGGTCATTCTCTTCTGCAATGGGCTGCTCCGCCTGCACGGAATTATCCGGGGCGTCTCCGTTCTCAGTTCCGCCGCAGCCCGCCAGGGCCAGCAGCAGCGTCAGCGCCGCCAGCAGCGCCGGCAGCTTTTTCAGGTAGGGTTTGGTCATAGACTGCGTTCTCCTTTTTTCGGGCCGTCTGCCCGTTTACCGCCTTAGACGCAGCGGCAGGGAAAAAGGTTCCTGCCGCGAAGCGCTATTTCACGGTCTGGATCTCCCGCAGCATGATGCTGCCGGAGGGCTGGTCAAAGGTCAGCGTGATCTGGGTGATCCGACCCAGATCCACGCCGGAAAACGCCGCCGTATCCAGCCGCAGCGTGCCCAGCGGCGTAAACGTGCTGTACTGGAGCAGGTCCTCCCGCCCCGCCACCGGGATCCGTTCCACAGTCCCCTCCTGCCAGGCAAGAGCCGGCGTGCCCGCCTCCGCTTTCACAGAGGCCTCCCGCCCTCCCGCGTCCCGCAGCGTCACCGTCAGGCTCTGGTCGGTCCGGCGGTTGCGCTGGTCTCCGCTGTCCTGAGCCAGATCCATCTGCAGATAGGCCGCCTGACGCAGATCTGCCGATACCGGAATCCGCACGGAAGCAGCGGCGCTGTCCCAGCTCAAGCGGGTCAGATCATAGCGCAGGAAAGATCCCGGGATGCGGAACGCCTCCGCCGTGTGATCCAGCGTGCTGCACGCATTCTCCGCCTCTGCCGCAACGCCGCTGGTTTCAAGTGCTCTTACGGAATCCCCGGACGCCTGGTAGAGCACCGTCCCACCGGCATCCACCCGGAGCATGACCGG
Source organism: Dysosmobacter sp. Marseille-Q4140 (assembly GCA_018228705.1). Taxonomy (NCBI): domain Bacteria; kingdom Bacillati; phylum Bacillota; class Clostridia; order Eubacteriales; family Oscillospiraceae; genus Dysosmobacter; species Dysosmobacter sp. Marseille-Q4140. The sequence continues at coordinate 2,333,870 of CP073694.1, read as the reverse complement.
GAAGTCTCCGTACATCCCCTCCAGAGTGGGCTCCGCCTCCAGCGGGGTTTTTCCCGTCTCCAGAACAGACTCCAGAAAATCCAGCACATAGGCGCCAAAAAACGCCTGCTGCCTCTCCGGCTCCATCACCAGCGGCAGCGTCTCCCGATCTGCAAAGGGATCCGGGCGCACCAGAGCGGTGCTGAATCCGCCGTGGTTGCCGTTTTTCAAGTAGATCAGATCCGTGCCGCTGCTCCGCTGCGGCGCATGCTCCAGCTGGTCGAAAAGGGTGCCGCCGTCCAGACTGGTCACGTCTCCGTCATACTGGGGAATGATGATCCCCACAGGCACATCCGCCAGCTCGCAGGACAGCGGGCTCACCAGCGCCGGAGCTGCCGACACAAGTCCCTGAACACCAAGGCCCTCCGCGCGGGCGGCCACCTCAAAGATATCATAGCCCGCCCGGGAATGGCCCACCAGGATCACCCGGTCCAGATCGCCCTTGTTCTTCAGATCGCAGGGAAAAATCCCCGTCTCCCCCTCAATGGCGCGCCGGAGAAGATCGCTCTGCTGCTCCACCACCTGTACCGTGCGCTCACAGCCCATGGGCTCTCCGTTTTCAAAGGAGTAATTGATGCCCACGTTCATGGACAGCGCCAGATATCCCGCGTCCGCCAGCTGGTCCACCAGATAGGAAAACCCAAGGTCATAGCGGTTTTCCGCCGCCGAACGAATGGGGTGAGCGCCGTGGAGGAGGATCACCACCGGACGGTCCTCCCCCTCCGGCACACCGATCACGCCCTGCATCCGGTAAGGGATCTCCCGCTTTCCTTGTGTCAGCACTCCCTCCCCCAGGTCGTAGCAGTACACATTGTCCCGGGGCTCATCGGTGACGACGACCGCCGTGTTGGTCGCGCCGTCCCAGTCCGCGGCGACACCCTCTACATAGTCAAACAGCTCAGCCGACACATAGGTGACTCCGTCCAGCACCACCGCCGCGGGGTCTGTCCAGAGTCGGGCTCCTTTCAGCGTCAGGTCTCCGGTGGCGGGGTCCAGCAGATACTCCCCGGAACCCTCCGCGGAAAAAACCGCGCCTCGGGCCCGGGCATCCCAGTCCACGGCATATCCGGCCTGCTCCAGGATGTTCCGCAGCGGCAGCAGGACGCCCCCCTCCAGATAGCGGGGCAGGGCCCCCTCCTCCACGGCCCGGCCATCCACCAGGAGACGGGTGGGATAGGCGGACAGGTCCGGCAGGGGGTCCAGGGCCGGTTCCAGAGCCTGGGCTGCCGAGCCCAGCATGCATATCGCTGCGGCGCACGACAGCAAACGACGGACTTTTTTCATAGTGCACCTCCTGTAGGTTTTGATAATAAGACGGAGAATCCCCCTGAAAAGTTCCCGGCATACAACAGTCCCCCGGAGCCCCTTAAAGGCTCCGGGGGACTGTGCTTATACGGCAGTGTTTGCAAAGCGGCCGGAAGGGCAATCAAAGCCCGGTCTGCTGGCGGATATACGATCTTGCCATTTTGGCAAAATGGAGCGCGCTCGGAGACGGCAGGTACTGCTCTGCCTCTACCAGCATCCAGCCCTCATAGTTGTGCTTGGCAAGGATCTCAAACACCGTCTGGAAGTCCACGGCCCCGTCATCGCCGGGCACAGTGAAGATCCCGAGCTTGACGGCATTGTTGAAGTCGATGCCGAACTCACGAACGACCTGAAGGACAAGCGGACGGATGTTCTTCAGATGGACATACTTGATGCGGTCAGCAAAATGATCATAGAACTCCGGAATGTTCACGCCGCAGAAGCACAGGTGCCCTGTGTCCGCCAGCAGATTCACATACTCCGGATCCGTCATGTCGCACAGCTTCTGCGTCTCATCAAACGTCTCGACGCAGGTGCCCGTATGCACATGATAGACGAGGGTGAGGCCGTTGTCCTTGCAGAAGCGCCCAGCCATGTTCAGTCCGTCGGTGAAGAGCTTCCACTCCTCTTCATTCAGCTTCTGAACGCCTTTCGCCGCACGGTACTCTCTGGGATCCCAGCAGGAGGAACCCGTTCCCTCTGCGGCGATCACGTACTTTGCGCCCATGTCCAGGAAGAATTTTGCCTTCTCCTTCAGCCCTTCAAAATATTCATCGCGCAGCTCCTTGCAGGCGAACATGGTGTCGCACCAGCCGGAGGTCAGTTCCAGGCCCCGCTTGTCAAATTCAGGCTTCAGGACCTTCGCGTCGCGGGGGAATTTCCGGCTGTTTTCGATCCCCGCGTATCCCGCTTCCGCCGCCTGGTCGATGATATCATAAAATGAGTATCCATCTCCCAGCAGGGGATCTGTCATATCATCGTTGCACCAGTTGATGGGGTGCACACCAATCCGTACGTTTTTCATCTGGACCATTACAAGCTCTCCTCATTCCTGCAAGCAGGCACGCACAAAATCCGTCACCTTTTTAATGTAGATCTTTTCGTCCTGCTCACCTTCATACTCAATAGACAAGGTACCATCATATCCGCTCTGCGTCAATACCTCCAGGATCAGCGGCAGATCATACACCGTGTCGTGTCCGTCCTCCGCCACCTGATTGACCTTCAGGTGGACATGCTTTTTCACCAGATGCGTGGTGGCGCGGATGCCGTCGATCCCATCCACATAATTGCCTGTATCCAGCAGCAGGCTCAAATTATCCCGCTTCACCTCATCAAACAGGCGCAGCACGTCTTTGGACGCAGAGAGGAACCCGCCGTGGTTGTGGTTCTCAATCACAATGGAGAGGCCCATGTCCTTTCCGTAATCACACAGCTCCTGCACACATTCCACCATTTCCGCCCATGCGGTCTCCGGCTTTTGAACGGCGGGCCCTTTTTTGTGGATCTCCGGGTCCGGTCCGCCCATCCAACCGGCAAACAGACGGAAATTAGGGCTGCCCAGTGCCTTACCAATCGGCATCCATTCCTTTGCCCGGTCAATCTGCGCCCGGTTCTGCTGGGCGGTCGGATATCCAAAGCTGCAGTCGAACGCGATGTTGCACACTTTCAGGTTCTTTTTGTCAAAGTATGCCTTGAGTTCGGCCACATAGGCGGGGTCCGTAGAGGCAAAGTGCTTGTCCTCCACCTCAATGTATGTAACGCCAAGCAAAGGTCTGGCAAGCGGGCGGCTGGTGGCGACGGACTCCACCCACGTGAAGGCAAACGCGTCCCCGGCCTCGGAGCACCTGGTGGAGGCGGTGCAGAAGCCGGGGGCGTATTGGGAGCGGCTGGACGCGTATGAGGAAGAAGCGCTGGAGGAACTGGACCGGAGGACCCAGGCGGGAAAGACGGGCAGGAAACGGAGGCAGAAGGGACGGAGCAGGCAGGTCAAAAGCCCTCTTCGGTACGACCGGAAATGGGCCAGCCGCACGGATCCGGAGTCGGGGCACTTGAACCGTCCCGGAAAGCCAAAGGGGCCCCATTATCTGTCTCATCAGACGGTGGACTGCGATCACGGCATCATCCTGGATGTGGCGGTGACCTCCGGGGAAGTGAACGACGCGGTGCCATATCTGAGGCAGATCGAGCATATCCATCGGGAGATCCTCCCCGTCCGGGCGGCCGTGGCGGATGCGGCCTACGATCTTCCGCTGTTCCACCGGGTGCTGCGGGACCACGGCATCCGCTTTTATGTCCGGCCCATGCCCCGCTCCGCGGCGGCCCTGGGCGGAGCTCCCGGGTCTCCCTTTCTCTACGATGAGGAGAACGATCTCTATACCTGTCCCGGCGGAAAGGCGCTGCGGCTGCGGAACCTCAACCGCAGCGTGGGCGGACTGCACTGGGTGTATTTCGCGGACAGGAGCGACTGCGCCGCCTGTCCCTTGAAAGAGCAATGCGTGGGAAAGGGACGGGCCAAACGCCTGGAACGCAGCTACTTCTGGAGAGAGATCCGGGAGGATCTGAGGGAGTTGGACAGCCCGACGTACCAGAGGGCCTTGCGCAAGCGGCAGATCTGGAGCGAGGGGACTTTTGCAGCACAGAAGTGGGGGCACAGGTTGGGGCGGCTCCTGCGGCGAGGACGAGAGGCAGCGGAAGACCACTGCCTCTTGTCAGCGACCGCATTGAACCTGAAGCGGATGATCAAATGGACCGTGTGACGCCGTGAGGCGTCTTTTTTGCTATCACTGCCTGCTTCCGTTGCTCTGGGGGATCTACTTTGTCAACAGGTCGAAAATTTACGGGACAGTAAACAATATGAGCTACCCTCTTATTCCACCCCCGCAATTGCCGCGGCCTCATTCTGCCGCTCCTTCGCAGCCTCCAGGTCGTCGAAATCCCCCAGCGCCCGCAGATCCACATGGGAGGCGTCCACCCCCGCCCCCGGATTCGACTCCTGCTGGGCCAGGGTGATGGGGTAGTTCCCCTCCAGTTGCCCCCGAATGCTCTCAGAGCGCAGGCGGCACACCTCCAGCAGCGTGTCCACCGCCAGCAGATGATCCTCATAGGAGCAGAAGGCGGTGGGATCGACCTCCACATAGGGAGCGATCATGACCTGTGCCTGCCGGATGACTGCCTCATACCGGCCGCTCTCGAAATACTCCGAGAGCAGTTGGCCGAAATAGGCGTGGTACCGGGCAAAATAGTCTCTGTTTTTCATCAGATTGTGATACAGAGGCCGCTCCAGCATGACCTCCCCCCGGGCGGGGGTGTTCACCGGCCAGTTGATCAGCACGTCAGGGTCCCGGACGGGATTGGTCATGCCCAGGGCATAGGTGCCGAAGGCTAAGTTGTAATCCCAGGGCAGGATGGAGAGTACCCCGTCCTCCTCGTAGAGGAAGTAGTTGTGGCCGGTATGGCCCAGGTAACTGTCCCAGTTCATCACAAAGACCTGCACTGTAAAGTATCGCAGCACCTCGTTCACGTTGACCGCCGTCTCCAGATTTTCGCCGGTAGACAGCACCCGCAGGGCCTGGATCAGCCGCTCCCGGTCCGCCCCGTCCGTGTCAAACTTGGCGTTGTCAAAGATGTTGGGGTAGCGGTCTGGGTCATCGCCAATGTACCGCAGGGCCACGTCGGCGTTCTCCGCGTTCAGGGAGCGGTAGTCCGGCTTATAGAGCGCTCCGTGATCCGGGCCGAAATTCCGCCGGGCAAAGGCCTCCTCCGGCTCCTCGATGGCCAGAAACAGCCCCCAAGGCTGACCGTTCACCGTCACCCAGGCGTAGCTACACAAGGGCGCCGGTACCTCCATATAGTCCATCATGTCGTAGACCAGGTACGTTTTGAGATAACTGTTGTCCTGAAAGGAGGCGTCCAGGGAGAACTTGTCCAGGCCATGGTAGTTGCCCCCGTCCACATAGTGGTCGAATTCCAGCTTCAGACTGTACCGGGACAGGCCGTACTCCTCCGTCAGCCGGAGGGAGTTGTTCCCCTTGGCCCGCAGGCCCACCTGGTAAAACTCCTCCCCGTCGATGACCGCGGTGCAGGGGATATACTCCTCCGCCGGGGCGTTTTCGAGGAAAGCCGCCCAGTCCTCCACCCGCAGGTCCACGGTGTGGACCCGGCCATCGTCAAAGAGGCGGGAGGCGTACCCGGGCGCGGCGCTGGCGGGCCGGAGGCCCAGAGCCTCCCCGAAGCAGAGCAGACCGGTGAGGACCAGGGCCAATAGGATGACCCCGCCGCAGATAAGATCGATATGCCGGTGGCGGATCATGGCCTCACCCCATGTAGTCCCCGTTGTAGGAGACCAGCACCACGTTACCCACGCCCTCCATGGCCCCCAGCTCATTGACGAACTCCGTGTCGGCATCCCGCAGGCGCACCTCGTAGTTCAGCTCGATCTGGCCCGGGGCCACGCTCTTGCTCTTCAGATTCAGCCGCCGCACCCGGGCCTCCACCAGGGCGCGCACCTGCCCCTCCACATCCTGGTCGGCGCAGTGGACCACCAGGATGTAGGGGGACTCCCCGTTCTTCTGTCGGGAGAACACCAGCAGCACCACCCCCACAAATAGGCTGCCCACCACCGCCAGGGGGATCAGCCCCGCCGCCAGCACGATGCCCGCCGCGATAGCCCAGAACAGGAAGGCGATATCCATGGGCTCCTTGATGGCGGTGCGGAAGCGGACGATGGACAGGGCGCCCACCATGCCCAGGGAGAGGACGATGTTGCTGGTCACCGCCAGGATCAGCAGGGTGGTGATGAGGGTGAGGGCGATGAGGGTCACCCCGAAGCTGGGGGCGTACATGACCCCGGCGTAGCATTTTTTATAGACCAGGAAGATGAACAGGCCCAGGCAGAAGGCCAGCGCCAGGGCGATGGCGGCGTCCGGCAGGGAGACCGCGTCCAGCCGCTCCAGAAAGCTGGATTTGAAGATGTCCTGAAAGGTGAACGTGGGCATGGCAGCCACACCTCTTTTCTTCGTTCTCAGTCAAACCGCCGGCACAGGGCGTATTTGGAACAGGCCCCCGCCCGGCGGTCCGGCGTCTGGACGGCCAGACGCACCAGGTCGGGGAGAAAGGCGTCGTACTTGACCTCCAGCACGGTCACCCCGTCCAGCGGCTTGAGGGGGAACCCGCCGGGGGAGAGGAAGCCGGCGCTGTCCCCGCAGGTGCGCAGGTTCCGGTCCAGGGTCACCCGGACGTTTCCGGGGGCGTACAGGAAGGCCTCCCGGTCGTAGCACACCACCGTCCTGGGCCGCAGCAGCGTCCCACGCAGCTTGTGGTACAGCTCAGCCAGCAGCGGGTCCCCCCGCTCCAGCAGGAAGGCGTCCTCTCCGGCCAGCAGCCGCTCCGCCTCCTGCAGGGTCAGACGGGCGGAGCGCTTGCCGCACAGTCCGTTTACCTTGTACTTTTTTTCCAGCTTGAGAAATGCGGGGCTGGCTCCGTAGTACCGCAGGCGGAATTTCTCCCGCCGGTCCACCCCGTCCAGCTTTTTCCGGAGGGCGGTGTCGTAGGGCGTGTCGAAATACAGGCTGGTCACCCGGTAGGAGCCGTCCGCCCCGGCGTGGCTGTCCCGGGGAAAGAGCTTTCTCAGCCGGTGGGTAAGCACCAGATCCTCCTGGGGAGCGATCTGGTGCTTGAGCTCGTGGCGCAGGCGGAGGGGCTCAGTCGTCCCAGCCGTCATCATCGTCGTCATCATCGTCCCGGTCGTCATCGTAGTCGGTGATGCCGTCGGCGTTGGGGCCGTAGTCGGTGTCGTCGTAATCGGTGATGCCGTCGGCATTGGGACCGTAATCGGTATCATCGTAATCGGTGACGCCGTCGGCGTTGGGGCCGTAGTCGGTGTCGTCGTAGTCGGTGACGCCGTCGGCGTTGGGGCCGTAGTCGGTGTCGTCGTAATCGGTGACGCCGTCGGCGTTGGGGCCATAGTCCGTGTCGTCATAGTCGGTGATCCCGTCGGCATTGGGGCCGTAGTCGGTGTCGTCGTAGTCGGTGATTCCATCATTGTTGGGGCCATAGTCCGTGTCGTCATAGTCGGTGATCCCGTCGGCATTGGGGCCGTAGTCGGTGTCGTCGTAGTCAGTCACGCCGTAATCGGTGATCCCGTCGCTGCCCGGGCCATAGTCGGTGTCGTCATAGTCCTGGAACTCCGCGTCCATCTCGGTGACCTTGCCGGTGTAGGCGTTCACCTCATACTCGTACTCCACGCCGTCCAGGATAAACTCCACCTCGTACTCCCCGTCATCCAGGTCGTATTCCTTCTCCACAAACTGGATGTCATCCCGGCCCAGCTGGGTGGAGAGGATGCTCTGGGCGGCGGAGGCATTGATATAGCCCTTGTCGCCGTACGCGTCGTCGTAGTCGTCCTGGTCCAGGGTCACCGCCTGGGAGCCGATCTGGTCGGTCTCCACCACCAGCCGGACCGCCTCGGCCAGTTCGTTCAGGAACTGGTCGTTGGGGTAGGCGGAGCCCCGCTCCAGCTTCAGGACGATGTTCTTCTCATGGCCGCCCACGGTGGCGTCAAAGTAGCCGCCGTCGTGGATCTGGTCCACCAGCTCCCCCACCACGGTGGTGCAGGGCTTCCCCTCATAGCCGGTGTAGCCGGCCAGCACTGCCCGACCGTCATCGTTCAGGGCGTTCAGAGCAACCACGTTGCCGTCATCGTCATAGTCCATCTCGATCTCCGGGTTCACGCTCAGAAGTACGGTGCCGATGCTGCCGCTGTTCTCCTCCTGAAGAGAGGCGGTCTGATTGGGGGACTCTGGGAGGGAAGATACTCCGACGCTGTTCCCGCAGGCAGTCAGAGTGGTCAGAGCCAGGGCGGCAGTCAGCGTCAGGCCAAACAGTTTGGTGTGGAAGTTCTTTTTCATCTCTTTCATCTCCTTGAAAAATAGTAGTTGTGGTTTGTGTTCTGATATTAGATTACGAAGCTGCTGTTGAAAAACTGGGGTCACTAAAATACTTTTTTCATTTTCTTTTTGGTTTACACAGGGAGGATACGGTGGTCGGCCTTGAAAACCGGGGCCGCGGGGGAAATTTTTTCTTGATTTAATCGTCCTCATCCTGGTCGTCGTCGTCCACGTCATCTTCCAGGTGATCATCGTCGTCCGGAGCATCGTCAGCCTGATCGTCGTCCCGGTCCTCGTAGTCGGTGACGCCGTCACTGTAAGAGCTGTCGTTGGGAGGCGCATCGTTGGGGATGTCGTCCGCGTCCGGGCCATAATCGGTATCCTGATAGCCGGTCACCACATCGCTGCCGGGATCGTAGTCCGTGTCATTTGTGACGATAGGCGGAACCGTCTGCTCCTGAGAGGGCTCCGGTACAGGCTCCGGCGTTGGCTCCTGGGTGGATTCCGGCGGCGTCACAGGAATCACCACCTCAGTGGCCGGCGGTTCCTTTGGCGCAGAGCCGATCTGGATCACGATGGTCTCCCCGTACCGCTGCTCCAGAGCATCCCGGGCCTCCTGCTCCTCCCGGACCTGCCAGTCGGTGTCGGCGCTGGAGACGGTGATGGACACCGTCTCCCCGTCGGAGAGGTAGCCCAGATCAATGGCCCGCTCCACCAGCTCTTCGGTCACGTCCTCCCGGTCCTTGCCGCCATAGTCGTAGCCTTCAATCAGGACCTGACCGTCCTCGTTGAGCCCCTCCAGCTCCAGCACCCGGTCGGTGCGGCTGAGGGTGAGCTCCACATCCGGGTTGATCTGGATGCGCAGCGCGCCGTAGGGCGTAAAATTGGGCTGGTAATAGCCAAAGAACACCAGGCAGAGGCAGGCAGCCAGTCCGGCCAAGCCGGACAGGGGCTTCCACAGGGTGGGACGCTTCTCCTGCGGCCTGCGCAGCTCCACGACATCCTGCACCGTATCCCCCACCTGATAGTGGAGGTTGGCGGTTTTCAGGAAGCGCCCCTCCTCGTCCAGTACCACCGCATAGGCCGGGTGCACCTCCATCACCAGATAGTTCATTTCATGCTCCCTCCCTTCGCCGGGGCGATCTGGCACAGGTGGCCCCGGATGATCTCATAGCCGTTGGTGAAGGCCAGCAGGATGGCCACCAGGTACTTCCGGTGCCGCTCCATGGTCTTCTTGTCGGTGCCGGAGCCGGCGGACAGCTCCCCCATGGGCAGCTTGCCCGTGTCCTCCACCCGTTTCAGCAGCTCCGGCTGGGTCCGGGCGAAGTCCAGCACCCGGCGGCAGGCGGCGAAGGTCCGCTCCTGCCGGGGGCAGTTGTCCGCCACATCGGAGAAGGTCAGGCCGAACTGGGCCAGCTTCTCGGAAAACTCCTGGATCTCCCGCCGGCTGGCGGTGCGCACCGCATAGTCCCCGGCGTGGTCCACGGTGTCGGGGATGGTGTCCAGCAGCTCGCCGCCGTCCTCCTCCCCGCCCAGGGGGGTGTGGAGGGAGATCACGTTGCCGTGGCGCTTCTCCGTCCGGTAGTGGTCGATGAGCCGGTTTTTAATAGCACGGGCGGCGTAGGGCAGAAAAGCGCCCCGGCTCTTCTCATAGGCCAGCACCGCCTCATAGAAGGCCAGCATGGCGATGCTCAGTTCGTCCTCATGGCCGTTTTCCGGGGCGGTATGAAGAAACTTCACCGTCTCCGAGCGGATAAAGCCCATGTACTGACGGATGAGGGCGTCCGCCGCCTCCGAGTCTGTCTTGGCCGATCGTACCTGGGAAACGATGTCGTGCTCTGTGCGCACCATTGCCATCCCTCCATCCCCTCCGGCAGTAGGATACGGACACGCCGCCGGATTTTCGGGGTCACAGCAGAAATTTTCAAAGGGTAGAAAACACTATTGTAAAGTTTAGCGGCTGCGAAACGGAGGCGCGACCGTCTGGATGTCAAATCTTTGTCAAATGTATGTAAAGAAACGGATGGGGCGGTTTTGTGTTCCCTTGGATGGGTTGCGCGCCAGGGTTCTTCGTGGTAGGATGGAGGCACGCACACAGAAAGGAGCGCGCGGGATGAAACAGATCTTTTCTTTCGGTTTGACAGCGGCGCTTTTGCTGGCCTGCCTGACCGGCTGCGGCGGACAGGCGGGCGGCGCCGCGCCCGGCGGGACGGCCCCCTCCGGCGGCCAGACTCCCCCGGCGTCCTCCGTTCCGGAAACGCCCGCCGGCCAGGGGCAGACGCCGCCTGTGTCCCCCGCCCCGGAGAGGGGAGTCGCCGCCGGGGAGATCAGCCGGGAGGAGGCCCTGGCCATCGCCCTGGACAATGCGGACGTGCCGGAGGGCGACGCCTACAACATCAAAAACGAGACCGACAGCGACAATGGCATCCCCATCTATGACATCGAGTTCGAGACCGACTACGGCGACTACGACTTTGAGGTGGCCATGGCCGACGGTCGCATCGTTGGTGCGGACTACGAGGTGGACGAGGAGTGGCTGGACGCTCTGGACGGCAGCCCTGTCACAGCGGAGGAGGCCACTTCCATCGTGGCCGGCAAGGTTTCCGGCGCCAGTGCGGCGGACGTATCTGTCTGGGAAGAGTCCGGCGACGGCCGGGGACGTTACGAAGGGGAGCTGTTCCTGGACGGCATGAAGTACGAGTTTGAACTGGACCCCCGGACGGGGCGGATCTTCGACTGGACCGCCGATCTGAGGGACTGACCGGCACAGAAAAGCAGCGGGGAGAAGGCACATCTGCCTACTCCCCGCTGCTTTATTTTGCTGATGTTTAGAATGGCTCCTTGGGCGAGAGTCCCAGTTTGGCCTCCAGTTCCCGCGTTTTGGTCTCCATCTCGTACAGCGCCATGGAGGGCGTTTTTTCCTGCCTGGTCACCATCTTGACCAGGAGCTCGCTCAGGATGGACGCATTCGTCCGCTCCAGCAGCTCCATCGCCCGCTCCAACGTTTGCCCGGAGAATCCGACCTTTTCCAGCTTCCGGCGTTCCTTATCCAAACGCTTCATGGTCTTCACACCCCAATTCGCCTGGTTATTTGGTGAATTGGGACAGGGCCAGCAGCGCCTGGGCAGTCTGCACCCGAGTGGCTGCCTGGCCGGGGGCCAGCGTGTCCAAGGAGGTCGCGGTGAGCACGCCGGCCTCCACCGCCCAGGTCATGGCCTCCGCAGCGTAGCCGGCGATCTGGTCATAGTCGGCGAACTCCCGGACGGCCATGCCGCCCTGGGCGGTGTCATAGCCCTCATGCCGGGCGTAGCGGTAGAGCATGACCGCCAGCTGCTCCCGGGTGATGGGATCGTCCGGGCCGAACAGGCCGCCGCCGTAGCCGCCGGCGATCCCCTCGGAGGCGGCCCAGCGGACGGCCTCGCCATAGGAGGCCGCCGGGTCCACATCGGAGAAGTCCATCAGATCATTCACCACCGGGCGGCCCTCCAGCGCCCACAGGGCCGTGACCGCCTCGCCCCGGGTCAGCGTCCCATTGGGCTCAAAGCGGTCCGCGCTGACGCCGGCCATCAGGCCGCTGACACAGACATAGCGCACCGCCTGGGCATCCCGGGCCTCCACATCGGTGAAGGGCAGGACGGACAGGGGCTCGCCGCCCACCTGATAGACAGCCACCGTGCCGGATACCTCACAGGCTGCCAGCAGCAGGGCCTCTCCGGTGGGGCTGACGGCATCACTCAGGAACAGCAGACCCTCGGGGGCCACATCGCCGCCGGTGACCCACTTGTCCAGCTCCCCGTCCTCATACTCCTCGGAGCCCTCCACTATGGAGGCGAAATCCCGGGTGTTAATGTAGTTCACGTACTGGGCGGAGGCAGGCTCGGTCACGTCATAGACCATGACGCCGCCGGTGCGCTCCAGGGCCACGAAGGCATAGGTGCGGCCGTCCACCGTACCAACCGTGACGCTCTCCGCCTCCGGTCCCTTCTTGCCAGAGCGGTCATCCACCACGGTGTTGTCGTTGGAGCAGTTGTAGTAATCGGTCAGGTACCGGGCGGTGAGGGTCTCAAAGTCGTTGCCGCTGGTGAACACCTCGGTGACGCCGTTCTCCCCGGCCTCATAAATGGTAAAGGTGCGGCCGCCGAAGAGGTAGTCCTTGCCGCTGTCCAAGCCGTCAAAGTCCTCCACCTTGAAGAAGACCACCTTGCCCTCCAGGCCGGAGTTCTCCCCGGTGATGGCTCCAGTGGGGGAGGTCACGCCCTCCTCGCCGAAGTCCTGCTCGTCCTCGCTGAGGTAGAAGGTGCCCAGATCCTCGTCGCCCCACTCTCGGGCGTCGCCCTCGTTGGCGGTGACCAGATAGGTTTTGCCGTCCACCTGGAAGGCGGCGATGCCGTCGGGCATCCGGATGCCCATGAGGCTGCCGTAGGTCCTGGGCGCATAGGCGTCATCCTTCTTGTCGATATCAATGGGGGTGACGCTGTAGTCCTCAAAACCTGTGGAGTAGATCCCGTCAAAGGTACGGGAGGCCAGATCCAGCACGGCGATGGCATTGTTCTCCTGCAGGGTGACATAGGCCTTGCCGCCGGATACGGCGATATACTCCGGCTCCAGGTCCGTGGAGGGATCGACTCCCTTCTTCAGCACGATCCCGGCTGAGGCCAGCTCGTCACGGCGGGCGTCGAAAGCGTCAAAGCCCACCACCTCGCTGGTGAGGGTTGACACATCTGCCACAGTGACCGAGCCCCTGGGATCAACGATTCCGTCGCCGTAGCCCTCCCGAGGCTCCCCCTCGTCGGCGGTGAGGACGGTGCTGCTGCCGGCAAAGGTCACCATATCCGGCTGCACACCGGTTTCCACCAGTCCCCTCAGGGTCAAGGAGCCGTCGGCATTGCAGGCGAACAGGGCTACCCGGCCGGCGTCATGATATCCCTCCGCCTGGAGGGCGGCGGCCAGGATGGTGTTGTCCGGAGAGATGGCCACGGAGGTCATGTCCCCATAGCGGAATGAGCTGTCCGCCGCCTCCACCAGGGCCTTCACGTCGATGTCCGTGCCGCTGAGCCGGGCGACGGAGATCCCGGCGGTGAGATCCCCCAGGGGGATTGCCGCCAGCAGGCCGCTCTGGCCGTTGATGGCGTAAGCATAGCCATTGCTCTGGCTGTAGGCCACGATCTCCATGACGCCGCCGTCCACGTTGTACTGGCCGGAGGCGTACCGGGCAATCAGGTTCAGATTCAGGGGGGAATTGCCGTTTTCATACCCAGCGGTCGAGTTGATGCCCGCTGCCGCCGCTGGCACCACAGTGCCCAGCTGAAGCGCCAGGGCGAGGGCCATGGCAATGGCTGCCGGCCGTCTTGCTTTTCTCATGCTGTTTCCTCCTGCGATTTTGTTTTGGAAAGGGAGCGGTACGTTCTCCCTATTTGATTTAGTATAATCCCACGACTGTAAAATCCGAAAGAGGGAATGTGTAAATTTCTTGTAGGCAGAGGAGGTCTGGAACGAAACCGGGTTCATAGCAAACGCGCTTCACATGGATTTGACGGTTTCTTTACTGAAATACCGTCGCACGCTGGGAAAGGCGTCTGCTATACTGAACACAGATGCGGTAGGCATCGGTTGGGAGCGGCAGTATGGAGTACGGTTTCAGACAGCCCGATCAAAATCGACAGAGTATGATCAGCGCCGGTTTGCGCCCTTACAGGGCGGACCGGCGCTGTTTTTGTGGATGCCGCGCCCAATGGTCATAAGACAGCAAAGAAGAAAGGCAGGCGCAACGTATGCAGAAGACCTATGTGCTGGACGCCAATGTCCTCCTCCAGGCCCCCTACGCTCTGGAGTCCTTCGAGGACAACTACATCGTGCTGCCACTGGCGGTGCTGGAGGAGTTGGATGATCGGAAGGGGGCTGACGGTGAAGCGGGAAACAACGCCCGACATGTGCTCCGCTTCCTGGAGAGATTACGGCTCCAAGGAGACCTGGTAAAAGGCGTGACCCTGCCCAGTGGAGGCACCGTGCGCCTGGAGGTCAACCATGTGGACGCGGCCCTTCCCCAAGGGATAGAACCCGGCAGCCGGGCGGGAAGGGTGCTGAGGGTGTGTCGGGGCCTCATGGACGAGGGAGCGCCGGTGACGCTGGTGAGCCGGGACATGGTCGCCCGCATCCGGGCCCAGATGATGGAGGTGCCGGCGGAGGACTTCACCACCGACCGGCTGCCGGATGGAGCCCAGCCCTACACCGGCCGGGCGGAGGTCTACATCTCGGACAGCCTGCTCACAGCGTTCAAGAAAAAGGGAGCTCCGGCGGAAGAACTCTATACCGTGGACGGCGCGGGGGAGCGGAAGCCGGTTTCCTTGACCGAGAACCAGTTTGTCCTTCTGCACTCGGATACCGAGCCGAAAAAGACCATGCTGGGCCGTTTCCGGGAGGGGAAGGTCACCGCCCTGCGCTTTGGCGGCGTCCGCCCATTCGGCGTCAAGCCCCGGAGCGTGGGGCAGCAATTCCTGCAGGAGGCCCTGCTGCTGCCGGTGGCGGAGGCGCCCCTGGCCATCATCCAAGGGCCGGCGGGCACCGCCAAGACCTTTTACGCCCTGGCCGCAGGGCTGGAGCAGGTGCTGGAGGCGGAGGAACGGCCCTATCGGAAGATTCTGGTGTGCCGCCCCAATGCCCAGTTTGACGCGGACATCGGTTTTCTCCCGGGCAGTGAGCAGGAAAAGATCTCCCCCCTCATGCGGCCCATTGTGGACAACCTGGAGATCCTGCTGGACCTGGAGGGGAAGAAAAAGGAGCGGCGCAGCGAGGAGGAGCTGCGGGGGCGCATTGACTACCTCTTTGACACCGGCGTCATCGCTGCCGAGGCCATGAACTTCATGCGGGGCCGCTCCATCACCGATACCTGGCTCATCATCGACGAGGCCCAGAACCTCACCCCCCGGCAGGTCAAGGGCATCATCACCCGGGTGGGAAAGGGCACCAAGGTAGTGCTGCTGGGGGACCCGGCCCAGATCGACCACCCCCTGCTGGACACCCGGAGCAACGGATTGACCTATGCCAGCGCCCGCATGAAGGGCAGTCCCCTGTGCGTCCAGCTGACCATGCTCCCTGACGAGTGCGAGCGTTCCTCTTTGGCTCTGGACGCGGCGATGCGGATGTAAATGAGGGCAGAACTTTCGTAACATGATATGAAAGAAAATTTATTTACATTTTACAGGACTTTGGGGGAAGAATTTACATCCCAGTGGTACACTGTGCCTGTGTGAGCGAGAAACACACCATCATAGGGAGGAAAATATGCTATGAGTATCGCACAGAAGCAGACTGCCACACAGTCCCAGAAGCTGATGATCTTTGTCCTGTCCATGTCCCTGTACGGGCTGGCCACCCTGTTCACGGAGCTGATCCCCAAGTTCCAGGTGGGGGTCGTGGAGTTCTCCGTGGAGTACTTCCTGTTCATTCCCCTGACCCTGGCCATGCTGTTCGACCCCCTGTCCGCCGCCCTGGGCGCCGCCACCGGCGAGCTGGTGTTCAGCGAGATCATGCTGGGCCAGTTCGGCGGCCTGGGCGAGCTGGAGAAGTTCCTCACCGTCACCATCGGCGTGTATATCGCCGGCCGGCTGGTGAAGGACCCCAGGAACCGCGCCCTGGTGGGCGTGGCCGCCATCACCGGCACCGCCGCCCAACTGCTGATGGGAACCGTGGTGGACATTCTGAAGGTCCAGCTGGCGGTAGAGGACTTCGAGGCCGTGGCCGGCCTGCCTGAGAGCGTGTTTGCCACCGAGGGCTTTGCCTTCCTCAATGACCTGCTGTTCTCCGGCATCCTGTTCTGCCTTCTGCCCACTCTGTACCTGGTGCCCAAGCTGTACGGCAAGATCGAGCCCCTGCTGGGCATGGCTCCCCGCACCCCGGACAGCGCCGTCAGCGGCATCAGCCCCAAGGCCCTGGCCGTGTGCGCCGTCGGCTTTGTGTGCGCCATCGTGGCCGAGCTGGCCGCCACCGCCGGCATGTCCCTCATCGACTGGGAGGCCGAGTGGGCGGAGAGCGGCACCGCCATGGCCGTGGGCATGGTAGCGGCCGCCGCGGTGGCCATCATCGCCCTGCTGGTCATCAAAAAGAACGCGGGAAAAAAGGCCGCGGTGAACTGAGATGAACGCGGTTGAGATCGACGGCCTGACCTATACCTACCCAGGCGCCCCTCAGCCCACCCTGAAAGAGATCTCCCTTCAGATCGAGAAAGGGGACTTCCTGGCGGTCGTTGGCAACAACGGCTGCGGGAAGTCCACTTTGTGTAAGGTCCTCAACGGCCTGATCCCCCACTTTATCACGGGGACCATGGAGGGAAGCGTGCGGGTGGAGGGGCTTGACACCCGGGAGAGCGACGTGGGCGTCCTGGCCCAGAAGGTGGGCTATGTATATCAGGACTTTGAAAACCAGATCGTCCGGCCCACCGTGCTGGACGACGCCTCCTATGCCTGCCTGAACTACGCCTTCCCCGACTACCTGGAGCGGGGCAGGACTGCTTTGCGGCAGTGCGGTCTGGAGGGCAGGGAGGAGGAATATGTCTGGCAGCTCTCCGGCGGCCAGACCCACCTGCTGGCCCTGGCCGGCGCGGTGTCCCTCCAGCCGGACATTCTGATCCTGGACGAGCCCATCGCCCAGTTGGACCCCATGCACGCCGACCGGATCTATGAGGTCCTCCGGGACTTGAATGAGAACCACGGCAAGACCATCCTCGTCATTGAACACCATACCGAGTACATCGCCGACTACTGCAAGCATGTGATGCTCATGAGGGACGGCCAGGTGCGCTGGATACTGCCCACGGAGGAGGCCCTCCAGCGGGTGGAGGAGCTGGAGGAATGCAACATCTTCCCGCCCCAGGTGACCCAGGCGGCCCACCGGCTGCGGAGGGCAGGCCGTCTCCCGGCGGACATCCTCCTGCCCACCACCGTGGAGGGAGGAAAAACCGCCTTCGCCGGACTGCATTATATCTCCCGGGAACGTCCGGCGCCAGCTGTCCCAGACGGAGAGAGCGCAGTCTCCTTCCAGGACGTATCTTTGGCCTACCGCTCGGTAAAGGGGGAGCCCCACACCGTGTTCGACGGCCTGAACCTGAACATACGGAAAGGGGAAAAGGTGGCCCTCATCGGCTCCAACGGGGCGGGCAAGTCCACCCTCATGAAGCTGATGGTGGGTCTGCTGAAGCCCAATTCCGGCACAGTTTCCCTCTTTGAGGAGGCCATTGGGGACAAAAAGGCCGAGGATCTGTCCCGGCAGATCTCCCTGGTGTATCAAAACCCGGAGGAGATGTTCATCAAGGACTCCATCCGCGCCGACATCGCCTACGCCATGGAGGTGCGGAACGTCCCGGAGTGGGAGAAACGCACCGGGGAGCTGCTGGAGCGGTTCCGGCTGACAGAGCTGGCAGACCGGGACGGTCGCCTCATGTCCGGCGGGCAGATGCGCCGGGCCAGCCTGGCCATCGGGATCGCTTTGAATCCCGGCATTCTGCTGCTGGACGAGCCCACCGCCAACCTGGACATCGCCACCCGGCGGGAGATCATGGACGTTCTGGACGACATGAAGGACATCATTCAGACCGCCGTCATCGCAACCCACGATATGCAGCTGGTGTGCCAGTGGGCAGAGCGGATCATCGTGCTGCGGGGCGGGCGTGTGGTGGCTGACGGCGCCCGGGACGAGATCTTTGCCCGGAGCGGCATCGTGGAGCAGGTGGGCATCCGCCCGCCGGAGATCTTCTCCATGGCGCAGGCCTTAGACAGACGGGCCATGTGCTATACCATAGACGAATTCCTGTCATCCTTTCAGGAGGTGTGACCGCTGTGGAAAAATTGACCGCCAAACTCTCAGAGAGCATCCTGGACAAATTCTCCATGGATTTTCTCCGCAATCAGGTGCTGAAGAACGCCTACGGCAACGACGACACCGTGATCGCCGCCCTGGACCCCCGGATTCTGCTGGCCTGGTACCTGTTCTTCGGCCTTATCCCCTGGTTTGTTAGCGACATCCCCTTCCTGCTGGGATGCTTTCTGCTGGTGATGGCCACCACCCTTCTGGCCCGGGTGGCGGGGCTGGTGCTGTTCCTCTTTGCCCTGGGGGTCTTCTCCCAGACGGGGTATCTCTTCGTGGTGACCCTTCTCTTTGGCGGGGACGCCTCCGCCGTGGCGCCCCTGCTCATCCTCACCCTGAAGGTGGCCACAATCTCCCTGGCCTCGGTGACCGTGTTCTCCGGCCTGGACCCGGATAAGCTGTCCAACGGCCTCATGTGGTACGGCTGCCCGGAGAGGCTGAGCTTCTCCATCTCCTACGCCTACCGGATGCTGCCCATGCTGATGGAGGAGTTTCAGAACGTGCTCCTCTCCTACCGGCTCCGGGGCAATCCCCCCGCCCACGAGACCCTGGGGGGCAAGATCAGGTACCTGATCTATCAGGTGAAGATCATCATGCAGTCCTTCTACCCCCTGATGCTCAACACCGCCAAGCGCTCCCGCACCACGGTGGAGGCCCTGGAGCTACGGGGCTACCGCTACGCGGCGGTGAACAAGTCGGTAAAGAAGATCAAGCTGGCAGCCCTGAAGGTCACCTATAACGATGGACTGTTTCTGGCCATCTCCTTCCTGGCGGTGGCGGTGGCTGTCCTGATCTCCACACTGCTGTAAGAAAGAAGGTTATTTCTCTTGCGTCTGGATTTTCACACCCATGGGAAGCTGGCCAAAAAGCTCCCATTTTCCACCGCCTACACAGACTGGCTCTTCGGCGAGGCCCGACGGGCCGGCCTGGACACTTTGTGCCTGACGGAACACTTCAACACCCTCCAGTTTGCCGATGTGTACGGCTACATCGCCTCTGTGAGCCAGAGAACCGGGGACGCTCTGGAACTGGAGAATGGCCTGCGCATTTTCCCCGGCATGGAGACCGATGTGGCCGAGGGGGGGCACATCCTGTCCATCGGGCCGCTGGAGACCATCCTGGAACTGAACCGGCGGCTGGAGCCCCACAAGGAGAAGGGGAATTTCCTTCCCTTCGCCCAACTGATGGATTTGTTTGAGGAGTACCCGGTGGTAGTGGGCTGCGGCCACCCCTTCCGTGCCGGCGGCCATGTGCCCGAGCTGCCGGAGGAGCAGCTCCGCCGCCTGAAATTTCTGGATCTGAACGGGAAAGACCTGGCTCTTGACCGGGAGAGGACGGAGCGGCTCACCCATGACCTGGGGAAAAAGCTGGGCATCCCGGTGGTGTCCGGCAGCGACACCCACCAGGCGGTGCAGTACGGCTGCGTCACCACGGTCTTTGAACGGGAGGTGGACACCGTCCCCGCCCTCTATGGGGAGATGACAGCCGGCCGCTACGCCATTGCTCTCTCCGACACCGCCACCTTCCAGGTGCGCACCGCCTGTCTGCTGAAGCGGTCCTTGAAGGAGATCTATGCCCTGGGAGGCGACTATGTGGCCATTCTGACCCGGGAGGCCATCGCATGACCGCCCTGACGGATTCCCTGGCGGAGGGGGCCGTCCAGACGGTATTGGAGGCGGGGGAACTGCTGACCGATCCCGCCGCCGTTCAGAGCATCCGCTCCAAGGGCGAAACGGACTATGTGACCAATGTGGACGTGGCGGTACAGGCGTTTCTGCGGAAGCGTCTGGCCGCCCTGGCCCCGGATGTCCAGTTTATGGGAGAGGAGCAGGACAATACGGGGCTGGACTGGAGCCGCCCCTGCTGGATCCTGGATCCGGTGGACGGCACCACCAACCTGATCCATCAATTCCAGCACAGTGCGATTTCCCTGGCCTTAGCGGAGGGTGGACAAATCGTCTTCGGTGTGGTATACAATCCTTATATGGAGGAGTGTTTCACCGCCCGCCGGGGCGGCGGAGCATTCCGAAACGGGGTTCCCATTCAGGTCAGCGCCGTCTCCCGGCTGGCGGACAGCCTCCTGTCTGCGGGCACCGTTCCCGGCCGGCGGGAGCTGGCGGACATGGCGTTTCGCCAGATGCGGGCGCTGTATGACCGGTGCCAGGACATCCGGCGGACGGGCTGTGCCAGCCTGGAACTGTGCGATGTGGCCTGCGGACGGCTGGAGGGCTATGTGGAGCTGTCTCTCCAGCCCTGGGACTACGCCGCTGGAATGCTCATCGTGGCGGAGGCCGGGGGACAGGTTACCGCTCCGGGCGGCGCCCCCCTCTCTCTGGCGGAGGGTGGGCCTCTGCTGGCCTCCAATGGGCGGCTCCACGGCGCGCTGCAAACAATTTTGAAAGAATGAGGGTTTCGTCATGGACCTGCGCCTTCCCGCCGCCGCTGGGGAACTAACCCGGGCGGAGCAGAAGATCCTGGATTATATCAACACCAACACAGATACCTTCCTGTTTTCGTCCATTGGGCAGCTGGCGGAGCGGCTGGAGCTCTCCGACGCCACGGTCTCCCGCTTCGCCCGCCATGTGGGCTGCCGGGACTTCAAGGCGCTGAAATCTCTGGTGCTGGAGCAGTCTCCGGGCCCGGCGGTAAAGCTGGCGGCCACACTCAGTCAGGGAGCGCGTTTTTCCCCACAGGCCTGGCTGGAGCGGCAGCGGGCGTACCTGGAGACGACCATACAGCAGCTCTCCACCGGGGAATTTGACCGGGCGGTGGAGGCCCTCTGTTCCGCCCAGCGGGTATTCGTCCACGGGAAAAACGCCTCCGCCTCCCTGGCCCAGCTGCTCCACTTCCGCCTGCGGCGGCTGGGCTTACAGGTATCTCTCCTGCCCTCCGGCGGCTCTGAACTGCTGGAAGGGCTCTCGCAAGCGGCGGAGAACGATCTGGTGGTGCTGTTCAGCTTTTCCAAACTGTCCCGGGAGGGACGCATCCTCCTGGAGCACAGTCGGGCCGCCGGTTACCGGACGCTGGCCTTTGTGGGACGCACCTGCCTGCCCGCGGAGGAGCGGGCGGACGTCAGTCTGTTCGCCTACCGCGGCACCGAAAAGGAGTACCACTCCATGGCTGCCCCCGCCGCCCTGCTGGACGCCCTGGCCGTCGCTGCGGCGGAGCGGTTAGGAGCCGAAAGCGCGGAACGCCTTCAGTCGCTGCACCAGATGAAAAAAGACTACTTTCCGGATGGATGAACGCATCCCCCATGCGTGTGTACACATGGGGGATGCGTTCATTTTCCAGGATAACACACGGATTTTACACGCATTTTACTGCACCGCGGTAGTGGGCATCCACCGGATGTGATATGGTAAATTAGGTTTATTTTATATATTCCTCTATGTGCAGGTCCTTGCTGCCTGTGCACCGTATCAGGAAAGGAAGGGTCTACTGCTATGAAACGTGCAGTTTTATCCGCATGTATCCTGGCATTTGCATTGCTTTTGACAGCCTGTGGCCCGGCATCGTCTGACAGCACCGCCTCCGCCAGCGATCCCGCCAGTGGAGAGCAGGCTTTCCACTACGGCGGAGATGTGACGCTGCGCATCCTCTCCGGCTCGGAGAACCAGGAGCTGGAGGGCATCCTGGATGACTTCGCCCGGGAACGGGGCGTGAACATCGAGATGGAGTACCAGGGCTCCCTGGATATCATGCGGACCCTCCAGGGGGAAACGGTGGACTATGATGCGGTGTGGCCGGCCAGCAGCCTGTGGCTCACCGCCGGAGACACCCAGTACCGGGTAAAGCACGCCCAGTCCATTTCCATCACCCCGGTGGTATTCGGAATCCGCCAGGGGTTAGCCGAGGAGCTGGGTTTCGTGGGCACGGAGGTGTCGGTCAGCGACCTGCTCTCCGCCATCCAGTCTGGGAAGCTGAACTTCTGCATGACCTCCGCCACCCAGTCCAACTCCGGGTGCAGCGCCTACATCGGCTTTCTCTATGCCCTGCTGGGCAATCCAGATGTGATCACATCGGAGAGCCTCCAGACTCCCGGTCTCTCGGAACAGATCACCCAACTGCTCTCCGGCGTAGACCGGTCCTCCGGCAGCTCCGACTGGCTGAAGGACCTATTTCTCACCGGCGGCTATGACGCCATGGTGAACTATGAGTGCCTCATCATCAGTGCCAACCAGGAGCTGGAGGCACGAGGCGAGGAGACCCTGTATGCCGTCTACCCCTATGACGGCCTCTCTATCGCGGACTCCCCCCTGGGCTATGTGGACAACGGGGATACTGAGAAGGAGCAGGCTTTTCTGGATCTGCAGGAATACCTGCTTTCCGACGAGGTTCAAAACGAGATCCAGCGCACAGGCCGCCGCACCGGGTACGAGGGGGTATCCGAGGAGAACCGGGATGTGTTCCGTACCGACTGGGGCATCCAGCCAGACCGGGTGCTCTCTCCCATTCGGATGCCCTCCACCGACGTGTTGATGGAGGGCCTGAACCTGTACCAGACGGAATTCCGCAAGCCCTCCCTCACCGTATATTGTCTGGACTACTCCGGAAGTATGGAGGGAACAGGCCGGGAGCAGATGGTGGAGGCCATGAGCCAGATCCTCATTCAGGAGAACGCGGAGAAGAATCTGCTCCAGGCCTCGGCGCATGAGGTCAATATCCTCATCCCCTTCGAGGGCTACCCCCGGGACGTCTATGCTGCTGTTGGAAATGGCAGCGAGCTGGAAGCTCTCTATACACAGGTGGAGGCAGAAACGGCCACAGGCGGTACGGATATTTACTCCGCAGCCATGGAGGGCCTGCGGCAGCTGGGAAACTACGACCTGAGCCAGTACACCCCCGCCATCATCCTGCTGACGGACGGAGTGTCCGATGGCAGCATCGACGCTTTCCAAACCGCCTATGAGGCATTCGGAGCAGACGTACCGGTGTTCTCCATCATGTTCGGCTCCGCCGATCCCACCCAGCTGGAAGAACTGGCGGAACTGACCCACGCCCGGGTCTTCGACGGACGGGAGGATCTGATCGGGGCCTTCCGCAGTGTGAAGGGGTACAACTGAGATGAAGAAGGGACAGTTGCGGCAGCTGGTACTGTCGCTGGGCGGGGGGATCGCGGTCTTTCTGGTTCTGGCCCTGGCCCTCCGATGGAACTTCCTCTTCAGCGCCGTGCTGGGGGTGGGAATCTATCTGGGAGTGTGGTTCCTGCTGACCCCCAAGGCGGACCCCGTCACCCTCTATTTCGCCAAGCGACCGGACGGCGGCGAGATGCAGGCCCTGATGGAGGAGGCGGAGCGGGATCTGAGAGCCATCCGGTCGGCCGCCGGCCGCATCACAGACGTCCGGACCCATGAGGACGCCCTGGCCCTCACGGAGACGGGGGATCGCCTCTACCGGTATCTCCGGGAGCATCCGGAGAAGATCCCGTCGGCTAACCGCTTTCTCACCTACTATCTGGACACGGTGGGCCGGATCCTGGGGCAGTATGTGAAGTTCCAGGAGGCCGGGCTGGGGACTTCCGAGGTGCGGGAGTTCCAGCGGAAGGTGCGGGCCATCCTGCCCAAGCTGAAAACTGGATTCGAGGCACAGCTCAGTCAGCTGATGGCCTCGGAGCGGTTTGACGCGGAGGCGGATATGAAGGTCATGGAGGGCCTGCTGAACACGGAGGGATTCCAATGGGAAGCAAATCAAAATGGATCGGTCTGATCATCCTGCTGGCCGTCATCGGGGCGGCGGCGGTCTATCTGTTGCTGGGAGGCGGCCCCCAGCCGGAGCCCGCTGTCCTGCGGGGCTATGTGGGGGGCGAGAAGATCGGCCTGCTGGAGGACGAGGCGGTACAGGACATCCTGGAGCGGAACTACGGGCTCACCCTGGACTATGCCAAGGCAGGTTCCCTGGACATGGTAACGGCGGATCACGAGGGCCGGAATTTCCTCTTTCCCTCCAGCCAGACCGCCCTGGAGTATTACCAGCAGCTCTACGGCGCGCCGGACAGGAGCCAGATCGTGTTCAACACCCCCATCGTCCTCTATACCCACCGGCCCATCCTGGAGGCGTTCCAGAAAGAGGGGCTGGTGACGGAGCGGGATGGGGTGTACTATATGGATATGGC
Organism: Dysosmobacter sp. Marseille-Q4140; assembly: GCA_018228705.1. Lineage (NCBI taxonomy): Bacteria > Bacillati > Bacillota > Clostridia > Eubacteriales > Oscillospiraceae > Dysosmobacter > Dysosmobacter sp. Marseille-Q4140. The sequence goes on along the minus strand of CP073694.1, from coordinate 2,309,669 downwards.
CGGCCTGGTGGCGGAGATCGAGGCGGGCACCGCCTGGGCGGACCTGGGGCTCCCGGAGCTCTACGGCACCGTGGCTGTCAACACTACCGACCCCGTGCGCTCCAACTCCGGGAATATGTTCGCGGGGCTGCTGGCCAATGTGCTGTGCGGCGGGGTGGCGGATGAGGACAGCGTGGAGGCGGTGTTGCCCCGCTTGCAGGCCATCTTCGAGAAGTTGGGCTATATGGAGGCGTCCTCCTCCGACCTCTTCGACCAGTTCCTCAAGACCGGCATGGGGGCCAAGCCTGTGATCGCCGGCTATGAAAACCAACTGCTGGAGTTCGCCGTGGAGAACCCGGAGGACTGGGAACAGCTGAAGGATGACATCGTGCTGATCTATCCCACACCCACCGTCTGGTCCTCCCATATCTACATCGCCCTGGACGAGGCGGGGGAGGCGGGCATCGACGCCCTGATGGACGAGGAGATCCAGCGCCTGGCCTGGGAAAACCACGGTTTCCGTACCGAGGTATCCGGGACGGGCGCCGACGAAGACCACTTCGGCGTCCCCCACCTGGCCGCGGAGATCACCCAGGTGGCCGCCATGCCCAGCTACGCCGCCATGGAGAAGATCATTGCCGCGCTGTCGTAGAGGCGGCCTGCATAGCGCTCCCAGCCATGGCGAATAAAAACCCCACCCTGTCCACTCAGAAGATATCTGAGCTGTACGGAATGGGGTTTTGCTGTTATTGATCTGTCCATCGTGCGAGTGTGCTGATGAGTATACCTCAAGATTTCGATCTGTTGACAAAGTAGCCCACCGGCGAAAACCATGGTAAAATGGAATCGGAGGTGGGGTGGATGCAACTGAAGCTGCACATGGTGACCATCGAGGACCTGGTGCCCCAGGAACACTTCCTTCGAAAATTGGAGGCGGCACTGGACCTTTCCTTCCTATATCGTGAGACGGAAAAGCTGTACAGCCGCCGGTACGGCCGGCCACCCATCGACCCGGTGATGCTGGTAAAGTACCTGCTGGTGGGATACCTGTACGGCATCCCGTCGGAGCGGCAGATCGAGCAGCGCATCCAGACCGATGTGGCCCTGCGGTGGTATCTGGGACTGGATCTGCTGGATCGGGTTCCGGATCACAGCACCATCTCGCAGCTTCGCAGACGGAAACCATCCTTCCGGAAGGTGTTCCGGCGGCTGTTTGAGGAAGTGGTGGAGCAGTGCGTGAGCAAAGGTCTGGCAAGCGGGCGGCTGGTGGCGACGGACTCCACCCACGTGAAGGCAAACGCGTCCCCGGCCTCGGAGCACCTGGTGGAGGCGGTGCAGAAGCCGGGGGCGTATTGGGAGCGGCTGGACGCGTATGAGGAAGAAGCGCTGGAGGAACTGGACCGGAGGACCCAGGCGGGAAAGACGGGCAGGAAACGGAGACAGAAGGGACGGAGCAGGCAGGTCAAAAGCCCTCTTCGGTACGACCGGAAATGGGCCAGCCGCACGGATCCGGAGTCGGGGCACTTGAACCGTCCCGGAAAGCCAAAGGGGCCCCATTATCTGTCTCATCAGACGGTGGACTGCGATCACGGCATCATCCTGGATGTGGCGGTGACCTCCGGGGAAGTGAACGACGCGGTGCCATATCTGAGGCAGATCGAGCATATCCATCGGGAGATCCTCCCCGTCCGGGCGGCCGTGGCGGATGCGGCCTACGATCTTCCGCTGTTCCACCGGGTGCTGCGGGACCACGGCATCCGCTTTTATGTCCGGCCCATGCCCCGCTCCGCGGCGGCCCTGGGCGGAGCTCCCGGGTCTCCCTTTCTCTACGATGAGGAGAACGATCTCTATACCTGTCCCGGCGGAAAGGCGCTGCGGCTGCGGAACCTCAACCGCAGCGTGGGCGGACTGCACTGGGTGTATTTCGCGGACAGGAGCGACTGCGCCGCCTGTCCCTTGAAAGAGCAATGCGTGGGAAAGGGACGGGCCAAACGCCTGGAACGCAGCTACTTCTGGAGAGAGATCCGGGAGGATCTGAGGGAGTTGGACAGCCCGACGTACCAGAGGGCCTTGCGCAAGCGGCAGATCTGGAGCGAGGGGACTTTTGCAGCACAGAAGTGGGGGCACAGGTTGGGGCGGCTCCTGCGGCGAGGACGAGAGGCAGCGGAAGACCACTGCCTCTTGTCAGCGACCGCATTGAACCTGAAGCGGATGATCAAATGGACCGTGTGACGCCGTGAGGCGTCTTTTTTGCTATCACTGCCTGCTTCCGTTGCTCTGGGGGATCTACTTTGTCAACAGGTCGAAGATTTGCGGGGCTGTAAACAATGAGAGTGCCTACCTATCGCTATGTTCCAAAAGTGTCCCTCAAATCTCTTACAACGGGCTGTTCTCATACACAGAGGATGCAATCTTTCAGTTCCATGGCATTGAAAGCAAGCACTGTGCTCTTCTGATTCAAAGGCAGTTCATCCCCGTCCACCGTGAAGATCGCGCCGCCGGCCTCCTCAAGAATGATCCGCGCGGCATTGTGATCCCAGGGGGATGAGCGCATGGTGACAAACAGATCCGCCCGACCTGCGGCCACCTCACACAATTCCAAGGCCACGGAACCCAGGCATCGGACGCCCCGAACCTTCCGGGAGAGCCGAATCATCCGCTCTTGGTACGGATGAGGCTCCAGAAAGGTATATTGCAGGCCTGGCGTTGTCAGCAGCAGTTCCGAAAGCTCCCGCCGGCCGGAGGTATGGATCTGCGTCTGATCCTGCCATGCGCCTCCTCCGCGCTTTGCCCAGTAGAGCGTCTCACGTTCCACATCCAGCACCAGGCCGAACAGCGGGGTACTTCCCTCCCAGCACCCCACGGAGATGGCGTAGTTCTGATGCTGATTGATGAAATTCGTGGTCCCGTCGATGGGATCAATATACCAAGTCATCGACCCGGTGCGATGCGCCTCCGGCGGATACTCCTCACCCACGATGGAGTCCTGGGGGAAGGCTGTCAGTATTTCATTTCGCAATAACTGCTCGATTTTCCGGTCCCAATGAGTAACCAGATCTTGGTGCCCCGTCTTCTGGCAGATCTCTGACTCTTCCAGACGGCACTGCCGCAGAAGATCTCCGGCATTTTGAACAACATCCACAGCAACATTGAATCTGTCCATCCTCCACCTTCTTTCCTCTGTCTGATTTATAAAACCACATTCCTTGTGGCTTGTCAAGAACGCTTCACCAGATCACCCGCATCTCCACGTTATGCAACTGAGGCATCGGGCTGTGGGTCTGGATGTAGCGGGCGGTGAGATCCGGCATTTCTGTGCCCCCGCGCCACAGGACGGGACACTCCCTCAAGATCTCGTATCCACCCGTGCCCGTGGCCCGGTAGTTGCTGGTGCACAGGCGGAAGGTCCCTCCTCCCAGCGGGGAGCCGTCCAGTTTTGCCAGGCGGATCACCCGGCTGCCCACGGGCCGGCGCAGATCGAAGGTGTAGGAGAGCCCGGCATAGAAGTCGTAGTTGTAGTGCTCCACTTTGGGCAGCAGGAACTCCTCCGAAATCTGGGGCTGGCCATCAACCAGGGTGAAGTAGGCGGCGCACCGCTCCAGAGTCTGTCTCAGCACCTCCTCCGTTACCTCCAGCACCACCAGGGTGTTTGCAAAAAGGTAGGCCGCTGTCACCCCCCGCATAGTCACCGGAGAGGCCAGGCCAACCGGGTCGTTGCCCAGGCTGGTGCAGGAGAAGTCCGCCCCGGTCTCTGTCAGCTGCACCTGATTGAACAGGGCAGCCACCTGGCTGCCGTAGAGAGCCGCTTCCAATTTCCCCTCCGGCGGGATGGTGCGATCCAACTCCCCGATAGGCTGGTCCAGCCAGTCCTGTACGGCATTCTCCAGTGGAAGCAGACTCTGATAAGGCTCTGCTGGGTGGCCTGCGCCCACCGCCGTCAATCTGGATCGAAAGGAACTGCGTGTTCCCTTCCACTTGCCGGAAATATGGAGAAACTGCCCCGCATTGGCGGGGGGCTGAACGGCGTAGGTGCCGGACAGATTCACTCCCTCCACCGCCATGTGCTGGTGGCCGGTGAGGAGCAGGTCGAAGTCCAGCTCCCGGGCAATTTTACAGGCCAGATTCTCACCGCTGTCCGAGAGCGCCCGCCCTGTCTCCAGCTCCTCCTCAAAGCCGCCATGGTAGATGCACACGCAGACATCGCACTGTTCCCGGAGGGCGGCGCAAGTCGCCCGGGCGGCCTGAAAGGCGTCGGTAACCCGAATCCGCTCCAAGTTCTGTGGCTGCTCCCACACGTTTACGAAGTCGGTGACCACGCCGGTGATCCCTACCCGCAGGCCGTTGGCCAGGGTGTGCACCGCCCAGGGACGGATGCGCAGCTCTCCCCCCAAGTCCTCTACATTCGTACACAGGCAAACTCCGTCCATGGCATTCAGATAATCCCGGAGGGCTCCATAGCCGAAGTTGAAGTCGTGGTTGCCCAGGGTGAAGTAGTCCAGCCCCATGGCGTTGAAGGCCGCGGCCACCGGATGAATGGGCCACTGGCCCCGGTGTTCCAAGTAATATTGGGTCAGGGGCGTCCCCTGCAGGGAATCCCCGCCGTCCAGCACCAGGGTGTTCCCGTCCTTTTCCACCTGGGCGGCCAGATTCAGCAGTCCGGAGTCCTCCGGGCAGTTCGAGGCATAGTTCACCGGGAAGATATGGCCGTGGGTGTCTGAAGTATAATAGATTTGAAACGTCTTTTCCATGATTACCCCCTGGCCAGCTTGACCCGGATTTTGGTGGAGATCCACTCCACAATCAGCACCAGCACGATGAGGCCCGCCAGGATGGCGCCGGCCTCCTCCCAGCGGTAGGCGTTCATGGCGAAGATCAGCGGCGCGCCGATGCCGCCGGCTCCCACCAGGCCCAGCACGGTGGCGTCCCGCAGGTTGATGTCAAAGCGGTAAATGGCGGTGGAGGCGAAATTGGGCATCAGCTGGGGCAGGATGCCGTAGCGGATCTTCTGCCAGGTGGTGCAGCCCGCCGCGTCCAGGGACTCCAGCACCCGCACATCCAGATCCTCGATGGCCTCGATATACATTTTGCTCACCATGCCAACCGAACACAGGGACATGGTCAAAAGGCCCGCAAAGGCGCCGGGGCCGGTGACCCGGATAAACATGAGCCCATAGACAAAGGCGGGGACTGTGCGGATCGCCATAATGATGATCCGCCCAAGGAAAGCCACCGGCTTGGGCGTCAAATTGGAGGCGGAGAGGAAGGCCAGAGGGATGGAGATGATCGCCCCCACGATGGTACCCAGGAAGGCAATGCAGATGGTCTCCAGCAGCAAATAGGGCACACCCTGGGTGGTGAAATTGAACAGCAGACCTGTATCCGGGTGGAAGATACCGGCCAGGATGTTCCAGGCAATCGTGGCACCGCTCTGGGTGGTACCCGCCGTCTCCACCGCAGTACCGCTCCAAATCAACAGGGCAGCTACCACCAGCGCCACGGCCAGCTCAAACACCCAGCGGCGGGGCCGCTGCTCATAGGCCGCTTCAATTCGATTGTTCATAGCAGCCCCTCCTTATACCAGCCGCTTCCGGGCGGCGCGGCTGATCGTCTCAATGATGAACACGGTGACAAACAGGGCCAGCAGGATCATACCCACGCTGGCATACTCCCGCCAGCCGATCTTCTCATTCAGGATCAGGCCAAGGCCTCCGGCGCCCACATAGCCCAGAATGGAGGCGTAGCGCACGTTGCCCTCAAAGCAGAACAGGCAGTTGGAGAGATAGGAGGGCAGCACCTGGGGAACAACGGCGCTGATGAAGGAGCGCACCTTGGTAGCCCCCATAGCCTCCATGGCCTCGAAGGGACCCATGTCCACGGTCTCGATCTCCTCATAGAGGATCTTGCCGATGTAGGCGAAGGTAAAGATGGCAATGGCTGTGGTGCCTGCCAGAGTGCCCAGGCCGAAGATGTAGGTGGCGATTAGGGCGGAGACCAGGGTGGGCAGGGTGCGGATGATGCTCAGCAGCAGCCGCATAGCCGCCACGATGACCCGGCTGTGGATGATATTGGTGGAGGCCAGCATGGCAAAGGGCACCACCAGAATCGAGCCAATGAAGGAGCCCAGCAGGGACATTTTGATGGTGTCAAACAAGGGCTGCCAGATCTGGGGCATATAGTCCCACTCCGGCGGGATCATCTCCCCCAGAATCACAAAAAACTCTTTGATCCGGCTGACCAAAACCCCCATGTCAAAGCCGGTAACCTCCACAGAGAGGATCGTCAAGGCCAGCAGAATCACCGCCGCCAGGGGCGCTCGGGAATGGGGCTTGCGCACCTGCTTCCCATTGGGGAGGGTCAGCACCCTGGGTGGGAAGATCTTGTCATACATGTTCATGCCGGCTCCTCCTGCTTCCCCTGGTAGATGGCATCCAGAACCGCCTGGTCCACCTGGTCTGCCGGGCCGTCGTAGACGATCTCACCGGCCCGGATTCCCACCACCCGGGTGGCGTATTGGAGGGCCAGCTCCACATGGTGGATGTTGATGAGGACGGTAATGTGCATCTCCCGGTTGATGCGCTGGAAGTCGTCCATCACCTGCTTGGCCGTCACCGGGTCCAGAGAGGCCACCGGCTCGTCCGCCAGGATGATCTGGGGATTCTGAGCCAGAGTCCGGGCCAGGGCCACCCGCTGCTGCTGTCCGCCGGAGAGCTGGTCCGCCCGGACAAAGGCCTTGTCCAGAATGCCCATCTGATCCAAAGCCTCCAGGGCTTTCATCTTCTCTTCCTTTGTGAAGATGCCGAAGGTCGCCCGCCACCCAGGCAGGTCAGGGACAAAGGCGGTGAGTACATTTTTGATGACCGTGGTGCGGGTAATCAGATTGAAGGACTGGAAAATCATGCCGATTTTCCGCCGGAACCTTCGCAGGCTCTTCCCGTGGAGGGTCATCACGTCGGTGCCGTCCACCGTCAGCTGTCCCTGGGTGATGTCGTGCATCCGGTTGATGGTGCGGATCAGAGTGGACTTGCCCGCGCCGGACAGGCCGATGATGGCCACGAACTCCCCCTGGTCAATGGTCAGGTTGATGTGTTTCAGGGCTTCATATCCATTGGGGTAGCGCTTCTCTACCTCTTTGAACTCAATCATAATATCTCTCTCCATTTCAAAAGGAGGGAGGAAAGCCGCGGCCTCCCTCCCTCGTTTGTCGTCCATGTTTGATTGGGTTTAACCCGCGCTGTTCAGAGACTGGATCATCTCCTGAGCGGCCCGCTCAGAGTCATAGTCAGAGGACTTCGCCCACTGATAGCCGTTGTGGCTGTAGATGGCAATGACCTCCTTGCCCTCCTCGGTGTTGCCGATATTGATGAAAGCCTGGCCCAGTGCCTGCTTGAAATCGTCATCCATGATGGGAGAGGTCTTGCTGACGCTGATGGTGTCGTTGTAGATGGCGGGAGTGACGCCCACCACAGCGGTGTCGTCCCAGATGCTGTTGGTCATGCCGTACTCGCCGGTCCACTCGTCCTCATAGTCCCGGCGGGCGTCGGCGTAGGTGCAGACGATGTCCACCTGGCCGGATGCCAGACGAGCGAAGGCGCTGCCATAGGAGTCAGACTGCACTGCGTGGGGCAGGTCGGTGATGTTCTTCCCAAAGTTCTCCTGGAGCCACAGGGAGGGGTAGATGTACCCGGCGGGGGAGGAAGAGTTTGCCACGCTCCAGTTGGCGCTGCTCACATCTTCCCAAGTAAGTTCCTCACCGGCGTTGACCTTGGCGGCCAGCTCCTTGCCCTTCTCAGAGGGGCCGGCGATCATCAGGGCCCGGTAGCTGGTGACCTGCTCAGTGGTGGGCTCGGTGGGGGCGTTATCGTTCCAATCCTTGGCGTTGTCGGAATCGATGGACAGGCCATCCCGGGTGGCGGTGAGCAGCACATCACAGCCGTCGTCGTAGAGCACGTAGGTGCCGCCGGGGATCAGGCCCACATCGGCAGTGCCGGCGGCCAGGGCCTCGCCAACCGCCTCGTAGCTGGTACCCACGGTGATGTCCACCTCGCCCACGTCGTAGCCCAGCTTAGCCAGCTCATCGGTGAGCATCTGCTTCAGGGGTTCGGTGGCGGTGATGATCTCCTCCGGCTCCCGAGAGGGGACAAAGGCGATGCGCAGGGTATCGATAGTCTTGTTCCCGCTCTCCTGGGTGCTGCTGGTGTCCGGCGTGCTGCCGGAGCCCTGGGTGTCCTCCGTGTTCTGACCGCCGCAGCCGGCCAACAGGCCAATGCACATCACGCCGGCCAGCAGGAGAGAAAGTGCTTTTTTCATACTTTAATCCTCCTCGATGTTTGCTGTATTTTGCCTTTGATTTAGAATGTATCTGTTACAGAGGAAATTCCTCTTATAACCATTGTAGGAGATCAGGCGGTGTCGCCGATCTTCAGGTGGGTAGGCACTGTGACGGTGACCGCCTGAGAGCGGCGCTGGCTGATTCGCCCGAACAGCAGCTCCAGGGCGTTTTCCCACACATAGTCCGGGAACATCTCCAGACAGGTGCCGGTGGGCCACTTGCTCTCCAAAGTCTGAATATCCTGATAAATAATGACCGCCACATCTTTCGGCACACGGATGCCCAGCTCCCGGAAAGCCTCCAGAGCGCCCTCAGCCACCTCGTCGCTGCCCAGCAGTATGGCCTCAGCCAGAGCATGTTCCTCCACGGCCTTCTTGGCCAGTGCATAGCCGCTCTCCCGGCTGATCTCCCCCACATGGAAGGTGCGGGGATCGTACTGGCCGCGCTCCTCCAGGATACGCTGGATGGCTGCCAGGCGGTGGGCACCGATGCGGCCATTGGGCCCGTCGTAGATGCCGCCGATATACCCCAGGCCGGTGTACCGCTTCTGATCCAGCAGATAGGACACCATCTGCTCCTGACCCCGGTCAAAGTCCACCTGCACTTGGTCGAACTCATAGTTGTGCTGATTGGAGTTCACGAAAACGATAGCAAAGGACAGAGAGCGGAGAAAGTCGATCTCTTTCTCGCTGAACACACCCAGGGCAATGATGCCGTCCACTTTCTGGGGCTCCCCAAAGGTCAGCCGCACAAAGGAGACCTCATACTGGTCCGTCATCATCTGCACCAGGCAGGACAGAGAGGACAGCCGCACATTGGGCCGATCCGGGCGTATGATTCGCCAGTCCGCCACCCCGATGACCAGATGAGTCTTGTGCTCCGCCGCCTTCCGCTGCCGTGGGGACACATAGCCCAGGGCGTGAGCCGCCTGAAAAATCCGGGCCCGCACCTCCGGCGTGACAGAGATATTGTCATCCTTATTTAGAACTCGGGAAACCGCGGCAGCCGAGACCTGGGCGGCCTGGGCTACATCTTTAATTGTTGCCATGAAGTTCCCCCTTTTATGTCGTTCTAAACCCATTATATTTCTGATGCTGTCGAAGTCAATAAATTTTACTAAAATTTTACTAAATAATAAATCGCCTATAACAGACAAGCGCCCTCAAATCCTGCTGGGGAATAAAACAAAGAAAAACCTCCACCATTTACAGAAAGCCCGCGCTTCGCTATACTGAAGGCAGAAAAAGAATGGAGGTACGGCAATGGCGGGCAGGCGGATCTGTGCTGGGTACTACCGGCGGTACGATGGCAAGGTGGTCTATGTGATTTCCACGGCCACCGATGCCGACACCGGAGAGGAGACCGTCATCTGGACTTCCTATCCTTTCGCGGATGTCCCCAGGTACTGCACCTCCAGCAAAAAATCCTTCTGCGCCTTCGTAAAAGTGGATGGAGAGCGGAAGGCCAAGTACAAGCGGCAGATAAACATGAAGATCTCAGCGGCTGCCATCGAAAGACTGGAAGATGAGGGCTTCCGGGGGCCGGTGCGCAAACGGCATCGGCGGCAGTTGGATGAAGAATACGACTCCCGAGAGTATCAGCAGTCTCTCACCTACCACGCATACGCCAAGGAACTCTGCGAGAACTACACCTTCGACTGGAACAAATACCACCTTTGCGTGAAAGAAAAAAGATATGCGGCCATCACACGAAGTGATTTCGCCAAGCTGAAAGAGGATCTGCAGTTTCTGGACAACGCTCTGAAAACCATCCTGTCAGAATACCGGGACTATTTCCGGGAGCGGTTTGTAGACGGCCTGTCCATCCGCAAGTACGCAGAGGCCCATCAGCTCAACCGGGGCAGCGTGGACTATCTGCAAAAGAAGTTTTTCTCTGCCCTGGCTCGTCTGCTGAAGGAGCGGGACGAAGCAGATGGAAAATGCCGTCTGCGGAAACCGGCGCAAAACTGAATCGACCCAACACTGAGCGGAGCGTCTGCTGACCAAGCAGGCGCTCCGCTTTTCTGTCAGAAATATGTCAAAAGGATATTATTTCCCCAATACATAGTGAGGGGGTTAAAAGAAGCACAGGTGTGTCAATTCTATGTCACTTCAGAAATGTCCTCGGGTAAAGTAGTAGAGGGGGTAATCAAAATGAAAGAGTCTGCCTACAAAAATTATGAGGAGCTGCCGCTGTTTCTCAACTCAAAAACAGTGGCGAAGGTATTGGGCGTCTCACCGTCCAGCGGATATGAACTGATGCACGAGCCGGGCTTCCCGGTACTGCGCATCGGCAACAGGATGGTGGTACCCAAGGAGCAGTTCATCCAGTGGGTGAAGGAACACACAGGAGGCGGCACATGAAGTACGGAAATTATCGGGACGGTTTCTTCCTGCCCAACGAGTTGTTCCAGCTGGGACTGGACTATGGCGAGCTGGCGGTGTACAGTTTCCTGAAACGGTGCGAAAATCGAAAGACGCATCAGTGCTGGCCCAGCATCAAAACCATCGGCGAAGCAGTGGGCATGAGTGAAAATATTGTCCGCAAGTACATCCGTCAACTGGAGGAGCGTGGTCTCATCACCACCGAACCCACCGAGGTCATTACCAAGTCCAGCGGCAGGCGCATCGGAAATCTGCTGTTTACTCTCCGGCCTATCGGAGAGGTGATTGACCAGCACTACGACCGCCAACTGGCGGAATTGGAGTTAGCCACAGAACGCCAGCGAGTGGCGAAACTCCTGCGGGCGCGGGAAAGCCCAACGTGACCGCCTGTGGGCCACTGTGTGCCCCGATTGCGGGAGGGGCAGAGTCCCTGCCCCTCTCGGCGGGTTTCAGTCCAGTGTGGGCCGGTTGTGGGAGGCGTTGCGGTACAAGGCTTCCGGCCCTTTTGGAGCGGAACCTACCGGTTGAAAGTATAGCAGGATAAACGCCGGGGTCGCCGGTGGCGCCTTCGGCCGGTCACAACTGCCCGCAGTGCGGGCAGTTACGGGAGTTTTGGGTGTATCAAAAGTGGGGTCAAAAACAGGCGGCGGGGATCACGTTTGTGGTCACAATCCCCGAACTCCTACTGCCATAACGAAAAAATAGGGGTCATGCCCCGGAAAGGAGCAGTTTATGGGCAAAAAAGAGAGATTTGCTTTCTATCTCACCCCAGAGAAGAAAGCCATCCTGGAGCGCCGGTATCAGGAGGACGGAAGCCGGAGCATGACCGCCTTCGTCGAGCGGGCGGTGGACTTTTACCTGGACTACCTCAGCGCCAACTACGCTGGTTTGTTCCTCCCCACCTCCATCAAGTCTTACCTGGACGGGCGGCTGGGACAACTGGAGGAGCGGCTGTCCTCCCTGGCCTTCCGGCAGGCGGTGGAGCAGGACATGGTGGCCGGTATCCTCGCCGACGCCTATCAATTCAGCGACGAGGATCTCCGCCGCCGGAGATCGGAGAGCGTGCAAAATGTGAAAAAGACCAACGGCCGTGTCTCGCTGGAGCAGCGGGTACGTGGGGCTTGGGAGGAGGGCGATGAGTGGCAAGACTGATGCCAGTCCAGCGGTGCCAATACTGCGGGAGCGACGATCTGGGCCTGGGCTGGCAGCACGGCGAGGCGCTTGTGACCTACAAGAAACACGGACTCCTGGGCAGCCGGCTTCGGTATCTGATCTGCCGCCGCTGTGGGGCCGTGGTGTATCAATGGGTAGCGGAGCCTCACAAATATCCGCCTATCAAGTGAGCCACCCAAAAATTGCATCGCAAATCAAAGATAAAAATCTCGGAGGTGACGGAAATGGCAAAGCGAAGACCATCCGGCGACGGCATGGTTCGTAAACGGGAGGACGGCCGGTGGGAGGGCCGCATCGTGGTGGGCCACAAGGAAAACGGTGATTCCATCTTCCGCTATGTCTACGCAGATACCCAAAAGGAATTGACCACCAAACTCCGGCAGAACATCGACGCCTATCAGGGAGTGGACCTGACGGAGGAGAGCAGAATGACGCTGTCAGAGTGGCTGGACCGGTGGCTGGAGCAAAAGCAACTAAGCGAGGGGTTGTTTTTTGCCACTCTCGGCTGGCTTATAGCTGTGCTAATCGGGTATCCATTGGGAATAACTCTTTTTACATAAAACTCTGCGAAGAAGGGAAAGACTATGGATTCGACATTCAACAGCATCGTTCTTAATACCCCCGCGGAGCCACAACCTAGATGATATAACTGTGACAGCATTCTAAGTCCGAGTTTTGTTTCCACATGCCAATACATTTACAAAGCATCTCCCAGCGGATAATGGGCAAAGTATCAACAAAAAATAACAAACAAAGTCCCACCCTCAGCAGAAGAGACAATGGACCTTGCACTGAAAATCGAATCATGAAAATCTTGCAAAAGATTTGCCGTTCATGCTCTCAGTTTTTAAGATGACACAAGCTCTCAGGAGTCCTATGTCCGGGCACACACGTTGAACTGGCGGGCGTTCCCACCTCGGCATGTCGAGAAAAGTTGGTTCCTGCCTCAAACATAGCGGCGCAGACTGCATACAGTCTGCGCCGCTGGTTTTTCTTTATCACGATTCACGCAGCCAGGCAGCATAGTCCTCCGGGGTCAGCTTTCCCGCTTCGCACTCCGCTTTTTTCTCCCTGGCACGTTCGCCCCATGCGTAGAGTTCCTCCGGTTTCAGCTTTCCTGCCTTCATGCGGGCAAAGCGCTTTTTGTACTCTCTGCGGTAGTCCCGGAACAAGGTATCTCCGCTCTTCCGTTTCGTCCACAAGGCAATGGCGCCCACTTCCCGGCAGGTGCGGCCTTTCTCATCAAAGGGCCGGCTGCAATATTCGGTGTTGGTGCGGCCCGTCAAGGCAAAGTATTTCCCGCAGTTTTTGCACACCCGCATCTTCACTTCCCGCTTGATGCACTCCCGCAGGTGGCAGTCGATGAGGTCATAGACTACCTCCGGCTCCAAAACCTCTGCAAACACTTCATCGTCAATGAGCTCAAAGCTGACCGGCTGCGCACAGAACCGAAAGGCACGGTCTCCTGCTGCCTTGTAGTAAGAAACCATTTTCTGTGGGACCGTTTCCTCGGACTCCTGATCCGTGTCTAATACATGTTGGATCAGCTCCAGGATCTGAGCCTGCATCTGCCGAAGTTTCTCCGGCAGATGATACAGATACGCCCGGGGCAGCACGCCCTCTGTATAGCTATTAAATAGCTTGGCATGGGTAAGACGGCAATTCATATCCAGCCGAAACTGCTGGAAATAGATGTGGCGCGAAGCCAAGTCATCCAGCAGCGCAAGCGCGTTCTGGTGATGCTGATCTTTTTTCGTCGCTGCCAGTTTCCAGAACTCATCATTCAGCTGTTGAATGATGGCCTCTATGGGATCCAGGTCCATATAGAGCAGCGACATCAAGCTTTCCGGGAACGGGACTGTCTCAGAAAACGCGACCGCTTCGCCAAGTGTCTGCTCGCTGTAAAGATAGTGCTCCTGCTCATGGGCGATATAGGTTTTGAATGTGTATCTCGTCAAAGCAATGCACCTCAAACTAGACTAATTTACAAACTGTTCATTAATTGGTCTTGACGCAAGGAACGTGGTTTGTTACACTCAAGTCAGGCGACCAATAAATTTATGTATCTAAAATTAAGTCTAGACTAGATGATTAGAAAAGTCAAGATTTTTATCTAGCCGCGATTGTACCTCGACAACAGCTAAAAGTGGCTATGGCGGAATGCCAGGGACTGGACGTCAGCAGAGAGGCAGACGAATACACCGTGGCTACCTGGCTGCGGACCTGGTATGAGCTCTATGCTAAGCCCAATGTACGAACTGCCACCGCCAACCGCTACCAACTCATTATCGAGACCTACACCATTCCCCGAATTGGCAGCATCAAATTAAAAAAACTCACCACCCGGCACCCGCAAAAGCTCTACAAAGAGTTATTAGAGAGTGGAAGAATACATCTAGGAAAGGAGCAAAGCGCCGGACTCAGTACCACCACCGTACGCTGTGCCCACCTGATGCTCCATGCCGCTTTGGAACGGGCTGTGAAAGAGCGGCTGATCCCCAGAAATCCAACGGAAGACTGCATCGCACCCAAACCTCGAAAAATTGAAATGCAGATTCTTCCCTCTGAAGATATACACGCTTACCTGGAAGCTGCCAAAGCAAGAGACCTGCTTCCCATGTTCTATCTGGAACTGGTCAGCGGACTGCGGAAAGGAGAGCTGGTGGCCTTGCGATGGGACGACCTGGATATCCAAAATAAAACCATCTCCGTCAGCAAGCAGTATGTCCGTAACCCGGACGGCTCCCTGGAGCTCACCCGTCCCAAGACAGAAAACTCTGTGCGGCTGGTATCCATACCGCAGGCAGCGGTGGATCTGCTGATCCAGGAACATGACAAGCACCCGAACAGCCCTTACATGTTCCCCTCTCCCATCACTGGAGAGATGTACCATCCGGACTCCGTGGTAAACCTCCATAAGAAAATTCTGAAAGACGCCGGACTCCCTCACATCAGGTTCCATGATCTGCGTCATACCTTCGCCACTACAGCTCTACAAAATGGCGTGGATGTGAAGACCGTGTCCAGCATGCTGGGCCATTACGATGCCGGATTCACCCTCCGCACCTATACCCACGCTACGAGGCAGAAGCAGGACGAGGCTGCCCAAACCATGGGCGCCTTTATGGAGCAAGTCATGTAAAAAAAGACACCAAAACGAGAAAGCGCACTGGGTAGGAAGCAAAACTTCCTATCCAGTGCGCTTCAAACCTTTCCGGACGTTTCGGCGTGTGGGTCGCGGTGTGGGTCGCGACTTTTTCGGCATGCCAAAAACTCATTTCTTGCAACAAAAAACACCCGAAATCCGAAGATTTCAGGTGTTTTCTGGAGCTGCTGGGCGGATTCGAACCGCCGACCTCATCCTTACCAAGGATGCGCTCTACCGACTGAGCTACAGCAGCATAAAAATGGCGACCCGGAACGGGCTCGAACCGTCGACCTCTAGCGTGACAGGCTAGCGTTCTAACCAACTGAACTACCGGGCCATTTATTAGGCTCGACCTAGGTAACTATATCACATACAACCCATGTTGTAAAGACTTTTATGGCAGGGGCAGAAGGATTCGAACCCTCGGCACGCGGTTTTGGAGACCGCTGCTCTACCAGCTGAGCTATACCCCTATTTCGCTTGCGGTATCCCGTCAGGCGAACGACCATAGTGGTGGGCCTTCAGGGATTCGAACCCGGGACCGGCCGGTTATGAGCCAGCTGCTCTAACCAACTGAGCTAAAGGCCCGTATCGATTCTCTTAAAGAGAAGTACTGCCGCCACCGCAGTGGCGGCAGTACGCTGGCTCCCCCTGTAGGACTCGAACCTACGACAGCGCGGTTAACAGCCGCGTGCTCTACCAACTGAGCTAAGGAGGAATATGTCAGGCTCTGAAAATCAGAGCCTGTGTTGGCGCTACCTATTTTCCCGGGCCGTCGCCAGCCAAGTATTGTCGGCAGGAACGAGCTTAACTACCGTGTTCGGAATGGGAACGGGTGGACCCTCGCCCTAATCAGCACCAACTTCTGTCTTCCGGTCTTGCCGGAGAACATCCTGTATTATATTGTCTTTTGCTCTCTTTGTCAAGAAGAGTTTGGTGACCCGTACCGGATTCGAACCGATGTTAACGGCGTGAGAGGCCGCTGTCTTAACCACTTGACCAACGGGCCATGGTGCACCTTCACGGACTCGAACCGGGGACCCACTGATTAAGAGTCAGTTGCTCTACCAACTGAGCTAAAGGTGCATACTCTTCTTTTCACGAGCGTGCGCTTTTCGCTGCACCCTCAAAACCGAACAATGTGACATCCATTCCTTCAGGCCGCCTGCTTTCTTCTTGTAGGTCAAGCCCTCGGGCTATTAGTACCGGTCAGCTGCATGCATTACTGCACTTCCACCTCCGGCCTATCAACCAGGTAGTCCTCCTGGGCCCTTACCCTCTTTCGAGGTGAGAGATCTCATCTTAGGGGGAGTTTCACGCTTAGATGCTTTCAGCGTTTATCTCGTCCGTACTTAGCTACCCAGCTATGCCCTTGGCAGAACAACTGGTGCACCAGAGGTACGTCCATCCCGGTCCTCTCGTACTAAGGACAGCTCCCTTCAAATCTCTTACGCCCGCAACAGATAGGGACCGAACTGTCTCACGACGTTCTGAACCCAGCTCGCGTGCCACTTTAATCGGCGAACAGCCGAACCCTTGGGACCGAATTCAGCCCCAGGATGTGACGAGCCGACATCGAGGTGCCAAACCTCCCCGTCGCTGTGGACGCTTGGGGGAGATCAGCCTGTTATCCCCAGGGTAGCTTTTATCCGTTGAGCGATGGCATTTCCACTCACATACCACCGGATCACTAACTCCAACTTTCGTTACTGCTCGACCCGTCGGTCTCGCAGTTAGGCTGGCTTCTGCGTTTACACTCACTGCACGATTTCCGTCCGTGCTGAGCCAACCTTTGAGCGCCTCCGTTACACTTTAGGAGGCGACCGCCCCAGTCAAACTGCCCGCCTAACAGTGTCCCCCGACCGGATTCACGGCCGCAGGTTAGAAAATCAGCAATCCAAGAGTGGTATCCCACCGGCGACTCCACCCAAGCTGACGCCCGGGCTTCCATGTCTCCCACCTATCCTGTACATGAATTACCGATTTCCAGTATTAAGCTGCAGTAAAGCTCCATGGGGTCTTTCCGTCTAGTTGCGGGTAACCGGCATCTTCACCGGTACTACAATTTCGCCGGGCGGGCTGTTGAGACAGTGCCCAAATCATTACGCCTTTCGTGCGGGTCAGAACTTACCTGACAAGGAATTTCGCTACCTTAGGACCGTTATAGTTACGGCCGCCGTTTACCGGGGCTTCAATTCAATGCTTCACCTTGCGGCTGACATCTCCTCTTAACCTTCCGGCACCGGGCAGGCGTCAGCCCATATACGTCATCTTTCGATTTAGCATAGACCTGTGTTTTTGGTAAACAGTTGCTTGGGCCTTTTCACTGCGGCCTCTTTCGAGGCTCCCCTTATTCCGAAGTTACGGGGTCAACTTGCCGAGTTCCTTAACAACCCTTCTCCCGTTGGCCTTAGGATTCTCTCCTCATCTACCTGTGTCGGTTTGCGGTACGGGCACCTTAGTATACCCCAGAGCTTTTCTCGCCTCCAAGCATCGCCGACTTCGCTACTATATTTCGCTCCCTTTCGCCCGGGTCAACCAACGCCCGGGTTCGGCTATCTCAAAGTGTCCCTCTGGCTTAAAGTTCGGTGGTTACGGAATTTCTACCGTATGTGCATCGACTACGCCGTTCGGCCTCGCCTTAGCTCCCGACTTACCTTGGGCGGACGAACCTTCCCCAAGAAACCTTAGATTTTCGGCCATTATGATTCCCACATAATTCTCGCTACTCATTCCGGCATTCTCACTTCTGTACAGTCCACCGCTGCTCCCGCTGCGACTTCGCCCCGTACAGAACGCTCCCCTACCACTGTCTTGCGACAATCCCAAGCTTCGGTTATACGCTTAGCCCCGTTACATTTTCCGCGCAGAGTCACTCGACCAGTGAGCTATTACGCACTCTTTTAATGAGTGGCTGCTTCTAAGCCAACATCCTGGTTGTTTTCGCAATTCCACATCGTTTTCCACTTAGCGTATATTGGGGACCTTAGCTGTGGGTCTGGGCTGTTTCCCTTTTGACAATGAAACTTATCTCACACTGTCTGACTGCTATGCATCAATTAGCCGGCATTCTTAGTTTGATAGGCGTCGGTAACTTTATCAGCCCCTAAACCATTCAGTGCTTTACCTCCGGTAATCTAACATAACGCTAGCCCTAAAGCTATTTCGGGGAGAACCAGCTATCTCCGAGTTCGATTGGAATTTCACCGCTACCCACAAGTCATCCGCCACCATTGCAACGGGGGTCGGTTCGGTCCTCCATGGGGTTTCACCCCCACTTCAACCTGCTCATGGGTAGGTCACCCGGTTTCGGGTCTATGGCAACGAACTTTACACGCCCTATTCAGACTTGCTCTCGCTTCGCCTCCGGTACTGAATACCTTAAGCTTGCTCGTTACTATAACTCGCCGGACCGTTCTACAAAAAGTACGCCATCACACTTTAACGTGCTTTGACTGCTTGTAAGCACAAGGTTTCAGGTTCTCTTTCACTCCCCTCCCGGGGTCCTTTTCACCTTTCCCTCACGGTACTGCTCCTCTATCGGTCATCAGGTAGTATTTAGGCTTGGATGGTGGTCCACCCGGTTTCCCACGGGGTTTCACGTGTCCCGCGGTACTCTGGATCCGATCGAGTGCACATCGCCTTTCGCCTACGGGGCTCTCACCCTCTGTGGCGGGCCTTCCCAGACCCTTCGGCTAAACTAGTGCACCGTATGATCGTCCGCAACCCCGGAGAATAAATCCTCCGGTTTGGCCTTCTCCGCGTTCGCTCGCCACTACTAGCGGAATCTCGGTTGATGTCTTTTCCTCGCCCTACTTAGATGTTTCAGTTCAGGCGGTTCCCCGCGTACGCCTATTTGATTCAACGCACGCTACACAGGTATTGCCTGTGTGGGTTGCCCCATTCGGAAATCTCCGGATCACAGGATATTTGCTCCTCCCCGAAGCTTATCGCAGCTTATCGCGTCCTTCGTCGGCTCCTGATGCCAAGGCATTCCCCTTGCGCTCTTTCTAGCTTGACCTTTCAGTCAGAGAAATCTTGGTTCTCTTAAGAATTATGCAGGCTTCACAAAGATTGAAATTGTAATCGTTACCCTCATCTTTTCAGATGTGTTCCACAATTAAAATTTGCTTGCCGCGTCTTTTGACGCAGCAACCTCTCTGTTGCCTTACTTCATACATGTCACATTGTTCAGTTTTCAAGGTGCAGCTTTCCAGCCTCGTTTGAAGCCAGATCTCAAAGTCCAATCCCTTGGGCTTTGAGATCCGACAGCAAATGCCGTCTTCTGGTGGGCCCGAGTGGGCTCGAACCACCGACCTTACGATTATCAGTCGTACGCTCTAGCCAGCTGAGCTACGGGCCCGTCTCTCTCAGATCTTCCGATCTGCCGAAAGCGCCTCTTTAAAGTTTTCTTTGCCTACTTTCTTTTTCAAAAGAAAGTATGGTGGAGATAGTCGGGATCGAACCGGCGACCTCCTGCTTGCAAGGCAGGCGCTCTCCCAGCTGAGCTATATCCCCTCGTATCCCCTAGGGCGTGTACCCTCTAAATTAAACAACGTAACTACTTCGTCCCCAGACGTCTGACCAGGATGTTACGACCAGATATCTCACTGATCGAGGTCTCCTTAGAAAGGAGGTGATCCAGCCGCACCTTCCGATACGGCTACCTTGTTACGACTTCACCCCAATTATCGAACCCACCTTCGGCCGCGCCCCCCTTGCGGTTAGGCTACGGACTTCGGGTGTTCCCGACTCTCATGGTGTGACGGGCGGTGTGTACAAGGCCCGGGAACGTATTCACCGCGGCATGCTGATCCGCGATTACTAGCGATTCCGACTTCACGCAGGCGGGTTGCAGCCTGCGATCCGAACTGGGACGGCTTTTAGGGGTTCGCTCTGCCTCGCGGCTTTGCCTCCCTCTGTTGACCGCCATTGTATTACGTGTGTAGCCCAGGACATAAGGGGCATGATGATTTGACGTCGTCCCCACCTTCCTCCGTTTTGTCAACGGCAGTCTCGCTAGAGTGCTCTTGCGTAGCAACTAACAATAGGGGTTGCGCTCGTTGCGGGACTTAACCCAACATCTCACGACACGAGCTGACGACAACCATGCACCACCTGTCTCTGCTTTCCCCGAAGGGCACCTGATGTATCTCTACTTCGTTAGCAGGATGTCAAGCCCTGGTAAGGTTCTTCGCGTTGCTTCGAATTAAACCACATAATCCACCGCTTGTGCGGGCCCCCGTCAATTCCTTTGAGTTTCAACCTTGCGATCGTACTCCCCAGGTGCAATACTTATTGTGTTAACTGCGGCACGCAGGGGGTCAGTCCCCGCACACCTAGTATTGATCGTTTACAGCGTGGACTACCAGGGTATCTAATCCTGTTTGCTCCCCACGCTTTCGCGCCTCACCGTCAGTTGTCGTCCAGTAACCCGCCTTCGCCACTGGTGTTCTTCCTAATATCTACGCATTTCACCGCTACACTAGGAATTCCGGTTACCTCTCCGATACTCAAGACCGACAGTTTCAAATGCAGTTTGGAGGTTGAGCCTCCAGATTTCACATCTGACTTATCAGCCCGGCTACACGCCCTTTACACCCAGTAAATCCGGACAACGCTTGCCACCTACGTATTACCGCGGCTGCTGGCACGTAGTTAGCCGTGGCTTATTCGTCAGGTACCCTCTTCTACTGTTCCCTGACAAAAGAAGTTTACAACCCGAAAGCCTTCTTCCTTCACGCGGCGTTGCTGGGTCAGACTTGCGTCCATTGCCCAATATTCCCCACTGCTGCCTCCCGTAGGAGTCTGGGCCGTATCTCAGTCCCAATGTGGCCGGTCAACCTCTCAGTCCGGCTACTGATCGTCGCCTAGGTGGGCCGTTACCCCGCCTACTAGCTAATCAGACGCGAGGCCATCTTCCAGCGATAAATCTTTGGCATGTCCGGGATGCCCCGATCATGCGTCATGCGGTATTAGCAGTCGTTTCCAACTGTTGTCCCCCTCTGGAAGGCAGGTTCCTCACGCGTTACTCACCAGTCCGCCACTAAGCATTCCCTTCACTTGGCCGAAACCTCGATCAGGGGTGCTCCGTTCGACTTGCATGTGTTAAGCACGCCGCCAGCGTTCGTCCTGAGCCAGGATCAAACTCTCTATAAAATGGTATCAACACGAGCCGTAGCTCGAGCTAATCTTTCATAGAGCTATTTTCCATAGCTTCATCTTTTGCCTCCGTGACCGGTAATTGACTCAACCCGGTCCTTCGGCTTCTTTGGTTCTTCTTCCGTGATCTCTCACAAAAGAAGCGTCCGTCTGGTGCTTTCTTTTCGTTACGTTGTTTAATTTACAAGGTGCACGCCGCTCCCGGCGGAACATTGCTATTATATCAGGTCTCTCTTCATTTGTCAACCACTTTTTTCTTCTTTTTTTCGAAGTTTTTGTGGCTCACATCCGGTCGTCCCGAACAGCTTGCTTAGAATACCACTCCTGCCACCACTTGTCAACACCTTTTTCGCAATTTCTTTGATTTTTTTATAACCGCCATTATACACGCTTATTACATAGGCCGTTTCTGCCATCGGGACAGAAAACACTCTGGGCAAAACAGGGGGCGCAGTGCTATAATGAACCAAAACCTTGAATTTTATGTATAAGGAGGGATCCTTCTGCTGATCCGCCGTATGACTGCCACCTTCGGCCAGCTCCAGGGCCGCACTCTGGAGCTGCAGGAGGGGCTGAATATCCTGCAATCCCCCAACGAGAGCGGCAAGTCCACCTGGTGCGCCTTCCTGGCCTCCATGCTGTACGGCATCAACAGCCGGGAGCGGGACCGGGCGGGCTTCATCGCCGACAAGAACCGTTATACCCCCTGGTCCGGCGCCGCCATGAGCGGGCGGCTGGACTGCGGCACGGACCTGGGGGAGCTGACCCTGACCCGGACCACCCGCCGCCAGACCAGCCCCATGGGGGAATTCTCTGCCGTTTATGCAGGCACCGGAGACGCCGTGCCGGACCTGACCGGCCGCACCTGTGGGGAGACCCTGCTGGGCGTCAGCCGGGAGGTGTTTGAGCGCAGCGCCTTTATCCGTCAGAGCGGCCTGGCCGTCACCCAGGACGCGGGACTGGAGCGGCGGATCGCCGCCCTGATCTCCGCCGGGGAGGAGGACACCTCCTATACGGAGGCGGCGGACGCCCTGAAAAAGCAGCTGAACCGCCGCCGCCACAACAAAACCGGACTGCTGCCCGCCCTGGAGGCAGAGCTGGCGGAGACGGAGCGGCAGCTGTCGGAGATCGGCGAGTTAGAGGGTCAGCTGTCCCAGGCCCGGGCCCAGGCGGAGGAGCTGGCCGCCCGGGAGGCCTCTCTCTCAGAGGAGCTGGCCGCCCACAACCGCTGGGAGGCCGCCCAGAGGCGGCAGGCCCTGTCCGGCGCCGAGACCGCTGCCCGGGAAGCAGCCGAGCGGGCCTCCGCCCTGCGGCGCCGGGCGGAGGAGGAGCGGCTGCCGGAAAACGACACCATCGCCCGGCTCCGGGGGGCCATCGTGAACCTCCAGACCGTGCGCAGGAGCGTGGAGAAGGCCCGGGCGGAGCGGGACGAGGCCATGAAGGCCCTGTTGAAGGCCGAGGCCAACCTGGGTGAGAGTCCCTTTGCCGGGCAGACGCCGGACAGCGCCCGGAAGGAGGCCCAGCAGGCGGCCCCGAGCGATAAGGTCCCCGGCGCCGTGGCAGTCCGGGAACTGGCCATCTTCTTTTTGTTTCTGGCGGCGGCAGGCGGCGTCTTTGCCCTGCTGTATGCCCGTACCTCCACACTGGACCTGCCGCTGATACGGATGGTGCCCTGGCTCCTGCCGGGAGCCGCGGCCGCCGTAGTCGCCGGGGCGGGCACCTATATTTCCCGCCTGTATCGAACGCATACGCTGGAAGCCATGCGGCACACCGCGCTGACCAAGCGGTTCGGCACCGCCGATCCGGACGCCATCGCAGACATGGCCGACACCTATTGTAAATTGTATGAAGCCCGGGAGGCGGCCCAGGAGGCGGTCAACGCCAAGACCGCCGCCGCGGACACTTTATATAGCTCCCTCAGCTCTAATGAGCAGGGTATTTTGCTGGAGGTCCGCCGCTTCGCCCCCGCCGCCTTCGACATTCCCACGGCGGACAGCCTGCTGCGCCAGTGCGCCGTGCGCCGGAGGGAGCTGGCGGAGGCAGAGACCGCCGCCCGGGACGCCCGGCTGCGGTGGGAGGTCCAGTCCCAGCAGCTGCCCCAGGCGGAGGAGGCAGAACTCCCCGCCCCGCCCGTGCGGAGCCGGGAGGCGGTGACGGCGGAGCTGGAGGGCACCCGGGAGGCTCTGGCCGCCGCCAAGTCCGCGGCGGACCGGCTCACCGGCCGTCTCCACGCCGTAGGCGACCCGGCGGTGCTGGTCTCCGTCCGGGAGGAACAGCTGGCA
Source organism: Dysosmobacter sp. Marseille-Q4140 (assembly GCA_018228705.1). NCBI lineage: Bacteria > Bacillati > Bacillota > Clostridia > Eubacteriales > Oscillospiraceae > Dysosmobacter > Dysosmobacter sp. Marseille-Q4140. The sequence continues at coordinate 2,286,212 of CP073694.1, read as the reverse complement.
CAAAAGGAGCAGCTGGAGGGCGAATACGCCGCCCTCCAGCTGGCCCTGGAGGCCCTGGACACCGCCAACACCACCCTGCAAAACCGCTTTTCCCCGGAGCTGGGCCGCAGGGCGGCGGAGATCTTCTCCGGCCTCACCGGCGGGCGGTACGGCGGCGTGGTGCTGGACCGGAGTTTCCGCCTGTCGGCGGAGCCCGCGGGTGAAGGCGTGTACCGGGAGGCGGAGTTGCTGTCCGCCGGAGCTCTGGACCAGCTGTATCTGGCGGTGCGGCTGGCCATCTGCGACCTGGTGCTGCCGCCGGAGAAAACCGTGCCCATCGTGCTGGACGACGCCCTGGCCAATTTCGACGACAGCCGCTGCGCCGCCGCCCTGCGCTATCTGAAGGAGGCGGCCCGGGGCCGCCAGATCCTGCTCTTCACCTGTCACAGCCGGGAGGCGGACTTTTTCACCGGAGACGATGAAGTTTCCGTCCAGCGGTTGACGGCGGGGGCAGATCGGGTATAAGATGGGAGATATCTCCGGGAAAACCGGAGCAAACGAGCAAAATGACCGCGCCAAAGCGCGGAAAAAGGAGATTTCGTATCATGAGCGAGTGCACCCACGATTGCTCCACCTGCGGCGAGAGCTGCGCGGAGCGGCAGGCGCCCCAGTCCCTGCTGAAGGAGCACAATCCCGCCGCCCGGGTGGGCAAGGTATTCGGGATCGTGTCCGGCAAGGGCGGCGTCGGCAAGTCCATGGTCACCAGCCAGCTGGCGGTCACCATGCGGCGGCGGGGCTATCAGGTCGGCATCCTGGACGCCGACGTCACCGGCCCCTCCATCCCCAAGGCCTTCGGCGTCCACGGCCAGGCCATGGGCAGCCAGGAGGGCCTGTATCCCATGACCTCCCGTACCGGCATCCAGATCATGTCCACCAACCTGCTGCTGCCCAATGAGACGGACCCGGTCATCTGGCGGGGTCCGGTCATCTCCGGCGTGGTCCAGCAGTTCTGGACCGACGTGCTGTGGAACTGCGACTATCTGTTCGTGGATATGCCGCCGGGAACCGGCGACGTGTCTCTCTCCGTGTTCCAGTCCATCCCTCTGGATGGGCTGATCATCGTGGCCTCTCCCCAGGAGCTGGTCAGCATGGTGGTGGAGAAGGCCGTGAAGATGGCGGAGATGATGGAGGTCCCCACCCTGGGTCTGGTGGAGAACATGAGCTACGTGGCCTGCCCGGACTGCGGAAAGAAGATCTATCTCTTCGGCCAGGGCAAGACCGCCGAGGCCGCCGCCCGGCATCATCTGCCGGTGCTGGCGGAAATGCCCATCGACCCCGCCCTGGCGGCTCTCACCGACGCCGGGGACATCGAGTCCTTCCAGGGCACCTGGCTGGACGGCGCCGCCGATCGCCTGGAAAAAGCATAACGCCCGCGACCCGCTCCGTGTTCCATACGGGGCGGGCCGTTTTGCCTTTCCACAAACAAGCGGCGCGAAAAACCTTCCTTTTTGTCGGAAAAACAGTTGCAAAAACTGTCGAAATCCGGGATAATAGGACCCATAGCGCAGCGTTCATAAAACCCGGGCTGAAGCCCAATACTTTAATAGATAGAAATTGAGGGGGAAATACGTATGCAGGAACTGAAAGACCGTATCGTCAAAGAGGGCAAGGTGCTGCCCGGCAACATCATCAAGGTGGACGGCTTTTTGAACCACCGCATCGACACGGAGCTGATGACCCACATCGCCGATGAGTTCGGCAAGCACTTCAACATGGACGAGGTCACCATGATCCTCACTGCCGAGGCCAGCGGCATTGCCCTGTCCGCCATTGTGGCCCAGCGCTTCCACAAGCCCATGCTCTTTGCCAAGAAGGCCAAGAGCGACAACATTGAGGGCGGTCTTTATCAGAGCGATATTTTCTCCTACACCTACAAGAAGAAGGTCACCCTGCTGGTGGCCAAGGACTGGCTCAGTGCCGACGACAAGGTGCTGATCATTGACGACTTCATGGCCAACGGCGAGGCCATGCGTGGTCTGTGTGACATCGTGGAAGCCGCCGGCGCCACCCTGGTGGGCATCGGCTGCGCCGTGGAAAAGGGCTTCCAGGGCGGCGGCGACCGCCTGCGGGAAGCCGGCGTGAACCTCAAGTCCCTGGCCATTATCGAGTCCGCCGAGCCCGGCCACATCGTCTTCCGGGACGAGATGTGACCCCTCACACCCGGCCCGGTGGGGCCGGGTGTCCCTGTTTTTCCGGTGGCCCGGAGCGAGGTCCCTTTCTGTCTTTTTGCGGATACCTCAAAGGAGGCGCACGTTATGAAGCCATACCGGAAGATCCTGCTGCCGTTGATCCTGCTGCTGATCCTGCTTCTGGCCCTGTTGGCCCTGCTGCCCCACTCCGGGGCAGACAGCGGGGAGGACGACTGCGGAACGCTCCTGGCCAAGCCCGTTCTCTACCTCTACCCGGAGGCGGAGACGGAGGTCACCGTCACGCTGGACTGCGGCGGCGGACCGACCTGCTCCTACCCCGCCTATGGGGACGGCTGGACCGTCACCGCCGCCCCGGACGGCACGTTGACCGACGAAGCCGGCCAGACTTACAGCTACCTCTACTGGGAGGGCCTCTCCCAGGCGGACTTCGATTTTTCCGAGGGCTTCTGCGTCCCCGGCGAGGACACCGCCGTCTTTTTGGAAACGGCCCTCAGCGCGCTGGGCCTGACCCGGCGGGAGGCCAACGAGTGCATTGTCTACTGGCTGCCCCTGATGGAGGCCAACGCCTACAACCTGATCGCCTTCCAGGGCGCAGCCTACACGAACCAGGCCCGGCTGACCGTCACACCGGAGCCCGACAGCGTGCTGCGGGTGTTCTTCGCCTGGCAGGCGCTGGACGCCCCGGTGGAGGTGCCCGCCCAGGAGCTGCGCCCCTTTGACCGCACCGGCTTCACGGTGGTGGAGTGGGGCGGCTGCCGGGTCTCATAAACCCTTAATCTACCTTTGAAGGAGGAATCCCCCTTGTCCCATCAGACTGTCATCGTCCTGGACTTCGGCGGCCAGTACAACCAGCTGATCGCCCGCCGGGTCCGGGAGTGCGGCGTCTACTGCGAGGTCAAGCCCTACACCACCTCTCTGGACGCCATCCGCGCCATGGCCCCCATCGGCATCATCTTCACCGGCGGCCCCAACAGCGTCTATGACCCCGCCTCTCCCCAGGCGGACCCGGGCCTGTTCACCCTGGGCGTGCCCATCCTTGGCATCTGCTACGGCTGCCAGCTGATCGCCCACAACCTGGGCGGCCGTGTCACCGCCGCCACCGCCGACTCCGCCCGGGAGTACGGCAAGACCGAGACCTATTTCGACACCGCCTGCAAGCTCTTCAAGGGTCTGCCCGCCCAGGGCGTCACCTGGATGAGCCACGGCGACTATATGGAAAGGGTGCCCGAGGGCTTCACCCTGGTGGCCCACTCCGACGCCTGCCCCAATGTGGCCATCTGCGACGAGGCCCGGGGCTTCTACGGTGTCCAGTACCATCCGGAGGTGAACCACACCGAACACGGCACCGATATGATCCGCAACTTCCTCTACGAGGTCTGCGGCGCCAAGGGCGACTGGACCATGGGCGACTATAAGGCCACCGCCATCCAGGCCGTCCGGGAGAAGGTGGGCGACGGCAAGGTCCTGCTGGCCCTCTCCGGCGGCGTGGACTCCTCCGTGGCCGCGGCCCTGGTGGCCGAGGCCGTGGGCAGCCAGCTGACCTGCGTGTTCGTGGATCATGGCCTCATGCGCCTCAACGAGGGCGACGAGGTGGAGCAGGCCTTCGCCAAGTGGGACATCAACTTCGTCCGGGTCAACGCCGAGAACCAGTTCCTCATCAAGCTGGCCGGCGAAAACGAGCCGGAGCGCAAGCGCAAGATCATCGGCGAGGAGTTCATCCGGGTCTTTGAGGCGGAGGCCAAGAAGATCGGCAAGGTGGACTATCTGGTCCAGGGCACCATCTATCCCGACGTGATCGAGTCCGGCGCTGGCAACGCCGCCGTCATCAAGAGCCACCACAACGTGGGAGGCCTTCCCGACTACGTGGACTTCAAGGAGATCATCGAGCCGCTGCGGATGCTGTTCAAGGACGAGGTCCGCCAGCTGGGCCGGGAGCTGGGGCTGCCCGAGTACCTGGTCATGCGCCAGCCCTTCCCGGGTCCGGGCCTGGCCATCCGCTGCCTGGGCGATATCACCAAGGAGAAGCTGGACATGCTGCGCCTGGCGGATTTCATCTTCCGGGACGAGATCGCCAAGGCGGGGCTGGAGGGCACCATGAACCAGTACTTCGCGGTGCTGACCAACATGCGCTCCGTGGGCGTTCAGGGCGACGGCCGCACTTACGACTACGCCCTGGCCCTGCGTTCTGTCACCACCAGCGACTTCATGACCGCCGACTGGACCCGCATCCCCTACGAGGTGCTGGACCGAGTCAGCGTCCGGGTGGTCAACGAGGTGCCCCACATCAACCGGGTCCTCTACGACATCACCAGCAAGCCCCCTGCCACCATCGAATTCGAGTAAACCGAAGCCCGCCGGCCCCCATGGGGACCGGCGGGCGTTTATTTTCCTGCATATCCAACTTCTCCCGTTGCCCGCTGTCGGCCGAGACGGCCCCGCCTCTTTCCCCGACATGCGCAAAAAAAGAGCGCCGGCTTCCGCCGGCGCTCTTTTGTTTTCTTAATGGAACGGAGCGTGCTCAGAACTCCAGGTTCTTGCCGTCCTTGTCGAACACATGGCAGGCGCTTCCGCGGAAGGTAAACGCCAGGTCCCGTCCCGGAGCAAAGGTCTCGGTATAGCTGCCGTTCAGATCCATGGTGGGGACGATGATCACTACGTCTCTGCCCTCGGCGGTAACGTGGAGGTGGATCTCATTGCCCATCATCTCAAACACGTCCATCTTGGCGGGAACGCTGTCTCCCTGCTGGTCCAGAACGATGTGATTGGGCCGCACGCCCAGGGTGATGCTCTGGCTGCCCACGCCCTTCTTGGCGAGATTAGCGCACTTGGCCTCGGACAGCTGCACCTGATAGCCGCCCACGGACACCAGGTACTTCTCACCGTCCTTCTTCAGCTCCGCGTCGAAGAAGTTCATCTGGGGCATGCCGATGAAGCCCGCCACGAAGAGGTTGGCCGGATGGTCAAATACCTCCTGGGGGGTGCCGATCTGCTGGATGAAGCCGTCCTTCATAATGACGATCCGGTCGCCCAGGGTCATGGCCTCGGTCTGGTCGTGGGTCACGTACAGGAAGGTGGTATCGATCTTCTGGCGCAGCTTGATGATTTCCGCCCGCATCTGGTTGCGCAGCTTGGCGTCCAGGTTGCTGAGCGGCTCATCCATCAGCAGGATCTTGGGCTCCCGGACGATGGCGCGGCCGATGGCCACGCGCTGGCGCTGGCCGCCGGACAGGGCCTTGGGCTTGCGCTCTAAGTACTGGGTGATGTCCAGGATCTCCGCCGCCTCTTTCACCCGGCGGTCGATCTCATCCTTGGGGACCTTGCGCAGTTTCAGGGGGAAGGCCATGTTCTCATACACGGTCATATGGGGATAGAGGGCGTAGTTCTGGAACACCATGGCGATATCCCGGTCCTTGGGGGCCACGTCGTTCATCAGCTTGCCGTCGATGTACAGCTCGCCGCTGCTGATCTCCTCCAGGCCGGCCACCATGCGCAGCGTGGTGGATTTGCCGCAGCCCGAGGGGCCCACCAGCACGATGAACTCCTTGTCGGCCACCTCCAGGTTGAACTCCTGAACGGCCACGACGCCGTCCGCGGTCACCTGCAGATTGACCTTTTTCTCCTCCTGCTGTTCGCCCTTCTTGGCCTTCTGGGCCTTTTTCTGGTCGTTGGAGGGGGGATAGACCTTCTTGATGTTGACGAGAGATACTCCTGCCATCTTTCTCCGGCTTTAGCCATGCGGCATCCGCGCGCATCGCCTCACACCCCGCCGCTGGGACGGCGGTGCTTTGCGACAGGTCTCCAACACTGCCGCACCGTAAGCCGCAACGGTTGTTTTTTCCTCCTTTTCAGGTCCCCGCGCAGCTGGAAGATGGAGAGCGTACGCGGGCCTATTGATTCATCGGCGTATACCGACAAGTTTAGTTTACGATGTTTTTCTCCCGGGGAAAAGCCCGCAATATGGCCAAATTTTTCCCCTGTTTCTTGGCGGATCTATTGAAAATCCCCGCGTCAGGCCTGCTCAATGGCCCGGGCAACAGCAGCCAGGGCACCGCTTTCGGTGCTGTCAAAAAGATGGGTGTAAATGTTGCTGGTGACCGCCAGGGAGCTGTGGCCCAGGGTCCGGGAGATGTCGAACATGGGAACCCCCTGGCTGTTGGCCACGGAGGCGAAGCTGTGGCGCAGGCCGTGGAGGCTGATGGGCGGCAGGCCCCGCCGCCGGACCAGCCGCCGCAGATCCCGGGTCAGCTGGTCGGGATCCGGGGCCCGGCCGTCCTCCCGCAGCACCACCCAGGCTCGCGGGTCCGCGCTGGGCCGCCGTTCCCGTGCCCGGGCCAGCACCTCCCGCAGATCCCGCAGACCGGCGATCCCCAGGCGCCGGACGGAGCTGCGGGTCTTGGGCTCCTTCAGCACCACCTCGCCGCCCACCTCCGTGCGCACCTCCCGGACAGACAGCAGTCCCGCCTCCAGATCCACGTCCTGCCACCGCAGGCCGCAGATCTCGCTGCGCCGCAGCCCCAGGTAAGCCGCCAGCTTTACCGGCAGCTCCAGCATGGTACCCTCCGCTGCGGAAAAGAGCATCTGCAGCTGCTCCGGCGAGTAAAAGCGGTAATGGCTCTCCTGCCGCTTGGGCGGCGTCACCCGGTCCAGAGGACTGCGGTCCAGCACCTCCAGCCGCACCGCCAGACCCAGAGCCGTGGTCAGCAGTACATAGTGCTTGATGACCGTGTTGGGCGACAGCCCCCGCTCCATCCGCTCGAACAGATAATTCTGAACCTGATAGGGCGTCAGCTCCCGCAGCGGCACCTCTCCCAGCGCCGGCAGCAGATGGCACCGGGCCATGTTCCGGTAGGCGTACAGCGTGCTTACCGCCCGGTCCCGGGCTGCCACCTCTTCCAGCCAGAAGGTCAGCCACTGACCAAGGGTGCAGTTTCGCCCCGGAAGGCACTGCCGCTCCTCCCTCTGTTTTTCCAGCGCCGCCTCGGCCTCCGCCAGCGTGCGGTAGGTACGGGTGCGGCGGCGCCCATCCCTCTGGAACACGGCGTAGTAGAGACGGCGCTCCGTATCATAGGACAGGTTCTTCTGAATGTTCTTTCTTGCCATAGCTGCCTCATTCTCTCTTTCTTTCAGTCTGCCTCCGCCAGCTCCCGGCCGGGCCAGAAACGCGGGGGATCTTTTGATTTTATCTCATCTCACTTGGGACGCCCATAGGTTTCCCCGGAAGCCGTTAGAAATTTTCCTTACATTTTTTTAAGAAAATATGGTAAACTGTAAAGGGAGAATACGGCCCCTGGCAGGGGCCTGGTACCAGGGCCGCCGTTCCGGAAGGAACGGCGGCCCGCCGGAGCAAGGAGGCTCATTGATGTATCAAACAGGGGAACTGGTCGTCTACGGCACCACCGGCGTGTGCCGGGTGGAGGGCGTTACCTTCCCGGAGATGCCCGGGGAGGACCGAAGCAGGCGGTATTATCTGCTCAAGCCGCTCCACCAGGACGGCATCATCTACACCCCGGCAGACAGCGGCAAGGTCCCCATGCGGCCGGTGATCTCTGCCCGGGAGGCGGAGGCGCTGATCGACCTGATCCCCACCATCCAGGCGGAGGCGGTGTACAGCCCCACCCTCCAGGCCCTGGCCCAGCACTACCAGTCCGTGCTGCGAACCAGTGACTGTGCAGATCTGCTGCGGCTGACCATGTCCATCTACTGCAAACAGCAGGCAGCCCAGGCAAAAAAGAAGCGGCTGGGCATGGTGGATGAACGGTATATGAAGCAGGCGGAGCGCCTGCTTTACGGGGAGCTGTCGGCGGCGCTGGGGATTCCTTTGGAGGCGGTGCAGCCCTATATTGCACGCCGGGTGGCCGGGGCGCCCGCCGGCTCCGCCCGGGAGCGGCTGGCCCAGTGACCTTTAAAACGTAAAACAGCGCCCGGCCTTTTGGCCGGGCGCTGTTTTGTCTGTTCCATGTGGGGGATCCGTTACGGCAGGTAGTTCAGCGGGTTCTTGGCCACGCCGTTGTAGCGGACCTCAAAGTGGCAATGGTTGCCGGTGGAGTTGCCGGTGGAGCCCATGCGGGCAATCTGCTGGCCCTTGTAGACGTGCTGTCCCACGGACACCAGCAGACTGGAGTTGTGGCCGTAATAGGTCACATAGCCGTTGCCGTGGTTGATCTGGACCAGATAGCCGTAGCCGCCCATCCACCCGGCGTAGGTGACCGTGCCGCCGTCGGCGGCGTAAATGGCCGTGCCGTAGCCGTTGGCGATGTCGATGCCCTTGTGGTTGGTGGAGCCGATGCCGCCGGGGGAGGCCCGTCCGCCGAAGGTGGAGGTGATCCGGCCGGAGGTGGGCCAGCGGAAGGTACCGGTGGGCAGCCAGGTGGGCCGCTCCTTGGTGCCCCGGAGTTGCTGCTCCGTCACAGGCTCTTTCAGCGTCACAGAGGAGAGCACCGTCCGGGCGGTTTCCTCGCCGTTGACATAGGTGACGTTGGCCACCACGTCGGCGGCGCCGTACTCGCCCTTGGAGGTCACTTGATAGTCGCCCTGATAGAGATTGGCGGTATCGGTATACTCGATGTCGTACATGACGTCCTCCACGTAGTGCTCCCGCTGAACCACAGTCATGGTCAGGTAGGGCACGGCGGCGGACAGGGTCAGCACTTCACCGATCTGGATCTTGTTGATATCATAGCCGGGGTTCATGGCCAGCAGTTCCTTGGAGGTCATGCCGTGGTCCTCGGCGATCTCGGACCAGGTGTCGCCCTTGACGACGGTATAGGTGACCTCCTCCTGCTTGGTGCTGTACAGAGTCTCGGCCAGGTAGCCCAGATTCACGATCTGGTCGGAGGGGACCAGCTCCTGCTTGATCTCCACATCCTCGGCAAAGGTGCAGGAGATGGTGTTCTCATCCGTCGCGGCGCCCCGGAGCTGACTGAGCAGTTCATCCAGCGCCCCCTCATAGGGCGTGGCGCCGACCAGCTCGCCGTTTACATACAGGCAGTACGCGGAGGTGACCACACCCAGTTCCTGAGACAGGTCCTCCTCCAGAGTGGTCTGGTCCACCATCTCCTGGCGGGAGACCAGACCGTCGGAAAACTGCAGCAGGGAATCGTCGATGGTATAGGTCTGACCCAGGGTCCGGGCGGTGACCTGCTCCAGATCGGAGCGGACCTCCTGCGCGGTGGCCTGGGAATCCACCACGGCCACCACCTCGCCGTCGTAGCTGACAGTGGTGCCAAAAGTGTAGAAGGAGAAGAACAGCACCACTGCGGCCACGCAGCAGGCACCGCCCAAAAACACGGCAGGATGGAACCGGTGCGGATCCAGCCAGCGGCCCATGCGGTTCATGCGCTCATGGACGCGCTTGCGGCGGGCCAGGGACCATTCGCCCAGCAGCCCCGCCGCCATGGGCACCAAACTCCAGAAAAACAGCAGCAGCGCCAGCAGCGGCCGGTCGGACTCCGGGAAACGCTTGGCTCTCTTCTCCCGCACAATGTGGCGCCAGCGGCGCCGGGCCAGGCGGTACTCCGTGGAGAGGATCTCCCACAAAATAATGAAGGGGCTCTCGGAGCCCTCCTCCGCCCGCAGGTAGTGCCAGAAGCCGTCCCGATGCTGCTCACCGGTCTCCGGCCCCTCCTGGGGCAGCGGCTCCTCCGCCCAGGCGGGAATGGCGGCCTGAACCACAGGCTTGGCCTGCTCCGGCTCCTGGCGGAGGCGGTGGGCCTCCCGCCGTGCCGGCTGCGTGGAAACCGCCGCCCGACGGGGGCGGCGTCCGCTCTTACCGGTCTCGTTTTTCTCGTCCAGGCAGATAGTGGTTTCTTTCATATTACGCATATCGTCTCCTGTGACAACGTCCAAGAAAAAAGTTACAATTTGTTACCGTTTCATGATACCTTCTTTTCCCTGGTTCGTCAAGCCCTGTCTTGGTAAAAAAGTGCCGAATTTTCGGTTCTTTTCCTGTTTTTTTGTACCATGCCCGCCAATGCGGCGCCAATTCCTTCCAAACGGCGGGGCGGAGTGAAAAGAATCTGCAAATTTTTGTGCCGGGAATTCTATTTTTTAATTGACCCGGCGGACCAGTGGTGTATAATGAAACCGGTATAATTCAGACCCAAACCCATACATTTTTGGAGGAAACGCACATGTTTGAATTTCTCATCAAAAAGCTGAAGGCCCATCCCCGGAAGATCGTGTTCACCGAGGGCACCGATCCCCGTATTCTGGAGGCTTCCGCCCGCCTGCTGTCCGGTACCTTCCTGACCCCCGTGCTGGTGGGCAACGCCGAGGAGATCCAGGCCGCCGCCGAGGAGATCGGCTTCAACATCCGCGGTGCCGAGATCGTCGATCCCGCCACCTTTGCCGACATGGACAAGATGGTTGCCGCCATGGTGGAGCTGCGCAAGGGCAAGATGACCGAGGAGCAGTGCCGCGCCGCCCTGCAGCAGGCCAACTACTTCGGCACCATGCTGGTGAAGATGGGCTACGCCGACGCCCTGCTGGGCGGCGCCACCTACTCCACCGCCGACACCGTCCGTCCCGCCCTGCAGATCATCAAGACCAAGCCCGGCAACAAGATCGTCTCCTCCTGCTTCATTCTGGTCCGTCCCTCCGCCACCGGCGAGAACGAGGTCCTGGCCATGGGCGACTGCGCCATCAACATCAAGCCCACTGAGGACGAGCTGGTGGAGATCGCCCTGGAGACCGCTGCCACCGCCAAGGTGTTCGGCATCGATCCCAAGATCGCCTTCCTGAGCTATTCCACCCTGGGCTCCGGCAAGGGTGAGGACGTGGACAAGATGCGCAACGCCTGCGCCAAGGCCAAGGCCGCCGCGCCGGATCTGGCCATGGACGGCGAGCTGCAGTTCGACGCCGCCGTCGCTCCCCGCGTGGCCCACACCAAGTGCCCCGATTCCCCCGTGGCCGGCCATGCCAACACCTTCATCTTCCCCGACATCAACGCCGGCAACATCGGCTACAAGATCGCCCAGCGCATGGGCTCCTTCGACGCGTACGGCCCCATCCTGCAGGGCCTGAACGCCCCCATCAACGACCTCAGCCGCGGCTGCAACGCCCTGGAGGTCTACTCCATGGCCATCATCACCGCCGGCCTGTGCCAGGACTGATCCTCGTACATTAACATAAAAAAAGCGGACGCCCTGAGAGCGTCCGCTTTTCTTGTATATCTCTTTCTTATAGAGCTGCATCTTCCCCCGCGGGCGGCAGAGGCGGGTCCACCGGCCGCAGGTCCCGGAAGAACCGTCCGGTTTTCCACAGCATCACCAGGTGCGCGATGGCGCAGCCCGCCAGCACCAGCGCCGCCACCAGCGCGCCCAGGAGCAGCAGGAGCGCAAAACCAAAACTGCTCCGCACGATCAGCGCCAGCACGATCAGCCCCACCAGAGCGCCCAGGCTCCAGAAGATGCACTTGCGCAGCAGCAGCCAGCTCTTCGCCAGGCTCTGCCCGGTCCCGGGCCGGAAGAGCGTGGGGCCGTCCCGGTCCGCCTGGGGCGGATCGCTCTGCTCCAGCTCCTCCGCCATGGCCCCGCAAAACTGATACGTCGCCACCATCCCCATCACCGTCACCGCCAGCGCGCCGACGAGGCCCAGTCCGATGGAAATGCCCAACACGCTCATGAGATCCGACACCGCCGGGCCGGACGCCGCACGGAACAGCGCGGGCAGCATCGCCGCGATGGCCGCCACGCCCACGATCTGGGTGGCCAGCTGCAGCCGCCACACCAGCCGCAGCCGCCCCGACAGGACCGACAGCTTCCAGTAGGCCACCAGGGCCGCGATCCCCAGGCCCAGGCTCACCGCGCTGAGGGCCAGAGAGAGCCACTGGCTCAGGGGCAGCCGGTCCGCCAGGTTCAGCGCCATACTCACAAGGCTCAGCCAGAACAGCACCGGCAGCCATTTCTCCAGGACTGGCGTCCGCCGGACCAGACCCGCCCGCCAGTCCGCCTGCCGCTTCTGCTCCTCCTGCTCCCACTGCTGCCGCAGCCGCTCCATGTCCTCCGGCTTGGGGCACTCCTGGCGGGAAGGACACTCGCCGCAGTTCTGCATTCCCTGGCTGTGGCAGCAGGCCGTCACCCGGCAGCCGCCCCACACGGGATTGCCTCCCGTCTCCAGACATCCCCGGCAGCCATACCGCTGCCGGTCCTCACAGCCCATACAGTCCCTTCCGCACACACCGGCCATGGAAATGCCTCCTTTTTCAGCGTTATCCGCTTTTTTCAGCATATCACATTTCGGCGCTCCCGTTCCTTACAAAAAGGTTACAACTGCGTCCCTTGCAAAGCCTCCGGCGGGGTGCTACACTGGTCCAAAACAGCAAGGAGGCGGGTGTATGTTCGACTATCTCATCCAAAACGCCGCCGTTCTGGACGGCTCCGGTGCCGCGGCGGTCTCCGCCGACGTGGCCCTCTCCGGCGGGTCCATCGCCGCCGTGGGAGACCTGCACGGCGCGGAGGCCCGGACGGTGATCGACGCCGCCGGGCGGTATCTGACCCCCGGCTTCATCGACATCCACCGCCACGGCGACGCCGTCATGCTGGCGGCGGACCACGGCCGGGCGGAGCTGGCCCAGGGCCTGACCACGATCCTGAACGGCAACTGCGGGCTGTCCCTGGCCCCGGTGGCGGGGCCCAACCAACAGGCGGTGCTGGACTATCTGGCCCCCATCACCGGTCCGGGGAAGGCCTTTCCCACTCTGGCGGACTACCGGGCCCGGCTCACCGCCGTCCGGCCCGCCCTCAGCGCCGGGATGCTGGTGGGCATGGGGACCCTCCGCGCCTGCGCCGCGGGCTTCGGGGCCGGCCCCCTCTCCGATGAGGCGTACCGGGCCATTCACGCCGCCCTGGAGCGGGCCCTGGCGGACGGCGCCCTGGGGGTATCACTGGGCCTTGGGTACGCGCCGGAGTGCTTTTACGACACAGAGGGCCTGATCCGGGCCCTGGCGCCCCTGCGCCGGTCCGGCCGGGTCGTCACCGTCCACATGCGCCAGGAGGGCGACGGCGTGGAGGCCGCCCTGGAGGAGATGCTGACGGCGGCAAAGGCCCTGGAGACGCCGGTGGAGATCAGCCATCTCAAGGCCATCGGCCAGCGCAACTGGCGCAGCGTCGTGCCCCGGATGCTCGCGCGAATCGCCGCGGCACGGGAGGAGGGCCTGGACGTAAGCTGCGATGTGTACCCCTACCCCGCCGGGTCCACCCAGCTGATCCACGTGCTGCCGCCGGAGTTCCTCTCGGGCGGCACGGCGGCCCTGACCGCCGCCCTCCGGGACCCGGAGCAGCGGCGGCAGATGCGGCGGCGGATGGAGACCGGCCGGGACTTTGAGAACATCGCGGATCTGGCGGGCTTTGACAACATCCTGGCCGCCTCTCTGAAGCGGCCGGAGCACCGGGCCTTTGAGGGCAGGTCCATCGCCTATATCGCCGGCGCCCAGGGGAAGGATCCCTTTGACGCATTGTTCGACCTGCTGGTGGCGGAGGACTGCGGCCCCTCCATGATCGACTTCATCGCCCACGAGGACGACATCGCGGACATTCTCCGCGCCCCCTTTTCCGGCGTGATCTCCGACGCCACCTATCCCGCCGGGCTCCTGCACCCCCGGGTGTATGGCACCTTCCCCCGGCTGCTGGAGACCTATGTGGCCCAAAGGGGCGTGCTGACACTGCCCCAGGCCGTCCACAAGATCACCCGGCAGGCGGCGGACCGCTTCGGCCTCACGAAAAAGGGCCGGATCGAGGCGGGCGCCGACGCGGACCTGTGCCTGTTCTCTCTGGAGCACATCCACGAGACGGGCACCTGGGCCGATCCGGAGCAGCTGGCGCAGGGCATGGACTACGTGTTCGTGAACGGCGTCCCCGCCGTGGCGGAGGGCCGCTTTACCGGCGCGCGGAGCGGAAAGGCCCTGTAAACCGCCGGTGCAAAGACTCTTTGCGTGACAATCCCGGTCCCTCTGCCGTACAATGGAGCCGGAAAAGGAGGGGGTGAGCCCATGCGGGACATTGGAAAAAACATCCGCGCTCTGCGGACCCGGCGGGGCCTGAGCCAGGATCAGCTGGCGGAGGCCCTCCACGTCACCCGGCAGACGGTCTCCAACTACGAGACCGGCCGATCCCGGCCGGACGTGGAGATGCTGACGGCCCTGGCGGAGGCCCTGGGCGCCGACGTGACGGAGGTCCTCTACGGTCCGGCGCAGACGGACCGGACCGCCCGGCTGCGGCGTGTGGCGGCGGGAGCAGTGGTGAGCGCGCTGCTGCTGGCCCTGGTCTGGTGGGGCGGGCGGCAGGCCGCAGACCTCTTTGAGCGGACGAACATCTCCGCTCCCTTCTTCCTGTGCAAGCTGATCCTGCTGCCCCTGTCCCTGGTGGCCCTGGGGTGGACGGCGGCCCAGGGCGCCCTGGCGCTGCTGAACGCCCGTCCCCCGGACCGTCCCTGGGCGGCGTGGACCCGCCGGGGTATCCTGGCGGTGCTGGCGGTATGGCTGCTGGCCATGCTGCCGCTGACGGTATCCCTGATCCAGGGCACGCTGGAGCTGCTGGCGCTGCGGAGCGCCGGGGGCGGGTATTCCTTCAGTCAGGAGATCCCCGCCAATCCCATCTCCCTGTTCACCGTCCGTCACACGGGCCTGCTGCCGCCCCTTTCGTTTCTGGCGGGAGTCGTACTGGGTCTGCTGGGCTTTCCCGGGCGGAGAAAGCCGCCGGAGCAATAAACAAACAGCGGGAGAGGCGTTTGCCTCTCCCGCTGCTCTTTCCTTTTTATACAGACAGCGACTCCGCCAGAACCAGGCCGGGGTTGTGCTTGGTCAGGAAGCCCACGGACCACTCGCCGCCGAAGGCGATCAGCAGCCGGCCCTTGAAGTCCTCCAGCAGCGCCGCGCCGGTGCAGAGGACCAGGTCGGCGGGCTCGCAGGGGCACTCGGTCACCACCCGCAGGTGGTCGAAGGGCAATCCCTCCATCCGCAGCTCCACGCCGTACTCGCTGCGCATGCGGTACTGGAACACGTCAAACTGCAGCGTGCCCACCACGCCCACGATGACCTCCTCCAGACCGGCGCCGGGGACCTTGAAGATCTGGATGGCGCCCTCCTGGGCGATCTGCTCCGTGCCCTTGATGAACTGCTTGCGCTTCATGGTGTCCATGGGGCTGACCCGCATGAAGTGCTCCGGCTCGAAGGTGGGGATGCCGGAGAAGCGGAACTTCTTGCCGGGCACGGTGATGGTGTCGCCGATGGAAAAAAGGCCCGGGTCGAACACGCCGATGATGTCCCCGGCGTAGGCCTCGTCCACGATCTCCCGCTCCGCGGCCATCATCTGCTGGGGCTGGGAAAGGCGCAGCTTCTTGCCGCTTTGCACGTGGTAGTACTCCGTCTCCCGCTTGAACTTGCCGGAGCAGATCCGCATGAAGGCCAGCCGGTCCCGGTGGGCCTTGTTCATGTTGGCCTGGATCTTGAACACGAAGGCGGAGAAGTCCTCGGAGAACACGTCCACCTCCCCCTGGTCGCTGACCCGGGGCAGGGGCGGCGTGGTCATCTGGAGGAAGGCCTCCAGGAAGGGCTCCACACCGAAGTTGGTGAGTGCGGAGCCGAAGAACACCGGGGAGAGGGTGCCGTTGCGCACGGCCTTGAGGTCGAACTCCCGTCCGGCCCCCAGCAGCTCCACTTCCTCCCGCAGGGCGGCAGCCCGGGTCTCGCCGATGGTGTGGTCCACCACCTCGTCCTCCAGGTCCACCTCCATGGCGGCGGCCTTTTTGGCGTGGCCCTCGCCGGAGAAGAAGAGGATGTGCTTTTTCTGGCGGTCGTAGACGCCCTGGAACTCCCGGCCGCAGCCGATGGGCCAGTTGACGGGATAGGTGTCGATACCCAGCTCCCGCTCCACCTCTTCGCACAGCTCCAGAGGGTCCCGGGTCTCCCGGTCCATCTTGTTGATGAAGGTGAAGATGGGGATGTGCCGCAGGGCGCAGACCTTGAAGAGCTTGCGGGTCTGGGGCTCCACGCCCTTGGCCCCGTCGATGACCATGACGGCGCTGTCCGCCGCCATGAGGGTGCGGTAGGTGTCCTCGGAGAAGTCCTGGTGGCCGGGGGTATCCAGGATGTTGACGCAGAAGCCGTCGTGCTGGAACTGCAGTACCGAGGACGTGACGGAGATGCCGCGCTGCTTCTCGATCTCCATCCAGTCCGACGTGGCGGCCCGGGCCCGCTTGCCCTTGACCTCGCCGGCCTGGGCGATGGCCCCGCCGTACAGCAGGAATTTTTCCGTCAGGGTGGTCTTGCCGGCGTCGGGGTGGGAGATGATGGCGAAGGTCCGCCGCCGGGTGATCTCTTCATTCAGGGTGGGCATATGTTTCCTCCTCTTTCTCAGGAACCCGCTTTCACCGGCAGGGAAGACCCCGGGCGTTCCCTGCCCGTGAACACGGGTTCTCGACTGTTCAATGTATCATACTCCGCGGCGGTTTGCAAGATTTTCCCGTCTGTTCGGCATTGGAACAAAAAAACGGTGTTTTCATCTTCCCCACCCGGCCTCCCGGTGATACACTGGAAGCAGAATCGGAAAAAGGAGGACTGTACATGGCTTGCGACAACACCCGTCCCTGCCCCTGCACCTACAACTGCCCCCGGCACGGCAAGTGCTGTGAGTGCGTGGCCCACCATCGGGACCACGGCGAGGGGGTCCCCGGCTGCTTCTTCTCTCCGGAGGCGGAGGCCACCTACGACCGCAGCGTGGAGGCTCTGGCCCGGGACCGGGGGCTGCTGTGAAAAACGCGCTCCTGACGCAAGACCGGCCCGCCGCTGAAAGCGGCGGGCCGGTCTTTTATTCCTCCG
The DNA here is from genome assembly GCA_018228705.1 of Dysosmobacter sp. Marseille-Q4140. Taxonomy (NCBI): domain Bacteria; kingdom Bacillati; phylum Bacillota; class Clostridia; order Eubacteriales; family Oscillospiraceae; genus Dysosmobacter; species Dysosmobacter sp. Marseille-Q4140. The sequence continues at coordinate 2,269,211 of CP073694.1, read as the reverse complement.
TATCCAGGGTCCGCAGGCCGGCCAGTCCGCTGACCGGCAGGGAGAACACCAGGGACTGGGCCTTGCTGTTCATGCCTGCCTGGTCCATGACGGCCTTCATGATGGGCTTTTTGTCCTCCACCCGGGCCAGGATGAAGATCAACTCCCGCTCCGAGGCGATGGACACCCCGAAAAACCGCTTGGCCAGCTCCGTGCCGGTGCCCTTGGCGTGAACGGCGGTGCCGCCGGTGGCCCCGGCGGCCCTGGCAGCATCCATGACCTGGTCCGTATAGCCCTGATTGGTAATGACCACGATCAACTCGTGGGTTTTCTCTTGCTCCGTCATGGGGGACTCTCCCTCCTGCTGATGCAGCAGATATTCCTTGGCGGTCCGCCCGCCGATGCTGTCCACCGGCACCGCCATCAGTACGCCGTTGCCCGGCACGTCCAGCCACAGCTCCCGCGCCGCCCGGCGGATCAGGCGGGGGGACCGGGGCGCCACGCACAGCAGCACGGCCTTCTCTGAATCCTCCAGCCCCAGGCAGTCCAGGATCTCCGTGGTAGCGGTGCCCCGGCCCAGCGCCGTCAGCACCAGGGGAATGTCCTGGCTGCAAAACCAGGCGGTGAAGTCCTCGCACCGGTCCCGGTCGGTGATGGTGATGATGAGATCCACTCCCTGCATAGGCGTCCCTCCTCTCTTAAGGTTCTCACAGATCGATGATCTCCTCGTCCTGGACCTGCGCCTGGGCCTCCGCCCGGCGGAGCTTGCTCTGATACAGCAGGCCCAGCATCTGAATGGTCAGCAGCGGCGTCATAGCCACCATGGCCACCACGCCGAAGGCGTCGGTGACTACGTTGCCGCCCAGGGCCTCACAGGCGCCCATGGCAAAGGGCAGCAGGAAGGTGGCGGTCATGGGACCGGAGGCCACGCCGCCGGAGTCGAAGGCGATGGCCGTGAAGATCCGGGGCACGAAAAACGACATGACGATGGCCGCCAGATATCCCGGCACCAAAAAGGCGTAAATGGACACGCCGGTCATGACCCGCACCATGGCAAGGCCGATGGACACGGCCACGCCCACGGACAGGCTGGTGCTCATGGCCTTTCCGGGGATAGCACCGGAGGTGATCTCCTCCACCTGCTTGTTGAGCACATGGACCGCGGGCTCCGCCTGGACAATGAACCAGCCCATCAGCATGCCGATGGGCACAAGGATCCAGTTGTAGGGCAGGCCGGCGATCTGGCGGCCCAGATAGCTGCCCGCCGGCATGAAGCCCACGTTGACGCCGGTGAGAAACAGTACCAGCCCCAGATCAGTATATAGGATGCCCACGACGATTTTCAACACCTTTTTCCGCTTCAGCTTCAGGGCAAACACCTGAAACAGGGCGAAAAAGGCAGCAATGGGGGCAAGGCACACGGCCACCTCTTCCAGATAGGCGGGGAACCCCTCCTCAAACAGGCGCCACAGCGCCCGGCTGTCCGCCGCGTCGGGCAGGGCCACCGGGGTATAGGTCCCGGCAGCGGGATAGATCATGGCCAGGATCAGCACGGCCAAAATGGGACCGATGGAACACAGGGCCACCAGGCCGAAGCTGTCCTGCGAGGCATTCTCGTCGCTGCGGATGGAGGATACGCCCAGGCCCAGGGCCATGATGAAGGGCACGGTCATGGGGCCTGTGGTCACGCCGCCGGAGTCAAAGGCGATAGCCAGGAAATCCTCGGGCACCAGCAGCGTCAGACCGAACACCGCAATGTAAAACACGATCAGGATGCGGCTGAGGGGAATGCGGAAAAGGATGCGCAGCAGGGCGATCACCAAAAACACACCCACGCCCAGGGCCACGGCGCCGACCAGCAGGGCGTTGGGTACGCCGGGCACCTGGGTGGCCAGCACCTGCAGGTCCGGCTCCGACACGGTGACGATAACGCCGATCAAAAAGCCCACCAGGACCACCACCCACAGCTTCCGGGACCGGGTCATGTGGGCGCCCACCCGCTCGCCGATGGGGGTCATGGCGGTGTCCGCACCCAGGGTGAACAGCCCCATGCCCACGATCAGCAGCGCCGCGCCGACCAGAAAAGCCAGCAGCGTGGCCGTGGGAAGAGGGGCCACGGTAAAACTCAGCACCAGCACAATGGCGGTAATGGGCACCACGGAGGCCAGAGCCTCCCGAATCTTTTCCCCCAGGATGGTCCGGTTGCGGTCCAGCCGCTCCCGCCAGATCATTTTTTTCTTCCAGGGCAGCGCCATCGCCTCCTTTCCAGGTCTTAGAAAGTTTATTATACCGAACGCTTCACCCGCGTGGCAAGAAGAGAATCGCACCTTTCAAAATTTTTTACAGTTTCTTGGCAAGGTTTTCTTTCGGACCGACTCGTGCTATAATAGTTTTATTCCGGCGGAGGCCGGAAAGTCTCCATACAGGGAAGTGACCTCTCATGAAAACCGCTCTGGTGCTGGAGGGCGGCGCCTTCCGCACCATTTTCTCCTCCGGCGTGTGCGACGCCTTTCTGGACGCGGGACTGCCCATGCCCGACTATACGGTGGGCGTCTCCGCCGGCATGGCCTACGGCGTCAGCTACCTCTCCCGGCAAAAGCGCCGGAATCTGAAGCTGCTGATGCACTATGCCAACGACCGCCGCTACATGGGTCTGCGGAACTGGATCAACCCCCGCAACCGCTGCTACTTTGGCCTGGAATTCGCCTATGAGACCATTCCCAACCGGCTGGTACCCTTTGATTACGACACCTTCGCCGCCTATCCGGGCCTGGCGGAGGCCGTGGTCACAGACTTGACCTCCGGCCGGGCGGCCTATCTGCAGGTGCCCCGGCGGGATGATAAATTCCTGCTGCTCCAGGCCACCTGCGCCATCCCGCTGCTGTTTCCGCCCATCGTCATCGACGGCGTGCCCTACCTGGACGGCGGCTGCGCCGACGCCATCCCCTGGCGCCGGGCCCTGGAGCTGGGCTGCGACCGGCTGGTGGTAGTGCTGACCCGGGAGCGCGGCTACCGCAAGCAGCCGGACCATGCGGGGGCGGTGATGGAGCGCGCCTTCCGGAAGTACCCGGCGTTCCTCCACACCCTGTCCGACCGGGCGGAGCGATACAACCGGTGCCGGGAGGAGCTCTTTGCCCTGGAAAAGGCGGGGAAGGCGCTGGTGATTGCCCCCAAGAGCACCCAGGGCTTCTCCCGTATGGAACGGGACACCCGGAAGATCCTGGCGCTGTGGCAGGACGGCTATTTTGCCGGCCGGGACGCCGCCGGCGCGGTCCGGCAGCTATGGACCAGCGACTCCTCTGTTTGAACAGTTTTCCGAGACAGCACCTCCGCCAGGAGGTGCTGCTTCTCTTTTGCACAAATGCAAACGGTTTCGTTGTGCACTCTGCCGATCATTTTACGCAAATTTTGCGAAATCTTGTCCACCCCCCTTCCCAGCAGGTTTTTTTACATATATAATGGTGGCGCGCCATACATAGAATGGATCACCGCCGCCCCCCCTTGGGCGGCGCGAAAAACGGAGAGGATCGACGACATGGACATTTTTTCCATCTTTACCCTCTGCGGCGGCCTGGCTTTCTTCCTCTACGGCATGACCACCATGTCCAAGAGTCTGGAGAAGATGGCCGGCGGCAAGCTGGAGCGGATGCTCAAGCGCATGACCTCCAACCCCTTCAAAAGCCTGCTGCTGGGAGCGGGCATCACCATCGCCATCCAGTCCTCCTCGGCCATGACGGTGATGCTGGTGGGCCTGGTGAATTCCGGCGTCATGGAGCTGGGTCAGACCATCGGGGTCATCATGGGGTCCAACATCGGCACCACACTCACCGCCTGGATCCTGGCCCTGACGGGGATCGAGAGCGAGAATGTCTTTGTGAATCTCCTGAAGCCGGAGAACTTCTCCCCCCTGCTGGCTCTGGCGGGCATCATCCTCATCATGGGCTCCAAGAAGCAACGCCGCCGGGACATCGGACGGATCCTGGTGGGCTTCGCCATTTTGATGTACGGCATGGAGCTGATGAAGCAGGCCGTCAGTCCCCTGGCGGATATGCCGGAGTTCTCCAGCCTCCTCACCGCCTTCAACAATCCCCTTCTGGGCGTGGCCGTGGGCGCCGTCTTTACCGGCGTCATCCAGTCCTCCGCTGCCTCCGTGGGCATCTTGCAGGCCCTGGCCCTGACCGGCTCCATCACCTACGGCATGGCCATTCCCATCATCATGGGCCAGAACATCGGCACCTGCGTCACCGCCCTTTTGAGCTCCATCGGCGTCAACCGCAACGCCAAGCAGGTGGCCGTCATCCACATCTCCTTTAATATTATCGGCACCGTGGTGTGTCTGATCCTCTTTTACGGCGGCAATCTGCTGCTGGACTTCGCCTTCATGGACGCCGCTGTGGGTGCCGTGGGCATCGCCTTCTGCCACACCGTATTCAATGTGTTCACCACCCTCATTTTGCTGCCCTTCTCCCGCCAGCTGGAACAGCTGGCGCGGAGGGTGGTCCGCAGCGAACGCGCCGGCGAGCAGTTTGCCTTCCTGGATCCCCTGCTGCTGCGCACCCCCGGCGTGGCCATCAATGAGAGCGTGGCCATGGCCAACCGGATGGGCCAGCTGGCCCACGAAAACCTGCTGCTGGCTCTGGAACAGCTGGACCGCTGGAGCGAGGAGCGGGAGGCTCTGATTGTGGAAAATGAGGACAAGCTGGACATTTACGAGGACCACATCAGCAACTACCTGGTGGAGGTGTCCCAGCACGGCGTGTCCATGGACGACATCCGCACGGTCTCCCGGCTGCTCCACGCAGTGGGCGACTTTGAGCGTATCGGCGACCACGCCCTGAACATCCAGGACTCCGCCCGGGAGCTCCACGACAAGGACCTGGCCTTCTCCGGCAGCGCCGAGGCCGAGCTGGGCGTGCTGATCGCCGCCCTGCGGGATATCTTGGACAATGCCTTCCACTGTTTCCAGGCCGACGATCCTGCAGATGCCGCGGCGGTGGAGCCCCTGGAGGAAACCATCGACCAGCTGATCGAGGCCATCCGGGACCGGCATATCCGCCGGCTCCAGTCCGGTCAGTGTACCATTCAGATGGGCTTTGTGCTCAACGACCTGCTGACCAACTGCGAGCGCGTCTCCGACCACTGCTCCAACATCGCCGTGTCCGTGATTCAGGAGCACGACGGCGGTCTGGACAGCCATACCTATCTCCACAGCGTCAAAACCGGCAGCTCCTTCGACGAGGATCTGCGCAGGGATCTGCGCAAATACCGCCTGCCGGAGGAATCCTGACGGACAAGCCTCCGCGCCCCCGGTGAAAGCCGGGGGCGTCTTTTTGTTCGGCGCGCATAAAACCGTCCCCTCCGGCGGAAACTGTTCCCAACCAATTTGTACGGGAGGGAACCGCTATGTCTGTGGATTTCGCAAACAGCGAGACGCTGAAAAACCTTATGCGGGCCTTTGCCGGCGAGAGCCAGGCCCGCAACCGCTACACCTTCGCCGCCGCCCAGTGCCGCGCCCAGGGTCTGCATGTGCTGGAGGCGGTGTTTCAGTTCACCGCTCACCAGGAGAAGGAGCATGCGGAGATCTTCTACCGGCACATGAAGCCCTTTGCCGGAGGCACCGTCCACATTGACGGCGGCTATCCGGTGGACCTGACTGAGGACCCGGTGGTCCTGCTGCGCCGTGCCCGCCACGGAGAGTATCAGGAGCATCAGGAGATCTACCCGGCCTTCGCCGAAACCGCCCGGCAGGAGGGCTTTGACCGGATCGCCGCTTCTTTTCAGCTGATCGCCGCCATCGAACAGTCCCACGGTGACCGCTTCGGCGCCCTGGCCGATCTCCTGGAGCAGGGGAAGCTGTTCTCCGGCGGCGCGGGGCAGGGCTGGCTGTGTCTCAACTGCGGCCACATCCACCAGGGTCCCGCCGCTCCCGGCGCTTGCCCGGTCTGCGGACACAACCAGGGATTCTTTCTGCGGCTGGAGGCAGCCCCTTTCGGAAGTCCCGGCGGGGTGCAGTAAGTGCCCCGCGCCTGTATATTCACTCAAATATTCACGTTTTCCTCCCTTCTCTCTGCGGCTTGCTGCGGAGAGAAGGGCATTTTTGCCACTTTTTTTCAAATTCTCTTCCAGGTTTTTGGACTATTTCAAATATTTATTCACTTTTCTGTGAGAAAGTATTGACAAGCCCATAGGGAAGTGATAAGGTATGCGTGTTCCGAAGGCGGACCTGTCCCGCTCCGGTCCCATTGGAAAACGCCCCGCTCACCGCGGGAGCACATGAAAAGAAGGAAGATATCATGAAGAAGTTATTTGCTCTGCTGCTGACGCTGGCCATGGTCCTGAGCCTGGCTGCCTGCGGCGGCGACAGCACCGAGACCACCGAGGAGACCACTGAGGACACCCAGACCGAGGAGACCACCGACTCCACCGGTACTGCGGATTTCACCACCGTCGAAGAGGGGAAGCTCATCATGAGCACCAACGCCGCCTTCCCTCCCTATGAGATGACCGACGACTCCGGCGCCGTGGTGGGCATCGACGCCGACATTGCCGCCGCCATCGCTGAGAAGCTGGGCCTGGAGCTGCAGATCGACGACATGGACTTTGACTCCGCCCTCCTGGCCGTCCAGCAGGGCAAGAGCGACATCGTCATGGCCGGCGTGTCCATCACCGACGACCGCCTGCTGGTCATGGACTTCACCGACAGCTATGCCACCGGCGTGCAGGTGGTCATCGTCAAGGAGGGCTCCGACGTGACCATGGACAACCTGGGCGAGAAGATGATCGGCACCCAGCGCGGCACCACCGGCTACATCTATGCCTCCGACACCCCGGAGAACGGCGGTTACGGCGAGGACCATGTGGTGGCCTATGACAACGGCATCACCGCCGTCCAGGCCCTGATGAACGGCCAGGTGGACTGCGTCATCATTGACAACGGCCCCGCTCAGGAGTTTGTGGCTGCCAACGCCGGATTGACCATCCTGGAGACCCCCTGGGTGGAGGAGCAGTACTCCATCGGTGTCAACAAGGGCAACACCGCCCTGCTGGATGCCGTGAACGGCGCCCTCAATGAGCTGATCGCCGACGGCACCGTCCAGTCCATCATCGACAGCTATATCACCGCCGAGTAATCGGTCCCCGGCAAACCAAAAAGGGCGGCTCCTGCCGCCCTTTTTTCGGCATATCCCCAACCAAACAGAAAGAGAGAGGTGATCCCCTGTGGATCTGGCAGCCTATTACGAGCTGTGGAAGCCCATGCTGGCCGGCGGCGCGGACCTGGCCTGGTGGCAGGAGTTCTTTGTCAAGTTCTATCAGGCATTTTTGGAAGCGGACCGCTGGAAGCAGTACATCGGCGGCGTGGGCACCACCCTGGTGACGACCGCCCTGGCCCTTGCCATCGGCATCGCCCTGGGCGTGCTGGTGGCCATGATCCGCACTGCCCACGACCAGCAGCGCCCCGGTATCCACAATCCCACCCTGGGTGCGGCCAATGTCGTGGCAAAGGTATATGTCACCATCATCCGCGGCACTCCCATGATGGTACAGCTGCTCATCATGGGCCTGGTCATCTTCAAGTCCAGCCGGAACTTTACCGCCGTGGGCGCCCTGACCCTGGGCATCAACTCCGGCGCCTACGTGGCGGAGATTATCCGGGGCGGCCTCATGAGCCTGGACCCCGGCCAGAGCGAGGCGGGCCGGTCCCTGGGCCTCGGGTATCTGGACACCATGCGCTTTATCGTCATTCCCCAGGCCTTCAAGGCCATTCTGCCGGCCCTGGGCAATGAGTTCATCATCCTGCTCAAGGACACCTCTCTCATCACCTGCATCGGCGGCAAGGAACTGCTCTATGCCGCCCAGGGCATCTACGGCCGGACTTATGAGGCCATGTTCCCCCTGATCGGCACCGCCTGCATCTACCTGGTGCTGGTCATGGTGTTCTCCTGGCTGCAGGGCAAGCTGGAAAGGAGGCTGCGTCAAAGTGATCGACGTTAAAAACCTCAGCAAGTCCTTTGGGGACCACCTGGTACTGGACAACCTGAGCCAGCACATCTACCCCGGCGAGAAGGTAGTGGTCATCGGGCCCTCCGGCTCCGGCAAGTCCACCTTCCTGCGGTGTCTGAACCTGCTGGAGATCCCCACTGCCGGCACCATTACCTTCGACGGCCACGAGATCACCGACCCCAAGGCCGACATCGACAAGCTGCGCCAGCAGATGGGCATGGTGTTCCAGCACTTCAACCTGTTCCCCAACATGACCATCCGGAAGAACATCACCCTGGCCCCGGTGCGCACCAAGCTCATGACCCAGGCCGAGGCGGACGATACCGCCACCGCCCTGCTCAAACGGGTGGGCCTGGAGGAGAAGGCCGACGCCTACCCTGCCCAGCTCTCCGGCGGCCAGAAGCAGCGCATCGCCATCGTCCGTGCCCTGGCCATGAAACCCAAGGTCATGCTCTTTGACGAGCCCACCTCCGCCCTGGACCCCGAGATGGTGGGCGAGGTGCTGGACGTGATGAAGGAGCTGGCCCGGGACGGCATGACCATGGTGGTGGTCACCCACGAGATGGGCTTTGCCCGGGAGGTGGCCAGCCGGGTACTGTTTATGGACGAGGGCCATATTCTGGAAGAAGCTCCCCCGGAGCAGATCTTCTCCCATCCCCAAAATCCCAGACTGCAGGACTTCCTCAGCAAGGTGCTGTAACCCCTGGAGGACGCGCAGATATGCGCGTCCTCTTTTTTTGCGTGGTTTTTGCGTGAAGTTTGCCTGGAGTTTGCGCTGTGGCAGATGTTTCCATTTTAAAACAGCTAAAAATTTTTCTTCTTTCCAAAATTTTTGTTTGCTTTTATTAAAATACATGTTATGATAGAATCAACTTTAGAAAACCTCACAGTTCTGCCTGCCCGAAAGGAGTCCTGACTATGGATCGCCCCGCCACCGGCCGGGAGCTGCTTTTCCAGTTCCACGGCGTCCCTCCCATCGGCACCTCCGTTTCCCTGGCATTACAGCATCTGGTCGCCATGATCGTGGGCTGCGTCACGCCCCCTATCATGATCGCCAGCGCCATCGGACTGTCTTTATCGGATCAGGTCCTGCTGATCCAGGCGTCTCTGGTGATGTCCGCTGTATGTACGCTGCTGCAGCTCTACCCCATCGGCGGGCGGTTCGGCTCCGGCCTGCCGGTGATTTTGGGCGTCAGCTTTGCCTACGTGCCCAGCATGCAGGCCATTGCCGCCAGCGGCGGCGGCGTCGCGGCCATTGCCGGCGCCATGATCGTGGGCGGCATCGTTGCCGTCCTGGTTGGCCTTTTCGTCAAGAAGATCCGGCTGCTGTTCCCGCCGGTGATCACCGGCACGGTGGTATTCACCATCGGTCTGTCCCTGTATCCCACCGCCATCAACTACATGGCTGGCGGAACCGCCAACACCCTGGAGTCCGTCACCGCCAAGGGGCTGCCGGAGGCGCTGGCCTACGGCTCCTGGCAGAACTGGCTGATCGCCGCGCTGACCCTGGCGGCGGTGCTGATTCTCAACAACAAGGCCAAGGGCCTGTGCCGTCTGGCCTCCATTTTGATCGGCATGCTCTTCGGCTATGTGGTGGCTCTGTGCTTCGGCATGGTGAGCTTTGCCGACGTGGGCGGCGCTGCCTGGTTCTCCCTGCCCCGGTTCATGCACTTCGGCGTTTCCTTCGACCTGTCCTCCTGCGTGGCCATCGGGCTGCTGTTCGCCATCAACTCCATCCAGGCCATCGGCGACTTCACCGCTACCACCGTGGGCGGCATGAACCGGGAGCCCACCGACAAGGAGCTCCAGGGCGGCATCGTGGCCTACGGCGTCAGCAACATCCTGACCGCCCTCTTCGGCGGCCTGCCCACCGCTACATACTCCCAGAACGTGGGCATCGTCACCACCAATAAGGTGGTCAACCGGACCGTCTTTGCCCTGACCGGCGCCTTTTTGCTGCTGGCAGGCCTGTCTCCCAAGTTCGCCGCCGTGCTGACCACCATTCCCCAGTGCGTGCTGGGCGGCGCCACCATCACCGTGTTCTCCACCATTGCCATGACCGGCATGAAGCTGATCGCCTCCCAGGACCTGACGGCCCGGAACACCACCATCGTGGGCCTGTCTGCCGCTCTGGGCGTGGGCATCTCCCAGGCCAGCGCATCCCTGAGCCAGTTCCCCGACAGCTTCACCATGATCTTCGGCAAGTCCCCGGTGGTCATCGCCACCATCATGGCGGTGCTGCTGAACCTGATTCTGCCCAAGGATGGGAAACACTGAACCGCCGCATCTGCATATGCAAAACAACGCCGCCCTCTGGGCGGCGTTGTTCTATTCACCAGACTTCCTTATGTCCGCGGCGGCGTTTCCAGGGCCGCCATACTTTTCCGGAACTGCACGGAGAACATGACGGCGGTGGTGCAGACCGCCAGCAGATCCGCCACCGGCTCCGCCAAGAACACAGCGAATGCCTTGTCGGCGAAGAAATTGGGGAGAATGTAGATCAGGGGGATCAGCAGGATGATCTTGCGCAGCACGGCCAGAAACAGCGAGATCTTGGCGCTGCCCAGAGCCACGAACGTCTGCTGGCAGGCGATCTGGATACCGAAGATGCCGGTGGCCGCCATGTAGATGCGCAATGCCCATGCAGCATAGTCCACCAGGGCCGGGGAGTTGTTGAAGATCAGCACGAACATCTCCGGGAAGAGCTGCACCAGCACCCACAGTGTCAGCGAGTAGACCAGGCAGGCCTTCAGCAGACAGCGAAAGGCGGCCCGGACCCGGTCCGAATTCCGGGCGCCGTAATTATAGCTGATGATGGGCTGCGCTCCCTGCGTCAGGCCCTGGAGAGGCATCATGGCAAACTGCATGATACTGGTCAATACCGTCATGGCGCCTACGGCGGTATCGCCGCCGTACTTGAGCAGGGAGGAATTGAAGCACACGGCGATCAAACTCTCCGTGGACTGCATGATAAAGGGTGACAAGCCCAGCGCCAGACTGGGCAGCACCACCTTGGCCCGGGGCCGCAGGCAGTCCCTGCGCAGACGCCATTTGGTCTTGGGCCCCGTCAGGAACCGCAGCACCCAGGCGGCGCTGACCGCCTGGGACAAGATGGTAGCCAGGGCTGCACCCCGGACACCCATGCCGAAGGCGAAAATGAACACCGGATCCAGCACCGTGTTGAGCCCGGCGCCGATCAGCACGGTTTTCATGCCCACCACCGTGAAGCCCTGGGCGGTGATGAAGGCGTTCATGCCCAGTGTCACCTGGACGAAGATGGTCCCCAGGCAGTAGATCCGCATATAGTCCAAGGCGTAGCCGATGGTGTTGTCGCTGGCGCCGAAGATGCGAAGCATGGGCTCCGCAAACGCCATGAATACCGCCGTCAGCACCAGCGCCGCCGCCGCCAGCAGCGTGAAGCTGTTGCCCATGATCCGCTCGGAACCGGGCACGTTCCCCCGCCCCTCCTCAATGGAGGCCCGGGGCGCACCGCCCATGGCCATCAGGGCCGCAAAGGCGGAGATCACCATGATGATGGGCAGGCACACGCCCACGCCGGTCAGCGCCAGTTTTCCCACGGTCTCCACCGGCTGCATATGGCCGATATAGACTCGGTCCACCAAATTGTACAGCATATTGACAATTTGAGACGTAATAGTGGGCAGTGCCAGAGAAAACAGCAGCTTTCCTACCTTGCCGCTGCCAAGATCCACACCTTGTCGATTCATTACTCTACTCCTTCCCGCAATGTGCTTTCCGCACCCTTCAGAACTTTTTCCAGCAGGGCTTGAAATTGTTCGGCTTCCGCTGCCGTCAGCGGAGCAAACACCGCCTGCGCGCAGGCCGCCTGGATCTCCTGTGCCTCCCGTCCCAGAATGGTTCCGGACTCCGTCAATATCAAATGCACCACCCGCCGGTCCGCTTGGTCCGGCAGCCGCCGCAGAAGTCCCCGGGCCGCCAGCAGCTCCACCGCCCCGGAGACCTGGGATTTGGGAAGTCCCCGCAGCTCCGCCACATCCCGGGCTGTATCTCGGCCCGGATTATTGGCCAGAAACAGCAGCACGTGGAGATCTCGCATGGTCAGGGCTTCTCGGTCCAGGAAAGCAGAGAAGCACGCCTCGTAATACCGCTTGAACTGGCGGGAGACCTTCAGCAGCTGGGAACTGGTGATCGCCATAGTTGCCTCCCCTTTATTTGTTCTTTTTTTAATTGTTCTTTTCAGAACTTTTTGAGAATACCACTTTTCCGTCTGTTTGTCAACTTTTACGGGATTCTTCATTGACAAACCGGAGCAGGTATATTATGATAACTTATGTGATATCGAAAACCATATTTCGAGGTGTTTCGTATGATTTGGAATATTGTCAGCGACAGCAGCTGCGACCTGCGAACCTCCGCTTTCCACAGTGACCGCGTTCTGTTCCACTCTGTTCCCCTGCGCATCCAGGTGGGCGATCAGGAGTTTGTGGACAACGACGATCTTTCGGTGCCAGAGATGCTGCGGGCCATGGCAGCGGAGAAGTCCGCCTCCTCCTCCGCCTGCCCCTCTCCGGCGGATTTTGCCAAGGCCTTTGAGGCAGGGGACTGCACCGTCTGCTTCACCATCTCCTCCAATCTCTCCGGAACCTATAACTCCGCCATCATGGCCAGAGACATGGTGCTGGAGGAGTATCCCGAAAAGCGTGTCTGCGTCATTGATTCCCGTGCCACCGCCGGGGCCATGGTGCTGCTGATCCGCCGGGCCAAGGAGCTGATGGAGGCCGATGAGACCGGGGATTTCGACGGCATCTGCGCCCAGCTGCGGCTGTATCAGGCAGCGCTGCGGACCTGCTTCACCCTGGAGAATTTCGACAATCTCATCAAAAACGGCCGGATGCGGCCTCTGGTGGGCACATTGCTTCACTCTCTGGGCATCCACGTCATTGCCGACGCCACGCCCCAGGGCACCATTCATGTGGCCGACAAGGCCCGGGGAGAGGCCAAGACCTTCCGGTCCATTACTGCCCTCATGCGCGCCAGCAAGGAGTGCGACGGCGCGGAGGTGGTGATCTCCCACTGTGAAAATCTGGAGGGCGCCATGAAGCTCAAACAGCAGATCCTGGAGGACCTGCCGGTCAAGCAGGTGGAGATTATTTCCTGTCGGGGTCTCACCAGTTTTTATGCCATGGAAAAGGGTCTGATCGTGGGATACTGATTTCCAAACACAAATCAATATCAGCAAGAACGCCGGCGAGATCTCGCCGGCGTTCTTTTTTTGCAAAAAACAGGCTTTGCGGCGCATGAAACGAAAAAAAACAGGGACCCTAACAAAGAACGAATCCCCTGATCCTTTCAACCCAAAAAGGAGTGAGCGTTTTGGAAAGCGGAATTCACAACACCTCCGAAATCGGACGACTTCGGAAGGTGATGCTCCACCGCCCCGGCGGCGAACTGGAGAATCTGATGCCGGAATACCTGGAGCGGCTGTTGTTTGACGACATCCCCTATCTGCGGGAGGCCCAGCGGGAGCACGACTCCTTTGCCGCGTGCCTGCGGAGCCAAGGGGTGGAAGTCGTATACCTGGCGGATCTGGTGGTCCAGTCTCTCACCGACGGGCAGGTCCGGGAAGAGCTGATCCGCCAGTTTCTGGAGGAATCCGGCGTCAAGGACGACCGGACCCGGGAGAGCCTGGAGGACTTCTTCACCGCCCTGCCGGACAAGGAGATGGTCCAGGCCATGATGGCCGGCGTCCGCAAGAGCCAGCTGCGTGCCTCCAGCGCCCGGCTGGGAGACTATCTCTCCGCCGCCGGCGACGACTATCCCTTCGCAGTGGATCCCCTGCCCAACCTGTATTTCACCCGGGACCCCTTTGCCACCATCGGCACCGGCGTGTCCATCCACAAGATGCACACCGCCACCCGGAACCGGGAGACCCTCTTCGGCAAATTCATCTTCGAGCACCACCCCGACTACCGCACCGCCCCCCGCTGGTACGACCGGGGCGAGACCTCCTCCCTGGAGGGCGGCGACATCCTGATCCTCTCGCCCCAGGTGCTGGCGGTGGGCATCTCCCAGCGCACCCAGGAGGACTCCATCGACCAGCTGGCGGAGACGGTGCTCTCCCAGAGCAAGACCTTCCGCAAGCTCCTGGCTTTCGACATCCCCAAGACCCGCTCCTTCATGCACTTGGATACAGTGTTCACCATGGTGGACTATGACAAGTTCACCGTCCACCCCAACATCCTCCAGCAAATCACCGTATTCGTCATGGAGCTGGACGAGAACCGCCGCATGACCATCCGCCAGGAGGACGGCCGTCTGGAGGATATCCTCAAGGAGCACCTGGAGCTGGACCGGGTCCAGCTGATCCCCTGCGGCCAGGGCAGCGAGATCGACGCCGCCCGGGAGCAGTGGAGCGACGGGTCCAACACCCTGGCCATCGCCCCCGGCGAGGTGGTGGTCTACTCCCGGAACTACGTCACCAACCGCTCCCTGGAGGAGGCGGGCATCCGGGTCCACACCATCCCCAGCGCGGAGCTGAGCCGGGGCCGGGGCGGTCCCCGCTGTATGTCCATGCCCCTGTGGCGGGACGATCCCTGAGCGGCTGGGGCCGGAGCGAACCGCCCCACTATCCGCCGTTGGCGGGAGGACACGCATCTCCCGCTCCGCCGACCGGCAGAAACGGGCGCATACAGGATCCGCCCCTACGGGCATAACGGCCATCCGCGTATGCCAGGGCAGCGCCCAGCGACCATGCAGGTCATCAAGCGCCGGTTGACAGGCCTTCGGCATCTGCCAGACAAGCGGCAGCGAAAAGGGACGCTGGTCGATCCGTTGACCTCCCCGTGTATTCGCCGCAGTCGTCATGCGGGGACCAGATTCTTCAAGCACCGGGGTAAGGCGCAGGGACAACGGGGTTTCCGATGCCCGCTGCACCGATCCGCACGACCCCCGTATCTGCCAAACCTTGCGCCGACGGCGCAAGGTTTGGCACAGAGCGTTTTTTCTCTTCCACCGGGCGCGGCGCATTCTCTTTTTGACGCTTCAAAAAGAGAATGGGGGGCGCATCCCGCGGGGGACTCCCCGCACCATCCTGCAAACAAAAAAGGAGAATGACATTATGGCAGTCAATCTGAAAGGCCGCAGCTTCCTGACCCTGGAGGACTTCACTCCCGGGGAGATCCGCTATCTTCTGGACCTGGGCCACGACCTGAAGGCCAAGCGCCGCGCCGGTATCCCCGGCCGGGCCCTGGAGGGCAAGCACATCGTGCTGCTGTTTGAAAAGACCTCCACCCGCACCCGCTGCTCGTTCGAGGTGGCGGCCACCCAGGAGGGCGGCCACGTCACCTACCTGGACGCCGGCAGCTCTCAGATGGGCAAAAAGGAGTCCCTGGAGGACTCCGCCAAGGTCCTGGGCCGCTTCTTCGACGGCATCGAGTACCGGGGCTATGAGCAGAAGGTGGTGGAGGACCTGGCAAAATTTGCCGGCGTCCCTGTGTGGAACGGCCTGACCGACGCCGACCACCCCACCCAGATCCTGGCGGACATGATGACCATTGAGGAGCACTGCCCCAAGCCCCTGAACCGGGTAAAGGTGGTGTTCCCCGGCGACGTGCGCAACAACATGTGCTACGCCTGGATGATCGGCGCCGCCAAGATGGGCATGCACTTTGTGGGCCTCGGGCCCCAGGAGCTGGTCCGAGAGATGGACAAGGCCCTGGTGGACCGGGTCATGGCTATCGCCCGGGGCACCGGCGCCGTCATCGAGATCACCGATGACCGCAGCTCCCTCAAGGGCGCCGATGTGATCTACGGCGACATCTGGGCCTCCATGGGCGAGGAGGATCTGATCCCCAAGCGTGCGGAGCTGCTCTCCCCCTTCCGGGTGACGGAGGAGACCATCAAAGCCACCGGCAACCCCGCCGTGCTGTACCTCCACTGCCTGCCCTCCTTCCACGACTTTGAGACGAAGCTGGCCAAGGAGTGGCAGGGCAAGGGCGTGGACATCCGGGAGGTCACCGATGAGGTGTTCCGCAGCCGCCACAGTGTAGTCTTTGACGAGGCGGAGAACCGGATGCACTCCATCAAGGCCGTGCTGGTGGCCACAATCGGAAAATAAGGAGCTGATGGCGTGGATAAACCCAGATTCCGGATGCCCACGGCCTACACCATCCTCTTCCTGCTGATCGTGCTGGTGGCCCTGGCCACCTGGCTGATCCCGGCGGGCAGCTACGAGTACGCGGACGGCGTGCCGGTGGCGGGCACCTACCACGCCGTCCCGGCCAATCCCCGGGGCGTGGGCGACGTGCTCAAGGCGTCCTTCTCCGGCTTCTATGACGCCGTGGACGTGTGTCTGTTCATTCTGACGGTGGGCGGCTTTCTGGGCGTGGTCATGAAAACCGGCGCCATCGATGCCGGAGTGGCCGGGGTCATCCGGCTGCTGGGCGGCCGGGAGAAGTGGCTGATCCCCATTCTCATGATCTTCTTCGGCCTGGGCGGCACCACCTACGGGATGTGGGAGGAGACCATGGCCTTCTATCCCCTGCTGATCCCGGTGTTCCTGGCAGCGGGCTACGACGCGGTGGTGGGCATCAGCGTGATCCTGCTGGGAGCCGGGGCCGGCGTCATCGCCTCCACGGTGAATCCCTTCGCCACCGGCATCGCCGCGGGCTTTGCGGGAGTGTCCCTGGGAGACGGCATTTTGCTGCGGCTTTTGCAGTGGATCGTCTTTGAGGGCGCCGCCATCTGGTTCGTCTCCGCCTACGCCGCCCGGGTCAAGCGGGACCCCTCCCGGTCCGTGGTGGGCGTGGGCGCGGGCAAGCTCCAGGTCAGCATGGAGGCTCCGCCGCCCCTCACCGCCCGCCGCAAGGCCATCCTGGTCGTGTTCGCCCTGGTGTTCCTGACCATGACCTACGGCGTGATTCCCTTTGACGAGATGGGGCTGCCGTTGCCGTCTCTCGGCTGGTGGTTCCCGGAACTCAGCGCGCTGTTCCTGGTGGGCGGCGTGATCGTGGGGCTCATGGACCGCATGAGCGAGGAGACCCTGGTGGAGACCTTCGTGGCCGGCTGCGCGGACCTTTTAGGCGTGGCCTTCATCATCGGCATCAGCCGGGGCATCACCGTACTGATGAACGACGGCAACATCACCGACACGGTGCTCCACTGGGGCGAGACGGCCCTCAGCGGCGCCGGGCCCGTCAGCTTCGTGCTGCTGGTGTTTTTGATCTACCTGCCCCTGACCATCCTGATCCCCTCCTCCTCGGGGCTGGCCACGCTGTCCATCCCCATCATCGCGCCCCTGGGCCGGTTTGCCGGCGTGGGCGGCGACCTGGTGGTGACGGCTTTCCAGTCCGCCAGCGGCCTGGTGAACATCATCACCCCCACGGCGGCGGTGGTCATGGGCGCCCTGGCCCTGGGGCACGTGCCCTACGACCGGTGGGTCAAGTATGTGTGGAAGCTGATCCTTTACTTTCTGCTGTTGACCCTGGCGTTTTTGGTGCTGGGAGTCTGGCTGGGGTGATTGTCCCACGGAGCCCGTCCCCTCCGGGGAAGTCGGCATTTGTACCGCAAATCACGGATGAGGAGCCGCTTGCACCTCCCCGCCTTTTTCCGGCAGGCAGGGAAGGACCGCGGGTTCCCTGCAGGGATCCGCCCCCATTTTCTTTTGCTGGCGGCAAAAGAAAACGGCCGCGGCCGGTCAAAAGAAAACCGCTTGGACGAAAGGGCGGCCCTTTTGGGCCGCCCTTTCGTGTAACGGGGGTCGTGCGAATCGGTCCGGCAGGCGTCGGTGGCCCCGCCGTCCCTGCGCCGGACCCGTCCCGCGAAGAACTGCATCCCCGCATAACGGCCTTGGGTGGGCGGACGGGACGCAAAACCGAATTGGCGTATTTCTACTCCCGCGCGTTCCGCTCCGCTACGCGCTGCCCCGGTGGTCGCGGTGAGCTGTTCACGGCAGGCACAGGACCTGCCGCTGAGGCGGATGGGATGGAGAACCAAATTGGCGCAATTCTGCTCCCGCGCGTTCCGCTTCGCTGCGCGCTGCCCCGGCGGTCGCAGTGAGCCGTCCCCGTGGGGACGGGACCTGCCGTGAAAGCGGCAGCCGCTTTGGACCGCAGTCGTTTTCTCCCCTCGCAAAAACCGGCGCTTTATTTCCATCGAAAACGCCCACGGCAGCCGCCCAACCGGCGGCTTCTCCCCAAATGCCCCGGCAGTGCGCAGCGGAACGGAACGCGCGGAAAGAGAAGCAGAGGCAAATGCGTTCAGCACCCCAACGATCCGGCCAGGATGGTTATGTGGGAGCCAGGCTCTTCAACTGCCGGGGCGGGACGCAGGGACGCCGGGGCCGGCGGGGATAACCCGACCGATCCGCACGCCCCCGTCGTCACGAACAGGAGGGCCCGGCGGCCCTCCTGTTCGTCCCGGCGTTTTTCTCTTACACCGGGCGCGGCGCGGAAGGTGAATTGTCCCGAAGGGACAAGAGAAGCCCCTCTGGAGGGTTCTCTTTTGCCGCGGCAAAAGAGAATGGGGGCGCATCCCCGCAGGGAAGCTGCGTCCCCGGGACGGCGCCCTCACTTCCGCGCCCGCTCCATGGCCCCCGCGGCGGCCTCTCCGGCAAACCGGAACAGGGCGTCGGCCATGACCTGCTCGGTGCTCCGCCCGGCCTGCGCCGCCACTTTCTCGTAAAAGGCGTACAGGTACTCCTCCACGTTTAACTCCACAGTTTTCAAAAACCCACCCGCTTTCTGTTTTGATATCCACATTATATCTGCTATTTACATATATTTCAATGATTATAGCATATAAAAATTCTTTTCTGTCCATGATACCATGGAAAGCACAAAAGGTGGTGATTGGATGCGGACGAGCGAGAACAAAGAGGAATTCCGGGAACAATACCGGCTGCTGGGCCTGCGGATCGCCTATTATCGAAAGAGAAAGGGCTGGACTCAGGAGCAGCTGGCCGATGAGGTCGGATGCAGTTGGAGTTTTCTCAGTCAGTTGGAATCCAACAACAGCGACCGCATCCATGCGCCCTCTCTCTACATGCTGTTCAAGATCGCCCAGGTTCTGGACGTCCCCGCCTCCAAACTCTTTGAAGAATAACACCCGTTTGACAAATGAAACCCGCCCGGCCCCCTGTGGGACCGGGCGGGTCTTTGCGTTTCTCAGTTCCGGTGCTTGCCCAGATACGCTTCTTTCACTTTCTCGTTGGCAAGCAGCTCCGCGCCGGTGCCGGACATGGTGATGTGTCCCGTCTCCAGCACGTAGGCCAGGTCCGCGATCTTCAGCGCCATGTTGGCGTTCTGCTCGATCAGCAGCACGGTGACGCCCTGGCGGTTGATCTCCCGGATGATAGAGAAGATGTCCTGCACCACCAGGGGCGCAAGGCCCAGGGAGGGCTCATCCAGCATCATCAGCTTGGGGCGGGACATCAGCGCCCGGCCCACGGCCAGCATCTGCTGCTCGCCGCCGGAGAGGGTGCCGGCCAGCTGCCAGCTGCGCTCCTCCAGACGGGGGAACAGCTCGTAGACCCACTTGAGGTCCTTCTCGATCTCCGCCTTGTCCTTGCGGAGGTATGCGCCGATCTTCAGGTTCTCCACCACCGTCAGGTCCGCAAAGACCCGGCGCCCCTCGGGGCTCATGGCGATGCCGGCAGAGACGATCTTGTCGATGGGCTTGCCCAGCAGCTCCTGGCCGTTCCAGAGGATGGACCCGGCGCTGGCCTTCACCAGGCCGGTGATGGTGCGCAGGGTGGTGGACTTGCCGGCGCCGTTGGCGCCGATCAGCGTGACGATCTTGCCGTCGGGCACCTCCAGAGAGATGCCCCGGAGGGCCTGGATGCCGCCGTAGCTGACGTGGAGGTTTTCGATTTTAAGCATCTTCCGCCACCCCCAGATACGCGTCGATGACGCGCTGATTGTTCTGGATCTCCGCCGGCGTGCCCTCGGCGATCAGCTTGCCGAAGTCCAGCACGTAGATGCGGTCGGAGATGTCCATGACCAGATCCATGTGGTGCTCGATCAGGAACACCGTCAGGCCGAACTGATCCCGGATCTGGCCGATGAAGGCCGTCAGCTCGTCGGTCTCCTGGGGGTTCATGCCCGCCGCCGGCTCATCCAGCAGCAGCAGCTTCGGCTCCGCCGCCAGGGCCCGGGCGATCTCCAGCCGCCGCTGCTTGCCGTAGGGCAGGGAGGTGGCCAGTTCGTCCTTCACGTCCAGCAGTCCCACGGTCTCCAGCAGCTGCTCCACGTTCCGGCGCTGCTCCGCCTCCTCCTTCCGGTTGAGGCGGAAGGTGGCGGAGAGGAAGTTGGTGTGAGTGCAGCAGTGCTTGGCGATCAGGACGTTATCGAACACGGTCTGGGACTTCCACAGCCGGATGTTCTGGAAGGTCCGGGCCATGCCCAGCTGGGTGATCTTGTCGGGGGTAGGGGCGATGACGTGGGTGTACTCCCCGGCGTGCTCCCCCTTGTACATGGCGCGCATCTTGCCCTGGGGGTGATTCTCCACGATCTTCTCCCCCTGGAACCAGACGGCGCCGTTGGTGGGCTGGTATACGCCGGTGACCACGTTGAAGGCGGTGGTCTTGCCGGCGCCGTTGGGCCCGATCAATGCCACGATCTCCCCCTTGTCGATGGAGAGGTTCATATTGTCCACGGCCACCACGCCGCCGAACTGCATGGTGACATTTTCTACTTTCAGCACGTTCTCAGCCATTGGCGCCGCCTCCCTTCACCGCTTTGGCGGGTCTTTTTCTGCGGAACAGGTCCGGCAGCTCCTTGTCTCCCATGAGGCCGCGGCGGAAGAACAGCACCACCACCATGATGACCAGGGAGAACACCACCATGCGGAAGCCGTTGCGCAGGAAGGGCATGGTCATGGAACCGCCGGCCAGGTACATGGCGAGCCAGCCCATGAGGGCCAGGGCCACCACGCCTGTGACGATCTCCTTCCACAAAACCTTCTCGCCCCTGCGGTCCCGGAGGATCAGCAGCACGGCGCCGCCCACCACCACGATGGCATAGATGGCAATGAAGGCGATGCGCCGGGGATCGGCGGGAGAGGTGAAGGTGACGCTGGTGTCCAAAAACCGCAGCCACCACTCGCTGGCGGCCACGTACAGGAAGGCGGCGATGCAGCTGCCGGAGATGGAGCCGATGCCGCCGATGACCACGATCAGCAAAATCTCGTAGGTCATGGCCGTGGTGAAGGTCTTGGCCTGGGCCTGGTTGGCGAACATGGCGAACATGCCGCCGCCCACCCCGGCGAAGAAGGAGCTGATGCAGAAGGCCAGCCGCTTGTGGCGGGAGAGGTTGATGCCCATGGCCTCGGCGGCCACCTCATCGTCCCGGATGGCCTTGAAGGCCCGGCCGTAGGTGGAGTTGATGAGCAGCAGGATGCCGCCGATGCACAGCGCCCCCAGCAGGAAGGGCACGAAGGTGGACAGGCGCAGGGCGAAGCCCGGCAGCTCGATGTTGAAGCTGGAGAAGGTGGGGAAGCTCTTGAGGGCGTTGGCGCCGTTGGTGACGGGGCCCAGTTTGTCCCACTGGAAGATGGCCCGGATGATCTCGCCGAAGCCCAGGGTGGCGATGGCCAGATAGTCGGACTTCAGCCGCAGCACCGGCAAGCCGATCAGCCACGCCACGGCGGCCGCCACGATGCCGGAGAGGATCAGAGCCAGCAGCACGCCGATCACAAGGCCCACGGCGCCGCCGCCGAAGAGCTCCGGCAGGGAGAAGTTGATGGCGGAGCCCTGGTAGATATAGTACACACTCTCCCGGGCCGCCACAGGGATGGTCAGGATGGCGTAGGTGTAGGCGCCCAGCAGCATGAAGCCGGACTGGCCCAGAGAGAACAGGCCGGTAAAGCCGTTGAGCAGGTTCATGGAGGAAGCCACCACCGCGTATACCGCGCCCTTTTTCAGCACGGTGAAGAGCATGTGGGTGGACTTCATGGTGTTCTCCAGCAGGATCACCAGGGCCAGCAAGGCCACGGTGCACAGAAGGACCACCAGCGTGCCCCGCTTGCTTTTCTTTTCTTGCAGCACAGTTGATCCCTCCCTTACACTTTGTCGGTGATCTTCTCACCGAACAATCCGGTGGGCTTCACCACCAGAATGATGATCAGCAGCGCGAAGGTGAACGCATCGGAGAACACGGACCAGTCGGAGCCCTTGATGACGCTCTCGGAAATGCCGATCAGGAAGGCGCCCACCACGGCGCCGGGGATGGAGCCGATGCCGCCGAACACCGCCGCCACGAAGGCCCGCAGGCCCGGCAGGGCGCCGGACAGAGGCACGATGGACTGGTAGTTGGTGAAATACAGCATGGAGCCCACCGCCGCCAGGAAGGACCCGATAACGAAGGTGAAGGAGATCACGGAGTTGATCTTGATGCCCATGAGCTGCGCCGTCTCAAAGTCCCGGGAGGCCGCCCGCATGGCCATGCCGATCTTGGTGTGGTTGATGAGCTGGGTCAGGGCGATGACCAGCACCACCACCAGCACCGGGGTAACCACGGTGACCCACTTGGTGGACACGCCCGCGATGGTGACCTGGCCGGAGAGGCCGGGAATGGAGGGGTACATCTGGGGAAGGCCGCCGGTGATATAGGTAGCAAAGTTCTGGAGCAGATAGCTCACTCCGATGGCAGAGATCATGACGCTCATCCGGGGCGCGGTGCGCAGGGGCTTGTAGGCCGCCCGCTCGATGAAGAAGCCCAGGGCCACCACCAGCACGATCATCAGCGGCGCGGACACGGCCAGGGGCATGCTGGCGCTGAGATACACCATCATAAGGCCCGCGGCCATGAACACGTCGCCGTGGGCGAAGTTGATCAGGCGCAGGATGCCGTACACCAGCGTGTATCCAATGGCGATCAGGGCGTACTGGCCTCCCAGCGAAATGCCGGAGAGCAGGATGGAGATGCCGTATTGCACGGAAAATCCTCCCCTTTCTTTTTATCAGTTTACAAGTCAGGACCGTCTCGAAAAGGGCCGGGGAACACTCGGCTGCTTTCGAGGCGGCCCCAGCAAAGCAAGAACCGCCTGGCGGGGGCGCGCCCCCGCCAGGCGTCGGGTTCAGGGATCAGCCGGCAACGGTCTGCACCGTCTCCAGCGTCCAGGCCACATTGGCATTGTCCGCGGTCTTGATATAGGCGGTGTCGCGGATGGCGTCGCCGATCTCATCGAAGGCGATGGCGCCGGACACGCCGGTATAGGTGACGGAAGGCAGAGCGGCCTTCACGGCGGCGGGATCGGTGGAACCGGCGGCCTTCAGAGCCTCCAGCGCCACATAGTAGGCGTCATAGCCCATGGCGGTGACGGCGGCGATGGTGTCGTTGCCGCCGTTGTTGGTCATGGCGGTGGAATCCTCGTTCAGCCAGGCCTTGATGCCCTCGTCGAACTCAGGAGAACCGCCCTCCTGGTAGAAGGTGGAGCAGTAGATCTGCACGTTGGAATCGGCGGCGGCCTCCAGGACCATGTTGCTGTCCAGGGTGTCGGAGCCCAGAATGGGGATCTCCAGGTTCATGGACTTGGCCAGCGCCACGATCTGGGTGGAGTAGGCAATGGACACGGGGCAGAAGATGACCTCGCAGCCCTCGCTCTTGGCCTTGTTGAGATAGGTGGTGAAGTCAGAGGTGTTGGTGGGGAAGGAATCCTTCACCACGGAGCCGCCGGCGGCGGTAAAGGCCTGCTCGAAGTAGGTGATGAGGCCCTGGTCATACTCGTTGCCCAGCTCGCCCAGCAGATACGCCTTCTTGGCGGAGAACTTCTCCTGGGCGAAGTTGGCGAGGACGGTGCCCTGGAAGGGATCCAGGAAGCAGATGCGGAAGTAGTAGTCGTTGCCCGCGGTCACCTGGGGGTTGGTGCAGGTGACGCCGATGGCGGCCAGGCCCGCCTCGTCAAAGGTGGGACCGGCGGCGATGGACACGCCGGAGCCATAGGAGCCCAGGACCAGGGAAACGTCCTTGCTCACCAGCTCGGAAGCGGCGGTGATGGCCTTGGAAGAGTCGGAGCCGTTGTCGGCGTAGACCAGCTCGACCGTATAGGTCTCGCCGCCGATGTCCACGGTGGGGGTCTCCTTGTTGGCGTACTGCATGCCCAGCATCTCCTGCTTGCCGCCGGGGCCGGAGTCGCCGGTAGCGGGCTCGAACACGCCGATGCGGACAACCTTGTCGCCGGTGGCGGTCTCGCCGCTCTGGGCAGCATCGTCACTGGCAGCGGAATCGCCGGAAGTGCCGCCGCAGCCGGCCAGCAGACCCAGGACCATGGCCAGCGTCAGCAGCAGCGCAAAGATCTTTTTCATTCTTTTCATCCTCCTGTTTTTGGGTTGCGCGGGACTTCTCCCACAGCATGGGTATCATTTTACGAGGTTTTTCCATGCAATGCAAGATGAATAATCACCAGAAAGAAGCCGTCGCTTTTCCAAAAAACGGCTGATTTTCTCCGTCCAAGCCGTTCATTTGTCCCCGTACGGGAGACAGCCGCGAACTGGCAGGAAAAATCGGCGGTCAGCTGTCCGCGTATCAGAGACAGGCGTTTTGGTGATTCTGCCGGTCGGCCCCTTTTAAAAAAGATGGTTTTTTCCCGGTCTCTAGTCTTTTCCTTTGTTGTAGCCCTTATTCCGCAGGGAGCGCAAAAGCGCCGCCGGAAACTTCCGGCGGCGCTCTTATTCCTTCTTACCGTGTGCTTTCCGGCAGGGGCTTGGGCGTCTCACCAAAGACGGCCAGGAAGTCCTCCTGCTCCATGGTCTCATGCTCCAGCAGATACGACGCCACCGCCTCCAGCTTGTCGCGGCTGGCCTCCAGGATCTCCTGGCACCGGGCGTAGGCCTTGGCCACCAAGGCCTTGACCTCCTCGTCGATCTGAGCGGCCACCGCCTCGGAGTAGCTGCGGCCCTGGGTCATGGTGCGGCCGATGAACACCTCGTCGTGTCCGGACTCGAAGGAGACCGTGCCGATCTTGTCGCTCATGCCGTAGGAGGCCACCATCTTCCGGGCGATCTGGCTGGCCCGCTGGATGTCGTTGCTGGCTCCGGTGGAGATATCCCCCAGGCACAGCTTTTCGGCCACCCGGCCGCCCAGCAGCGCCACGATCTGGTCCTCCATATACCGCTTGGAGAGGTAGGACCGGTCCTCCTCCGGCAGGGAAATGGTCATGCCGCCGGCCTGCCCTCTGGGAACGATGCTGATTTGGGTGACGGGGTCGTGGTCCGGCAGGGCGTGCATGACCACGGCGTGGCCCGCCTCGTGATAGGCGGTCAGCTCCCGCTCGTGCTGGGGAATCACCCGGCTCTTCTTCTCCGGGCCGGCGATGACCTTGATCTCCGCCTCTTTCAGGTCCCCCATGGTGATGAATTTCCGCTTGCGGCGGGCGGCCAGCAGCGCGCCCTCATTGATGAGGTTCTCCAGGTCCGCACCGGTGAAGCCCGGCGTGCCCTGAGCCAGCTTGCGCAGGTCCACGTCCTCCGCCAGGGGCTTGCCCTTGGCGTGGACCTTCAGGATCTCCTCCCGTCCCTTGATGTCCGGCAGACCCACGTAGATCTGCCGGTCGAAGCGGCCGGGCCGCAGCAGCGCCGGGTCCAGCACGTCAGCGCGGTTGGTGGCCGCCAGGACCACCACGCCCTCGTTGGCGGCAAAGCCGTCCATCTCCACCAGCAGCTGGTTGAGGGTCTGCTCCCGCTCGTCGTGGCCGCCGCCCAGGCCCGTGCCTCTCTGGCGGCCCACGGCGTCGATTTCGTCGATGAACACGATGGCCGGGGCGGTCTTTTTGGCCTGGTCAAACAGGTCCCGGACGCGGCTGGCGCCCACGCCCACGTACAGCTCCACGAAGTCGGAGCCGGAGATGGACAAAAAGCCCACGCCGGCCTCTCCCGCCACGGCCTTGGCCAGCAGGGTCTTGCCGGTGCCCGGAGGGCCCACCAGCAGCACGCCCTTGGGGATCCGGGCCCCCAGTGCGATGAAGCGCTTGGGGTCCTTCAAAAACTCCACGATCTCCTGGAGCTCTTCCTTCTCCTCGTTGGCGCCGGCCACGTCCTCGAAGGTGACCTTCTTGTCCTTGTCCGTCAGGGTCCGGGTCCGGGCGGAGCCGAATTTGGCCATCTTGTCCGGCCCCATGCCCCCCTGAGCCCGGGCCATCATGAAGTACCAGAACACCGCCAGCACCGCCGCCACCAGCACATAGGGCAGCAGCAGAGCCAGCCAGTTGGTGCTCTCCGGGTCCGGGTAGTCGTAGGCGGTGATGACGCCCTTGGCGTATTGCTCCTGAACCAGATCGTTGAAGTCATCATAGAACAGCTGGAAGTCGTAGAGCTGGTAGCGGACGATCTCGCTGCCGTCCACCGCCTGACGCAGCTGCATGGTCAGCATGCCGCCGCTGTCGATGGTAAACGCCTCCACCTTCTCCTGCAAAAACAGCTGGCGCATCTGGGAGTAATCGACCTGCTGCTCCCGCATGTCCGCCTGCCACAGCCAGCTGACGCACAGCAAAATCACCAGCGCCAGCAGGGCGAAGCTCAGGTTGGAGCGCTTGTATTGTCTCGTCACAAATAATCCCCCTTTTCCTGCCGGCCCGTGCCGGCCGGAAAATCCGTTCCCTCTGCTGGAGCGGATCAGTGGTTGGAGTAGACCTCCGGTTTCAAAACGCCGATATAGGGCACGTTCCGGTACTGCTGGCAGTAATCCAGCCCATAGCCCACCACGAATTCGTCCGGCACCGTGAAGCCGGCCAGATCCGCGGTGATGGCCTTGGTGCGGCGGGAGGGCTTATCCAGCAGCGTCACGATGGTGATAGAGGCGGCACCCTTGGTCAGGAAGTAGTCCTTCAAAAAGGCCAGGGTGTTGCCGGAGTCCAGAATGTCCTCCACGATGATCAGATGGCGGCCGGTGATGTCCTGCTGGAGATCATGGGTGATCTGCACCCGGCCGGAGGACACGGTGGCGTTCTGATAGGAGCTGACGGCGATGAACTCCACGTCGCTTTTGACCTGGCAGGCCCGGACCAGATCCGCCATAAACACGAACGACCCCTTCAAGACACCCAAAAACAGCGGATCGCGGTCGTGGAACTGTTCGTACAGCGTCTCGCCCATCTCGGCAATACGGGCTTTGATCTCCTCCTCCGTGACCAGCACCTTCAGGATATCCTTCTCCATCTCACTTCTCATGGCTGTTCTCCTCTGTATGTTTCAAAATTTGAATGAACCGGCAGGGGCCCTCCCCCTCCGGCAGAAATTCCGTATCCACACCCAGCCGCCACACGGCGGCAAGCCGGTCTCCCGCGTAGACGGCGGGCAGCCGGTCCCGCTCCGCCAGGGAGATCCCCCGGTCCAGGCACAGCCGCTTCACCGTGCGGCCGCCGCCATGGGTCTCCGGCAGGGTCAGCCGCGCCCCACCGTCGCAGGGGCCCACGGCCACCCGCTCCGGCCCGGGCCGCAGGGGCAGTCCCGCCCCGGCTCTCCGGTCCAGCAGAGTCAGCGTGTAATCGCCCCATCGCAGGGGACAGCCCTCCACCAGCTCCGCCCGGGAAGGGGGCGGCGGCAGCGTCTCCAGGATCAGCCGGGAGGCTGCCAGGCGGGCTGTAACGCCGTGGGGCAGACTGATGCGGGCGTCGTTGCCATGGCTGTTCCACAGCGCCTGCAGCGCCTCCAGGTGGACGGCGCCGATGTCCTTCCGCCCCGCGCCCAGCAGGTCGAACAGCCCCAGCAGCACCTTCGGCCGCAGAAAGTCCGGCACCTCCGCCAGCTTTCCCAGGGGGACCGTCACCCGTCCCGGCTGGACCGAGGCGGCGCGCAGGTATCGCTCCGTCAGATCCGTCAGTCCCCCGTCCGTCTCCCGCAGGAGCGCGGCGGTGCGGGCCATATGGGCCTCGGCCCGGGGATTGAGCTGCCGCAGCAGCGGCAGCACCTTCAGCCGCAGCAGGTTCCGGGCGGCGGCGTCCGGGTCGGCGTTGGTCTCGTCCTCCACATGGGGGATGCCGTGGGCGGCGGCGTAGGCGGCCAGCTCCTCCCGGTTCAGGCCCAGAAAGGGCCGCAGGATGATGTCCCGCTCCGGCGGGATGCCGCAAAGGCCCTTGAGGCCCGTGCCCCGGATCAGGTTCAGTAGCATGGTCTCGGCGTTGTCGCCGGCGTGGTGGGCGGTGAGGACGGCTGAAAAGCCCTCCCGCTCCGCCGTCTTCCGCAGGAAGTCATACCGCAGCTTCCGCCCGGCCTCCTCCAGAGAGAGGCCCAGGTTTTCAGCCAGGCCGCGGACTTGGCCGGAACCATCGTAAAACGGGATGCTCCGCCCGGCGCACCAGTCCCGGACAAAGTCCTCGTCCCGGTCCGCGGCGGGCCGCAGGCGGTGGTTGAAGTGGGCGGCGCCCACGGAAAAGCCGTGCCGCCGTCCCCAGGTATCCAAATAGTGCAGCAGGCACATGGAGTCCAGCCCGCCGGAGACGGCGCACAGCACCCGCCCCCCCGCAGGCATCCGCTCCGCCAGGAAGGCCCCGGCAGCGGAGAGCTCACTCCTCGTCGTCATATCTCGTATCCAATGTGGAGAAGGTGGTATACTCCGGCATCCACCGCAGCTCCACCTTGCCGGTCTCGCCGTGGCGGTTCTTTGCCACGATGCACTCGGCAATATTATGCTTCTCCGAGTCCTCGTTATAATAGTCGTCCCGGTACAAAAACAGAACGATGTCCGCGTCCTGCTCGATGGCGCCGGACTCGCGCAGATCCGACAGCATGGGCCGCTTGTCCTCCCGCTTCTCGTTGGCACGGGAGAGCTGGCTCAGGCAGATCACGGGGACGTTGAGCTCCTTGGCCATGATCTTGAGCATTCGGGAGATATCGGAGACCACCTGCTGGCGGTTCTCGCCGCTGTATCCCCGGCCGCCGGCGGAGGTCATCAGCTGCAAATAGTCGATGACCACCAGGGCCAGGTTGTCCAGCCGCCGGCACTTGGCGTTCATGTCCGCCACCGACAGCATGGGGTTGTCGTCGATCCGGATGTCCACCCGGTTCAGCACCGTAGCGGCGCCGGCGATCTTCTCCCAGTCGGTCTCCCGCAGGGAGCCGGTCCGCAGGCGGTTGTTCTCCACCAGGGCCTCGGCGCTTAAAAGCCGCATGGCCAGCTGCTCCCGGGACATCTCCAGGGAGAACACCGCCACCGTCCGGTGGGTGCTCTTGGCCACGTTCAGCGCCATGTTCAGCGCCATGGAGGTCTTGCCCATGCCGGGCCGGGCGGCCAGCAGAATGAGGTCCGACTTGTTCAGGCCCGTGATCTTCTGGTCCACGGCGGACATACCGGTGGAAAGGCCGGGCAGGCGGGAGTCGCTCTCGCTCATCTCGCCCAGGCGGTCCAGCACCTCCGGCAGCACCTGCCGCAGGGGGACCATGTCCTGGGCGCTCTGGCCCCGGCGGACGGCGTAGACCTTCTGCTCCGCCGCCTCCAGGATCTCCCCGGCGCCGCCCACGCCCTCCTGCACCAGGGCTGTGATCTCCGCCGCCGCCTGGGCAACGCCCCGCAGCAGGGCCTTGTCCCGGACGATGGCCACGTACTCCATGACGTTGGCGCTGGTGGGGGTGATCTCCATCAGCTGGGCCAGATACGAGCGGGTGGTCTGGGGGTCGTAGGTGCCCAGCCGCTGCATCTCCTCGCAGACGGTGATGCCGTCGATGGGCTTGGCATAGGAGAACATGGAGTAGATGGTCTCAAAGATCTCCCGGTTCTGCCGCAGGTAGAAGTCGTCCGGCCGCAGCTTGTCCATGACGTCCTTGACGCAGCCGGCGTCGATCAGCATGGAGCCCAGGACCGCCTGCTCGCCCTCCAGGGAGTGGGGCATCTGCCGCAGCAGCAGATCTTCATTGGCCATGGACGTTCACCTCCCGGTATGGTCGTTCAGGGGCCCTGCGCCCCCGCTCACTTCTCCTCGAACACGGAGACGTACACCGTCCCCGTCACCTCAAAG
Source organism: Dysosmobacter sp. Marseille-Q4140 (assembly GCA_018228705.1). Taxonomy (NCBI): domain Bacteria; kingdom Bacillati; phylum Bacillota; class Clostridia; order Eubacteriales; family Oscillospiraceae; genus Dysosmobacter; species Dysosmobacter sp. Marseille-Q4140. The sequence goes on along the minus strand of CP073694.1, from coordinate 2,239,307 downwards.
CCCAGCTTGGCCTTCACCTGATAGCTGCCGAAGGACTTGATGGGGTCCTCCAGCACCAGCTTCTGCTTGGGGATGTCCAGTCCGAACTGGGCCTTGAGCCCGTCGGAGATCTCCTTGGTGGTGACGGCGCCGAAGAGCCGTCCGCCGCTGCCGGCCTTGGCGGTGAGCTTCACCATGCACTCCTTGAGCTTTTCAGCGGTGGCCTCCGCCTCCGCCTTCTGGCGGGCCTCCTCGGCCTTGCGGGCCTTCTCCTTGAGGTTCATGGTGTTGATGGCGTCCGTGGTGGCGGCGATGGCCAGCTTCCGGGGCAGAAGGAAGTTCCGGGCATAGCCCTCGGAGACCTCCACCATCTGGCCCTTCTTGCCCTGGCCCTTCACATCCTGCTGTAAAATCACTTTCATACTACTGTCTCCTTACCGTGATCCGGCCGGATCACTTCTCAAAATACGCGTCGATGGCCTCCGTCAGCTTTTCCCGGGCGGTGAGGACATCGCAGTTTTCCGCCTTGCCTCCGGCGGTGGTGGAATTTCCGCCGCCGCCCAGGGCCTCCAGGATCACCTGGACATTGATCTCACCCAAAGACCGGGCGGACATCTGCACATTGGGGCCGCTCTTGAACAGCACGAAGGAGGCCTTGACCCCCTTGAGGCCCAGCAGCTCGTCCGCCGCCTGGGCCGCCGCGACGCGGTCCACCCCGTCCTGGGGGATGACGGCGATGGCGAAGCTGTCCCGGTACATCTCCGCCCGGCGGATGATGTCGTAGCGGGAGACCATCTCGCTCAGGTCGTTCTGGAACAGGCGCTGGACATCGGTGGTGTCGGCGCCGGCCCGCCGCAGGAAGGCCGCCGCCTCAAAGGTGCGTCCGCCGGTGCGGAGCGTAAAGTGCTTGGTGTCCAGCACGATGCCGGCCAGCAGGCTCTCCGCCTCCTCCCGCAGCAGGTCTGTGGCGTCTACCAGATATTGCAGCAGCTCCGTCACCAGTTCCGAGGCGGAGGAGGCATAGGGCTCATGGAAGCTGAAGGCCGCGTTTTCAATGTAGGTGGCCGCCCGGCGGTGGTGGTCGATGACCGCCACCCGGTTGCAGGACTCCAGCAGCTGGGGATCCTCCACCAAATCGGGGCGGTTGGTATCCACCACGATCAGAAGGGCCCCGGGCTGCATCTTCAAAAAGGCGTCGCCGCCGGTGGTGAACACATTCTCATACTCCGGCAGGGCCCGCAGCTTCTGCAGAACCGGCTTGGCGGCGTTGCGCTCCAGATCGATGACCACCTGGGCCCGCTTGCCCCGCTTCCGGGCGATGCAGCAAAGGCCCGCCGCGGCGCCCACGGCGTCCATGTCCGCAAAGCTGTGACCCATGATATAGATTTGAGTGGCATCGGCGATCAGCTCGCTGAGGGCGTTGGCCATGACCCGGGACTTGACCTTGGTGCGCTTCTCCGTGGCCTTGCTGCGGCCGCCGTAGAACTCAAAGTCCACCTTGCCGCGGACCACCGCCTGGTCGCCGCCGCGGCTGAGGGCCATCTCCAGGGACAAGTTGGCGTTTTTGTACAGCTCCTCCATGCTCTCGGCGCTGCGGCCGATGCCGATGGAGAGGGTGGGGTGGACGCCCTCGCCCACCTTGATATCCCGGATGGCATCCAGAATGGAGAATTTCTCCTCCACGAAATGCTGATAGTGCTGCTCCTCGAAGAGGAACAGATACCGGTCCCGCTCGGTTTTCAGCAGCAGCCCCTGTCCGGCGGCGGCCCAGCTGTTGAGCTTTTCGTCGATCTGGGCCAGAACGGCGCTGCGGGCGGTGTCGGCGCAGGCCTTCATCAGGTCCTCGTAGTTGTCCAGCATCAAAATCGCCGCCACGGTCCGGGTGGCCGCGTACTTTTCCTGGATGGCGTCGGCCTCGGTGGTATCCACCCAGTAGGTGGTGGCCACCAGGTTCTGCTCTTCGCCCCGGCCCTTGGCCCGGACCAGGCTGCCGTAGACCCGGAAGCGGCGGCTGTTCATGTACACCCGCACCGGGCACTCCTGCTTGCCCTCCAGCAGCCACTGGACGGAGAAGTCCGGCACCGCGTCCTCCACCTTCATCTCAAAGAGGTGCTCCCGGACGCCGGCCAGCTGGAGGAAGTTCTCATTGCTCCAGATGACCTCCCCGGTGTCCGGCCGGAACACCATGATGGGCAGAGGAGAGTTGATGAGAGTGGACTTGCTGGCGGTGTCCACGCTGCCGGTCAGGTTATCAATGTACTGTATGATCCCCTGGCGGCGCTTTTTGCTGCTGCTGGTGAAATACAGGTACAGTCCGCCGATGGCGCACAGCTGGATCAGGCCCAGCAGCACATGCACCCAAGCGGTGGCGATGGCAAAGATCACCATACACAGAAAATACAGCTTCAGATTGGGCTCCAGCAGGCGGGAGAGCTTTTTGTTTGTCATAAGAGATTCTCCTTTGCCGCAAAAGCATATTTATAGATATATCAGTATATCAGTTTTCCCCGGAAGGTGCAACTGTTAAAACCGCCCGCTCCCGGGCGCGCAAAGCCCCGGAGAGCAGTGCCCTCCGGGGAAGGTTCAGCAGTTTTCTGCGGTGAGGATGGGACTGTCGGGATAGTAGCTGTCCTTTTGGGGACGCTTGTGCTCCAGCACGGCGTCGAACAGCACCGACAGGGCCTTCCGGGTCTGATAGGACAGGTTCTGATCGATGGTGAAATCCAACACGCCCTCCCGCAGCAGCGCCCGGATCTCCGGGCTGTTGTCGTGGGCCAGCAATCGCACCTTTCCGGCCAGGCCCGCCCGGCGCAGGGCCTCGGCGCAGGCGGTGACGCTGCGGTTGGCCATGTAGATGCACCGCAGCCCCGGGTCCTCCGCCAGGGCGGCGCTCACCGCCGCCAGCGTCTCATCATAGTCCTCGTGGGTGGCGGCGATCCGTACGCCCGCCCGGGGAAAGCCCAGCTCCCCCAACCGGTCCAAAAACCCGTCCGCCCGGCCCTTGTGGCCGGCGTACTCCGGCCCGGCGTAGACCAGCAGCACCCGGTCCTCCGGCCCCAGGAATTTGGAGGCGATCTCCCCGGCCAGGCGGCCGGCCCGGTGGGCGTTTTCCCCCACGAAGCACAGCCGCTCCGCCCCGGCGATATCAGAGTTGAAGGTCACCACCGGGATCCGCCGGCGGGACAGGTCCGCCAGCGCCTGGCGGACAGCGGGACAGTCCGAGGCGCACAGCGCGATGCCCTGAACGCCCTCTGCCGCCAGTTCCTCCAAATGCCGCAGGCACTCCGCCGTCCGGCCCTGGCGGTAGGTCCGCACCGCCACGGAGAGGTTGTAGTCCCGCCGCTCCTCCCGGAATTTACTGATGCCGGCGGCAATGGCGTCGCCCACGTAGCCTTCCCAAGCGGGCTGGACCACCGCGAAGCGGCGGCTGGTACCGCTGAGGGCCAGAGCGCTGGCCATACGGTTAGGGCGGTAGTCCAGCTCCTCCATCACCTGGAGGACCCGCTCCCGCACCTCCGGCTTCACATAAGGCCGGTTATGGAGCACCCGGTCCACGGTGCCGATGGAGACACCGGCCTGCTCCGCGATCATTTTGATGGTGGCGCGCATCCGGCCGCCTCCTCTCTCCGCAGGGAAAAACCGCTTCAAAAAATGATGTATACAAATTCGGTTTCCTGTGGTATAATAGTGCAAAGTATCATGTGGAAGCTCTTTCCTGCCGTTGGCAAAAGGCCCCGTCAGACGTGAGCGCCACACCTGACAGCATATCAAATTTCGCGTCGAGAAGCAACCGCTTTTCCGCACTTTTTCCGTATTTCACTGAAGCGGAGCGGACCTCTGCATCAGTTAAATAAAACCTCCATATGGAACGACTGCATGACGTGACCGAACCCCTGGCGGCGAAACGGGGCCGCACAGGCAACGGGCGTCTCTTCTTTGCGTGCGCCTTTTTGGCGTCTGCAGGGCGGATCGCGCCCACATGTCCGCGTACCAGGGAGGATATCTACATATTTTGTATTTCAAAGGAGTATTATCAACACTATGGCAGAAAAACTGAAAATCATTCCCCTGGGCGGTCTGGACGAGATTGGCAAGAACATGACCGCCTATGAGTACGGCGGCGAGATCATCGTGGTGGACTGCGGCATGGCCTTCCCCGGGGACGACATGTACGGCATCGACTGCATCATCCCCGACGTCACCTATCTCATCAAAAACCGCGCCCGGATCCGTGGTCTCTTCATCACCCACGGCCACGAGGACCATGTGGGCGCCATCCCCTACGTGCTCAAGCAGATCAACCTGCCCATCTACTGCACCCGTTTCACGGCAGGCCTCATCAAGCTGAAGCTGGAGGAGCACGGCCTGGTCAAATCCACCAAGCTCATCACCGTGGAGCCCGGCAAGACCGTCCGGGCCGGCAAGTTCAACGTGGAGTTCATCCATGTGAACCACTCCATCGCCGACTCCGTGGCCTTCGCCATCCACACCAAGATGGGCACCGTGGTCCACACCGGCGACTTCAAGATCGACTCCACCCCCATCGACGGGGAGGTCATCGATCTGGCCCGCCTGGGCGAACTGGGCAAGGAGGGCGTGCTGTGCCTGTGCGCCGACTCCACCAACGTGGAGCGGCCCGGCTTCACCCCCTCGGAAAAGACCGTGGGCGCCACCTTCGCCCGCCAGTTCCAGAACTGCGAGGAGCGGATCATCGTCACCACCTTCGCCTCCAACGTCCACCGGATCCAGCAGGTGCTGGACGCCGCCGCCGCCTGCGGCCGGAAGGTGGCCGTGACGGGCCGGTCCATGGAGAACATGATGAAGGTCTCCACGGAACTGGGCTACATGAAGGTGCCCAAAAACACCCTCATGGACATCAACAAGATCAAGGGTCTGCCCAAGAACAAGCAGGTCATCGTCACCACCGGCTCCCAGGGCGAGGAGATGAGCGCCCTGTACCGCATGGCCTTCTCTACCCACAAGCAGGTGGAGCTGGGCGCCGGGGACAAGGTCATCATCTCCGCCTCCGCCATCCCCGGCAACGAGGTCACCGTGGGCCGGGTCATCAACGAGCTGTTCCGCAAGGGCGTGAAGGTCATCTACGACCGGGCCGACATGCTCCATGTCTCCGGCCACGCCTGCCAGGAGGAGCTGAAGATCATCCACGCCCTGACGAAGCCCCGTTTCTTCGTCCCCCTCCACGGCGAGCAGCGGATGCTGCAGATCCACTCCCAGGTGGCCCAGCAGATGGGCATGGACCGCAACCACATCGCCATCGCGGAGAACGGCTCCGTCATCGAGATCACCGGCAAGACCATGAAGCTGGGCGGCACCGTTCCCGCCGGCGAGGTGTATGTGGACGGCTCCGGCGTGGGCGACGTGGGCGCCGTGGTCATGCGGGACCGCAAGCGCCTGGCCGAGGACGGCATGGTGGTGGTCGTGATGCCCGTCTCCAGCCACGACGGCGCGCTGCTGAGCCAGCCGGAGATCATCACCCGGGGCTTCATCTATGTCAAGGAGTCCGGGGACCTGATGAAGGAGCTGCAAAATGTGGCCATGGACGCCGCCGAGGGCGTGACCCGCAAGCGCAGCCGGGACGACGGGGAGCTCAAGGGCGCAGTGAAGTCCGCGGTCAGCAGCTACCTCTTCAAAACTACCAAGCGCAATCCTATGGTCATCCCCGTGGTGACCCGCCTGTAAGCAAACGCACCCTCCGGGGGCGCCCTCCGGCGCCCCCGGTTTTTCCGTACATCCGCTTACCGATCCGAATTTCGAAAGGAGCTGTTTGTTATGGCATTGGAGGCCGCGTTTCTTTTTCTGGCGGGCGACGCCGGTCCGGACACCCGGGCCGTGGTCCCCACCGGAAGCGTGAACCTCAACGTGGTGGGCTGCCGCAATTATGACGAGGCGGAAGCCGCCGCCCGGCAGCTGGCGGCCGCGGGCGTCACCGCCATCGAGCTGTGCGCCGGGTTCGGCAACGAGGGCATCGCCCGCATCCAGCGGGCCGTGGGGCCCCAGGTGGCCGTGGGCGCGGTGAAGTTCGACTTCCACCCGGGCCTGGGCTTCCAGAGCGGCGACCGGGTCTTTTGAGCCGGGCAAAAAAGCGGAGGGACTTTCGTCCCTCCGCTTTTCTCATGCCTTTGGCCGCCAGCGCGCCGTCAGGCCGGCATACTCCGGCAGTTCCCTCAGAAAGGCGCAGTCCGGGTCCGCCTCGATCTGCTCCAGCAGGCAGGGGATCAGAGCGCCCCGTCCCTCTCCGGCGTCCTCCTTGGTGTTCAGGTGGCGGTACAGCAGGGACCCGCTCAGGTCCCAGGGCGCCGTCAGGCTGCAAAAGAGCCGTTCCAGCAGGGCAAGGACCCGAGTGCCGTCCCGCTCCGCCACAGCCAGCTGAAAGGGCGCAGACACCACCGCGTAGTCCGACAGGTCCAGCACCGCTCCGGCCCGCTCCGCCGTATCCGTCAGCCCCTGGGCCCGGTCCCGATCGCCCTCCGCCATGGCCCAGTCCGCCATGGTCAGCAGGATGCTCTCGATGGCGTGGGCCCGGTCGAACAGCTCCCGCTCCAGCAGTGTCCAGCCCTCCTCCGTCCGCCCCTGTTTCCGCCGCAGGGACGCCAGGGCCTCCCGCTTGGACCGGTGGGTGTCGGACAGGCCGCTCAGCAGCTCCTCCGCCCGGTCCAGCTCTCCCTGGCCCATGCACCGGTTGGCCGCCGTGTAAGCGGCCCACTCCCGAAGCCGGGCGTCGGCGCTGTGGAGGACGCGGTCATAGAGGGCGTCGATCTTCCCCTGCCAGACGGTCCGCTCCGCCTCGTCCCCGCCGGGGTACAGGGCCAGAATGCCCGCCAGCAGCCCGGCTGCGCTGTACGCCAGGCGGTCGCTGCCGGGAAATTCCCGGAGCTTTTCCTCCGCCAGGGCAAAGGCGGCGCAGCCCCGCTGCCGCCCCTCCTGGTGGAGGCGGCACAGAAATTCTCCGATCTCCCGCTCCGTCAGATCCTCCTGAAAGGACAGCAGGGTGTTGAGATCCACTCCCAGGGTCCGGGCCAGTACCGGCAGCAGCGTGATATCAGGGTAAGAATTGCCCCGCTCCCACTTGTTGACCGCCGGGGCCGACACCCCCAGCTTTCCCGCCAGCTACTCCTGGGTCAGGCCCAGGGCCTGCCGCCGGGTACGGATGATCTGGTGAATCTTCATGCGGTAGCCCTCCTCTTCCGGATGGCTCCATCATAGCAGGCCCAAGCGCCCCCGGCAACCGACGGCTGTTCAACCCCTGCGGGCATTTCTTAACCTGGGGTTAAGTTCTCTTGAGCAGCTTCTCCAGCGGCGTGTCCATGGTCACCGTCAGCCGAAGCATCTGGCGGGTTCCCTTCCGCAGATCTGTGATACCGGGGCGGGTGACCGCCGTCACCGGGAAGAGTTCCGCAACCAGCTCCTCCGCCTCCGGCTCGACCACGCCGAAGGGATAGGCGAAAAAGGAGGGCCGCCCCACCTCCCAGGTAATGCGGTCGTAGCTTTTCTGGATATCATCCAGGACCCGGGCGCGGAACTCTTCGTCGCTCTCCGCCGGGTCCCGCTGGATGCCGTTGATCCCGTCCGGGTCGAAGCAGCCGCCCCGGTCTCCCAAATTGTGCAGGTGATTGGTATGGGAGCCGATCTCCACCAGGCCGGAATCGGTCATCTCCCGGCACATGTCCCAGGAGAGGAAATTGTCGGCAGGCAGGTCCGGCATGCAGGTGATAATGGAAATCACAGCCTTCATCCGGTATTTTTCCAACAGCGGGTAAAGCAGCTGATAGTTGCTGCGGTAGCCGTCGTCAAAGGTCAGCAGCACCGCCTTTTTCGGCGGGTCCTCCCCATCGGCCAGTTCCCGCGGCAGCACTGTGTGATATCCGTTGTCCCGGAGCCACTTGAGATCCTCCTCCATGCGGCCCGCGGTGACGGTCACATCGTTGCAAGGTTCCCCGTCCGCCACCAGATGATGGTACATCAGGACCGGCAGGGCGTATTTTGCCGGCACCGGCGCCTGGCGCAGGGCGGCGCTCCAGAAGGCCGCCGAAGCCAGCAGCAGCGCCGTCATCACCAGCGCCGCCCGCCGTGTTCCCTGTCTTTTCATGGCTGATCTCCTCTCCGAACCCGCCCCGCCGGGCGTGTTTTTTCGCCGCCGGTGCACTGGACGCGCCGGCGGATTTGCCTCATCATAGCCTGCCCCTTTTTTTCTTTCATGAACCAACTGTGAACAATTCCCCTATGCCGCCTCACGAGGTCTGCAAAAAAAGGCCGCCCCGCATGGGGCGGCCCTTTGCTGCCGGATGGATTCACTGTGCCTTGGGCTCCTCGCTTTCAAACACGGCCTTGGCGCTGGCGGCAAGGCCCGCCAGTCCCTGGAGCTCGCTGGGAATGATGATCTTGGTGGCCTTGCCGTCGGCCATCTTCTGCATGGTCTCCAGGGCTTTCAGCTTGACTACCTGATTGTTGGGGGCGGCCTCGTTCAGCAGCTTCAGGGAGTCGGCCAGGGCCTGCTGGACCTGCATGATGGCCTGGGCCTCGGCCTCGGCGGCCATGATGCGGGCCTCCTTCTCGCCCTGGGCCTTCAGGATGGCGGCCTGCTTGGCGGCGTCGGCCTTCAAAATGGCGGACTGCTTTTCACCCTCGGCCACCAGGATCTGGGACTGCTTGGTGCCCTCAGCCTGGAGGATGGACTCGCGGCGCTCCCGCTCCGCCTTCATCTGCTTCTCCATGGCGTTCTGGATCTCCTTGGGCGGGATGATGTTCTTCAGCTCCACCCGGTTGACCTTGATGCCCCAGGGGTCCGTGGCCTCGTCCAGGATGGCCCGCATCCGGGTGTTGATGGTGTCGCGGCTGGTCAGGGACTGGTCCAGCTCCATGTCGCCGATGATGTTGCGCAGGGTGGTGGCGGTCAGGTTCTCAATGGCGTTCATGGGGTGCTCCACGCCGTAGGTATACAGCTTGGGGTCCGTGATCTGGAAGTAGATGACGGTGTCGATCTGCATGGTGACGTTGTCCTTGGTGATGACCGGCTGGGGAGCAAAGTCCGCCACCTGTTCCTTCAAGGACACCTTCTTGGCCACCCGCATGATAAAGGGCACCTTGAAGTGAAGGCCCACGTTCCACACTGTGTGGAAGGCACCCAGGCGCTCCACCACATAGGCCCGGGACTGCTGGACGATGTGGATGTTGCTGATCAGCAGCACCAGCACCAGCAGCACCAGGATCACGACTACCGCGACGCTGATGAGATTTCCCATGTTCATACCTTCGCACCCTCCGTCTTTTCACATAATTTCACAAAGAGCTTCACGCCCTCCATGGCCGTTACCTCCACCCGCTCTCCGGCATGGATCACGCTGCCGTCGGCGCTGCGGGCGGTCCAGGTCTTGCCGTCCACATAGACGGCGCCCCGGGAGTTTTCATTGTCGATGGTCTCCGTCACCTTGGCGGCGGCGCCCAGCACACGGTCGGCGTTGGTGGCCACGGCCTTTCCGGCGGTCATGCGCCGCACCAGGGGCCGGGTGGCAGCCAGGGCCGCGGCGGACACCACGGCAAACACCACCACCTGCACCAGGATGCCGGCGCCGAACAGGCCCGCCAGCAGCGCCGCCAGGGCGCCCACGGCGAACCAGATGCACACCAGTCCCGCCGTGGCGGCCTCCACCACCGCGAACACCACCAGCGCGATCAGCCACAGCCACACCGGCAGGTCAATACTCTGCAAAAATCCGCTCAAAAAAACGCCTCCTCTCGTCCCGCGGTCCGCGGGCAATCCTTGTGTTTGGCAACAGTGTACCACAGCGCCGCCGCAAAAGCTATTTCATTTTGGTAACAATCCCTGGTCGATCATATGTGCATTGCGCCGGGGCGTTTTTCCTGCTATACTGCTCCTATATGAAATCGTTTCTTTAGGAAGGAGGCGGGCGCCATGACGTTGACGGTCCCGTGTCTTTTGGGGCTGGAGAGCCTGGTGGCGGAGGAAATGCGGCGGATGGGCCTTGCGGAGGTCCGGGCGGAGAACGGCCGGGTCCACTGCACCGGCACCATGGCCGACATCGCCCGGCTGAACATCGGCCTGCGCTGCGGCGCGCGGGTGCTGATGGAGCTGGGGTCCTTCCCGGCCCCGGACTTCGAGGCGCTGTTCCAGGGGACGGCCGCCCTGCCCTGGGAGGACTTCATCCCCCGGGACGGGGAGTTCCCAGTGAAGGGCTACTCCCTGAACTCCACTCTCCACTCGGTGCCCGCCTGCCAGGCCATCGTGAAGAAGGCCGCCGCCAGGCGGCTGGGCGGCGCCTACGGGCTGGAGACCCTGCCGGAGACCGGCAGCCGCTATCAGATCCAGTTCTCCATCATCAAGGACACCGCCACGCTGTATCTGGACACCTCCGGCGAGGGGCTGTACAAGCGGGGCTACCGGGCCAGGAACATGGGCGCGCCCCTGCGGGAGACCCTGGCGGCGGCGCTGGTGCTGCTGTCCCGCTACCGGGGGAAGGACCCCTTCTGCGACCCCTTCTGCGGAAGCGGCACCATCCCCATCGAGGCGGCGCTGATTGCCAAGAACCGGGCCCCGGGCCTGGACCGGCGCTTCGCCGCCCAGAAGTGGAAGAACATGGACAGCAGGCTCTGGATGGACGCCGCCGACGAGGCTCAGGACAAGGAGTTCCACGGCACCTACGACATCTGGGGCGGGGACATCGACCCGGCGGCGGTGGAGCTGTCTGGCCACAACGCGGCCCTGGCCGGGGTGGACGACTGCATCCGCTTTGAGGTGGCCGACGCCGCCAAATTCCACCGCGACAGCGAATACGGCCAGCTGGTGACCAACCCGCCCTACGGCGAGCGGCTGCTGGAAAAGCAGGAGGCCGGGGAGCTGTACCGGGCGTTCGGCCGGTCCATGGCCCAGATGCCGCCCAAATGGCGCATCCTGATCCTCTCGTCCCACACGGAGTTCGAGCAGTGCTTTGGCCGCGCCGCGGACAAGAAGCGCAAGCTCTACAACGGCATGATCAAGTGCGACCTGTTCATGTACGGCAAATAACCGCGAAACAGGCAGAGAGGGACGTTCTCTCCACGCATGACTCCTAACCTGAAAAAAGGTGGTGTATCCATGCGCCACATCTTCATCATCAACCCCGCCGCCGGAAAACGCGACCAGACCACCCGGATCTACGCCATGGCGGACCGGCTGCGGACAGCCCACGGCCTGGAGTGCCAGTGCCTGCTGACGGACCGGCCCGGCGGCGCAACGGAGATGGCCCGCCGTCTGGCGGAGAGCGGGGAGCCCCTGCGCTTTTATGCCTGCGGCGGCGACGGCACCATCCACGAGGTTGCCAACGGCCTGGCGGGCTTTTCCAACGCCGCCATGACCTGCATCCCCGCCGGCACCGGTAACGACTTTCTCAAGAACTTCGGCGCCAACATGACCAAGTTCGCCGACGCGGAAAACCTCTGGGACGGGGACCAGTTTCCCCTGGACCTCATCGACTGCAACGGCCGGTACTGCCTGACCATCGCCTGCAACGGCATCGACGCCCAGGTGGCCGAGAGCGTCCACCAGCTGGGGTCCTCCCCCCTGCTCAGCGGCCGGGGCAGCTACCTGGTTTCCGTGGCGGTGAACTTCCTGTTCCGCCGGCTCGGCCACCGCTGGACGGTCTTTCTGGACCAGGAGCGGCTGGAGGGGGACTACGCCCTGATCTCCATGTGCAACGGCCGGTACTACGGCGGCGGTTCCACCCCCGTCCCCGTTGCCCGGATGGACGACGGCAAGCTCCACACCATTTTGGTCCGCAGCGTCAGCCGCGCCACCTTTGCCCGGCTCTTCGGGGCCTACTCCGCCGGAAACGCCGACCGGCTGCCCCGGCTGGCCCGGATCTCCGACGCCCGGGAGGTGCGCATCCTGTCCCCCGGAGCGGACATCGTCACGTGCCTGGACGGGGAGTGCTTCCGGTCCCGGGAGGTGACCATGCGCCTGGCGGACAAACGGCTGAACTTCTTCGGCCCCAAGGGCTGCGATCCCAACGCCACCGCCCGGTGAGCCTCCTTTGGGAGGATTTACAAATTCTTCATAACTTTTGTGAATTTTCCCCTTTACAAACCGGATAGACTGTACTATGATAACAGCGTTAGCACTCGAGAGAGTTGAGTGCTAACGCTGAATTTCGTTTAACTTTTTGATAACTATAAGGAGGAACCCAACATGAAACTCACTCCGCTTGCAGACCGTGTCATCCTGAAGATGGTGGAGACCGAGGAGACCACCAAGGGCGGCATCATCCTCACCGGCTCCGCCAAGGAAAAGCCCTCCGTGGCCGAAGTCATCTCCGTGGGCCCCGGCGGTAACGTGGACGGCAAGGACGTGGTCATGACCGTGAAGCCCGGCGACAAGGTCATCACCAGCCAGTACGCCGGCACCAAGGTCACCCTGGAGGACGTGGAGTACGTGGTCGTCCGTCAGAACGACATTCTGGCCATCGTCGAATGACCTTCGGTCTTAAAGAGGGGACTGCGTCCCCCCTTTAAATCCCCCCTCACCAGTGACGTCGGTCACTGGTGTGCGCGTCCCCCGGACGCGCGGGTCGGGGTATTTTCGCCAGGTACACGCCCCGGCGAAAATGATCTCATTTTCTTGATTTGCCTCCGGCAAATCAACCGGGGAAACCGGAGGTTGCCCCTGGCCCTCTTCCGGGGGCCGCTGTAAAACGTAAACTCATCTTCAAATTGGAGGTTTGATTATCATGTCTAAGCTCATCAAGCGCGGCGACGAGGCCCGCAAGGCTCTGGAAGCCGGCGTCAACTCTCTGGCCGATACCGTCAAGATCACCCTGGGCCCCAAGGGCCGCAACGTGGTCCTGGACAAGAAGTACGGCGCTCCCCTGATCACCAACGACGGCGTGACCATCGCCAAGGAGATCGAACTGGACGATCCCTTTGAGAACATGGGCGCCCAGCTGGTGAAGGAAGTCTCCACCAAGACCAACGACGTGGCCGGCGACGGCACCACCACCGCCACCCTGCTGGCCCAGGCCATGATCCACGAGGGTCTGAAGAACCTGGCCGCCGGTGCCAATCCCATCGTGGTGAAGAAGGGCATGGCCAAGGCCGTGGAGGCCGCCGTGGCCGAGGTCAAGAAGCAGGCCAAGACCGTGGACGGTTCCAAGGACATCGCCCGTGTCGGCGCCGTCTCCAGCGGTGATGAGGCCATCGGCACCCTGATCGCCGACGCCATGGAGAAGGTCAGCGCCGACGGTGTCATCACCATCGAGGAGTCCAAGACCGCCGAGACCTATTCCGAGGTCGTCGAGGGCATGCAGTTCGACCGGGGCTACATCACCCCCTACATGGTCACCGACACTGAGAAGATGGAGGCCGTTCTGGACGATCCCTATATCCTGATCACCGACAAGAAGATCTCCGTCATCTCCGACATCCTGCCCATCCTGGAGCAGCTGGTCCAGGCCGGCAAGAAGCTGATGATCATTGCCGAGGATGTGGAGGGCGAGGCCCTCAGCACCCTGATCGTCAACCGTCTGCGCGGCACCCTGACCGTGGTGTGCGTCAAGGCCCCCGGCTTCGGCGACCGCCGCAAGGAGATGCTGCAGGATATCGCCACCCTGACCGGCGGCACCGTCATCAGCGAGGAGGTCGGTCTGGAGCTCAAGACCGCCACCATCGACATGCTGGGCCGTGCCCGTCAGGTGAAGGTCACCAAGGAGAACACCACCATCGTCGACGGCGCCGGCGATTCCCAGGCCATCAAGGACCGGGTCGCTCAGATCCGCTCCCAGATCGCCGTCACCACCAGCGACTACGACAAGGAGAAGCTGCAGGAGCGCCTGGCCAAGCTGGCCGGCGGTGTGGCCGTCATCAAGGTCGGCGCCGCTACCGAGACCGAGATGAAGGAGAAGAAGCTGCGCATCGAGGACGCCCTGAACGCCACCCGCGCCGCTGTTGAGGAGGGCGTTGTCGCCGGCGGCGGCACCATCTTCGTCAACGTGATCCCCGCCGTGGAGGCTCTGCTGAGCACCGTGGAGGGCGACGAGAAGACCGGCGTCCAGATCATCGCCAAGGCCCTGGAGGCCCCCATCCGTCAGATCGCCGCCAACGCCGGCCTGGACGGCTCCGTGATCCTGGAGAAGGTCCGCTCCTCCGGCAAGAACGGCTACGGCTTCGACGCCTACAAGGAGGAGTACTGCGACATGGTGTCCTCCGGCATCATCGACCCCGCCAAGGTGACCCGCAGCGCCCTGGAGAACGCCGCCAGCGTCTCCGCCATGGTGCTGACCACCGAGTCCCTGGTGGCCGACAAGCCCGAGCCCCCCGCACCCGCTCCCGCTGCTCCCGACATGGGCGGCATGTACTAAGCAAGTACTTTCCATTCCCCGCAGGCCAATGGCCTGCGGGGAATTTTTTGACCAGACAGCAAGGCCCGGCGCCCCATTGTGGGGCGCCGGGCCTTGTTCCGTAATATGACGGCCGGAACCGCTCATGCCTTGCGCAGGTACGGCTCCCGGTGCCTGGTGTTGACCGCCTCGCAGATGCGGCGCAGGCCCTCCTCCAGAATGGAGCGGGGGCAGGCCAGGTTCAGCCGGATGAAGCAGTCGGAGTTCTGGACGAACATGTTCCCGCCCTCCAGCAGCACCCCCGCCTCGTAGGCGAAGAACATGGTCAGGGACTCCTCCGGCCGGAAGTACGCACTCAGGTCCACCCAGGCCAGATACGTGGCCTCGGAGATCCGGTATCCGGCCCGGGGCAGGTGCTCCGCCAGGTACTTCCCGGTGAAGACGAAGTTTTCGTCCAGATAGGCCTGGAGTTCCTTCAGCCAGGGCTCCCCCTCCTCGTAGGCCGCCTGGGCGGCGGCGATGCTGAGGGGGTTGTCAAAGTTGTAGTGGCGGCTGAGCCACTTGGCCCGGAGGCCCTCGTCCCGGATGAGGACGTTGGAGATCATGAGGCCCGCCATGTTGAAGGTCTTGCTGGGGGCCATACAGGTGACGAGCCGCCCGTAGTCGGCCATGACCTTGCCCATGGGCGTGTGGGTCAGGTGGGACCGGGTCAGGTCGCAGTGGATCTCGTCGGAGATCACCCACAGGCCGTACCGCTCCGCGATGGCGGCGATCCGCTCCAGCTCCTCCCGCCGCCAGACCCGGCCGGTGGGGTTGTGGGGATTGCAGAAGATGAACAGCGTGGTCCTGGGATCCGCGGCCTTTCGCTCCAGATCGTCAAAGTCCACGGCATAACTGCCGTCCTCTGCCCGGACCAGGTCGCAGCACACGCAGCTGCGGTGGTTGTGGTCGGCAGCGTACTTGAAATAGGCGTAGGAGGGCGTCAGGAACAGCACCTGCTCGTCCGGCGCGCTGATGTACTCCACCAGCTCATACAGCGCCGGGATGATGCCGTTGGACATGACCAGCTGCTCCCTGGGGAAGTCCCAGCCGTAGCGGCGGCGGCACCAGGCGGCGAATGCCTGGTAATAGGCGTCCTCAAACACCCGGGTGTAGCCGAAGATCCGCCGGTCCAGACGGCGGCGGATGCCGTCGATCACCACGTCCGGAGTGGCGAACTCCATGTCGGCCACCCACATGCGGATGAACTCCTCGTCCTTGTAGGGGAAGGTCATGGAGTCGTCGGCGTGGAAGATGTAGTCCCGGAAGCCGTCGGTATTCAGGGCATTGGTGTGGCGGCGGTCGATGATCTCGTCAAAATCATACATGGTGCGGTCCCTCCCATCGCGGTCTGTCCGCGTGTTTTTTCTCTATTGATTGTACCAGCGGCGGCGTCATCCGTCAAACGGTCCGGCCCCGCCGGGGCAAAAAATCGCCCCGCCTGCCGGGCGCGGGGCCTGACAGGCGGGGCGGTTGCTGATCAGATCACCGGTCGGACCGGATCTCCACGCCCATGGCGTCCTCGTAGTACTTCACCAGGGCGCACTGATCCTCGTCGATCATGCCGTGGGCATCCATCCAGTCCATCTGCTCCTTGACGATTTTGGTCATGGGCAGATCCACGCCCAGATGGCCGGCCAGCTCCATGGCGTTGTTCACGTCCTTGAGGTGGACGGCGATGCGGGCGCTGGCGGAGAAGTCCCGGCTGAGGGTCTTGGGCACCTTCACGTCCATAACGGCGCTCTGGGCAAAGCCGCCCTTGATGGCGTCGAAGAGGGTCTGGGGATCCAGGCCCGCCTTCTTGGCAAAGGCGAAGGCCTCGCCCATGGCCAGCAGGTGGATGCCCACCATCATGTTGTTGGCCACCTTGGCGGTGCTGCCGCAGCCGGAGGGCCCCATGTAGGTCACGGTCTTGCCCATCATCTGCAAATAGGGCTTCACGGTCTCAAAGACCTCCCGCTCGCCGCCGCACATGATGACCAGGGAGCCGCCGTTGGCGCCGATCTCGCCGCCGCTGACGGGGGAGTCCAGCAGATGGAACCCCTTTTCCAGAGCGGTCTTGTGCAGGTCCTGGATCACGTAGGGAGAGGTGGAGCCCATGTCCACCAGAATGGTCCCGGGTCGGGCGATCTCCATGATCTCCGTGATGGTGGCCTTGACGATGGCGTTGGTGGGCAGGCACATGAAGATGATGTCGCAGGTCTCATAGAGGGTCCGGGCCTGGTCCAGGGCCTTGCCGCCCCGGGCGGCGAACCGCTCCCGCAGGGCGGGCACCGGGTCGTAGCCATAGACATCGCCGCCGCTCTTATCGATCAGGTTGGACGTCATGCCGTAGCCCATGACGCCCAGGCCCAGATATCCGATGGTTTTCATGCTCGCGTTCCTCCTGTTGTCAAGATAATGGGGCTCTTATTTCTTCTTCCGGGGCGGGATGTGGACCGCCCGGCCCAGGGCGTCCAGGGCGCACTCCCGCATGGTCTCGGTGACGGTGGGGTGGGAGTGGATGGTGGCGATGATCTCGTCCAGGGTCATCTCTCCGCCGATGGCCAGGGCGCCCTCGGCGATGAGATCCGTGGCCCGGGGCCCGATGATGTGCATGCCCAAAACCTCGCCGTACTCCGCCCCGGCGATGATCTTCACCAGGCCCTCGCCGCCGTTGAGGATCAGGGCCTTGCCGTTGGCGCTCATGGGGAACTTGCCCACCTTGTAGTCGATGCCCTTGGCCTTGGCCTGCTCCTCGGTGAGGCCCACGGAGGCGGCCTCCGGCTCGATGTACACGCAGGTGGGGTTGGTGGACTCGTCGTACTTGGCATCCATGCCCATAATGTTCTCAGCGGCCACCTCGCCCATGGCGCTGGCGGTGTGGGCCAGCTGGGCGCGGCCGAACACGCAGTCGCCGATGGCGTACACGCCGGGGACGTTGGTCTCCATCCTGTCGTTGACCAGGATGCGGCCGCGGTCGTTGTTCAGCCCGCCGGCCTCCAGGTTCAGGCTGGCGGTGTTGGCCTTGCGGCCGATGGCCACCAGGACCTTCTCCGCCTCAAAGCTGACGGTCTCGCCGGCCTTGTTCCGGCAAGTGACCTTGGCGCCCACAGGGGAGGCCTCCACGGACTGCACGGGGCACTCCAGGTTGAACTCCATGCCCATCTTCTTCATGTGGGCCACACCGATCTTGGTAAGCTCCCCGTCCAGCATGGGCAGCATGTGGTCCATGGCCTCCACCACCGTGATCTTGGTGCCGAAGGCGGCGTAGGCGCAGGCCAGCTCCAGGCCGATGACGCCGCCGCCGATGACCACCATGGACTTGGGCAGGGCCTCCAGGCTCAGGGCGCCGGTGGAGTCGATGCAGTTGGGGTTTTCCTTGATGCCGGGGATGGGAGGCACGGCGTTGACGGAGCCGGTAGCCACGATGATGGCGTCGGCGGTCATGGCCTCCACGGTGCCGTCGGCCTTCTTCACGGACAGTTTACCCGGGGCGGTGAAGCTGGCCTCGCCGTCGATCTTCGCCACCTTGTTGGCCTTCAGCAGGGCGGCAATGCCGCCGGTCAGCTGCTTGGAGACGGCGTTCTTGTGGGCGATGACCTGGGGGAAGTTCACCTTCACACCCTCCACCTCAATGCCGATCTCCCTGCCCTGGGTCCGGATGTCCTCCATCAGCTCGGCGCTGTGGAGCAGGCACTTGGTGGGGATGCAGCCGATGTTCAAACAGGTGCCGCCCAGGTGCTCCTTCTCCACCACGGTGACGGAGGCGCCCAGCTGGGCGGCGCGGATGGCGGCCACGTAGCCGCCGGGGCCGCCGCCCACCACGATGACGGTCTTGGGTCCTGCCGCGGCAGAGACCGCAGCGGGCGCAGGGGCCGCCGCAGAAGCGGCAGGCGCGGCGCCGGGCACGGCCTCGCCGCTCTGGCCGATCCAGCCCAGGGTGCCCTTTACGGGCACGTCGTCGCCCTCCCGGGCCACGATCTTCAAAAGGACGCCGCTCTGCTCGCTGGCGACCTCGTTGGTCAGCTTGTCGGTGGTGATCTCCAGGACGGCCTCCCCGGCCGCCACGGCGTCGCCCTCCCGCTTGAGCCACTTGGAGACGGTGCCCTCCTCCATGGTCAGCCCCAGCTGGGGCATTTTCAGTTCATAAGCCATTGCACGCGCCCTCCGTCACAGCAGGATCCGCATGGGCGCCTGCAGCAGGTCCCGCAGGTCCAGGGCGAACTTGGCCGCCACGGCGCCGTCGATCAGCCGGTGGTCAAAGGTGAAGGACACCCGCATGACCTGGTGCTTGGAGATGGTCCCCTCGTCGTCCATGACCAGCTCGTCCTCCACGGCGCACACGCCCAGGATCCCGGCGTCCGGCTGGTTGATGATGGGCGTGAAGCTCTCCACGCCGAACATACCCAGGTTGGAGACGGTGAAGGTGGAGCCCTTGTACTCGTCCGCCGTGAGATGGTTGTTCTTGGCCCGCTCCGCCAGG
The DNA here is from genome assembly GCA_018228705.1 of Dysosmobacter sp. Marseille-Q4140. Classification (NCBI taxonomy): domain Bacteria; kingdom Bacillati; phylum Bacillota; class Clostridia; order Eubacteriales; family Oscillospiraceae; genus Dysosmobacter; species Dysosmobacter sp. Marseille-Q4140. The sequence continues at coordinate 2,220,482 of CP073694.1, read as the reverse complement.
TCCCGGGCGGCGGCGGACAGGGCGTCCAGGCTCAGCCGGTCGGCGTCCCGGATCACGGGGACGATGAGCCCCGCGTCCAGGGCCACGGCCATGCCCAAATTCACATGGGCCCGCTGGATCATCTGGCCGCCGTCGTAGCTGACCAGGATCTCCGGGTGCTGGCGCAGGACCTTGGCAACGGCCTTGAGGATCAGATCGTTGACGGAGTACTTGGTGCCGCTCTCCTGCTGGAGGAGCTTGCGGAACCGCATCAGCTCCGTCACGTCCACCTTGGTGGTCTGGGTCACGGAGGGGATCTCGCTGTGGGACCGGGACATCCGCTCCGCCACCACCTTGCGCATGCCGGTGAGCTTCGTCACGGTGTCGCCCTCCATCAGCTCCAGCCCAGCAGACGCCGGGGCGGGCGCAGGCGCGGGCACAGGGGCCGCAGCGGTCTCCTTTTGGGCCTGGGCCGCGGCCAGGATATCCCGCTGGACGATCCGGCCGGAGGGGCCGGTGCCCCGGAGGGCCGTGTAGTCCACGCCCAGCTTGGCCGCAGTCTTGCGGGCCAGGGGGGAGATGCGGATCCGGGCGCCGTTGGGCGCGGCCGCAGGCGCGGGCGCGGCAGGCGCGGCAGCCGCAGGGGCAGCCGCGGGTGCGGCGGGTGCGGCATCCGGGGCGGCGCCGCCCACGGCCTCGCCGCTCTGGCCGATGTAAGCAAGCAGACCCTTGACGGGGATGTCCTCCCCCTCCTGGGCCACGATCTTCAAAAGGACGCCGTCGTGCTCGCTGAGGACCTCATTGGTCAGCTTGTCGGTGGTGATCTCCAGGATGGCCTCCCCGGCCTTCACGGCCTCGCCCTCCTGTTTGAGCCACTTGGAGACGGTGCCCTCCTCCATGGTCAGCCCCAGCTGGGGCATCAACACTTCATATGCCATGCTCGTCCCCTCCTTACTTGTTCAGAACCCGCTTGACCGCCCGGACGATGTCCTCCGGGTGGGGGAAGTTCTGATCCTCCAGCACCGGGCTGAAGGGCGAGCAGATGTTCAGGCCGCATACCCGCTCCACCGGGGCGTCCAGCTCGTCGAAGAGCTCCTCGGCGATCTGGGCGGAGAGTTCGCCGGCGTAGCTGCCGCGCTTGACCTCCTCGGAGACGATGACCACGTTGTGGGTCTTGGACACGGAGCGGACGATGGCGTCCCAGTCCAGAGGCACCAGGCTCCGCAGATCCAGGACCTCCACGCTGATGCCCTGGGCGGCCAGGGTCTCCGCGGCCTCCAGAGAGAAGTTCACCTCCCGGCTCCAGGTGATGACGGTCAGGTCGGTGCCCTCCCGCTTGACCTCCGCCTGGCCCAGGGGGATCACGTACTCGCCCTCGGGGATCTCCTCCTTGCGGGCGTAGAGCAGCTTGTGCTCCAGGAAAATGACGGGGTCGTCGTCCCGGATGGCGGCCTTCAGCATGCCCTTGGCGTCCTTGGCGGTGCAGGGGGCCACCACCTTCAAGCCCGGGAAGTGGCAGAAGAAGTTTTCCAGGGACTGGGAGTGCTGGCCGGCGTTGCGGCGGCCGGCGCCCATGGGGGCCCGCAGGACCATGGGCACGTTGCACTGGCCGCCGGTCATGTAGCGGATCTTGGCGGCCTGGTTGAACAGGGGATCGGCGCACTCGGTGGCGAAGTCGTCGTACATCAGTTCCACCACGGGCCGCATGCCGCGGACAGCGGCGCCCACGGCCATGCCCACGAAGCCCTCCTCGGAAATGGGGGTGTCAATGACCCGGTTGGGGCCGAATTCCTCCAGGAAGCCCTTGGTGATGGCGAACACGTTGCCCATGACCGCCATGTCCTCGCCCATGATAAAGACCTTCTCGTCCCGGAGCATCTCCTCGTGCAAAGCCTCGCCGATGGCCTTGCTGACAGTGATCTTCTTGCTCATCTCGCCACACACCTTTCGTTGTCGCTCACATACATGTCATCCAGCACCGTGGCAGGATCGGGATAGGGGGACTCGTCGGCGAACTTCACCGCCGCGGCCATCTCCTCCTCTGCCGCCTGCTTGACGGTCTCCAGCTCCTCCGCCGTCGCACCGGCGTCCAGCAGGCGCCGGCCCAGCTTCTCGATGCCGTCCTTTTCCAGGGCCTCCTCCATGTACTCCTTGGGCCGGTATACCGCCGGGTCGCCGCAGTAGTGGCCCTGATAGCGGTACACCTTGGCCTCCACCACGTAGGGGCCCTGGCCGGAGCGGGCGTGGTCCATGGCGGTGACCATGGCCTCGTAGACTGCGGTGGCGTCGGTGCCGTCCACTACGGCGTAGGGCACGCCGTAGGCCGCGGCACGGGAGGCCAGGTCCGGCGTGTTGGTGACCCGGTGGATCTCCGTGGACACGCCGTAGCAGTTGTTCTCAATGAACCACACCAGGGGCAGCTTCCAGGCGGCCGCCATGTTCAGCGCCTCGTGGAAGGAGCCCTCGTTTGTGGAGCCGTCGCCGAAGCACCCCACGGTGACCGCGCCGTCGCCCATGATCTTGGAGGCCAGGGCGCTGCCGGCGGAGATAGGCTGGCCCGCGCCCACGATGCCGTTGGCGCCCAGGTGGTTCATCTTCTCCATGTCCGCGATGTGCATGGAGCCGCCCTTGCCCTTGCAGTAGCCGGTGGCCTTGCCGAACAGCTCCGCCATGGCCAGATTGGGGTCCGCGCCCCGGGCAATGGCGTGGCCGTGGCCCCGGTGGGTGGAGGTGAAGTAGTCCTGGGGACCGATGGCCGCAAAGGCGCCGGCCTCCGCCGCCTCCTGCCCGATGCTCAGGTGGATGTTGCCCGCCAGCATTCCCTTGGTGAAGCACTCGGCGGCCTTCTCCTCAAAGGCGCGGATGCGGACCATGGTGCGGTAGAGCTGCATCAGGAAGTCTTTTTCATAGGTTGCCACGATTTCACACGACCTTTCTCGTTACTTCAGTGGGTGATGGAATAGTAAAGGAACACAGGGATCAGGGACAGCAGCGGCAGGATCACCGTCTCCACCGCCACGTGCTTGTAGCCCTTCTTGTAGGACACGCCGGACAGGGCAAACAGCATGACCACGGTGCCGTTCCAGGGCAGGGTATCCAGGCCGCCGCAGGCGATGGAGGCCACCCGGTGGATGATCTCCGGGGTGTAGCCCCAGGACATGAAGGTCTCGCCGAACAGCTCCAGGGCGATGGTCAGACCGCCGGAGGCGGAGCCGGTGATGCCGGCGATGATGGTGGTGATGGCCGCCACCTTCAGGAGGCCCGGCAGAGGCAGGTTGATGATGTTGCCCTGGATCAGGGCGAACACGTCCGTGGCGGAGATGACCTTGCCCACGCCCACCACGGAGGCGATGATGATGCAGGGGAAGATGCCGTTGTTGAAGCCCTCGGACACCACGTCCCGGATACCGGTGAGGCCGCCCAGGGACTTCCAGAACATCAGCACCGACAGCACGCAGCCGGCGCCCAGACCGTAGAGCAGCTCCACCTTCACGCCGTTGATGAGAACGAAGGCCACCACCATGGGGATCAGGGACACCCAGAAGCCCGGGGCCCGCCCCTCCAGCTCCGCCTCGTCCAGGGTGCCGCCCTGGACCTGATAGAGCTCAATGGCCGCCTCGGGGGTATCCCGGCCCTTCTTGGCCTCCCAGGAGAGATAGCCCACGCCGAACACCACCATGAACAGCGTGGCCAGCACGCCCTCCACCGGGGCGGCGGTCAGGGACGTGCCCAGGATCTGAGAGGGAATGATGTTCTGCATCTGCAGACTGCCGGGCATCTGGCCCATGGCAAAGGTGGCGATGGCCAGGCCGGTGATGCCGGGGAACAAGTACCAGGGGATGCCCGCCTTGGGGAAGAGGATCTTGGCGAAGGGCAGCAGCACGAAGATCATAACAGTGACCTGGATGCCGCCGTAGACCAGGAGGCCGCCCACCAGCACGTAGATCAGCAGGGTCCACTGGGTGCCCGCCTTGTTGATGAGGGTGCTGCTGATGCGCCAGGTGGCGCCGCTCTTGTCATACAGCGCGCCCAGCAGGGCACCCATGGCGAAGATGACCAGCCAGCTGCCCACGAAGTCCTTCATGCCGATCAGGAAGGGGCCCTCCGCACCCACCATGGACGCCGCCACCGGCAGGCCGCTGAACAGCGCCACCAGGGACGCCGCAATGACCGCCGCCAGGAACATGCTGATTTTTTTGTACGCCGCAAAGACCAGGACGCCAAATGCCAGGAGAATTCCTACCACGCTCAGTACGATCATATCTCTCTTCCTTTCGATCTTTGTTGGTCCCGGCTCACGCCGGTTCGGGATATGCCTCCTTTTTGAATTCAATTTCCCTATGTCGTATTGTAGAGCGTGGCGAGCTTATAGTAAAATACCGATAAATTATCCATAAATAACAAGAATTTATGGTTGGCTTGTGAAAAATTTATCCATAGTATCCACTAGCATAAGGTCGTCTTGACTTTTTTATAACTCTATCTTATTCTTTAGTCAAGAAAATTCCGGAAAGGCGGGTACGGCAATGTTCAATCTGCGGCACCTCCAGTATCTCAACGCGGTATATCGGTATAAGAATTTCACCAAGGCCAGCGAGGCCCTCTATGTCTCCCAGCCGGCCATCTCCAGCGCCATCAGCGCTTTGGAGACGGAGCTGGGCGCCAAGCTGATCGTACGCAACTCCAAAAAGGTGGCCTTTACCTATGAGGGCGAGCAGTTCATGGTCTGGGCCCAGCGGATCCTGCGGCTGTGCACGGAGACAGAGAACGCCATGCAGGATCTTGCCAACTCCGCAGAGCAGCGGCTGCGGCTGGGGATGTCCCACGCCTTCACCGACCTGGTCCCCCGGATCTTCTCCACCTTCACCGAGCAGCATCCCCGGGCCCAGATCTATCTGGACGAAGGCTCCATGAACAAGCATGTGGAGATGGTGCGAAGCGAGCAGCTGGATCTGGCCTACAATGGTTTTCCCGAGGGACCCGGCGCGGAGGACTTCGAGCGGATCCCCATTGTCAAGGCGGAGATCCACGCGGTGCTGCATCCCGACTCCCCTCTGGCGGAGCTGGAGCGGATCCCCCTGCGGCTCCTGGCCCAGGAGAAGCTGATCATGATGGACGTGCAGTCCAAGGTGTGCCGGGTCATGACCCAGGAATTTGAACGGTATCAGATCACCCCCAACATCGTGCTCAATTACAACCAGATCCTCTGCATGGTAAACCTGGTGTGGTCCTGCCGCCACGTGGGCATTATCAGCGCCGTGGAGGGCCAGCGGGTGCCCGGTTGCGAGGGGCTGGTCCTGCGCCCCTTTCAGGAGCCGCTGGTCTTTGACGTAGGAATTTTTATGAAAAAGGGACGGTATCTGCCCAAGCTGGGCTGGGAGCTGATCCGCTTTCTCCGGCAGACCTGCCCGGCATCCCCCGCAGCCTCTGGTGAGGGATGCTGAACTGCTCCGCCGGAGCGCCATGCCGCGGGTCTGCCCGCTTCAAAACCAGGTCCGGGCGTCTGCTCTGCGCGTGAGAGCAGGCGCCCCTTTTCTTTACCCCGCTTATGGCACCGCACAGAAAAACGGCTGTTTTTTGCTTCTTTATCGCCCAAATTGTAGAAAATTTCCCGCCCCGTTTGTCTAATCATACAAAATCATTCGTTTTTTTAAAGTCAATATTGACTTTTCCTCCAATATCCATTTATGATGGTCTCAACAGATGAGAACGTTCTCAAAGCGTTAGGAGAACCCTATGGCAGCAACGATCATTGATGTGGCAAAGCTGTGCGGCTACTCCAAGGCCACCGTGTCCCGAGCCTACGCCTCGCCGGAGACGGTCAGCGAAAAGACCCGGGAGAAGGTATACGCCGCGGCGAAAAAGCTGAACTACGCCCCAAACGCCATCGCCAGAGCGATGGTCCGTCAGCAGACGGAGAACATCGCCTTTATCATCCACGAAAAGCAGTATCCCGCCATTTTGAACCCCTTCTACTCCCCGCTGCTGGAGGCGGCCATGCAGGAGGGGACCCGCCGTAATTACAGCCTCTTCGTCACCACCAGTCAGGACATCCGGCTGCCCAATGGCGACGTGTGCATCAAAAAGCACATGGACGGCGTGATCTTTGCCGGCGAGGCCGACCTCCAGGCCATCGAGGCCTACCGCAGGCAGAACATCCCCGTGGTGCTGGTAAACAACCGGCTGGACCTGGAGGGTCTGCTGTGTGTCTCGGCGGACCACTACCACGGCGCCGTCCTGGCCACCGCCCACCTGTGTGAGCGGGGCCACCGCAAAATCGGCCTGCTGGCGGGCCGGTTCTCTCCCCAGGTCCGGGATGCCCGGGCGGAGGGGTTCTTTCGGACCCTGTCTGATCACGGTCTCACTGCAGATCCCCGGTTCGTGGTGGAACTGGATCCCACCCTGGAGGACAGCGAAGAGACCGCAGCCCGGCTGCTGCGCCAGCCGGACCGCCCCACGGCCTTCTTCTGTACCAACGACACCATCGCAGCCGGCGCCATGAAGGCGGCCTTCCGGGCGGGGCTGAGAATCCCCGAGGACCTGGCCATCGTCGGCTTTGACGACAGCTTTATCAGCCGTGTGGTAGCGCCGGAGCTGACCACCGTGCGGATCGACGTGGATCAGATGGGCCGCCTGGCGGCCCAGAAACTCTTCGACCTGATCGGCGGAGAGGAGATCCGTGAGACGCAGATCGAGATTCCAACTGAGCTGGTGATCCGGGGGACCACCTGACGGCGAAGCCGCCGGGACCCCGGATTCCGATAGAAGCTATTTGACAGAAAAGAGGTGAATGGATGCACGTTACAGTGATCAACGTGGGATACGGCGACGCGATCCTGGTGGAACCCTCCGACCGCTTCCGGCTGCTGCTGGACGGCGGAAGCGCCCTCCCCTCGGAATTTGAGGGGGACCCCTACCGGATCCGGGCGGCGTCGTATTTGAAGACCCGGGGGATCCGGCAGCTGGACGCCGTGGTGATCTCCCATATCCACGAAGACCACGTCTGCGGCCTGGAGGCCGTTCTGGAGCAGACAGAGGTGGGCCGCATTTACGTGCCCTACCCGGTGGAGCCCTTCCTGGCCGGCTGCGAGCTGACCCCTGCCGCCGGCGCCGCCCGGAGCGTCCCGCTCTACACCAACGCGCTGAATGCATACCGGCGGATCCTGCTGCGGGCCCGGGAAGCGCACATCCCCATCACAGTGGTGCGGGCCGGGGACACCCTGGACCTGGACGGTGACGCCCGGCTGCGGGTGCTGGCGCCGCAGGAGGAGGTCCTGTCCGACTATATGGACCTGGTGGAGCAGGCCTATCGCCAAAGGGAGGATGCATCGGCCGTCACGGCCTGTCTGACACGGCTGGATGCCCTGTCCAACCGGACCAGCCTGCTGCTGCGCTTTGAATTGGGGACACACGTCCTGCTCAGCGCCGCGGACAGCTGTCCCAAGGAGTGGTCCCAGGTCCCGAAATTTTTACTCGAAAATGTAAACGTTCTCAAATTGCCGCATCACGGTCAGATTGATTCAATTTCCGAACAATTCATGGCGAATATGCCCTTGGCGTTCGTTATTACCACCTCCGCCTCCGACCGGCGCTACAACAGCGCCAACCCGGCGGTCTACCAGCGGCTGGCCGCCCTGTTTCCGCCGGAGCGGGCCCCGCAGTTCCTGTTTTCCGACGAGCGGGAATACCCCCCCTATTTCTCCCGCCCCGAGGGATTCCAGGCCATCACCCTGGCAATGGATTCCGGTGGGATCATTCCGGAATTCGTGAAAGTATAAAAATTCAGAAAAAGGAGAATTCACGATGAAGAAACTGATGTCTCTGGCTCTCGCCCTTCTCATGGTCCTCAGCCTTGCGGCCTGCGGCGGCAAGGACACCGCCTCCGACGGCGGCTCCCAGGACGCCCAGCAGACCGCTGACGCCTCCTGGCCCGAGAAAGAAATCACGATCATCCAGCCCTGGAGCCTGGGCGGCGGTCCCGACGTCATCACCCGACAGATCGCCTCTTACAGCCAGGAGTACCTGGGCGTGCCCATGATCGTGGAGAACCACACCGGCGGCTCCGGCACCATCGGCATGAACGACTTCCTGGACGCGGCGGACGACGGCTATACCCTGTTCTGCTGCAACGGTCCCCTGTTCTCCCTGACCCCCAGCTTCATCGACGTGGACTACACCATTGACGACATCACGCCTCTGGCCGGTATCCGCATCACCGAGTTCGTGGTCCTGGCCAACGCCTCCAGCGGCATCACCAACATCCAGGAGCTGGTGGACTACGCCAACGCCGGACACACCGTCACCTACGCCACCACCGGCGGTCCCGGCAACGACAGCTACACCATGATCTCCGCCCTGTTCGCCATTCTGGACATCCCCTCCGAGCCCGTGGTCTATGATGGCGGCCAGGAGGCCATCAACGCCCTGATGGGCGGCCACGTGGACGTGGCCATCGGCTCTCCTCCGACCTACCGCGACTACGTTATCAGCGGCGACCTCAACTGCCTGGGCACCTTCATCCCCGAGGGCCTGGACGTGGAGGGCATCGGCCACATCGACTCCTTCAAGGACCAGGGCATCGACGTGGAGTTCACCGGCATGGACTACTTCGCCGTCCGCTCCACCGTGGACGAGAGCAAGCAGGAGATCCTGCGGGAGTTCATCCAGAAGGTCTACGCCGATCCCGAGTTCCAGGAGTTCATGGAGGGCATGGGCAACGCCGTGTGGAACGCCGGCTCTGAAGAGATCCTCAGCATGGTGGACGCTCAGTCCGAGGCCATGACCAAGTACATCCCCCTGATCCAGTAATCCTTCGGCGCCCCATGGTCGCATCGGGCATGGGGCGCCTCCTTCCTCAACATGGAGGTGCATCGACATGAAGATCAAATACAATACGGAGATGATCTCCGGCACTGTGTTCACTATTTTGGGTGCGGTGATGTGGTTCCTGATCCCCTCCCAGATCCGGACCATGGAAAAAACCGCCATCAATGCCCAGACCCTGCCCCGCATCGCCATCGGCGGGATTTTTCTCTTCGCCGTCTGCCTGCTGCTGGAGGGGATCTTTGCCCGGGAGAAAAAAGAGCTGGTCATCACCCGGGAGAGCTTCCGCTCCGAGGGGTTCCGCAAGGAGATGCGCTCCGTCCTGTACGCGCTGTTCCTGGTGGCGTACTGCTTTGCCGTGGAGCCGTTGGGCTTCATCCTCTCGACCGTCATCCTGGTGGTCGCGATCATGATCTACTTCGGCGCGCGCAAATGGTATTATTACGCGATCCCCCTTGCCATGGTCGGCGTGGTGTACTATGTGTTCGCCGTGTTCCTCCATGTCTCGCTGCCGTGATGAGAAAGGAGAATGCTTGTGGAACAATTTTTAGGCGGGCTTGAGATTCTGGCCCAGTGGCAGAACTTCCTAGTCATCCCCCTGGGTCTGGCCATCGGCATCGTGGTGGGCGCCATCCCCGGTCTGACCTCAGACCTGGGACTGATTTTGTGCATCCCGCTGACGTACAGCATGGATCCCACCATGGCGATTTTGATGCTGCTGGCCATCTACTGCGGCGGCACCTACGGCGGGTCCATCACCGCCATTCTCATCAACACCCCCGGCACCTCCGCCAACGCGGCGACGCTCTTTGACGGCTATCCCATGACCGTCAAGGGCAAGGCTTTCAAGGCGCTGCAGATGGCGCTGTATGCCTCCACCGTGGGCGGTCTTATCAGCGCCCTGGCGCTGCTGTTCCTGGCGCCCCCCATTGCCAAGATCACCCTGCTGTTCGGCCCCGCGGAGTATTTCGCCCTGGCGGTGTTCGGCCTGTCGGTCATCGCCGGCGTGTCCAACAACAGCATCTTCAAGGGCCTGATCGGCGCGTGCATCGGCCTGTTCATGGCCACGGTGGGCACGGACGCCATCAGCGGCACGGCCCGGTTCATCTTCGGCCAGCGCAAGCTCATGGCCGGCATCGACCTGATCATCGCCCTGATCGGCCTGTTCGCCATCTCGGAGATCCTGATGAAGTCCCAGTACAACCCCAAGACAGACCACAAGACCATCAGTGCCTCCGCCATCACCAAGGACAAGATCACCAAGGACGAGTACCGCCGCTGCCGCAAGCCCATTGCCATCGGCTCTCTGATCGGCGTGATCATCGGCGCCACGCCCGGCACCGGCGGCGGCCTGGCGGCGTTCATCGCCTACAACCAGACCAAGCAGCTGTCCAAGCACCCGGAGACCTTCGGCCACGGCGAGATCGAGGGCGTGGCGGCCTCCGAGTCCGCCAACAACGGCGCCTGCGGCGCCACCATGATCCCCATGCTGACCCTGGGCGTCCCCGGTGACGGGTCCACCGCCATCCTCATGGGCGCCTTCATGCTCCATGGCATGGTGCCCGGCCCCACGCTGTTCTCTGAACACGGGAACGTACTGTACGCCATCATGCTGGGCCTGATCGTGGTGAACGTGTTTATGTACATCCTGGGCAGCGGCTTCACCCGCTTTTACGCCCACATCACCCGGATCCCCTATGAGATCCTGGCGCCCATCGTGCTGACCTTCTGCATTGCGGGCTCCTACTCCACCAACAACCGGGTGTATGACATCTACATCATCCTGATCTTCGGCATCGTGTCCTATTTCCTGCGCCGCATGGACTTCCAGCTGGTGCCCATCCTGCTGGGCATGGTGCTGGGCCCCCTGGCCGAGAAGAACTTCCGGCGGGCCATGGTGGTCTCCGGCGGCAGCGCCGAGATCTTCTTCACCCGCCCCATCAGCTGCGCCTTCATCCTGATCGCCGTGGGTTCCGTGCTGCTGTTTGCCTGGCGGAACTACAAGGCAAGGAGCAAAGCCAAGCAGGCGTAAGCGCCCCGCATCTCCACACCTGGACCCCTGGGATCCTCTGGATCCCGGGGGTTCATCATGGTTTCGAAGTCCCGCGCTGCGCAAGGGGGCTTTGCTCCCCGGGCCCTTCCGGACCGCTCCGGAAGGGCGGATCCCCTTTTCCGCTTCCATCCAGCAGAATTCCGCATCCGCAGCAAGAGCCGGCGCCGCATCAGCGGCGCCGGCTCTTGTTTTCTCTCAGCGAAGGACCCGCACGCAGCGGTCGATCAGAGTCATATAGACCTCGTCTCCCTCGGTGAAGCGCTCTGTCAGCTGGGGGTTGTAGACCTCCACAATGGTGGGCTGGTCACCCAGCATGACCTCGTACTCCACCTTGGCACCGTAGTAGGTGGCCCGGGATACCCGGCCCGGCAGCTGGCCCTGGTCGGCGGAGAGCTGGATGGACTCCGGCCGAACCGCCAGGCAGCAGGGGCCGTCCTTCTGGACATCCTGCATCTTGCCGGGAACGGGGATGGAGATGGTCTTGCCCCCCACCTCCACCAGGGCGGTCTGGCCGTCCAGTCCGCGGAAGGTGCCGTCGATGAAGTTGGCCTTTCCGATGAAGTTGGCCACAAAGCGGCTGTTGGGCTGCTCATAGATCTCCGTGGGGGAGCCCTGCTGGCAAATGACGCCGTCCTTCATGATGACCACCCGGTCGGAGATGGCCATGGCCTCGGACTGATCGTGGGTCACGTACAGGGAGGTGATGCCCAGCCGCTTCTGGAGCGCCCGCAGGTCATCCCGCATGCTCTCCCGCAGCTTGGCGTCTAAGTTGGACAAAGGCTCGTCAAACAGCAGCACGCTGGGCTCGATCACGACAGCACGGGCCAGGGCCACCCGCTGCTGCTGGCCGCCGGATAGCTGGTTGGGGAACCGCCGTTCCAGCCCCTTGAGCTGCATCATCTCCACCACGCCGTTGGTCCGCTCCACCAGCTCGCTCTGGGAGACCTTGGCCACCTTCAGCCCGTAGGCGATGTTCTCCCAGATGTTCAGGTGGGGAAACAGGGCGTAGCTCTGGAACACCATGGAGATGCCCCGCTTGTTGGGGGGGACCTTGGCCACGTCCCGGTCGCCGATCAGAACGCTGCCGCTGGTGGGATACTCAAAGCCGGAGATCATCCGCAGGGTGGTGGTCTTGCCGCAGCCCGAGGGGCCCAGCAGCGTCACCATCTCCCCGTCCTGGATGTGGAGGTTGATGTGATCCACCGCCACAAAGTCCTTGCCGGTGTCCGGCTGCTGGAAGATCTTGGTCACATCTTTCAAAATTACGCTGGAGCTCTTCTTGCCCAGGCGTTCCGTGGTCTGATTGCTCATTTCGTTTCCTCCGTTTTCTCAGGGTTTGCGCCGACGCCCTTGGGCACCCGGGACCGCGGTGCCAGCAGCAGGTTGATCAGGCCGTTGAAGATGCCGATGAATACCAGCAGAATGACCACCATCATGGTGACGAAGGCCGCCGCCTGGCTGTACTTGGCCTGGTCGAACAGGGTATAGATCTTGCTGGTGACCAGGTTCCACCGGGGCGAGACCAAGAAGATGACCGCGCTGACGGCGGTGATGGCCTTCACAAAGGAGTACACGATACCGGAGAAAAAGGCATTGCGCAGCATAGGCAGCGTGATGCGGCGGAAGGAGTAGCCGCTGCCGGCGCCCAGGATGGTGGAGGCCTCCTCAATGGAGTTGTCGATCTGCAGCAGCGTGGTGGTACCAGACTCGATGGCCACCGGCATGTTGCGGAACACGAACACGATCACCAGAATGGCGGCGGTGCCGGTCAGCACCAGGAAGCCGGTGTTGAAGGCCAGGATATAGGCGATGCCCAGCACGGTGCCGGGAACCGCGAACATCAGCACGGAGGACACCTCGATGAACCGCTTGCCGTAGTAATTGCGCTTGGCGGTGATGTAGGCGATGACCATGCCCAGAAGTCCGCCCAGCAGCGCGGCCACAAGACCCAGGATCATGGAGTTTTTCAGGCTGTCCCAGCCCTGCTGCAGGGCCCGGCTGTACTGGTCCAGGGTCAGGGAGTAGTTGTAGCCCCACGTCTGGACAAAGGAGCCGAAGACCACGGTGCCGTAAAAGAGAATGATGACGGCAGCCACCAGCATACAGAAGATGAACAGGGGCCACTTGATGTGGGCCTCGTCCATCAGCTTGCGGGCCTGAGTGGGCTTGCCGGTGACGGTGACGAAGCTCTTCTTGTTGACCCAGTACTTGTTCAGCAAAAAGGCCACCATGGCAGGCACCAGCATCAAAAGGGCCAGGGCGGAGCCCTTGCGCATATCGTAGCTGCCGTTGATGATCTGGTAGACCTCCACGGAGAGGGTGGTGAAGTCGCCGCCGATGGTGGCGGGGTTGGAGAAGTCCTCCAGGGACTGGATGAACACCAGCAGGCACCCGGAGATGATGCCCGGCAGGGACAGGGGGAAGGTCACCGTCCAGAAGGTATGCCACCGGCTCGCGCCCATGTTGCAGGCGGCGTCCTCCACCGAGGCGTCAATGGAGGAGAGAATGCCGGATAGGGTCATGTAGGCGATGGGGAAGAAGCTGATGACCTGCACCACCACCAGACTGCCCATACCGTAGACGTTATTGCCCGTGATCCCCAGCAGCTCCTTGGTGATGAGCCCCTGCTTGCCAAAGAGGAAAATGATGGACAGGGACAAAATGAAGGGCGGGGACAGGATGGGCAGTGTGGCAATGGTTTTGAGAAAGCCCTTGCAGGGCACGTTGGTGCGGGTGATGGTGAAAGCGAAAATATAGCCGATAAAGGTGGAGATCACCGCCACCACCACGCCCAGGGCCATGGTGCGGCCGAAGGTCTTGAGATACCGGGTGGTGGTGAACAGCTGCTTCAGGGAGGCCAGGGAGACCGCGCCGGACTCATCCGTGACGCTGAAGAGCAGCACCTTGGCCAGGGGGAAGATGACGAAAAGCACCAGAAGGGCAATGGTGGCCAATACGGCGATCAGCAGCACCGGCTGGCGCAGAATCATTTTCGTCTCATTGCGCTTTTTCAGACGGGCGGCACTCTTTCCGCCCGTTCCGGGAGAATTTGCCATGTATGTTCCTCCTGCGTTTGATGGATTCCCTTGGAAAGGGGCCTTCCCCCCGTGAAGGGGGGAAGGCCGAAGCTTTCGAAAAAGCGAAAAATCTTGTGCGGCGGGAAGGAAGAGAGTTACGAGAGGAACCCAGGAAGGGTTCCTTTCGTTTTCAATCGTCCGTTTTTGCGCCTTTTGGAAAGGCGCAAAAACCTTACCCAGCCCGTTGAAAAAATTTTTTCAACGGGCTGGGCCTTCCCCCCGTGAAGGGGGGAAGGCCGTCAGGTATTTCAAAGAATTATTCCGCGGGAGCGCCGGCGATGTTGGCCTCGAACTGCTCGGTGAAGGCGGTCTTGTTCTCGGCGGCCCAGACGGCGTCATAGTCGATGACGGCCACAGAGTCCAGGGTCACCAGGCCCTCGGCCGGGGTGGCCTGGGTGTTGACGGGCACCCGGAAGGAGTTGTTCTCGGCGTACAGGTTCTGACCCTCAGCGGAGCACATGAAGTCGATGAACTTCTTGGCGTTCTCCTGCTGATCGGCGGGGCCGCCCTTGATCAGAGCCATGGCGCCCACCTCGTAACCGGTGCCGTCAGTGGGGAAGCTCAGCTCGATGGGATAGCCCTCCACGGTGGGCTGCAGGCCGTCGTGAGAGAAGGTCAGAGCAATGGCAGCCTCGCCCAGCGCCACGGAGTTGGGGGCGTTGGCGCCGGATTTGGTGTACTGGGACATGTTCTTGTCCAGTTCCTTCAGGTAATCCCACACAGCGTCCTCGCCCTTGAGCTGGATCAGCGTGGCCAGCACGGTGTAGGCGGTGCCGGAGGTGGCGGGGTGGGCCATGATGACCATGTTCTCATACTTGGGATCCAGCAGGTCGTCCCAGCTGGTGGGATAGTCGTAGCCCTTCTCGGCAAACCACTCCTTGTTGCAGGCAAAGGCGATGGCGCCCACATAGATGGGGTTCCAGGTGCCGGTGGGGTCGATGTAGGTCTCAGGGGCGTTTTCCAGCTCCGGAGACTGATAGGGCTCCAGCAGGCCCTGGTCCACAGCGGCGATGTAGTTGTCGGTGGAACCGCCGAACATCAGCGCAGCCTGAGGATTGTCCTTCTCAGCCGCCACGCGGGTGAGCATTTCACCGGCGGACAGGCGCAGGGCGTTGACCTTGATGCCGGTTGCCTCCTCAAAGGCGTTGAAGTAGTAGGCCACCTCGGCCTCGGGGAACGCGGTGTAGACGGTCAGCTCATTGCTGCCGGAGGCCTGTGCCTCGCCGCCGTCGCTGTCGCCGGCAGGCGCCGTGTCTCCGCCGCCTCCGCAGGCAGCCAGGGCCAGCAGCATCATCGCAGAGAGGAGCAGTGCCAAAAAGCGCTTCGTTTTTTTCATCGTACAGCCTTCCTTTCTTGTCCGTTGGGGGTAAAGTGGGATGTGGTATCCACGACCGCATGGATCGGAAACCGTTGTGGTACCGTCCTCTCCCGGAGGGCGGCAAAGCGGTCCGCCGCAAATGCGCAAATGTAAGCGGATACATTGAAGATTCCGCAGCAAAAACGGCGGGAAGGGGCAATGCAATGGGTACTCGGTGCTTTTTGATGGACCCAACCAGATTCAACGCAAGGAAATCCTTCTATTTTCCGGCATCAAGAACTCCGGCAGCATTTAAAAAAAGCGCCCGAAGTTGAGTGGAAACGCAAGAAAAAGTCTTTAAAAATTCAGATCGCTTTACTTTTTCTTCGTTTTTCCCGAAAAAAGGAATTTCAACTAAAAAGTTTTGTTTTTTCAATCGCCCTCCCCTTCTACTGTGAAAATATACAAAAAATAGCAAATTAAAGCGCTTTTTTGTGTGTCTTTATCATAGCAGATAACAGAAAGCAATGCAAGCCTATCTTTTCCTTGAAACCGCTTACATTTCCAGTTGGCTTTTATCTGTCCGCAGCGTTTCTGGACAGGCGGCCGGTTCTTGTGGTAAACTGTCCCCATCAGCTGAAGGAGGTGCCGCCATGCCGGTGAATGTCAAAGGGATGATCGCCGATACGTTCATGCAGCTGTCCCGGGAGAAAAATGTGGACAAGATCACAGTCAAGGACCTGGTGGAACGGTGCGGCATTTCCCGGCAGACCTTTTACTATCACTTCCAGGACCTTCTGGAGGTCATCGAGTGGTCCATGCAGCAGGCCTTTCAGACCCTGCTGACACGCAGCCTGTCCTCCGACGACCCGGAGGCGGTCCTCCGGGACTTCATCTCCGCCTCCGCCGAGGCGGACGTGCTGCTGCAAAAGCTGCTGCATTCTCAGCGTCGGGAGCAGATTGAGGGGATCATGGTGCGCTCTGTCCGGACCTACCTCCAGGAGCTGCTGCGCAGCAAGGGGGCCCGGAACAATCTCTCCTATGAGGACACAGAGATCGCCCTGAGCTTCTGCGCCTGCGGTATCGTGGGGCTGCTGCTGGAATACGGCGGGATCTGCCCATGGCGGTCCCGCCGTCCGTCTGCTATAACCATATATCAAAGGAAGCCGCTGAGAGGAGATGGGGCCAACGTATCCCAAGGAAGAGATTTTTTCCGGCAAGCTCCGGGAGCTGGCGCGGCAGCAGCAGCAGACGGCAGCGCAGTTCCGCCGGTATGAACAGGCAGATCTGCAGCAGATCCGCCTGGAGCTGGAGCAGCTGCAACAGGAGGAAGCGGATGCGGAGCGGCGCCTGCGGCAAAGCGCCGACACCGGCCGCTCCCCGGCGGTAGCGGCCCTGTCCCGGGCCCAGCTGGACTACCTGCGCCGGGTCCGAATCATCTTGCAGGAAAAGCTGCCCGGATATCTCCACAGCGAGGGAGCCGACGCGCTGGAGGACCAGGCGGAGGCGGCGTGCCTCTATGGTGAATACGCCATGGACGCGGCCGCCCAGGCCATACACCATGCCCTGTTTGCGGCGCTGCGGGCCAAGGAGCTGCGGATGCGCTGCCAGGAGCAGGCATCATCAAACCACACCGAGGAGGAATCCACATGAACGAAGTGAAGTCACCCAAAAAGCCTCTGCTGTACTATTACGGCATCGTACTGCTGGTACTGATGCTCTTCAACTTTCTGGCCATGCCCTGGCTGGCCCAGCGGCAGGTGCGGGAGGTGGACTACGGCACCTTTATGACCATGACCGAGGAAAAGCAGATCGGCCAGGTGGAGGTGCAGGAGAGTCAGATCCTTTTCACCGACAAGGACAGCGGCCAGATCTACAAGACCGGCGTCATGGACGATCCGGACCTGATCTACCGGCTGAAGGACTCCGGCGCGGTGTTTGCCAGCGAGATCGTGGAGCAGATGTCCCCCTTCCTCTCCTTCCTGCTGAGCTGGCTGCTGCCCATCCTGATCTTCGTGGGGCTGGGGCAGCTGATGTCCCGGCGGATGATGAACAAGGCCGGCGGCCCCAACTCCATGATGTTCGGCGCGGGCCGCTCCAGCGCCAAGATCTACGTAAAATCCGCCGAGGGCATCAAGTTCTCCGACGTGGCCGGTGAGGACGAGGCCAAGGAGAGCCTCACCGAGATCGTGGAATACCTCCACAACCCCGGCAAGTACAGGGAGATCGGCGCTTCCATGCCCAAGGGCATTTTGCTGGTGGGCCCTCCGGGCACCGGCAAGACCATGCTGGCCAAGGCCGTGGCCGGCGAGGCCAGCGTCCCCTTCTTCTCCATCTCCGGCTCCGAGTTTGTGGAGATGTTCGTGGGCATGGGCGCCAGCAAGGTCCGGGACCTGTTCCGCCAGGCCAAGGAGAAGGCCCCCTGCATCGTCTTTATCGATGAGATCGACGCCATCGGCAAAAAGCGGGACGGCCAGATGGGCGGCAACGACGAGCGGGAGCAAACGTTGAACCAGCTGCTCACCGAGATGGACGGCTTTGAGGGCAACACCGGCGTCATCATCCTGGCCGCCACCAACCGTCCCGAGTCCCTGGATCCGGCCCTGACTCGTCCCGGCCGCTTCGACCGCCGGGTGCCGGTGGAGCTGCCGGACCTGAAGGGCCGGGAGGAGATCTTAAAGGTCCACGCCAAAAAGATCAAAGTGGCGGACGACGTGGATTTCCGCCAGATCGCCCGGATGGCCTCCGGCGCCTCCGGCGCGGAGCTGGCCAACATCATCAACGAAGCGGCCCTGCGGGCTGTCCGGGACGGGCGGCGCTTTGCCACCCAGTCCGATCTGGAGGAGAGCATCGAGGTGGTCATCGCCGGCTACCAGAAGAAAAACGCCATCCTCACGGACAAGGAGAAGTGGACCGTGGCCTACCACGAGATCGGCCATGCCCTGGTGGCCGCCAAGCAGAACCACTCCGCCCCGGTCCAGAAGATCACCATTATCCCCCGGACCTCCGGTGCCCTGGGCTACACCATGCAGGTGGAGGAGGGCAACCACTACCTGATGACCAAGGAGGAGATCGAAAACAAGATCGCCACCTACACCGGCGGCCGCGCAGCGGAGGAAGTGGTGTTTGGCACCATCTCCACCGGCGCCTCCAACGACATTGAACAGGCCACCAAACTGGCCCGGGCCATGATCACCCGGTATGGCATGAGCCGGGACTTCGACATGGTGGCCCTGGAGACGGTACACAACCAGTACCTGGGCGGCGACGCCTCCCTGACCTGCTCCGGCGAGACTGCGGCGGAGGTGGACCGGCAGGTGGTGGACCTGGTGAAAAAGCAGCATGAAAAGGCGGCGTCCATCCTGCTGGAGAACCGGGAGAAGCTGGACGAGCTGGCCAAATTCCTCTACGAAAAGGAAACCATTACCGGCGAGGAGTTCATGCAGATCCTGAACAAGTAAGACGGCAGTCAAAGCCGGTGCCAGGCGCCCAAAGCATCTGGCCGGGCCCCAGTTTCGGAGGTCCCGTGTCAAAAAATTCGCGGCAGCATCCGGCACCCGCCGGCCGGAGTCGTGCCAAACGGCAGCCCGTCGATATTTTTTCCTTGTCCGGCGCGATCCCAAATGCAGAAATAAATTGCAGCCTGGAATATCCAGGCTGCAATTTTCATTACGCCAGTCCGAACAAGGCGCACAGCGGGATCAGCAGCAGCGTCTCCACGATAGGCGCGATGACCGACACCACGCACACGTGCCAGTAGCCCTGCCGGTGCGTGGTATGGCTGTGGTTGAGGATATTGCACATAAAGCCGCTCTGGGGGGTAGAATCCAGGGTGCTGGAGGCCTCCACGATCACCCGGTGCAGTGCCTCGGCGTTGACGCCCATAGCCAGGAACCGCTCGCCCAGGATGGGACAGACAATCGCCATGCTGCCGGAGGAGGAGTTCATGACGCCTGCCATGAGCATGGTCGCAATGCCGGCGATCAGCAGAGGGTTCCCATCCAGGTTCAGCACGAAATCCGTGATCTCCTGGAAGGCGGGGGTCGCAGCCACCACCGCGCCGTAGCCCGCGGCAGCGGCGGTGATGGAGATGGTCTTTAATCCCGCAAAGACACTGCCCTGCACCTCGGCGCTGATCTCCTTCAGGCTGTGAGGCATGTGCTTGAAGTAAAAGATGAAGGCGGCCACCACCCCGGCCAGCAGAGAGGTAACGATGGGCTGCTTGACCACATTCAGCACCACCAGGATGACCAGCATCGGCAGGACAGAGGCCAGCACAGAGGGGCCGGCGGCTTCTCTCGTCACTTCTGCCGCGGCGTTCTCCCCCTCCAGTTCCTCAAAGTGTTCGCCGCGGTTCTTGGCCCGCTTGACCACCCACATCACATAGGCCGTGCAAAGGGTCAGCTTCAGCACCGTGGAGATCATGCCCGGAACTGTTGCTGCGGCCACTGTGGTACCCAGGTAGACGGTGGGCGTGGCGTTCTGGATGGAGGGCGTGAAGGGGGCGGTCATGGTACGCCCACACAGCCGGCAAAAGAAGCGGCCGGGAAAAATTTGCGGGGGATGTCCGCCTTGCGGAACATGGCCAGAGGGTGCATGGTAAACATGGCCACAAACAGGTTCACGCTGTCCAAGGTCAGGATGATACCCATAATAATCAGGCCGACGATCGCAAAGCGGTCGCCAAAGGCCCGGAAAATAAAGGTGGAAAAGCTGTTGGCCGCGCCGCTGATCTCCACCAGCTTTCCGAAGAGCGCGCCCAGCATAAACAGCAGGAAGAAGTCCCGCACGTAGTTCCCGAAGCCTGTCATATAGGGGGCAGTGATGCCCTCATACAATCCCATCCGCCGGGTCAGCAGCAGGAAGATGGATGACAGGATGGCGGCAATGACAATGGGGACGTTTTTCAAAACCAGCGCGATGAACAGCGCAATAGCCAGCAATAAAAACAGAATGTTCATTCAGCAGCCTCCTGGTTTGACACTGGGTAGACCCTGTGTTCCAGTGCATGCACGCCATGACCGGGGATGATTTTGATGTGCCCGGATCGCTCCAGCGCTTCGATCTTTTCGTAGGTTTTGAAGTAAGCCTTCACATCGGAATGCAGTCCGCCGATGATGTGCGGAAGTTTTCCGTTGCCCTCCCAGTTTTCATATATTCACCTTGTCACCGGCGGGGGAGTGTGCGATTTCCAGCAGCTTCATCTTACAGGACCTCCTCCACATAAGAGGTTTCAATGTCCTCACGGGGGAACAGAACGGACAGCACGGCCACCAGCTCTGTAATGTGGCGCTCCATTCCGCCGCAGTTGGCGGGCCTGTCGATGGTAAAAGCATCCACCTCGTTGAAGATCATGGTGAGCGTCTCCTTGTCGGCGTCGCGCTCGGCAACCCGCAGCCGCAGTTCCAGCGGCTCGGTGCCGCCGGGGAAGCCCTCGGACAGATCCCTGGGATACAGGGAGTTGTAGCCGATGATGTCCACCCGATGCTCGGCGGGATGATAGTAGGTCTCGCTGA
This sequence comes from Dysosmobacter sp. Marseille-Q4140, assembly GCA_018228705.1. Taxonomy (NCBI): domain Bacteria; kingdom Bacillati; phylum Bacillota; class Clostridia; order Eubacteriales; family Oscillospiraceae; genus Dysosmobacter; species Dysosmobacter sp. Marseille-Q4140. The sequence goes on along the minus strand of CP073694.1, from coordinate 2,199,737 downwards.
TCTTCTCCACCGTCTGCACCGCCAGCACAGTGCGCTCAAAGCACTTGGGTCCGCCGAAGCTCAGTCCGCAGCTGCCGATGTAGCCGTCCTTGTATCCCACGCTCGCCTCCAGCGTGTCAGTCCGGGGACGACCCGCGGCGCCGCTTACCCGGACGCGGTCTTTTCCAACCTGCTCAGAGGAGACGTTGAAAAAGTCCGCCACGCAGTCGGGAGTATAATAGCAGGCCGGAGCACGGATCTCATAGATCAGCTGCTCGGAGCAGGTCTGCACCTTCACGCGGCCGCCGGTCCCCTCCAGCTCCCCAGTAATCCACGCCCATCGCCCTGGTTTCCGGCCAGGTCAAAGCCGCCCGGATCGAGAGTGCTCCGGATCCGCCCCCCACCTCCAGCATGGAGCCCTCTCTCTGGCAATCAAGATGGGAGAGCACGGTCCGGTGTACCTGTTCCATGATTCCGCCGCCCCCAAAGGCATACTGCCGCCGGATCCACGTGATCCAGCCCAGCAATCCCAGCAGGGCCGCCGTAATCACCGCGCATACAGCGCCCGCAGCGGTCACCCGGAAAACCGCAAAGGAGATGACCGTCAAAGCGGCAGCCAGTATAGTTATGCCGCCGAGGATATAAAATACCGGATTTGACATCCAGTTTCCATAGTCCTCTCCGTGGGTACCCAGGGAAATCCTCTCCTGTTCCGCTTTTGTTGTCCTCAAACGTAACTCCTGCTTTCCAAAACAAAAAATTTATTCGTTTGCCATGTTGTCTTGCCAAACACGGCAACATCTGCTATAATTATAGTTAGCTTTAACTAACACATCAAGCAACTGATTTTTGAAGCCGCACGCATCCCCATAAGTGATCATTGACGGCTGATCGCGTACGTGCTATATTGATTTGCAAATCATTCGCAAATTGGAGCAGGGCACGCCGGCCAACAGCGCCGTGCTCAGGTCCCGCGCCCGATGCGTGCCCTTTTGGCATGGCCCTCCCGCAAAGCGGATATCCCGCGCCGCGAGAGCCGAAGAGCTTTGAGCCGGTCATCTCCAATCCCATCCCGCACGGCACGTGTCAGTGCCGTGCGCGGTCCATAAGTATATCGTACAGAGGAGGGAGAAGAACTTGACAAAACGAATGCGTTTTGCTGCCGTCTGTGGAGCGGCGCTGCTGATCGCAGCCCTGATCTTCTCCGCATTCTTTGTGGCCGCTGAGGCTGACCACGACTGCAGCGGCGATCATTGCACCATATGCCACCAGGTCCAAATCTGCCAGGTCCTGCTGGAGCAGCTCTCCACGGCTCATGCGGCATCTGCCGCTGCGGCGGTGCTCTGCTTCTTTACCCTGCTTCTCGCCCCGCGGCCGCAGAATGCGATTGTCGTACCTTCGCCGGTCTTGCTGCGGGTAAAACTGCTGAATTAAACAGAAACCACAGACAAGGGGACGAGTCTGCCCAATCGGGGCAGGCTCTCTTGGCGCACGCCTGGATCCCCTTGTATTTTTGCGCCCTTTTTTCAGTTTCTGTATCAATTCGGAGGTTTTATCGATATGAAAAAAATAGTCTGCATGTCCCTTTCTCTCGCGCTGGCAATGGGAGCGCTGACCGGCTGTCAAACCCCTTCCGCTTCCAAAAGCAGCGGTGAAAAGCTGCGGATCGTCACCACCATCTTTCCCGAATATGACTGGGTCCGGGAAATTCTAGGGGATCAGGCCGACCGCGTGGAACTCACCATGCTCCTGGATGACGGCGTGGATCTCCACAGCTTTCAGCCCACGGCCGACGACATGGTGGTTATCTCCAACTGCGACCTGTTCCTCTATACAGGGGGAGAGTCGGACGACTGGGTGGAGGACGCTTTGACCAACTCCGCCAACCCCAACCGGGCAACAATGGATCTGATGGACATTCTGGGGGACGCTGTAAAAGCAGAGGAGATGGTTGAAGGGATGCAGGAAACCGAGCATCATCACAGCCATGAGGAGGACCACGAGGAAGACCACGATCATGAAGAAGACCATGATCACGAGGAACACGACCATGATGACGAGCACATCTGGCTCTCCCTGCGGAACGCCGCTGTGCTCTGCGGCGCCATTGCCGATACTCTGGGAGCCATTGACCACGAGCATCAGACCACCTACGCAGAAAATGCCGCCGCATACATTCAAAAACTGATCGACCTTGATGGGCGGTATCAGGCTGCTGTGGACGCCTCTTCCACCCGCACGCTGCTCTTTGCCGACCGTTTTCCGTTCCGGTATCTGGTAGACGACTACGGGCTCACTTACTATGCGGCATTTTCCGGCTGCTCGGCGGAAACGGAGGCCAGCTTTGAAACGGTGGTCTTCCTGGCCGGCAAGGCGGACGAGCTGTCGCTGCCCTGCGTGCTGACCATCGAGGGGACTACCCACGGCATTGCCGAGACGGTGGTCGGCAATACCAGCGGGAAGAACCAGGAGATTCTCACGCTGGATTCCATGCAGTCGGTGACAGCCGCCGATGTTGCGGCCGGAGCCAGCTACCTCTCCATTATGGAACAAAACCTGGAAACCCTGAAGGCTGCGCTGCGCTGAGAGGAATTCCATGATCCAGATGAACTGCCAGGGCCTGACCCTGGGCTATGATTCCGTCCTGGTCCGGGATCTGAGCTTTACCATCCACGCCGGAGACTATCTGTACATCCTGGGGGAGAACGGAACGGGGAAATCCACACTGATGCGGACCATCCTGGGCCTTCTGCCCCCCTTGGAGGGGTCCGTGGTCCTGGGCGGAGGCGTGCTCCCCGCTGAAATCGGCTATCTGCCCCAGCAGACCCAAGCCCAGCGGGACTTTCCCGCCACAGTTTGGGAGGTGGCCCTTTCCGGCTGTCAGGGCCGGTGCGGCCTGCGCCCCTTTTACACCCGGGCGGAAAAGGACCTGGCCCGGCAGTCCCTCCGGCGTATGGATATGGAGCGTCTTTCCGGGCGCTGTTATCGGGAGCTGTCGGGAGGCCAGCAGCAGCGGGTGCTGCTGGCCCGGGCTCTTTGCGCGGCCCAAAAAATGCTGCTGCTGGACGAGCCGGTATCCGGCCTGGATCCGTCCGCCAGCCGGGAGCTGTATCAGGTGATCTCCCAGCTTAACAAACACGACGGCGTCACGATCCTTATGATCTCCCACGACGTGCAGGCCGCGCTTTGTCACGCCAGCCATATTCTCTGTCTGGGGGAGCAGGTGTTTTTTGGCCCCCGGGACGCCTTTGTCCGGTCCGCACCCGGCCAAAGGTATTTGAAGCAGAGAGGAGGGGTCTGCCTTGGCGGCGCTGATTGAGAAGCTGGTCCAGTACTGGGCTTATCCCTTTGTGCGGTACGCCCTTGCGGTGGGGGTGCTGGTGGCCCTGTGCGCCTCCCTGCTGGGGGTGACCCTGGTCCTCAGGCGATTTTCCTTTATCGGAGACGGCTTGTCCCATGTGGCCTTTGGCGCCATGTCGGTGGCATCCGTTTTGAATCTGACTTCCGACATGCCCCTGGTCATGGGTGTCACCGTGCTGTGCGCCGTCCTGCTGCTGGGCACGGGCCGCAGCGCCAGGGTCAAGGGCGACGCCGCCATGGCCATGCTCTCGGTGGGCGCCTTGGCGGTAGGCTACCTGGTGATGAACGTGTTTTCCGCCTCCGCAAATCTGTCCGGAGACGTGTGTACGACTTTGTTCGGCTCCACATCCATCCTCACCCTCACGGAAACAGAGGTATGGCTGTGCGTGATCCTGTCGGTTTTGGTCGTGCTTTTGTTTCTCTTCTTTTATCACAAGATCTTTGCCGTCACCTTTGACGAGAGCTTTGCCTCCGCCACCGGAACCAGGGCGAAGCGATACAACCTGATCCTTGCCGTGGTGACGGCGGTGGTCATCGTAATGGCCATGAATCTGGTGGGATCTCTGCTGATTTCGGCTCTAGTGATCTTTCCGGCCATGTCCGCCATGCGGCTGTTCAAAAGCTTCCGCGCCGTCACGCTCTGCGCCGCCGTTTTCTCTGTCTGCTGCACTGCCGCCGGGATCCTCACGTCTATTCTGGCGGGCACACCAGTGGGATCCACCATCGTTGCCGTGCAGATCCTGCTCTTTGCCCTTTGTTCTCTGGCCGCACGGATCGGAAGGAGGTAAGCCATGAAGCGATGGACCATACTGATTCTCACAGGGGCGTTGCTTCTGTCCTGCACTGCATGCGGAGGCAGCAAAAAGCCCCCGCAGAATACGGCGCCGCTCACCTCCCCTGTTTCCCAAGAGGCAGAGCCTCTTCCGGGGGAAGATGCGCCCGCCGCGCCTGATACCGCCCCCCAGCAGTCTTTCGTGGAGCCGATTCTCTCCGAACGGGAAGACGCGTTGGAAACTCCTCTGCCCCCACAGGCCTCCACCCCCGGCGCCGGGGCGGAACAGGAAACTCCGGCCAACGGCCCGCAGCCGGATCCTTTGGAAGGCCCTCCCACTCCCGTGGATCTGGATTTAACGCCCCTCAGCAGTACCATGATATACGCAGAACTATTCAACATGATGTCGGCGCCGGATGATTATATCGGAAAGACTATCCGAATGAAGGGGAGTTTTTTCGTGTATCAGGACCCTAATACGCAGCAGGTCTACTGTGGCGTAATCGTACAGGACGCCACCGCCTGCTGCGCCCAAGGATTTGACATTGTAATGCCCGCTCAGGCCCGCTACCCTGAGGACTATCCGCCCGCCCAATCGGAGGTGACCGTCGTCGGCACGATTCAAGCAGATCGAACCCGGGAGGAATACGGTATTCTGGTCCTCCGCCTGGAGGACGTCAGTTTTGATTGACCGTGCGCTGTCACGGATCTCCCGGCGGATATGGAGCGCCGGCGGCCTCAGCCAAGCGGGAGAAGGCGCCGTGCCCCTTCCGCGGGATCGTCCGGCGCACAGGGGAAGCAGTCAGCAGCGGGCAGACGGTTTCCGCCCGCTGCTGTCGTGTTCCAACAGAGCCTGTCGCCATATGGGCCGGCACAAAAGCGGAGATTTAAAAAAGTTCCTGATTTCTCACGAAATCAGGAACTTTTTGGTAAAAAGTGCCGGGTTCTAAGCAGCAGTTCCCCGCACACAAGCAAACGCCAGAAAATTTCCCCATGGTTCTTGCTGACTTCCGCCTGTTTTTCATGTTCATAGGCACTTTTGAAGAAATATTCCGGCGCACCCTCCACTGTTCCACATGCCTGCGCGGCGCAAGCTGCGGGCATAACCTGTTGCGGCCGCCGAAGGCTTGCCCTCCGGACAGCACGTTCGGTCCTGCCGATTACGGCAAATGGGATTTTGGATCAGCTGTCCCCCGCTCCTCCGGGTTTCCCTTTATGCACCGTTTCTTCCACAGGAGCGCCAAGCCGGCCGCAACAACACCGATGGAAATTCCAAGGATCAATACTCCCGGATTTGCCGTGCGCTCCTGAACGGCGAAGGTAACGGAGTCCCCGTCCGCCCGGAACACCAGGTAGCGCCCGTCGGTCTGCGCCTCCTGCTGCACCCACCCCTCCGGGGTGCTGATCCACACGGTGCCGCCGGAGCCGCCGGACAGTCTGTACTGGATCTGGAAATCGGCGACAGGCTGAACCGGGTCGGTGACCGTCACGGTGTAGACCGTGCCGGTGTGGGAGGCCCCGTGGGCATCCGCCCAGGTGTCCTCCTCCGCGGAGACGGCCAGGGTGCTGCCGGAGCTGAAGGTCCCCTCCGCCACGATCTGCGGCGGGTCTCCCAGGGCGGTCAGGGCGGTGGAATAGGCGGTATACTCCGCCTCCAGCGTCTGGGAGAAGGTCAGGTGGCCGTAGTCGATCTCAGGCCAGCTGGCGCTGTACCCCTCCTTCTTCGGAATGTCCGGCAGCCGGGTCAGGGCGTCGCCGTAGGAGAAGTCGTAGGTCTCCACCACCTTGCCGTCGGCAATGAACACCAGCCGGAACCGGATGAAGGCGGCGGGAGCACCCTGGGAGAGGGTCTCAAAGTCCACCGGCTCCGCCTGCCCCAGGTAGCTGATGCCGTCGATGCCCCCCAGGGTGTCGTGGGTGAAGAGGTTACCGGACACCGTTCCGTTCTCCTCCGCGTCTCCCAGCACGGCGCCCAGGCAGGCGGAGCCCTCGTCGACCTCCACCAGGGCGCGGCAGCCGGTGACGGTCTTGCCCAGGCCCGCCACGCCGCCGATGCAGTCGTTCCCGCTCAGGGCGCAGCGTGCCCAGCAGTCCCGGATGGAGGACCAGGCCGCTCCCGCGATGCCGCCCACATAGTCGCCTCCGGTGCTCTCCACGGCGGCGTAGCTCTCGCACCGGGACACGGTGCCCAGATCCATACGACCCACGATGCCGCCCACGTAGTCCTTCTTGCCGGTGACCGTCCCGCTGTTGACGCACCCCTCGGTCAGGGCGGCGGCCTGATAGCGGAAGTTCAGGGACCGGTCGCCGGAGGTGGTCAGGTCGTCCTCGGGGTCATAGTCGTACTCGATGGCCATGGACCCCACGATGCCCGCCACGTTCACGTCTCCCTCCACCGCGCCGGTATTCCGGGCGTTGGTGATGCGCCCGGCGTCCTCGTCGGTCTCCGTGGCCTGGTCGGACACGTCCTCCAGCAGCTCTTCGTCCTCCTCCGCCTCCTCGCTGTCGCTGTGCCGGCGGAGCACATCGATAACCCGCCCGAACTGGGCGTTGATGGCCCGCAGATCCGACAGGAGCAGATCGGAGGAGGCCGACAGGGTGTCGTTCAGGCTCTGCATGGCGTCGCTCAGTCCGCCCATGGCGTCGTCCAGCACGTCGCCCGTTTCGCCGACCGCCTCCCCCACGGGGCAGAAGGAGATCTCCGGCTCATCCGCCAGGTCGGACATGACGCCGCTGAAGGTCTCACCGGCATCCTGGAGCTGTCCGCAGGCGTCTCCCAGGGTCTGGGCCGCTTTTTTGAACAGCGCGGCGGCGCTCTCCCCCAGGGGGGCAATGGCCTCCAGATGGTCCAGGGCGTCCTGGAGGTGCCCGCCGGCCTGGCCCATGCCGCCAAACCCGGCCCGCAGGTTCTCCGCCGCGGCGGCGATCTCCTCCAGCGCCTCCCGGAGATAGCCGTCCGCCACGGTTCCCGCGCCCTCCAGGGCCAGGCGCAGCGCCGCAAGGGCGCTCTCGACCTGATCCGCTGCGTCGCGCATCTCGCTCAGCGCCGCCAGGACCCCGTCCCAGTCGGAGCCGCCCTGGCCGTAGTGTTCGCCTAGGGCCGCCATCAGATCGCCGAAGGCGTCGGAGAGCAGGCCGAAGGCGTCCATCAGCTCATCCAGGGCCGCCTCCACATCCTCCATGGCCGCGGCCATGTCCTGGCTGCTGCCCAGGGAGGCTCCCAGCTTCTCCAGCGCGGCCCGGACATCGTCCAGGGCGTCGGAGCAGGCCTGCGCGGCGCTCTTCACCTGCGCCAGGGCCAGGCGCACATCCGCCAGGGCGTCCTCGGACAGGCCGCCGATCCGGCCGGCCGCGTCCAGGGCGTCGTCCGCCAGATCCGCGGCGTCCCGGATCCGCTCCAGGGCGGCGTCCGCCGCGTCGGAGATGGGCTCCAGCCGGTCCAGGACCCAGGAGACCCGGGCGGAGGCGTCGTTGATGGTCTCGATATTCCCGTCGGCCCAGTCGGCCATGGCGTCCGAGAGGTCGGAGGCCGCGTCCTTCACCGCGTCCGCGCTGTCGGTCAGGCCGGTCATCCGGCCGGAGAGGTCGTCGGAGACCCCCTCCGCGTGGGAGATGGCCTGGTCCATGAGGGCCTGGAGGGTGTCCAGCTCCTCCCAGAGGTCATCCAGGCTGTCGGCGTCGAAGAGCAGCGTCAGCCGGGGCTCCATCTGTCCGCAGATGCCGCCCACGTCCTTCCGGCCCCGGACGGTGCCGTTGTTGACGCAGCTGTCCAGCCAGCCGGACTGCCGGCCGGCGATGCCGCCCACGTTGTAGCCCACGTGCTCGTACCCCACGTCGCCGTTGTTGGTGCAGCTCTGGAGGATACCGGAGGAGGCCCCGGCGATGCCGCCGATGTCGGTGCAGGCGGGGACACTCTCCGTGGAGCGGATGGTGCTGAGATCCATCTCCTGGATGGCCACCGTGGTCTTGACCTCGGTGATGTTGACGTCGCCGTCGTTCCGGCAGCGGATCACGCTGCCCTCGTTCTGGCCCGCGATGCCGCCCACATAGTGCTCGCCCAGAAGCGTGCCGGAGTAGGTGCAGTTGATGATCTGCCCGGCGGGCCGGTTGCAGCCCACCAGGCCGCCCGCGTTGGTCCCGGCCTTCACGTTGCCGTAAAAGGCGCAGTTGAGCAGACTGCCGCTGTTGACGCCCACCAGGCCGCCGATGTTGTCCTTCCGGTCGCTGGGGGATACGGAGCCGCTGACCGTCAGGTCCTGGACGACAGCGCCGTCCCGGACATAGCGGAAGAAGCCCCGGTCGTCCCCGCTCCCCGTGAGGGAAAAGCCGGAGACGGTGTGGCCCTGGCCGTAAAAGGTGCCGCAGAAGATGGGGATGGGCCGGAACTCCGTTCCGGACAGGTCGATGTCCGCATCCAGATAGACCATCTTTCCCACGGACCAGCCGTCCACGGAGCAGCTCCGGGACAGGTCCGCCAGATCCTGGGCGGTCCGGATGTGGACCGTGCCGCTCTCCGCCGCCAGGGCGGGGGCCGCCAGGGACCCCGCCAGGAGCAGGGCCAGCAGCAGCGCGATCACGCGCTGTTTATTTCTGGTCATGTCCGTCCGCCTCCTTTCCCGTCTCTTCCGTGCCGGCCGGCAGCCGGTCGGGCTCCGGCGCCGGACTGATGTTGCCGGTGTCCAGTACCGCGGACACGTCGCCGCGGATGATGCCGTGGACAGTGGCGTCCACGATGCCGTTGACCCGGCCCCGGATGCGGCCGTTGACGTAGACCGTGCCGGTGACCGTGCGGGTCACCTCCGGGACCTTGATGTTGAACCGGGTCTTTTCCACGATCAGGTCGCCCAGCAGCAGGATCTGGGGCAGGACGAACATGACCAGGATGATGGAGATGAGGGTGCCCCGGCTCAGGTTCTCGCCGATGCCCACGATGGCGGGCTCCGAGGAGAGCTTGCCGATCAGGTAGGCCGCCACGGTCAGGATGGTGCCGGAGGTCAGCACCGTGGGGAAGGCCAGGTCCAGGGCCTTGATGATGGCCTTTCTGGGCGGCATGAGTTCCTTCATCTCGCCGTACCGGGAGGAGATGACGATGGCGTAGTCGATGTTGGCGCCCATCTGGATGGAGGTGACCACCAGGTAGCCCATGAAGAAGATGGGCTCGTCAAAGACGGTGGGGAAGGAGAAATTGATCCAGATACTGCCCTGAATGACGCAGATCAGCAGGATCGGCAGACCCACCGACTGGAAGGTGAACAGCAGCACCAGAATGACAAACACCGCCGACAGCACGCTGATGAGAATGTTGTCCCGCTCAAAGGAGGCGGACAGATCATAGTCGCTGGTGGAGTTGCCCACCAGATAGACCTGGCGGGCCGGGTAGTACCGCTCTGCCTCCCGGTGGATGGTCTGGAGGAAGGCAAAAGTCTCCTCCCCCTCCTCGGGAAGGTTCAGGTTCAGGATCATGCGGGTGTAGTTGTCGCCCAGCATCTGGGCCTGGGCTTCGGTGAGGGCCTCATAGAGGTCGTTGATGTCGGCCTCCGTCTCCTCGTCCAGGGTGACGAAGCCCTCGTCCACCTGGTCGTGGAGGAAAAAGAACATATCCATCAGGGGCACCGCGTAGGTGTCCACGCCGCTGACCGCCTTGCCCAGCTCGTCATCCCTGGCGGCGTAGGCGGTGTACAAAAGCTCGATGATCTCATAGTCCATATCGGTCATCTCGGCAAACTGGCGGGGCGTAAGCTTGTCGGTGAGAGTGTAGCCGTCCAGGGCCTCGATGTTGGAAAGGCCCATGGCGTAGTCCACCTCGTCGTACTGCTCCAGATGGCGCAGCAGCGCCTTCTCGCTCTCGTAGTCCCCCTTTGGCACCAGCAGGGCCATGATGTTCTGGGCGCCGAAGGTCTCGTTGACCCGCTGCTCGGCGATCTGGTTCTCGTTCTGCTTGGTGGTCACCAGCTCCGAGTAGCCGTAGACGTAGGGGCACTTCTGGGACAGCACGAAACCCGCCGCCAGCAGCAGCGCAAAGACCGGCACCCCGATGTAGCGGAGCTTCACCACCAGGCTGCCCCACTTGTCGATGTGGGGGACGAAGCTGCGGTGCTGGGTCTTGCGGATGGCATTGGAGAACAGCATCAGCAGGCCCGGCATCAATGTGAACACGGAGAGCATGCTGAAGCAGATGGCCTTGATGAGCACCAGGCCCATGTCGAAGCCCAGGCCGAACTGCATGAACATCATGGCGGCCAGGCCGGAGATGGTGGTCAGGGAGCTGGAGGAGATGGCGGGGATGGAGTAGGACAGCGCGGCGATGCAGGCCGCCCGGTCCTCCCCCAGCCGCTCCCGCTCCTCGGTAAAGCGGTGGAGCAGGATGATGGCGTAGTCGATGGCGAGAGCCAGCTGCAGCACCACCGTCACCGAGTTGGAGACAAAGGAGATGGTGCCGAAGATGAAGTTGGTGCCCATGTTCAAAAGAGCGGCCGAGCCGAAGGTCAGCATCAGCACCGGCAGCTCCGCGTAGGACCGGGAGGTGAACAGCAGCACCAGTACGATGACGATGAAGGCGATGACCAGGATGACCTGCATCTCCGAGGCCAGGTTCCCGGCGGCGTCGTTGCCCACGTCGCTGCTGATGTAGGCGTCGTAGGGTTCCAGCAGGGCTTTGAGTTCATCCATGGCGGTCAGACTGATCTCGTCCTCCGCCTCGCCGTCAAAGGTAACACTGATCAGCACATCGGAGCCGCGGATGTAGTCGGAGAGGTCCTCCTCATCGTCCTCCCCGCCGGGCAGGCCGGAGCCCACGACGGCGGAGGTGACGCCCTCGATCTGCCCCATCCGGTCCGCCAGCCGCTCCGCCAGTTCTCCGGACGTGTGGGAGACCACGACGCGGGCCGTTCCGTAGGTGGTCAGCTCATCTTCCATAATGGACAGTCCCTGTCGGGTCTCGGTGTCATCGGGCAGGTACGCGGTGATGTCGTTCTCCACTTGGACCCAGCCCTGAGAAAACACGGAGAAGATCATAGCGGCAATATAAAAGAAAAAAATCAGGTTCCGCTTGTCGACGATAAACGCCGCCAGCGATTCAATGAGCGACCTGCGCTCCTTTTCCGGGTTCAATGGCTCTCCGCCTCCGTTTCTTCAAATTGCTCTCCGCTCCAGGTCATGATCACTTCTGGCTGCGGTTTTCCTCCACTCCAGGGGGCCTTTGAAGGATCCATCCGGAGTTCTCCCGACAAGGGTTCCCCCGTATCCCTCAAAACGGACCGGCAGGGATAGGTGCTGACGGCCGTTACCACCTGATGGTCCAGATACAGCCGCCCGTCCGGCGCGCGGCTGCCGCTGACGGGAAGCTCGCGAGAGAGGAGGCAGAGCGTTCCTGTAATCGCTCCACGGTCCTCCTTCAGCATCAGGGCTCCCTTCTTGGGCCCCATCTGACTGTGGAGGGTTACATGGTATTTTCTGAACATTACGTTCGCCTCCGCCGATATATACGCGCGTTGCGCACACACCCGATTTTTGTTCCGATCTCATACCTCTCCCGCCGAAGCCCGCAGGCACATCACAAAAGATAGAGAAACCGGCAGGACTCCTCAATACACAAAGGGGAGAAACTGTGTCATTTTTCACACTTCGGCATATCTGCCGCAGAAAAGCCGCGTCTTTTAAAAACGGCCGGAGGCTTGCGCTTTTTTTCAAGACTTGTTATACTAGCCACAAAATCCCGGTTCTGTCTGAGGTGAAAACGATGGCAAACAGCGCCTCGGAGCGTACAAAACGAAATCTGGCCGCCGCACTCAAGGAGAAGATGGCAAAAAAGCCCCTGGAGCAGATCACCATTCAGGAGCTCACAGAGGCGTGCGGCATGCAGCGCCGCGCCTTTTATTATCATTTTGAGGATATCTATGCCCTGGTGCGATGGATGTTTCAGGAGGAGGCCCTCTCTCTTCTGCAGCAGCAGGAGGGCGCGCTCCTCTGGCAGGAGGGGCTGCTGCAGCTGTTCCACTATCTGCAGGAAAACAAGGCCGTGTGCCTGTGCGCCCTGCGCTCCTCAGGCCACGACGCGCTCAAGCGCTTTTTCGGGGCCGACCTGGAGGGGATTTTCAGCAAGGAACTGAAAAAAATGGCCCAGCGGCTGGAGCTCGACCTGGATCCGGATGGCATCCCGCTCTTTGTGAGCGCGCTGGGCGGCATTATAGAGGCTTGGCTGCTGGACCTCTTTCCTGATACGCCGGAGAAAATGGTCAGCAGGATCAACAGCTTTCTGCAAAGCCACATCTATGGCCTGCAGGTCCTGCAGCACCACCCCGAGTGGATCTGCACCGCCGGAAACGGCTTTATCGGAGATGCGGATTTGCCGGCGCAGCAAGGCGATGATGGAGATATAAAAGAGTAAAAAAGCCAAACAGGCGCCCTTAGCAATTGGTCTGCTTTTGCGGATCTGTGATTTGCGGCGTTCCTCGGCATCAGACAAGCTGTGCCCATGCGGCTCGTGCGCGCAGCTCCCCGGCCCAAGGGGCTTCCCGCACCGAGGACCCGCAATCGTATCCCGAAAATGAATTGCACGCCATTTGCCAAGCAGCCCGACATGCTGCATAACAAATGGCGTGCACTTTCGTTTTTGATGCGATCAGCAAGGGGAGAGGCTGCGGCGCAGATGCCGGTCGTAGATCAGGCAGGCCAGCAGATTCACCACGGCGGAGATTGGGACTGCCAGACTGATGACCAGCATATCTGCACCGGGCATCAGGCTGAGAAGATAGGATAGGGGAACCCGCACCAGAAAAGCGGAGGCCAGGCCCTGGATCATAACGAACGGTGTGCGTTCCATACCATTGAAGTACCCCAGCGTACAGAAGATGGCGGGAGTGAGCAGATATTCCAGGGAGCTGCCTCTGAGATAGGCAGCGGTGGCGGCAATGACGGCTGGGTCGTTTTCAAAGATTGCAGCCAGCAGGCCTCCGCCGAAGAAGGTGAGCAGAAAGATGCCAGCACCAAATACCACAGAGATGCGGCGGGCAATCAGCAGGGATTTTCTGGCACGCTCAGGCTGCCCGGCCCCCATGTTTTGGGCCACAAAAGTGGAAAGGGCAGACATGAACGCCATGGGGATGATGGAGAGGAATACGAAAAGCTTCTCTGAAATGCCGATGCCGGCAGACTCTGCCACGCCCAGGCGGTTGACGATGCTGGTGATCATCAAAAAGGAGATGTTTACCAGAAAATCCTGCAGGGCGATCGGCGCGCCCAGGGCGGCGATCCGCAGAACGCAGCCGCGGGCACGAAAGCTCTCCCGGGTGAGGACAAAGGGGAGCGGACGGCGCCGGATATAGAGAGCGGAGAACAGGACGCTGCATGCCTGGGCGGCCACTGTGGCCAGCGCGGCACCGGCGGCATCCATATGGAAAACGCCCACCAGAAGAAGGTCCAGGAACACATTGACGATGCAGGCGATCAGGACGAACAGCAGAGGGCTTTTGGAGTTGCCCAGTCCGCGGAAGATGCCGCTGATGCCATTGTAGGCCGTGATAAACACCATACCCCCGGCGCAGATGCGGATATAGGCGATCGTCTGCTCCAAGGCGTTGGCAGGGACGTTCATCCATCGGCCAGCTAAGAGGCGCAAAAACAGTAACCAGCCCGGTCAGAAGGATTGCCGCTGCCGAAAAAAGTTTGATCTGTCCGGCGGCGATCCGCCCTGCCTGCTGGAAATCACCAGCTCCCACAGCCTTTCCCACCAGAATGGTCACGCCCATGGTCAAACCGGTGACCAAAGACGTGACGGACTGCATCATCTGGCTGCCGGTGGCCACAGCCGCAGTGCTGGCCGTGGAGGAGAATTTTCCCACTACGGCAAGATCCACGGCTCCGTAAAGCGCCTGGAGCAGCAGCGAGAGCATCAGGGGCAGAGCAAACCGGATCAGCGGGGATAAGATGGGACCTTGTAAAATCTCGTTATGAGCGGACGTTGTCTGGCTCACTGCAGCATTCCTCCTTGCACAGGATCGACACAAAAAGAAAAATCGCCAACAAGCATACACTTGTTAGCGATAATGTACCAAACGAAGCGTTCCCAACGCGATATAAATTATAGCAGTTTATTTTTGCTCAGTCAAGCACGAGGAAGGGAGGGGCGCGACGGCCCGGAAGATACTTCTCGGGGAGAAAGACTGCCAGAACATCTATTTCTCTGAAAAGCAAAGCAAAAGTATGCATTTTTCAAAATCAGGAATTTTTTGACGGAGACTACCGTACTCAAGCCAGCGGCCTGCTGCGTGTGAAGATCCGTTTGGACATCAAATATCTGCCATCAGGCCCTTTCCGGCAGGGTTTGCTCCGTTTTTTCATAACAGGCAAGAGGTCGTTGTCCGCTGTGTCCCCCCGCTGATATCCGGATATTGGTCATCGCATTGGTCAAGTCCCCAGCTCCGCTCATCAGGCGGAGCCGGGGACTCTTTCCACAAAAAGCAATCTTGCTGTCGTGATCGCAGCTTGCTATTGGGAGAATGTCAAGAGCTGTTTTCGGTTCAGGCAATTTTCCATGCACGGCCCCTGCTGCACCGCGTGGTGGGGAAATGTATCAATAAAACGAATCATAACAAAAAATTTCCGGAAGCATTTAGGGGTGATACCATTGGTATCTTTTGCTTTGCTGTAAACAACCAGGATTCCATCTGTTTTCATCCCGATCAGAAGATGCCCTGGGCCATCATGGCGTCGGCCACTCTCTGGAAGCCCGCGATGTTGGCGCCGGCCACCAGGTTATAGCCCAGGCCGTATTTCTCGGCGGCGTCCACGCTCATCTGATAGATGGTGTTCATGATCTGCTTGAGCTGCTTGTCGACTTCCTCGGCGGTCCACACCAGCCGCTCGCTGTTCTGGGCCATCTCCAGGGCGGAGGTCGCCACGCCGCCGGCGTTGACGGCCTTGCTGGGCGCCACGATGACGCCGGGCTGGTCCATCAGGAACTTCAGCGCGTCGTTGGTGGTGGGCATGTTGGCCACCTCGATGTAATACTTCACGCCGGCCTGGGCAATCTTCTGGGCGTGTTCCATATGGACGTCATTCTGCATGGCGGAGGGCATGCAGATATCCACCTTCACGCCCCAGGGCTTCTCGCCCGGGTGGAACTCCACGCCGAACTTGTCCGCGTAGTCCTTCACCAGGTTCCGGCCGCTGCCGCGCATCTCCACCAGATAGTCGATCTTCTCCTGCGTCGCCACGCCGTCGGGATCGTAGATGTAGCCGTCGGGGCCGGAGAGGGTGACCACCTTGGCGCCCAGCTCCGTGGCCTTCTTGCAGATGCCCCAGGTCACGTTGCCGAAGCCCGCGCAGGCGATGGTCTTGCCCTTGATATCCTCGCCCTCGTGCTTGAGGACGTTCTCCAGATAGTACACCGCGCCGAAGCCCGTGGCCTCCGGGCGGATCAGGCTGCCGCCGTAGGAGAACCCCTTGCCGGTGAGGACGCCGTTTTCAAAGCTGCCCTTCAGGCGCCGGTACTCGCCGTAAAGATATCCGATCTCCCGGGCACCCACGCCCATGTCGCCGGCGGGCACGTCCACGTCGGGCCCGATATAGCGATAGAGCGCCTGCATGTAGCTCTGGCAGAAGCGCATGACCTCGGCGTCGGACTTGCCGGCGGGGTCGAAGTCAGAGCCGCCCTTGCCGCCGCCGATGGGCAGGCCGGTCAGGGAGTTCTTGAAGATCTGCTCAAAGCCCAGGAACTTGATGATGCCGGGGTATACGTTCTTCTGGAACCGCAGGCCGCCCTTGTAGGGGCCGATGGCGCCGTTGAACTGGCAGCGGTAGCCGATATTGGTATGCCAGGAGCCGTCGTCGGCCATCCACACCACGCGGAAGGTGAACATCCGCTCCGGCTCCACCATCCGGTTCAGAAGGTCGGCCTTCTCATACTCCGGATGCTTTTCGATCACAGGCTCCAGGGAGGAAAAGACCTCCTCCACGGTCTGGACAAATTCAGGCTCGCCCGCATGCTTGGTCTTAACGTTCTCAATCACACTGGCAAGATATGCGTTCATATTTATAATCCTCCTTCATCTGTATGCTTGTATCAATTCTTTAAAAACAGGCAGACTTTTCAGGATCATGTCGTGACTGACGCAGGTGCTGGCCCGGAAATAGTCCGGGCAGCCGAAGTCGCCGCCGGGGACGATCAGGAGGTTCTTCTCCTTGGCCCGGTCCGAGAAGGCCTGGGCGTCGCCGCCGGGGGCCTGGACGAACAGGTAGAAGGCGCCCTGAGGCCGCACGCACCGGTAGCCGTAACCGGTCAGGGCGTCGTACAGAGTCTTGCGGTTCTCGTCGTAGGCCGCCAGGTCCGGCCGCACCGCCGCGCACAGCCCCGCCACCAGCTGCTGCATGGAGGGCGCGCACACATGGCCCAAAGCCCGGGCGGCACCGGCCACGGCGGCGTAGAGATCCTTGCTGTCCGCCGCCTGGTCCGGCACGCAGACGTACCCGATGCGCTCGCCGGGCAGGGACAGGGATTTGGACCAGGAGTAGCAGACGATGGTGTTGGGATACAGGTTGGGGATGAAAGGCACCTCCGCCCCGTCGTACACCAGCTCCCGGTAGGGCTCGTCGGCAATGATGTAGATGGGGTGGCCGTACTCCGCGCCCTTGCGGGTCAGCGCCTCTCCCAAGGCCAGCAGGTTCTCCCGGGAGTAGACGGCGCCGGAGGGGTTGTTGGGGGAGTTGACGATGATGGCCTGGGTGTGGGGCGTCAGGCGCCGCTCCACCTCCGCCACCGGGATCTGGAAGGTCGACCTGTCGGCGGGCACCACCACGAATTTCGCCCCGTTGCTCTCCGCAAAGGGCCGGTACTCCGGGAAGAAGGGGGCGATGGCCATGATCTCCGCCCCCTCCACCGCCAGCGCCCGGATCACGGAGATCAGGGCCGGGGCGGCGCCGCAGGTGAGAAACAGGTTCTCCGGCCGGATGTCCGCCTGGAAGCGCGCATTCAGGTCCGCCGCCACGGCGGAGCGGGCCTCCATGCTGCCGGGGGCGGGGGTGTAGCCGTGGACGCCGAGGCTGTCCTCCCGGGCGATGAGGGAAGAAAAGGCCTGCCGCACCTCCTCCGGCGCGGGGATGGAGGGATTGCCCAGGGAGAAGTCATAGACGTTCTCCTTTCCCACCACCGCCGCCTGGCGGAGGCCGTACTCAAACAGCTCCCGGATGCAGGAGCGGCTGGCTCCCAGCTGATACATCTCTTGCGCGATCATAGGCGAAAGTCCCCTTTCCAAATTTTCAGAATGTGTCGGTCAGCGCCGGTTGGACCGGCGCCAGATCTTCTGCCGCTCCGCCGCGGCGATCAGCTCCTCCCGGAAGTCCGGGTGGGCGATGGAGATCAGCAGCTCCGCCCGCTCCCAGGTGGACCGGCCCGCCAGATTGACGGCGCCGAACTCGGTGACGATATAATAGGCCTGGCTCCGGGGGTCTGTGACGATGTCGCCTTCAAAGTGGGGCAGGATGCGGGAGCGGCGGACCCCCGCCTTGTCCACAAAGGAGGACGTCATGCAGATGAAGGCCTTGCCCCCCTTGGCGTCCGCCGCGCCGGTCAGGTAGTCCAGCTGGCCGCCGGTGCCGCTGATGTGCCGCAGCCCCGCGCTCTCGGCGCAGACCTGGCCGTAGAGGTCGGCGGAAATGCAGCTGTTGATGGACACCATGTTCTCCAGCTGCGCGATGGTGGCCGGGGCGTTGATGTACTCCAGGGGCGCCGCCGTCACGGCCGGGTTCCGGTCCACCCAGTCGTACAGCGCCCGTGACCCGAACACGATGCCGGTGAGGCCCTTTCGTGGATGAAGGGCGCAGCGGGCATTGGTCAGCTTTCCGGCTTCATACAGCCGGAAGTAGGCATCGCCGCACAGCTCCGTGTGCATGGTCAGATCCTTCACGTCGGATTGGGCCAGCAATGACCCCACCACGTTGGGCATGGACCCGATGCCCAGCTGCAAGGCCGCCCCGTCCCGGACATAGGGCACCAGCAGCTCCGCGATGCGGCGGTCCTCCTCTGTGGCCTCCGCCACCGGGAACTCCGGCAG
The DNA here is from genome assembly GCA_018228705.1 of Dysosmobacter sp. Marseille-Q4140. Lineage (NCBI taxonomy): Bacteria > Bacillati > Bacillota > Clostridia > Eubacteriales > Oscillospiraceae > Dysosmobacter > Dysosmobacter sp. Marseille-Q4140. The sequence goes on along the minus strand of CP073694.1, from coordinate 2,181,578 downwards.
GGGATCATGGGGACCCTCCACGATGTAGTCCACCTCCGAGAGGTGAATGGACTCGTCGAAGCCGCCGTAGATGTAAGGTAGGTGCTCGTTGACCTCCAGGATCACGATATCGGCCTTGTCCAGGATCCCCCGGGCCACGCCGGTGGCGCAGGAGAGGTTGAAGTATCCGTGCTTGTCCATGGGCGGCACGCACATCATGGCCACGTTCACCGTGAGAAAATGGCGGTAGTAGGGCACCACATTTCGGAAGATCATGGGGATGTAGCTGCAAAGGCCTCGATCAGAGAGCTTGCGCTCATAGGCAGAGCAGTGCCAGGAGTTGTAGCAGAAATGCTCTCTTGTGGGGTCGCACTCCACGATCTGAAGCGGCCCGAACAGGAGGTTTCCCCGCACCTTCACGTCTGTCAGCTCGTCCCGGCGCTCTGCCAGGGCGGCGTCCAGCAGGGGCGGGAAGCAGACGTTGGTGGTGTAGTCCACCCAGTCCCCGCTTTTGACGGCCTTCACCGCCTCCTCCGGCGTCCGCAGCTTTGTCTGGTATTCCTGATGGAGATTCACGCATTTCCTCCTTTACGCCACGGCCTCCCGGCCGGCACGGTACGCCCGCAGGTTCAGCTCCAGGGAAGCGGCGGGCACTGTCCTGCGGATGACGGCCTCCCAGTCGATATTGTCCATTCCCAGGGCACGGGTCATAGCCCCGAACAACACCACGTTCATGCACTTGGCATTTCCCAGCTCCAGGGCGATGCCCCCGGCGTTGAGGGTCAAACAGCGGAAATGGCTCTTCATGGCCTCCAGGCAGCCCTGGGGATATTCCGCCAGTCCGGCCGCCACGGTAGAGGATGGGATCTCGTAGTCGTTGATGACCGCCACGCCCTCGGGCTTGAGGAATTCCGCGTAGCGGACCGCCTCCATCTTTTCAAAGGCCACCATCACATCCGCCGCGCCGGGGCCGATCACCGGAGAGTAGACTTTTTCCCCCCAGTGGACCTGGGTGGAGACGCTGCCGCCCCGTTGGCTCATGCCGTGGACCTCGCTCATTTTCACATCATACCCGGCCTCCATGAGACCCGCCACCAGGATCTTGGCCGCCAGAATGGCTCCTTGGCCGCCTACGCCCACCAGCAACGCGCTTTTTCGCTCCATGATCACAGCTCCTTTCTTGTGATGGCGCCCACAGGACAGACCTGGGCGCAGACGGTGCAGCCCACGCACTGGGTGGGATCAATAAAGGATCTGCCGTCTTTCATCATGACCGCAGGACAGCCCACTTTCAGGCATTTCTTACAGCCGATACATTTGTTGGTGTCCACCCGGCACAATCCGATGTCGTGATGCTCACGCTTAATCAGCAGGCAGGGCCGCCGGGCAATGATCGCCGCCGGCGTCTCGGAGGCCAGGGCGTCGTCCACCGCCTTCTGCATGGCGCTGAGGTCCTGGGGATCCACGATGATGATGTTCTGGTAGCCGTAGGCCCGCAGCACATCCTCGATCCGGATGGCGGCGGCCGCCTCTCCCTGGAGCGTATAGCCGCTGCCGGGGTTGTCCTGATGACCGGTCATGCCGGTGATGTGGTTGTCCAGCACCACCGGGATCACGCTGCCCTTGTTGTAGAGGATCTCCACCGCGCCGGTCATGCCGCTGTGGAAGAATGTGGAGTCGCCCATGACGCCAACGACCTTTTTGGATGCGCCGGCCGCCTCGAAGCCCCTGGCGAGCCCCATGGCCACGGAGAAGCCGCCGCCCATGCACACGCAGGTATCCATGGCGCTCAGGGGAGCGGAGGCGCCCAGTGTGTAGCAGCCGATATCCCCGCTGACGACGAAATCCTTTCCCTTGGACATGGTGTAGAAGAATCCCCGATGGGGGCAGCCCGGACACAGCGTGGGCGGACGGGACACCGCCTGCACCGGCAGCTCCACAGTCTTCGGCTTCTCGCCGAGGATCCGCTGGCGCAGCAGCTGCGGGTTCAGCTCATAAAGCCGGCCCGTCAGGTCCTTGCCTGTGCAAGGAATTCCAGCGGCTTTGATCTGCTCTTCCATGAAGGGTTCCAGTTCTTCAATGACGTACAGGGTCTCCACCCAGGAGGCAAACTCCCGGATTAGATCCATGGGCAGCGGATAGGTCAATCCCAGTTTCAAAAAGGAGGTGTCCTCCGGGAAGGCATCCTTGGCATATTGGTAAGCGGCGGAAGCCGTAATCACGCCCAGCTTCCTCCCCCGCCGCTCCACTTTGTTGAGGGGACTGGTATTTCCGTAGCGCTCCAGTTCCATCAGGTTTCGCTCCACTTTGGGATGATTCCGGTAGGCATTGGCCGGAGAACTGACATTTTTGGCGGCGTTCCGGGTATAGGCCACCGCAGGCACCGATTCCCGATCCCCAAGGACCGTCAGGCTCTTGGAGTGAGAGATCCGGGTGGTGGTACGGAACAGGACCGGCATATCGAACCGCTCCGAGATCCGGTATGCCTCTTTTAAAAAGTCGATGCATTCCTGGGAATCCGAGGGCTCCACCAGGGCCATCCGGGCAGCTCTGGCGTAATGCCGGTTATCCTGCTCGTTTTGGGAGGAGTGCATACTGGGGTCGTCGGCGGTGATGACCACAAAACCGCCGGCCACACCGTTGTAAGCGGCGGTGAACAGGGGATCAGCCGCCACGTTCACGCCCACGTGCTTCATGGCGCAGAGGCTGCGCACGCCGGAGATGGCAGCGCCGTAAGCCACCTCCGCAGCCACCTTCTCGTTGGGCGCCCACTCACAGTAAAGGTCGCCCGCATACTGGGGCAGTGCTTCAAAAATCTCTGTGCTGGGGGTGCCGGGATAGGCCGAACACACCCGGACGCCTGCCTCCCAGGCGCCCCGGGCAATGGCTTCGTTGCCGGATAACAGGTGCTTTTCCATGCCGTTCTCTCCTTCTTTCCTCTGGATGATTTGAAAGGCGTCTGCTTTAAAGGGCAAAAGAACACTGCCCTTCGGTTTTCCGACCGAAGGGCAGTGTTTTGGAAAACAGGGGACGTTCCGCGACTGCCCAAACAGTCACAGAGGCATCCGTATGCCGCGTATTTGATTGCCGGTCATTTGCTCCGGGCCAGGACTTCGCGCAGCAGCGCGTAGGTCCGGGCGGTGGAGGAAATGCTCAGATGTTCTCTGGGCGTGTGGACATCGGCCATCTCCGGGCCGATGGACACGCAGTCCAGATTGGGAATGCTGTCGGCGAAGAGACCGCACTCGATGCCGGCGTGGACAGCGTCCACCGTGGCCTCCTTGCCGAAGAGGTCCTTGTAGACCGACAGGATCGTGTCCTTCACCACGGAGTTGGGATTGTAGGACCAGCCGGGATAGCTGCCGGTGACCTCCGTGGTACCACCGGCCAGAGCCGCGATGGAGCGGACCTTGTCCAGGATCCACAGCTTCTGGGTGGTCATGGAACTGCGGACCGTGTTGGCGCAGTAAAGCTCCGCCTCCCGCAGCTGCAAAATGCCGAAGTTCAAAGAGGTCTGCACCAGACCGGGCATATCCATGCTCATGGCCTGAACGCCGTCGGGCAGGGCCTGCAGCACCCGGGTCACCAGAGCGGTGCTCTCCGCCGTCAGGGCACTGACCGTCTCAGAGTTCAGCACCTTGGCGGTCACGGTCAGGCCCGGCTCCGTGGCGGCGTACTCCTTGGCAAACACAGTGCCGCAGCTGTCTGCAATTTTCGCTGCCGCCTCCCCGCTGTCTGCCGCCACGCCAATCACCGCCGTTGCGGTGGCCGCGATGGCGGTCTCCCGGGAGCCGCCCTCCAGCTTTACCAGCTGATAGGACAGTTTCTCTCCCAGCGCACCCAGCAGGCGGCCCATCAGCACATTGGCATTGGCCCGACCCTTGTGGATCTCCACGCCGGAGTGGCCGCTGGCCAGGCCGGAAATCGCCACTTCCACCAGCTGGAGCGCAGTATTTTCCCGCTGAACGGGGATGGTGGAATAGGCGTTGGCGCCGCCGGCGCAGCTGCACATCAGCACGCCCTCATACTCCGAGTCCAGGTTGATGAGCTTGTGGCCGGTGATGTGGGCACAGTCGAAAGCGAAGGCGCCCAGCATGCCGATCTCCTCGTCGGTGGTCAGCAGGGCCTCGATCTTGGGATGCTTCAGCTCCGGATCGTCCAGCAGGGCCAGGATCATGGCCACGGAGATGCCGTCGTCGGCGCCCAGGGTGGTGCCGTCGGCCCGGAGGGTGTCGCCCTCCACGATGGGCCGAATGGCGTCCTTGGTGAAATCAAACTCCACGCCGGGGGCTTTCTCGCACACCATGTCCGTGTGGGCCTGCAAAATCACCGTGTCCGCTGCTTCGTAGCCCAGGCTGGCGGGTTTGGTCAGCACCACGTTGTTGGCCTCGTCGCGGTACCAACCAAGGCCCCGGTCCTGAGCAAACTTCACCAGATAGTCGGCGATGGGGCCGGTGTTTCCGGAGCCGTGGGGGATACCGCAGATGGTTTCAAAATAGCTGAATACCGCCTTGGGTTCCAGCTGATCCAATACGCCCATAGGATTTCCTCCTTATCAGCACGATTGTCGCCGACTCAGTAGCGGACCTGATCGCCCTTCATGCCCACACGCTCCAGCTCCGGCAGCCAGCAGGTATAGGCCTTGTGGCCCTCATCCCACCAGTTGGGATGGGCGGGCGTCATGGTGACCAGCAGACGCATGCCGACCTTGGTATCGGCGTTGGTCAGCGGCGTCAGCGTGTCCAGATCCAGCAGGCCGATGCCCTCCGGCGCGGTCAGGCAGGTCTTGCCGGCCTCGTCCCGCAGGATCAGGTTCTCGTTCTTGAAGTCGATGTAATAGAGGTGGCCGTCGTCGCCCTTGACCACGGTGGTACCGAAATCGAAGCCGCCCTCGGCCTTGATGTCCAGCTTTTCAATGGTGCCCCGGCAGAATTCCCGGACCTCCATGGCCTTTTTCAGTTCCTCCATGACGTCAGTGCCCTTCTCCCGGGCTGCCAGGATGGCCTTGCCGATGTTCTGGGCCTTGGTGACGCAGCCGATGTCCAGAGCCTCCTCCATCTCTGCCTTGTTCATGCCCCAGGTGGCAAAGCCGATGCGCATTTTATAGAGCATGCACATCTGCCGGGCGATCTGCTCGCCGGAGTGGTCGTTGATGGGGTCCACGATGATCTCGTCGCCGTAAAGGCTGCCAAGGCCCATGGGCTTGGGGGGATGGCCGTAATAGGCGTTGAGGGTGGTGTTCAGCTCCGGCACGGCGCGGCCGTTGCTGTCCACGTCCAGGAACTTGATGCGCTTGGCGGGGTCCTTGTCGGACAGGATGGCCACCAGCATGGGGGTGAAGGTGTTGAAGCCGCCCATCTCACCGGAGTACAGGTACTTGCACTCCTTGCCCTCCGCCCGGAATGCCTTCTGGAACGCGCGATAGGCGTGGACGGCATCGGGGCCGAACATGGGCATATCGGGATCCAGCATGGCCACGGGGGAGCCCAAGCCAGCCACCATGGCGGCGTACTCGTTGTCGCCGATCTCGCTGAGGTCCAGCAGGTCCAGCTCGATGACCTCACCGGAGGCCTCAAGACCGTCCAGCATGCCCAGGCCCTGGGACAACGACCCGCCGCCGCCGGCGCCCAGCAGGGTGGCTCCGTACAAAATCTCAATAATGTCCTGTTTGTGCAGCTTTCTCATGGTGACTCCTCCTTAATATAATCTGTTGAAAGCAGTTGCTTCTTTGTTGTGGGGCCTATTTTCATACGGGGTCCGTCTTATTATCGGCTGGTTCTTCCGATGCTTTTTTGCCCAGCAGAGGGAACAGAATCAGGTACAGGATACAGGCCACCACAATTCCATTGACCGTTGGCACCAGCACCGTCGGAAAAGCCAGCGCTACTACAGAGCCCACCAGCCAGGACAGGATACCCGCAAGATTCACTCCGGCCGTGGGTTTCCAGGCCTCAGGGTCGGCCTTGCTGATGATAAAGTAATCCACAATGACCACACCAGCCACTGGGGGAATAAACGCAGCCAGGACATTGAGGAAGCTGTTGAAGTAATTAGTGATGCCCAGTACCGCCAACAGCGTGCCCAGCACACCGGCCAACAAGGTGAAGAAGGCTCGCTTTTCATCCTTGGCCTGGGTCAGGCTCAGAAGGGCAAAGCCGGCGGAGTAGGCATTTGAAACATTGGTCGTCCATGTAGCCAACACCAGTACCAGCAGTCCCAGGACAGGAGAGCCGATGCTGGAGAGCATATTGACAATGCTGCTGGTATCCATACCCACCGCGCCGGAATGAATCGCCAGCACTCCGCCAGCCAGCATAGTGCCTACGCCCATGGGAATGACACCAATGATACTGGAGAGGATGACATCCCGGCGGCTCTTGCAGTAACGGGTCACATCTCCGGAGAGTACACTGCCGGTGGCAAAACCGCCCACCGCTGTGCCAACGGCGACCACCATGGGGGCGTTGGCTGCAGGGGCATAGTTGGAAATGGCGGCCACCGACTCCGGATCCTGAAACACTACGATCATGGCATATACCAGAATCAGAATCAGCGCCGGTACCGACACCAGGTTCAAAATCTTGATCCAGTTGATACCCACCACGGCGGTGATGCACATGACCAGGCCCCACAAAATGGTAGAGGCCACCCCCGGAAGAGGAATGCCATAAGTATTGAGAATGGCAGCGAAAGCCTCACCGCAGATGACCGCCTGGAATCCGAACCAGCAGATAAAGCAGAACGCGATGATGAAGGAAACCACATAGCCCGATCCAATTTTTCCGAAAGCGCCAGAGGCTGCCACCACTGTCGGGATTCCCTTGTCGGCAGAGAGAATACTCATCAGGATCATCAAAAGCACACATATCCCGTATCCAATGCACATGGCCAGGGCCGCCTGACCGAAGGTCAGGCCCATGGTGATACCGGCGCCCACCATCAGCGCGGGAACACAGCACACAGAACCCGCCCAGATAAAGGCAATGCTGAGCCAGCTTTTGCGATCTTCCGGCCGGACCTGACCGAGTCCGGAGGCCTCGATTGTTTTCTTTGCCATTTCTTCTTCCCTCCCATAAAGTCGTCATTAATCGCTGTGTGATTTGCACAAATCTTATAGGAATATTGTAAAGCAACTTGTGCTCTTTGTAATTGTCCGCTGAGACAAAAAAAGAACAGGCCCGCTTATCCGAACAGGACAAGCGGGCCCAGGAGAAACTGTTGTTTTAAGTTTCCTCACCGGAGATCCGGTTGATTGCAGCGCCAATGTACAGGGAATACGCTCCCGGCAGCTGGGTAGGAGAAAAGCCGGTCAGCTCCTGTACCTGCCGTAACCGGTACTTCACCGTATTCAGATGAACGTACAGCAAGCGGGCAGTCTCCGCCATGCTGGAACCGGCATCCAGCAGATAGACGGTCAATGTGGGAATCAGTTCTGCGTTGGCGCTGCGCAGGCTGGAGATGATTTTCAGGTATTGATCCAAATTCTCTCGGCTAGACATAATTTCCTGACACAGCTTAGCAAACATCACATCCTCTGTCCTTAACACCTTGGCTCTGGGGTAGGTTTTCCTGGCGGCCCGCCAGTGCGCCATGCTGACCAGATACGCTTGGCGGGCGTCCGTGCTGTTGTCAAGACAATCGCAGCAGATGATTTCGTATCTCCGGAGAACACAGTCCAGCCGCTCTGGAGATCCAAACAGTTCTCCCTCATCCTGTTTGCCGTTCCGGAGAGCACGAGTAAACACCACCAGTGTATCCTCGTAATAGCTGACCAACACAGGATCGGAGAACGCGGAAAAGTAATCGGTACAACTGCGCAGCAGCTGTTCGTCATGTTCTGTCTGTTCCTGGCGGGGAATGAACAGCCACATCTGGTTCAGATCCTCGATTCGTACCCGAAACATCTGGGCCAACTGCTGTTTGTGGACTGGCTCGTCATTGATAATGGCGCGAACCAGTTCGGAGATCACAAATTTCCCATGGTTTTTGTTCCAGATATGAATAAACAGCCGCACACATTCGCTGGCCTGCCAGAGCATGTCCTCCGATAAGGGCTCGCGGTATTTGAGAATAAACAGCCGCAGATTGTCGGAATCCCCGGACAGATAGGGACAGCTTTGGAGATAGCCCTCGCCGTCACCTAGAGGAACCCGGATCTGGTTGCTGCCGCCCAGTTCTTTCAGCCAGACGGGCAGCTGGTCAGTGATGACTGGACTCAGAGACCGGGGCCAGAAAACGGCGGTATTGAGTACCTGGCGCCGTTCCGTCAGGATCACGGACACCCGCAGATGCTCGCTGAGCATCTGCAATAGCGTCTCCATGCTGCGCTGCTGGGCTGGCAGGCCGGAGATTCGATCCAGCAGGGTGCTGACGAAAAACTGTTCCCGCTGCTGCTCCCGGTAAACCTCAAACAGCACCTCGCGAATGACCTCACTATACCGCAGGCTACTCTGACCCCGGGGCATACAAATCAGCGGAAATCCCAGCTCGTTACACAGGTCCATCAGCCGCTGGTCGATCTCCGGGACGATGATACCTACATAATACAGCACCAGTCCCACTGAGCCCACGGCATGGTAGCGGCGGACGTTTTCACACTGGGCATCCACATCACCGGCAATAGAGGCCAGGGCGGAGATCAGCAGTTCGTTGCCGTCAAATGTATTGGAACGAAAGAAGTGATTCAAAAGCTCCGTGGGCCAGCCGTACTCCAGCACGTTCACCGACTCCACCGGATGACCCAGTCCGTCTCGACCGGCCACGACTTCAGCCCCTACCATGCAGGGCAGTTTCATCACATCGCCCACGGTCATATCTGTCGCCCCCTGTCCTTTATGATCATCCCAGTATAAATTCCTATTCAACACTATATAAAATTGCCTGCGCCTTTGCAACCGTTTTTGACCTTTGACTTCACTCCGCTTTGTCCGGCAGGACAGAATTTTTTCAGATCCCTTGTCCGGCGCAACAATTACACCAGTGAGGCTTTCCGCTATAATGAAAAAAGAACCACTCCCCTCTTTGGCCTCTTGGGAAAGGCCGCGGCAGTCATACCGTCCGCCAGCCGGCACCAGCCGGTGACCGGGGTATCTCCAAATCTGACAGTGCACAGCACCAAAACATGGAGGTAAAAGGTCTATGAAAATGTATCCGCTGAATGTTCCCACCCCCCGCCACTGCGCCTTTGCCGTCCGCGACCTGCCTACGGTTACCGTGGAACAACGGGAGCGGGCCCTGAAAGCCACCCACTATAATGAATTTGCTTTCCCCTCCGGCCTTTTGACAGTGGACATGTTGTCGGACTCCGGCACCACCGCTATGACCAATCATCAATGGGCCGCGCTGTTCCTGGGAGACGAGGCATACGGCCGTAACACCGGCTACTATGTTTTGCTGGACACCTTCCGGGACATCTTTGAGCGGGGCGGCGAGAAGAATTGGAAGAAGTCCATCGATCTGGTCCGCACTGACTGCCGGGATGTGGAAAAGATGATGGACGAGCTGTACCTTTGCGAGTACGAGGGCGGCCTGTTCAACGGCGGCGCTGCCCAGATGGAGCGGCCCAACACCTTTATCATCCAGCAGGGACGGGCCGCCGAGTCGGTACTGATGGAAATCGTACGGAATATCCTCTCCGCCCGGCATCCGGGCAAGGTGTTCACTATCCCCTCTAACGGCCATTTCGATACCACGGAGGGCAACATCAAGCAGATGGGCTCCATTCCCCGGAACCTGTACGACAAGGAACTGCTCTACCAGGTGCCCGAGGGCGGCCGGTACGAGAAGAACCCCTTCAAGGGCAACATGGACATCGAGAAGCTGGAGCAGCTGATTCAGGGCGTGGGGCCGGAGAACGTACCCCTGGTCTTCGCCTGCATCACCAACAATCCCATCTGCGGTCAGGCGGTGTCCATGGCCAACCTGCGGGAGATCAATCGGGTGGCCCACAAGTACAACATCCCCCTGGTCTTTGACGCCGCCCGCTGGGCGGAGAACGCCTACTTTATCAAGACCAGTGAGGAGGGCTACGCCGACAAGTCCATCGCCGAGATCGCAACGGAGATGTTCTCCTATTGCGACGCCTTCACCATGTCCGCTAAGAAGGACGGCCACGCCAACATGGGCGGCATGCTGGCCTTCCGGGACCGCGGACTGTTCTGGAAGAACTTCTCCGACTTCAACGCCGACGGCACCGTCAAGACCGACGTGGGCGTGCTGCTGAAGGTCAAGCAGATCTCCTGCTACGGCAACGACTCCTACGGCGGCATGTCCGGCCGGGATATCATGGCCCTGGCCGTGGGCCTGTACGAAAGCTGCAACTTCGGCTACATGAGCGAACGTGTAGCGCAGTGCAACTACCTGGCCGAGGGATTCTACAAGGCCGGGATCAAGGGCGTGGTGCTGCCTGCCGGCGGCCATGCTGTGTACATCAACATGGACGAATTCTTTGACGGAAAGCGGGGCCACGACACCTTCGCCGGCGAGGGCTTCTCCCTGGAGCTGATCCGCCGGTACGGTATCCGGGTCTCAGAGCTTGGCGACTACTCCATGGAGTACGACCTGAAGACCCCGGAGCAGCAGGCGGAGCTGGCCAATGTGGTGCGCTTTGCCATCGACCGCAGCCGCCTGACCCAGGAGCATCTGGACTATGTGATTGCTGCGGTGAAAGCCCTGTATGAGGATCGGGAGAATATCCCCAACATGCGCATTGTCTGGGGCCATAATCTGCCCATGCGCCATTTCCACGCCTTCCTGGAGCCTTATCCAAACGAATAATCTTCCTCCCAATTATCTGATACAGAAGGGTATCAACGATACGAAGGATAACAAAATCAAAACCTTTACAGCAAAGAAAGCCTGTCTCTTTCGGGACAGGCTTCTTGCTTTCTCATTGAGGCAAACTTTTTGGTGGAGACTGCTGGACTCGAACCAGTAACCTCCTGCGAGTGAAGATCCGTCTGTGCGTCAAAGCCCTGCTATCAGGCGCTTTCCGGCGCTTTTGGTTTCACTTTTTCAGAACGAGCAAAAGGTCATTGTTCACTGTGTCCACCCGCTGATATCCGGATATTGGTCATCGCATTGGTCAAGTCCCCGGCTCCGCTCATTGGGCGGAGCCGGGAACTCTTTCCGCAAGTGGTGGACTTGTTTCCGTGATGGTAGCTTGCAATCGAGAAAATGTCAAGTGCTGCTTGCAGGCCAGACAATTCATCCTGCACTGCCCCTACTGCGCCAAGTGGTGGGGAAATATATCAAGAAGACGAATGATAACAAAGGTCGGGTAGGGCAATGGATTTGGAGATTGTTTCTTCCCTCTGGCGCAATTTTTATTTTTACGGTAAAATGAAAAATAAAAGTGTATGTAGCATAGATTTACAAAAAACAAAGGCCTCAAGAACATTCAGACATCCGCAAAAACGCTGTTCGCTTGAACTTCATTGAAATCGGATATTACTTTTTGGACACTGATCATCCGAGTCAGAATAGGGATCAGACAATTCTGTCTCTTTAGCCCGATTAGCTGGGATAGGCTTGCGGCAATGATGGAGAGGAGAGGGGTATATGCCCGAAACCACAAGCAAGTTGTTCCATAGGCTGCGCGGCCGAGAGAGCGGCAAGGCCTTTTTAAGCCAGGAGCGGACGGAGCCCACCTGCGCGCAGGTTCTTCAGGAGCTGTTGGAGCTGGCGGGGGTATCGGCTCCAGAGTGGATCGCTGCTGCCGACATCAGCAAATCCTACGCATATCAGGTTTTGCGCGGTGAGCGGATCCCGGGCCGGGATATCCTGCTGCGCACAGCACTGTCCCTGTCCCTGAATGTAAAAGAGGCCCAACGGTTGCTGATGGTGGGCGGCTGCGGGGCGCTCTACCCGAAAATACGCCGGGACGCAGCGGTGATTTTTGCCCTGAACCAGCACATGACCCTACTGGAAACAGAGGACCTGCTTGCCTCCCTGCCCGAGCGAAGCCTCTATGCCAGGGAGAGTTGATATGGAGGCACGGGAACAGTTTTTGCGGGAGTATCAGACTCAGGTGCTGGATGATCTTTTGCTGCCTCCCTGTCTGAGTGCCCAATATATTCCCCAGGCTTGCCTGAAAGACGGGGAACGGCAGGTGTACCTGGTCCGAGATCGGGCTGGTTTGCCAGCGGTTCTGAAACTCCAACCTGCGGGACGGGAGGATGCCCTAAAACAGGAGTATGAACTGCTACGCAGATTGCGGCATCCGCAGCTTCCCCAGCCCATGGCCTATTTGGAATGGGAAGGAATGGAATACCTGGTTCGGGAGTATGTGGACGGTGTCAGCCTCCATGAGCTGGTAACGGCCCAAGGTCCCCTTGCCCCGGACAAAGTGCGGGAAGCAGCATTATCCCTGTGCCAGGTGCTAGGCTATCTGCACAGTCAAAATCCGTCGGTCATCTGTCGGGATGTCAAGCCCCAGAATGTGGTTTTAGATCCATTAGGCTGCTGCCATCTGATCGACCTGGGCACCGCACGGCGCCACCGGCCGGAACAGCAGGGAGACACCGTGTTCCTTGGGACCGAGGTCACTGCTCCGCCGGAGCAATTCGGCTATCAGCAGACGGATCAGCGTTCCGACCTTTACAGTCTGGGCATCCTGATGCACTTTTTGCTCACGGGCAGCTTTGACCTCTCCAAGCAGGATATGGGCCCCGGATACCTGCGCCGTGTGATCCGGCGGTGCACCGCCTTCGATCCGAAAAACCGCTATTCCTCTGTCCGTGCGGTGTACCGGGCGCTGAAATACCGCTGGCTGCGCTGGGGCGCCGCAGCTGCCGCCGTCGTGACAGGTGCGGCGATCATCCTCGGCATTTTGTGGGGCTCCGCCACTGAGGCGCAGCCGCAGTCATCTCTGCTGGAGGATGCCCTTCGTCAGGAGTTACAGCTGGAGGACGGAGAACCCATCCCCGTGGAGCGGCTGGGTGAGGTGGAGCAACTGCTGGTATGCGGAGAGGCTCTGATGGGCACTCTTCAGGAGCACGAGGACCGAGTTGGCTTCGCCCACGACCGCTATGCGGTGGAGATCGCCCATGGGGACATCAGTGACGGCGACCTGGAGCTTTTGGCACAGTGCACCAACCTGCGGGTACTGATCCTGGACTACCAGCAGATCTCGGATGTATCCTTCCTGGCGGAGCTGCCCTTGGAGTATCTCAGTCTCACAGGAAACCAGATTTCCGATCTGAGCCCGCTGGCAGGCCAGACGGAGCTGCGTGTGCTGGACCTGGGGGAAAACCCTGTGCGATCCGCGGAGGTACTGGCCCAGATGACCGCATTGCAGGAGGTGACATTGGAAGCGACCGGCATCACCTCGGTGGAGGTCTTTGAGGGGAGCGGTATCCAGTCCCTGAACGCGCGGGGCACCTGGGTCACGGACTTCTCCCCGCTGGAGTCCTGTCCCAATCTCACCCGACTGATTGTAGGGGAGCTGCCCGGCGGGGCGGCGGATACCCTGGCGGGACTGACCGGACTGGTGGAACTGCGGCTGTACGCTACACAGGATGTAGACCTCTCTCATTTTACAGGTCTTCAAGCCCTGCGGGATCTGGATCTGTACGGCAGCGCCGTCTCTCACCCGGAGGCGCTTACCCTTCTGTCCAGTCTGCGCTATTTGAATCTCGGGGAAACAGGGGTGAGCGGCCTGTCTTTTCTGCCCGAAATGCCCGTAATGACGGATGTGGACTTGCGAAACAATCCTCTTACCGACCTCACCCCGCTGCTGGACTGTCCCTGGCTTTCGCTTCTAACCCTGAGCAAGCAGCATCAGCCCTTGGTACAGGAGCAGTTGTCTCAAGCGGCGTTTCAGATCCAGTATCAGTGAAAAGATTCGGTGCGCAGACTGCGCACCCGATATTCAGGCGTGTATGATAAACTATTCCCCAAAGAGGAGCATACGGCCCTCTTTGGGGAATTTCTCTTTTTTAACCTATCCCGCGAGAAAGGATCACGGCATCATGAGACGATTTTCTGCTCTTCTTCTGGCAATTTGCCTTCTGGTTTCCCTGTCTGCCTGCGGCACAGAGAAACAGTCTATTGCTCCGACTGCCACTGTGGAAGCGGAGGAGTTATCTGCGGAAATCCCTATGGACGAGTGGGAGCGTACCGCCTGGTATGGCTTTTTGCCGGAGGATGCGGGAGATCCGGACAGCGCCGTTACCTGGGCCCAGTTTTGCGCCATGCTCGGGAAGGCAATTTCCCTGTATGACAAGAGCAGGCTGCCGGCGTGGGAGGAGGAGACCGCTGACGCGCCGGAGGAAGAAATGCGGCGGGACGGCGGCATGGTGGCGCTGCTGTTTGGGGCAAAGGCCATGGGGCTGGCCTCCTTTAACGCATTGGCCGGAGACTGTTTTGGGGCATACGCCGGCCGGGTGTGGGAGGTGGTCACCATGGACTATCCCCTCTTCGACTGGGACACCCCCATTGATCTGGGAGAAGGCTGCGCGGACAACAACCATGTGGGTCCGGCCTATGACTTCTCCCAGCGGCGGGTCTCCCTGGTGTCCGGCCTTCCCCTGCTGGAGTTTGACGAGGCCGGGGATCTGCGGCTGGAGCAGCCCTTTACCATCGAGGAGGCGGCGCTGGCAGTCCTGCGGCTGTATGAGTCGGAGGAGAGCTGTGCCGCACCGGCCATAGAGGCCCGGGACGAGGCCTTCTTTTCCACACCGGAGGTGCAGGCAATTTTAACTCAGGCGGACAAGCGCCGGGAAGCCATCCGGAGCAGTGAAACGGCCATCGTCAAAAGCGATACCTTCGTCAAGGGTGAGACCTACACCGGCACGGCCTACTATATTTCCAACGGCGGCAGCGACGACCAGGACGGCCGCAGCCCGGAAACCGCCTTTGCCACCCCGGCGGCCCTGGATCACGTGACGCTTCGATACGGCGACGCGGTGTTCTTTGAGCGGGGCAGCGTGTGGCGCGGGGTCAGTCTGCCCAGCTCGGCCGTGTGGACAGAGGGGATCACCTTCTCTGCCTACGGGGAGGGAGAAAAGCCCCGGTTTCTGGGCTCCCTGGAAAATGGTGCCGGCAAAGAGAAGTGGACCCTCGCCTATGAGGGGGCGGACGGGAGAAAGATCTGGGTCTATTCCACGGAGATGACCGAGGTGGCCGGTATCGTGTTAAACGAGGAGACTGTGGCAAACCGGGACAAAGCCTATTGGAACGGCAGCGAATATCAGGTGGTGGACGAGAACTACTGGCCTCTGGAGGAGGGGACCGTCTACTCGGTGGAAGAGCACCTGCCCGACGGGTACTGCTTCCCGGACCTGCGCTACCCGGAGGACCGGCAGGGGCTCTACAACGACCGCATTTTCCATACCTGGAATGAGGCGGACAGCCGCTACGACTATGTGACAGGGAAGCTGTACTTCCGCTGCGACGCGGGAAATCCGGGGGAACTCTACGAGAGCATCGAGTTCATTCAGCCCTTCCCCCTGGTGGACGGCTTTGCCGACAACCAGGTATACGACAATCTGTGTATCCTGTTTTCTTCCATGACCTTCGTCAGCGGCAGCGCCAACGGCATTCCCACCGGCAACCACAGCCTTCTTCAAAACATGGAGGTGGGCTTCATGGGAGGCAATGTCACCGGGTACAGACCTGCCTCCGGATCGGATGACCACATCTCCTACAACTGCGGCTCCATGGGCTGCAACGGCGGCGGCATGGCCTTCAACGGCAGCGGCATCACCGTGCGGAATAACTATGTCCACCACACCTTTCAGGAGGGAATCGCCTTGGAGTTGTTTGAGGACTGCCCCGCCATGGAAGGCTGTACCATCTCCGGCAATCTCATAGAATACTGTACCCAGGCCATTCTCCTGTGCAACTGGGACGAGAAGGCAGTGGACGGGCACATCTTCCGGAATATGGCGGTGGAGGACAATCTGGTGCTGTACTCCGGTCAGGACAACTGGTTCAACAGCATCTGGGAGGAGGCCTTCTGTGACGCAGTCGTTCTCCAGGGCGGGCCCTGCGCCCATGACGGCACCGTGCAGGTGCGGAACAACACCTTTGCCTTTGCCTCGGGAGCGCTGATCCTGGTGGACCGGTACTCAGAGGAATACAGCCGTATTTTTACGGGCAACACCTATGTACAGAGCCCCGGCGGCACCGGTCTTTATCTGGCGGACAGCGGCACCGCCCTCACGCTGACAGAGGGCCTCGAGCTTCTGGGCGATGACAGAGGGGTGGTGATCGAAGGATGACGGTGTCTGTGTGCCGTTTGCGGCACGGGCGAAAGCAAAGTCACCGCCGGTTTCCACTGTCCCCACGCAACATTCTGAACAGGGGGGGCTTTATGATGAGAAAACGACAGGGTATGTCCATTCTATTGGGGCTGACCGTTGTCCTCTTGCTGTCCGGATGTACCGCAGGTGCGGGAGCGGGTCACCAGGGCGGAAGTGCAGGCAGCTCCGCTGGTCCCATGGATGAGGCCGTGGCCGCCGCCACGGCTTTGCTGGAGGAGGCGGTGGAGCGACGGGAAACCATCCTGACCAGTGAAACCCAAATTGTGTGGGATGAGACGCTTGTTCCCGGTGAGACCTACACCGGTACTGCCTACTACGTGTCCAACAAGGGCGATGATGGAAATGACGGGCTCAGCCCCGAGACCGCCTGGGCCACGCTGGACCGGGTCAACAAGGCTGCGCTGGAGCACGGCGACGCGGTGTTCTTGGAGCGGGGCGGTGTCTAGCGGAACACCACCGTAGAAACAAAAGAGGGTGTGACCTACTCCGCTTACGGGGAGGGAGCAAAGCCCCGTATCTGTGCGTCCCCGGAGAACGGAGGAGATTCGGCTCTCTGGTCCCTCTGGTGGGAGGGAGAAAACGGGGAGAAGATCTGGCTTTACCACCGGGATATGCCAGACTGCGGCGCTATGGTGCTCAATGAGGAGATCGTCGCCCAGAAGGTATTGGGCTACTGGAGCGGCACGGAGTTTCTCCACTACATCGGTCCCGCCAACTGGACCCCGGAAGACTTTGACCTGGAGGAGCAGCTCTCCCAGGCACCCTTCGATGTGACAACGGAGCTGACGGAAAACCTGACCTTCTTCTCCCAGGCGAACAGCACCCTGCCGGACACTCTGCCCGTTTTTCTCACCGGCTGGGAGTGGGATGGGAATATTCCCGTGGGAGCGCTGTACTTCCGCTGTGACGAGGGAAACCCTGGGGAGCTCTATGAGAGTATTGAGTTCCAGACTCAGTGCCCCCTCTTTGATAACATTGCCGATGGCTGCGTGCTGGACAACCTGTTCATCGGTTTTGCCGGAGACGGAGTGGTGAACGCGGGCGAGGGCCGGGACATCATCATCCAGAACTGTGAGGTAGGCTGGGTAGGTGGAGTGATCGGTGCCTATAACACCGGTGATGCAGTAACCGGCTACGGTGGGGGTATTCAGCGTCTGGCCAGAGATCTGGGTGGTGGTACAGAGAACATCCAAATCCGGAACAACTATGTCCATCACATGTATCACGCTGGCGCGGGCATGGAGATTTTCGACCAACAGGGGGAAACGCGGCAGTTGATGGTGGGGAAGCAGTTTACAGGAAATCTTTTCTATCAGTGCGCTTCCGGCTTGACGTTTTTTAACTGGGATGAGGAGCCGGACCCGGATCATCAGTTCATTGACTGCCTGTATGAAGACAACTTCGTGTTCTTTACCGGCTTGGAGGATTGGATGGACCAGAGCTTTTCTCCCGCTTTTGCCCATGAGGGTGGTCCCAATCTTCAGGAGGGATGCGCTATCCGGAACAACGTGTTCTTCGTGGCCCGGTCGGCCCTCGTTTACATCCAGACGTATGCAGAGGAGTACTTTCCCGATTTTGAGGGCAATACCTATGTGCAGTACGCTGACATTCCGCTGATCCACAGCGACAGCGCCAATCTGGAAACAGACATCTATGATCCCAAGGCCGCTATGGAGGTACTGGGGGACGAGTCCGGCACGGTCATTTTATTGGATGAGGACATCTGGGGCAACCGACTGGGATGACCAGTCATTAAATACGCAAGAAGAAAGGAAATTTGATGATGAAGAAACTGTTTGCATTTCTTATGGCAGCCATGCTGCTGGCGCTTTGCGCCTGTTCCGGCGCAGACCCCTCTGCACCCACCAATGATTCCAATGCACCCCAGGGAGATGACTCCAACGGCGATGCTGCCGAAGTACAGTACGATTATCAACTGAAAGCAGGCGAAACGATCGAAGTCTATGATGTGACATTTGATGAGATGGTCACCGTAACGGTTGATCCCGCCAGTACACGGGATGGCTCCATTGAGTTGCGCAGCGGCATCTATTTTGACAACTGCACTTTCAACGGCGGCCTTACGATCCTGGGCGACTATCACGCTATGGTCATCTTAGGCGGCGGCTGTTCCTTTGGGGATGGGGCCACTGTAACCTGTAAGGAGGTTACGCCCGGAGCCGGAGAGGACATGGGGCTGGAGGACAACTTCGTTAAAGTGCTCCTTTCCTGTGAAGATGTCACAGTGGAGACGGAATACGCCGTCGGTGTGGTGACCGATGGTCCCGATTTCGTCTTTAACGGCACGACTTACAGTAAAGAAGAGCTTGCGCCGGATACCGCCTTCTTGGGCGTATACAGTATTTATGAAAATGACAGCATGACCTATATGAAGCTGGCCATTGGTGAAGATGACAGTGTAGAAGTTTTAGATTGATTCCTTAATCATGCAACAGGCCCTCTGCCGCTTAAGTCGGCAGAGGGCCTGTTAATTTTTTTCGCTTTTAATACGAACCACAGCGGCACCTACACGAAGCAGGTAACACGCACCAAGGGAGAACTGGTGGTGAGCCAGCCCAAGACCCGCAATTTCATCCACGTCCTGCCGGTCTCGCAGCAGGCGGTAAACCTGCTGGTGGAGGAGCACAACAAGCATCGGGAAAATCCCTACATGTTCCCGTTATCCAAGACGGGTAAAATGTTTCATTCGGATTCCTTACGGCATACCCACCAGAAGATCGTCAAGGCCATCGGCACGGGACGTACTCGATTCCACGGCCTCAGGCATATTTTCGCAGCGCTGTCTCGAAATATGGTGTGGATGTAAAGACCCTGTCCGGCACCCTGGGACACTACTCGGCAAGGTTCACACTTAGTACCTACACCCACGCCACACCGGACATAATGTAGGAGACGACGGATAGCATGGAGGGAGGTGATTGGGAACGGCAATGTAACCGCCAAAAGCATAGGGCAGCGCCCGAAGGGAAATTCCTGTCTGGCGATGCTGCCTCCTATCCCAAACTATCGCCGTATTGGTCGGAGAAGAAGCGGAAAGTTGAAGCAAATCTTTTTGCCATAAAGCAAAAAGTTCCTGATTTCGCAAGAAATCAGGAACTTTTTGGTAAGACTACTGGACTCCGAGCCAGTGACCCTCTGCGTGTGAAGATCCGTCTGGATGGGAAACGGCATGCGTTTGAGTCGTTTCCCATCCTGTTTGACGCCGTTTGCTGGAGGCTGCGCATTCATCCTGGCCTGACCGCTCCGTTGTTTCCGCTTCGGTTTTTCCTGCTCTGGGTCACTCAAATAAATATCGTTTGATAGGCTAAAGCAGGCAGATGATATCCTCTAATCGGCATTGAAATACTTGAACAGCGTACAGTGCAGCAAATGAATACAGACTCCATGAAGAAGGCCCGCGATTGGACGATCCAACCAGAGCCGCACTTCTACTGGAACCGGTACCCGCGATCCTGCAGGGAACAGAGAAAACTCATGAAATGGTCGTGGCAGGAAAAGGAACAATCTTTAAAGTTTTTTACATAGTGAAAAGACGCAATTTTTTCCACGGCACCAATCCAGACTGTATAAGTTTCCAAAGATACCTCTGCTTGATCGCTCTTTGCAGATGTGCCCCCAGTGAAAACCATCATATCACTCCTGCCGTGTACTCAGGGTGCAAGACCTGCCGCAATTGCCTCTTTTGCCTCTTCTATGGTCATGCCGCCGCTGAAATGCCCGCCGCAGTCAACAGCGAATTCACCGATGACTTCGCCCTCGGAATCGTAGAGGGGGACCATAAACTCGTGTGGGCACTCCTCAGCGGAAAGATCTGGGATGACATCCGTGTCTGCGTCCCGAATATAGCCGGACTCACCGTGAGTGCCGACAGCCGCAATCAAATCTGGGGAATAACCAACATAGTTTGCCAAGGCAGAAGATCCATAGCTCTCTCCATGGCTGTTTTTGGGGTACTCGCCGTTTACCAGGGTTTCGCTGGCAATCTTCTGTTCGGAAGAATTCAGAATTTCCCAATTTCCAACGTCATATTCTGCCATCACACGCACCACATTAGGGGTGCTTCCTTTGGCTGCAAAAAGTTTATAAAAGGTGCCGTTAACCTCACGGTAGGACCCCAGATCGTTGTCCGGCAGCAGCGTGCCCCCTCGGGCCAGAATCAACTCCGTGTCGCCCCGGACGGCGTCTGCATAGATGGAAGTGTCTGCCGTATGGTCATCCGCGGGCTCTATGCTCTGCGCATTTTGTCCATCCGCATCGTCCTGCGATCCGGCGGCATTGGAAGAAGCCGGGGCGCGCTCCTGCTCGGCCCTCGCCGGCGGATCAGATGCCTCGTCCTCCTGAACTTCACCGTAGTCTTCCTGGGGCGCAGCAGGAACCGGATCCTTTTGTTCCATCGTGTCGGACGCCGTTCCCTGCGAACTGGCGAAATCGGATGTCTGCCCGGCGGCTTTCGATTCCTCCCGGATGACAACGGGGCTCTGTACAGCCAGAGCCGCTGCCGAACCGCAGACCAGCAGGGCCAAGATGACGCCTGCGGAGATCATTTTCTGCTTTTTCGTAAGATTCCTGGTGTGAAACATTCTCGATAGCCTCCTTTGAAGCAGTTTTGTTGTGGAGATCGATGTGGTCAGTCCCTCCGGTATCGCCGCAGCGCAGGCCGTTTTCAGCAGGACCCGGCCGTAATCGATCCGTTCCTGGGAGGGCCAATCCAGCACGACCCGCTCATCGCAGCTCTCTTCGCTCAGCTCCACCATCTTCCGGTTCCACAGGTAAATGGCCGGATTCCACCAGTGCACTGCTGCCGCCAACATAGAGATCCAGCGGACCCACAGGTCTCCGGATTTGATGTGCGTCAGCTCATGGAGCAAAATGTACTGCAGTTCCCGCTGGGAAAATGCCCGGTCCGGCAGAACAATACGCGGATGCAGCAGTCCTGTGGCGAAGGGGCCCGGCGCTGCCGAACTGATCCAGAGCTGAACCGGTTTCCGGACGCCGAGTTTTTGACGACAGTTCTGGAGGAGAAGCTGCGTGTTAGCTCCTGGTTCCACCAGTCCCGCTTGCCGCAGACGCCGCCTGAATCCCGCAAATCGCACAAATTTCCAGACCAGAACGGCTGCCGCGCACACACCCCACAGCGTGATGAGGACCTGATGGGCGGTAGGTGAAATCGCCAACTGCGGAAACGCCTGGGGGGCTGCTGTAGCGGTATGGGAGACAACTTCAGGAAGCCCCCCGTGGGATGCCTCCGGCAAGATCAGCGGCAGTTGCATTTCAGGAAGCTGGGCCGCACTTTTCAGGGCGTCGCCCAAGTACTGCAGCCACGACCCCACCGGAAACAGTAAGAATACCGGCACAAGTTTCATAGCGGTATACTGCCACCGGGCGCTGAGCCGGTTTCCCGCCAGCCTGCACGCCAGCCAACATAGGCCGCCTGTCCATTTCCGGCGTATGAAGTACCGGCGCAGCCGCCGAAGCGCCGCATGGATGGACTTCCCCGCCTGGGATGGGGTGATACCCTCCATCGCGGCAATGTCCTTCACTTTCATCCCCAGCATATACCGGGCATGGACGCGGCGGGCCTGCGCTGGGGGCAAAGAGGAAATGGCCTCATAGAGCCGCCGGATCAGCTCGGCGTGTTCGGCCTGTTCCTCTTTCTGCACGATGTAGTCCTCCGGCGATGGCTGCGCCCAGCCGATGGCAGCCTTCTCAATCCCGTCGTCACAGTCAAGGGAGTAGTGGGCCTTGTAGCGGTACATCTTGCGCTCCCTGGCGGCCTCGGCCCGCTTGTCCAGCAGGAATGCCTCAACGATTTCATCCGACACCTCCACAAGGGTGTCCTCAGTGCAGAACGGATAATATTGCTTGAGGTTGATGGTCTGCATAGGCCCGCCCTCATTCTGACGGGAAAAGGCCGTCATAGCAGCGGCGCATATTCCGCAGGCCCCGCCGGATGGCAATGCTGACCTTGCTGCTGTGTACGCCCTCCATCCGGGCAATTTTCGGCTGGTTGATACCGGCGATGTAGTAGGCCCGGACACGGCGGGCCTGGGTTGGAGTGGTATGAGACAGTGCCTCCGGCAAGGCGGCAACCAGCCGCAGGCGGGCGGCCCGTTCCTCGCGCTCCAAAAGGATTTCCTCCGGCGATCTCCCGTGTTCCAGCGCGTAGTTCTCCGTCCAGCTATATGCGTCCAGGGAGTAGTAGGCGCGGTGGTAGACCTTCCGGCGCTCATAGTTGTTCATCTCGCGCTGGGCCTGCTGTATGGCCTCCCAGACCTCATCGCTGACCTCCACAAACTCGTTGTGCCGGTAGTGGGGATAAATCCACCGCAGATTGATGGTTTTCATAGGCTTACCTCCTGAAAATGGGGGAGGCGGGCAGCTTGTCCGCTGTCCGCCTCCCGCTGGGATAAGGGAGACAATCCCTTTCACTTGGTAGCCCGAAAAGGGGTCATTCGTATGGGTGGTTTCTCAAAATTTTTTTGAAAATTTTTCTGACCGCTTCAATGGAGCCTTGCACCGAACTCTTGGAGCAGCCGCACAGGGCAGCGATCTCCGAAAAACTCAGCCCGTCCAGGGCATAGAGCAGGAACCGGCGGCGCTGGGTCTCGGTGCAGGTGTCCAGGACGGCCATCAGCTCGCCCAGCGTTTCCATGCGGCAAAGGTAGTCCTCCGGCGTTTCGCCGTAGATACCCACGCCCTCGGTGGCAACTATGTACTCGTCAAACTCCCGGCCATCCCAATGCCGCCGCTGCTCATGAGACAGGTTTTCGGCTTTGTGGTCGGCCCGGTCAAGAAATTCATAGACTTCCAGCGTGACCTCCACGGCCACAGCTTGTCCGTTGTAATTGATGGTGACTTCCATCGGCCTTTCCTCCGTTCAGATTTTTGCGGGAAAATCTGAACGGGGCGGCGGGGAACGACACCGGGGGCAAGGTTCGGGCCATGTTGGCCCGATGTTCCGGCCCCACAGGTATGAAAAAGCGCCCGGACAGCATGAAGCTATTCGAGCGCAAAAAACACGGTATTCAGTTACATTGTGACAATTTTCGCACTGGCTGCCAGACGGGGCCTGTTCGGTGGCCGGGATTTTTTTGACGATAGTGCAAATATCGTCTGAATTTGTCGGCGGTCAGTGTGCTTCATGGCGGCTCCCTCCTAAAGCCGCCGTGTCAGCGTGTAGGCGTCACTCCTTTGTCGAGGGCATAAGGAACGGCGGCCTTGATGTACTCAAAACCGCCGCAGTCCCTGAAAATCCATTATGGGCGCACGAAGTTGCCTGCCCTGCAACGGTTTTTTTCTTTTCCCGTCTTGCGGGGCAGGATCGCTTGGCTTATTCGGTTTAGGTTTGTTCCTGTCCGGCTGCCTCTTTCAGCCGTGAAAAGCTTTCATCGCTGATAATGTGTTCAATCCGGCAGGCATCGGCCTCCGCAGTTTTTGGGTCAACGCCTGCGGCGATAAGCTGCTCGGTAAAGAAGCAGTGACGCTCATAGATTTTTTCAGCCACCTCGCGGCCCACATCGGTCAGATGGAGAAAGTGATCTTCGTCCATCGTGAGAAAGCCGCCGTCCCGCAAGGTAGCCACTGCATGGCACACGCTGGGCTTTGACACCTCCATGTGCCGGGCCACATCTACGGAGCGTACCATACCGAGTTTCTTTTGGAGAACAAGGATGGTTTCCAGGTAGTCCTCCCCGGACGCATGAAGTTTCATCAGTACCTCCTTATTACGAATTAAACGCTTAACTTCCAATTTGCAGAAGCTGTCTGTAAATCGACCAGTCTATGATAGAGGCCATTTTCTTTCATAAGTTCTTCGTGAGTCCCGTTTTCGGCTACAATACCATCTGACAATACAACAATGTTATCGGCAGCCTCCACCGTCCTCATTCGATGAGCGATAATAAGAACCGTCTTGCCTTTTACCAGCCTGGATATTGCGTTTTGAATTTCAGTTTCGTTATCTACATCAAGAGAAGCAGTAGCTTCATCGAGAAGAATAACAGGAGCATCTTTCAAAAGAGCGCGTGCGATGGAAAGCCGCTGGCATTCACCGCCTGATAGCGTAGAGCCGTTTTCTCCAATCACTGTCTGATAGCCGTCAGGTAATTTTGAAATAAATTCATCACACTGCGCTGCTTTAGCTGCGACAATCACTTCCTCGTCCGTAGCGTCCTTTTTGCCAACGCGAATATTTTCCATGATGGTGTTATTAAACAGCACAACATCTTGAAAAACGATAGAGAAGTTTTTCATCAACATGGTTGAATTTAGCGGAGCAATATCGGTTCCGCCCAACAATATTCTTCCTCCGTCCAGAGGATAAAATTTGGCTGCCAGTTTTGCGACTGTACTTTTGCCGCCGCCGGACGGGGCAACCAATGCCGTGACCTGTCCCTGTTTTGCAGTAAACGAAACATCCTTCAGTACCGGTTTGCCCTTTTCGTAAGAAAACTGGACATGATCGAATGTAATATCGTACCCGTTTGTATGGATATTCTTCTCGCCGGTTTCTTCCGGGTATTCCTCTATTTCTTTCAAACGGTTTACCTGAAGCTGTACAGAGAACAGCTCCGCCATATTTGACATCGCCCCGGAAAGCGGATCATAAAGGCGGGAGGCAGCAATCAAAAACAGAATATAGGTAAACAGAGAGGTACCTCCACTTACCACAAGACCGTTACCTACTACAATCACCGTTGCCAAACCGAGCCGTAAAAACATCTGGCCGGTTGTCAGCAGACTTGCCGTTGTCATTTCGGATGAAATTTGTGCTTTTTCTGCGGCATCCATCTTTGCGTCCAATTTGCGAAGATAATCTTCTTCCTGATTGCAGGCTTTTATATCCTGTACAGTTTCCAAACACTCCTGAATACCCTCTGCAAGCTCAAGTCTGGCGTTCATGTGTTTTTGGTTGAGTTTTTCCTGCCATTTCCGTGACAGAATAACGATTGCAAATGAAATCGGAGCTACCCAGAGAAGAGCCAGGCCCATTTGCCAGTTGAAAATCAGCAGGCCGATACAAACAATCCCCGTAGAGATAACTGCTCCAAAGAATTGTGGAACCGTATGGGAAAATGCGTGCTCAAAGTTTGCACAGTCTCCCATAATAGTGCTTGTCAGGTCAGCAAGATCACGCTGGTGGAAGAAGGTCAGCGGAAGGGTGCGCAATTTTTCCGCAAGTCCGATACGCCGCCTTGCGCTTTCGTCATACGTTCCGAGATATGCTGCGGTGTACTGGCAATAATGAAAAATAAATACAACGGCTAAAATCACAATTCCAATCACAGTGTAAACGGCGGCACTGATCTCTGGCGCACTCGTTCCCAAAACAGGCGCAAGAAGCTGATTGAGGACGATAGCCAGAAGAATAACAGGAAACATAAGGCTGATATTAGCCAGTACCGAATAAACGATCCCTTTTAACAGGTCTTTTGCACCCTGATTGCTTAACGCATACTTCTTTTTTAACGCCTTAATCATGCTGCTCGTCCTCCTTTCCGACCTTCCAGGCAATCGAAGTCTGGTAATCCTTCCACATGGAAGAATAAATACCATTTAAGGCTACTAATTCTTCGTGTGTACCTCTTTCTGCAATCTGCCCATCCTTGAACACCAGAATAAGGTCTGCGTCTTGTATCGTAGAAAGTCGATGAGCAATCATCAGAACCGTTTTGTTTTGGGTCAGCCGCTCAAAAGCGAGCTGTATCTGATGTTCGTTTTCGGCATCTGCAAATGCTGTGGCTTCATCCAGCACAATAATAGGGGCGTCTTTTAAGATTGCCCTTGCAAGAGCAATCCTTTGATTTTCACCTCCTGAGAGATATGTGCCTCCTGTTCCAACGAGCGTATCAAGCCCATCCGGGAGGCGGTCAATAATGTCCTTGCATTGTGCTTCATCAGCCGCTTTCAGGACTTCTTCCCTGGTAGCGTCCGGGCGGGCCGCTTTAATATTATTCAGTAAAGTATCCTTGAACAGACGGGTATTCTGAAACACGAAAGCAACCCTTTCCATCAGTTCCTGCTTCTCAATATTGCGTACATCCACGCCGCCAATCGTAACAGAACCTGACTGAACATCATAAAATCGGGGAATGAGACTTGCTGCTGTACTTTTACCGCTGCCAGAGGCACCAACAAGCGCAACTGTTTTTCCTGCCGGAACCTCAAAGCTGATATAGTCTAAGGCCTTCTCTTTGGCCCCTGGATAGGCGAAGGAAACATCCGAAAACACAATCGAAGCATCTACCGGGATCAGGGGATGTTCCGGCTCTTTCAATGGCTTTTCCTGCAAAATTTCATCCACCCGGCTGACTGCACTTTTAGCCGCCATAAGCTGCTCGCTGGCAAACATGATACGGTTCATCATAGTTGCACAGACCGGAG
Organism: Dysosmobacter sp. Marseille-Q4140; assembly: GCA_018228705.1. Taxonomy (NCBI): domain Bacteria; kingdom Bacillati; phylum Bacillota; class Clostridia; order Eubacteriales; family Oscillospiraceae; genus Dysosmobacter; species Dysosmobacter sp. Marseille-Q4140. The sequence goes on along the minus strand of CP073694.1, from coordinate 2,154,930 downwards.
TAAACAAACTGTAAAACAGAAAATCCAGCACAACATTTTCATAAGCCGCCTGGCCGCTGACCCCGGACAAAATAAACATGGCGACTGGAATAAGTAAAACAAATGTGCCGTTCAGTGTTACTGTAAATCCAGTAAGAGGAATACGGCATTTTAAGGCATACCCGGAAGCAAATTTTTCGTATTCTTCTATTGCAGCGTGAAAATTTTTGAAGGAATAAATAGTTTGCTGAAATACTTTTACAACAGGAATACCGCGAATATATTCCACAGCTTCTTTATTCATTGTTTCCAGTGCAGTCATATACTTGCCCATAAACTGCGCATTATCTCCGCCCATCATCTGTTTGAGAAAGATGACACTGATTCCCATAGGTATCAGGCAGCAAATTCCCAGCCGCCAGTCAAAAAGGAAAATCAAAATAATAACGGCAACCGGCATAACTGCGGCTCCGGTCAGATCGGGAAGCTGATGGGCCAGAAATCCTTCTGTAAGTCCTGCATTATCATCAATGATTTTTCTGAGCCGTCCGCTTGCATTTTGGCTGAAATACCCCAACGGCAGCGTCACGATATGATGAATTGCAGATTTTCTCATATTGGTGGCTGTACGAAACGCCGCCAGATGAGTACAGTTCAGGGCGATAAAATAAATTAAAATGCTTGCCGTTGCAAACACAACCGCCATCCACGCATAATGGGCGCTCCCCGTTGCAAGAGATATATCCCCGGCAGCAAAAGCCTGGATTAAATCGCGGATGACGAGCCAAATGCAAACAAAAGGCAGCATAGATAAAATGGTACTGATCCCGGAGAGAACACATCCCAAAACGGTCAAAACATGGAATTTCCCTGCATATCCGAACATTCTGGACAGTTCTCCATTTTTTTGCTTATCCATAAGCAAGGCTCCTTTCGCAATAATAGACGAGTTAGTATCTTCTAACCCGTCTATTATCATAAAATCATTCAGTTGTTTCTGCCACTCCATACAGAGCGTATCTATCCAATCAGACACATAATTCATTGACACATAAGGCAGGAATATAAGCGGGACAAATTTTCCTGTAACGGAAATGTTTCTACATGACCTTCATCAACGAAATGCAGAACCCGATTGCAAGTCATAGCGGCAAATTCATAATCGTGGGTAATGATTAAAATGGTCTTTCCTTTTTGCGCCAGAGCTTTCAAATGCTCCGATATTCTCATCATATTTTTGAAATCAAGACCGCTGGTAGGCTCATCCAAAATCAAAACGGGGGTATCTATCCAATCCGATACAGCGAGAGCGAGCCGTTGTTTCTGTCCGCCGGAAAGAGTAGCGGGATGCCGTTCTTTCCATTCAAACAAACCATATAGTTTTAGCAGATCATCGCGTTGCTCCTGGGTACTGCCTTTTCCGTTTAATAGCAGTTCTTCTTCTACGCTGTCCCCAAACAACTGGCAATCTGTATTTTGCATAACAAAGTAGGCAAAATTCTTCCTTTTGCCTTTAGATACCTTTGTCCCGTTATATATGACCTGACCCTCTTTTTCCTTTTGCATACCACAAAGAATATTCGACAAAGTAGTTTTTCCTATTCCGTTATGGCCTACAATCGCAATCAGGTCGCCAGCATACGCCCGAAAAGATATATCGTGGAAAACCGGATGTTTGCGATAGGAAAACGTCAAATCCTTTACCTCCAGCGTCATATCTTTTTCTTTTGTAGGGGGAATATCTACTTCAATATGGTGTAAATCTGCCGCCCGTATTCCTATGGCTCGTCTTTTTTCTTCTGGAATAGAGAGCAGTTCTCCCGCCGTCCATTCTTCTTTTATGCTCCCGTTTTCCATATAAAGAAAACGGTCTGCAAGGTCAGTAAGATAATAAAGCCGGTGTTCAGCAACAATGATTGTGTGGCCTTCCGCTTTTAGTCCACCCATCAAATTTTTAAGCGCCTCAACGGAATACATATCCAAATTGGCCGAAGGTTCATCAAACACATAAATTTCCGGGTCAACAGCATTGACGGAGGCCACCGCTATTTTCTGTTTTTCTCCGCTGGACATCGGATAAATTTCTTTCCCGCGCAGCATATCTCCGTTAATACGTTTGATCGCACTTGAAACCCGTCCATCCAGTTCTTCATACGGAACGCCATAGTTTTCACACCCGAACGCAATTTCATCCTCTGTAATACTGGCAAAAAACTGGCTCTTTGGATCTTGAAAGATTGAACCTACTTTTTTCCCGATTTCATACAGAGGATATTCCGATATGCTGCGTCCCAGCAGTGTGACTCGCCCTTTCAGCGTCCCTTCGTAAAATTGTTCAGCTAACCCGTTTATCAATCGTGTTAAAGTTGTCTTTCCGCAGCCGCTCCCTCCAGTCAGAACAAGGAACTCGCCCTTTTTTATATCGAGGCTGATATGATGGATACTTTCTGTTTCGGCTCCCGGATATTCAAAAGATACATCTTCAAACTGGATAACGGATCGCCTTGCTTTATCATTTACCATTATGCTACCGTCCTTTCCAGCACAAAATAGAGTGCGGTTACGCAAACAGCAACCACGCACATAATCCAATCTCTTTTTTGAAATTCTATCTTCCTGCGGCAGGTATGTTTTCCCGGATTGGAAATCCCCCTGCTTTCAGCAGAAGCTGCGAGTTCCTCAGCTATTCTGGATGAACGGAAAATAACAGGCGTAACAATATACTCCATTGCGTCCAGAGGATGTTTCCATGACAACAGCTTTCGCAGCCGAAGTGAGGCAAACACATCGGAAAATTCACTGCGCACAGTAGGGAAGAAACGCAACATGAAGGTTACGGGCAGGGCAATTCCATCAGGAGCGTGGATTTTTTTAAAAACTGCTACAACTTCTCCCGGCGGCATACCAATCACGGGCTGCGCAGCCATAACCATCATCAAAATACGCAGCACCATGAACAGGAACATTTCCGGCATAAGAATGGTAATGCCCTGTCCTCCTGAAAGCAGCCTTAACACGATAAAAACACCGCAGACGATTAGATATTTTATTGTCTGCCTGCCAAAGCCCTGAATAATCAAATACACGCTCAAAACGCCCAAAAGTGTGTATATCAAAATGTCGCTTGTGAGCACCGCCACAAGCGACATAGTGAGAACTATGACAAGCAATTTGGTCCGAAAATCAAATTTCATGCTCATAGTTTATTTAATCGCGCCACTCTTTCTGAAGTGCTTCACAATCAGTTTGTTGCTAATCATGCAGCCAAGGACGGCCAGGATAGCGGTGACAGCCAGGCTCAAAAGGACGTACTTCGGATCGGTGTAATACTGGGTCTGAACCTGAACCTGCTGCTCACTGACGCCGGTGGCAAGAAATGCGTCTTTGAAAAACCAAATTTCTGACATACCATGTGCAGCGCGAACCAATGCCGTGATTACCCACGAAATGGACACACGCTTAATGTCATGGTAGGCATCCTTTCCGCACATGGAAAGCTCTGCGATGATACCGCCGCCCAAAAACCACGGAATCATAAACGGCCCCATCATCAATCCGGCGATAATTGCCCACATGATATTGTAGACAAAAGCGGGGCCATGCTTGCCGACTTTCATGCACATATAAACATAGAACGGTGCGAGGATAAGTGCCGCACCTGCGGCGTTAAAAATCATGGAATAGAACAGTGAAGCGCCGGTCAGGGTCGAATAGACCATAAATACAACGAACATGACCGCACAGAAGATACCGATGATTGCCGCGTCTTTGACAGTGTACTTGTTACCTGTCGATTTTTCATTTTCCATTTGGAAATCCTCCTTTGTCTTGCAGAAAGTTAGCAGTACCTAACCCACTATTCAAAAAATAGGCCAGCTTCAAGCGGTCTTTCTGCTTTTATCTGACAAAGGATATTCTAATACAGCTCAGATTTCTTCGCCACTCCATACGGACCCGCTTCTATCCAAACGGACACTCTTTCTGAATTCCGTCGGAGAGCTGCCATACATTTCTTTGAAGGCAGAAGTGAATTTATTCGGATTTTCATATCCGATTTTACTTGCAATCTCCGTTACTGACAACTCGGTTTCCAGCAACAATTTTTTGGCGACTTGAAGCCGATAGGTACGAAGATAAGAATAGACAGAGGTTCCATAGACGCCTCGAAAGCACTTTTTCAATGCTGTTGTAGAAATCTCGAATTTCTGGGAAAGCTGTTCAATCGTATGATGTGCTGTCAAGTCCTCCGTAATATAGGACGCTACTGCTTTAATCAATGCGACCTGATTTTGATTGAAATAATCCGTCTGTAAAACTTCTTCTGCCGTATTGAGATCACTTAAGAACAGAAGCAGTTCCAGCATTTTGACTTTCATGTATCCTGGTTTTCTTTTTTCCCGGACATGATAAAGTTCCGAAAAAATATGTTCAATAGACGGATTGGCCCGCATGATGCAGCAACGGTTTCCTTCGCAAATATATTTTTGTATGTAGTGCAAATCAATATTCAATAGCTCCATGATTTGCCGTACTTCCGGCAGCAATTCATCCAGATTGATGATGATAGAAATACCGTGATAGTGGTTCAGCGGAAAACACGAATTTGACTTTTTCTTCATCATGGAGCTGATCGACAAATCGCCTTCCGCCATATAGCAGCAACTATTTTCGCCAAAGCTACACTCAAAACGTCCTATCAGACAATGGTTAATCTCTATCATGTTTTTAGCTGTGGCTTGATTTTGATTGCAATATCCCATGTGCATATCGTTATAGTAAAGCTCAATACCAGAAAAAACCTGATAGACTGTAATGCGTCCATGCCCTGTTTCATTTGACAGCCGAAAAATTTTACAGTCCTGCCGTAGTTCATCTTCTTCGGGAGAGCCGTATAACTTTGTCCCTTCAAATTCGTCTGGCAATTCAGACCGCAATAATACTTCAATCGCACCAGAGAGTGCTTGTTTTTCATAGGTCAGCACTACCCATTCCTCCTTTTGGTTCGTTATGACTAACCACTCTAAGTATAGGCGCGAATAATGGCAGTGTCAAATGGTTTTCTGACAAAAAGAAACAGAGGGAAAACCCTCTGCTTCTCTTAAAATTGAAGTTCTAAATATAAATAAACTCTTGACAAATCATTTCCTCCACCTGTGCTTTCAGCGTGTTCATCAGCCCCACCCAGCGCATAGGGTCACGGGCTTTCAATTCCTCGGTGACGCCTGCCGCCTCCATCATGCGGGGCAACATGGCGTCCATCCGTTCATGCGCCGCCCGGTCAATCTCCAACAGGTGCGGGTACAGCTTTTCGCTCAAAATCAGGCTGCTGTAAAGGCCGGGCCGGTGTTCCTTCAGGTAGCGTTGCCGCATACGGCCATACTTGCCGATGGGGGCCTCCGGCTGCTCGGAAAGTTTCAGGTCGGGGATGTAGTAATCCCCGCAGCGGGTGTAAGTCAATTTGCTCATGTTCGTCCTCCTTTACACTGTGATAGTTAAACTGCGGCGCTGGCCGGTAAAGCGGCCTTGCGCGGCTCCTGCCTGGGTAACTGGCTGACGGTGGTAAAAATGCCCTTCTCCATGTCCTCGGCCCGGATCGCGGCCTTTGCCGCCTCCACCTGGGCCTTGCGCCTGGCGTTGTAGCGTTCTTCCCATTCCTTCTGCTTGCCATTTGCCTTGCGGCGCAAGTAGTTCTGGTGAAGCCTGTCCTTGCGTTCCTCCTTCTTCCGCAGTTCTTCCTGTTCCTCCGGGGTCAGGGGAACCGGCTGCAAGGCGGGCGGGATATACCGGCCCACAAAGTTGAAGTAGATTTCAACCTCCTGTGTGGTGTCCTGGCTGCCTTTGCGGGCGCGTTCATGGACAAGGATTTTCTCTACAAACTCGTTGAGCATGGTATTTGTCAGCGTATCGAAATTTTCGTACTTGTCAATCAGGGCAATAAACTTCTCCGCAGATTTCCGGCTCTGCTCATAGCCGGTAACGGCCTTTTCCAGTTCCGTGATTTCCGCATTGAGAGCGTCCTGCTCTTTGGCGTACTGTGCGTCCAGGGCCTCATACCGGGCGTCCGGCAGCTTGCCCAGGGCATTGTCCTCATAGATTTTGCAAATCAGCTTTTCCAGTTCCCCGGCCCGCTTTTGGGCGGCGGCCAGCCGTTTCCGTTTCTTGGATATGTCGGCGGTCTGCTGGGCGGCCTGCGTTTCCTGGACGGTGTGGATAAACTCGGCCCGGTCATTCTTGGAATATTCCGCGATGGCCCGGAGCATATCGGTTATCAAGGTCAAGACAGCCTCGGCCCGGATGCGGTGCTGTGTGCCACAAAGCGTCCCGCATGGGATTTTGCTGTACTGGCTGCAAGTAAACTGTGGATCACGCTTGCCGTTATTGACGCGATGGACATACATCTTGCCGCCGCAGTCGGCGCAGTACATCAGGCCGGTCAGGGGATGGGCCTCGCCCCAGCCGTCCGGGTAACGCCGGACATTTGCCCGGATACGCTGCACATTGTCAAAGGTTTCCTGGTCGATGATGGCCTCATGGGTATTCTCAAAAATCGTCCACTCGCTTTCGTCAACATAGTGGCTTTTCTTGTCCTTGAAATGCTTGCGGGTCTTGAAATTGATGGTGTGGCCCAGGTATTCCCGCTTTTTCAGGATGTTCACAATGGTGGACGATCCCCAGCCGTAGGGGTCTTTGACCGGCTTTGACCTGTTTACGCCTTCGTGAAAGCGTGCCAGATGGACAGCGGGGATTTCAACCTTTGCCTCGGACAGCAGCTTGGAGATTTGATAGGGGCCATAGCCCTCCATCGTCAGGGAAAAGATACGGCGTACCACTTCGGCGGCTTCTTCGTCCACAAGCCAGTGTTCCCGCTTTTCGTCCCACAGGTAGCCATAAATGACGGTGCCGGTCAGGTGCTTGCCGCTCATACCTTTGGATTTGAACACGGAGCGGATTTTTCGGCTGGTGTCGCGGGCGTAAAATTCGTTCATGATGTTGCGGAACGGGGTAAAATCGTCGTCGCCTTTCAGACTGTCCACACCGTCGTTGATGGCGATCAGCCGGACGCCGCGCTGCCGCAAAATCTCCATGACCTGGCCGACTTTCAGATAGTCACGCCCCAGGCGGCTCATGTCTTTGATAACAATGGCCTCTACCCGTCCGGCCTCGACTTCCTCCATCATCGCTAGAAAGCCGGGACGGTCAAAACGGGTTCCCGATACGCCGTCATCGGTGAAATGGGTGGGGTTCGGCAGCCCATTCCTGCGGGCAAACTCCTCTAACATTTGCTTTTGATGGCTTATGGAGTTGCTCTCGCCCTGTAATTCATCATCGCGGCTCAACCGCTCATACAGTGGGGTGATTTTCTCGTTTCTCATGGCTGTACCTCCTGAAATGAAAATACTCTAAGTGACTGCTTCACTAACCATGACAAAAACCATGATTAAGAAGTCACTTAGAGCATACATCTCCTCCTGCGATTCAAAAAAATCTATTTCAGGCAGGCGGTCTAAATCTGAAAGAAAAAAAGAAAAAACCCTCGGAATATCAGTAATTCCAAGGGTTTGGTGGAGACTACTGGACTCGAACCAGTGACCTCCTGCGTGTGAAGATCCGTCTGGACGTCAAAGCCCTGCTATTGGACGCTTTCCAGTACTTTTTGCTCCACTTTTTCAGAGCAGGCAAGAGGTCATTGTCCACTGTGTCCGCTCGCTGATATCCGCATATTGGTCAGCGTATTGGTCAAAGCCCCGGCTCCGCCAAAGCAGGCAAAGCCGGACCGTTTTCTCAAACATTGTATCTCTGTGGGTCAGGCAGAGTCAGTGCCTCACAAATTTCCTAAATATTCTCTAACTGCGGATAAAAAGAATTCAGCATCATGGACAGGGCCTAATGCTTCTTTCGCTGATGACGCAGAAATCATCGTAGTCACTCTCTGCCCAGAGGTCAAAAAGGGAGGAAATGATGGAAGAGAACTTCACGTCAAACGTTCCAGTCTTAACATACAGCCTGCGGAACTCTGAAATAATACTGCTGTGATGCTTCATGTCGGACTCCCTCCTTCAAAACATTAGAGTAATAGGGGAGCGCCGCACTGTACTGTTCAAACTGGTCTGTCGGCTTTGTTGTGGCAGAAACCGTGACGTCATATTCCATGCTGAGCGTACCGGTGATCTCAGCCATCCTGCGGCGCAGCTTGCTGATCTCGTCTCGACCCAGGTCAACGGCGAGGAGGACGGACATCTGTTGACGGAAAAGAACATCCGGTTTCTCCCGGAATTTTTAGGTGAAGATATGTGATATGCGACCGGGCTGCGCTTCTGCAGTCCGTTTTTTTGACAGAAACAGAAGAATCAGCGGTACGGTATAAAAACCGCCAAAGGCGCTGTACAGATTGGTGCATCTGTACGGGAAAGAAAAGAAAGAACCGTTCGTGACGGGAAAAATCACTCTGATAAAAAAGTGATAAATCAGAGAAAATGAAGAAGAAAAGCGAAGAAAGATCGACCTATTTTTAATTTGGAGGGTGACTTCGCGAATACAGAAATACCGAGACAAGGGAAAGGTTAAAACGAATAAATATTATTCTTTCTATTCGGCAAAAGGTATGATATATTCGTATTAAAGAATAATGCGGGCTATGAAATGGCGGAGGAGCACATGAAGTATTTGTCAACTACAGAGATTGGAAACCTTTGGGGCATTACCAACCGGAGAGTCCTGGCGCTTTGCTGCGGAGGTCGGATCCCCGGCGCGGTCAAGATTCGTGGCAGGTGGTTTGTGCCGTCTGCGGCGACAAAGCCCGCTGATCGGAGACGGAGGGACGAGACACTGTATGCCATGCCGCAGCTCACAGCCTCGGAGGAGCTACGCAGCTCACTTGTGGAAACGACGCTTTTGTCTCATATTGCCCAATCCTCCCGCGAGAACAGCGGAGAACTTCTGGTTCGGGATCTGCTGACTCTGAAGCACTTTCACGACTGGCGGATTGTGGGCGGCGCCCAGGGAGCGAACCGACCCATCTCCTCTTTGAATCTGATGGAGAGTCCGGATATTGCGAATTGGACCAAGGAGAATCAGTTTATCGTCACCACAGGCTATTGCATCCGCGACGATGTAAACGCGCAGAAGCAGATCATTGTGGATCTGAGCAAAACGGGATGCTCCGGTCTGGGATTAAAGATTATGCGGTTTTTCCGGAGAGTCCCGCAGCACATGATCGACGTTGCCAACCAGTGTGGTCTGCCGCTGATCGAGATCCCGGATGATCACAATATTTCAGAGATCATGAACGAGATCATGAAAGAGGTCTACGTCAAAAAGCTGGAAAAGACAGAGCTCTCCTATGCGCTGTACCGGGATTTTACAAAGGCCGCGTTTGAAGAGCGGGAGATGGATGAGATCGCAAAGCTCCTGGGGCATCTGTTGCATGCAAGCGTAACCATATCGGATACAAACTGGAGCATCGTGAGCGGCTTCTCAGAGCCAAACCTCCAGCTGCAGTTGTCGGAGATCACAGCTGCGGAAGAACCGCTCCCGATCTACTCGGTGGAAAGAGAGGAGATCCCGCTGGTTCAGGAGCGGGAGATTAACGGGATCCGGATCTTTCGGAATGTCTTTTTGTTGGGGAATGATGACTCTGTATATGGCTATCTGACGGTGTGGGCGGATCGAAGACTTGAGGCGGAGACCGACAGAGCAATCGCGGAGCAGGCCGTGCAGTCAGCTACGTTTGTCATCAGGAAATATCTTCGCAGAGAAAAGCGAGAATATTCCCAACGGGAGGCCTATTTGCAGGATCTCATTGCTGGACGCGTTCAGTCGGCGGATGTGGCGGCAAAGCGAGCCATGAGCGTCGGCATGAGCGGAACGGGAAAATGCCTGTGCGTTGTGCTACGGCTGCCGGGGACGTACAGGGAAGCGGTATATGCCCAATGCCTGGAGAGCATCAAAAACGCGCTGCGGCACAAGCAGATCACAGCCTATGCCCTGACGGCGGAAGGGCAGACCGTACTGGTGCTGCCCTTGCCGCAGTGGCAGCACCAGGAACACAAGCCTTGCGAAGCGGAGGAGCAGCTTCTGGAGTGCGTCACAAAGGAGTTGCGGAATATGCAGATCGACGGAGTCATCGGCGTGGGTCTGCCAACTCCGATGACAGCGCTGAATACCAGTTTCCGGCAGGCAGTGGAGGTTCTCAGGCTTCACGAGGAGACTGCGCAAAAAGAAGAGCAGAGGATCTTTCGCTATGCGGACTTTGAGGTGGAAACGATGCTGGCAACCATCGCCCCTGAGAAAAAGGAGGAGCTGCACCGGCGGATCATCAGCAGGCTAGAGGACTATGACAGAGAGCACAACGCAGACCTGCTGTCTACACTGATCACGTATTTCAACGCGAAGGCAAACATCAGCGAAACGGCGCGAAAGCTGTTTATCCACCGGAATACGCTGTTGTTTCGCCTGGAAAAAGCGGAGGATCTGCTGGAATTGGATTTAAAGGGAGAGGATGAGCTGCTTTTGCGGATCGCGTTAAGGCTTTACCCTTATATTAAAAACACCTGAAAATATTTGAGAGGATACGGCCGGCAGGAAATTTTCTGCCGGCCGTATGTCGCCTTCGGGAAGCAATCGCGCATTCCGGCTTCAATGTCCCCAAAAAGTTCTATGGATTTATTATTCAGTTTGTCCGATGACTTCTGGGGAAAAATTCAATATCCTGAACATGAGGAGGTTTGGGTACTGACCTTTGAAAAAACAAAGATTGAATTAGTAGGAGGAGATTATGAAAAAGTCTGTTCTGAGACTCATGGTCGCCCTGTTGGCGATGAGCTGCCTGCTCACTTCCTGCGGAAAGACGGATTCCGAAGCGGAACCCAACGCCGGCGAGGCCAATAAACCTGCCGCCAACGAGGAAGTTTATACCATTAAACTAGCGCACGGTGTTTCCGAAAGCGGCCCCCTGCATCTGGCTGCGCTGGTGTTTGAAGAGCGCGTGGAAAGAGAGAGCAACGGTAAGATCCAGGTGGAGATTTCCCCCAACAGCGCACTGGGCAACGACAAGCAGATGGCAGAGATGATCCAGATGGGCACGCTGGACTGCGGCGTCATTCCCACCGCCAAGCTGTCCGGCTTCTATGCGCCTCTGCAGGTACTGGATCTGCCCTTCCTGTTTGTGGACAAGGAAGCCAGCTATGAAGTGTTTGACAGCGACGAGTTCCTGAGTCTGTTTGAGGAAGATATGCGGAATATCGGCTTTGAGTTCCTGGGTATTTGGGAAAGCGGCTTCAAGCAGATCACTTCCAACCGCATGATCAAGACTCCCGAAGACTTCAAAGGTCTCAACGTGCGCGTGATGGAGTCTGCTCTGCTGACCGCACAGTACAAGGCGCTGAACGCCAACCCCGTTACCATCGACTTTGGCGAGACCTACAACGCCTTGCAGCAGGGTACTGCCGACGCCGAGGAGAACCCCCTCACCTCCATCGTGAACATGAAGTTCTATGAGGTGCAGGAGACCATGACTATCTCCAACCACGGCTATTTGGCCTGCGCCTTCCTGTTCTCTACCAATGTATGGGAGAAGCTGCCTGAGGAGTATCGCACACTGCTGGCTGACGCCGCCAGAGATGTGGCTGAGGATTCCCGTACTTTGAACGCGACCAGTGAGGAAGAGTACATCAAGATCATTGAAGATTACGGCACCGAGATCTACACCCTCAATGAGGAAGAAATCGCTGCCTTCGTTGAGGTCATGCTTCCCGTTCATGAGGAGTTCAGAGACGTGATCGGCTCTGACATTCTGGATACCACCAAGGAACTGCTGGAAGAGGCAATGGCCTGATCTCCGGCTCGCTTGCGCCGGGGCGGTTCGCCCCGGCGAATCACCGGGAGGTAAACTATGCTGAAAAAACTCGATAAAACTCTGATCGGAATCGAAAAGGCGGTTCTGGTTCTGGGTATTTTTACGCCGATCATCATCATTGCCATCAATGTCGTTCTGAGAAACTTTTTCACAAATGCCATTACCTGGGCGGAGGAATACGCGCGGTACTGCATCATTACCGTGACCTTCGTGGGACTCGGCGTCGCCGTGCGGGAAAAGGCGCATATGCGCATCACCGCTGTTTACGACTGCTTGGGTTCTTTGGGAAAGTACATGATGGATCTGCTTGTGAATGTGGTGGCTTTCTTTGTCAGCGGATTTCTCTTTTATGAGGGGATGCGTATTACGATCAAGGTCGCAGTCACGGCACAGATCAGCGCATCTCTGGCTCTGCCCATGTGGATGCTGTACGCAACGCTTCCTCTGGGCTGCGCGCTGATGATGTTGCGTCTGGTCCAAGTCACGGTGGCCCTGGTGCGGGAGCATAAAAAGGAGGAGAGAGCATGACAGCATTTCTGTTGATCCTGTTGGCATTCCTGATGCTCTCCAGCGTCCCCATCTTTATGTGTCTAGTGACTCCGGTTGCTATCAGTTTTGCGCTGTTCAGTGAGATCGATCTCTTCGTCATCATCCAGACCATGCTGGGCGGCATTGACAAATTTTCGCTGATCTCCGTTCCGTTTTTCATCCTGGCAGCCAATCTGATGGGCGAGGGCGGTATTTCCAAGCGGCTGATTCGCCTGTCCGGTGTGTTTATGGGGCGGATCCCGGGCGGTCTTGGCATTACCACCATCGTGACCTGCCTGTTTTTCGGAGCCATTTCCGGCTCCTCTCCTGCAACAGTGGCGGCCGTCGGTTCCATCATGTATCCTGCGCTGCGGGAAAAAGGCTATCCGAAGTCCTACTGCTTGGGCGTGTTGGCCAGCGCAGGTTCTCTCGGCATTATCATCCCGCCTTCCGTGACCATGATCTTCTACGGCACGGTGACGGGTGTCAGCGTTGGTACCCTGTTCATGACGGGTATTGGTGCCGGCTTGGTCTATGCCGGTCTCTTTATCGTCTACACGGTGTATGTGGCTCTGAAGCACCCTGAGATTGAACGGGAGGAGAATACCACCCTGCATGAAAAGTTGGTGGCGATCTGGAAATCGGTTCCCGGTCTCGGTGTTCCCTTTATCATTCTGGGCGGCATCTACGGTGGCTTTTTTACCCCGACAGAGGCATCTGCTATTTCCGTACTGTATGCCATTGTGATCGTACTCTTTGTTTACCGGGAGATGACGATCAAGCAGGTGATCGACTGCATTTACCGCAGTGCCGTCGTCTGCGTCCAACTGATGATCCTGACTGCCGGTGCAGCTGTTTTTGCATGGTTCCTGACCTTTACGGGGATTACGGCAAGTCTGGCAAAGAGTGCCATTGCCCTCAGCAGCAACAAGTATGTAATTTTGCTTCTGATCAATTTCATTGTTCTGATCGCAGGCATGTTCCTGGATGGCGCCTCCATCATGACCATTCTGGCGCCGCTATTCTATCCCATTGCCCTTTCTGTAGGCATCGATCCCATCCATCTGGGCATCATCATTGTGGTGAACTGCGCCATTGGCATGTATACGCCGCCCTTTGGTCAGAATCTGTTTGTTTCGACCGGAATCGCAAAAGAATCCATTACAACCATCGCTAGACATGCAATCCCGTTTATTATCCTGGCAATTGTCGCTTTGATGCTGGTGACATATATTCCCGACATCAGCCTGTGGCTGCCTAAGCAGCTTTATGGCGCATGGTAAAATCTACTGAAAGGGAAACCATTCTATGATTAGTATTCAAGACGCAAATCAGATCATGGATGCACTGGAAGAGGCTCACGTCAAGGTGGTCGTCCTTCTGCCGGAGTCCCGGCTGAAGCCCCTGTATTCTATGCTGCTGGAGGATCCCCGCTTTGAGGTCATTACCGTTCCCAACGAATCCACCGGAGCCTGTATTGCAGCAGGCGCCTGGATCGGCGGTAAGCGCTCGGTTCTTATTATGGAAAACTCCGGCATCCGTGTGGCCGCCGAGCCGCTGGCCCGCATCGGTCTGGAGCGTCAGATCCCTGTGACGATCATCATGGCCTATCGCGGAGATATGGGAGAGGAGAACTGGTGGGGCGTCAACCATGGAATCACCATGGAGCCCATGCTCCAGGCACTGCGGATCCCTTATACCGTGGTTCGGCGCTCCGAGGACATCAAGGCCTCCATTCATAATGCGGTCCTCCACGCAGAGACCTCCATGTATCACACGGCTGTTGTGATGGGAAGGAGCGTCATCAAATGAACAGATATGAATGTATGAAGATCCTGGCTAAAAAACTCAAGGATGAGTTGATCGTTATTTCTCTTGGCAAAATGGTGGACGAGTGGGAAAACGCCTTTTCCAGCCCCCAGACCCTGAATATGGGCGCCCTGGGCGTCAATTGCGGCACGGCCATCGGCCTTGCCACCGCTCTGCCCCACCGCAAGGTGATCTGTCAGGATTCTGACGGCAGCATGCTGCTGGATCTAGGGTGTCTCGCGGTGCTGGGAAACCGCAGACCCAAAAACCTGATCGTCATCGTCTGGGATAACGAAAGCTACGACTCCCTTTATACCCAGCCGCCGCTGCCCACGGAGACCCGGGGTAACGTGGATCTTGCCAAAATGGCCGAGGGCGCCGGCGTGGAGCATGCGCTGACGGTTCGAACCCTTGAGGAGTTTGACAAGGCTGTGACGAAGGCTCTGGCTGCTGATGAGCTTTACTATATCGTAGCCAAGCATGATACCAGCGAACCTGCCGAGCCGCTGCGCCGCCGGGTGCAGGACGGTGTGGAGGGCAAGTACCAGTTCCTGCGCTATATCGAGCAGACGGAGAACATCAGCATCAAGCCTCCCTGCGCGGTTTTGTAAGCGGCAGACGGAAGGTCCCTTTTCTCTTTGATATTTTCCCTGTGTTGAGGGGGCGGGCAATGGATTGCCCGCCCCCTCCTTTGCGCGAAGAAGGGGGCTGCCTGAAAAACAGCTCCCCGTAGAATTCTTGTTATTGAACCGCCCCCCAAACCATGGACAAAGATGATAAAATGAAAATGAGGGGTGAGTAAGATGCCGAAAGGGGTACCGAACCGAAGATACAGTCCGGAGTTCAAGATCAAAGCAGTTGAAACGATGCGTGCAGAGGGACTGAACTACAGCGAGGCAAGCCGCCGGTTTGGGATCGAGTCCCATACGCTGCTGTTGCTCTGGGAGAGAATTTATCTGGCGGAGGGACCGGAGGGCTTCTCAGTGGAGCGGCGCGGACATAGTACGCCGGCTCACCCGCTAAAAAGGGTCAGCCAGGATCGGGAAAAAGAACTTCTGGCCCAAGTTCAGCAATTAGAAGCGGAGAGCAGATACCTAAAAAAATTGCAGGCCTTGGTTTTGGAAGACGAGCGACGCCAGCGCAAAAAGCGCGGGCGGTCCGGGAACTGAGGCCGGAGATACCGTTAAAGACTTTGCTGGCTGCCGCTCACCTGGCAAGGTCTACCTATTACGATGAATGCAAACGTATGGATCAGAGCGACAAATACGCATCGGTCAAGGTGGAAATCCAGAAGGTCTTTCAGGAGCACCGTGGCAGGTACGGTTACCGAAGGATCACCGCCGAGCTGCGAAACAGAGGGATCGTCTGCAATCACAAAGTGGTCTCCAGACTGATGAAAGAGCTTGGCCTGGTCTGCAGGGTACGCATGAAAAAATACCGCTCCTACAGGGGTGAGACAGGGCGCATCGCGCCGAATCTGTTGGAGAGAAACTTTGCGGCCAGCCGACCGAACGAAAAGATGGTCACAGATATCACAGAATTCCATCTGTTCGGACAAAAACTCTACCTGTCTGTTCTGCTGGATCTGTATGACAGGAAGATTGTCAGTTACACAGTCTCGGATCGGCCGGTGCTGAAGATGGTGACGGATATGCTGCACCAGGCGTTTGAAACGATACCCGACGGAACAAACCTCATCGTCCACTCGGACCAGGGATGGCACTACCAGCACCGGCAGTATCGGCAAATGCTGCGGGCGAAAGGGATCCGGCAGAGCATGAGCCGGAAGGGGAACTGTCTGGACAATGCCGTTGTGGAGAATTTCTTCGGGCTGCTCAAAAGCGAGCTACTCGCTACTCTATTTGCAGAAATTTCAGTCCATGGAACAGTTCAAGCAGGAGCTTGTTGCATACTTGACGTACTACAACACCAAGCGGATTAAATTAAGCCTGGGTGGCCTCTCACCAGCCGTTTACCGAGAAAAGATACGTTCTATCGCCTGAATGCTTTGGATCTGTCAAATATTTTGGGTGCAGTTCAAAAACTTATCTTGATCGAGAAGATAATCATCTGAAAACTCTTTTTACTCACTAAGCATAACAAGATTTCTAGTATATTCAGCCAAGAATTCCAACTGGTTTACCAGTTTCTCGTATTTAAAAAATCCAACAGGCAAATCTACTCAATTCCTCTTGTTCCAAAATAGAATCTTGTATGCTTCCTATCTGCTCTATCTGGTTTCCCATGCAATTCGTCATTAAGGATGTTGGAATAAATTGATCCGCATATTTGCGAGGGTCTTCATAATTCCTGGCCAAGTGCAAAATTGCCTTGTAAATCTTCATGTGGTTTTGATATGGCACAATAATCATGGTGCCCCATAGTCCAATGATGATAGTCGAAATCAGAGTTGAACCAACGCCGATAATTAAGTCTCTCATCTGTCCTCTACTTATTTCTTTTTTCTGTCAATTTCTGATACATTCGCATCAGCTCGGCCACACAGGAGGTCTCAGTGGTAGTCTTGATGTCGAAGCCGTAGGCGCGCATGACCGCCTTGTCGTTTTGCTGGTGGGCCTTGCGCAATTCGGGGGGCATGGTGGTTTCATCGTAGAGGTCAGCCAAGCTGGAGTCGGGATACAGGGCCCGGGCATCCAGAATGGCCTGGGAAGTCTGCTCAATTTTGACTTTCTGCTCCTCGGTAGGGGTTGGCCAAGGGAAGTTATTGTAGACGATTGCGTTGGAATATCGGTAATCACTTTTTAGACGTCCACAGACAGTTCGCATCCATGCCATGTGAACATTGGAGGTCAATACGCCAAAGTGGTATAGAGTTGCATTGGGTATAATTGTTGCAGCATTGCTGGCGATAATATAGGGACTTAGAAAGCCAATGGGTATATAGCGACGATTTTCTGAAGATGTACTTGGAATTAATAAATAATTAGTGGTTGGTTGGGAAATAAAAAAGAATAGATGAGGAGTGTCTGCTTTTTCGCGTGTAGGAGCAGCTGTGCTGTTTTGGCGCATTTTGCGAACAGCATTTAACGACCTGTTGACAAAGTAGATCCCCCAGAGCAACGGAAGCAGGCAGTGATAGCAAAAAAGACGCCTCACGGCGTCACACGGTCCATTTGATCATCCGCTTCAGGTTCAATGCGGTCGCTGACAAGAGGCAGTGGTCTTCCGCTGCCTCTCGTCCTCGCCGCAGGAGCCGCCCCAACCTGTGCCCCCACTTCTGTGCTGCAAAAGTCCCCTCGCTCCAGATCTGCCGCTTGCGCAAGGCCCTCTGGTACGTCGGGCTGTCCAACTCCCTCAGATCCTCCCGGATCTCTCTCCAGAAGTAGCTGCGTTCCAGGCGTTTGGCCCGTCCCTTTCCCACGCATTGCTCTTTCAAGGGACAGGCGGCGCAGTCGCTCCTGTCCGCGAAATACACCCAGTGCAGTCCGCCCACGCTGCGGTTGAGGTTCCGCAGCCGCAGCGCCTTTCCGCCGGGACAGGTATAGAGATCGTTCTCCTCATCGTAGAGAAAGGGAGACCCGGGAGCTCCGCCCAGGGCCGCCGCGGAGCGGGGCATGGGCCGGACATAAAAGCGGATGCCGTGGTCCCGCAGCACCCGGTGGAACAGCGGAAGATCGTAGGCCGCATCCGCCACGGCCGCCCGGACGGGGAGGATCTCCCGATGGATATGCTCGATCTGCCTCAGATATGGCACCGCGTCGTTCACTTCCCCGGAGGTCACCGCCACATCCAGGATGATGCCGTGATCGCAGTCCACCGTCTGATGAGACAGATAATGGGGCCCCTCTGGCTTTTCGGGACGGTTCAAGTGCCCCGACTCCGGATCCGTGCGGCTGGCCCATTTCCGGTCGTACCGAAGAGGGCTTTTGACCTGCCTGCTCCGTCCCTTCTGTCTCCGTTTCCTGCCCGTCTTTCCCGCCTGGGTCCTCCGGTCCAGTTCCTCCAGCGCTTCTTCCTCATACGCGTCCAGCCGCTCCCAATACGCCCCCGGCTTCTGCACCGCCTCCACCAGGTGCTCCGAGGCCGGGGACGCGTTTGCCTTCACGTGGGTGGAGTCCGTCGCCACCAGCCGCCCGCTTGCCAGACCTTTGCTCACGCACTGCTCCACCACTTCCTCAAACAGCCGCCGGAACACCTTCCGGAAGGATGGTTTCCGTCTGCGAAGCTGCGAGATGGTGCTGTGATCCGGAACCCGATCCAGCAGATCCAGTCCCAGATACCACCGCAGGGCCACATCGGTCTGGATGCGCTGCTCGATCTGCCGCTCCGACGGGATGCCGTACAGGTATCCCACCAGCAGGTACTTTACCAGCATCACCGGGTCGATGGGTGGCCGGCCGTACCGGCGGCTGTACAGCTTTTCCGTCTCACGATATAGGAAGGAAAGGTCCAGTGCCGCCTCCAATTTTCGAAGGAAGTGTTCCTGGGGCACCAGGTCCTCGATGGTCACCATGTGCAGCTTCAGTTGCATCCACCCCACCTCCGATTCCATTTTACCATGGTTTTCGCCGGTGGGCTACTTTGTCAACAGATCGATTTAAGCGCCGCAGTAATTCGGGACTATTTTTGAGATCTGAAGGAGAAGCATCCTTAAGCCAAAAGCAATATCGAATTTTTCTGTTAATAAATTCTACTGCTCCAACATAAGGATGGATAAACTTTTCCAATTCTGGCTCTCGTCTTAAAATTTCTGTACGTTCTGCCTCTGATAGAATTAAGTTACCTCCATCAGAGGGCTTATTTCCAAGATACATTGGTGGTACATTGCATAGAGGTTTACTTCTACTACAAACAAAAATATTGGGGGCATCAATTAAGTATGGATTAATATTTTCTACTTCTTGAACCCGTTCGCCAGTATATATTCTTTTTTTCCTGTTATTTGAGGCAACACTGAACCCAATAATAATGCAGTGGACATGGGCGGTTAAAGAAGCCTCACTGTCCCAGCGGAAAGTGCGATATGCAAAATCAATATGAATTCCATAAATAGTAAACAATTCTTCCCAAAGCGGTGTGACCTGTTCACCCTGAGTAATACTATTTGTAGAGACAAAAGCCACGCGGCAAGCTGTTTCGTTTATTAATTTTACCGCTTTATAATACCAAGCGCCAACATAATCGATACTATTTGCTAATTTCTTTTTTCCAAATATAGCTACCGCATCATTTTTTTGCTCTTTTGTCATCATGGATGCCCCCACAAACGGGGGATTGCCCATGATGTAATTCAGCTCCTGCTTTGGCACCACACTCTCCCAGTCCAACCGCAGGGCGTTGCCCTCCACAATGTTGGCGTAGGATTTCAGGGGCAGGAAATCCAGGGACATGTGCATGATATCCTCGGTCTCCTTCATCATCTGGCTCTCTGCGATCCATAGAGCTGTCTTGGCCACGGTCACAGCAAAGTCATTAATCTCAATGCCGTAGAACTGGCTGATGGAGACCTGGATGGGATTAGAGTAATCACCTATCGTAATTTGTCTCGTGAGGGAGCGCAGAACTTGGTTCTCCAACCGTCGTAAAGAAATGTAGGTCTCCGTCAGGAAGTTGCCGGAGCCGCAGGCAGGGTCCAGGAATTTCAATCCTGCCAGCTTATGCTGAAAGTCTTTCAAACGGCGTTTCCGGGTGGTTTCCACAGTAATTCCCTGAATTTCAGCAAGTTCCGCTTTTAGGTCATCCAGGAACAGCGGGTCAATGACCTTGTGGATGTTCTCAATACTGGTATAGTGCATCCCGCCGGAGCGTCTGGTCTCCGGGTTCAGGGTACTCTCGAACACAGCGCCAAAGATAGTAGGGCTGATAGAGGACCAGTCAAAATCCTCACTTGCCCGGTGGAGAATCAGGTCTACAATAGTTTCGTCCAGCCGAGGAATGATCACATTCTCGTCAGCAAACAAGCCGCCGTTGACATAGGGAAATGCGGCCAGATCGTCATCCATGTAGGGGTCCCGATCCTCAGGTTTCGTATCTAATACGTGGAACAAGTCAATGAGCGCGCGGCGGGCATCACTCTGGTGCCGCAGCATATAGTCGTGGAACTTCCCGTGACCGCCGAAAATCTCCGCGTCCTCGGCGTACAGGCAGAATACCAGACGGACACATAGAGCGTTCAGACTCTTCAGTGTCTCCGGAGACTCCGGGTCCTTGTACTGCTTCAACAGGGCATCGTACAAGGTGCCGACGATCTCACCGGCCTGTAAAGAGATCTCCATCTCCTTCTTGATGTTCTCATCCCCGGTATCCACGAGGAAGTTTAGACGGTGATATTCTTTTTCAAGGTCAGACAGGGCCACAACTTCCGGCTCATCATTGGGGCGATTCATATCGTGGATCTGGAACTCCCGGAAGTTGCATACCACGATCCAACGGGGATTCATGTCATGGGGCAGATATCCTGCATAACGGCGGGCTTGTTGATAAGGCGTCAGCATAGAGCCATCCGACTGCTTATAGCCATGCCGCAGATCAATATCTGCACCCTTCTGCTCAATGAGGACGCGTGTCTTCTGGATGTATCCGTCAATAAAGCTGACATGATCCAGTTTTACCGGATATTCAAACTCGATGGCTTTTTCCGGCTCTGCTACGCCATAGACATTCCGAAGCAGATCAATCTAGAAACGCTGGGTCTCCTGCTTTTCGTCACCACGGCTTGTCCAGTATTTGATAAACTCTTTTGCCGCCGCTCGCTGCTGTACGTCTGTCATGGCTTTTGTTCCTCCTGGAGATAATTTGCTAATTATATTAAGCATAGCATAGACTAGTTGATTTTTCCAGTTAAAGTGTGAGAAGGCGTAGAGAGAAGATCCTCAATTACCCTGTTGACTGCAAACGGTTGGACGAAGCTCAAAGAGCTCATAATCGTAGTTGGATTCGTAGTATTCTGATGATTCGTGCGTAGCAGAGCGAAAGTTTTACAGAAGGTTCACAGATGACCCAGGGGTCAGCAATTGACACAGATTTCTGCAAATTATATAATACAAATACTGGAAATCAAAAGCCCGGTAGCCCTTCACGCGGGCCAGTACAGTACCACAAGTGAATAATGGCATGTTAAGGGGAAGGGCGCCATCCGTGATCGTAAAGGCAAGGACGATCTGGATGGCTTTTTGTTTTCTAGGGAGAAAGAAAGGAGGAATG
Source organism: Dysosmobacter sp. Marseille-Q4140 (assembly GCA_018228705.1). Classification (NCBI taxonomy): domain Bacteria; kingdom Bacillati; phylum Bacillota; class Clostridia; order Eubacteriales; family Oscillospiraceae; genus Dysosmobacter; species Dysosmobacter sp. Marseille-Q4140. The sequence continues at coordinate 2,133,596 of CP073694.1, read as the reverse complement.
TCGATGAGTGGTTAAACACAAGTTGCTGGACAACAGAATTTTTAAGAACGGTGGTGATATGCATTCACGCACAGCGCAAAAACAAAGTGGATTTCCTGATCAAAAAGGAAAGCCGCCGAAACTGCTGCAACAGTCCGGCGGCGCGCCGCGTTCCGAAAAACGCAGACTCCATCTGCAAACAGTCTAACAGAGAGACTTCCGGAACGCAAGATTTTTGTTCTCTGAATTTTGAAAAGAACACGGAGGTACTCTATGCCGATTCTTAGTGAACGATTTTATCAAATGAGCAATGCCATCTTCTGCTATGATCTGAAGCCAATCCCACTGGCAGTATACAGCTACCTGGTTTGCTGCGCCGGGCAGAAAGATCTATGCTGGCCCAGCATCAAGACCATCGCACTGCACTGTAACTGCTCGGAAAACGCTGCGCGGGATGCAGTCAAGCAGTTGGTGGATCGTGGATTCATCCGCAAGGTCAAGACTTCACGGTGTGCAAGGAATGGTAAGTGGCTCCAGGGTAACAACCACTACTACATCCTGCCGTTGCCTGCGCTTCCCACTGCGGGGCATCGTGCAGGCAGGAGCTCCACCGCAGGAGATGGTGGGGAAGTGTATCAACAAGACGAAGGATAACAAGGATAAGCTCATGTGCCCCTGTGAGGCCCTGTGTGGAGCGGTTCGGGACCCGGCAGGGTCCCAGCCCCTCCCGGGGATTTCAGACGAATTTGGGCCACTTTTGAGGCTCTGCGGAGGACGAAAGAAAAAGCTGGATAAAGACCTGGGGTCACAACCCCAGCATTCACGAGGCACATCTGCCCGCAGTGCGGGCAGTTACGGGAGTTTCCGCGGCCTCGAAAATGGGGTCAAAAATAGCAGAGAAAAGAAATTCTGCGGTCGTTATCCTGCAGCGCTTACGCCCACAAGAAAAAACCAGGGGTCAACCCGAAGAAAGGAGGCCTTTATGAGCCAAAAAGAAAAATTTGCCCTCTACCTGACGCCGGAGATGAAAGCGCGGCTGGAGCGGCGTTATACGGAAGACGGCAGCCGCAGTCTCACCGGATTTATCGAGAACGCCATCAACTTCTATCTGGACTATCTCAGCGCAAACAATGCCGGTATGTTCCTACCGTCCTCGGTGCAGTCCTATCTGGACGGCAGATTGGATCAACTGGAGAAGCGGATGTCGTCCCTGCTCTTCAAGCAAGCGGTAGAACTGGATCAGGGAGTGAGCGTTCTCGCGGACTGCGTCCATTTGGACGAGGAGTATCTCCGGAAAAAACACGCGGAGAGTGTGGCTCGCGTGAAGAAGCTCAACGGCCATCTGCAGCTGGAGAAGATGGCAAAGCGTGCGCAGGAGCAGCGGGACGGTGATAATGGATGGCAAGACTGATCGTCAAGAGTCCGTACATCAAGTGCGGAGGTGGTCAGGGTGCAGACGGTTACCTTTGCTACATCGCAACGCGGGAGCGGGTGGAGATCATCCCGGATGACCGTCCGCCAACCCGCAAGCAGGAACAGCTCATCACAAAGCTGGCGAAAGACTTCCCGGATGTGAAGGAGCTGCTGGAGTATGAGGACTACACAACGCATCCGACGAAAGCCAACGCCTCGTCGCTGATCACGCTGGCGCTGGAGGAACACTGGAAGCAGGTGCAGCAGACGGATGGCTACATGAAGTACATCGCCACCCGGCCCCGCGCCGAGCGGCTGGGTGACCACGGCCTGTTCGGTGACACGGATCGTGTGGATCTGGATGCCGCCATGTCCGAACTGGAGCACTACACCGGCAATGTCTGGACACACATCATCTCTCTGCACCGGGAGGACGCGGAACGTCTTGGCTACAACAATGCGCAGGCATGGCGGGCACTGATCCGTGCGCACCGGAACGACATCGCGGTAGCCATGCGCATCCCGCCTCAAGACTTCCGGTGGTACGCGGCGTTCCATGATGAAGGCCATCATCCTCACGTCCACATGATGGCCTGGTCGGTGAAACCGGGACAAGCACACTTGGACCGGGATGGCATCCGCCAGATGAAGTCCCAGCTCACCAACGATATCTTCCAACAGGAACTGCTCCATGTCTACGAGCAAAAGTCTGTCTCACGAGATGAACTGGTGAAAGTGACTCGGAAAGTCATGCTGGAACTGTCCCAGCAGATGCGGGATACAATCTGTGAGCACACCCAGGCAGAGCAGATGATCTGGAAGCTGTCCCGGCAGCTGGGTGAGGTCAAAGGCAAGAAGTCCTACGGTTATCTTCCGCGGCCCATGAAGCGGCAGGTGGATGAGATCGTGGATCAGCTGGAGTGCGTTCCTGTCGTCAACGAGTGCTATCAGAAGTGGTGGGAGCTCCAGTGTCAGGTCAATGAGTTCTACTCGGGAAAGAAACAGCAGCGTCCGCCGCTGTCAAAACAGAAGGAGTTCCGGGCCATCCGGAACGCTGTCATCCGGGAGGCAGAGAATATCCGCCTGGGCAAGATCACCTTCGAGGACGAGAAGATGGAAGAACGGGGCGAGTGGGTGGAAAACTGGGAAGTCTCCTACGAGTGCCTGCGACTGCGTGCCAGGATCGAAGACAGGAAGCTGCCGCTGGCCCAGCGAGATGAGGTAGCAGAGGATCTGGAACAGCTGGCGGAGTACGGTGATGTTCATGCCCAGTACTTCCTGGGACTGCTGTACCGGGACGGCGGCTTGCTGCTGCCAGACGCGGAACAAGCCGCCCACTGGCTGGAGCTGGCGGCAAAGCGAAATCTGCCCGCGGCTCAATATGCCCTTGGCAAGCTATATCTCTCTGACGATCCGGAGGTGCATGATACTTCCAACGGCCTTCACTGGTTGGAACGAGCAGCTCGAAACGGGAGCACAGACGCTGCCTATCGGATGGGGAAGGTATACCTGACAGGCAGGTCTGTGCGAAAGGACGCAGTCAAAGCGGCGGAATATCTCCGCCACGCCGCTGACAACAATCATCCCTGGGCGAACTATCTGCTGGGGAAGCTGTACCTCACCGGAAACGGCGTCCCCAAAGACGAAGAAGCGGCGTGGAACTGCTTTCGGATGGCGGATGCGTTTGGTCATCCCTATGCTCAGTACATTCTGGACAGGCAGGAGCAATGGCAACGCCCGGAACTGCTGCTGACAGTATCCCGCCTGCTCTACCACATGAGCAATATCTTCCGGGACAACGTGCCCAGTGCGCCCGCACAGCCGCGCATGCACATCGACCGCAAGAGAATGCAGGAACTCCAGGAGATGCGGATCGCCCTGGGGCATCAGCCTGACGACCATGAAGAAGAGCAAACCCAGACCTGGGGCGGCATGACTATGAAGGGGTGGTGATCGTCTGCAATCTTTGCGAGGTCCATTGATTGCAGAACACGCCCTCCACCAGATGGGGAGGAAGTGTATCAACAAGACGAAGCATAACAAATAAAAACCTCTCCCACGGCTGGAGAGGAGAAAGGATATCCAGTGAAAAAAGGAACATTCAAGTCTTACGAAGATCTGCCGCTGATGCTCTCGGTTCCGGAGATGGCAGCGGTGCTGGGAATCTCCCGTGCCGGGGCTTGTGAGCTAGCTCGTTCGGAAGGCTTTCCTGCACTGAGGATCGGTAATCGCATCGTGATCCCCAAGGATGAACTTCGGGAATGGATCAAGCGAAATGTGGGGAAGCAGGAGACCCAGTAAAAAACAGCGGCACCCGGAAAACCGGGTGCCGCTTTGAATTTGCTAACAAATTGATAACTCTGCTGAGTTGGGATGGCTATTGAGGTCAGGGCATGGTATTGTGTGTCGCTGATAGGAGGCGATTCATGATGCGTGATTATATGAAAGCCCTCTGCTACAGGTTCGAGACGACATCCCGGAGGGCAGAGTATCTGGACAGAAAAATTGAACGGACCTACAGGCAGCTCACCCGTCTGCTGAATTAGCCGGAACGGAAGCTGCTCCTGAAGGTGGCAGATCTGGAAGACGCTCTGCGGGAGGAAGCGTGTCTCAACAGCTTCATCTCCGGTTACCGTCTGGCCCAGGGTATCCAGCAGGAGCTGCTGGCAGACCAGCCGCCGTACAACTTTGAAAACGAGGACGAGCAGCGGGCCTGTGAGTTGGCAGGAAGGGAGAGATGACAGATGGGAAAGAAACGAGCTAACGGAGAAGGCAGCATCCGCAAACGGAAGGATGGTAGGTGGGAGGGGTTCTACACAGCGTCCTATGACCCGGCGACCGGGAGGCAGAAAATTAAGAATGTATTGGGGAAGACCCAGGCGGAGGTCAAGGAGAAGCTGAAAAAGGCCATTGCGGACAGCCAGCGGCTGGACATGAATCGCAGCGGCACTCACACGGTAAAAAGCTGGGTGCAGATGTGGTACGAGGTCTACGCCGAGCCCAGGCTTCGTGAGAACACCAAGGACTATTATTTGAACTACATCAACAACCACATCATCCCTGGACTGGGGGACATCAAGCTGGACAAGCTCTCCACGATCCAGATCCAGAAGTTCTACAACGATCTCCAGAAGAACGGTCGAGTACAGCGGTACAAGCACATTCAGTTGAAGAACAAGGGGCTCAGCGTCCGGGTGGTCCACGGTATCCATACCTTGCTGAATAACTGCCTGGAGCAGGCTGTGGCGGAGCGGCTGATCCTGGTGAACCCCGCGAGAGGCTGCAAGCTGCCAAAGATGGAAAAGCGGGAGATGAAGGTCCTGCCGGAAGAGAAGATTCGGCCCTATCTGATGGAAGCAGACAAGCGGGGATTACTGGCACCCTTCTATCTGGAACTGACCACGGGACTGAGAAGGGGAGAGCTGCTGGCCCTCCTCTGGACGGACTTGGACGTGGAGAACCGAACCATCTCCATCACGAAGCAGGTGACGCGCACTAAGGGAGAACTGGTAGTAAGCCAGCCCAAGACCCACAATTCTATCCGCGTTCTGCCGGTTTCACAGCAGGCGGTGGAGTTGCTGGTGGAAGAGCACAAGAAGCACCCGGGAAATCCCTATATGTTCCCGTCGCCCAAGACGGGTGGGATGTTCGATCCAGATTCCTTCCGGCACACCCACGAGAAGATCCTGAAAGCCATCGGCACCGAGCACATCCGGTTCCACGATCTCCGGCATACCTTCGCCACGCTCTCTCTGAAGAACGGGGTGGATGTGAAGACCCTGTCCAGTACCCTGGGACATTACAGTGCGGGCTTCACTCTCAGCACCTACACCCACGCCACGCCGGATATGATGCGGGAGGCAGCGGATACGATGGGCGATGTAATTGGAAAGGCGATGTAACCATCAAAATAAACATAAGACAGCACCGGGCTGGGAAATTCCTGCCCGGTGCTGCCTTTCTGGTAAATATTCTGTCAGTTTGTTGCACAGAAACATGCAAATTTTTCATACGTAAGCATGTATTTGAGAAAACTTTCAGGAGGGAAACCTATGAGCAAGGAAGCAACTGGTGAAAACGGTGCTGTTTTGGGGAGCAGTGACTATTGGAACCGCGTAAACCGCGCCACTTTTTTTGGCACGCTGATGCAAAGACCGTCAGAAACGAATTACCACGAAACATTACGGGAGGTGGGGAACCGTGCTGGCGCCGCAGTGGAAGAGATCTACGACGACTTGCAGGAACACATAAACGTCATTCGCAATATATCCTCTGATCGAAGGAGCGCACTTGCCAAGCAGGTACAATCGCTATATGATGTATGCAGGATGTCCGGCAGTTTTTGCAGCCATAGCAGTGACTGCATAGGAATCCTGAATCTATCCTCTTTTTATCTCCCAGGCAGTTCTTTGCGTGACGATCAGGCTGTCCAAACCGCAATTCAAAAAATTAAGAACTGTTCAGACTTCTTTGCCAGTGAGTGTCTTGATTTGCTTCAAAAGGCTGTGGATTGGAGTATTTCCTTTGCGGCAGGGAGCAATGCAAGAAAGACTGCATTCCTCCAGGATATTTCACAGGGAAAGGATAAAGAATTCTTACGGGATGTACTGAACACATACCGTAGCAACAATGAATCGGCAGATCTGCGGGGGCGTTGTGGGTATTCCATTGGCAGCAGAGAATATCTGAACTATGTGGAACGGAAGGTCCTTTTGCAGGATCTTCCTGCCATATACAGCGATGACTACGATGGAGGCATAAAGGGCTCCTTGGAAGATATCGCACGCCAATTACAACGGGATTTATCGCAAAACGAACGAGAGAACAACTATATCACAGACGATACAGCCCGGAACCTGCGTGCCGCTGTTAGCGAACTGGAACGCTGCGGGATCAGCACAGGTATTTCCGACAGCATGATCGAGCGGCTGGCATGGTTTGTGGGTGGCGATGCAGCAAAAATCCGCCAGTTACAGCAAAGATTCAACGAATTGAATTTAGGTGGGCGGCTGCTGGAGGACGGAGTTTACGGAAAAAAGACTGACGGTGCTCGTGAGAGCTTTCTGGATGAATTAGCGCGAGGTACCTTTCCAACTCTGGCATGGCTTGACCCGCTCCAAAGCAGTTGGACGGGAATTCGGGCTGCAACCAAAATCACAAGAGATGGGCGGAATTTTTCACGCCTTGTATCCTCTGAAAGTAATATGCCACTTTTCAGGGCCGATTTACACCCCTACAAAGGGAATACAAGCTATTACCATATCAATGTGGATGCGCTCCCAGATGCTTCGGCGTGGCAGAAAAGGCTTGCATCCAAATTGGATCATACCGAGATTTCCAAAGAAGCCTATGATATCCTGAAAGATTTTCAGCACTCAGCCAAAGTAGTCAGGATCGCAGGGAGAGTGCTGTTGGTCGCGGGAGCAGCACTGGATGCTTTGGAACTATGTAATGTCATTGACGGGGATCTACATGACGCCGATCAGAAAATCGGGAAAAAGACTTATAGTACAGCTGCAAGTATTGGCGGCAGTTGGGCAGGAGGTGCACTCGGCGCCAAAGGCGGCGCTCTGGCAGGTGCTGCAATCGGTACGGCAATTTTGCCAGGACTTGGCACTGCTGTGGGCGGGATTGCCGGCGGATTGATCCTTGGTGTTGCAGGTTCCTATGCAGGTTCCTCTTTGGGAAAATGGGTAATTGATATCACAGATGTGGGAGAGTGACTATGGTTTTCCGGAAACGAAAAGAAAGAACCGACAGGTCGCTTAACGAACTGCGCTTAGGGGAGTTTTGGCTGATGCCCGGAGAGTTCCGGGCAGAGGAAGCAACTGCCGGCATGACGGGATCATACGGACTTCCCGGCGGATATGGGGCGCTGGCGGCCTCGGCCGAACAGGAGGAAGCGCTGCGCCCCTTCCATGCGATTGTACAGCGCACTGTGGAAGAGGTCAGTGCCGGGCTACCTGTGGCGCTGACCGTGTCGGACTATACCGGACACACCTGTGCCCTGTGGGAGGCGCGCTTTCCAGAACTGCGCCAAATGGCGTTGGAACAGTGCCGTTGGTTCAAAGAAGAGAAGGTGGACAAAGGGGAAAAGCATATATTTCTCTTTGACCGGCTGCCCAAAGGATTGTATACATCGCTCTATCAGTGTATCCATACGGAGATTCCTTGGGCGGACGTCTATCTGAATTGTTCTATTCTGAAAAAAGAGTTTCCTCTTCATTTTGATGAAGGTTCGACACTGGAGAAGAGCGCTCTTCTAAACCTGCATGTGGATTGGGGACATTTGGTACTCATTATACAAACCGCACCAGACTTTCCGATCAAAAAGCTCACCAAAGCGCTTGCAGACGCGTGTGAGATGGAAGGCTGGATTTTTTCTGACCATACAAAAAGATCGTAACCATCACGGCAGCACCGGGCGAGGAATTCCTGCCCGGTGCTGCCTCATTCTATCGGCAGCTATCGCCGTATTGGTCAATGTATTGGTCGGAGAAAAAGCAGAAATTTAAAGCAAACTTTTTCGCGGTGAATAAAAAGAAAAGTTCCTGATTTCTTGCGAAATCAGGAACTTTTTGGTGGAGACTACTGGACTCGAACCAGTGACCTCCTGCGTGTGAAGCAGGCGCTCTAACCAGCTGAGCTAAGCCTCCATTTCGGATATGCCGTTTTAAGGGGACCCATAAGACGCCGCGATGCCACAGCGTCTTATGGGTTGGTGACCCGTACGGGATTCGAACCCATGTTACAGCCGTGAAAGGGCCGTGTCTTAACCACTTGACCAACGGGCCAGGGAGATCCATGGAGCGCCAGGCGGCGCTTCATGGATTTGGTAGCGGCACCTGGATTTGAACCGGGGACACTGCGGGTATGAACCGCATGCTCTAGCCAACTGAGCTATGCCGCCAAATCTTACCCACAACGGGCACGAATTACTATACCAGATAGAAGGGGTATTTGTCAAGGGTTCCGGACAAGTTTTTTTACCTCTGCGGCATCTTTTTTCATGCGCCTTGCTCAGGCCCCCGCCGGAGGACGTTTCTCCGGCGGGGGCTTTGGTTCAGAAATGCCGCTGCAAGGACCTTACAGGGCCTCGTCGGCCATGCGGCGGTACTTGGCGTAGCGGGCCTTGACGTCGGCGATCTCCTTCTCGTAGAGGGCGTCGGCCTTGGCCGGGAAGTTGTTCTTCAGAGAGGCGAAGCGGTTTTCGCCCATCAGGAAGTCCATCAGCTTGCTGGTGTCCGGCTCCGGAGAATCCAGCTGGAAGGGGTTCTTCCCCTCGGCCTTCAGGCGGGGATCATACCGGTACAGGTGCCAGTAGCCGCACTCCACCGCCTTCTTCATCTCGTCCTGAGAGCAGCCCATACCGGCCTTGATGTGCTGTTCCAGGCAGGGGCAGTAGCAGATCACGATGGACGGGCCGGGATAGGCCTCCGCCTCCCGCAGGGCCTTGAGGGTCTGGGCCTGGTCGTAGCCCATGGCCACCTGGGCCACGTACACATAGCCATACTGCATCAGGATGCCGCCCAGGTCCTTCTTCGCCACCTGCTTGCCGCCCGCCGCGAACTTCGCCGTAGCGGAGGTGGGCGTGGCCTTGGAGGACTGGCCGCCGGTGTTGGAGTACACCTCGGTGTCCAGCACCAGCAGATTCACGTCCCGGTTCTGCGCCATCACGTGGTCGATGCCGCCAAAGCCGATGTCGTAGGCCCAGCCGTCGCCGCCGATGGCCCACACGCTCTTCTTCGCCAGGAACTCCTTGTTCTCCAGAATGTATTTCACATCCTCGGTCTGCTCCGCAGCCTCCAGCGCCGCGATCAGCGCGTCGGACACGGCCCGGGACTTCTCCCCGTCGTTCCAGTTGTTCAGGTAGGCGTCGATGGCCTCCACGGCCACACCGGCCTCCTTCATGGCCTCCAGGCGGATGATCAGCTCCTTGCGGATGGCGTCCTGGGCGTGGAAGAAGCCGTAGGCAAACTCGGCGTTGTCCTCGAACAGGGAGTGCTCCCAGGCGGGGCCATGGCCGCAGCTGTCCTTGCAGTAGGGCAGGATCGGCGCGCCGCCGGAGATGGCGGAGGAGCAGCCCGCGGCGTTGCCCGCGTACATCCGGTCGCCCACCAGCTGGCTCAGCAGCTTGATGTAGGTGGTCTCGGCGCAGCCGGCGCAGGCGGCGGAGAACTGGAAGTAGGGCTTTGCGAACTGGATGTTCTTGACGGTCTTGCTGTTGATGACGTCCTTCTTGAGGTACTGGTCCTTCATGGCCACCTCGTCGAAGTTCACCTGCTCGCTCTTCATCTCCTCGAAGGGGGTCATCACCAGGGCGTCGGCGGTCTTGTCGTTCTTGTTGGCCGGGCAGGCAGTCAGGCACACGCCGCAGCCCAGGCAGTCATAGGGAGAGATCTGCATGCGGAAGAAGTAATTGGGCGCGTCCTTGCCCAGGCCCTTGGCGGGCACCGTCTCAAAGGAGGCGGGCACCTGGGCCTTCTCCTCCTCGGTCAGCAGCACCGGACGGATGGCCGCGTGGGGGCAGCACATGGCGCAGCGGTTGCACTGGATGCAGCTCTCCGCGTTCCACTTGGGCACCTTGGTGGCGACACCGCGCTTGGAGAAAGCGGAGGTGCCGTTCTCCCAGGTGCCGTCCAGCACGCCGTGCTTCTTGAACACGGACACGGGCAGCTTGTCGCCCTGCTGGCGGTCCATGGGCAGCACGATGTCGCGGACGAAGGGCGTGACGCCCTTGGGCTCCGCCACAGGGGTATCGGCGGCGTTGGCCCAGCTCTCGGGGATCTCCACCTGCACTGCGGCGGAAATGCCCGCGTCCACCGCGGCGTTGTTCTTGTCCACGATGGCCTGGCCCGCCTTCTTGAAGTAGGAGTTGTAGTTGTTCTTCTTCATGTCCTCCACGGCCATGTCCAGAGGAATGACCTTGGTCAGGGCAAAGAAGGCCGCCTGCAGGATGCTGTTGATCCGCTTCTCTCCAAGGCCCACCTGCACGGCCAGCTTGGCCGCGTCAATGATGTAGAACTTGGCGTGCTTCCGGGCCAGATCCCGCTTCATCTTGCCGGGCAGGCGCGCATCCAGCTCCTCCGCGCTCCAGGGGCAGTTGAGCAGGAAGGTGCCGCCCTCCTTCAGGTCCTCGGTGGTGTCGTACTTGTTGACGTAGGTGGGTGCGTGGACCGCCACGAAGTCCGCCGAGGACACCAGATACGTGGACCGAATGGGTTGGTCGCCGAAGCGCAGGTGGCTCTGGGTCAGGCCGCCGGACTTCATGGAGTCGTAGGAGAAATACGCCTGGGCATACTTGTCCGCCACCAGGCCGATGGTGGAGATGGCGTTCTTGTTGGCACCCACGGTGCCGTCGCCGCCCAGGCCCCAGATCTTGCAGGACACCTCGCCGGGATGGGCCAGCTCCACCTCCTGATAGTCCAGGGAGGTGTGGGTCACGTCGTCGTTGATGCCGATGGTGAAGCTGTTCTTGGGATTTTCCTGCTTGAGGTTATCGTACACCGCGATGAACTGGCCCGGCGTGGTGTCCTTGGAGCTGAGGCCATACCGGCCGCCCACCACGCGGATGTCGCCGCGGCCCGCCTGGTTCAGGGCGGTCACCACGTCCAGGTACACCGGCTCGCCCACGGAGCCCGTCTCCTTGGAGCGGTCCAGCACGGCGATGCGCTTGCAGGTGGCGGGGATAGCCGCCGCGAAATGTTTCACGGAGAAGGGGCGGTACAGGTGGATCTGCACCATGCCCACCTTGCCGCCCTGCTTGTTCAGGTAGTCCACCGTCTCCTTCACGGCCTCGGAGCCCGAGCACATGATGACGATGACTTCTTCGGCGTCGGGGGCGCCGTAGTAGTTGAAGAGCTTATAGTCCCGGCCGGTCAGCTTGCTGATCTCGTCCATGTAGTGCTGCACGGTATCCGGCAGGGAGGCGGCCTTCTCGTTGGCGCCCTCCTTGCACTGGAAGTACACGTCCGGGTTGACGTTGTTGCCCCGGTTGGTGGGGTGCTCCGGGTTCAGGGACTGACGGCGGAAAGCCTTCAGCGCATCGTAATCCACCAGTTCCCGCAGATCCTCATAGTCCAGCGCCTCGATCCGCTGCATCTCGTGGGAGGTGCGGAAGCCGTCGAAGCAGTGCATGAAGGCGTACTTGCCGCTGATGGCGCTCAGGTGCGCCACGGCGCCCAGGTCCATGGCCTCCTGGGGAGAGGAAGACATCAGCATGGCGTAGCCGGTGGTCCGGCAGGTCATGAAGTCCGTGTGATCGCCGAAGATGGAGTGGTGGTTGGAAGTCACCACCCGGGAGGCGATGTGCATGACGCTGGGCAGGAACTGGCCGCCCATGGCGTACATAGCAGGGATCATCAGCATCAATCCCTGGGAGGAGGTAAAGGTGGTGGTCAGGGCGCCGGCCTGCAGGGAGCCGTGGCAGGTGCCGGCCGCGCCGGCCTCAGACTGCATCTGGATCACGTCCACCGTGGATCCGAACAGGTTCTTGCGGCCCTTGGCGGACCACTCGTCCACCTTCTCCGCCATGGGAGAGGAGGGGGTGATGGGATAGATGGCCGCGACCTCCGTGAACGCGTACGCCACATGGGCCGCCGCCGTGTTGCCGTCCATGACGACATAGTTCTTTTTCATCGGGATACTCATCTCCTTTAAACGCTCGGCGTCCCCGACCCGGAGCGCGGCAGACGGCCGGCCCGGGGCGGGGTTTTCCGCCGGATGGCAAAGCTGCGGCGGCACGATATTGGGAAGCCAAATCGCGCTGCCGCAGCTCCTGTATGATTACTTGTTGCCCTGTGTGTGCGGGGCGGAGATCACACGAAGTTGCAGACCCGGGCGATAGCCATCTCGGTGTAGCCCAGGGACTCAGCCTTGGTCTGCTTGCCGCAGGCCACTTCCTGCGTCAGCTTCAGCAGCTCGTCGCCCAGCTGCTCCAGGGTCTTGGTGCCGTAGATCAGGGGAGAGGCATCCACGTCGATGTTGTCCACCATGTTGGCGTAGGTCAGCTTGTTGCCGGTGATCTTGATAACGGGGGCCAGGGGGTTGCCGGTGGGAGTGCCGCGGCCGGTGGAGAACACCACGATCTGGGCACCGCCGGCCACCATGCCGGCCACGGAGGAGGGATCGTTGCCCGGAGTGTCCATGATGACCAGGCCCTGCTTGGCCTCCACCTGCTTGCCGTAGTCATACACGGCATTGACAGGGCTGTGGCCGCCCTTGTGGATGCAGCCCAGGGACTTCTCCTCCAGGCAGGTCAGGCCGCCGGCCTTGTTGCCGGGAGAGGGGTTGCCCTCGCGGACTTCCTCGCCCACCAGCTGGAGGGCCTTCTCATAGCGGTGCACGATCTCGAAGATACGGTCGTGGACCTCGGGAGTAGCGGCGCGGCGGGCCAGGATGTGCTCGGCGCCGATGAACTCGGTGGTCTCAGACAGGATGGAGGTGCCGCCCTCCTTGACGATCAGGTCGCTGAGCTGGCCGATCAGGGGGTTGGCAGCCAGGCCGCTGGTGGGGTCGGAGCCGCCGCACTCGGTGCCGATGATCAGCTCGGACATGGGGAACTCCTCCTTCTGCAGCAGGGAGGCCTCCTCCACCATCTCCTTGGCATAGCGGACGGCCATGTCGATGGCCTTCAGGGTGCCGCCGGCCTCCTGGATGATGACCTGCTTGAGGGGCTTGTTGGTGCGCTCCTGGATGGCCTTCACCACCAGATCCATCTGGCAGTTCTCACAGCCCAGGGACACCACCACGGTGCCGTAGACGTTGGGGTTGGCGGCATAGCCGGCCATGACGTCCATGGTGAACTGCTGGTCGGAGGCGACCTGAGAGCAGCCCAGCTGGTTGTTGAAAGTGACAGAGCCCACCACCTGCTGGGAGATGATGCGGGTGGTGTCGGAGGCGCAGACGCTGGCGGGCAGGATCAGGACCTTGTTGCGGACGCCAACGCGGCCGTCGGGACGCTTGTAACCGTAGAAATTCATCTGTAAATCCTCCTTTTCTCAGCCCTTGGCATCCAGGTTCTCGCGGTGCTCCTCGAGATTGTGGCAGTGGACGTGCTCGCCCTTCTTGATATCCCGGGCAGCCAGGCCGATGTGCTCGCCGTACTTGACGATGGGCTCGCCCTTGGGAATGTCGCAGGAGGCCAGCTTGTGGTAGATGGTGATGTCCTCCAGGGCGGTGAGGGTCTTTTCCTCGCCGGCGCAGTTGTAGGTCACGGTGTCACCCTTTTTGATGGGCTCGATGGCGACGATCACGTTGTCCTTCGCCGCCTCAACGATCATGGCATTCAGCATGGCGTATGTATCTCCTTTCGATCCTCAGTTTGCTGTTTTAAGCCTGCTTTTCAAACAAGGCCTTCTGAGCCTCGTCCTTGGGGAACTTGGGGCAGCCGTACTTCTTGGCCCACCAGGACGTGATGATGGGGACCAGAATGGCGGTCAGGATGGCGGAAGCGGCGACCTGAGAGGTGGCCACGTCGGACCAGGCCGCCCAGGTGGGATCGGCCTCCGCGATAACGGCGGGAACGGCCACGGCGTTGCCGGCAGTGGTGGCCACGGCCCAGCCGGCGTAGCCGGGACGGCGGCTGATGAACTTGTCGCACAGCACGATGAAGGCGCCGCCGATGAAGCAGGTGATCAGGCCCAGCAGGATGCCCTGGGCGCCGCCCTTGACGATGTTGGTCAGGTTCATGCCGGAGCCCAGGCAGAAGCCCACAAAGGGAAGCAGGATGCTGCCGGCGGGAGCCAGGAAGTCAGACAGGTCCTTGTCGATGTTGCCCAGGATCATGCCCACCAGAATGGGGCCGATGGCGGCCACCAGGGCCATGAAGGGGATGTCGGCCAGGCCGCCCACGCCCATGGCGATCATGGTCAGCATGGGGCCGTCGTTGATGGCCAGCAGGGGCATGGCCGCCTGGTCCACGGTGTCGCCGTAGCTGTTCATCAGGGCCAGATACACAGAGCCGTTGGAGTTGGTCACGGCGGAGATGATGGCCAGAGCACTCAGGCCGATCAGTCCCTCAGGGCCAAAGAACTTGCCCACGCCGATGCCGATGGCGGCGCCGATGATGAACTTGGAGATCAGCAGCACGCCGCCGCGCTTGATGACGCCGCCCATCTGGCGGAACTGCAGGGTGGTGCCCAGGCAGAACAGCTGGATACCGATGGCGGTGTTGGCGCCGGCGCTGGTGAAGATTGCGGTGGTGAAGGAACCGATGTTGGTCACTTCCGGGATAAAGGTATTGATGATGGCACCCAACAGCATGGGCACGACCATCATACCTGCGGGGATCTTTTTCAGAAACTTCATGATCATATGCGTTTCTCCTCCTCGAATCTCCATTCTTTTTCTTCTTTTCCGTTATGCGGAATTTCATTTCGACACACACATAACTTTACCCGTCAAATAATATGATATTTTTTTATCAATTTGTCAAGGAGAAATCTCTAAATTCATAAATGTTCGATAATATTTACAAAATTCATGAAGCCTCATTGTACAATACTCCCTGTTTGCCGAAAAAACATTTTTTCTTTTCTGTTGACAAGCCTGGAATACGGGCGCTAAAATCAATAAAGGAAGCTCTGCTGCGGCCAAAATTCGCAGCGGTAATGGATAGAAAGAAAGGGAGATGTGATTGATGAACCCTGTAAACATGCCCTCTATGGACAGTGTGGCCCGCTTCAAGGCCGCCATGGAGTCTGATCGCGGCGCTCTGGGTCCCTTCATGATCGGTACGGACCCCGCCTTTGTGGAGGCCGCCGGTTACGCCGGCTATGACTTCGTGCTGCTGGATATGGAGCACGGCACCACCACGCACCAGACCCTGCCCAACCTGATCCGGGCCGCCAATGTGGCGGGCGTATGCCCGGTGGTCCGCGTTCCCCGGGGCACCGACATCTGGATCGACCAGGCTTTGGACGTGGGCGCCGGCGCCGTCATGATCCCCCAGATCGATACCGCGGAGCAGGCCCGGGCCGCCGTCTCCGCCGCCAAGTTCTCCCCCGTGGGCACCCGGGGCACCTGCCGCTTCGTCCGCTCCGCGGGCTTCGGCGCCGTTCCCGGCAGCGAGTATTTTGCCAAGGCCCAGGACACCGCGGTGATCCTCCAGGCCGAGGGCAAGAAGGCCGTGGAGAACCTGGACGAGATCCTGGACGTGCCCGGCATCGATGTGCTGTTCGTGGGCCCCTATGACCTGTCCAGCTCTCTGGGACTGGTGGGTCAGATCGACCACCCGGCGGTCACCGCCTGCATCAAGGATATTATTGCCAAGGCCACGGCCAAGGGCGTCAAGGTGGGCTGCTTCGCCGATGCCGTGGAGGGCGGCAAAAAGTGGCGCGATCTGGGCGTGAAGTTCATCGGTTACGCCTGCGACACCTACATCTTCATGCAGGCCGCCAAGGCCGATGTGGAGGCTTTTTCCGCCAAGTGATTTTCGCCTTTTCTGTGCGCTCCGACAGCCGCTCCCGCACTTGCGGGAGCGGCTGTTTTCTCTTTGGAAGCAGGTTTTCAAAAAAATCGGAATTTTTTCCAGCTGGCTCTTGACAACCGCACTGTGTCTGCTATACTGAAGCTGCTTTCAGGCGTTTTGATTGTTGTATCATTATTTCGGAATTTAATTCCGTATTTCGGAATCGCTGGGATTTCGAAGCGGTACAAGGAGGACAATTTTATGAACGCAGCCTATTTGACCCCCGCCATCACGCTCTTCAACGAGGACGGCACCCTGGACCTGGTGAGCCAGGAGCGGCTGTTCAACAACCTGATCGACCAGGGTGTGGACGGCATCCTGGTAGAGGGCAGCAGCAGTGAGTTTTTCGCCATGCCCATGGACCAGCGCCGGGAGATGGCCAAGTTCGCCATTGAAAAGGTGAACCACCGGGTAAAGCTGATCATCGGCACCAGCCACATGGTGGCCGACGAGATCGTCAGCTTCTCCAACTACTGCCTGGACGCCGGCGCCGACGCCGTCATGATCCTGCCTCCCTATTACTTCCACTTCGACGCCAGCGCCCTGCTCCAGTACTATGACCGGCTGGCCCAGCAGATCCACGGCGATATCTACATCTACAACTTCCCCGACAACACCGGCTACACCATTCCCGCCGAGACGGTACTGGCCCTGGCCAAGATCCACCCCAACATCGTGGGCATGAAGGACACTGTCTCCGGCATGGACCACACCCGGGAGCTGATCAAGGTAGTCAAGTCCCACATTCCCCAGTTCGAGATCTACTCCGGCTTCGACGACAACTTCGCCCATAACGTCCTGGCCGGCGGCGACGGCTGCATCGGCGCCCTGAGCAACGTGGTGCCCGAGATCTGCGCCGCCTGGGTCAAGGCCTTCCGGGAGAACGACCTGGCCGGCATCGCCCAGGGTCAGCAGATCATCGACCGGCTGATGGACCTGTACACCGTCCGCAGCCCCTTCCTGCCGGTGATCAAGGAGGCCTGCCGCCTGCGGGGCATTGCCGCCACCAGCGTGGGCACCTTCCCCATGCCCAACGCCACTGTGGAGGATGACGCCAAGATCCTGGAGCTGCTGAACCGGGAGGGCGTACAGTAATCCCGTTCTCTTTCGCCGCCGTGTCTATGGACACGGCGGCGGTTTTTATGACTGAATCATCCTCCAACTTTTTCCACAAAACGGTTCTTCCTTCCGCGTGGCGGAAAAAGGGGGTTTCCAAGCCCGCTATTCCATGATATATTGGAATGACGGCGGGCGATCTTTTTCGCCCCATTCCCTGTTGGAAAGGATGTGAGGCCACATGGCCAAAGAGCAGGTATCCAGCATTCTCCGCGCCCTGCGGATCCTGGAGTGCTTTATGGACCGGGAGACAGAGTGGACGCTGAAGGAATTGGTGGAGTATCTGGACCTGCCCACCACCACGGTGTTCCGGCAGGTCTCCACTCTGACGGAGCGGCAGTACCTGATCCAGGACCCGGTGCGCAAGAGCTATCGGGTGGGCCCCCGGCTGATGCTGCTGGCCAGCGCCATTCTGGGCCAGTCGGACCTGCGGCAGACAGCCCGGCCGGAGCTGGAGCATCTCAGCGCCACGGTCCGGGAGACCATCAATCTCAGCGTACTGCTGGAACACGATATTTTCTATCTGGACAAGGTGGAGACTCACCGCTCCATCGTCTGCAACACCCGGGTGGGCACCCGGGCCCCAGCCTATGCCACCAGCAGCGGCAAAGTCATGCTGGCCGGTCAGGACCCGGCCTATATTGACGAGTATTGCAGCTGGATGCGCCTCAAGGCCGTACCTCTGACCAAAAAAACCATCACCGACCCGGACCTGCTGCGGCTCCAGCTGAACCAGGCCCGGCTCAACGGGTACGCCATGGACGATGGGGAAATTGAGGAGGGGCTGATCTGCGTGGCGGCACCTATTTACGACCTCAACCGCCACATCATCGGGGCAGTCAGCATTTCCGGTCCCGACTACCGGATGGAGAAGGACCAGGACTTCATGATCTCCAACGTCCGGGCGACCGCATCCAATATCTCCCGGCTTCTGGGCTACCGGACGTAACGCCCGCAGCGGGCCCAGCGGCGCCAATGAGCGCCGCTGTTTTTTTGTTCTTCATTATAAAAAAGGAGGGATCCCATGCGCTTTTTCCTGCTGAACCTGCTGCTGGCTCTGGGGCTGTTTTGTCTGAACGCCCTTCTGGGCGCCATTCAGTACCGTCACCGGGGGGATCTGTTTGCATACGGAAAATTTTCCTTCGATCCCAAGCCGGAGCAGCAGTTTTCCGGAAATTTCTTTCAAAAGACCGTCAATCCCGCCATCTATACCGCCCTTCTGTGCGCCCTTTTCCAGCGTGCCGGCTGGGACGCCCTCTGCCGCTCTCTCTGGCTGACTGTTCCGCTGTACTGGATGCTGCGGGCGCTGTACATCGCGGCGAAAAACCGGTTCTGGCTGATCAACCGGCGCTACGAGCTGCTGTCCGCGGTCTTTTCCCTGCTGCTGGGGGAGGGGGTCTTTTTCGGCGCCCTGATGCCGCTGATGGAGGCGGGGGAAAGCGTGTTCATCTCGGCCCAGGACCTGCGCAACGCCGTCTGGTTCGCCATCCTGGCTTACATCGCCAAGGCAGCCTGGGACGTGTGCCGGGGTGCCTTTGAGGAAGGGCGCCTGTACTCTCAGGAGGTGCGGAGCCAGGCTATCCGCAGGCGCTACGACGTCTTTTCCCGGAGATACGGCGCGTCCCTCCGGTCCCTGGTAGACGGCTGCTGCCCGGCGGAGCACCGCTCCCGCCGGGGCGAGCTGGTCTGCCTGCTCTATGCGGTGATGATCTACGAGGACCACAACCGTCCGCCGCTGTTCCGGGCGGCAGAGCGCCTTTGGATGGCACTGCACCCCGGAAAAGAGATGACTCTGGGGATCATGCAGGTAAAGACCCGGCGGCCGATCTCGGATACAGAGAGCATCCGTCTGGCGGCGGAGAAGCTGGTGCCCGTCTACCTGGAACATCTGCGCAGCCATCCCCTCTGGCACGCTCTGCGGGATTACAACAGCGGGGCCGACTACGTCCAGGAGGTCACTGCCATTTATAACGAGTTGCTGCAGCTGCTCTCCTACGATGAGCTGGCCCAATCTCCCGCCCCGGGGCCGTGACCCCTTTGCAGGTTGAAAAAATTTTTTTGCTCCGCGCAATAAACGTGCCTCCTCCCGCATTATACTGACGAACAGCAAACAACACCCCCCGACGATTGCTGAAAAACAACCTTGAGGAGGACATAAAGATGAAGAAGATCGTTACCCGCACCCTGGTGAGCTGCGCCGCCCTGGCCGTGGTGGGCGGAGCCCTGATCGCCCCCACCCTGGCCACGGAGCGCAGCCAGACCGCATCTGCCGCCCCCGCCGTCACCACCCTCTCCGCCACTGCGGTCTCCGACGCCGCCAAGCCCGCCGCCCTGGACGAGGCCGGCGCCAAGACCCTGGCTCTGGAGACCGCGGGGCTGACCGCCGACCAGGTCAGCTGGATCTGGGCCAAGCGCGATTATGACGACGGCCGTCTGGAGTACGAGGTGGAGTTCCTCTCCGGAGACTGGAAGTACGAGGTGGAGGTGGACGCCGCCTCCGGCACCGTACGCAGCTACGACCAGGACCGGAAGGGCCGGGGCTACACCCAGTCCGGCACCGACATCGGCGCCGAGGCGGCCCAGACCGCCGCTCTGACCCACGCCGGCGTGAAGGCCGCCGACACGCTCTTTATGGAGACGGAAGTGGATGTTGACGACGGCCTCCGGGTCTACGAGGTGGACTTCTTTGCCGGCAGCCGGGAGTACAACTACAAGATCGACGCCGCCACCGGCGCTGTCCTGAGCTTTGACTACGACATCGAGTGGTACGCCCCCGCCGCCGGCGGGGAGGACCTCCTCACTGAGACCCAGGTGAAGCAGATCGTGGAGCGGACCGCCGGCACCACCGGCGTCTACACCAAGTTCCAGCTGGAGCACGACGACGGCCGCCTCCTCTACGAGGGTGAGCTGCGCAGCGGACGCATGGAGTATGAGTTCGAGATCGACGCCGCCACCGGCGCCATCCTGGACTGGGACGCCGACCGGGATTGACCGCACGCTTCCCCCAAACACAAGACCAGCCGGGACGGAAGATCCGTCCCGGCTGGTTTTTTGCGCATTTGCAGGCCGCTCAGTTCTTTTCCGCCGGGCGGGTCTCGTAGCGGGCGGGGTCCTTGGGCAGGCACAGCTCCATGATGAGCCCCACCACGAACACACCGGCCACCATGTTGCCGGCGAACACGTCGCCGAACACGGCGGGCAGATTGTCAAAGAAGCCGTCCACCTCCGTGACGCCCACGCCCAGGCAGATGGACGTGGCGGCGATGAGGGTGCTGCGGTTGTTCAGCCCGGCCTCCTGAAGCATCTTCACGCCGGACATCATGATGGACCCGAACATGATGACGGTGCAGCCGCCCAGCACGCAGTCCGGCAGGGTGGTGAAGAAGGCGCCCACCGGCGGGAACAGGCCGCCCAGGATCATAGCCAGGGCGCCGAACATGATGCAGTAGCGGTTGACCACGTGGGTCATGGAGATGAGGCCCACGTTCTGGCTGAAGGAGGTGATGGGGGAGCAGCCGAACACGCCGCCGGAGATGGCGGAGACGAAGCCGTCGCAGCACAGGGAGCCGGAGAGCTCCTTCTCCGTGATGTCCCGGCCCAGGCCGCCGGTACAGGTGGCGGTGGTGTCGCCGATGGTCTCCACGGCGGAGACGATGAACACCAGGGCGAAGGAGAAGATGGCGCCGATCTGGAACTTGGGCACGTAGGCGAACAGCCGGGGCACGGCCACCACGCCCAGCTGGCCGATGGTGTCGGCCATGGAGCCGAAGTCCACCATGCCGAAGAAGATGGATACCACGTAGCCCACCAGCATGCCCAGCAGCACGTACAGCTGCTTGGCCACGCCCTTGAGCATGGTGTGGAACACCAGGGCCGCCGCCAGGGTGATGGCGGCCACCAGCAGGTTCTGCCAGGACCCCAGGGGGTAGGCGGAGGAGGACCCGAAGGAGGACACGCCCACATTCAGGATGCTCAGGCCGATGGAGATGACCACGCAGGCGGAGAGGGTGGGGCTGATGATCCGCCGCCAGTACTTGGCGGTCAGACCCAGGATGCCCTCAAAGCAGCCGCCTACGATGATGGCGCCCACCATGACGCCGTAGTCCTGAGAGGCGGTGGTCATGGCGGCGGCCAGGAATGTGAAGCTCAGTCCCATGACCACCGGAAGCCCTGAGCCGATCTTCCACACCGGGTACAGCTGGACCAGGGTGCCGATGCCGGCGATCAGCATACAGTTTTGCAGCAGCTGGGCCGTCTCCGCGGCGGTGAAGGGGGCCCCGTTGTACACCGCCACCGAGGCGATGATGATGAGGGGCGCCACGTTTGCCACGAACATGGCCAGCACGTGCTGCAATCCGAAGGGGATGGCACGTCCGATGGGGACCCGCCCGTCCAGGCGGTAGATGTTGTCGATGCTGCTTTCCTTCCTCTGCGCTGTGGTTTTCATGTAGCAAGACTCCTTTTATATATTTGCCAGGACCGGCGATGCCGGCGGGCGTCCATCGGATACGAAAAGGTTAACAAAAGTTATCCGCGACTTCCCCGGAGCTGGCTTGTGCCATATTATAAAAGGTCAACCTTTAAAATGCAACACTTTTATTTAGGTTGCACAAAATATTTTGAGGCTGCGGCAGGCAGCCCTGTCATACCCGCCTCCGGCGACCAGCCGCTTTACGCCTGCCCCGCAGCGGTCCGCCGCCCGGCAGGCGCAGCGGGCCCGGATTTGCCGGAGGTGTCCGGATGGCCGCGCCCCCCTGTTTTCAACGGCCGGACTTGCCCCGCCCGGAGCCGTTTCCTCCAATCCCACAGGGCGCAGAAGGGAGTCCGTTCTCCCGTCTCCAAACCGGTCATGCCCTGTTTGTCAAAAGGAAACGTCTGCGCTGCCGGCCGGCAGCGCAGACGTTTCCACATATCATCCCTTTGGGGTTTTTCAGGCGCGGCCCTTTTTGAGCGGAGGTTTCCCTACTCAAACCGCCTGCCCGCCACATAGATGGGGACGAACAGACCTCCCAGCATGGCGGTCAGAAACACCGCCAGCTGACACTGCTCCCAGAGCTCCGGCCACAGCGCATGCGCCGCCAGGGTGACCGCCGGCATCCCCGCCATGACGGCGCAGCTCCACACCCGTCCCACCGTCACGATGTGGGGCCAGTTGCGGTTGGTGAAGCGGACACCGGGGACATTCATGCGGAAGGGGCCGTCCATCATGCCGTGGATCACATGCTCATCGTAAAACCGCGGCAGCTCCTGCGGGGCAAAAAAGCAGAACCACGCGCCGAAAATTGCCCCCAGCAGCACGGCCGTCCCCGCATTTTCCACGGGCGCGTTCACCAGCGCGCCGAAAAGCAGCCCCGCCGCTCCCAGCAGCAACGTCAGCCCGTACCACAGCGGCCAGCGGCCGCAGCTGCGCCACACCCGCCGGGCTTTTTCATCGGAGTACGCAATGGCGGTTTTCACCACGTCCTCCACCGTCCGGGCGTCCATGGGCGCCTGGTCCACCTGCCGCCGGCACAGCAGCAGCTCCGTCACCGTCACCCCCAGCAGCTCCGCCAGCGGGACCAACAGAGCGGTATCCGGAATGGACGCGCCGGTCTCCCATTTGCTCACCGCCTTGTCAGATACGTACAGCTCCCGGGCCAGCTCTTTCTGGGTGAGCCCCTTTTCCCGGCGCAGCTGCGCCACAAAGGCGCCGAACGCCTGTTTGTCAATGGTAAACACATCTATCACCTCGGCAACAGCATACCGGCTCCGGGGCGGCGCGGCAACCGATCAACAGTAGAGTTGGACAAATATCGCCAAACCTGCGTGATCCCCGCAAAATTTTCGTCTCCCCGGAGCAGGTGCAGCGCGCACATACCGCCTCTCCCGACGGCGCCCTCCGTCTTTGTGCAGCAGCTCCGGCCGGAGCTGCCGGGCCGGGATGCCCCGCCGGACGCACGCCCTCTCCGTCCCCCAGTGCCGCGGCGATCCGCGGCCCGGGGCGCCGCCCTCCTCCAGCGGGGCGATCCGCGCTACGGCGCCGCCTTCTCTTCTTCATCTCTTTTGTATCATACCACCGCACCAATAAAAAAGCAGCAGCAAAAGCCCCGCCTCCCTTGCGGGGGCGGGGCGGTGTCGTATATGGCTCAGCCGGCTCCATCCGGCGTCAGCGGCCGGCAGGTGGCCCGCTCGATCAGGGTCGGCGTCACCAGCTTGCGGGTATACACCTCCTGCTCCTGGCTCTCGATCAGCTCCAGGGTCAGCCGCACCGCCGTTCGGGCCAGGAGGGGTACGTTCTGGGACAGGGTGGTCAGCTGGATACCGGGCAGGCCGGCATACTCGATGTTGTCAAACCCCATCAGGGACAGCTGTCCGGGCACGTCCACCCCCAGCTCATCCGCCGCCTGGAGAACGCCCAGCGCCACCGCGTCGGAGGCGGCAAAGACTGCGGTCTCCGGCAGCGGGGCGGACAGCAGCTCCAGCCCCATGCGACGGCCGTTTTCCACGCTGGAGGAGCCGCCGGTGTTCTCCACGGTCCGCAGCTCCATCTCCAGCTCCCGGGCGGCGTCCCGGAAGCCCTTGTAGCGCAGGGTATGAGAGGCGGTACCCAGGCGCCGCCCCAGATACACCACCCGCCGGTGACCCAGGCGGTGCAGATACTCCGCCGCCAGATGGCCGCCGGCGTAGTTGTCCACACTGACGGCGTTGATGCGCAGGCGGGAGGTATCCCGGGCGTGGCTGCCCAGCAGCACGCAGGGCACCGTCTCGTGGTAGCGGCCCAAAAGGACATGGGCCGCGTCGCTGGCATTGGCCAAAAGCACGGCATCCACCCGCTGGCTGATGAGGAAGTCAAACAGCGTCTCAATCCGGTCGTCTCCGGGCCGGCCGGTGGACAGCATCACCTGGTAGCCCCGCTCCCTGGCAAAGGTCTCGATATTCAGCGCCAGCGCCGCATAAAATGGATTGGAGATGGAGGGCAGGATCAGCCCCAGCACATTGGAGCGGCTGGACACCAGGCTCCTCGCCAGCAGATTGGTCCGATAGCCCTGCTCCCGGCACAGCTTCAGGATCCGCTCCCGGGTCTCCGCCCGGATCTCGGGGGCGTGATTCAGCGCCCGGGACACGGTGGTCACGGAGACGCCCGCCAGCCGGGCGATGTCTTTGATGGTCACCTGCTGCATGGAAGCGCCTCCTGTCTGCGGCGATTTCCGGAAGATACCCGGTAACGTTTGCACCATCATTATACCAGAGAATTTCCCCGCAAACATTGTGCATATGAGACAAATATATAGTTTTACCTTGCATATAAATGTTGAAAATACAAATCACGTCTTGACAAATCTGGTGTATGAATGCTAATGTAAAGCCATGGAACGAAAACGTTTGCATAAAATTTGCAGACGATTCGCAGGAAAGAGAGGGGAGATTGAGCGCAATGAAACAAACACAGCAGACCTATTCCAAGTCAAGGCGCTTGAAAAACCAAATCAAGGCCGTCGTGACAAACCCCTACAACATCATCGTCCTCATCGCCATCATCCTTCTGATCTACCTGATCGTGGTGCCGCTGCTGGACATGATCGCCACCACCTTCCAGTTGGCTCAGCGGGATCTGCGCGCCGTGGGCGGCGGCCCCGAGGACGTGGGCAAGTTCACCTTCTACTACTGGCAGCGGCTGCTGGCCAGCGAACTGTCCATGAACATGCTGATCAAGCCGCTGCTCAACTCCCTGACCATCGGCGTGGGCGTATCCTTCTTCGCCATCTTGCTGGGCGCCGTGCTGGCCTGGCTCATGGTCCGCTCCGATCTGCCCTGCAAGCCCTTCTTCTCCCTGGCGGTGATCATCCCCTACATGATCCCCTCCTGGTGCAAATCCCAGGCCTGGCTGTCCATGTTCAAGACGCCGCGGCTGGGCGGTGCGCCGGGCTTTGTGGCCTCCATCATGCAGTCCCTGGGCGTGACCAATCTGGACTGGCTGGAGCCCATCGCCTACGGCAGGCTGGCCATCATCATCGTGCTGACCCTGCACTATTACGCCTATACATACCTGCTGGTCTCCGCGGCGCTGAACTCCATCAACTCCGAGCTGGAGGAGATGGGCGAGATCCAGGGCGCCAGCAAGGCCATGATCCTGCGGCGCATCACCATGCCCCTGGTGCTGCCGGCCATGCTGTCGGCGGTGATCCTGACCTTCTCCAAGGCCATCGGAACCTTCGGCGTCATCAACTACCTGGGCTCTCCCGCACAGTTCTATACCCTGTCCAGCCAGCTGTACATGAACAACAAGTCCCAGAACACCCAGACGGCCTTTGCCATGGCCATCATCATGATCTGCATTGCCTCTCTGGCGGTGTTCGTCAACCAGAAGCTCATCGGCGCCCGGAAGTCCTACGCCACCATCGGCGGCAAGGGCGGCCGTTCCACCCTGATCGGCCTGGGCCGCGTGGGCCGGCCCGTCATCACGCTGATCCTGTTCGTGTTCTTCGCGGTGGGCATCATCATGCCGATCGTGATCCTGATCCTGGAGAGCTGCATGCTCAAGGAGGGCGTTTACAGCCTGTCCAACTTCACGCTCCACTACTGGATCGGCGATCCCGACCCCAAGATCATGGAGGGCATGCCCGGCATCTTCAAAAACAGCGACTTCATCAAGGCCCTGCTCAACTCCCTGCGGCTGACCCTGGTCAACGGCGTGTTCGGCACCATCTTCGGCCAGATGCTGGGCTATATCTGTGCCAAGGGCCGCGGCAAGTTCCACGGCAAGCTGGTGGAGCAGCTGGTGTTCATCCCCTACCTGATCCCCTCCGTGGCCTTCGGCGGCATCTACCTGTCCATGTTCTCCCAGCCCCAGACCCTCTTCGGCGTGACGCTGGTCCCGGCCCTGTACGGCACCTTCGCCCTGCTGACCCTGGTGTCCGTGGTCAAGCACCTGCCCTTCGCCTCCCGTGCCGGCACCTCCAACATGCTGCAGATCAGCGGCGAGCTGGAGGAGGCCGCCACCATCGAGGGCGCCGGCTTCTTCAAACGGTTCGTCAAGATCGTGTTCCCCCTGTCCAAGGGCGGCTTCATCTCCGGCTTTATGCTGATCTTCGTGTCCATCATGAAGGAACTGGACCTCATCATCCTCATTATGACCCCGACCACCTCCACGCTGCCCTATCTGGCGTTCCAGTATCAAAACGGCAACTCGCCCCAGGCATCCAACTGTGTGGCGATCGTGATGTTCGCCATCGTGTTCCTGGTGTACGCGCTGGCCAATATCTTCGGCGATGCCGACCTGGCCAAGAGCATGGCGGGCTGAGCATTCGGACATAGAGAGGAGACGAGAGACATGAGCAAGATCGAACTGGTACATGTTGATAAATATTATGGTAAGAACCACGTTTTGAAGGATCTGAACCTGACCATCGAGGACGGCGAATTCATGACGCTGCTGGGCCCCTCCGGCTGCGGCAAGACCACCACGCTGCGTGTGGTCTCCGGCCTGGAAAAGCCCCAGAACGGCTTCATCTACATGGACGGCAAGGAGATCGTCAATGCCGCCGAGGCCTATTTCGCCCCGCCCTCCCAGCGGAATTTGAACCTGGTGTTCCAGTCCTACGCCCTGTGGCCCCACATGACGGTGTATGAAAACGTGGCCTTCGGCCTGAAGATCCGCAAGACCCCCTCCGACCAGATCAAGAAGATGGTGGAGAGCGCTCTGGAGCGGATGCAGATCGGCGAGTACGCCAAGCGGTATCCCACGGAGCTGTCCGGCGGCCAGCAGCAGCGCGTGGCCATCGCCCGGGCCATCGTGTCCGAGCCCCGGCTGCTGCTGCTGGATGAGCCCCTGTCCAATCTGGACGCCAAGCTCCGCGTGGATATGCGCTCCGAGCTCAAGCGGCTCCACCACGAGACCGGCAGCACCATCATCTATGTCACCCATGACCAGGTAGAGGCCCTGACCATGTCCACCCGCATCGCCCTGTTCCGTCACGGCGAGCTGGTGCAGGTGGCCCCGCCCCTGGAGCTGTACGACAACCCGGTGAACCTCTACACCGCCGACTTCATCGGCAACCCCAGCATCAACTTCGTAAAGGTCAAGGGCAAGGCCAGCTCTGACGGCCTCAGCGTGGAAGGCGTTCTGGGCGCCATGAGCTTCCCCCGGGAGGACATGACCGCCGAGGCCCCCACCTCCGGCGATTTGGACATCACCCTGGGCGTCCGCCCTGAGCAGATCGTGATTTCCCGCCAGCGCACCGCTCCCGAGCAGGTGGAGGGCCGCGTCTACTCCGGCATGCCCGCCGGCTCTGAGACCCTGGTCAGCGTCCGGGTGGGCGACGCCATGCTGACGGTGAAGGAGCTGGGCTCCACCCACTACTCCGGCGACGAGACCGTGTACCTCACCTTCAACCCCAAGAAGATCAACGTCTTTGATACCAAGAGCGAAAAGCTGATTAAGTACTCCCTGTAAGAGCGCCCCGCGGCTTTCGCCGCGTTCACCATCCCGATCAACCTGCAATCACCCGGAAGAAAAAAGGAGGAAAAGGAACATGTTCAAGCACAAGAAATTGCTCAGCATCCTTTTGGCAGCGGTCATGCTGTTCTCCCTGACCGCCTGCGGCGGAGGCGGCGACACCTCCACCGGCGGCGAAGAACCCTCCGGCGACGGCGCTGAATCCACGCTGACCGCCTGGGAGGAGACCGCCAACATCTACGCCACCAATGAAACCGACGAGGAACTGTATCAGAAGGCCATCGAAGAGGGCGGCACCGTGACCCTCTACTCCATCTCCTCCCGCTGCGGCAAGGTGGCCGAGGCCTTCATGGCCAAGTACCCCGAGCTCAAGTGCGAGGCCTTCGACATCTCCACCAACGAGCTGCTGGAGAAGGTCACCCGCGAGCACGAGGCCGGTCAGTACGTGGCCGACGTGGTCCACATCAAGGATATGGACGGCTCTTTGTACAACGAGTACGTGAAGAACAAGGTGTTCTACCTCTATCAGCCCGAGGACATCTTCGCCCACATCGATCCCTCCTACACCGCCACCGCCACTCCGCTCTACATCGAGCTGACCCAGCTGTTCTACAACACCGAGGCCTATCCCGACGGCTCTCCCATTACGAATATCTGGCAGTTGACGGAACCCCAGTGGCAGGGTAAGATTATGATGCAGAACCCCCTGGACAATATCTCCTGGGGCTCCTGGATCACCGGCTTCTGCGTGGGTGATGTGCCCGATCAGCTGGCCGCCGCCTACAAGGAGCTCTACGGCGAGGATCTGGTCCTCTCCGACGGCTGCACCAACGCCGGCTTTGAGTTCCTCAAGCGCCTGCACGACAACAAGCCCACCTTCACCGCCTCCTCCGATGAGATCGCCGAGTCTGTCGGCACGCCCGGTCAGGCAGATCCTCCCATTGGCTTCTGCGCCTCCTCCAAGCTGCGCAAGAACGAGGACAACGGCTGGGTCCTGGCTCCTGTGAACCTGTATCCCACCGCCGGCATCCCCGCCATCAACACCCTGTACGTGGTGGAGGGCTGCCAGCATCCCGCCGCCGCCAAGCTGCTGATCCGCTTCATGATGGGCGGCATCGACGGTGACACCTCCGGCTATGAGCCCTTCAACACCCTGGGCGGCTGGCCTGTCCGCGACGATATCGAGCCTGCCGAGGGCTCTACTCCCTTCAGCGATCTCAACACCTCTCCCTTCGATCCCGATGAGATCTATGTGAACTACAACACCGTCCGCGACTTCTGGCAGATGCTGGGCTGATTCCCTGCGGCCGGAAAACCTGAAGGATCCGTGGAGCGGCGGGCGGCTGTCCGCCCGCCGCTCCAGTCTGTCCCGGCAGCAGGACAGGCTGGAGCTGTTTTCAGCACAGTTTAAGCTCTGCATGTATCATTCTATATCATAGGACTGGGCGGGGGATCCTCCCCGGCTCCGCCGGCAGGCGCCGCCTGCCGCTCATTTCCGCTTTCAGTTCCAGCCGTCATGGCACAAGGAGGGCCTATGGGTTTCTTTATCGACAAACATCACCGCAGGAAAAGTTCCATGGCTGTGACGGCCTTCTTTGCGGCCCTGATCGACCTGTTCGTGTTCGGCATTCTCTACGGCGTGCTGTCGGAGCCCCTGTACCGCCTTGTGCGGCTGGGCAGTGAAGCTTCCAGCACCGTGGTCCAGGGCATCCTCATCGCCCTGCTGGGCACCGCTCTGTGCTGCCTGCAATTTCTGCTGCGGGACAAGCGGATCGCCCCCTACGGCTTCGCCGGGCTGGCGGTGGCGCTGCTGATGTTCTATGTGGGCGCCTCCTTCCTGGATGCGGATGTGCGCTCCGACATGCTGCGGCTGATCTCCCTGTTCGGCCTGCTGCCGGTCCTGGTGGGCAACGCCGTGTCCTGGGGCATCTTCCTGGCCCTCAAGCGGCGCAATCCCCAGCTGGTGGCCCGCCGCAAGACTCTCCAGGAGGAGATCCGGGCGGCGGCGGAGGCCTCCGCCGCTAAGGAGCCCCGGAAAAAGGCGGCGCAGACCGCCCCGCAGCCGGCAGCGCCCGCCCCACAGGCGGAGACGCCTGCCGCCGCTCCCGGTCCCCAGGCTGCCCAGGATGCGGCCCTGTTCGGCCCGGAGGGGGCCGGCGGGCCCATGTCCGGCCGGTCGGAGCAGGAGGAGGCCATGCTGCTGTATATGGATGACGACGATGACGAAACGAGCGACGATTAAAGATGTGGCGGCCCTGGCGGGTGTCAGCTTTGCCACGGTGTCCCGGGCCCTGGACGACCACCCGGACATCAGCCGGGAGACCAAGGAGAGGGTCCGGGCCGCCTGCGCCCAGCTGGGCTATGTGCCCAACAGCGCCGCCCGGGGTCTGGCCGGACAGTCCACCCACACCATTGGAGTCATCGTGCCGGACGTGTCCAACCCCTATTTCTCCGACATGGCCACCGCCATCGAGCAGGCGGCAGCGGAGCAGGGCTACCGGATGCTGCTGAGCAACTCCATGCGGGACGCCCGCCAGGAGCTCCATGCCATCGACGGCTTTCTCAGCCGCCGGATCGACGGCATCCTGATCTCCCCTCTGTCTCTGGAGTCCCAGGCTGCCCACAGAGCTGTTCTGGGCGACCTGCCCTGCGTCTACATCGGCATCAATCACGACGGCCAGAGCAGCTACGTGGCCGGGGACAATATCGCCGGCGCCTATCGGGCCACCCGCTACCTGCTGGAGCTGGGACACCGGGACCTGGTGTTTCTGGGCGGCCGGGACCAGTCCCTGACCCAGGTACAGCGGTCCGAGGGCTTCCGCCGGGCGCTGGCGGAGGCGGGACTCACCGGCAGGGAATACGCCATGCCGCAGGACCAGGCCGACAACAGCCGCCAGTGGACCTATGAGGCAACGCTGGCTCTGTTCCGCCAGGACCGTCCGCCGGACGCCGTGCTGGCCTTTTCGGACATCGTGGCCCTGCGGGTGATGGAGGCGGCGGAGGCCTGTGGCGTCCGTGTGCCCCGGGACCTGTCCCTGGTGGGGTATGACAACATCTCCTTTTCGCACCTGCCCCGCATCCACCTGACCACCGTCTCACAGAAAAAACGCCGGCAGGGCCGTCTGGCTGTACAGCAGCTGCTCTCCCAGATCCGGGGAGACCGCAGCCGTACAGTCCATCTGGTCCAGCCGGAGTTGATCATACGCTCCACCTGTATGGAAAGACAAGGAGGGTAACAGAAATGGAAGCAATCTCCAGTCCCAAGCGGCAGCAGCTTGGCGCGCTGCTGGACCGGCAGTCCCAGGAATCCGTGATGCAGCAGATCCCCCAATTTGCCGAAGCCCGGATCCACAACCTGGTTCCGGCGCCCGAGGGCACCACCGGGTCTCTGGGAGCGCTGGTGTTCAATATGGAACGGGGCGTCCACCTGGAGGAGCTGGGTGACTTCCTGCTCTCCTGTCCCGACGTGCGGCCCTATGACGTGATCCTGGCCAACGAGCTGGACGACGGCTGTGTCCGCTCCGGCGGGCGGGATACCGCCCGGGAGCTGGCGGAGCGTCTGGGCTTGAACTACGTCTACGCCCTGGAATTCATAGAGCTGGTGAACCAGGACGATCCCAAGGGCTACCACGGCAACGCCGTCTTTTCCCGCTGGCCCATCCGGCGGGCCGCCGCCGTGCGGCTGCCGGAGCAGTACAACTGGTATTTTGACCGCCAGCGCCGCATCGGCGGCCGCTGCGCGGTGCTGGCAGAGATTGAGGTGGCCGGACGGCGGGTGGGCGTTGGGTCCATCCACCTGGAGAACCGGACCCACGGCCCCGGCCGCAAAGCGCAGCTGGATACGGTTCTGCAGGCGGCGGAGGAGCTGTTCCCCGGCCTGCCGGTGATCCTGGGCGGCGACCTGAACACCAACACCTTCGACGGCCGGGACAAGGACGCCATCAACCAGATCGCCGCCTCTCCGGAGCTGCAGCGGCGGTGCCTGGAGGATGTGGCCGCCTGGGAGGAGTGTCTCCCCGCGGCCCAGGCCCTGGGCTACACGCTGGTGCCTCTGCGGCCGGAGGCCACCCGGCGCAAGCCCCTGCCCTGGGGCGGCGCCCTGGAGCTGCGGCTGGACTGGCTGCTGGTGCGGGGCATGACGGCATCGGACAGCCGCACCATCTCCACCCGACGGGCCGACTGCGGCTTCGCCCCGGCCGGCTCCGCCCTGGAGCGGTTCACCGGCGAGGAGCTGTCGGACCACAACGCGGTTTGGGCCCTGTGCGGCTGGCAGGCCACTTAAGCAAGGAGGAATCGAGCGATGCTCAACACAGTATTGTTTGACATGGGCGGCACCCTGGAGGATATCTGGTACAACGACGAGACCCGCGCCCTGGTGGTGACACGGCTGATGGAGACCCTGCGGGCAGGCGGACTGGAACCCGGCTGCTCCCCGGAGGAGTTCCGGGAAAAGGTCTTTGCCGGCGTGCGGGCCTACAAGGCCTGGAGCGAATCGGTCTGGCTGGAGAAGAAGCCGGAGGAGATCTGGCCGGAGTTCTATCTCCGGGACTTCGACTTTCCCCGGGAAAAGCTGGTGCCCCTGGCGGAGACCCTGGCCAACCTCTGGGAGGTCACCTTCTACCACCGGGAACTGCGCCCTGACGTGCCGGAGACCCTGGAAGCCCTGCGGCGCCGGGGCTACCGCCTGGGCGTGATCTCCAACAACGCCTCTCTCTACAACGTCTTTGATGTGCTGGAGCAGTACGGCATCCGCTCCTATATGGAGGATGTGACTGTCTCCAGCGTCACCGGCTACCGCAAGCCCCACCCGGAGATCTTCCGCATCTCCCTGCGGCAGATGCAGGCGGCGGCGGAAAACTGCGTGTATGTGGGCGACACCGTCTCCCGGGACATCATTGGCTCCAAAAGGGCGGGCTTCGGCAAGGCGGTCCAGATCGGCTCCTTCCTCTCCGCCCAGAAGGACGCGGCGGTGGGCGCCGGGGCGGAGAAGCCCGACGTGGTCATCGACCGCATCGGCGCCCTGGTGGACTGGCTGGACAGCGTGAACCCCGCCATGGCCCCCGGCGTATAAGCGCAAAACGGCCCCGGTTGCTCTGCGCAAGGCAGAGGAACCGGGGCCTCAGACATCTCCGGGGTCTTTGGCCGCTCAGCAGCCCTTTTTGGCGTTTGCCATGCGGATTCCGTAATCCATGGCATTGATGAGGCTCAGTTCATTGGCGTGGCCGTCTCCGGCGTGGCCGAACCCGGTGCCATGGTCCACGCTGGCGCGGATAATCGGCAGTCCCAGCGTCACATTGACGCCTGCCACCGCATCCCAGTGGCCCAGCGCCCGGTTGTAAACAAAGCCCTTCACCTTCAGCGGAATATGTCCCTGATCGTGGTACATAGCCACCACGATGTCGTACCATCCGCCCAGGGCCTTGGAAAACACCGTATCCGGGGGCGTGGGCTTCTTTTCGGGAATGATGATCCCCTCGGCCATGGCGGCGTCGATGGCGGGCTGGATCTCCTCGATCTCCTCAGTGCCGAACATGCCGTTTTCACCGCAGTGGGGGTTCAGGCCGGCCACGGCGATCTTGGGTTCCCTGATACCGATGGCCTTGCAGCCGTCGTTGGCAATGCGGATCACATCCAGCACCCGGTCCTTCTTCACCCGCTCGCAGGCCTCCCGCAGGGAGACGTGGGTGGAGACATGCACCACGCGCAGATCATTGTGCGCCAGCATCATGGTGTACTTGGAGGTGTGGGTGTAATCGGCGTAGATCTCCGTATGGCCGGAATAGTGGTGACCGGCCATGTTGATGGCCTCCTTGCTGATGGCGTTGGTGATGGTGGCATCCACCTCGCCGGCCATCGCCAGCTCAATCACCTTCACCACATACGAAAAGGCCGCCTCGCCGCCCAGGGCGGTGGCTCCCAGCCCAAAGGGCCTGGGATCGGCAGGGTCGCAGGGGATATCTCCGGCCTTGACGATCCCCATGTCATATACGTCGATGGTGCCGTACCGGAACTGTGCCTCAGCCACAGAGCTGACGGGCCGGATCGTCAGGTGAACGCCGGAGAGCTTCTCCGCGACCTTTGCGGCGTACTCCATGCTGGCGGCGTCGCCCACTACCAGGGGGCGGCAGCGGTCATAAATGCGCTTGTCAGCCAGCGCCTTGACCGTGATCTCCGGGCCGTTGCCGAAGGGATCTCCCATAGAGATGCCAAGGATCGGTTTTTCCATGATGATGCTTCCTTTCTCTTTGTGCAGGCCGGTTCCGCCGGCCTGTCTCCTGTTTTTTACAGTTCTTCTCCGCCTGTGCCCAGAAGATATCCGTCAAGGACGTCCCTCACAGCACCTCCAGATAGATGCTCCGCGCATCGTCGGGCGTCACCTCGCGCATGTTGCTCACCAGCAGCCGGGTGACCTCCATGCCGGAGGCCTCCAGATCCTCTCCGGGCACGCCGGACTCAGTGAGACTGGTGGGGAGGTGCTTTACGATCTGCTCCGGTGCAGATCCGCTCCTCCAGTCTGCACAGCAGGTCCGGCTCTCCGAAACCGCCGGATTTGGCAATGATGGGATGGGTTTTTCCACGGTAAACAAAATACGTGAGCACGACGCCTGTGGCCAATTCACATACGGGGATCAGCTCCGCCACATCCACGGCACGCATCAGCGCCAGAAGGGTGTCGCCGCCGGAGCACATCAGCGTGGCCTCCAGGCCGCTGTCCAGCAGCCGCTTCATCACGCCCCCCATGGTGCCGGAGATCCGGATCCGGACCTCCTCAATATCCATGCCCCGCCCGGCGGCAAAGTCCCGGGCCGCGGCGCTGTTCTCCGGGGGATCGTTGCTGTCCAGGATACAGCGGCCCTCCTGTTTGGCTGAAGCCAGCAGGTCCTGCACAGCAGCGGCGCAGGCCGCACTGTCCAGCCATTCCGGCAGGAGCTTTTCCTCCGGCAAAAGCCGGTGGCGGGGAAATCCCGCCTGCTCTGCCGCGTCCAGCTGGCGGATAGTCACCGGGTTCACACTGCCGCAGACCACAAAAAAGGGCGCGTGCAGTTCCGGGATCTGGGGAGGCGCCCCCTCCAGGGCCAGCAGATCCGCCACCACCGCCGCAAAGCCGGCGCAGCCGGCGGACAGCCGCACCCCCGCCGCGCCCAGCTGGCGGCCGATGGCGGCCAAATCCTCATCGCTGGCCGCGTCAAACACCTGGATGCCGGGCAGATCGTTTCCCGGATCCCCGGCTTTGCGCCGGATCACCGGAGCAGCGGTCTGCTCCCCCAGGATCTCTGATACCCGGGAGTGGCGCACCGGATCAAAGGGATCCTGACCGAACACGCTCTGCGCCACCGGTACGCCGTCAATGAAGTGGATGCCGTCCCGGGTGATACGGCGGATCTTGGGAAAGGCGGGGACAAAGGGCATGCGGTCTGCTCCGGCCGCGTCCAGCACCGCCGCCAGCTCGGCGCCCACATTTCCCCGCAGGGCGGAATCTGTCTTTTTGTAAATGCAGCGGATCCCCGCATCCAGCGCCCGGGCTGCCGCCTGCCGGACCAAGGCATAGGCTCTTTCAGGAGCCAGATGCCGGGTTTCCGCATCCAGCACCAGCACCCGAACCCCCGCATCCACGCCGGCAAAATCAAAGGACGGATCCGTTATCACGCTGGTGGCCGCACCGCGAGCGGCAAACTGCACACCGGTATCCAGCGCTCCGGTAAAATCATCGGCAATAATCAGCAAGTCAACCATGTCGCCGCCTCCCGCTGTCGTTCACATTTGAAACATCAAGAAACCTTACATTTTCTCCGCAATTACAGCTTCTATTTTACAAATCTGCACATGATGCAGCAACCTTTTTTCTCCTCCAAAGCGTTTATCTTTGAAACACGTTGAAAAAGGATTGTTCTGTTTTTGTGGATTTGGTATAATGTGTTTAAATTTTAAACAGTTTTGGAGGCAGTTATGGACGGCAACTATCGGGTCCTGGGGATCGCTCCCTTTGAGGGGATGAAATCCCTGATGTCCGCTCTGGCAGAGGAGTACCCGCAGATGGATCTGACACTGCTTGTGGGAGATCTGGAGCAGGGGCTGGAAATCGCCCGCAGCAACTTCCATGGCGATTATGATGTGATCATCTCCCGGGGCGGCACCGCCAAAATGCTCAAGCAAAACCTGCCTTTGCCGGTCGTCGAGATCCCCGTATCCACCTATGACCTGCTGTGCACGCTGAAACTGGCGGGAATTTCCGCACAGGCCCAAAAGGCGGCCATGGTCTCCTTTGACAATATCACCGCCAACGCCCGGATGCTGTGCGATCTGATGGGCTATGACATCGACATCCGCACCGTGAACTGTGCAGAGGAGGTGGAGCCGGTGCTGGCCGCGCTGAGGGCGGAGCATTATGAGACCGTCCTCTGCGACGCCGTCGCCAACGCCGCCGCCAAGCGGCTGGGCCTGAACTCGTTTTTGATTACCTCCGGTGCCGACAGCGTGCGTCAGGCTTTTGAGCGCGCTATGGCCCTTTGCCGCAGCCAGGCCCGGCTCCGGGAGGAAAACCTCTTTTTCCGGGAACTGCTCCATGGGCAGATCGGTCAGACCATGGTTTTTGAAGAAAGCGGCGAACTTTTTCTCTCCACCCTGGACAACCCCTCTCCGGACCTGCTGGAGCTGCTGCGGCGGGAGCTGCCGGAATCCCAAAGGGAAGGAGAGCGGCGCATCACCCGGAATCTGGGCGGCATGCTGTATTCCATCCGCTCCCGGCAGATCTCCTCGGGCAGCGGCCGCCACACCGCCTTTTTCTTTGTGGCCAGACGCTCTCCGCTGTCGCCCAGTCAGGCGGGCATTCGCTTTATCACCCGTCCGGAGGCGGAGGCCGCTTACTGCGACAGCATTTTCAGCTTTGCCGCGTCCCTCAGCGATCTTCAGGAGGATATCGCCCGCATCAGCGGCAGCGGCGCCCCGGTGCTGGTCACCGGTGAGGACGGAACGGGAAAGGAGTCCGTGGTCAGCCTGCTGTACATACACGGCCCCCTGCGGCGCAATCCCCTGATATCGGTAAATTGCAGTCTGCTCAATGACAAAAGCTGGACGTTCCTGCTGGAACACCACAACTCCCCCCTGGCAGACGAGGGCTCCACCCTCTATTTTGCCAGCATTGACGCCCTGCCCGGGGAGCGGCGCCGGCAGCTGCTGGCGGCTCTCACGGAGATGGACGTATGCCGCCGCAACCGGGTCATCTTCTCCTGCGTGTGTCAGCCGGGAGAGTATACCTCCGCCGCAGGCTCATTGTTTATGGACAGGCTGTGCTGCCTGTCGCTGTTCCTTCCGCCCCTGCGGTCGATGGCCGAGAAGATCCCCGCTCTGGTCAACCGGTCTTTGAGCCATCTCAACGCAGATCTCCCCCGGCAGCTGGTAGGCGCGGACCCGGAGGCCATGGCCCTGCTGCAATCCTTTCACTGGCCGCACAATTACACCCAGTTCCGCCGGGTCGTGGGCGAGCTGGCGGTGGTTGCCGCCGGTCAGATGATCTCAGGAGATGACGTGCGCCGCATCCTCCGCAAAGAGCGGCACATGGGCGCATTTTCTCCCCGGGCGGAGAACGCCTCCGCCCCTCTGGATCTGAACCGGACGCTGGAGCAGATCAGCCGGGACGTGGCCGTGCGGGTGCTGGAGGAAACCGGCGGCAACCAGACGGCAGCCGCCAAACGGCTGGGCATCAGCCGCACGACCTTGTGGCGCCTGCTGCAAAAGAAGGACTGATCGCTCCATAGCGCAGCACCCCCCGGCGGGAGATTCCCGCCGGGGGGTGCGATGCAATGGGCTGTGCTCCCATCAGGATGCCTCTACCAGATACGTCTTCAGATCCTGTGGCTGAGCCTGCAGCTCCGGCACAAACGTTTCGCCGCCCGCCGCCGTCACGGCATCGGACAGTTCCTGGGCCTGAGCGGCAATGGTCCGGGCATAGATCCGATCCGTCAGGGGTGCGATCTCCGCCAGCACCAGTCCCGCCGTCTCATCCCGGCCGGTGAGGATCGTCTCCGCCGGCAGTTCCACCGACAGCAGCACATCCTCGTACCCAGCCTGGTCCAAAGCGGCGCGCAGGGCCGTCAGCAGCCCGCTGAGGCTGGCCTCCATGCCCTCCTCCGGGTACTGGATCTTGTCCAGCTTGCCCACCGTGGGGAAGGAAACATCCGTCAGCAGGATCTCGTCAAAGCCCAGGGCGGCGCATTCCACCGCCAGCTGGCCCACATACGTCCGGGTCCCCTCCTTGGACGGATCCAGCCAGTTGAGGTTGTTGCCGTCATAGAAGATATAGCCGCCGGTGTTCTTCAGCCCCCGGCCCTCCACATCGGCGTTGGCGGCCCGGCTGTCCAGCAGGCAGGAGAGGCGCGCAATGGTGTGGACGCCGCTGCCGGTCAGGTCCGCCAGGGCCTTCGCCGTGGTATCGGCCGTCTTTCCGGCGGCGGGCAGCGCCGCCTGGGAGTCGTAGTACACGCTGCCAGAGCTGTCCTTCATAGTGACGGCCACGGCGTCATATCCGCTCTCCTCCAGACCCGCCGGGGCAGAGGCCGCCGTCAGGGGCGTATCCGTCAGCCACAGGACCTTGGCCCCGGCCGGAGTCTCCGGCTCCTGAATGACGATATCCACCTCTCCGGGCTCCTGGGGCAGTTCCTCCGTCTGTTCCGTGTCCTGCTGCCAGGGCAGTTCCAGCCGGGCGTTGCCGTCGGCGTCGTAGACCATGTACTCCTGCAGCACGATCACGGCCACAGCCGCCACGATCACCAGCACCAGCACCACGGCCAGGGCGATCTTCCCCTTGGGCGGACGGCCCCGGTAGCTGCGGTATCCCTTTGCGGCCCACATGGCGGCTCACCTCACTTCCGGTAATCTCGGCTTCCGCGGCGCGGAAGCTCAGGGCTGAATGGCGTTGAGCTTATCCACCCGGCGGGCGTGGCGCCCGCCCTCGAACTCGGTGGTCAAAAAGACCTCCACCATCCGCTCGGCCATGTTCTTGCCGGTGAAGCCCGCGCCAATGGCCATCATGTTGGCGTCGTTGTGGCGGCGGGTCATCTCCGCCTGAAGGGAGTCGGCGCAGTGGGCGCAGCGGATGCCCTTGACCTTGTTGGCGGCGATGGAGATGCCGATGCCGGTGGTGCAGATCACGATGCCCCGGTCACAGGTCCCGGCGGCCACGGCCCGGGCCGCCGCCTCGCCGAAGTCGGGGTAGTCGCAGCTCTCCGTGGAGTGGCAGCCGAAGTCCTCCACCTGGTGGCCCAGCTTCTCCAGCAGGGCCTTGATGTCGCATTTGAGGGCGTATCCGCCGTGATCGGAAGCCAGAGCGATCTTCATAGTATCCTTCTCCTTTTTTATGTCAGATGATGGATGAACGCGCCGCCCCGGCGGGCGGCGCAGGGTGCTCATGGGCCTATTATAAATCCTTCCGGGGGAAAATGCAAATCACAGGTCGTGCCAGACCGGCTGCCGCCGGTCAAAGGTGCAGAAGCGCCGGAAGCCGCATGCCCGCAGCAGCGCCTGTCCCTCCCGGATGGCGCAGCCCACGCCGTCGGTCCGGTGGGCGTCGGAGCCCAGGGTGATGATCTCGCCGCCCAGAGCGCGGTACATCCGCAGCCACTTTTCGTCCGGCAGGGGGGTGTTGCCGTGGTTGGTGTTGACCTCGATGCCCAGGCCCTGCTCCACCACCAGCCGCAAAATCGCCTCCAGCCGGTCCTCGAACCCGTCGAAGGTCAGGTGGAAGCCACGGCGCTCGTTGAGATACCGCAGAGGCAATGTCAGGTGGCCCACCACCTGGAACTTACCCCAGCGGACCATCCGCTCCACGCTGTCCAGGTAGTCCGCGAGGCCCGCCCGGGCCTCCGTCTCGTCGGCGGGCGGAAACAGGGCCAGGTTGCAGTCCGCCGGCGGGGGCAGGCTGTGGACGGAGCCGATGATAAAGTCCAGCTCCGGCGCCCGCTCCAGCTGCCGCTCCACCCAGTCGATGTTCCAGATGGCGTCGCCGATCTCGATGCCCAGCCGCAGCTGCACGCTCTCCGGCGCGGCGGAGCGGGCCTCGGCAAAGGCCCGCTTCAGGGGCGCCCAGTCGTGGTCCCCGGCCTTGGGCACGGTGCAGTTCCACTCCAGAGGCTCCACATGGTCGGTGAAGCAGATCTCCTGGAGCCCCGCGGCAGCGGCCGCGGCGGCCATCTCCGTCATGGTGTTCCGGGCATCCGGAGAGCAGGTGGTATGGGTGTGATAGTCCGCAAGGTACATGGCGGTCCCTCACTTCTTGAATTTCTTGAAGAATTTCTTCTGTTCCTCGTAGTTGTTGTCGCCCATGGTGTCGGCGAACTTCTTCAGCGCTTCCTTCTGCTCCTTGTTCAGGTTCCGGGGCGTCTCGATATAGACGGTGACGTACTGGTCGCCCCGGCCCCGGCCGTTGAGGGAGGGGATGCCCTTGCCCTTGAGGCGGAAGGTGGTGCCGGACTGGGTGCCCTCCGGCAGGGTGTACTTGACCTTGCCGTCGATGGTGGGGATCTCCAGCTCCGCGCCCAGGACCGCCTGGGCGAAGGTGATGGGCGCCTCGCAGAGGACGGAAGTACCCTCCCGCCGGAACAGCTCGTGGGGCCGGACGGTGATGGTGATGAGCAGGTCGCCGGCGGGGCCGCCGTTCTTGCCGGCGTGGCCCTGGCCGCGAATGGAGATGGTCTGGCCGTTGTCGATGCCGGCCGGGATGCTGGCCTGGATGGTCTTGCGCCGCCGGGTGAAGCCGGTGCCGTGGCAGTCCTTGCAGGGCTGGTGGATGATCTTGCCCTTGCCGCCGCAGCGGGCGCAGGGGGAGGAGGTGGCGAACACGCCCATGGGAGTCTGCCGCCGGACCTGGACGGTGCCGGTGCCGTGGCAGTCGGGACAGGTCTCCGGCGAGGTGCCGGGGGCGCAGCCGTTGCCGTGGCAGGTGTCGCAGGGCTCCATCCGCTCCACGGTCACGGACTTCTCACAGCCGAAGGCCGCCTCCTCAAAGCTGATGGCCACGGACAGCCGGATGCTCTCGCCCCGCTGGGGGGCGTTGGGGTTGGTGCGCCGTCCGCCGCCGAAGCCGCCGCCGAAGAAGCTGCCGAAGATGTCGCCCAGGTCGCCGAAGTCAAAGCTGCCGTCGAACCCACCGCCGCCGGCGCCGAAGTTGGGGTCCACGCCGGCGTGGCCGAACTGGTCGTACCGGGCCTTTTTGTCGGCGTCGGAGAGGACCTCGTAGGCCTCGTTGATCTCCTTGAACCGGGCCTCGGCATCCTTGTCGCCGGGGTGCAGATCCGGGTGGTTGGCCTTGGCCAGCTTCCGGTATGCCTTTTTGATCTCATCCTCAGAGGCGCCCCGGCCAACGCCCAGGACCTCGTAATAATCGCGTTTTTGCTCTGCCATAATGATACTCCTATCAGTCGGGAATCAGGGATCAGGACCGGGCCCCGGCGCCGGGGCCCCGTCCTCATATCTGATTTTCCGCCAAACGGTCCCAATGGGGCGGGGAAGCTCCCCGTCCCATTGGACCGTTTTGTTCGTTACTTCTTGTTGTTGTCGTCCTCGTCCACGACCTTGTAGTCGGCGTCGTAGTACTGGCCGCCCTGCTGGGCGTCGGGACCGGGGCCGGCCTGGGGGCCGACGTTCTGGGGATTGGCCTGCTGGTACAGCTTCTCGCTCACGGCGTAGAAGGCCTGGGTCAGCTCGTCGGTGGCGGCCTTGATGGCGGCGGTGTCCTGGCCCTTCAGGGTCTCCTTCAGCTTGTCGATACCGGCCTGGACCTTGCTCTTGTCATCGGCGGGGATCTTGTCGCCCATCTCGGAGAGGGTCTTTTCGCTCTGGTAAACCATCTGGTCGGCCTGGTTGCGGACCTCGACCTCCTCCTTCATCTTCTTGTCCTGGGCGGCATACTGCTCGGCCTCCTTGACGGCCTTCTCGATGTCCTCCTTGCTCATGTTGGAGGAGGAGGTGATGGTGATGTGCTGCTCCTTGCCGGTGCCCAGATCCTTGGCGGAGACGTTGACGATGCCGTTGGCGTCGATGTCGAAGGTCACCTCGATCTGGGGCACGCCGCGGCGGGCCGGGGCGATGCCGTCCAGGTGGAAGCGGCCCAGGCTCTTGTTGGCGGCGGCCATCTCACGCTCGCCCTGGAGGACGTTGACCTCAACGGAGGTCTGGTTGTCGGCGGCGGTGGAGAAGATCTGGCTCTTCTTCACGGGGATGGTGGTGTTGCGGTCGATCAGCTTGGTGAACACGCCGCCCATGGTCTCGATGCCCAGGGACAGCGGGGTCACGTCCAGCAGCAGCAATCCCTTGACGTCGCCGGTCAGCACGCCGGCCTGGAGGGCGGCGCCCATGGCCACGCACTCATCGGGGTTGATACCCTTGAAGGGCTCGTTGCCGGTGAAGTTCTTCACGGCCTCCTGCACGGCGGGGATCCGGCTGGAGCCGCCCACCAGCAGCACCTTGCTCAGGTCGCTGGGCTGCAGGCCGGCGTCGGACATGGCCTGGCGCACGGGGCCCATGGTGGCGTCCACCAGATGGGCGGTCAGCTCGTTGAACTTGGCCCGGGAGAGGGTCACGTCCAGGTGCTTGGGGCCGGTGGCGTCGGCGGTGATATAGGGCAGGTTGATGTTGGAGGTGGTCACGCCGGAGAGCTCGATCTTGGCCTTCTCGGCGGCCTCCTTCAGCCGCTGCATGGCCACCTTGTCGCCGGAGAGGTCCACGCCGTCGCTGCGCTTGAACTCATTGACCAGCCACTTCAT
The DNA here is from genome assembly GCA_018228705.1 of Dysosmobacter sp. Marseille-Q4140. Taxonomy (NCBI): domain Bacteria; kingdom Bacillati; phylum Bacillota; class Clostridia; order Eubacteriales; family Oscillospiraceae; genus Dysosmobacter; species Dysosmobacter sp. Marseille-Q4140. Next base: position 2,091,427 of record CP073694.1, on the reverse strand, counting down.
GACGCACTCGTCGAAGTCGTCGCCGCCCAGGCGGTTGTTGCCGGCGGTGGCCAGGACCTCGATGACGCCGTCGTCGATCTCCAGGATGGAGACATCGAAGGTGCCGCCGCCCAGGTCGTAGACCATGATCTTCTGGCTCTGCTCCTTGTCCACGCCATAGGCCAGGGCCGCGGCGGTGGGCTCGTTGATGATGCGCTTGACGTCCAGGCCCGCGATCTTGCCGGCGTCCTTGGTGGCCTGGCGCTGGGAGTCGGTGAAGTAGGCGGGGACGGTGATGACCGCCTCGGTGACGGTGGAGCCCAGGTACGCCTCGGCGTCGGCCTTGAGCTTCTGGAGGATCATGGCGCTGATCTCCTGGGGGGTGTAGTTCTTGCCGTCGATGCTGACCTTGTGGTCGGAGCCCATCTCCCGCTTGATGGAGGTGATGGTGCGGTCGGGGTTGGTGATGGCCTGGCGCTTTGCCACCTGGCCCACCATGCGCTCGCCGGTCTTGGAGAAGGCCACCACGGACGGGGTGGTGCGGTTGCCCTCGGCGTTGGGGATGACGACGGCCTCGCCGCCCTCCATGACCGCCACGCAGGAGTTGGTGGTGCCCAGATCGATACCAATAACTTTAGACATAATGATTGCCTCCTAAAATCTATGGAAAAATTTTTATTACAAACAAATGGATCTTTGGAAATCCCAAATTCAAACCGGGCCAAAGGCCGCGGTCCCTGCCCGAGGGCCTCAGTTTGCCACCTGGACGATGGCGTGGCGGATCACTTTTCCGTTCATCTCAAAGCCCGCCTGGAACACCTGGGCCACTACGTTCTCGCCGTAGGCCTCGTCGTCGATGTGCATGACGGCGTTGTGCTTTTCCGGGTCGAAGGTCTCGCCCAGGGCCGGGATCTCGGTGACGCCCAGCTTGCTCAGGATCTCCTGATACTGGTGGAAGATCATCTCCAGCCCCTTCTTGTGGGGATCGTCCTCACCGCCCTCGGCGGCCGCGGCCCGCTCCAGATTGTCGTACACCGGCAAAAACGCCTTGATGGTGTCCAGCTGGGCGTCCTGGTAGATGGTCTCCTTCTCCTTGGCGGTGCGCTTGCGGTAGTTGTCGTACTCCGCCGTCAGCCGCACGAACTGGTCCTTGACGGAGTCCAGCTGCTTCACCGCCAGCTCCATCTGCTCCACCTGTTCCCGGGTGAAGGTGTAGCCCTTCTCCTTCTTCTTTTTGGCCTTGGGCGCCTTCTCCGGCTCCTGGGCGGCGGCTGCCGCCGCCGCCTGCTCTGCGTCTTTCTGCTCCTCCTGAGGGGCCTCCTGGGGCTCCTGGTCGGGCAGCTTGGTCTCTTCGCTCATTCCTCTGGTTCCTCCTTGGGCGGTAATTCCTGTTGTTTTCCGAACAGCCGCGTCAGCCCCTCGGCAAAGCCGGTGAGGCGGGCGGCCACTGTGGCGTAATCCATCCGGGTGGGGCCCACCACGCCGATCAGGCCCCGCATATCGTCGCCGATGTCATAGCTGGCCACCACCACGCTGGTATCCTTCAGCGCGTCGCTGACGTTTTCGGGCCCGATCAGGATCTTCATGGGGCCCTCCTCCGGCATGGGGAGACTCTCCTTGCTGTCGGTGAGGAAGCTCATGAGCTGGTGGGCCTTGTCGGCGTCCCGGAATTCCGGCAGCTTCAAAAGCTCCTTGGTGCCGGCGGTGACGATCTCCCGCTGGCCGGCCTCCTCCAGCGCGTCCACGGCGTAGGCCACGGTCTGGCTCAGCAGCAAAAACAGCTGCGGCGGCACCTGGTCGGCCACGTCCATGAGCCGCTGGTTCATGGTATCGGTGCCCACGTTGGTGAAGTGGGTGTTCAGCAGATTCACCAGGGTGGGCATCTGCTCCAGATCCACCTTCAGCTGCATCCGCAGCAGCTGGCTGCGCACCCGGTTGTCGCCCAGCATCATCACCACGATGCAGCTGCGCTCATCCACCGGCAGCAGGTCGAAGCGGCGGGCGGTGATCTTTTTCTTCCCGGCGGCGGCCACATAGGCGGGGTAGTTCACAAAGGAGCTGACCGCCCGGCCCGCCTGAGAGATCACCCGGTCCAGCTCCTCCATCTTCAGCTGGAGGGACTGGTTGATCTTCTCCGTCTCGGCCAGAGTCAGCCGCTGGCGCTCCATCAGCTCGTTGACATAGAGCCGGTAGCCCTTGGGGGAGGGAATGCGCCCGGCGGAGGTGTGGGGCTGCTCCAGATAGCCCAGCTCCACCAGATCCGCCAGCTCGTTGCGGATGGTGGCGGAGCTGACCTTGCCGCCCATCTCGCTGGCGATGCTGCGGGAGCCCACCGGCTCGGCGGTCTGGACGTAGTCCTCCACCACGATCTTCAATATCTGTTTTTTCCGGTCCGTCAGTTCCACAGTCCGCACCTCTGACGCTTCCGCGGGATGTTGTAAATTGGTTTAGCACTCTCTTTCCCGGAGTGCTAAAAGGAGTTTACCACCGTGCCCTCTCAATGTCAACGGGTGGATATAAACATTTTGTAAACAAAAGGAAACTGTTTTGAGAATCTTTTTCCCCTGGCAGCTGCTGCCCGCCCCAAACGCAAAAACGCGGGCTTTTCGCCCGCGTTTTTGAAACGATCCAGCTGCCGCGCCATGTCTCTCAGGATTCCGCGCCGTAGTTCAGCGCCGCTGCCGCCTGCCGGACGGCGCCGGACATATACAGCGAACCCAGGGCGCACACGGCGCCGCCGGGGCCCGCCGCCATGGCGGCCAGCTTCACGCCCTCCTCCACCGTGAGGCATGCGCAGCCGGGGGTGCCGTAGGGCAGCCGCCGGCGCAGGGCCTCGGCGTCCAGGGCCCGGGGGCTGGGCGGCGTCACGGTGACCACCGCCTCCGCCAGGGGCACCACCGCCTCCAGCACGCCCTCCACGTCCTTGTCCGCCAGCATCCCCAGCAGCAGCACGATCTTCCGCTCGGGGAACAGGGCCCGCAGGGTCTCCGCGGCGGCCGCGGCCCCCTGGGGGTTGTGGGCCCCCTCCAGCAAAATCACCGGGTCCGCCGGGCGGATCACCTCCATGCGGCCGGGCCAGCGGGCCTGCGCCAGTCCGCGGCGGATCGCCGTCTCCGGGACGGCCCAGCCCTTGTCCCGCAGGACCTCCGCCGCCGTCACCGCCAGTGCCGCGTTGTGCAGCTGATACCGGCCGATCAGGCCCAGGCGCAGCGGGCCGTAGGGGGTGAGGTCAAACTCCGTGCCGGAGAGGGTCACCCGACTGCTTCCCAGGCGGGCAAAATCCACCTCGGTCAGGACGGCGCCCCGCTCCCGGCAGACCCGGCGGAACACGGCGTCCGCCTCCGGGCAGTCCCCCAGGCTCACCACGGCGCCGCCGGGCTTGATGATGCCGGCCTTGGCAATGGCGATATCCGTCAGGGTGGGGCCCAGCACCGCCGTGTGGTCCAGGCCCATGGCCGCCAGCACGGCCGCCTCCGGCGTGTCGATGACGTTGGAGGCATCCAGGGCGCCGCCCAGACCCACCTCCAGCACGGCGATGTCGCACTGCTCCCGCCGGAAGTGCAGCAGGGCGATGGCGGTGATGAGCTCAAACTCCGTGGGGTGGTCCGCCATGGCCTCGGCGGCGGGGCGGATCTCCTCCACCAGGGCCGCCAGGGCCGCCTCCGGGATCATCTCGCCGTTGATCTGGATGCGCTCCCGGAAGTCCTCCAGATAGGGGGAGGTGTTCAAGCCCACCCGGTAGCCGGCAGCCTCCAAAATGGCGGCAATCATGGCGCAGGTGCTGCCCTTGCCGTTGGTACCGGCCACGTGGACGAACTTCATGCCCCGCTGGGGGTCTCCCAGGGCATGGAGCAGCGCCCGGATCCGATCCAGACCCGGCGCGTGGCACTGCCACTGAAAGCTGTGGATGTAGGCGACGGCCTCCTGACCGGTCATGGGCGTTCCCTCCTCAAAAGGTGATTCTGCCGTCGGTCAACTGCTGGGGTACCAGCCCCTGCCGCCGCAGAGCCGGCAGCACACAGCGCAGCACCAGAGCCAGCATCAGGATCTGAATCGGCAGATAAATGAGGTTCTTTACTGCGCTGGTAGTCATGTAATATAGGTAGCCCTTGCTGTACAGCATGGCGCTCCACAGGGATCCCAGAAAAACGTTTTGAATGTTGGTGAGCGTTTTAGCCAGGATAATCCGCCGCCAAGTGATCCTGGCTCGGTAAAAAAACAGCGCATAGGTCAGGCAGCCCAACAGAGTCGTCAGCGCATAGCCGGGAAAATAGGGATAACCGCCGGATGAGAGAAAAAAGCTGAGGGTATCCTCCGCCACGGCAAACACCATGGCCACAAGGGGGCCGCACACCAGGGCACACAAAGCCCGGGCCAGGAAGGTAACGCTGAGCGTCAGAGACTCATGGAGCGGAATATAAAAGCGTGAGAGGACGATGCAGGCGGCAATCATCACTGCCGAAAACACCACGGATCGCAGGCTGCGGAAACTGCGCAGCGTCTCCCGCCAATATCCGGGGACAAGAGGATGGGGGTACAGGGACATAAAAATACCTTCCTTCTGTGTATTTGGCAGTCCGTGACCGGAGATGCCGCACAGAGGAAGGGTTATTCTCGCTCCCATATGCGGCAGCGGGATGCGGAGCGCACACTGCGGGACTGAGCCCTTTCGTCCGGAAAACAACTCCCCGTTTTTCCGGCACTGGATGGACACGTGCGTTCCTACTCTGCCTGTTGGGTCCATTATATGCCTGCGGAGCAAAAATGCAAGCCCCCGGGAAAAAGTTCATAAAAAAGGCCCCGGACACACGGTCCGGGGCCTTAAACGGGATCGTTACTGGGGAGCGGTCTCGGCCTTTGCGGCATCAGCCGCAGCCTTGGCCTTCTCGGCCTGGGCCTTCTTGATGGCCTTGTACTTCTCCTTCTCCTCAGCGGTGGCGATGGGCAGAATGGCGTCTCTCGGGCAGACCTTGGTGCACAGCTTGCAGCCCTTGCACTTGTCGTAGTCGATGACGGCCACACCGTTCACCACATGGATGGCGTCGAACTTGCACTCCTTCTGGCACAGGCCGCAGCCGATGCAGGAGCTGGAACAGACGCTCATGGCGGCCTTGCCCTTGTCCTGGTTGGCGCAGGCCACATGGACCTTCTTGGAGGCGGGGACCTCCACGATCAGGTGGCGGGGGCAGGCGGCGGCGCAGGCCATGCAGTCGGTGCACTTTTCGGGATCCACCACGGCGGTGCCGTTGGGGCCGATGCTCATGGCGCCGAACTGGCAGGCCTTCACGCAGGAGCCGAAGCCCAGGCAGCCGAAGGCGCACTCCAGGGGGCTGCCGGCCACCTTGGTGGCGGAGATGCAGTCCTTGACGCCGCGGTACTCAAAGCGCTTGACGGCGTTGGTACCGCCGTTGCAGCGGACGAAGGCCACCTTCCGCTCGCCGGTGGGAGCGGCCTGGCCCATGATCTCGGCAATGGCAGCGGCGTTCTCAGGGCCGGCGGGAGCGCAGGCGGTGACAGGGGCCTCACCGGCCACGATGGCGGCGGCGCAGCCGGCGCAGCCGGGGTAGCCGCAGCCGCCGCAGTTGGCGCCGGCCAGGTGGCCCAGAATGGCCTCCTCACGGGGGTCCTTTTTCACCTCGAAGATCTTGGAGGCCACGGCCAGAACCAGACCGAACACGCCGCCCAGGATACCGAGGACCAGAATTGCAGCTAAAATATTCATATTCCCGGTTCCTCCTTACCAGACCTTCAGGCCGGAGAAGCCCATGAAAGCAAGGGCCATCAGACCGGCGGTAACCAATGCGATGGGGAAGCCCTCGAAGGCCTTGGGATAGTCGGCGAACACCAGGCGCTCCCGGATGCTGGCGAACAGCACGATAGCCAGCAGGAAGCCCAGGCCGCCGGTGATGCCGTAGACCACGGAGGAGATGAAGTTGTAGTTGTTCTGCACGTTCAGCAGCACCACGCCCAGCACGGCGCAGTTGGTGGTGATCAGAGGCAGGTAGATGCCCAGCGCGGTGTACAGGGAGGGCATGGACTTCTGCAGGAACATCTCGATAAACTGCACCAGGGAGGCGATGACCAGGATGAAGGTCACGGTCTGCATGTACTCCAGGTCAAAGCGGACCAGGACGAACTGGTTGACAGCGTAGCACACGGCGGAGGCCAGGCCCATGACGAAGGTCACGGCGATGCCCATGCCCACGGCGGTGTCGACCTTCTTGGAGACGCCCAGGAAGGGGCAGATGCCCAGGAACTGGGAGAAGATGAAGTTGTTCGCCAGAATGGCGCCCAGCATGATTGCCAGGAGTTCATAGATCTGATCCATTATTTGCTCTCCTCCTTATTCTTCTTGGGTCTGGACAGGGCCCACTGCATCAGGGCGATCAGGCAGCCCAGCACCAGGAAGCCGCCCACAGGCAGGGTCAGCATGCCGGCGGGGAACTGGGAGGGCAGGATCTGGATGCCCTTGAGATCGGGACCCAGGATGCCGCCGCCGAAGGTGCCGGCGCCCAGGAACTCGCGGATGATGCACATGACCAGCAGCACCAGGGTGTAGCCGATGCCCTGGAAGATGCCGTCAAAGAAGGAGGCACCGATGCCGTTCTTGTAGGAGAAGGCCTCGGCACGGCCCAGGATGATGCAGTTCACCACGATCAGGGGGATGAACACGCCCAGGGACGAGGACAGAGCAGGCACGAAGGCCTGGATCAGCAGGTCCACGCAGGTGACGAAGCCGGCGATCACCACGATGAACATGGCGATACGGATCTTGTCAGGGATGATCTTGCGGATGGCGGCGATGATGACGTTGGACAGCGTCAGGATCACGGTGACGGCCAGGCCCATGCCCAGGCCGTTGAAGAACGAGGTAGTGATGGCCATGGTGGAGCACATGCCCAGCACCTGCACCAGCACGGGGTTCTGGGTCAGCAGACCCTCCACAAACTGTTTTTTCAGATTCATAAAGCGTGCATCCTCCCTTCTCAGCCGATGGCGCCGGCCACGGCCAGCGCGGCGTTGACGCCGGTGGTCACGCCCTTGGTGGAAACGGTGGCGCCGGAGATGGCGTCCACGTTGGTGCCGACGGCCAGAGCGCCGTCCGCGGCGGACTTGCCGATGAACTGGTCCAGAACGCCGGTGCCGCTGGACAGAGGCTCATTGTTCATGACCTTGGAGCCGATGCCGGCGGTCTCGGCGTTGTCCACGATGGACACGCCGGTGACGGCGCCTTCGCCGTCCACGCCGACCATCATCTCAATGCTGCCCTGGGAGCCGGAGGCCACGACCTTGATGGCGTAGCCGGCGTTCTCGCCGCCCACCAGGACCTCATACACGGAGTCCAGGGTGCCGCCGGCGGAAGCCGCGGCGGCGGTCATGGCCTCGGTGTTCTCCAGCGCCTCGGAAAACTCGGTGCTGTCGGGATCGGCCACCACGGCCTTCATGGCGGTGACGGTGTTCTCCCAGTTGATGGCGGCGATCTTATCCTTCGTGATGGCGTTGACCCCGCCCAGCGCGGCGGCTACCACCAGGCAGCACAGCAGCAGCGTGACGGTCAGTTTGATGATGTACTTGGGGTCCATATCGACCTTTTCCTTGGTCTTGACTTCGGTGCTCATTTCGCGGCCGCCTCCTTCTTATCGGATTTTACGACGCCAAAACGAGCGGGACGGGTGTTCTTGTCGATCAGAGCCACGCACAGGTTCATGACCATGATGGAGTAGCACACGCCCTCGTTATAGGAGCCGAAGTAACGAATGAATACGGTGAACAGGCCGCAGCCGATGCCGAAGATCAGCTGGCCCTTCTTGGTGACGGGAGAGGTGGCGTAGTCGGTGGCCATGAAGAAGGCGCCCAGGAACAGTCCGCCGCCGGAGATGCTGTACAGCATCCACTCCAGGTTGGAGGCGCCGGCCTTGGGGAACAGGAAGGTCAGCACGGCCACGGTCAGGATGTAGGCCACGGGGGTATGCCAGTTGATGACCTTGCGCCAGAGCAGGTACAGCCCGCCGATCAGCAGCATCAGCACGGAGATCTCACCCAGGGAGCCGCCGATGTTGCCGATGAACATATCTCTGATGGAATAGTTGGCCAGCAGGCCCTCCATATCGCCGGTCTTCATGTAGGCCAGCGGGGTGGCGGCGGTGACCACGTCCACGGTGGAGCCGATCACGGGCACCTTGGTGCCGGGAGCGGCCCAGGAGGTCATGACGCCGGCGTAGCTGCCCAGCAGGAACGCACGGCCGGCCAGAGCGGGGTTGACGAAGTTCTTGCCGATGCCGCCGAAGAGCTGCTTGACGACCACGATGGCGAAGAAGTCGCCCACCAGGATCATCCAGTGGGGAGTGGTAACAGGGCTGACGAAGGCCAGCAGCATGCCGGTGACCACAGCGCTGAGGTCGCCCACGGACTGGGGCTTCTTCATGAGCTTGCGGTAGCCCCACTCGAAGAACACGCAGCCAGCCGCGGACACGGCGGTGAGGGTCAGGGCCTTAAAACCGAACATCCACACGGCCCAGGCCAGTGCCGGCAGCATGGCGATGATCACGTCCAGCATGATGGACCGGGTGTTCTCCGCTGCACGGATGTGGGGAGAAGAGGTGGCGATCAGCTTGAGATTCTTATAGTCAGTCATTACTTTACGGCCTCCTTCTTCTCTTCTGCGGCCTTTTTCTTTGCCTCGGCAGCGGCCTTGTCAGCGGCCGTCTTGTCCTTGACCAGCTGCTTGCCGGTCTTGAACATGTGGGTCAGGTGGACCCGGGCGGGGCAGACGTACGCGCAGGCGCCGCACTCCATGCAGTCCATGATGTGAGCGTCGTTGAGCTCATCCACCATGCCCTTGGAGGCGTACTGGTACATGAACAGGGGCTCCAGGTGCATGGGGCAGGCGGCCACACACTTGCCGCAGCGGATGCACTGGGGATTCTCAACGGTCTGCTCCTCATTCTCGCAGAAGGCCAGCATAGCGCCGGTGCCCTTGCCCACGGGAATATCGGCGGTGTACTGGGCCATGCCCATCATGGGGCCGCCGCACACCAGCTTGTAGGTGCCGTCCTTCAGACCGCCGCAGGCGTCGAACAGCAGGGAGACGGGGGTGCCGATGGGGCACTCGATGTTCTTGGGCTCCACCACACCAGAGCCGGAGACCGTGACGATCTTCTTCACCACGGGCATGCCCTGGGTGATGGCCCGGTAGATGGCGCAGGTGGTGTTGATGTTGAACACGGCGCAACCGATGTTGGAGGGCAGCCCTCCGGGAGGCACCTGCTTGCCGGTGATGGCCTGGCAGAGCTGCTTCTCACCGCCCTGGGGGTAACGGCAGCGCAGGGGCTCCACCACCACGGGGGCCTTCTTCTCGGCGATGACCTTGTTCATGGCGTCGATGCCGTTTTGCTTGTTGTCCTCCACGCCGATGATGACCTTGTCCACACCGAACATCTTGGCCAGATACACGCAGCCGCCGATGATCTCCTCGGGGCGCTCCAGCATGGTGCGGTGGTCGCCGGTGATGTAGGGCTCGCACTCGGCGCCGTTGATGATGACGGTGTCCACCTGCCCGATGCCGCCGGAGATCTTCACGTGGGTGGGGAAGGTCGCGCCGCCCATGCCGACGATGCCGGCGTTCTTCACGATCTCCACCATCTCCTGGACGCTGAGGGCGTCAGGATCGGCGGGGGCCTGGACCTCCTCGCTGAGGGTGTCCTGGAAATCGTTGTCGATCACCACGGACATCATGTTGCCGCCCATGGAATAGGGGCGGGGCTCCACTGCCTTGACCGTGCCGGAAACGCTGGCGTGGATCGGGGCGCCGAGGCCGCGGAATTCGCCGATCTTCTGGCCCACCTTCACATGATCGCCCACTTTGACCAGTGGCGTGCAAGGTGCGCCGAAGTGCATCGACATGGGAATGACCACCTGGGCCGGGGGTGCCAGCTGTTCGATGGCCTTCTCATTGGTCGCGGCCTTCATGTCATGGGGATGAACGCCGCCAAAGAAAGCTTGTGCCATTGTCTTCACCTCATTTTTACTCCTTGATAGCGGCCATAACATGGGGACGGTCCCATCCGCCGGCGGGGAGGGACCTCATGCCGTGGCGCATACTACCACATACTGCGCTTCATTCTACACCCAAAATTGAAAAATGTCCAGACTGTGAACGACGTTTTTTGCGAAAATTCGCCGGTTGTACTCTCCTTTTTTTGTGATTTTCCACATCTTTTGCAAGTCCTTCACGGCCTGCCGCTCTCTCCGGACCGCCCTTGTCTTTTCGTGGAAAACATGGTATGCTGTCTCCATAGCGGCCCGCTCCGGCGGGACTTCATGACACGGAGGCACGACTACCATGACGCCAAGACAGATCGACAGACCGCAGCTGAAAGCGCAGACGAGGGAGCTGCTGCGCTCCGCCCAGGTACGCCCCAAGGCCATGGCGGCGCTGTATCTGGGCCTGATCGCAGTCCTGAATCTGGCCGACACCCTGGCGGGCAGTGTCAGCCTCAGCCTCCTGGGCACCTTTGTGACCGTTCTGACCATGCTGCTGGGGACCGTCCTCAATGTGGGCTTCGTGCTGTACTGCATGGCCATCCGGCGGGGCGAGCGGGCGGAGTTTCTGACGCTCTTCGACGGGTTCTCCTTCGTGGGGAAGATCATTGGCCTGAGCATCCTGCAGTCGGTGTTCATCTTTTTGTGGTCGCTGCTGTTCGTCATCCCCGGCATCATCGCCGCCTACCGCTACCGCTTCGCCATGTACAATCTATGCGAGAATCCGGATTTGAGTATCGTGGAAGCGCTGGACATGAGCAAGCGCCAGACCGAGGGCTACAAGGGCCAGCTGTTCGTGCTGGACCTGAGCTACCTGGGCTGGGGAATCCTGGCGTCCCTGCCCTCCACGGTGGAGTTCTTCTATCTCTATCTCCAGATCCTTGAGGATCCCGCCGTCTTCATGGCAGACCCCACCCGGCTGGTGCCGCTGATCGGCTCCGGCCTCCTCATGTCGCTGATCATCTGGCTGTGGTCCCTGGCGGTACAGCTTTTCTACCTGCCCAACTATCAGTGCGTGGAGCTGGGCTATTTCGACATCGCCAAGGAGACCTCCGGCGTGGGCGCCGGTGCCCGGCCGCAGGAGGGCGGCTGGAGCGGCTGGAACGGCGGCCAGGACGGCTGGGGCGGCGGCCCCGACGACCTGGGCGGCTACTGAGCCCCCGCCCGCATATCCGCAGCAAAAGGCGCCCCGCGGACGATCGTCCGCGGGGCGCTTTTTGATGTCCGCCTCACAGGTGGGGGAACTCCCGGCACACAAAGGCGCTCTTCCGCAGGGCCGCCGCCAGCAGGGCGGAGGCCGCCGCGCCGAAGGCCGCCTGGACCAGATTGCCGGGGATGCCCGCCGCGGCGCCTGCCAGGGCCAGGGAGAAGTCCCGGCCCCCGAAGGACGCCAGCAGAGCGTCAAACAGCCAGTAGCCCAGCACCATGGGCACCTCCGCCGCCGCGCCGCACACCGCAAAGGTCCATCCGCCCCGGCGCCCCAGCAGCCGGTACAGCCCTGCCGCCAGGGCCGCCATGACCGCCTTGATGACCAGGGTGGCGGGCACGTACATGGGATAGCCCCCCAGCAGGTCCGCCAGAGCGGAGCCGATGCCCGCCGCCGCGGCGCCCCAGCCGGGGCCCAGCAGATAGGCCCCCAGCAGCACCACTGCGTCCCCCAGATTCACATATCCCCCGGTGGGGGTGGGCACCCGGATCGCCATGGTGGCCGCGCAGGCCATGGCCGCCAGCAGCGCCGTCAGCACCAGGGCCCGCACCTGCCGGGCGGACCGGTCCTCCCGCCGCTCCACTGTCTTTTCCATCGCTGTCGCCTCCTGTTCCGCCGGAGCGTTGCCCCGGCTGACTGTTGCCATCATACGGCGGATATGATATGATTGAAATACTCAATTTCGATCTTTTTTATAAGGTCAGAAGGAGGCGCGCCGTGCTGACCTACGCCATGGAGCAGCGGGGAGATCTGTCCCTGTACGAATATCTGTACCGGTGCATCCGCCGGGACATCCTCTCCGGCGCCCTGGCCGCCGGGGAGCGGCTGCCCTCCAAGCGGGCGCTGGCGGAGCATCTGCACCTGTCCGTCATCACCGTGGAGGGAGCCTACGCCCAGCTGGAGGCCGAGGGCTATGTCCACACCCTGCCCCGGCGGGGCTTTTTCGTCTCGCCGGTGGAGCGGACCGCCCCGGCCCCGGCGGTCCCGGCCCCGGCGGCGGAGCCGGAGGAACGGGCCTGGCGGCTGGACCTCAAGCGCAACCGGGTGGACATGGCCCGGTTCCCGGTGTCCACCTGGGCCCGGCTGACCCGGCGGGTGCTCTCCGAGGACGGGGCGGCGCTGCTGCGCCCCGTCCCTCACCAGGGCCTGCCCGCCCTGCGCCAGGCCATTGCCGACGACCTGCGCCACTTCCGGGGCATGGCGGCGGACCCGGCCCAGATCCTGGTGGGGGCCGGAGCGGAGTATTTGTACCTGCTGCTGGCCCAGCTGCTGGGGCGGGAGGCGGTAGTGGCCGTGGAGGACCCGGGCTATCCCAAGATCCGCCAGGTCTACGGCAGCCTGGGGCTGCCCTGCCGCCCGGTGCCCCTGGACGGCCAAGGCGTGGACCCTGCCGCTTTGGCGGCCTCCGGGGCCTCCGCGGCCCATCTGTCTCCCAACCACCACTATCCCACCGGCCTGGTGACCCCCATCGCCCGGCGGCAGGCCCTGCTGCGCTGGGCAGAGGACACCGGGGGGTATCTCATCGAGGACGACTACGACAGCGAGCTGCGCTTCACCGGCCGGCCCATCCCCACCCTCCAGAGCATCGACCGCGGCGGACGGGTGCTGTACATGAACACCTTCTCCCAGACCATCTCCCCCTCCATGCGGCTGGGGTTCGTGGTACTGCCGCCGGCGCTGCTGGCGGAATACCGCCGCCGGCTGGACTTTTACGCCTGCACCGTGCCGGCCCTGGAGCAGCACGTGCTGGCCCTGTTCCTCTCGGAGGGCCACTACGAGCGCCACCTCGCCCGGATGCGCAAGGAGTACCGCCTGCGCCGCGGCGCGGTGCTGGCGGCCTTCCGCGCCAGCCCCTTTGCCCATCGCATCGCCATCTCCGAACAGGGGGCGGGGCTGCACTTCCTGCTGCGGCTGGAGACAGGCCGGTCCGACGAAGCCCTGCGGCAGCGGGCGGAGGGCCTGGGGGTGCGGCTTGGCTTCCTCTCGGAGTACGCCGCGGTGCCGGACGGCGCCCACGCCCACACCCTGGTGGTCAACTACGGCGGGCTGGAGCCCGCCGCCCTGCCGGAGGCCATGGCGCTGCTGGCGGAGGTCTTTGCGGAATAAGGCGGGCGCCGGGCCCGTCCAAAAGCATTTTCCGGCGCTCCTGACAAGGGTTTTCAGCAGAGCCTGTGATAAAAAAACGAGAGGACCCCGGAGGGGCCCTCTCGTTTTCTCTTTCTGCCGCGCAGGATCCTGCTGTCAACGGAAAACACGGGCGCCCGGGCCATCTGGTCCGGGCGCCCCTTTCGTTGATACCGTTGATGCTCAGATGTCCCGGCGGCCCTCCAGCGCCCGCATCAGCGTGGCGTCGTCGGCGAACTCCAGGTGGCCGCCCACGGGGATGCCGTAGGCCAGGCGGGTCACCCGGACGCCGAAGGGCTTTAACAGCCGGGCAATGTACATGGCCGTGGCCTCGCCCTCGGTGTCGGGGTTGGTGGCCATGATGACCTCCTCCACGCCGCCCTTGGCCACCCGCTCCACCAGGGGTTTGATGGCCAGATCGTCGGGCCCCACATGGTTCATGGGGGAGATGACGCCGTGGAGCACGTGGTAGCGGCCATTGAACTCCCGGCTGCGCTCGATGGCGGCCACGTCCCGGGGGTCCGCCACCACGCAGATGACGGAGCCGTCCCGCTTGGGGGAGGCGCAGATGGGGCAAAGGCCCCCGGCGGTGAAGTTCTGGCACTCCGGGCAGCAGGTGACGCTGCGCTTGGCGTCCAGGATGGCCTCGGCGAATTCCCGGGCCTCCTCCTCCGGCAGGCCCAGCACATGGAAGGCCAGCCGCTGGGCGGACTTGCCGCCGATGCCCGGCAGCCGGGCAAACTGCTCCACCAGCTTTTCAAGGGGTGCGGGGAAGTATTCCATGGGTACGGTACGCTCCTTTTAGTTCGATGCTTCCGGCAGGTCCATGGCGAACAGGGCCGCGGCGCCGCCGGTGTGGAAAAAGACGATGTCACCCTCGCCCTCAAAGCCCCCGGCCTTCACCTGGGCCAGCAGGCCCGCCCAGGCCTTGCCGGTGTAGACCGGGTCCAGCAAAATGCCCTCAGTCCGGGCCAGCTCCAAAATGGCGGGGGTGGCCGCCGGATCGGGCACGGCGTAGCCGAGTCCGGCACAGTCCAGGATCTGAAGATCCTTCTCCTGGGGCTGGAAGGAGGCCTCCAGCAGCGCGGCGGCGCCGGCGGCCAGGTCCAGCACCGTCTCCCGGAAGGGCTGGGGATCCACCGCCATGCCGGTGACCCGGGCGCCGGGCAGGAACAGCCCCGCCCCCAGCAGCAGTCCGGCGGTGGTGCCGCCGGAGCCGGTGGCGCTGACCAGATGGCCCACCCGGATGCCGGCGGCCATGGCCTGGACGGCGCACTCCCGGGCGGCGGCGGCATAGCCCAGGGTCCCCAGAGGCGTGGACCCGCCCAGGGGGATCCGGCAGCAGCGGTGGCCCCGGGCCTCCAGCCCGGCAGCCTCCGCCTCCATCTCCCGGTAAATGTCCTGATAGTCGTCGGTGTCCACCAGCCGGACGGGGGCGCCGTAGATCTCATCGAGCACCAGGTTGCCCCGGCGGCCGGTGACACCCCGGTCCTTCAAAAACAGCTTGCAGTCCATGCCCAGCCGGGCGGCGCAGGCGGCGGTCAGCATGGCGTGGTTGGACTGGGCGCCGCCGGTGGTGAACACCGTGTCGCAGCCGTCGGCCTGGGCCTGGGCCAGCAGAAACTCCAGCTTGCGGACCTTGTTGCCGCCCAGGGCCACGCCGCACAGGTCATCCCGCTTGATCCAGATGTTCCGGCCGTACCTGGCGCTGATGGCCTCCAGCTTGTAAAAGGGGGTGGGGAAGAGGCCCAGGGAGACCCTGGGCACGCTGGCGATGTTCCGCATGGCCGTCCCTCAGCCCCGCAGAGCGGCGATCCGGGCGGGGATGTCCGCCGCCTTGTACACGGCGCTGCCCGCCACCAGCACGTTGGCCCCGGCGGCGATGCAGGTCTTGCAGGTCTCCGGGTCCACGCCGCCGTCCACCTCCAGTTCGCAGGCGGGGTTCTTCTCGTCGATCCAGGCGCGGATGGCGGAGACCTTGGGCATCATATCGGCCATGAACTTCTGGCCGCCGAAGCCCGGCTCCACCGTCATCACCAGGATCAGCTCCACCTTCTCCAGGTACGGCAGGGCCGCCTCGGCGGGGGTCTTGGGCTTGAGGACGATGCCCGCCTTCTTTCCCTTGGCGTGGATCTTGTCGATGGCGGCGTGGATGTTCTCCGGCGTGTCGGACTCCACATGGACCGTCACCAGGTCGGCGCCGGCATCGCAGAACTGCTCCACATACCGCACCGGCTCCACGATCATCAGATGCACGTCCAGCGGCAGCGCGGTGGTGGGCCGCAGGGACTTGACCACGGGGATGCCGATGGTGATGTTGGGGACGAACATGCCGTCCATCACGTCCACATGGACGTAATCGGCTGTGGAGATCCGCTGGATATCCCGCTCCAGATTTGCGAAATCGGCGGAGAGAATGCTGGGTGCGATCTTTACCATGGAAAACCCCTCTTTTCTTGAGATGGGAAGAGATGCCGCCCCCGGGACGGGCCGCCCGGGCCTGTGGCGGCGGAGAGCCGCGCCGCATAGGATACCCCAAGCGGCAGGCGCCCCCCAGTTGACTCTTCCGCGCAGCGTCCGCCCCTGGAGCGGAGCGCCGCCGCTTTTTTGAATAGGGGGCCGGTGGGATCTCCGCCGGCCCCCATTTGCCGTATAGGGCAAGTGTATCAAACTCCGGCGGCAAAAGCAACCGCCCGGGCCCCCTTTGCCGGGGATTTTCCCCCGCGGCGGAACCTCCGCCTGCTTTTGTCGTCTCCCTTTCCAGAATACTTCTCACAGAAGAGAGGGGATGACAGATATGCGCAGACGGCTGGTGCTCCTGGCATTGGTGCCGGGGCTGCTGTTCGGGCTGCGGCAGATCCGCAGCCTGCCCGCCACGGAGACCGACTACCCCTCCGCCCTGATGTGGAACGGCACCATCTACTATGCGTCCGTCCAGGCGGTGGACGAGCTCCCGGCGGACGCCGCCGTTGGGACCGTGTCCTCCGAGACGGACACCTTTCCCCGGAAAAACGGACAGGCCAATTTCTGCCCGCCGGGCACCCCCGTGGCGCAGACGGAGGAGGGAATGGCAGTCCTGCTGGACGGCGTGTGGTATCTGTGCAGGCCGAAAGAGATGGAAGTCGCCCAGGCGGACAGCTGACCCACTAAAAAATTTTTGGTTTTGTTGCAAAAACCACTTCTAAAATGAGAACATTATGATAATCTAATATTGAAAACACGATCAACACAGCAGGAGAGGACGGTGCGGCGAATGGATGTACAAATTGACTACGAGGAGCGGGCGGAGCTGCTGAAGGCCCTGTCCAACCCGGTCCGGCTGCGGATCGTCCACGGGCTGCTGCGCCGGGGCTGCCACAACGTCTCCTGCATGGAGCGGTCCACGGGCATGTCCCAGTCCTGCATCTCCCAGCACCTGCAGAAGCTGCGGGCCGCGGGGGTGGTGTCCACGGAGCGGTGCGGCAACGAAGTCATTTACCACGTCTCCTCGCCGGTGGCCGCCGGCCTGGTGGCGGTGTTGATGGAAGAGGAGGCGTCCAACTATGTCCTGTGACATTCTGGTGATCGGCGGGGGTCCCGCGGGCCTGTCCGCCGCGGTGAACGCCCGGGCCCGTGGCCGCAGCGTCCTGGTGGTCTCCAACCCTCTGGAGGAGAACCCCCTGTGGCCGGCGGAGCGGGTGGACAACTATCCGGGCCTGCCCGCCGTCTCCGGCGCGGAGCTGCTGACCCAGCTGCGCCGCCACGCGGAGCGCTCCGGCGCGGAGTTCCTGACGGGACGGGCGCTCACCTCCGTGCGGATGGGGGACGCCTGGTACGTCAGCGTGGGGCCCGACATGTACAACGCCAAAGCCGTGGTCCTGGCGGCGGGCGTGGCCCGGGGGAAGAAGTTCCCCGGCGAGGCGGAGTTTTTGGGCCGGGGCGTCAGCTACTGCGCCACCTGCGACGGGATGCTCTACCGGGGCAAGGCCGTGGCGGTGCTGGGATACAGCGACTCCGCCCGGCAGGAGGCCGAGTTCCTGGAGCGAATCGGCTGCCGCGTGACCTACTTCGACCGGCCCCGGACCTGCGAGATCCACGGGGAGGAGACGGTCCGCTCCGTCACCTGCGACGGGCAGAGCACCGATGTGGACTGCGTGTTCATCCTGCGGCCCGCCCTGGCCCCCACGGATCTGTTCCCGGGCCTGGAGACGGGGAAGGGCTTCGTGGCGGTGGACCGCCGCATGGCCACCAATCTGCAGGGCCTCTTTGCCGCCGGGGACTGCACCGGCGGACCCCTTCAGGCGGCCAAGGCCGCCGGAGAGGGCCTGATCGCCGGCCAGAGTGCCGCCGCCTATGTGGCCGATCTGGAGCGGCAGGCCCGCCAGGGATGAAATCCCGCCGGCGGGGCACCCTTTCAGCAGGGTTTTATGCACATACCGTGATTTCAAAATAAAAATATAAAGGAGAAATGAATTATGGCGATCCAGCATTTCAAGACTTCCGAATTCGACGCCGCCGTGGAGGCGGCCCCCCTGGCTATGGTGGACTTCTGGGCCTCCTGGTGCGGCCCCTGCAAGATGCTCTCCCCGGTGGTGGAGTCCATCGCGGAGCAGTTTGACGGCAAGGTCCTGGTGGGCAAGGTGAACGTGGACGAGGAGCCGGACCTGGCCCGGCGCTTCGGCGTCATGAGCATCCCCACCGTGGTGTTCCTGAAGAACGGCCGGGAGTTTGACCGCAAGGTGGGCGTCATGCCCCCCGAGGCCTTCACCTCCGTGCTGAACAGCAACCTGTGACGTCCCGCGGGCGCCCGGCGAAAGCTGGGCGCCTTTTCTTGCCCGGGGCAGAAGAAACTGGTATGATAAAGGGGAGATCGAAACTTGATCAAGGAGGTCTTTTCCATGGAAGAAGTGCTGGAATTTCTGAGAAAGTGCGGGACCTACTACCTCGCCACGGTGGACGGCGGGCAGGCCCGGGTGCGGCCCTTCGGCACCATCGACCTGTTTGACGGCCGCCTGACCGTCCAGACCGGCCGGAAGAAGGACGTGTCCCGGCAGATCCTGGCCAACCCCAGGGTGGAGCTGTGCGCCTTTGACGGGGAGCGGTGGCTGCGGCTGGCGGCCGCGGCGGTGGAGGACCCCCGGATCGAGGCCCAGGCCCATATGCTGGAGGCGTACCCCTCTCTCCAGGCCATGTACCAGCCCGGGGACGGCAACACCCAGATCTTCGCCCTGACGGAGGTCACGGCCACCTTCTCCTCCTTTACGGAGGCACCCCGGACCCTCACCTTCTGACGGACCCGGAAACGCCCGCGGACAGAGAACCGTCCGCGGGCGCTTTTATGGCCGCTTCGCCTCTTTTCCCGGGGAAAACCGGGGGCAGGCGGGGGCGTCCGCAGTCCGGTCCTTGAGCCGGGGGTGGACGCAGTGGCCCTGGGCGATGGGGGCATAGCCCCGGCCGCTCTTCACGTAGTGGCGGCGGAAATACCGGCATTCGGCACAGGTGTCTGTCATAATTTCACCTCCCCTTTCTATTTTAGATAATTTTTATCTAAAATGCAATAGACAATTTTTATCTATGCTACATTGATCCCGGTGATGGATATGACATTTGGTGAACGCCTGCGCTGTCTGCGGGAAGAACAGGAACCCCGCCTGACGCAGACCCAGCTGGCCTTGGAAACCGGCATTTCCCAGCGGAAGATCTCCTATCTGGAGCGGGGGGAGCTGGAGCCGTCTCTGGACGAGCTGCGGCGGCTGTGCCGGTATTATCAGGTGTCGGCGGACTACCTGCTGGACCTGCCGGCGGGGTTGTCCCGGCCCGAGCGGTGAATTTTTCGGGACGAGGTGAGGATATGCTCGGCCATTTGCGCGCCCTGCGGGAGGACCAGTCCCTGTCCCAAAAGCAGCTGGCGGACCTGCTGCAAGTCCACCAGACCACGTACTCTGACTACGAACGGGGCAATCTCAACATTCCCGTATCCGCTCTGATCCAGCTGGCGGCGTTCTATCACACCAGCATCGACTATCTGGTGGGATACACGGACGATCCGACGCCCTACCCCAGATCCCGTCCCCGGCGCTGAAACTGCGCAAAAGAGGACCCCGGCCAATGGCCGGGGTCCTCTCAGCGTGTCAAAAAGACCTTTTTGACACGCTGAGCAAGTTTTTTGAACCTCAAAAAGGTTCAAAAAACTCATGATTAAAAACGAAAGACACCCTTCCTGGGTTTCTTTCGTAACTATCTTCCTTCCCGTTGCGGAAGATTTCCACTTTTTCAACAAGAAAAAGAGGACCCCGGCCAATGGCCGGGGTCCTCTCGGTTTCTCAGGGATGTTCAGCAGGTGCTCAGCACTTCTCGAACACGGTGGCAGTGCCCTGGCCGCCGCCGATGCAGAGGGTAGCCAGGCCCTTCTTGGCGTCGGGCCGCTTCTGCATCTCGTGCAGCAGGGTGACGATGATGCGGGCGCCGGAAGCGCCGACGGGGTGGCCCAGGGAGATGGCGCCGCCGTTGACGTTGACCTTGCTCATGTCGAAGCCCAGCTCACGGGCAACGGCGATGGACTGGGCGGCAAAGGCCTCGTTGGCCTCCACCAGGTCGATGTCGTCGATGGTCACGCCGGCCTTGGCCATGGCCTGACGGGAGGCGGGCACGGGGCCCACGCCCATGATCTTGGGATCCACGCCGCCCTGGCCCCAGCCGATCAGCTTGGCCATGGGCTTCAGGCCGTACTTCTCCACGGCCTCGCCGGAGGCCAGGATGATAGCGGCGGCGCCGTCGTTGATGCCGGAGGCGTTGGCGGCGGTGACGCGCTGGGTGCCCTTGTCGGCGGTCTCCTTCAGACCCTTGGGCTCAAAGGTGTGCACGACCTCGGGGTTGGGGGACTCGGGGCCCACGGGGAAGGCGCCGCGCAGCTTGGAGATGCCCTCGGCGGTGACACCGGCGCGGGGGAACTCGTCCACCTTGAACTCCACGATGTCCTTCTTGACCTTCACGGGCACGGGAACGATCTCGTCCTCGAACTTGCCGGCCTTCTGAGCGGCCTCGGTCTTCTGCTGGGAGGAGGCGGCGAACTCGTCCATCTCCTGGCGGGTGATGCCCCAGATATCGGCGATGTTCTCAGCGGTGGTGCCCATGTGATAGTTGTGATAGGCGTCCCACAGACCGTCCTTGATCATGGTGTCGATCATCTGGGTGTGGCCCATCCGGGCGCCGTAACGACCGGTGGGAACGGCATAGGGAGCGGCGCTCATGTTCTCGGTGCCGCCGCAGACGATCACGTCGGCGTCGCCGGCCAGGATGGCGCGGGCGCCCTCGATGACGGACTTCATGCCGGAGCCGCAGACCATGCCCACGGTGTAAGCGGGAACGGAGTAGGGGATGCCGGCCTTCACAGCCACCTGGCGGGCCACGTTCTGGCCCTGGGCAGCGGTGAGGATGCAGCCGAACATGACCTCGTCCACCTGCTCGGGGGCGACGCCGGCGCGCTTGAGGGCTTCCTTCACCACGATGGCACCCAGCTCAGTGGCGGGGGTGTTCTTGAGGCTGCCGCCGAAAGAGCCGATAGCGGTTCTGCAGCAATTCACGACATAAAGATCTTTCATGATGTTCCTCCGTTTTTATAAAATGTAAGTCAGGTCTTGCAGCGGTCTGTGGACACCGGCCAAAGACCGCTGCCGCAGATGCCAACACACAATGACGGGAGGTGATACAGAAGTTGTCAAAAAATAAACAGGATTGCTAATTTTTTGACAAACGCCTGTCTGCCTCCCCTCGCAAGTTTGATTATAGTGGGTTTATCCGCCCCCGTCAATGGCAAAATGGCCGTTCGTCCCATTTTTGTTAAATCTTTGACAAAACCCCATCCAATTTCGTCACCTTGACGAAATTGGATGGGGCCGTCTCCCGGCGGTCACGTTTGCGGAGCGTCCTCCGCATCCATCAGGGCGCTCCAGAATTCTCCGGCGTCCAAGTCCTCCAGGGTGGAGGTCCACTTTACCTCCGCCGCTTCCGCAGCGGACTGGAGCCGCCAGTCGAACCACTCGGCAGCGGTGGCGGAGGCGTCCAGCGGCAACCGCAGCAGGATATAGAAGCTGCCGTCAGCCTCCACGATGCCGCTCCACTGGCCCTCCTCCAGGTCCAGGGCCGCCTCCTCCGCCGCCGCGGGCAGGGTGCCCTCCCCGGCGCGGAAGGTCCGGCCGTGGGGGTACTGGTCCCGGTCAGGGTCGTCGCTGTACGTGGCGGCCAGGACCGCGAAGTCGTTCTCCGGGGCGGCGGAGCCGTTGAGCTTGGAGAAGGCCTCTCCGGCCCGGGCACGGGCGGCCTCGGCGTCGTCCCCGGCGTCCACCCGGATGAAGTCCAGGGTAAGATAGCCGCTGTCGGCGCCGAAGGCGGCCAGGTCCTCCGCCGTGGGGTAGGCGCCGCTCTCCGGGTCACCGGCGCTCTGCCGCAGCCGGTCGTAGAGGTAGGCGGTAGCGGCCAGGGTCTCCGCCCGGGTCCGGTCCAGGCCCAGCCGTCCCAGATCGGTGAGGTAGGCGTCCTCGCCTCCGGCGGCCTCCGCCGCGGCGGTCCAGTCGGCCTCCATGGCGGCCCGGTCCTCCTCGGTCAGGGCGCAGTCCTGGTCCTCCGCCATGTTTTCCACCACGGCGTAGAGCACCGTGTCCGCCAGGGCCTGCTCCGCGGCGTAGTCCGCCAGGGTGCCCTCACCGAAGGCGGCGTCCCAGTCCAGCTCTGTGCCGGCGTCATCGTAGGCGGTCTGGATGCTGTCGCAGGTGTAGGCCAGCCAGTAGAGGTACCGCCAGGCCTCCACCTCCCGGCCGTCCACGGTCAGGCCCGGCTCATCGGAGGGGGTGCCGGAGGCCCGGGACAGCAGGTCGTCCCCCGGCGGGGTCCCTTTGCCGCCGCAGGCGGCCAGGGTCAGCAGCAAAGCGCAGGCGAGGGCAGCGGTGATGATCCTTCTCATGTACAAGGCTCCTCCCGTAGGATGTCCCTTCATCCTATGGGAGGAGCCGAACACATATGCCTTATTTTTCCGCGGCCAGGGTCAGGTCCTCCACCAGGGTCCTGGCGGCCTCCAGCACGTCCTCGCCGGGTTTGAGGGTCAGGGACAGGGCGGGCACCTCCCCCGCTGCCAGGGTCAGGCGGCGGCGGTACTTGGCCAGGCCGCACACGGCCGCCAGGGCCGCCGGGTGGAACAGGCCCAGCTGGAGACGCAGGACATTGCCCTTCTGGGAGATGTCCGACACGCCGGCCTTGGCGGCGGCGGCGCGGAGCAGGGCCACGTCCAGCAGCGCCAGCACGGCCTTGGGGGCCTCGCCGTAGCGGTCCAGCAGCTCGTCCAGCAGGTCCGAGGCGTCCTCGTCGGTGCGGATGGCGGCAATGCGGCGGTAGAGGTCCATCCGCTGCTCCGGGGAGGGCACGTACCGGTCGGGGATGTGGGCGTTGACGGTCAGGTCCGCGGCGCACTCGGTCTCCACCTGCTTCTCCTGGCCCTGCTCCTCCAAAACAGCCTCCTCCAGGAGCTTGAGGTACAGGTCGTAGCCCACGCTCATGAGGTAGCCGGACTGCTCCGGACCCAGCAGGTTGCCCGCGCCCCGGATCTCCAGGTCCCGCATGGCGATCTTGAAGCCGGAGCCGAACTCCACGTACTCCCGGATGGCGGCCAGGCGCTTGGCGGCGGTCTCCTGGAGGACCTTGCCCCGCCGGAAGGTGAGATAGGCGTAGGCCCGGCGGGCACTGCGGCCGATGCGGCCCCGGATCTGGTGGAGCTGGCTGAGGCCCATCTTGTCGGCGTCCTCGATGATGAGGGTGTTGACGTTGGGGATGTCGATGCCGGTCTCGATGATGGTGGTGCACACCAGGATGTCCGCCTCGCCGTCCACCATGGCCTGCATGACGGAGGACAGTTCCTGCTCGCTCATCTTGCCGTGGCCGGTGACGATGCGCGCCTCCGGCCCCAGTATCTTCTGGAGCCGGGCGGCGGTGAGGTCGATGGTCTCCACCCGGTTGTGGAGGTAGTAGACCTGGCCGCCCCGGCTCAGCTCCCGGCGAATAGCGTCCTCCAGGATGGCCCAGTCGTGCTCCAGCACATAGGTCTGGACCGGCTGGCGGTCCGCCGGGGGCTCCTCCAGGGTGGACATGTCCCTGAGGCCCGAGAGCGCCATGTTCAGCGTCCGGGGGATGGGGGTGGCGGAGAGGGTCAGGACGTCCACCTGGCGGCTGATCTCCTTGAGCCGCTCCTTGTGGGTGACGCCGAAGCGCTGCTCCTCGTCGATGATGAGCAGCCCCAGGTCCTTGAACTCCACGGTCTTTTGCAGCAGCTTGTGGGTGCCGATCAAAAGGTCCACCCCTCCGGCCTTCAGGGCCCCCAGGATGCGCTTTTGCTCCTTGGCGGTGGTGAAGCGGGAGAGGACCTCGATCTTCACCGGGAAGTCCCGGAACCGGTTCACCGCCGTGGCGTAGTGCTGCTGGGCCAGGACCGTGGTGGGCACCAAAATGGCGGATTGCTTACCGTCCAGCACGCACTTCATCACCGCCCGGAGGGCCACCTCGGTCTTGCCGTAGCCCACGTCGCCGCACAGCAGCCGGTCCATGGGCCGAGGCCGCTCCATGTCGGCCTTGATCTCGGCGATACAGCGGAGCTGGTCGTCGGTCTCGGCGTAGTCGAAGGCCTCCTCGAACTCCCGCTGCCAGGGGGAGTCCGGGGAGAAGGCGAAGCCCGGCCGCCGCTGCCGCTCGGCGTAGAGCTGGGTGAGGCCCTTGGCCAGGTCCTTCACCGCCTTTTTGGCCTTGGTTTTCTGCTTGGCCCACTCGGTGCCGCCCAGCTTGTTGAGGCGGGTCCGCTCCTGGTCCTCGCCGCCGCCGATGTATTTGCTGACCAGGTCCAGCTGGGTCACGGGGACGTACAGGCAGTCGCCCCCGGCGTAGTCGATCTTGATATAGTCCTTTTCCACGCCGTCCACCGGCATCCGCTGCAGCCCTGAGAACCGGCCCACGCCGTGGTGGACGTGGACCACCAGGTCCCCGGGGGAGAGGTCGGTGTAGGACTGGAGCTTCTGGCGGTTGGAGTCGGTTTTCAGCTTCTGCCGCCGGCGGACCGCCGGGGCGGACAGCTGTCCCTCCGTCAGCACCGCCAGGTGCAGCGCCGGCCACTCGCTGCCTGCGGAGAGGGCCCCCAGGGAGATCCGGACCTCCCCCGGCGCCGGCATAGCGGCGCCCTTGAGGTCCAGCGTGGCCGGAATGCCCCGGTCCTCCAGCATCCGCAGCAGGTTTCGGGCCCTCGTCTCCCCGCCGCAGAGCATCAGCACGGCGCTGCCGGCGGAGCGGTAGTGCTCCAGGTCCGTAACGGCGGTCTCCAGGCTTCCGCCGTAGGAGCTGAGCTGCTTGGCGTTGACGGCGGTGAGGTCCCTGGGCCGCAGGGGATAGCGGGAGGTAGGCAGGGCGTTTTCCATAATGACGGGGAAGTCCTCCAGCGCAGCGTAGAACTCCTCGGCCCCCAGGCACAGCCGGGCGTACTCCCCGGTCATCAGCCCGGCCTCCAGCAGCGCCTCCGTGTCCTGCTTGAGCCGCAGGAGGGTGTTTTTCACCCGCTCGTCCACCCGGCCGCTCTCGCTGAGGAACACCACCGCGTCGGCGGGCAGATAATGGACGCCGGCGGTGACCTCCTTGTACACGGCGGCCAGATACCGGTCCATGCCGCCGGGGACGGCCCCGGCCCTCAGCCGCTCGGCGTCCTCCCGGAGGGTCCGGACCTGGGCCTCCGCCTTCTGTTTTTTTTCCAGCCTGGCGGCCAGAGTCTCCAGGGCCTCCGCCAGGCCGGTAAGGCCCCCGGGGGCCGCGTGGGGCAGCACCTCCGCCGCCGGCAGCAGCAGCGCCGTCTCCAGGTTCCGGGTCCGGCGCTGGGTACCGGGGTCGAAGGCTCCCATGGAGTCGATCTCGTCGTCGAAGAACTCGCAGCGCACCGGCTGGTCCATCAGGGGGGAGAACACGTCCAGGATGCCGCCCCGCAGGGCGAACTGGCCCACGCCCTCCACCTGGTCGCAGCGGGCGTAGCCGCCGCGGAGCAGGCCCTCGGTCAGGGCCTTCAAATCCACCCGCTTCCCCGGCTCCAGCGTCACCGCCAGACCTTTCAGCAGCGCCGGCGGCAGCGTCCGCTCCAGCAGGGCGTCCGCCGTGGCCACCACCGTCTCCGCCCGGCCGGAGGCCAGGGCGTACAGGGCCGCAAGACGCCCCCGCTCCCAGTCCCGGGAGGCCACGGCGCCGGGGCGCAGCTGCCACTCCCGGCCCAGCAGGGTCACCGGACGGCTGCCCGTCAGGGTCTCCAGATCGGCGCAGAGGGTCTGGACCTCCCGCTCGTCGCCGCAGACGAACACCGCCGGACGCCCGGCGGCCCGGGCCACAGCGGCGCCCACGCAGGCCCGCTGCACCGGCTGCAGGCCGGTCACCGCCGCCGGGCAGCCGCCGGACTCCACCAGCTGCGCCAGCTGGGCCACCTGGGGGAGCGTATTGAGTGTTTCCAGAAAACGTTCCATAGGGTCCTCGCTATCTGTAAAAATATGGAAGCCAACGCCCCAATGCCCCCGCGCCGTCTGGCGGGGGGCCGGGATGGTCCGTGTCATATGGAGGGTATGCGCTTTCGGGCGGGAACTTTCCCGCCGGGGGTCAGTTGAAGTCGTTCATGGCCTTCTGGCAGCCGTTTTCAATGATGCACGCCGCCGCCTCGATGGCCCGCTCAAAGCTCTCCAGCAGGATCTTCCGGTCCGCCTGGGAGGGCACGCCGATGACCCAGTCGATCATGTCGCCGTCCTGGCCCGGGGCGCCGGTGCCGATCTTGATGCGGGGGAAGTCCTGGGTGCCCAGATGGGCGATGATGTTCTTGATGCCGTTGTGGCCGCCGGCGGAGCCGGTGGGCCGGACCCGCAGCTTGCCCACGGGCAGGGACACGTCGTCGTAGATCACCAGCACGTGGTCGGCGGGGATCTTGTAGAACTGGGCCGCCTCCCGCACCGCCTCGCCGGAGAGGTTCATATAGGTCTGGGGCTTCATCACCAGACACCGGGCCCCGGCGAAGGAGAGGATATTATAGGCGGACTTGAACTTGACCTTGTTGAGCTTCACGCCCTTTTGCTCCGCCAGCAGGTCCACGGTCAGAAAGCCCATGTTGTGGCGGGTGTTGGCGTACTTCTGGCCCGGATTGCCCAGGCCCACCACCAGCCACTCCGGGCCGGCGGTCTTGCTTGCAAACAGCAGGGGAACTCATCCTTTCCCAACGTCAGCCAAGGCGGGAAAGTTTCCTTCCCCGCCTGGCAGCGTATGCGATTTTGATTTCGGCGCAGAAAGAAGGCGCGCTCCGTATCAGCGGAACAGCTTGGAGATGGAGATCTCCTGATAGATGCGCTCGATGGCCTCGGAGAACATGGGGGCCACGGACAGGTACTTGATCTTGGGGCACTTGACCGGGTCCACGGCGGGGATGGTGTCCAGCAGAGCCAGCTCCTGGATGACGCTGTTGTTGACCCGCTCCAGGGCCGGGCCGGAGAGGACGCCGTGAGAGGCGCAGGCGTGGACGCTCTTGGCCCCGCCCACTTCGATCAGGGCCTGGGCGGCGTTGCACAGAGATCCGCCGGTATCCACCATGTCGTCGAAGAGGATGCAGTCCTTGTCCCGGACGTCGCCGATGACGTTCATGACCTCGCAGCTGTTGGCCTTCTGGCGGCGCTTGTCCACGATGGCCAGGTTCATGTGCAGCTTCTGGGCGAAGGCGCGGGCACGGGCCACGGAGCCCACGTCGGGGGAGACCACCATCATGTTCTCACACTCGGCGCCGAACTTCTTGGCGTAGTAGTCCACAAAGATGGGGTTGCCGGCCAGGTTGTCCACCGGGATGTCGAAGAAGCCCTGGATCTGGGCGGCGTGGAGGTCCATGGTCAGCACCCGGTCGGCGCCGGCGGCGGTGATCATGTTGGCCACCAGCTTGGCGGTGATGGGGTCGCGGGCCTTGGCCTTGCGGTCCTGACGGGCGTAGCCGAAGTAGGGGATCACCGCGGTGATCCGGCCGGCGGAGGCCCGCTTCAGGGCGTCGATCATGATGAGCAGCTCCATCAGATTGTTGTTGACGGCGCCGCAGGTGGACTGGACCACGAACACGTCGCTGCCGCGGACGGTCTCATACAGGGAGACGAATACCTCGCCGTCGGAGAAGGTGCCTACCTCAGCCTCACCCAGCTTGGTGCCCATGAGCTTGCAGATCTCATCCGCCAGTTTGGGGTTCGCGTTGCCGGAGAAAATTTTGACATCTTTGCCGTGAGAAATCATTTTCCAACGCCTTCTTTCTGTAATCTATCAATTTTTGTTTGTCTTTTCATTCAGGCCGGCGCTTATTTTCCGTGCATCTGCCGCCGGCGGCGGGCCCAGCCCTCTTTGTTCTCCTGCTTGGCCCGGGCCACGGCCAGGGCGTCCGCGGGGACATCTTTGGTGATGGTGGCGCCCGCGGCGATATAGGAGCCCTCGCCCACGGTCACCGGCGCCACCAGATTGGTGTTGCAGCCGATGAAGGCGTTGTCCCCGATGACGCAGCGGTGCTTTTCAAAGCCGTCGTAGTTGGTGGTGACGGTGCCGCAGCCGAAGTTGACGCCGCTGCCCACGTCGGCGTCGCCCACGTAGGTCAGGTGGCTCATCTTGGTGCCCTCGCCCAGCACGCAGTTTTTCAGCTGGACAAAGGCGCCCACATGGCACTTGGGTCCCACCTGGCAGCCGGGACGCACGTGGGCATAGGGCCCCACGTCGCAGCCGTCGGCCAGGGTGCTGCCGGTGACCTGGGAGGCGTTGATGGTCACGCCGTCGCCCACCTGGCAGCCGTCCACCATGGCCTGGGGCCCGATCTCGCAGCCGCAGCCGATGGCGCTCTCGCCCCGCAGAATGGTGCCGGGCAGCAAAGCAGTCCCCCGGCCCACCCGGACCCGGGGATCGATATAGACGGCGGAGGGATCCAGGATCCGGACGCCGTTTTGGATGTGGCGGCGGACGATCCGCTCCCGGAACAGGGGCTCCAGCTCCGTCAGGGTCTCCAGGCCGAACACCGGCAGCCAGCCCGGCAGCAGCCGGGCGCCGGAGACGGCGTTGGTCATCTTCTCCCGCCAGACCTCCGCCAGCTCATGGCCGGAGGCGGCATAGGCGAAGCCGGGGCCGGCCTCCGCCGCGGGCAGGGCGGCGTGGACAAAGACCGCCGTCTCCTCCTCCGTGTCCAGGAAGTCCAGCAGGTCCCGCTGCTGCTCCGACACAGTGACCGGAAGATCCTCCGGCAGGCAGGCGCGGGCCTCCCGGGCGAAGCGGGGTCCGCAAACGACAAAAAACCGCTGCACGCCATCGGCCAGCAACTGGTCACTCATCCATCTGAGGATCGGGCAAAACAGAACGGCTTCCAGCATCAGCGGTTTGGAGTGCGCCGGAACGGAAGAATCCTCCTCCAAAAAGAACACGGCGCGCTGCGGATGATCCATGGGTGATTTCCTCCTTAATGGTTCGTACGTTTATTATAACAAAGTTCTTAGGAAAATCCAGTGGTTCCAAAGAAATTATTGTGAAATTTTCCCCGAAAACGTTCCGGCTTTTTCCGGTTCTTTTGTGGCAGACGGCGGATTTGACGCCCCGCCGCGCAAATTTTTTCGTTTTTTTCGGCATTTTGCAGAAATTCCGCTTCTTTTGTCGTAATTTTTTCTGAAAATCCGAATTTCTTTACACATTACGGTTGAATTTGTGTGGGCAAAGGATTACAATAAACCCTGTTCGTATGAAAAAGGGGGGCAGTGGGCCATGCTGAATATCGTACTGGTGGAACCGGAGATCCCCCAGAACTGCGGAAACGTGGCCCGCACCTGCGCCGCCACCGGCAGCCGCCTCCACCTGGTCCGGCCTCTGGGATTCGACATTTCGGACCGGGCCGTGCGCCGGGCGGGGCTGGACTACTGGCACCTGGTGGAGGTCACCGCCTACGACAGTCTGGACGACCTCTTCGCCCGGCACCCTGAGGCCGCGGCGGAGGCCTGGCTCACCACCACCAAGGCCCCCCGGTCCTATGAGGCCGCCCGCTTCACGCCGGACAGCTGGCTGTTCTTCGGCAAGGAGACGGCGGGGCTGCCCCTGGACTTCCGGGAGCGGTTCCGCGACCGGTGCATCCGCCTCCCCATGATTTCCCAGGCAAGGAGCCTGAACCTCAGCAACACCGTGGCGGTGTGCGTCTACGAGGCCCTGCGGCAAACCGGCTTCCCCGGCCTGCAGGACACCGGCGAGATGGCGCTGCCCCGCGATCCCAACACAACTGACAAAACGGAGGAAACCCAATGAACTACAACAAAAAGACCGTTCGTGACGTGGATGTGGCCGGCAAGAAGGTCCTGCTGCGCTGCGACTTCAACGTGCCCCTGGCCAAGGACGGCAGCGGCGTCATCACCGACGACAAGCGCATCCGCGCCGCCCTGCCCACCATCCAGTACCTGCTGGACCAGGGCGCCGCCGTTATCGCCTGCTCTCACCTGGGCAAGCCCGCGGCCACCTTCGAGTCCTACGCCAAAAAGCAGGCGGAAAAGGGCAAGGAGGCCACCAAGGAGGCCTGGGAGAAATCCCTCAAGGCCCTGTCCCTGGCCCCTGTGGCCCAGCGTCTGAGCGAGCTGCTGGGCAAGCCCGTCATCATGGCTTCCGACGTGGTGGGCCCCGACGCCCAGGCCAAGGCCGCCGCGCTGAAGCCCGGCGAGATCCTGCTGCTGGAGAACACCCGCTTTGAAAAGGGCGAGACCAAGAACGACCCCGCCCTGGCAAAGGCCATGGCCGACATGGCGGAGGTCTATGTATCCGACGCCTTCGGCGCCGTCCACCGGGCCCATGCCTCCACCGCGGGCGTTGCCGACTACCTGCCCGCCGTCTCCGGCTTCCTGATCCAGAAGGAGCTGGACTTCGTCGGCGGCGCCCTGGCCAATCCCAAGCGGCCCCTGGTGGCCATCCTGGGCGGCAGCAAGGTCAGCTCCAAGATCGGCGTCATCAACAACCTCCTGGAGATCGCCGACACCATCATCATCGGCGGCGGCATGGCCTACACCTTCTCCGCCGCCCAGGGCGGCAAGGTGGGCGACAGCCTGCTGGAGGCCGACTGGGAAGACTACGCCAATGACATGGTGAAAAAGGCCGCCGACAAGGGCGTCAAGCTCCTGCTGCCGGTGGACACCGTCTGCGCCGACGCCTTCGCCCCCGACGCCAAGAGCCAGGTGGTCAAGGCCGGTGAGATCCCCGACGGCTGGCAGGGCCTGGACATCGGCCCCGAGACCGTGAAGCTGTACTGCGGCGCCGTGGCCGACGCCGGTACCGTCATCTGGAACGGCCCCATGGGCGTGTTTGAGTTCCCCGCCTTCGCCAAGGGCACCGAGGCCGTGGCCGAGGCCCTCAGCAAGACCGGCGCCATCACCATCATCGGCGGCGGCGACAGCGCGGCTGCCGTGCAGCAGCTGGGCTACGCCGACAAGATGACCCACATCTCCACCGGCGGCGGCGCCAGCCTGGAGTTCATGGAGGGCAAGGAGCTGCCGGGCGTGGCCTGCCTGCTGGACAAGTAAATTCCCCGGCCGCCGCCTATCCACCGTCGCGGCAAAACGATTCCCGGTCCCTGCCGGGACCGCCAATCGTGCCGCTTCCTCGACACAGCCTCGCTTCATCCGCCGCCGGCGGCGCTTCGGCTGTGTCCAGCGGCGCCAGAGGCGGAGTTCATGGAGGGCAAGGAGCTGCCCGGCGTGGCCTGCCTCCCGGACAAGTAAGTTCCCCGGCCGCCTATCCACCATCCCGGCAGCGCGATCCCCGATCCCTGGCGGATTTCCCGGATCGGTGCAGCCCGGATTTTTACCCTCGGCGCCCGTTTTTTCCGGATTTTTCCCGAAGGCGGCGTTATGCTTGACAAAGCGGGCGAAATCTTGTATAAATGAGTGGTTTTCTCCGTAAAAAACCGGATTTTCTTCAGCTCATCCCCCCCTATGGGTGTTTGAAGCAGATCTCTTTTCCAGAGAACGTACAGATCGGACCATCAGATATATAAAAGGAGACGAGAAAATTATGAATCGCAGATATCGCAAGACCGTCATCGCCGGCAACTGGAAGATGAACATGACCGCCACCGAGACCAAGAAGTTCGCTGAGGACATGAAGAAGATCATGCCCCGCGCCAAGTGGTGCGAGACGCTGATCTGCGTCCCCGCCTGCAACATCCAGACCGCCGTCAAGGCCTTCAAGGACCTGCGGATCTCCGTGGGCGCCGAGAACGTCTACTTCGAGGAGAAGGGCGCCTACACCGGCGAGGTCTCCGCCGACATGCTCAAGGACCTGGGCGTCAAGTACGTCATCGTGGGCCACAGCGAGCGGCGGCAGTATTTCTGCGAGACCGACACCACCGTCAACAAGAAGGTCCACGCCGTGCTGAACGCCGGCATGAACCCCATCATCTGCGTGGGCGAGAGCCTGGAGCAGCGTGAGACCGGCATCACCAACGAGTGGATCGCCCTGCAGGTCAAGAGCGCCCTCAACGGCGTGCCCGCCGACAAGCTGCGCCGCTGCATCATCGCCTATGAGCCCATCTGGGCCATCGGCACCGGCAAGACCGCCACTGCCGAGCAGGCCGGCGAGGTCTGCGGCAACATCCGCGCCACCATCCGTTCCCTGTACGGCGCCCGGGTGGCCCGCTCCATCACCATCCAGTACGGCGGCTCCATGAATCCCAAGAACGCCGCGGAGCTGCTGGCCCAGCCGGACATCGACGGCGGCCTCATCGGCGGCGCCGCCCTGAGGCCCGAGCAGTTCGTGGAGATCGTCAACGCCGCCAATCAGGACTGACCTGCGCGGCGCCCGCCCTGCCGGCGGGAGTCGATTGAAATGTGACCGAATCGAGGTTTCTATGAACAAAACACCCACTACACTTATCATCATGGACGGCTTCGGCATGGCGGGCTCCGGCCTGGGCAACGCCGTCCGCGCCGCCAAAACGCCCCGGCTGGACCGGTTCTTTCAGGAGTTCGCCCACACGGAGCTCCAGGCCTCCGGCCTGGACGTGGGCCTGCCGGAGGGGCAGATGGGCAACAGCGAGGTGGGCCACACCAACATCGGCGCCGGCCGGGTGGTGTTCCAGGACCTGCCCCGCATCACCAAGTCCATCGCCGACGGGGACTTTTTCACCAACCCCGCCTACTGCCACGCCATGGACGCCTGCAAGGAAAACGGCACCTCTTTGCACCTGATGGGCCTGCTGTCTGACGGCGGCGTCCACTCCCACCTCAGCCACCTATTCGCCCTGCTGAAAATGGCCAAAGAGCGGGGACTGGAAAAGGTCTACATCCACGCCTTCCTGGACGGGCGGGACGTGTCCCCCACCTCCGGCGTGGACTTTGTGTCCGAGACGGT
The DNA here is from genome assembly GCA_018228705.1 of Dysosmobacter sp. Marseille-Q4140. Taxonomy (NCBI): domain Bacteria; kingdom Bacillati; phylum Bacillota; class Clostridia; order Eubacteriales; family Oscillospiraceae; genus Dysosmobacter; species Dysosmobacter sp. Marseille-Q4140. The sequence continues at coordinate 2,058,672 of CP073694.1, read as the reverse complement.
GGAAAAATGCCGGGAGATCGGCGTGGGCAAGATCGCCACGGTCATGGGCCGGTACTACGCCATGGACCGGGACAAGCGCTGGGACCGGGTGGAGCAGGCCTATGACGCCATGGTCTACGGCGAGAGCGCCTCGTTCAACCCCGTGCCGGTGGCCGCGGTGAAGGACTCCTATGCCGCCGGGATCACCGACGAGTTCATGGAGCCGGTGGTCTGCGACGCCGACGGCACCATCTCCGACAACGACAGCGTCATCTTCTTCAACTTCCGCCCCGACCGGGCCCGGGAGATCACCCGGACGCTGGTGGATCCGGACTTTGACGGCTTCACCCGCCAGACCTTCCCTCTGACCTTCGTGTGCAACACGGAGTACGACGCCACCATGCCCAATGTGGAGGTGGCCTTCCCCCGGGTGTCCGTCCGCAACGGCCTGGGCGAGTACCTCAGTCAGATGGGCATGACCCAGCTGCGCATCGCCGAGACGGAGAAGTACGCCCACGTGACCTTCTTCTTCAACGGCGGCAGCGAGACCGTGTTCCCCGGCGAGGACCGGGTGCTGGTGCCCTCCCCCAAGGTGGCCACCTACGATCTCCAGCCGGAGATGAGCGCCCCGGAGGTCACCGCCAAGTGTGTGGAGCGGATCGAGTCCGGCGCCTATGACGTCATCATCCTGAACTTCGCCAACTGCGATATGGTGGGCCACACCGGCGTCTATGACGCTGCCGTCAAGGCCGTGGAGACCGTGGACACGTGCGTGGGCAAGGTGGTGGACGCCACGCTGAAGATGGGCGGCATCGCCATGATCACCGCCGACCACGGCAACGCCGAGCAGATGGCCGAGCCCGACGGCTCTCCCATGACCGCCCACACCACCAATCCGGTGCCCTTCATTCTCTGCGGCGCCGGCAGCGAGCTGCGCTCCGGCGGCCGTCTGGCGGACATCGCCCCCACCATCCTGGACGTGATGGGCCTGGCCTGTCCCGAGGAGATGGACGGCAAATCCCTCATCATCAAATAAGACCCCAAACGCCGGGAGGCGCTGCGGATAGCAGCGCCTCCCGTTTTTTATGTGGTTTTTCTTCCCCGCAGCGCATCCACCGTCAGAAGGACCAGCACCGCCATCGCCCCCCAGAGGATCTGCCGCAGAGGCGTCACTGTGTAGTCGGCCAACCCAAACACCGGATCCGCCAGAGCAAAGGGCAGCACCGCCGCCATGGTCAGCGCCGTCAGGATACCCAGACAGCTCAACTTTTCCCGGAGCGGCACCGGCCGCTCCAGCCGCAGGGCCATCGCCGCCAGCACCACCACCGCCAGCCAGGCGATCACCAGGGATAATCCCTCGGCTTTTTCGCTTAGCTCCGCCAAAAGCCGGTGCTGTTCCCAGACCTTCTGCATGCCCGCCTGTATCTGCCCCTCCTGTATGGGAAAAAAGCGGCTGGCGGTCCAGCGCAGTCCAGCCCAGAGGGCGTTGCATATCGGCAGGACCGCTCCCACCGTCCAGGCCGCCCGGCGCAGACGTCGGAGCTGCCGTTCCGAGCGGCTGCCGCCGTACAGGATCTCTTGGAGGGAGACGCCGTAAACCTCCCCATAGCGCGCCAGCGTCTCCAGATCCGGCTGGGTCCGACCGGACTCGTGGCTGGAAACAGCCTGCCGGGTCAATCCCATCTGACGGGCCACCGCCTCCTGGGTCAGCTCCCGAGCCCGGCGGAGTGCTTTCAAATGACTGTGAATATCCGTCATGCCACGTCACCTCTCTATCAGCATATCGGCAATCTCCGGAACCTGTCAAGCAAGGATCTGTTGCGGCGGGATTTTCCCGCCGGTTCTGTAAAATTTCCGGTGAATTCTGGAATAAACCCCGGAAAAACCGCCCATACTTCCCCCAGACCCAAACTTGAGGGAGGTATCCTTACATGGCAGACAAATTCAGATCCCTTCCGGGCGGTCCCGGATTTTACGCCGCGCTGGTGCTGTGTCTGGCGGTGGCGGGCGTGGGCGGCTATTTCCTGCTGATGGACCGGACGCCGGAGCCCGCGGTCCAGGAGGAACCGGCAGTCCAGAAAGAGGCCGCCGCCCCGGTGACGGACCTGCCGGCCCAGCTGCCGGAGCCGGAGACGGAGCCGGAGAGTGAGCCGGAGGCGGAGGAGGCAGAGGAGCAGCCGGTATCCATGCCGGAGACGGAGGTGGCCGTCCAGGCCCCGGTGACGGCGGAGGAGCCCCTGACAGTGGTCTCCCCCCTGGAGGGAGATGTGGTGGCGGCCTTTTCCATGGACCAGCTGCTCTATAACCCCACTTTGGAGGACTGGCGGACCCACGACGGCGTGGACATCGCCGCGGCGGAGGGGTCCTCTGTGTTGGCCGCCAGCGCCGGGACTGTGGTTGCGGTGGACGACGATGTGCTCATGGGCACCACTGTGGTCATCGAGCACAGCGGCGGCTACCACACGCTGTACGCCAATCTCCAGTCGCCGCCGGTGGTAAAGGCGGGCGACACCGTCTCCGCCGGGCAGCTGATCGGCACCGTGGGCACCAGCGCCGCAGCCGAGGCGGCCCAGGGGCCCCACCTGCACTTCTCCGTCACCCTGGACGGCGAGCCCGTGGACCCGGCCAGCTTTCTGAAAAAATAATCGCTGCGGAAAACGTGCGCCGGCGCGCAGATCCCGCCTTCGTATTCGCTTCCCATGGATGTTCGCCGGCCGGCAAAAAGGGGCAAGGTCTGTTTCGGCCCTGCCCCTTTTTGCCGATCCCTTCCGCACATTGGCATTTACTTGATCGGGGGAGCGGACGGGTTCCTTACCTCATAATAATGGCCGCCGGTGATCAAATACGCTTCGCCGCCCCTGTCCTCATAGGTAAACGCATCCTCTCCTTTCACCTGGAAGCTGTAGCTTTCCGCGCCCTCCACCGCCTCCGGCTCATCGCAGGCAGTGACCTCCAGGTTATAGAACCACACGATAACAGGTGCAGTGGACAAGTCCTTTGGGTCATAGTCCTCTGAGCCAATTTCAAATGCGGTTTCTTCTCCTTGAGAGCAGACAGTACCTGTAATCAGCATGGTCGGTTCCGGAAACGCGTACAGTTCTGAACCGCCAATGGTCTTTTTGCACCCGGCAAGGCACAGCACACAGGCAAACGCAAATACGGCGCACCTTCTCATATGAGTTCCCTCCTTTTAGATGATGGTTCTGCCTCTCAAGACGAAAAAAACAGAGAGGAGGGTTCGCCAGCGGCCGCGTCAGGATGATTTTATGCCCGCGCAAATTGCCTGTATGTTCTTCACCCCCTATTCAGCACAGAGGCAAAAAACAAAGCGGAGGCAGCTGCCTCCGCTTTGTTTCCGTTCGTCTCAGGCCTCCTGAGGAGGCAGCTGCTCCGCCTGGACGGCGCCCACCCGGGCCTCCGCCGAGCGGATGGTGCGCCGCAGGAACACGGCGCTGAGGGTCAGGGACATCAGCTCCGCCACCGGGAAGGCCACCCACACCAGCTCCAGCCGGCCCGTCTGGGACAGCAGCCACGCTACCGGCAGCAGCACCACCAGCTGACGGGCCACGGCCACGATCAGGCTGTAAAAGGGGTTGCCGATGGCCTGGCACACGGAGCCGGCGATGATGCAGAAGCCCGCCAGCAGGAAGGAGATGCTGATGATCCGCAGGGCCACGGAGCCGATGCGGAGCATCTCCTCCGAGGCGTCGAAGAAGCCCAGCAGCATCTCCGGGAACAGCTGGAACACGGCCAGGCCAAAGGCCATGATGCAGATGGCGGCGCAGACGGCCAGCTTCACGGTCCGCTTCACCCGGTCCATGCGGGCCGCGCCGAAGTTGTAGGCCACGATGGGCACCATGCCGTTGTTCAGGCCGAACACCGGCATGAACACGAAGCTCTGGAGCTTGAAGTAGGCGCCGAACACAGCGGTGGCGGTCTTGGTGAAGCCGAAGAGGATCTTGTTCATGCCGAACACCATCACCGAACCGATGGACTGCATGACGATGGAGGGCAGGCCCACCCGGTAGATCTCCCCGGCCACCTTGCCGTTCCAGCGAATCTCCCGCAGGCGGATGTTGACGTCGGGGTTGAACCGGAAGTTCATGAACACCGCCAGGGCCGCGGCAATGATCTGGCCCATGACCGTGGCGGCGGCGGCGCCGGCCACCTCCATCCGGGGTGCGCCCAGCAGGCCGAAGATCAGGATGGGGTCCATGATGATGTTGATGATGGCACCGGTGAGCTGGGTGACCATGGCCAGGGTGGTCCGGCCGGTGGACTGCAGCAGCCGCTCAAAGCAGAACTGGCTGAAAATGCCGATGGACAGCCCCAGGCAGATAGTGGCGTACTGGGTGCCGTACTCCACAATGACCGGCTCGCCGGCGGCCTGGACCTCAAAGAAGGGCCGGGAGAGGAAAATGCCGATCAGGGCAAAGACCACGAAGCTGCACAGGGACAGGAAAATGCCGGTGTTGGCGGCCCGGTCCGCCATGGCCTGGTTCTTCTCGCCCAGAGACCGGGACAGCAGGGCGTTGATGCCCACGGCGGTACCCGCGCCGAAGGCGATCATCAGGTTCTGCAGGGGGAAGGCCAGAGACACCGCGTTGAGGGCATCCTCGCTGAGCTGGGCCACGAAGATGCTGTCCACGATGTTGTAAAAGGCCTGTACCAGCATGGAGATCATCATGGGGATCGCCATGCCGGCCAGCAGCTTGCCTACGGGCTGGACACCCATTTTGTTTTCACGGGGGGCGGAGGGTCTCCGTTCCATTCTCTCGTTCATCCTTTCTTGTCTCTCTATGAATAACAAAAGCGCCTTGTTTTTTCCGCAAAAAGGACGTGGCTCCTGGCCACGCCTTTTTGTGAATCGTTTACTTCTTCAGTTCGCCGGTGGCCAGCTGGGTCAGATAGGCATTGATGAACCCATCCAGGTCGCCGTCCATCACATTGTCGATGTTGCCGGTCTCGTAGCCGGTGCGGGTGTCCTTGACCATTTGGTAGGGCATGAATACATAGGAGCGGATCTGGCTGCCCCACTCGATCTTCATCTGGACACCCTTGATATCGGAGATCTTCTCCGCGTGCTGCTGAGCCTTGAGCTCCATCAGCTTTGCCCGCAGCATCTTCATGCAGTTCTCCCGGTTCTGGACCTGGCTGCGCTCCTGCTGGCTGGCCACCACCACGCCGGTGGGCTTGTGGATCAGGCGGACGGCGGAGGAGGTCTTGTTGACGTGCTGGCCGCCGGCGCCGCTGGCCCGGTAGACCTGCATCTCGATGTCCTCCGGCCGGATCTCCACGGAGTTGTCGTCCTCGATCTCCGGCATGACCTCCACCGCGGCGAAGGAGGTCTGGCGGCGGGCGTTGGCGTCGAAGGGGGACACCCGGACCAGCCGGTGGACGCCGTTCTCGCTCTTCAAGAAGCCGTAGGCATTCTCACCTTCGATGGAGATGGTGGCGGACTTGATGCCGGCCTCGTCGCCCTCCTCATAGTCCAAGGTCTTCCACTCGAAGTCGTGGCGCTCGGCCCAGCGGGTGTACATTCGGTAGAGCATCTGGGCCCAGTCCTGGGCCTCGGTGCCGCCGGCGCCGGCATGGAAGGTCAGAATGACGCTGTTGGCGTCGTACTCGCCGGAGAGCAGGGTAGTCAGGCGGGTCTCCTCCACCTTCTCCTCCAGGGCGGCATAGCCCTCCTTCAGCTCGGCCAGCAGCTCCTCGTCCTCGGCCTCCTGGCCCATCTCGCACAGGGCGGTCAGATCCTCCCACTCGGCCATGAGCTTTTTGTGCCGGGCGATCTTGTTTTGCAGCTGCTTGAGCCGCTGCTGCACCTTCTGGGACCGCTCCAGGTCGTTCCAGAAGCCGTCCTGGGCGGTCTCGTCCTCCAGCTTGGCGGCCTCCGCCTGGGCGCCGTCCATGTCCAGGGCGGCGGAGAGCTTGTCCAGCTCCGGCCCCAGGTCCCGCAGTTTCTGCTTGTACTCGTCGTATTCGATCAAGGCCATGGCGATTTCTCCATCCGATAGATTTTCATTAGCCATAGTATTATACAGGAACCTTCGGCATTTGTAAAGAAAAACGCAGAAAATTCCGCCGAAACATACCGTTTTTTTCTTGCGGACAGATGCGGCCGGGGAGCGGAACGCATTTTTCCGCGGAAAGCGCTGTCCGGTCATGTTTTATTCACAATTTGTTCATGATTTACACAGGGCTTTTCGATATGTTACAAGAAGAGAGTTTTTGGTTTCCATAACGCCACTTACGCGTGATCGATGGAGGGAAGTATCATGAAGAGATTTTTCCACAAACGGCTGCCGGCCATGCTGCTGGCCCTGGTTTTGATGCTGGGGGCAGTGCCCCTGGCCGCGGCGGATGAGACGGGACAGCCGGGACACCAGCATACCTATCTGGATTCCTGGGTCGCGGACGGGGCGGAGTATCACTCCCGCACCTGTACCACATGCTCCACCAAGGAGTCCCAGCTTCACCAGTTCGGGCCGTGGGTCCCCGAGCGGCAGGCGACCTGTACTCAGCAGGGTCTGAATGTGCAGACCTGCAGTATCTGCGGCTACCGCAATGAGCAGCCCATCTCCAAGCTCAGCCATCGGTTCGGCCCATACAGCTACCGGGACAACACCTACCACGCACACACCTGCATCTCCTGCGGCACCTCCGAGACCCAGAAGCACTCCCCCAACGGGGCAGGCGCTGTCACCATCAGCCCCACCTGCACCACCGCCGGGCAGCAGACCTTCACCTGCGCCACCTGCAGCACACCCTACACAACAACGCTGGCTGCCCTGGGTCATATCGACGCTGACAACAACGGCGTGTGCGACCGCTGCGGCCTCACCACCGGCACCGGCACCCGGTTCACCGTGACGTTCTACACCCTCTCCGGTGCCACCTCCCAGTCCGTACCCATGGGCAGCTATCCCACGGTGCCCTCCATCCCCACCACCGTCGTCTCCGGCGGCAGGACCTACATCTTCCGGGGCTGGACCCGCGCCTATACCAGCGACTATATCTACACCAACCAGCAGTTGGTGACGCCCTCCAGCATCCCTGTCACCAACGGCAGCTATTCCTATTACGCCGTGTACTCTGTGAACGGCACCTCCGGCAGCTCCTTTACCTACTCTGTGACGCCAGGCGGCGTGAAATCCTTCAACGCCAGTGACTTCCTCAATGGCCTGGGCACTTTGTACTATGTGGAGTTCAGCACCAGCTCCAACGCATACTCCTCCTTTACGGGCTACGTTTATCTGGGCAACCGGATCCTCTCTGTCAATGAGTTGACCGGCTACCGCTTCTACGTCTCCAATTCCGGCTACGGCAGCTACGCCCTGTCTGATCTGACCCTGGCGGCGTACACCAACGCCCGGGAGAGCTCCGTGTCCCTGTCCTACACAGCCTACGGCAGCAACGGCACCGCCAGCGGCACGCTGACGCTGTCCGTCAGCAACAACGGCAACGGCGGCAGCATCTCCAAGGAGCTGGCCCCCGGCGGCACGCTGAAGCTAGACCAGGAGGATTTCGAGTCCTTCTTCCGCAAGGCCTATCCCGGCTATTCCCTTCAGTATGTGACCTTTGGCCTGCCTGCCCCCTCCGCCTTTAATGACGTCACCCTCTACTACCTGTACGGCAGCTGGGGCCAGACCACTCTGACTCGCTCCAACCTCAGCAACTACACCTTCTACTACGGCAATGTCAACTCCAGCCTCTACCGGCTGGACAGCCTGACCCTGGTAGCGGACAGCGACTTTGACGAGGAGATCCAGATCCCCTTCCGGGCCTCTTACAACTCCCAGTACTATGTGGACGGCACCCTGGTCATCAAGCCCACGGAGGTGGTCAAGGCCAACCTCTCCGGCGACATCCGCTACGCCGCCACCTACAACTCCAAAGTCCAAATCAACGCCTACGACATCGCCCGGTATTTCAACAAGAGCTATCCCGGCTACACCCTGCAATACGTGGTTCTGGGCGGCGTCCCCACCACCGGCAGCCTGTACTACAATTACTACGGCGCCAGCAAGTACGGCACCGCCAGCCCCTTGCAGCTGACCTCCTCCAACTATAACAGCCAGGTCCTGTATTTCAGCCCCTCCTCCACCGCCCAGTATGCCCTGACGGAGCTGACGTACGTCACCAGCGGCTACAACTACTGCGCCGCCATTCCCTTCACCGCTTACGGCAGCAACGCCCGCTCTGTCACCGGCACCATCCTGATCAGCGTGAACCCCAGCACTGTGTCGGAGGTCTACGGCGTGACCCAGCGCAACAACTCCGTGACCTTCCCCGCCAGTTCCATTTACAGCGCGGTGTCCACGGCCACCGGCGTCTCTCTCAGCAGTATCCAGCTGCTGAGCCTGCCCGCCGCCTCCAAGGGCACGGTGTATGTGGGGACCGGCACGGCCACCCGGGCCACCACCGACACCCTCTATGGCTACTCCACCGGCACCCAGCGGATGAGCCAGCTGCGCTTTGTGCCCGCCAGCACCTTCACCGGCTCTGTGGAGATCCCCTATGTGGCTTACAACAGCAGCGGCACCGCCTTTGCCGTGGGCCTGTTCTCCCTGGGCGTCCTCAATAATCCCAGAACCTTCAAGGACGTGTCCTCCTCCACCTGGTGCTACAAGTATGTGGTGGAGCTCAGCGACGCCAATGTCATCGACGGCTATGCCGACGGCTCCTTCAAGCCTGACAGCACCGTCACCTACGGCGCAGCGCTGAAGCTGATCATGCTGGCCGCCGGGTATCCCGAGCAGGCGCCGGTGAACGCCAACGTGTTCAGCGGCTATCTGGCCAAGGCCCGGGCCGAGGGCATCATCACCCGCAGCGACGTGGACCTGAGCAAGCCCATTACCCGGCTCCAGGTGGCCCAGATCGCCACCGGCGCCATGAAGCTCAACACCACCAACCTCACCAGCGTCCAGCCCTTTACCGATACCACTGATCCCGCCGTGCGGGCACTGAACGCCGCCGGCATCGTGGAGGGCTACTTCAACAACGGCACCAGCACCTACAAGCCCGGCAACACCCTGACCCGGGGTCAGCTGTCCGCCATTGTCTGGCGGATGGAGCAGTACCGCAAGTAACCATCTGAAAAACAGCCAGGGCGCGCCGCAAGGCGCGCCCTGGCTCTCTTATGCTTGAGGCGGATCCGCTCTCACACGCCGGCAGGACCGGCGTCCCTGCCGTCAAATGAGGAATTCCCGGATCCCGTCGTAGGGCCGTCCGAAGCCCTTCTTTTGATACACATGATTCTGCGCCATCCGGATCAGCACCCGCACCACGCAGAACAGCACAACGTCGTACAAAATCCACATCACTTCATGGTATATCCGGAAATACACAACATTTGCTGTGCCCAGCAGGAGCAGCCCGAACAGGATCTGGAGCCACAGCGCCTCCAGTCTGGCCTTGTCTCTCATGTCTCGCACCGCCTTCCGCGCACCGGCCCGCAGCCGGCCATTGTGTCTGTCTCAGCACTTCTTTGCATCTCCAGTATAGGCCGTCCACTTGTCTGTTGTCAATATATCACCGTTTTGTTCTCTCTTATTTTTTGTGCACTTTGACAGGTTCCGCATAGTTGCTTCTCTTCGGCGGGCCGTCAGAGCCGGCGCAGCCTCCGGGCGGCAGGGTTGAAAAAAAGGACACGACGGATGTCGTGTCCTTTTTCTGGAGCGGCTGATGGGAGTCGAACCCACCTATGCAGCTTGGGAAGCTGCCGTTCTACCGATGAACTACAGCCGCGGGTCTAGTGTATGATACCACACCCCTTTGTAAAATGCAACCGAAAAATTGCCGCCCCGGCATGAATGTCCCCCCGGAGACATACAGTATAGCAACGCTGCAAAGGGGGATCACCATGAAACGATTGATCGCGCTGCTGTGGGCGGTGGCGGTGCTGGCCACCAGCGCCGGGGCTCTGGAGGTGGAGGCGCCCTCGGCGCTGCTGATGGAGAAGGAGACCGGCACCGTCCTCTTCGCCAAGGACGAACATGCCAAGCTGGAACCCGCCAGCGTCACCAAGGTGATGACGCTGCTGCTGACCATGGAGGCCATTGACGCCGGGACCCTTCATTACGACGACATGGTCACCGCCTCCGCCCACGCCTGCTCCATGGGCGGCAGCCAGATCTGGCTGGAGGAGAACGAGCAGATGAGCGTGTCCGATATGCTCAAGGCGGTGTGCGTGGTCTCCGCCAACGACTGCGCCGTGGCCCTGGCGGAGGCCGTGGCCGGCAGCGAGGAGGCTTTTGTGGACCGGATGAACCAGCGGGCGGCGGAGCTGGGCATGGCGGACACCGTGTTCAAAAACGCCACGGGCCTGCCCGCCGAGGGCCACGTCACCTCCGCCCACGACATCGCCCTGATGAGCCGGGAGCTGATCCTCAACCACCCGGACATCCGCCAGTACACCACCATCTGGATGGACACCCTCCGGGACGGGGCGTCCTCCCTGGTGAACACCAACCGCCTGATCCGCTTCTACGAGGGGGCCACGGGCCTCAAGACCGGCTCCACCGACAGCGCGCTGTACTGCCTGTCCGCCACGGCGGAGCGGGACGGCATGGAGCTGATCGCCGTCATCATGAAGGGCTCCACCTCCGCCCAGCGCTTCGAGGACGCCCAGGCGCTGCTGAACTACGGCTTCGCCACCTACGCCCTGGCCTCCGCGGCGCCCCAGGCGCCCCTGGCGCCGGTGCCGGTGTCCCTGGGGACCCAGGCCACCGTCCAGCCGGTGCTGGGAGCAGGGGACCGGCTGCTGGTGGAAAAGGCCCAGGCGGGCAGCCTGACCCAGACCGTAGAGCTGGCGGAGTCGGTGGAGGCCCCGGTGGCCGAGGGCGATCCCCTGGGCACCATGACCGTTACCTGCGGGGAGGAGACCATCGCCCAGCTGCCCCTGGTGGCCGGGGAGGCGGTCCCGCGGATCACCTTCGGCCAGATGCTGCTGCGGATGCTGCGCATGGCGCTGCTGAGCGCCTGAGCCAATGCGGCGGATCCCGGTAAAGACAAGCGGCGCCCAAGGGCGCCGCTTTTTCCGCGAAGCGGAATCTTCGGCAGGAATTTCCAGAAATACCGTCAATGGATAATCTGAACAAAGTTTTTCTTTCAGTTTTTCCATTGTATTTTACCGGATCTTATGCTATGCTGAACATAACAGCCAACCGTTTTTCCCCGGCAATTCTAATTGACAGGAGTGATTTGATATGGTCAGATTGATTATGGGCGTGAAGGGCTCCGGCAAGACCAAGCAGCTCATTGAACTGATCAACAACGCGGCGAAGGATGAACCCGGCAACGTGGTTTGCATCGAGGCCAACCGCAATATGACCTATGACATCCACTACCACATCCGCCTGATCGACGCGCAGGAATATAAGCTGAACAACTACGATCTGTTCCGCGGCTTTATCAGCGGCCTGTACGCTGGCAACTACGACATCTCTCACGTGTTTATCGACAATCTGTGCAAGACCATCGGGCAGGACGTGGGGAAGGAGACCGAGGACTTCCTCCACTGGCTGGATGTGTTCGGCGAGCGCAACAACATCAAGTTCACCGTCACCATCAGCGCCGACATCTCCTCCGCCACCGACGGCATGCAGAAGTATCTGTAAATCCGTCCGCCTCACCGGAGGTATTTTTCAGAAAAAAAGAACCGCTCCCGTATACCGGGAGCGGTTCTTTTTTCTCTCAGGACAGGGCCTCCAGAACGGAGTAGCCCTCGTAATCGGCCACGGAGCGCAGATCGCTCAAACACACCTGGCCCACGCCGAAAAAGGCCGCCATCAGGACCCGCTGGGCCACGGACTCCTGGTCCAGGTACCACACCACCCGCTCCGCGGAGGCGGAGGCGTCCGTCAGGTAGGAGCAGGCGTACCGGCCGGAATAGTACGTCTCCGTGAAAATGGACTTGCGCAGAGTCTGGATCTGGGCCGCGGTCAGCGTCCCCTCCAGTCGCTTCTGGAGCCAGGAGGTGCCGGTGGTAGTCAGCATCAGGCTCAGCTTGCCGGGGTCCACCAGGCTCTTGATCTGGGCCAGGGCGTAATAGACCGCCTCCATGGGCTCCGGCGGCGCCACGGGGAAGCCGTCGGCGCTGTCCTCGCCCGCCGCCACCCGGACCACCAGCGTATCCGCCGCGGTCCCCAGAACGGCGTAGTCATAGCCGTTGGCCCTGCCGCCCTGGACCGGCGCCTCCGCCGTCAGGTACAGCAGCTTGCCCTCCATAGCCTCGTCCAGGGCCCGGGCCAGAGCGGAGAAGTCCTTTTTGTCCGTGCCGGTCAGGCCCGTCACATCCAGGAACAGCCCTGCGTAATCCCCGGCGTCCACCGCCTGGCGCAGCAGCGCGGCGGTGGTGTCTGCGTCTCCCCGGACTGAGGAGGCGGTGCCGGAGACATACAGCAGCGGCTGGACTCCGGCCTCTTCCGCCTGGGCCCGCAGGGCGGCGGCCTCCTCCGCCGGAGTGGTCTCCACCAGCCGGATCTCCCCGGCGTAGATCAGCTTGTAGGCAGCCACCGCCGCCGCGGCGCAGCCGGTCAGGACGGCCTCGTCCTCGCCGGGAGCCAGGATGCCGCTCCGGATGGGGGCGTCGGCGTGGCACTTGTCATACAGCCGCATCAGCATCACCGCCGCCTGCTCCCGGGTGGCCGCCTTGTCGGGGGAGAAGGCGGTCTTGGAAGTGCCGCTGACCAGGCCCAGGGTGTAGGCCATGGCAATATAGCCGGTGTTGGTCCGCACGTCCGTGAAGGGCATGGCCTGCTCCTGGGACAGCCCTGCCAGGGAACTGTACCCCAGGGCACGGATCAGCATGACGGCGATCTCCTCCCGGGTGACGGCGTCATTGGGGCGGAAGGTGTCCGTCTGGCCGGTGATGGCCCCGTGGGCGTAGGCGGTCTCCACGGCGCCGTAGTACCAGGCCGAGGGATCCTGGTTGTCGGTGTAGGAGCCCGTCTGGGGCTTGACGATCTCCCACTCGAAGAAGCGGCACAGCACCACCACAAAGGCGGCGCGGGTCATGGGCTTGCCCAGGCCGAAGCGGCCGGAGCTCTCCCCCTGGAACAGCCCCAGATCCACCGCCCGGCGAATCTCCTCCGCCGCCCAGTGGGAGGCGGGCACATCGGAAAAGCCGGTGGAGGCGGCCGCCGCGGGGGCGGGCAGCACCGTCAGCAGCAGGGCGCACAGCAGGGCACAGGAACACAGGCGTTTCAACTGTCGTTTCATATCTGTTTCACTTGCTCCTTTATCGTCCGTTTCATGTCTTTTTTCAGGGGTGTTTTCGGCCCGTTTGGGGTAAAATCCGTCATAGACGGCGCCGCAGAGGCCGATACACAGCGGCTATTGTACCAGAATTCCCCTTTCGCGTCAAATTATCCCCGTCGAATCCCGCCGCAAAGGCCGCTCCGCCCTGAAAGAAGGAGAATTTTTCTTTACCTTTTCCCCCGGCCCTGCTATAATAGTTTAGTTATTATGGCTTATTATGGCTGTCCGGCCGCAGAAGGGAGGAGGGCGCCCATGAAATTCAAAAAGTGGAACATCGGCGCCCCGGCGGAGCGGGATGTGGAGCGGCTGCGCGCCGCCGGATACCCCTATCTGCTCTCCACCGTGCTGGCAGCCCGGGGCGTGGTGACGGCGGAGGACGCCGCCGAGGCCCTGGAGCGGGAGCGGAGCCTGTCCCTGTCCCCCATGCTGATGCGGGACATGGACAAGGCCGTGGACCGGATCCAGCGGGCGCTGAACCAGGGGGAGACCATCGCCGTGTTCGGCGACTACGACGTGGACGGCATTACCTCCACAGTGCTGCTGATGGACTACCTGCGCCGCTGCGGCGCCCGGTGCCTGCGCTATATCCCCCGCCGGGTGGAGGACGGCTACGGCCTCAGCCGCGACGCCATCCAGTCCCTGCGCAACCAGGGGGCCACGCTGATGATCACCGTGGACTGCGGCATCACCGGCAACGAGGAGGTGGCCTTCGCCGCCTCGTTGGGCATGGACGTGGTGGTGACGGACCACCACGAGTGCAAGTCCGAGCTGCCCGCCGCCGCCGCGGTGGTGGACCCCCACCGGCCGGACTGCCCCTATCCATTCAAGCATCTGGCCGGCGTGGGCGTGGCGCTGAAGCTGGTGCTGGCCCTGGGGGGGCGCAGCCGGGAGGAGGCTCTCTTCGCCCGGTACTGCACCCTGGCCGCCATCGGCACCATCGCCGACGTGATGCGCATGGAGGGGGAGAACCGGACCATCGTCTCCTGCGGGCTGGAGGCCCTGCCCCACACGGACTTTGTGGGCATTCACGCCCTGCTGCGGGAGGCGGGCCTGGCCGGCAAGCCCATCTCCTCCATCCAGATCGGCTTCGTGCTCTCGCCCCGGATCAACGCCGCCGGCCGCATGGGCGCGGCGGATCTGGCCGCCGACCTGCTGGAGACCGACGACCCCGCCCGGGCGGAGGCCCTGGCCCGGCAGCTGTGTCAGCTCAACCGGGAGCGGCAGATGGTGGAACAGGCCATCTGCGCCGACGCCGTGGAGAAGATCGCCCGCCTGCCCGGCGACGAGCGCAGCGCCCTGGTGCTCTCCAGCGAGCGCTGGCACCAGGGGGTGGTGGGGATCGTGGCCTCCCGCCTCAGCGAGAAATACGCCTGCCCCAGCTTCATGATCCACCTGCGGGACGGCACCGGCAAGGGCTCCTGCCGCTCCTACGGCGGGTTTAACCTCTTTGCCGCCCTGGAGGCCTGCTCCGATCTGCTGGAGGGCTTCGGCGGCCACGAGCTGGCCGCGGGCTTCACCATCCAGGAGGGCAACATCGACGCCTTCCGTACCCGTATGAACCGCTATGTCCGCTCCGTCTCCGGCGGGGAGCGGCCGGTGGCCGCCCTGGACGTGGACGCCGCCATCACCGTCCCCGGCGCCGTGACGCTGCCGGAGGTGGAGCAGCTGGACCAGCTGGAGCCCTACGGCGCCGGCAACCCCCGCCCCGTGTTCGCCCTGCTGGGCGCCACGGTGGACGCCATCCAGAGCGTGGGCCAGGGCAAGCATCTGAAGCTGCGCCTGTCCAAGGGCTCCGCCCGGTTCGACGCCATCTTCTTCTCCATGACGGAGCAGGAGTGCGGCGTCATCGCCGGGATGCGGGTGGACGCCGCCTTCTACCTCCAGGCCAATACCTTCCGGGGCGCCACCACGCTGCAATTGCAGCTGATCGACCTGCGCCCCTCCCTGACCCCCAGCCGCCACGAGGCGGCGGATCTGGAGCTGATCGATCGCCTGGTGGCGGGCAGGGGCCTCTCCGCCCAGGAGATGGCCCGGCTCCGGGCCTCCCGGGGCCAGTTCGCCGCCTGCTGGACCGCTCTGGAGCGGCAGCTGCGCCACGGAAAGGCGGAGGAGAACACCCTGCCCTTCCTGCGGCGGCTGTCGGTGCTCTCCGGCGGCTGTGAGAGCTTTCTCCGCTCCGCCCTGGCCCTGGCCGTGTTCCACGAGCGGGGGCTGATCTCCCTGAACCGGGAGGGGGACCGGATACAGCTTTGTCTGATCCCCACCCAGGGGAAGGTGGACCTGTTCGCCTGCCCCTATCTCTCCCGGCTGCGGCCAGCTGCCGGGGAATCGAGAGGTGACCGCTGATGACCATTCAGGAACAGTACGAAAACCTGGAAAAGACCGTGCGGGGCTACAATCCCGCCGCCGACTTTGACCAGATCCGCGCCGCCTTTGAATTTGCGGAAAAGGCCCACGAGGGCCAGAAGCGCAAGAGCGGCGAGCCCTATATCATCCACCCCCTGGCGGTGGCCCAGATCGTGGCGGAGGAGCTGAAGCTGGACTCCGAGTCCATTATGGCCGCCCTGCTCCACGATGTCATCGAGGACACCGCCGCCACCCACGAGCAGATCAGCAAGCTCTTTTCCCCCACCATCGCCGACCTGGTGGAAGGCGTCAGCAAACTGACCCGGATCCAGTACGCCACCAAGGAAGACGAGCAGATGGAGAACCTGCGGAAAATGCTCATCGCCATGAGCAAGGACATCCGGGTGATCCTCATCAAGATCTCCGACCGGCTCCACAACATGCGGACCATGGAGTATCAGTCTCCCGCCAAGCAGAAGCAGAAGTCCCTGGAGACCATGGAGATCTACGCCCCCATCTCCCACCGGCTGGGCATGCAGCGGATCAAGTGGGAGCTGGAGGACCTGTCGCTGAAATACCTGGACCCCATCGGCTACCAGGAGATCGTCTCCAAGCTGGATGCGAAGCACCAGGAATACGAGGCCTTCATGCAGCGCACCCAGATCCAGATCGACGACCGGCTGACGGAGCTGGGCATCGGACACATCGTCTACGGCCGCATGAAGCACCCCTATTCCATCTACCGCAAGATGTTCAACCAGAACAAGTCCCTGGACGAGATCTTCGACCTGTTCGCCTTCCGGGTGATCGTGGAGAACGTGGGCGACTGCTACAACGTCCTGGGCGTGATCCACGACATCTACAAGCCCATCCTGGGCCGGTTTAAGGACTATATCGGCACCCCCAAGCCCAACGGCTACCAGTCCCTGCACACCACCGTCATGGGCACCGACGGCATCCCCTTCGAGGTGCAGATCCGCACCCGGGAGATGCACGAGATCGCCGAGTACGGCGTGGCCGCCCACTGGAAATACAAGCAGGGGGGCCAGGGCGCCGGCACCGAGGGCCGCTACGAGTGGGTCCGCCGCCTGCTGGAAAACCAGGAGGGCGCGGACGCCGAGGACTATATCCACTCTCTGAAGGTGGATATGTTTGCCGACGAGGTGTTCGTGTTCACCCCCAACGGCGACGTGCAGAACCTGCCCGCCGGCGCCACCCCCATCGACTTCGCCTACGCCATCCACTCCGCCGTGGGCAACCACATGGTGGGCGCCAAGGTCAACGGCCGCATCGTCACCTTTGACCATGTGCTCAAAAACGGCGACATCGTGGAGATCATGACCTCCAAGTCCGCCAAGGGCCCCAGCCGGGACTGGATGAAGATCGCCAAGTCCAGCGAGGCCCGCAGCAAGATCCGCCAGTGGTTCAAGAAGGAGAAGAAGGAGGAGAACATCGCCAACGGCCGCTCCGCCTTCGAGGCCGAGCTCAAGCACTGCGGCATCCCCATGAAGGATGTGCTGGATCCGGAGAACCTGCCGGGCCTTTTGAAAAAGGTGGCCTATGGCTCCCTGGACGATATGTACGCCGCCATCGGCTACGGCGGCTTTACCGCTCAGAAGGCCGTGAGCCGGATGCACGGGGAGCTGCAGCGGATCGCCAAGCAGCACCAGGTGGAAAAGCAGGCCACCGTGGCCCTGGAGGGCAAGCCCGACCAGACCCGGCCCGCGGTGCCCAAGCGGGTCAAGAGCGAGCAGGGCATCGTGGTGGAGGGCCTGGACAACTGCCTGGTCAAGTTCTCCAAGTGCTGCACCCCGGTCCCCGGCGACGAGATCATCGGCTTCATCACCCGGGGCTACGGCGTGTCCGTCCACCGGTGCGACTGCCCCAACGCCTCGCCGGAGCGGCGCTCCGCCCCCGGCCAGGAGGGCCGGTGGATCAAGGTCTCCTGGGGTGCCGACACCCTGGACAGCTATCCCACCTCTCTGGAGGTCATCTGCAAGGACCGGCGGAACCTGCTGCTGGACATCTCCGCAGCCCTGTCCACCACCAACACCAGCGTCACGGCGCTCAACTCCCGCAGCACCGAGGACAACTTCGCCATGATCCACCTGGAGATCAAGATTCGGGACAACTCCCAGCTGCTGACGGTCATGAACAAGCTCAACCAGATCTCCGGCGTGTTGAAGGTGAACCGGCCCGCGGGATGACCCCCCCTCGAGGGGGAGCAGGCTGGCACCGTTGCGGCATTGCGATTCCCGGCCCCGCTGGGGCCGCCAATCGCGCCGCTGCCTCGAAAGCGGCTTGCTGCATCCGCCGCAGGCGGCGCTTCGCCGCTTTCTCCTCGAACTCCCCTACCACCTCGTCAGAACAAGCTGCGCTTTCTTCGGCCCCGCTGGAAGCGAGGCCTCACCCCGCTCCGCTTGTTCTTCCTCTCCCCGCCAAAGCCGCTTTGCGACTTTGGCGGAGGCCCCGGTGCCGCTCACTGGTGTGTGCGCCCCAAGGGCGCACAGGTCGGGGAATTTTCGGCAAACACAGAAGGTGAATTGCCCCGCAGGGGCAAGAGAGGCCCCTCTGGAGGGTGTCCTGCCGAAAATGATTGGAAATGGTTGATTTGCCTGCGGCAAATCAACCGGGAAAACCTTAGGTTTTCCCTAGCCCCTTACCTCTTTTTCCCCAGACCTTTTCTTTTTTCCTAGGCCTTTTCCTCTTTTTCGCTGGCCCCCTTCCGCTTTTTTTAGAGGGGCTTTGCTACTTTACCTTTGAAAGGAGTGCCGCCCATGCGCGCAGTCGTGACCCGGGTGTCCCGGGCATCCGTGACCATCGGCGGAGAGGTCTCCGGCCGGATCGGCCGGGGCTTCCTGGTGCTGCTGGGGGTGGGTCCCCAGGACAGCGAGGAGACCGCCCGGAAGCTGGCCGAGAAGATCTGCAACCTGCGGGTCTTTGAGGATGAGAACGGCAAGATGAATTTGAGCCTGGAGCAGGCGGGCGGGGCGCTGCTGGTGGTAAGCCAGTTCACCCTCTACGCTGACACCTCCTCCCGCCGGCCCGGCTTCTCCGGCGCCGCCAAGCCGGACCTGGCCGTCCCCCTCTATGAGCACTTCATGACCTGCTGCCGCCAGCGGGGCTTCGAGGTGCAGCATGGGGAATTCGGCGCCGACATGCAGGTGGACTCCTGCAACGACGGCCCTGTGACCATCCTCTTTGACACCGATCAGCGCTGACGGAGCGGGAGGTGCTTGCCCATGCTGTTTTTCCACAAAAAGAATCCACCCGCCCGGCCCGCGGGCCTGAACTGGTACTGGACGCTGACGGTGGACGGGATGCCCGCCGCCGACTTTGACTGGCCGGACCTGCTGCGGGGCCTGGACCGGCTGCGCCCGGACCGGGACAGCTACGTGGCTCTGGAGCGGATGGATCCCAACGACCCCCGGGAGGCGGGGTTCCTCCAGTGTACCGCGACCCCGGAGGGCCGGTATCTGCTGGAGTGCGGCTATCCCGATCCGGAGGGACCGGTGCTGCGGCAGCGGGAGGTAAACTCCTCCGAGGCGGTCCGCGCCGCGTTCGAGACTGTATACCGGCAGAAGGGGACCGATTTCCCCGGCTTTTCCGACCTGTCCGACGCCCTCGGGCAGGACTGACC
Source organism: Dysosmobacter sp. Marseille-Q4140 (assembly GCA_018228705.1). Classification (NCBI taxonomy): domain Bacteria; kingdom Bacillati; phylum Bacillota; class Clostridia; order Eubacteriales; family Oscillospiraceae; genus Dysosmobacter; species Dysosmobacter sp. Marseille-Q4140. Next base: position 2,039,444 of record CP073694.1, on the reverse strand, counting down.
GTGAGGTGATACCATGAAGATCAAAACGCTTTGCGTGGGCCCCATCGGCACCAACTGCTACATTCTCTGCGACGAAGCGGCCAAGGTCTGCGCCGTTATCGATCCCGGCGGGGACGCAGAGGCGGTGGCCGCTGCCGTGAAGGAGACCGGCTGCACCCCCTGTTCCATTCTCCTGACCCACGGCCACTACGACCACACCGGCGCCGTGGCGGAGCTGCGGCAGCTCTGGCCGGAGATCCCCGTCTATCTCAACCGCCGGGACCGCTATGACGGCGATCCCTACATGGCCCAGCTGTTCCCGCCTGTGCCCAAGGCCGCGGACTACGACGAGGGGGACACCCTCTCCGTGGGCGGCCTGACGGTGGAGGTCCTGGCCACCCCCGGCCACTCCGAGGGGTCCGTGACCCTGCGCTGCGGCGAGGTCCTCTTCTGCGGGGACACCCTCTTCGCCGGCTCCTGCGGCCGGACGGACTTCCCCGGCGGCTCCTCCCGGAAGATCCTCCGCTCTCTGGCGCGGCTGGGCGCCCTGGGCGGGAACCCGGCGGTGTATCCCGGGCACATGGAGTCCTCCACTCTGGACCGGGAGCGGCGGAGCAATCCCTTTATGCTCCAGGCCCTGGCGGGGGACCGCCCATGAAGCTGGAATTTCACGGCCACGACGAGCGCTACGTGGTGGAGCAGAGCCTCATGAACCTCTTTCCCGGTGAGCTGCCCGTCTACGAGCCCATCGTCCCCGGCGACGGCGCCTGGGCAAAAATCACCTGCGACGAGGCGGGGGACTACCTGGTGGTGACCACCGATCTCTTTTTCCACGGTCAAAGCGGCGTCTACACCTACGGCGCCCCCCTCTCCGGCACGGACTTCGACCGGGAGGGCCAGCGGCGCCACGCCGTGGGCGCCTGCTTCTACCTGGCCCGGCGGGAGATGGGGCTGCCTGATCTGCCCTGGGGGATGCTGACCGGCGTCCGGCCCGACAAGCCCGTCACCTGGGCCCTGGAGCAGGGAAAGACGCCCCGGGAGGCTCAGGCGTTCCTGGAGAACGAGTATTTCGTCACGCCGGAGCGGGCGGCCCTGGCGGTGGAGACCGGCTCCGTGGCGGCTCAGGCCGCGGCGGGGCTGGGGGAGCGGGACATCGCCGTGTACGTGGGCATCCCCTTCTGTCCCACCCGCTGCGCCTACTGCTCCTTCGTGAGCCAGTCGGTGGAAAAGAGTTTTTCCCTGGTGCCGCCCTATGTGGACACCCTGGTGGATGAAATCCGCGCCGGCGGCGCCATGGCCCGGGAGCAGGACCTGCGGGTCCGGGCCTTCTACATGGGCGGCGGCACCCCCACCACCCTGACCGCGGAGCAGATGGACCGGGTGCTGACGGCCTTTGAGACCGCCTTCGACACCCGCTGGTGCAGCGAGATCACCGTGGAGGCCGGCCGCCCCGACACCATCACCGCCGAGAAGCTGGAGGTATTGAAGCGCCACGGCGTCACCCGGGTGTCCGTGAACCCCCAGACCATGGAGGACCACGTGCTGCGCGCCATCGGCCGCCGCCACAGCGCCGCCGAGATCGAGGACACCATGGCCCTGGTGGCCAAATACGGCTTCCCCCACGTGAACATGGACCTGATCGCAGGACTGCCCGAGGACACGGAGGCGGGCTTCCACCGGTCCCTGGAGCGGTGCCTGGACTTCGGCACCGACAACATCACCGTCCACACCCTGGCGCTGAAAAAGGGCAGCCGCATTCTGACGGAGGGCCTGGCGGTGCCGGAGGCCGAAGCGGTGGCCGCCATGCTGGGCTTCGCAGAGGGCGCCCTCCGGGGCGCGGGCTACGGGCCCTACTACCTCTACCGGCAGAAGTACATGTCCGGCAGCTTTGAGAACATCGGCTGGACCCGCCCCGGCGGCGTGTGCTGGTACAACGTGTATATCATGTCGGAGCTGTGCTCCATCTTGTCCTTCGGCGCCGGGGGCTCCACGAAAATGGTGGTGCCCGGCGCCAACCGCATCCAGCGGGTGTTCAACCTGAAATATCCCAAGGAGTATACGGAGCGGCCGGAAAAGGCCCTCGCCAACCTGGAGGCCTTTGCCGCCTTCTACGACCAGCTGTGAAAGGAGCGCGCTGTCCATGTCCTATTCCCTGAAAGCACTCAACGACGCTGTCCGCAGCGATCCCAAGGGCTACGCCGAGGAATGCGACGCCATCTTCGCCCAGAAGGTGGAAAACGCCGCCAAGCGCATCGCCGACCACCGGAGTGAGTCCCACGTGATTTTGCTCTCCGGCCCCTCCGGCTCCGGCAAGACCACCACCGCGCTGAAGATCGAGGAGGTCCTGGAGCGCATGGGGATCCAGACCCACACCATCTCCATGGACAATTACTTCAAGACCATCGACCCGGACACCGCGCCCCGGAACCGGGAGGGGCAGATCGACTACGAGTCCCCCTTCTGCCTGGACGTGGACCTTTTGAACCGGCACTTCTCCATGCTGGACCGGGGGGAGACCATCCACGTGCCCAAGTATGAGTTTGCCCGGCAGATGCGCTCCGACATCCTCTCCCAGCCCCTGCGGCTGGGCTCTGACGAGCTGGCCATCTTCGAGGGCATTCACGCCCTCAACGACATCATCGTGGGCAAGAACCCCCACGCCTTCAAGCTCTACATCGCCGCCCGCAGCAACCTGGTGGACGAGGACGGAACCGTGGTGTTTCAGCACGCATGGCTGCGGCTGTGCCGGCGGATCGTCCGGGACCACCTGTTCCGGGGCAGCGACGCCGCCTTCACATTGAAGATGTGGCCCAATGTTCACCGGGGCGAGCGGCTGTACATCTCCCCCTACAAGGAGAGCGCCGACATCATGTTCGACTCCTGCCTGCCCTTTGAGTTCTCCGTCCTCAAGCCCATCGTCACGCCCCTGCTGGAGGCCCTGCCCGCCGGCAAATTCCCGGAGGCCGACGCCATGCTGGCCGCCTTCCGGAAGATCGAGCACATGGACGAGGCATACGTGGCGCCGGAGTCCCTGGCCCGGGAGTTCATCGGCGGCAGCACCTACGACAACCACTGACCCCGCCGTCCCTTGGATCTGGCCGCGCACAGCGGCGGAAATGGAGGATTTTTCATGAACGAGAAAGTACAGGACCTGCTGGACAGCGTCCAGCGCACCGCCGTCCAGGTCAGCGACGCGGCGGTGGACGCCGCCTACGGCGTGGGGAAGAAGGCCGGGGAGCTGCTGTCCGTGGCCAAGCTGAACATCCGCCTGGTGGACCTGCGGGCGGAGGTGAACCTCCAGCTGCGGGAGGTGGGGGAGATGATCTACGCCACCCACACCGGCAGCCCCACCGAGTCCGAGGCCCTGCTGGCAAAGCTCCAGGAGATCGACGGTCTGAAGGAGCAGATCGCCGCCCTGGAGGCCGAGATCGGCCGCCAGCACGCCGCCGCGGGGGAGTGCCCCGTCTGCGGCAGCGAGGCCCGGGAGGGCGACCAGTTCTGCCGCCAGTGCGGCGAGAAGCTGTAAGGAGGCCCCGACATGGAATACACCTATGAACAGTATCAGGAAAGCGCCCGGGCCCTGGCGGACCGGCTGAGCGGCTTCCGTCCCCGGGTGCTGCTGATTTTGGGCTCGGGCCTCGGCTCCCTGGGCGAGGCGGTGGCGGACCCCATCGCCGTCCCCTATGACCAGGTGCCCCACATGAAGCGCTCCACCGCCCCGGACCACGCGGGCCGCTTTGTGTTCGGCCGTCTGGCGGGCCGGGAGGTGGCCGTCATGCAGGGCCGGCTCCACACCTACGAGGGCTGGTCCTTTGAGGACGTGACCTATCCGGTGCGGGTGCTGCGGCTGCTGGGGGCGGAGACCCTGGTGGTCACCAACGCCGCCGGGGCGGTGAACACCGCCTTCTCCGCCGGCGACATCATGCTCATCACCGACCACATCAAGCTCTTCGGCATGAGCCCCCTGCGGGGCCCCAACCTGGACGAGTTCGGCCCCCGGTTCCCCGACGTGAGCCACGTCTACACCCCGGCCCTCCAGGCCGTGGCCCGGCAGACGGCGGCGGAGCTGTCCATCCCCCTGCGGGAGGGCGTCTATATGTTCTTCCCCGGTCCCCAGTACGAGACCCCCGCCGAGGTCCGGGCCGCCCGGGTCTTAGGCGCCGGCGCGGTGGGCATGTCCACCGTGCCGGAGGCCATCGTGGCCGCCCACTGCGGCATGGCGGTGCTGGGCTTTACCCTGTGCACCAACATGGCCGCCGGCGTGCTGGATCAGCCCCTCAGCTCCGACGAGGTGCTCTCCGCAGCCGCCGAGGCCGGTCCCCGCTTCTCCGCCCTGGTCAAGGGCTGCCTCAGCCGGTTATAATGGGCCCGGCCCCGCCATAGGTATTTCTGTGGGGGGCCGGTCTTTGCCTCTCCGAATGAGGGCTCTGCGTATTTTTTTCAAGGATTCGAGGTATTCTTTTCATGTCCAACCAATCCAAAAAGTCATCCTTTATGGGCGGCGCGGCCATCCTGGCCTCCGCCGTGGCCATCGTCAAGATCCTGGGCGCCGTTTACAAGATCCCCTTCGGCAATATCGTCGGCAGCGAGGGCCAGACGTATTTCGACGTGGGCTACCGCATCTATAACATCCTGCTGACGGTGTCCACTGCCGGCCTGCCCCTGGCGATCTCCCGGCTGACCAGCCAGGCCCAGGCCCAGGGCCGGGAGAATGAAAAGCGCAAGATCTTCCGCACGGCCATCTGGCTGTTCTTCGCCCTGGGTCTGATCGGCTCGCTCCTGATGTACTTCAAGGCGGACTGGCTGGCGGGCCTGATGAACGAGCCCCTGGGCTTCTGGCCCATCCGGGCCCTGGCCCCGGCGGTGTTCTGCGTGTGCGTGCTGGCCTGCATCCGGGGTTACACCCAGGGCCAGGGCAACATGGTGCCCACCGCAGTCTCCCAGATCATCGAGGTCGTGTGCAAGCTGTTCGTGGGCCTGGCCCTGGCATGGCTGATCCTGCAGCAGTGCCAGCAGCCGGAGATCGCGCAGCAGCTGGCCCTGGCGGGAAGCACCGGCACGGAATACGTGGCCGCCGGCGCCATTTTAGGCGTCACGGTGGGCGAGGTGGCCGCGCTGATCTTCCTGCTGATCTATCTGTTCACCCACCGCACCCCCTCCGAGTCCCTGGATGTGCCTGAGAGCAGCGGCGCGCTGATCAAAAAGGTCCTGGCCATCGGCATCCCCATCACCCTGAGCAACTCCGCCATGAGCATCATCAACGTGGTGGACACCTCCATCGTCCTGGGCCGCCTCCAGGACATTCCCCAGCTGGCGGACGAGGCCGCCACCCTGTACGGTCAGTACTCCTTCGGCATGAACCTGATCAACCTGCCCCCGTCCTTTGTCTTTCCCGTCACCATGAGCCTGATCCCCTTCGCGGCGGCGGCCATGGCCAGGCACGACAACGCCCAGGCCAACCGCATCGTCTCCTCCGCCTTCCGGCTGATCGCCGCGCTGACCATTCCGGCGGGCGTGGGCCTGAGCGTTCTGGGCGGGCCCATCCTGGTGATGTTCTATCCCATGCAGCAGGAGGACGCCCTGGCTGCCGGCCCCCATATGCAGCTGCTGGGCATCGCCTGCATCTTCATCTGCCTCATGACCCTCACCAACGTGATCCTGCAGACCTACGGCAGGGAGATCATCCCCATCTGCACCGTCATTGCCGGCGGCGTCACCAAGGTGGTGTCCAACTATGTGCTGGTGGGCAATCCCGACATCAACATCTACGGCGCCCCCATCTCCACGCTGCTGTGCTACATGGTGATCGTGCTGCTGAACCTGTTCTTCGTGTGGAAATACTCTGCGGAAAAGCCCCGTTACCTGCAGCTGTTCACCAAGCCGGTGATCGCCTCGGTCCTGATGGGCGCCGCCGCCTGGGCCTCCTACGGCTTCCTGGACCGCGCCCTGGAGGGCAGCCTCTCCGCCTACAAGGCCAACGCCATCGCCGTTTTCGGCGGCATCCTGGTGGGCGTGATCGTCTACTTTGTACTGGTCATCACCATGCGGATCCTGCGGGCGGAGGACCTCAAGGGCGTGCCCCACGGGGGCAAAGTGATCCGGCTGCTGCACCTGAGATGAGCCGGAGAGGCCTCCAAATTCCCAAAAAATAAAAAAACCCTTGTTTTTCAAGGAGTTGCCAACGAATTTTCTTGCAAAGGCAGGCGCGTTATGGTAGATTTTCAATATAAGCCGCGTTACGGCTACGAGGACTTTCTGGAGATCATGCGGCTGCTGCGCGCCCCGGGGGGCTGCCCCTGGGACCGGGAGCAGACCCACGCCTCCATCCGCCGCAATTTTCTGGAGGAGACCTACGAGGTGCTGGACGCCATCGACCGGGACGATCCCCACGCCATGTGCGAGGAACTGGGGGACGTGCTGATGCAGGTGGTGTTCCACGCCCAGATCGAATCTGAGGCCGGCCGCTTCACCATGGAGGACGTGGTGGACGGCGTGGCCCAGAAGCTGGTCTACCGCCACCCCCACGTCTTTGGCGGCACCATGCAGGCCGACACCTCCGAGCAGGTGCTGGTGAACTGGGAGGCCCTCAAGCGCAAGGAGAAGGGCCAGCGGTCCACCGCCGACGCGGTGGAGGCCGTGCCCCACACCCTGCCCGCCCTGTGGCGGGCGGAGAAGATCCAGAGCAAGACCGCCAAGGCCGGCTTCGACTGGTCCGGCGTCCTCAGCGCCCTGGACAAGCTGGAGGAGGAGGTTCGGGAGCTGCGGGAGGCTCTGGAATCCGGCGCCGGCGCGGACAGTCCCCACGGCGTCCGGGAGGAGGTGGGCGACGCCCTCTTCATCGCAGCCAAGATCGCCCAGATGTCCGGCGTGGACCCGGAGGACGCCCTCCACCGCGCCTGTGACAAGTTCGACAGCCGCTTCCGCAAGGTGGAGCAGCTGGCGGACAAGCCCCTGGGAGAATACTCCGAGCCGGAACTGGTGGAGCTGTGGAAGGCCGCCAAGGAACAGGACCCGTCTTAATCGCGGAACTGACGCGCGTTAAGAAATAGAGCGAACTATCTTATTATTTCATAGGAGGACAACATCCATGAACAAATCCGAACTGATCAACGCCGTGGCCGTTTCTGCCGAGGTTTCCAAGAAAGAGGCCGAGGCTGTCATTACCGCCGCTCTGGACGCCATCACCGCCGCCCTGAAGGAGGGCGACAAGGTCCAGCTGGTGGGCTTCGGCTCCTTCGAGGTCAAGAAGCGCGCCGCCCGCGTGGGCCGCAACCCCAAAACCAAGGAGACCATCGAGATCCCCGCTTCCGTGGTGCCCGTGTTCAAGGCCGGCAAGGCCCTGAAGGACGCCGTCGGCCAGTAAGGCGGTCCATTTCCCGCTGAGGGAAAACTTCAGCGAGCACAGAGCTGCCGGCACGCACGTGCCGGCAGCCTTTTTCCCGCAGAAAGGAACTCATTTCTATGCGTCTGGACAAATATCTCAAGGTCTCCCGCCTCATCAAGCGGCGGACCGTGGCCAATGAGGCCTGCGACAACGGGCTTGTCACCGTCAACGGAAAGCCCGCCCGGGCCTCCTACGAGGTGAAGGTGGGAGACCAGATCTCCCTGCGCTTCGGCGTGCGCACCGTGACGGTGGAGGTGCTGTCGGTCCAGGAGACCGTGCGCCAGGCCGACGCCGCCGCGCTGTACCGGGAAGTGGGCCGGGCATAATCCGGTCCTCCCGCCCATATAGTGGGGACAGGGAGGGATCGGCACTATGAAAGACGACTACAACACCATGCCCCTGTCCGCCCACCGGCTGGAGCTGACGGGCCGGGAACGGCTGACGGTCTCCGGCGTGGAGGACGTGGAGCGCTTTGACGAGACCGGCATCGTCATGTCCACCGGCGCCGGCATGCTGGTGGTCACCGGGGAGAACCTGCACATCGGGAAGCTCTCCCTGGACGGCGGAGAGCTCCACGTGGACGGCCGCATCGACTCCATCTCCTACGAGGACGGCGGCGCCGAGCGGGGCGGCTTTTTCCAGCGGCTGTTCGGGTGAGCGGCCATGGAAAGCACCGTCTCCCAGCAGCTGCTGACCTTTCTCTGGTCCATTTTACTGGGCCTGGCGGCGGGATTGCTGTATGATCTGCTGCGTCCCTTCCGGCTGCGGCTGCCCCGGCTCACGGCGGCACTGGACCTGCTGTACTGCCTGACGGCGGGCAGCGCGGTCTTTTTGTTTCTGCTGCGCCGGACAGGGGAGCTGCGGCTGTACCTGCTGCTGGGCATCGCCGGCGGCGCGGTGGTGTTCTTCTGCGCCTTTTCGGCGGCGCTGCGGCCGGTGTGGGATTTTTGGGTGGATACCCTGGCCCAGCTGATCGCCCTTGGGGCGCTTCCGCTGCGCTGGCTGAAAAGTTTTTGCAAAAAAATCCGGATCCGCGGAAAAAATCTCTTTTATTTTGCGGCCAAATGTTATACAATAAGAAAAATCCCAGGAAAGCGGCATTTTTACAAAGGAGGGCGGTACCATGGCGGCACGCAAGGAAAAGACGCGCACCCGCGCAAGCCTGTTCACCAAGGTGCTGCTGGTGGTGCTGCTGGCGGCCATGGGGCTCCAGCTGCGCAGTCTCCACGCTCAGGTGCAGGAGGCCGAGGCGGAAAAGGACCAGCTGGCACAGCAGGTCCAGCTTCAGCAGCAGGAAAACGACGCCCTGTCCCAGGACATCGCCGAGGGAAACACCCGGGAAAAGATGCTGGAGATCGCCCGGGATGAGTTGGGCTATGTGGCACCCAACGAGATCGTCATTTACGATGTGAGCAACTGACCGGTGCCGGGCGGCGAGGGAGGTGCGTCCCGCCTCTCCCGCTTGCGCCAAGCCCCGGTCTTTTCCATTGTCTGTGTTCCGCCCCCGCGGGGCGGTGAAAAAATTACCCGGAAGGAGAAACATTACACCGTATGGAGCTTCAGGTTGGGAGCATTCTGGAAGGCAAAGTGACCTCCATCACCAAATTCGGCGCCTTTGTGGCGCTGGAGGGGGGGAGGTCCGGGTTGGTACATATCTCCGAGATCGCCAACACCTTTGTCAACGACGTACACGACTATTTGCAGGAGGGGCAGACCGTGAAGGTGCTGGTCCTCTCCACGGAGAACGGGAAGATCAACCTCTCCATCAAGCGGACCCTGCCCCAGCAGGAGCGGCCCGCCCCCAGAGGCCCCCGGCCCGGCGGCCCCCGTCCGGGTGCAGGCAGCGCGCCCCGGCCCGCCCAGGCGCCCCGGTTCACGCCCCGGGGCCAGCAGCCTCTGCCTCCCTCCGGGGACCAGTCCTTCGAGGACAAGCTCAAGCAGTTCCTCTCCTCCTCCGAGGGGAAGATGGCGGACCTCAACCGCAGCATTGACGGCAAGCGGGGCGGCCGCAGACGCAAATAAAGCCCTTCAGCGGAGACGCCGGTGCGTCTCCGCTTTTATCATAAAAAGGAGCCGCCCGGCGCGTTTCGCGCCACGGCGGCCCAAGCGGGTGGGATATTGGAAAGCTTCCTCAATTATCATACACCCGCCGGAGCATCCTTGTAAACAGGAGCTTTTGCCGCTTTTTCTCTCCTTTTGCCGAAGGGCGTCGAAGCCACTTTTGAACATTTTGCAAATCCGGCGCCGGACCCTTTTCAAAAGGGTCCGGCTGTGGTATACTAAATTAAAGAGAGGTACCCCGCACTCTCTTTCACACGAAAGGAGCGATTTCGATGAAGTGTACCTTCGCCTGCAAGAAAGTTCCCATGAACGATTCCATCAAAGCCTTTGCCGAGAAGAAGATCTCCAAGCTGGACCGTTATTTCCGGGAGGATACCACCGCATTTGTCACATTCTCGGTGGAGAAAGACCACTTGTGCACGGTGGAGATCACCATTCGCGGCGGCGGCACGCTGCTGCGGGCTCAGACGGAGGCTCCTGACGGAGATATGCGCGGCGCCATCGACGCCGCTGTCGGATACATCGAGCGCCAGATCCTGAAGAACAAGACCCGCCTGGCCAAGCGACTGCGCAGCGAGGGCTTCCCGCCGCCCGCTCCCACCGACGACTTTGAGGTCACGGAGGAGAAGGAGTTCCAGATCGTCCGCACCAAGCGCTTCGCCGTCAAGCCCATGAGCGCCGAGGAGGCTATTTTGCAGATGAACCTGCTGGACCACAGCTTCTTCGTGTTCCGCAACAGCGACGACGACAGCCTCTCCATCGTCTACCAGCGCAAGAACGGCGGCTACGGCCTGATCGTCACCGACGAGGAAGAATAAATCACCATCTCCGGGGGACCGCAGAGCGGTCCCCCTCAGCCTGTCGAAAGGGCGTTTCGACAGGCTGAGCAAGTTTTTCAGACCTTTAAAAAGGGCTGAAAAACGGATTATTGAAAACGAAAGACACCCCTCCTGGGTTTCTTTCGTAACTATCTTCCTTCCCGTTCCGGAAGGAGCCCTTCTCTTTCAGAGCGTCTCCGGGGGACCGCAGAGCGGTCCCCCTTTTTTCCGCTCCGCCTCCCCTTGTGCGTTTGGGAAACATCTGTTATACTAAAACCGGTCTTTGCGGAGGCAACGGCTAAAAACAACGAAAGAAAGTACAATTTCCATGAAAATGATTTTTTTGGTGGACGGCGACAACAACATCGGCACCGGCCTTCAGGGCATCGAGCTGCTGACGGAAGAGGACTCCGTCCTGGTCTTTTACGGCAGGGGCCAGTCCCTGGCCGGCATCCAGAAGCTCTGCGCCAACACCCGGGCCAAGGTCCAGTATCTGGAGAGCGTCAAGGGCGGCAAGAATTCCATCGACTTCCAGATCATCACGGAACTGGGGGTCCTGGTGGGCCGGGGTGAGGCGGACTTTGCCTATGTCATCAGCCAGGACAAGGGCTATGAGGCCGCCATCAGCGCCCTGTGGGTCCGCTACGCCGACACCTTCCGGGAGGTGGCCCTGCGTCCCTCCATCCAGAGCTGTCTGCGCGCGTCCTTCCTGATGCGCACCGCCAGCCGGGAGGAGCTGGCCCAGGCCCTGCGGCTGGAGTTCGGGCAGGTCCAGGGGGACCTGGCCTACGCCCATCTGGAGGAGCTGTTCGCCCCGCCGGCGCCGGCGGAGGAGAAAAAGCCCGCCGTCCGCCGCCGCGGCCGGTCCAAGGCCGCCAAGGCGGCCCAGAGCGAGGCGCCCGCCGCCGAGGTCCCCGCCGCGCCTGCGGAAAAGGCCCCGGCCGACCAGCCGGAGACGCCCCCCGCACCGGCCAAGTCCCGCTCCCACCGGGGCGGACGCCGCCGGAAAAAGCCGGCGGAACCGGCGGCCACCTGAGAAAAAAGCACGTCCTGTAAGGACGTGCTTTTTTGCGCTCGGTTTCAATCTCCGCTGTCCACGGCGTGCATGTGGGCCATCAGATCCAGGATCTTGTTGGTATAGCCCCACTCGTTGTCATACCAGGCGATGAGCTTGACGAAGTTGTCGTCCAGCATGATGCCCGCCGTCTCGTCAAAGATGCAGGTCTCGGAAAAGCCCGTCAGGTCCGAGGAGACCACCTGGTCGCAGGTGCAGGTGATGATGCCCTTCATGCTGTTCTTGGCGGCGTTTTCCATGGCCACGCACACGTCGTGGTAGCTGGCGGGCTGGATCAGCCGGGCCGTCAGATCCACCACGGAGACGTCGTTGGTGGGCACCCGGAAGCTCATGCCGGTCATCTTTCCCTTCAGCTCCGGGATCACCACGCCCACGGCCTTCGCCGCGCCGGTGGTGGAGGGGATGATGTTGCCCAGGACGCTGCGGCCCGTGCGCCAGTCCCGGCCCGCCCGGGCGTCCACCGCCTTCTGCTTGGCAGTGGCGGCGTGGATGGTGCTCATCAGTGCCTGGGAGATGCCGAAGGTGTCGTGGATGACCTTGGTCATGGGAGCCAGACAGTTGGTGGTGCAGGAGGCGTTGGACACCACGTCCATGTCCGTGGTGTACTTTTTATGGTTCACACCCATGACAAAGGTGGGCGTCACGTCGTCCTTGGCGGGGGCGGAGATGATGACCTTTTTTGCCCCGTGGACCAGATGGGCCGAGGCCCGCTCCGTGGTGCAGTAGGCGCCGGTGGACTCGATGATGTATTCCGCGCCGCAGTCGTCCCAGGGGATGTCGGCGGCGTTTTCCTCACTGTATACCCGGATCTTCCGGCCGTTGATGATCAGGTGGCGGTCGTCCCGCTCCACCGCGCCGGTAAAGGTGCGGAACACCGAGTCGTATTTCACCTGATAGACCATGTAGTCCAGGTCCGCGCTGCGCAGGTTGATGCCCCGGATGTCATAGCTGCCGCAGCCCCGCTCCACCATGCACCGCAGCGCCACCCGCCCGATCCGGCCAAAGCCGTTGATGCCCACTTTGATCGCCATACCGTTCCTCCAAATTCATGATCTTCGCCGTGGGATGCCCCCAACCGGCGGTGGCCCCATTATAGCATGTCTGAGAAAATTTTCTCATGTTATTTACGTAAAATTTACGTACTGTTTCGTAAATTTTCTTGTGAGTTTATCCAAGCGGTCCGCCGACACGATTCGACTTCATCTTCCAAAATTCGACAAACTTCTTGTTTTCCAGAGGGTTTTTTGCTATGCTGATGGTGCCGGAGCCAGGCTTTTCCACGATTTTGGGCCTATCCTCCGGCACATGCTACACCCATCGCGCCTCCGGCGCGGGAAAGGAGCCGCCATGGAACAGGACGAGCGCCAGCAGGCGCTTTTGTTTGCCAATATCGCCGCCCAGCTGCGGGGCGCCCTGAGCAACCTGCGCCTGGCGGCGTCTCAGCTGGTGCCTCCGGCCCAGCGGGAGCAGGACCCGGAGCTGGACGCCCGGGCGGCCCTGCTGGACCAGAGCTACTACCAGCTGCTGCGGCTGGTGAACGATCTGTCCGCGGCATCCCAGTACCTGGGCGGCGGCCAGCCCCTGCCCCTCCAGGACCGGGACATCGTGGACACCGTCCGGGAGCTGTGCGTTCAGGCGGAGGGCCCCGCGGCACTGCTGGGCCTGGAGCTCCGGTTTGTCTGCGCCGCGGACCAGCACGTGTGCGCCTTTCATCTGCCGGGCTTGGAGCTGCTGGTCCACCAGCTGCTATCCAACGCTCTCAAGTTCACGCCCGCCGGCGGCACCGTCACCGTGGAGCTGAAGTTCCACGCAAAGCGGGTGCTGCTGTCGGTGGAGGACACCGGCCGGGGCATTGCCCCGGAGCATCTGGAGGCCCTGTTCGACCGCTATCTCCACGGGGAGCCTCTGGCGCCCGCCCCCCAGGGCCTGGGCCTGGGCCTGCCCCTGTGCCGCCGCATCGCCGAGGGCCACGGCGGCACCATCATGGCCGAATCGTCCGTGGGGAAGGGCTCCCGGTTCACGTTGTCCATCCCGGACCGGCAGACCGGCACCCCGGGCCTGTCCGACGTGGCGCTGGACTACTCCGGCGGCTTCAACCGGACGCTGCTGGCCCTGGCGGACGCCCTGCCGGCCAAGGCCTTTCTGCTGCGCAATCAGGGCTGATCCCTCCGGTTCCGCTGCCCGGCGGACCGGGGGTTTTCTTTTGCCCGGAAATAGGGTACAATAAGGCGATTGACCAGAGGAGGTGGTTCCATGGCGAAGAAGGGGACCGTGGCCGTGGCCATGAGCGGCGGCGTGGACAGTGCCGCCGCCGCGCTGCTGCTGGCGGAGGCGGGATACGACGTGTGGGGCGTGACGCTGCGGCTCCAGAGCTGCCCCGGGGCGGTGGAGACCGCGGAGGCGGAAATCGCCTCCGCCCGCCGGGCGGCGGAGGCTTTGGGCATCCCACACCGGGTGCTGGACCTGCGGGAGCGGTTCCGCACCGCCGTCATGGACCGCTTCGTGTCGGAGTACCTGGCGGGCCGGACCCCCAACCCCTGCGTGGACTGCAACCGGGAGATCAAGTTCGGCGCCCTGCTGGACTGGGTCCTGGAGCAGGGGGCGGACTTCCTCTCCACCGGCCACTACGCCCGGGTGGACCGGGCGGAGGGCCGCTGGCGGCTGCTGCGGGGCGCCGACCGGCGCAAGGACCAGAGCTACGTCCTCTACCAGCTGACCCAGCGCCAGCTCTCCCACCTGCTGCTGCCCCTGGGGGACTACGACAAGCCCGCCATTCGGCAGATGGTGGAAGCCCGGGGCCTCGCCAACGCCCGGAAGGCGGACAGCCAGGACATCTGCTTCATCCCCGACGGGGACTACGCCGCCTTCCTGGCCGCCAGCGGCGCGGAGCTGGTGCCCGGGGACTTCGTGGACGAGACCGGCCGGGTGCTGGGCCGCCACAGGGGCCTGCCCTGCTACACTCCGGGCCAGCGGAAGGGCCTGGGCGTCAGCGCCGGGGAGCCGGTGTACGTGCTGCGCAAGGAGGCGGCGGGCAACCGGATCGTCCTGGGGCCGGACAGCGCCCTGTACACCACGGAGCTGACGGCCCAGCGGGTCAACTGGCTCTCCGTGCCTGCGCCGGAGGGCCCCCTGGCGGTGACCGCCAAGACCCGGTACACCCAGAGAGAGGCCGCCGCCATGGCGGAGGTCCTGCCGGACGGGCGGCTCCGCGTGACCTTTGCGGAGCCCCAGCGGGCCGTCACCGCCGGGCAGGCGGTGGTGCTGTACGTGGGAGAGGCGGTGGCCGGCGGCGGCACCATCTGCTGAGATACGCAAAAGGACGCCGCGAAAAGCGGCGTCCCGGGTCCTCAACGCTGGCTGATGCACCACGTGTCCTGAAAGATCAGATCGTCCACGTCGCCGCCGGCGGAAGGCTGTGTATGCATATGGGTTCCTCCTTTGCAAATGGGCTCCCCGCCAGTATACGCGGCAGAGGGCGAAAACTTGCGCGAAAGTCCGGCCCCGGCGGCGGAAAATTTCTCCCCCCGCCGGGGCGCCGTAAAAAATCCCGGAAAATCAAAAGAAAACAGTTGACAAACGGGTTTGTTTCGTGTATTTTATATATGTTCCGCTTCGGACGATTAGCTCAGCTGGCTAGAGCACCTGCTTGACGTGCAGGGGGTCACAGGTTCGAGTCCTGTATCGTCCACCACCGACAGCGCCTGCAACAGCAGGTGCTGTTTTTTTCTGCCGTGAGAAAGGAGACGCCCTTGAAAAAGCTGCTGAAAAAGCTGGTGCCCCTGGCGCTGCTGTGCTGCGCCGCCCTGACCGCCTACACCCAGCGGGACCTGTTCCTGCCCGCCCAGTCCTTTTCGCTGGAGGACGTGCCCGCCTTCTCCGGCGAGCCTTACGTGGTCCTGGAGGACAACCAGCCCTCCTTTGACCGGGAGGACCTGCCCACGGCCTCCTACGAGACATACAGCCCCCTGGACCTGCTGGGCCGCTGCGGCCCGGCGGAGGCCAATGTGGGCACCGACCTGATGCCCACGGAGGAGCGGGGGGAGATCGGTCAGGTGAAGCCCTCCGGCTGGCAGACAGTCAAATACGACTCTGTGGACGGCAAGTACCTCTACAACCGCTGCCACCTGATCGGCTACCAGCTGACCGGGGAGAACGCCAACGAAGAAAATCTCATCACCGGCACCCGCTATATGAACGTGGAGGGGATGCTGCCCTTTGAAAATGAGGTGGCGGACTACGTACAGGACACCGGCAACCACGTGCTCTACCGGGTGACGCCCGTCTTTTCCGGGACGGAGCTGGTGGCCCGGGGCGTCCAGATGGAGGCGCTGTCCGTGGAGGACGGCGGCGAGGGCGTTTGCTTCAACGTCTACGTCTACAACTGCCAGCCCGGCATCACCATCGACTACGCCACCGGGGACAGCTGGCTCACCGGGGAGGCGCCCAATACCTCCGACGCCGCCCCCTCCGACAGCGACGCCGACGCCAACTCCGGCGCCGCGGAAGCCGGGGAGGAGACCTACGTCCTCAACACCAGCTCCATGAAGTTCCACGACCCCGACTGCGCCGGCGCCGCCTCCATCAAGGAGGAGAACCGGCAGAGCTACACCGGCAGCCGGGAGGACCTGATCGCCGAGGGCTATGCCCCCTGCGGACAGTGCAATCCCTGATTTTCCGGCACCAGATCCCCTTTTTCGGGACGGAGCGGCACCATCCGCCTCCGTCCCGTGTTTTTTCCCTCGCTCCCTCCATTTTTTTCAAATTGTCGAGCTTCTCGACAAATTCAGACAGAATCTCTCCGAGCGTTTGTGTATGATATGGAAAGTTCCTACATCTTGTGCCGTATCAGAAAGGACGGATACCAAATGCTGAATATTCCGAGAGAATACTTGCTCCTCTTCAACGCCATCACCGACGCGGAGGAATCCCTGCGGCGGCTGCAGGTCAGCCTGATGGAGACCCAGAGGCGGGCGGAAGAGCTGTTTATCGAGGAGGAGGACGTCCCCGCGCACCCCACCCATCACCCTTGAGCGGCGCTGCGCCGCTTTTCTGCCTGTTCTCCCCCAGGGGCGGACCGGCTGTTGCATTTGCCGGTGACAGGGACGGCCGCCTGTGGTATGCTGAAAAAAACACCAAGGGAGGCCTGCCTCATGCACATCGGCTGTCACCTCTCCAGCTCCAAGGGCTTTGCCGCCATGGGCCGCCAGGCTCTGGAGCTGGGCGCCGACACCTTTCAGTTTTTCACCCGCAATCCCCGGGGCAGCCGGGCCAAGGACCTGGACGAGGCCGACGCGGCGGCGCTGACGGCGCTGATGGCGGAGCACCGCTTCGCCCCGGTGGTGGCCCATGCGCCCTACACCCTGAACCTCTGCGGCGCCAGGGAGGAAAACCGCGCCTTCGCCCTGGAGACCATGGCCGACGACCTGCGGCGGCTGGAGCACCTGCCGGGGCAGCTCTATAATTTCCACCCCGGCAGCCACGTGGGCCAGGGGGAGGAGACCGGCACGGCGCTGATCGCCGCGGGGCTCAACGCCCTGCTGCGGCCGGACCAGACCACCACCGTGCTGCTGGAGACCATGTCCGGCAAGGGCAGCGAGGTGGGCGGCAGCTTTGAATCGCTCCGCGCCATTTTGGACCGGGTGGAGCTGGGGGAGAAGGTGGGGGTCTGCCTGGACACCTGCCACGTCTGGGACGCGGGCTACGACATCGCCGCCGACCTTGACGGCGTGCTGGCGGAATTTGACCGCATTATCGGCCTGGACCGGCTTCGGGCCATCCACCTCAACGACAGCAAGAACCCCCTGGGCAGCCGCAAGGACCGCCATGCGTGCATTGGGAAAGGCTGTATCGGCCTGGAGGCCCTGGTGCGGGTGGTGCGGCACCCGGCCCTGCGGGACCTGCCCTTCTGCCTGGAGACCCCCAACGACCTTGCCGGCTACGCCCGGGAGATCGCCCTGCTGCGCCGGGCGGCGGAGGACTGACCCCGTCGCGCAGACCGCGCAGACCCGTCTCAAAACACAACAGCGCCGCCCCTTTCGGGGCGGCGCTGTGTCGTTCAGACCCTTGCAAACGCTCAGGGGATCTCCTTGAGGTGCTCCATATTCTTGCGGACGCCGTCGCAGCAGGCGTGGAATTTGGCCTGCTCCTCGGGGGTGAGGGGCAGCTCCACCACTTCCTCCACGCCGTTCTTGCCGATGACGCAGGGCACGCCCACGAACAGTCCGCTCTCTCCGTACTCGCCGCACAGCTCCGCGCTGGCGGGCATGATGGCCTTCTCGTCGTGGAGGACGATGCTGACCATCCGGGCGGCAGTGGTGGCGATGCCGTACTCGGTGCAGAACTTGCCGGAGAAGGTGACCCAGCCGCCGCCGATGGCCTCCTTCTGGAGGGCGTCGCCGTCAAAGCGGAACTTCTCGTCGGTCTTGGCCCAGTCGGCCAGGGGCTTGCCCCGGAAGCTGACGCAGGACCAGGGGGCGAACTGGTCGTTGCCGTGCTCGCCCAGCATGTAGGCGGTGATGGACTTGTGGTCGATGCCGGTCTGCCGGGCCAGGGCGGAGAGCAGGCGGGAGGTGTCCAGGCCCGTGCCGGTGCCGAAGACCCGGCCCTTGGGCAGGCCCAGACCCAGGCTCAGCTCCCGGGTGACGATGTCGCAGGGGTTGGTGATGTTCACCAGCACGCCGTCAAAGCCGCTGGCCTTGATCTTGTCCACATAGCCCCGGACGGCCCGGATGGTGAAGTCCATCTCGTCCACCCGGTTCTGGTTGGCCCGCAGAATGTCGATCTTGCCGGTGGAGTTGACGATGACGTCGCAGTCGCCCAGGTCCGCGAAGTCGCCCACGGCCACATGGACCCGGTGGGGCAGGTACGCGGCGGCGTCCCGCAGGTCCTGGCACTCGCTGGCCACCTTCTTCGCGTCCATATCCACCAGCACCAGCTCATCCGCGATGCCCTGGACGGCCAGGGCGTACGCCACGTGGGCACCCACATGGCCCAGACCCACAACGCCGACTTTTCTCGTTTTCATATCGCATTTCCTCCTGTTTGGGCGGGGGACCGGTCCGGTCCCCCGCGCCGCTTGAATTGTGTTGGTTTATCAGACAGAGGAGGCGGCTCTCCGTTGATGCCTCCGCGGCCCGCGGCCCCGGGATGGACCGCGGACCGCATCGGCGGAGAGAGGTCCGTCTCCAGACGGGATCACATGCCGAAATTGGGGAACAGGACCAGAGTGTAGAGCATGGCAAGCACCATGTACTCCACCAGGATCACGGCGAAGGCCACCAGGGTCTTGCGCATGACCTTGTTCTCGTTGCCCACCTCGCCCACGGTGGCGCAGGCGGCCACGGTGTTGTTGGGGCAGATCAGGTTGCCCAGGGAGGCGCCGGCGTTCTGCCCGGCGAACACGGTGATGGGGTTCATGCCCAGGGTCGCCGCGGCCTCGGTGTGCATGCCGGCGAACATGATGTTGGAGCCCAGGCCCGTGCCGGTGATGAAGGAGCCCAGGGAGCCGATCAGCACGGCGGCGGCGGGATAGAGGGTGCCGGCCAGGGCGGCGATGTCGCCGGCGATGAGGCTCATCATGCCGGTGCTCTCGGCCTGCATGATGTAGGCCAGGACCAACAGGCTGCCCATGGTGATCAGCACGGGCATCACATTGCGTGCGGTCATGCGGAAGACCTCGAAGAGCTCATCCTTCTTGACCCGCAGGGTCAGGGCGCCCAGAATGGCGCAGATGAAGATGACCACGTCCACCCAGACGATGTAGCCGAAGGTGCACAGCAGGGCGAAGCCGTTTTCCACGAACATGGGGACCAGATAGCGGACCGCCGGCAGCATGATGAGCATGTAGATGTAGGGAGACATGGCGCGGAAGGCGCTGTACTGCTGCCGGGCGTCCTTGTGGAACTGGTAGCGGTACTCCTCGGGCGTCTTGATGGGCACGAACTTCACATAGACCACGCTCAGCAGGATGGACAGAAGGCCGGTGCCCATGGAGGTGATCTCCGGACCCACGAAGTTGCTGATGAGGAACATGATGGCGCCGGAGGTGATGCCGGAGTAGAACAGATAGGGCACGATGCTGCGGAAGCCCTTGCGGCCGAAGGCCAGCGCCACCATCAGGAAGGGGATGATGAGCACGCCGAACATGTGGATGCGGCCCACCATGGCGGAGTTGAGGGCGTTGGTGGAGATCCCGGCCTCCACCAGGGCCGCGCCGCCGTTGATGGTGGTCAATCCCGCGCCGCCCCAGGAGCAGGGAGTGGCGTCGCCCAGCAGGGCCACGGCGATGGCGGTGATGGGGTCAAAGCCCAGAGCCACCAGGAAGGGGGCGGCGATGGCGGCAGGGGCGCCGGCGCCGGCGGCGCCCTCCAGGAAGATGGGCACCATCATGCCCACCACGATCAGCTGGACCCGGCGGTCCTGGCCGCTGACCCGGGCCACGGTGTTCTTCACGTCCTCAATGGCGCCGGTGCGCTTGAGGGTGTTGAGGATGACGAAGGCGCCAAAGACCATGGCCACGATCTTCAGGCCCTCCTTGATGCCCTTCCACAACAGGCCGTCCAGGACCACGACGTTCTCCTGGAAGGTCAGACCGCTGATGTTGAAATACGTGAACGCCAGCAGCATCGTCCACACCAGCGCCAGCGGCGCCACCTTCATGGCGGGCTTTTTGAACGCCAGGATGCCCACCAGCACGAATGCGATGGGGCTGATTGCCAACACGAAATTGATGAAACCCATAATGCAGACCTCTCTCTCCTTTGCTTTATACAAAAAGAAGGGGGCTCCGTCTGAAAGACGGGGCCCCCTTCTCTGTATACGAACGTATCAGCGAAAACGGGAACGCCGGTCTCTCGGACGGCGGGGCAGCGCCAGCAGCACTACCAGGGTAATCAGCAGCAGGCCAATCAGGCCCAGCAGGGAAACGGACAAAATCCCCAGAATAACAATAATGGACGCCATAATGATGGCGTCCAGCAGGATGGCGGTATGAGCGGCGCAGGAGGCGCCATTGGCACGGGCGCAGGAGAAGGCCTCCCCAGCGAATGCTGCGGCGGTCATGGGGGCAGCGGTAGCAACCTGACGCATGATCCCTTCTCCTTTCTCGTTGGCGTGTGTTTGTGATATTTACCATACGGGAGCGGCAGAAAAAAGTCAACCCGAAATCGTTGTCTGCAAATTTTTTTGGACCACCCGCAGAAATTTTTCCAAATGCTTTTTTTATTTTCTGTAAAAAACAGACAAAAAGGGGAGCAGACATCGCCAAGGCGTTGTCTGCTCTCCTTTATAAAGGTCATACAGCCGACCGGGTCCGGCGCAGGGCGTGGACCCCCAGACACAGCGCCACCGTCAGCACCATGTCCGCCAGGGTATAGCCCAGGAGGATGTCCGCCCGCATCAGCAGGCGATAGGCGGCGAAGCCCACCAGCCAGATGCCCAGGTTCCACCCGTCCACATCCTGCCGGAAGTGATCCTGCCGCAGAAGGAAGGTGTCGGCGATCTGAATGGCGATCATGGGGGCGAACACGGAGCCGATCAGATAGAGAAAATCGGTGATGTCGTCCATGGGGAAGAGGATGGCCCCCGCCACGCCGATCACCGTCACCGCCACGGCAGTCCACTTGCCGCTGAGCTTTTTGGACAGGGACTCGGCGGAAATGCCGGCGGACCAGGCGTCCAGGAAGGTGGTGGTCACGGTGGAGAGAATCAGAATCACCAAAGCCGCGATACCAAGGCCTGCCTTCACCATGATGGCGGCGATGTCGTACTCGCCGGTGTAGATGGCGGCGCCCATGCCGATGACGTACATCCAGCAGGACACCAGGCCGTACACCACCACGCTGGCTACGGTGGCCCGGACGGGCTTTTCCGCCTCCCGGGTGTAGTCGGAGATCAGCGGCAGCCAGCTCAGGGGCATAGCCACTGCCAGCTCCACCGCGGCGCCGAAGGTCATGGCCTCCCCCAGATCGCCGCCCGCCGGCG
Source organism: Dysosmobacter sp. Marseille-Q4140 (assembly GCA_018228705.1). Taxonomy (NCBI): domain Bacteria; kingdom Bacillati; phylum Bacillota; class Clostridia; order Eubacteriales; family Oscillospiraceae; genus Dysosmobacter; species Dysosmobacter sp. Marseille-Q4140. The sequence goes on along the minus strand of CP073694.1, from coordinate 2,018,146 downwards.
CGCCGGAGAAGAAGATCACCCTGCACAGCACCACCGTCAGGACGAGCAGCGCCGCCATGGCGATCTTGTTGAGAAGTCCCAGGTTGGTGACGCCCACCAGGATCCACACCACGATGAGCCCGCCGATCACCAGGCACCAGACCCAGCGGCCCACGTTGAAGATGCCGCCGATGGCCAGGGCCCCGTCGTAGATCATGATGGCGGTCCAGCCCAGCAGCTGCAAAACGTTCAAAAAGGCGAAGAGCAGTCCGCCCTTCTGACCGAAGGACATCTTCACCGTCTCCATGGCGCTGCGGCCGGTGCGGCCGCCGATGAGGCCCGCCAGCAGCATCATGGCGCAGCCGATCACATGGCCGACCACCACGGCGGCCAGACCCCTGGCCATGCCCAGGGGGGCGAAGTAGGTGCCGGTCAGGATCTCCGCCAGGGAGACGCCGGCGCCGAACCAGATGAGTGCGTTTTGAAAGGTCGAGGTCTTTTTCATATCTGCTCCTTTCTCCGCGGGCCGCTCAGTCCCGCTCCTCCCAGGCCATGTCCCAGAAGGATGCCTCGTACCGGGAACAGGCGGTGAAGATCTCCTCCAGACGGCGGAGCTGGGCTTCGGTGTAGTCCGCCGTCAGCCGCTCCAGCATGTCCTTCAGGATCACGTTGTTGCCGGTGTAGCGCTCGGTGATGTAGCCCCGGACCCACCGGCCGTACAGGGGGTGGTTGGGGGCGTCGGGCCGCTCGGCCACGATTTTGCGGGCGATGACCTCGTAGCTGTACGCGCAGGAGAAGATGGCGGTGAGCACCTCGGCCTCGCCGCCCTTGTAGGCCACGCTGAGCATGTAAGCGGTATAGGAGCGGTTGTCCTGGGCGATGGGCGTCCGGTCCAGTTCCTCCTGGGTGATGCCGAAATCGGCCATGTAGCCGTTGTGGACGTTGACCTCGCCGTCCAGAATGGCCTGGATGTACTTGGCGAAGAGCTTCATGACCTCCACGCTGTGGCTCTTGGCCACGCCCACGGCAAAGACCTTGGTGTAGTCCATGAGATACCAGTAGTCCTGGATGATGTAGCGGCGGAACTTCTTTACGTCCAGGGTGCCGTCACCCAGTCCCCGGACGAAGGGCTTGTCGTGATACCCCGCCCAGATGTCCTCCGTGGCCTTCAGCAGCCGTTCCACAGTGCTCATGCCGCACCTCCTTCTCTCAGCATGGTCCGCCGCAGCACCCGCAGCGGCAGGACCGATACGATCACGATGCTCAAAATGCCCTCCACCAGGCGGGGAGAGTTGTACACCAGGCTGTATCCCCAGGCACCCCAGCCGTCCCAGGCGTTCTGGGAGTAGAAGATCACGCCGCTGAGCACATGGCCCGCGCAGCGGATCGCCACGGCCAGCGCCATACCGCACACGGCCTTCCACCGCTTGTCCCCGCCGAAGACCCCGGCGTAGCCCAGGCAGGAAAAGCACACCAGCTGCTGCACGAAGATCTGGGCCCAGTGGACCGCCTCCCAGCCCGGAATAAGGATCATAGCCAGGATGCCGCACACCCAGCCCGTCACCATGGACAGGCGGTAGTCGTACACCAGCGCCGCCAGCATCAGGGGGATCCAGGACCCACAGGTGATGTTGGACCCGGTGGGCAGGGGGATGCGGATGGTAGCCAGCACCAGCGTCAGAGCGCAGAGCACGCCCCCCAGGCACAGCGCCCGGGCGTTCAGCCGCAGCCCCCGGCACAGCCACACCGTCACCGCCAGATAGACCACGGCGAACACCGCGGTGATGACAAGGGCGGTCATTCCACGAACGCCCCTTTCAGGTCAAACATGTGGTTCATGGGCCCCGCGCCCCTGCCCAGGTCCAGCTGGGCGCTCAGGGCGCCGGAGATGTACTCCTTGGCCCGCTCCACGGAGGTGTCCAGGTCATGGCCCTTGGCAAGGTTGGAGGCGATGGCGCTGGAGAGGGTGCAGCCGGTGCCGTGGGTGTTGGGGTTGTCGATCCGGCGGCCCCGGAACCACTTTCCGGTACCGTTGCGCCAGAGCAGGTCGTCGGCGTCGTTGATCTGGTGGCCGCCCTTGCACAGCACGGCGCAGCCGTAGCGCTCGCTGATGGCCCGGGCGGCGGCCTCCATCCCCTCGGGGCCGGTGATGGTCATGCCGGAGAGCAGCTCCGCCTCCGGAATGTTGGGGGTCAGGACTGTGGCCAGGGGCAGCAGCCGCTCCTTCAGCGTCTCCACCGCCGTCTCGGAGATCAGCCGGGCGCCGGAGGTGGCCACCATCACCGGGTCCACCACGATCCGCTCCGCGCCGTACTGGCGGAGTTTGTCGGCGATGACCTCGATCAGGGCGGAGGAGGAGACCATGCCGATCTTCACGGCGTCGGGATAGATGTCGGTGAACACCGCGTCCAGTTCCGCCGCCAGGAAGGCCGGGGTGGCCTCCAGGATGTCTGTGACGCCGGTGGTATTCTGGGCAGTGAGAGCCGTGACGGCGCTCATGGCGTATACGCCGTTGGCCGTCATGGTCTTGATGTCTGCCTGGATCCCGGCGCCTCCGCTGGAATCGCTTCCAGCAATGGTCAATGCTGTTTTCATATTCGTTTCTCCTTTCTTTTCAACAGCACAGTTTTATAAGGCGATACAAGGTGGTGCCCCCAATGTACCGCGCGTCGGAAATTTCCCTTCCCTCGACCGCGGAACGCTCCGCCGGACGGGAAATTTCCTCCTTCTCCGGCGAAAGCGATCTTTCGCCGGGTTGGGACAACTTCAGTTCCGGGCCATCTCCTCGGACAAGGCCAGCAGCTCCCTGGCCGCAGCCTTCACATCCGGTTGGGCGAACAGGGCGGAGACCACCGCCACGCCCGCAAGGCCGCAGCCGGAGAGCTGGGGCAGGTTCTCCCGGGTGATGCCGCCGATGGCCACCGCCGGGATGTCCACCGCCGCCGTGACGGCGCGGATGGTCTCCCGGGTGATGGGCTTGGCGTCGGTCTTGGTGCCGGTCGAAAAGGCGGCGCCCACGCCCAAATAGTCGGCTCCCGCCGCCTGGGCCGCCAGGGCCTCGGTCACATTGTGGGCGGAGACGCCCACGATCTTGTCCGGCCCCAGGACCTCCCGGGCCCGGCCGGCGGCCAGGTCCTCCTGGCCCACGTGGACGCCGTCGGCGTCCGCCGCCAGGGCGATGTCCACATCGTCGTTGATGATGCTGACGGCGCCCTTCTCCCGGCACAGCGCCACAAAGCGCTTCGCCTCCTTTAAAAAGGCATCGTGGTCCAGGTGCTTTTCCCGCAGCTGCACGATGCCCGCGCCGCCGTCGATGGCGGCGGCGATCTGGTCCATGAGGGCGTCCTCGTCCGCCGCCCAGGCCCGGTCGGTGACGGCATACAGCCGCAGCTGGCTTCCGTTGAGTTTCATATGGCTCCTCCTTATGACGCAAAAAACCGCGGACACACCAAAATCGGTCGTCCGCGGCGATACGCCCCATGATTTCCCTACGTTGGCATGATCCAAATCAGGTCAGGTCGGGACCTTGACGGTCCCCTCTCAGCCCGGCGATACGGACTCCCCTTTGTTTACTTATTGTTTAATATACGCCTCTTTTTTCCACATTGCAAGGGCAGTCCGTGGATTTTTTCACGATCTTTTTGCCGCCGCCCTTGACAACCCCGGTTGGCGGTGCCATAATAGACCTCGTAAAAACACAGGGGAGCCATTCGGCTGAGAGGAAGCGACCGCTTCGACCCTCCACCTGATGTGGGTAATGCCACCGTAGGAAGTCATCATCCGAGCTGACGCGGCGGGCGGCCCAGGTGGGTCCCCGCCGTTTTTTCCACTCTTTTGAGAAAGGAGCGTGGAGAGAAAACCGTTTTCCGGCGCCCCGGGCCATCCGGGAGCGGGCCGAGGGGGAGCGCCCTGGGTCCGGGCCGGCCAAGCAGCGATGGGAAGCCGTGTTCCGGCGTGAGAGGAGGCCAGTGAGCCTCGACCGCATTTCTCCGCAGGCGGAGGTGTATCCGCCTGTGCCTTGCCCTGCAAGGGGGAGACGCTGCCTTGGATCGCCGTTTTCTCCCTGCCATTCTTTCATCAAAGGAGTTTTTTGTCATGAGAAGCATTTCCACCAAGAAGCTGGCCCTGGCCGGCGTGCTGTGCGCCGTGGCCGTCGTGGGGAGCCTGTTCTCCTTCCCCGTCTTTTCCAGCAAGTGCGCCCCGGTGCAGCACATGGTGAACGTCCTGTGCGCCGTGTTCCTGGGTCCCTGGTACGGCGTGGCCGTGGCCTTCGTGGCCAGCCTCCTGCGCAACCTTCTGGGCCTGGGGTCCCTGCTGGCCTTCCCGGGCAGCATGTGCGGCGCGCTGCTGTGCGGCCTGGTGTACTGGAAGTCCAAGAACCTGCTGGGCACCCTGTGCGCCGAGGTGTTCGGCACCGGCATCATCGGCGGCCTGCTGTCCTACCCCATCGCCATCGCCTTCATGGGCGTGGTGGCCGGCTCCATTGGCTACACTGCCTATGTGGTGCCCTTCCTGGTGTCCACCGTGGGCGGGTCCATCATCGCCGGCGTGCTGGTGACCGCCCTGAAGAAGAGCGGCGCCCTGCACTCCATGCAGGCCACCCTGAGCCGCTGAGGCATTCTCTCCCAAGGAGCGTGTATCCATGATCGATTTCACCCGGCTGGAGGAGGTCCGGCAGCGCCGTCCCCTCATCCACTGCGTCAGCAACATCGTCACCGCGGGCGACTGCGCCAACCTTGCCCTGGCGGTGGGGGCCAGCCCCATGATGGCCCACGCGCCGGAGGAGATGGCGGACATCACCGCCCTCTCCGACGCCACGGTGCTCAACACCGGCACGCCGGATGAGATCCGCTTCGAGGTCTGCGCCCTGTGCGCCAAGGCGGCGGGCGCCGCTTCCCAGCCGGTGGTGCTGGACCCGGTGGGCGTGGGGGCCTCCCCCTGGCGCCTGCGGCGGGTCCGGGAGCTGCTGCACCTCGCCACGCCCTCCATCCTCCGGGTGAACCTGGGGGAGGCCCGGGCCCTGGCCGGGGAGAGCGGCCGGGAGCAGGGGGTGGACAGCCCCGATCCCGCCAGCCGGGACGCCCGCCTGGCCGCGGCGAAAGCCCTGGCCCTCCGCCGCCACACGGCGGTGCTGCTGAGCGGGCCGGAGGACATCGTCACCGACGGCGCCGCCGCCTGGTGCCTGCCCGGCGGCAGCGATCTCATGGCCTTTGTCACCGGCACGGGCTGTATGCTCTCGGTGCTGTGCGGCGTGTTCGCCGCTGTGGAGCCGGACCCCGCCAAGGCCGCCGTGCTGGCCTCCGCCTTCTGGAAGGTCTGCTCCCGCCGGGCGGAAGAGGCCGCCGCGGGAAGGGGCCCCGGCACCTTCCGCGCCGCCCTGATGGATGCCGCCGCCAGCCTCACCCCCGCCGACTTCGCCGCTCTGGCCCGGATCGAGCAGCTGTAAATCCCATCTTGTCCCAAACGGGAGCGCCTGCGGCGCTTCCGTTTTTTCCGGTCTACTTTGCCCCGGCGGCGCATAAGGTTGTCCCAGAGGTGAGACGAATGAAGCGACGGGCTTTTTTCTCCGGCGCCCTGCGGCGGGGCGGAGCGGTGTGCCTGGCGGCGGGAACGCTGTGGGCAGCGGCGGTCACCGCCGGCAGCGATACCTTTTCGGAGGCCTGGACGGCCCTGCGGGCCTCCGCGCCCCAGGGCATCCTCCACTGGGAGCTGGGGGACCTGTGGCAGGCCGACCAGCTCTCCGCCGCCGCGGCCCTGGCCATCGGGGAGTCGCCCCTGCTGCTGTCGGCCCGGCCGGCGGTGGCGGAGCTGTGGTCCTCGGACCGGGAAGAGCGACCGGAGGCGGAGGGGGAGACAGAGGAGATCGTCACCGAGCCGGTGACGGAGACGCCCCTGGAGGCCCCGGAGGCCGCCGACAACGGCGTGGCCGCCCGGACATTGGTCCCCACGGACCCCAGCGGCTACACGGTCTGCGGCTCCGTGTACATCAGCAACAGCACGGACCACGCCCTGACCGTGTCGGAGCTGACAGAGCCCTTTGACGCCCGGCTGGTGGACGGCTCGCCCCAGATCCTGATCCTCCACAGCCACGGCAGCGAGTCCTACACTCCCGCCGGGGACACGGAGGTGGTCTGGTCCGGGGACCACCGGACCACCGACACCCGCTACAACGTGGTGAAGGTGGGGGACGAGATGGCGGAGGAATTCACCGCGGCGGGGATCTCCGTCCTCCACGACCGGACCCTGTACGACTACCCCTCCTACTCCGGGGCCTACGACCGGTCCCTGGCGGCCATCGAGAGCTACCTGGCCCAGTACCCCTCCATCCGCTTTATCCTGGACATCCACCGGGACGCCATCGCCGACAGCGAGGGCAACCAGTACAAGGTGGTCTCCACCGTGGAGGGGGAGGGCACCGCCGCCCAGCTGACATTGGTCATGGGCAGCGACGGCAGCGGCCTTGCCCACCCGGACTGGATCGAGAATCTGAAGCTGGGAGTAGCCCTCCAGAGCCGGGTGCTGGAACAGTATCCCACGCTGATGCGGCCCATGCTGCTGCGCAACTCCCGGTACAACCAGCACGCCACCACCGGGTCGCTGCTGCTGGAGGTGGGCGCCGCCGGCAACTCCCCGGAGGAGGCCGCCCTGGCGGGCCGCCTCTTCGCCCGGCAGATGGCCCAGCTTCTGATCGAGCTGGGGAAGTGAGGGCGTCAGCCCCGGCCCGACGGGCCGGGGCTGACACGCGCTGTGGGCAGGGGAGCGGTCCGGCAGGGCGCCTTTCGTCTCCCGCGCCTCATCCCGTTCCCCTTGCGGGAAGCGGTGTCTCACGGAGTTCTGCCGCCCGAAGCCTCTTTTCCGCCGCCCACAGGCGGCGGAATCTTTTTGATCCCGTCATTTCCAGGGAAATCGAGTCCGCTTTGCCATGAAATCTTTCGTCTGAAAAGGCCATGGGCCTTTTCAGACGAAATAAAAATCCCGTCCCAAAAGCGGGACGGGATTTTTTAAGTGATTTACTCGGTCACGTAGGGCAGCAGAGCGATCTGACGGGCGCGCTTGATGGCCTCGGTCAGCTGGCGCTGATGCATGGCGCAGGTACCGGTGGTCCGGCGGGGCAGGATCTTGGACCGCTCGGACACGAAACGGCGCAGCTTGGCGGCGTCCTTGTAATCGATATACTCGCACTTGTCCGCGCAGAACTGGCAAACCTTACGGCGCTTGCCGCGGGCAGGGCGCGCGGGTCTGGCTTCACGATCAATGGCCATGTGAGGGTTCCTCCTTTATCAAAGTGTGATCAGCTTCCCGTAAAGGCGGGGCTGAGGAAAAGTGCCGGCAAACGGCACAGAAAATCAAAACGGCAGCTCGCCGTCCTCCTCGCCGATCTCGGCGAAGTCGGACATGCCTCCGGCGGGGGCGGCGCCGCGGCCAGCGGCGGGCGCTCCGTAGGAAGCGGGGGCTCCGTACGCGGGGGGCGCGCCGAAATCGCTGCCGCCGTCCCGCTTGGAATCACCGAAATAGACGTTGTCGGCCACGACTTCGGCGCTTCTGCGCTTTCCGCCGTCCCGGTCCGTCCAGTCGCGGATCTGCAGCCGGCCCTCCACCACGGCCATGCGGCCCTTGGTGAAGTACTTGCTGACGAACTCCGCGGTGCTGCGCCAGGCCACCACGTCGATGAAGTCGGTCTCCTTCTCGCCGCTCTGGGACTTGAAGTCCCGGTCCACGGCCAGGGAGAAGGACGTGACGGGGGTGCCGCTTCCGGTGCGGCGCAGCTCGGGGTCACGGGTCAGGCGACCCATGAGGATGATTCTGTTGAGCATGAGCCCGGCCTCCTTACTCGCCCTTGCAGACGATCAGGGACCGCATGATGCCGTCGGTAATGCCCAGAACACGATCCAGCTCCTTGGGGAAGGAAGGCTCGCTGGTGAAGCTCATGAGCACGTAGTAACCCTCGGACTTGAAGTTGATGGGATAAGCCAGCTTGCGGCTGCCCCACTCCTCCACCTCAACGGCGGAAGCGTGCTGCTCGGCCAGGGTACGGAACTTCGCCACCAGAGCGGCGATGCCCTCCTCACCCTGTGCAGGGTCGATGATATACACGACCTCATAATTGGCAGAAACCTTTGCCATGTTTGCACCTCCTTTTGGACAAATGGCCCTCATTCTCAGATGAGAGCAAGGATAGCCCGCAGACTGCGAGCCTTATTATTATACAGCAAGGGAGAAAATTGTCAAGAAAAATTTCCGTTTTTCCCCTGTTTTTTTGATTTCCCCCGGTTACGACCACCGGCCCGTGTCCAGATACCGCCCGGCCCGGCGGCGGGCACGGTCCACCACGTCCGCCTCCACCCCCATGATCCGCAGCAGCTCGATGGCGTTGCGGGTGACGGCGGGGCCGGGGCGGAGCCGGTAGTCGAAGAAGATGGCGTCCCCCTCCAGCTGCTCGGTGAAGTGGCCCTCGGCGTAGCGTCCGGCGAGCAGGGGGCCCAGCTCGCCGTCGTGGGTGGCGGCCAGGCACAGCGCGCCCCGGTCCGCCAGGGTCTCCAGCACGGCGCTGGCGGCGGCAATCCGCTCCACGGTGTTGGTGCCCCGCAGCACTTCGTCCACGGCGCAGAGGACCGCCCCCTCTTCCGCCGCCGCATCCAGGATGCGCTTTAGGGACCGGGTCTCCACGATATAGTAGCTCTCCCCGGCGCGCAGGTCGTCCTGCAATGCCATGGAGGTGTAGATCCGGAAGGCGGAGGCGGCGTACCGCTCCGCCGGGCAGGTGCAAAGGCTCTGGGCCAGGACCGCGTTCCAGGCCACGGCCTTGAGGTAGGTGGATTTGCCGGAGGCGTTGGACCCGGTGATGAGCAGGGGCCCCCCGGCGGCAAAATCGTTGGGCACGGCCTCCTCCAGCAGGGGATGGATCATTCCCTCCGCCTCCAGATGGGCGCGGCCGCCGGAGAAGTCCAGCTCCGGCTCCGTCCACCGGGGGAGGCTCTCCCGCCAGGAGGCGGCGGCGATGGCGGCGTCCAGCTTGCCCAGGGCCTCGTGGACCGAAAAGACCGCCTCGTGGCAGCGGCCCAGCTTGTTCTTCAAAAACTCGTAGGCGATGAGGTCCAGCAGCAGCAGCGTGGTCAGCAGGTCCCCGGCGCCGCCGTTGTCGGTCATGGCGGGCAGAGCCCCCACCCGCAGCACGGACCGCAGCTCATCCAGAGCCGCGTAGCTGCCGCCCAGCCACCGGTCCAGCTCCGGCCGCCGCAGCTTTCGGATGCGCTCCAAAGTCTGGACCATGCCCACGGTGTAGTTGACCGTGGCAAAGTCCCGCTGGATGCGCCGCAGGCGGAATTCGTGGAGCCCGGCATTGGCGGAGAGCAGCAAAATCAGCGCCATGGCCGCCTGGCCCTTTCCGAAGGGCAGGGCGCAGGCCGCGGCGATCACTGCAATCACCATCGCCAGATACACCAGCAGCCACCCCGGTCCCCGCTCCGACGGGTAAAAGGCGCCGCACAGGTCCGCCCGCCGGGCCCGGCCCAGGCGGGAGAGCAGGAGCTGCAATGCCAGCCGCAGCTCCCCGTCCCGGCCAATAAGGCCGATCAGGGCCCGGCGGCCGGTCCAGGTGCCCTCGTCCCGGGCGGGGCTGCGGAGCATGTAGTAGAGATACTGCTCCCCGGAGGTGGTGAGCCCGGGGTTGATGCGGCGGAACACCTCGTCCCCCTCCAGGTCGTTCCAGGTGATCTCATCCAACAAAAAGCCGTCCCGGCCGGTGTCCCGGCGGAAGTCGAAGTAGGACCGGATGTGGCCCATATCCCCGGGGAAGTAGTTCACCTCCGGCACCGTGCCGAACTGGCGGCGCAGCCGCGCCGCCGTTTTCCGTCTGCTCGTTCTCACCGGCCTCGTCTCCTTTCCGGCGGTGTGCCGTCAGTCCGCGATGTACTCCCGGACCCGGTAGGTGGCGCCGATCTCCTCCTCGCAGATCTTCCGGCAGGCCTCGATCTCCTCGGCGGGGATGGTGTCCACCACGGTCATCATGACGGTGGGGACGTACTTGCGGACCTCGCGGGTGAAGTCCTTCATGGCCTGGTAGGCGTTCTCCTGCTGGGGGTGGCAGAGGGCGTTGTACTTCTCCGCCGTGTCGGTGTTCAGCGACACGGACACCATGTCGAACCGGCCCGCGAACTCCGGGGCGATGTCCCGGCCGTTGATGAGGGAGCCGGTGCCGTTGGTGTCCATGCGGGTGAAGATCTTGGTGCCGTGGGCCTTCATCTGGTCGATGACCCAGCAGATGTCGTCAAAGCGGTAGGTGGGCTCGCCGAAGCCCACGAACACCAGCTGCTTGTATTTGGAGAGGTCCCTGCTCTCGATGGAGGAGAGGATCTCCTCCTTCGTGGGCTCCCGCTTGAGCCAGAGATTGTGAGTGTAGATGCTGCCGCCGGAGTTCTGGTTGTGGCGCAGGCAGAACTCGCAGTTGAAGTTGCAGCGGTTGGTGGGGTTCACATACAGGTTGTCCCCGTATTCATAGGTGATGGTAAAGCCTTTTTCCATGCAGATCGCTCCTTTTTTCACTCGATCCCGTCCAGATGGAGGCCGGACAGGGTAAACATACCGTTTTCATATTGGACGCAGGCGGAGAGATCCGCCGCGTACCAGGCCGTGGGCGGGTAGTCCTCCCCCTCCAGCCAGGCGCTGCCGCGGAAGCGGATGGGGACCCCATAGGGGTCGTCCGGGTCCACGTCAAACCCAACGATGCTCCCGGCGGCCAGCCCCTGGGGCGGGGTTCTGCCCTCTGTCAGCTCCGTGATCTCCAGCAGCTCCCGGCCCAGGACCGCGAAGGTCCGGCCCTCCACGGTCTCCACCCGGAGCGCCGCCGTCAGCTGTCCGCCGCAGAGGTCGTCCTCCGGCAGGCGGTAGTCCGTCAGGGTGCCGTCCTCGTTCTTCTCCACGATGTGCAGCTGCTCGATGGAGACCCCGGTGCCGCTGCCGTAACAGCAGACCACCGCCAGTTCCTCCGCGCCGTCGCCGTCGGCGTCCACCTGCCGGAGCCGGGGGGCCACGGTGCGGGGCGTCCGGTAGGGTCAGTCGAACTCCGCCAGGGTATCTCCCCACCGGAGCAGCAGCCGGTCCTCCTCGCCGGCCAGGCCGTAGAGGGCCGCGTCCTCCGTCCGCGCCAGCAGGGCCGCCGGCTCCGCCGTCTGGTCCCACTCTGCCAGCCGCCTCACTTCCTCCGGCAGGTCATAGGCCGTCTCCGGCGTTCGCCCCTCCGTCACCACGGCGGGGGCGGAGAGGACGGGCAGGTCCTCCGTCTCCGGCAGGGCGGTGGAAACGGCAGCTTCCGTCCCGGCATCCGCCGGGTCAGAGATGTCCGCCGCCGGGGCGGCGCAGCCCGCCAGCAGCAGGCACAAAAGAGAACCTGCCAACAGCCGTTTCATGCCTTCCCCTCCAGCCCGAACAACCGCAGGCCGTTGCGCCAGGTGATGCCGATGATCTCCTCTGTGGTGACGCCCTTCCACTCCGCCAGTTTTTCCGCCACGAAGGGAAGATAGCGGCTGTCGTTCCGCTCACCCCGGTGGGGCACCGGCGTCAGGTAGGGGGAATCCGTCTCGATGACCATGCGGTCCAGGGGGGTGATGGCCGCCACCTCCGGGGCCCGTTTGGCGTTTTTATAGGTGATAGGCCCGTCGAAGCCCAGGTACCAGCCCCGCTTCAAAAGCTCCGCCGCCATCTCCGGACTGCCGGAAAAGCAGTGGAACACGCCCCGGAGGGCCGGGTACTCCAGCACGATCCGCAGACTGTCCCCGTGGGCCTCCCGGTCGTGGACGATGACGGGCAGGTCCAGCTCCAGGGCCAGGTCGATCTGGCGGCGGAACACCTGCTCCTGGAATTCCTTCGGCGGGTTCTCCTTCCAGTAGTAGTCCAGGCCGATCTCCCCGATGGCCACCACCTTCTCGTGGGCGCACAGGGCGCGGACGGCGTCGAAGTCGGCGTCGGTGCAGCCGGCGCAGTCCTCCGGGTGGAGGCCCACGGCGGCGTAGACGTGGGGAAATTTCTCCGCCAGAGCGACGGCCGCCCGGGAGGAGGGCACGTCGCACCCCGGGTCCACCACAAGACCCACTCCGGCCTCCGGCAGGGCGGCGAGGACCGCCTCCCGGTCGGCGTTGAAGGCGCCGGAGTCATAGTGGGCATGGGTATCAAAAATGGGCATGAGAACACCTCGTATCCTTGATATAGGGCTATTTTATCACGGTCCCTGCAAAAGAAAAGGGCCAGGGTGTGAATTTTCCCTCCGGCCAGGGGTTTTCAGGCAGCAAAAAAGGACATCCGGAGCGGATGTCCTTTTGAGTCACAACCATCAGCCGATCTTGTTGAGCTTCAGGGTCATGGCGCTCTTGCGGTGAGCGGCCGTGTTCTTGTGCAGAACGCCCTTGGCCACAGCCTGGTCGACTTTCTTCACAGCAACCTTGTACGCGCCATCGGCCTCGGTGCGATTGCCTTCTGCGGCAGCAGCCTCGAACTTCTTGATGGCGGTCTTCAGTTCGGACTTCGTGGCCTTGTTGCGGGCGTTTCTCGCCTCGGCGATCAGAACGCGCTTCTTGGCAGACTTGATATTCGGCAAACCAAACACCTCCCTTTGGCAAAATCATTCGGCGGAATTTCCCACCGTGCAGGATGATATTTTAGCAGGGAAGTTTCCAAAAAGCAAGACTTTTTTCACATTTTCTGTTCAAATTTTGTATATTGTATGGCTGGACGCAAAACCTATGGCCGGAACCACAATATTTTGTGTTGGGAGGCGGCAGATTTTGTTTCAAAAACGCACGGATCTGGCCCTGGAGGCCCGGGAATTGTGGCAGGAATCGGCCCAGAGGACCAGCCGGCTTTCCGGCGTGAAGGCCGTCAAGACCCGCCAGGAGGGCTATCCCGTCACCCGGGTGGACATTCTGGACCAGCGGGGGGAGGAGGCTCTGGGCAAGCCGGTGGGCAGCTATCTGACCATTGACCTGACCACCTTCTGGCAGCGGAAGGCGGACTTTTTCGAGCGGGCAGTCCGGGTGGTGGGGGGCCAGCTGAAGGCCCTGCTGCCGGCAGAGGGCAGCGTGCTGGTGATCGGTCTTGGCAACGCGGCCATGACGCCGGACGCCGTGGGGCCCCTGACCCTGGACAGCGTTCTCATCACCCGGCACCTGATCGCCGCCATGCCCCGGCAGTTTGCGGGCTTTCGCCCCGTGGCGGTGCAGCGGACCGGAGTCCTGGGCACCACCGGCGTGGAGTCGGCAGAGGCGGTGCGGGGTATGGTGGAGCAGGTAAAGCCCGGCCTGGTCATCGCCGTGGACGCCCTGGCCTCCCGGCGGATGGGAAGGGTCTGCGCCACGGTGCAGCTCAGCGACACCGGCATCGTCCCCGGCTCCGGAGTGGGCAACCACCGCGCGGCGCTGAATGCCGAGACATTGGGCGTGCCGGTGATCGCCCTGGGGGTGCCCACGGTGGTGGATGCCGCCACGCTGGCGGCGGACCTTTTGGAGGAGTCCGGCGTGGAGCAGGTGGACGAGGACAAGCTCCGGGAAAACGGCACCTTCATGGTGACCACCCGGGATATCGACCAGCAGGTGCGGGACCTTGCCAAGGTGGTGGGCTACGGCATCAACTGGGCCCTCCAGGACCTGGAGATCGAGGAAATCAACGCCCTTTTGAGCTGAGCGGGGCAGAAAAAAGCGGCCGCCCGCGGAATTCTCCGCGGGCGGCCGTCTCTCTTACTGGAACTTGGGCAGGGTGTTGGCACCGTGAGGCATCAGCGTGGCCCGCAGGTCCCTGCCGCCGTTGAGCCGGCGGGACAGCTCCAGGGCCTCGTCCAGGGTCTTGACCGCATGGATCTTCGCGCTGCCGAAGGCCGCCTGGTCCATGCCGGTGACCACGATCATATGGTACTTCTCCGCGCTCTCCGCGAAGAGGTAGCCGATGAAGGCGCCGATGGAAAAGTTCTCCCGCAAGTCCTTCTCCCGCTCCAGCATGGTGGAAAAGCCCGCGATCTGCCGCTCCGTGTCGGCGTTGCCGAAGCCCTCCTGAGAGCGGGTCACCAGGATGATGGTGCCGTCCTTTTCCACCACCTCCAGGGCATTGCACAGGGTCTTGATGGTCTGATAGAAGTTCAGATCCTTGGGATAGCCGCCGGCGCTGGCGATGACCAGGGGCGTCTTTTCCCGGGCGGGGACGCCGTATATCCGGTCCACCAGGTCGCAGGCCGCCCGGTGGGCGGTGATCCAGTTGCCGGCAAAGGCGGCGATGATCTCCTGGTCGTCATTGACCACCACATTCACCAGGAAGGTGGGGTTGACCATGGAGCAGGCCTCTATCATGTCCGCATGGACCGGGTTGGACGCGTTCATGTTGGCGCTGCGGACCTCCGGATTGGATCCGGCGCCCAGGCCCGGATTGAGGGCCAGGTTGTGGTTTTTCATGATGGTCTCCCGGCCGGAAATGCCCGGCAGGATGCTCTTGCGGCCGCCGCCGAAGCCCGCCATGAAGTGGTAGACCACGCCGCCGGTGAGGATGATCTTGTCGCAGGCCAGGGCCCGCTTGTCCAGCCACACCGGGGTGCCCCGGGTGGTGGTGCCCACATAGGCCAGGTTCTCCTCGTCGGTACACACATGGTCCACCAGGGTGATGCGGTCGTAGACCGCCTGGGTCACCAGGCCCGCGTGCTCCTCCGGCGTCTGGCGGCGGTGGGTGCCGGTGGCGGAGATGATGAGCATGTCCTCATCCCGCACGCCGGCGGCCTCCAGCTCCGCCACCAGGACGGGGATATACGTCTCCGGGGACTGCCAGCGGCGGGTCACGTCGGAGATGACGATGCACACCTTGTCCCCGGCCTTTACCAGCTCCTTCAGCGGGGCGGAGTCCACGGGGTGATCCAGGGCCCAGCGGATGTGCTCCGCCGCCGTCCGCTGGGGCAGCTCTACCTTGTTGGGCTCCAGCTCCGCCGCGATCAGCTCCGCAGGCAGGTGGACCTCAAATTCCTGTTCGCCGCACTTCATCGCTTCTGCCATAATGGGATCGTCTCCTTTTTTGTGCACATTCCGGCTCCGCGGAGCCGGTTCATTCGCTCCCTGTTATACACGCTCCAGCGGGAAATGTCCAGTATCAGACCGCCGAACCGCCTTTGGATCTCACACGTCCAGCTCCAGCATCACCGGGCAGTGGTCGCTGCCCAGCACCTCGCTCCAGATGTCGGCGTTTCGGATCTTCTCTTTCAGCCGCTCCGAGACGAGAAAATAGTCGATCCGCCACCCGGCGTTGTTCTTCCGGGCGTTGAAGCGGTAGCTCCACCAGGAGTAGGCCCCGGTCTTGTCGGGGTACAGATAGCGGAAGGTGTCCACGAAGCCGCTGTCCAGCAGCCTGGTCATCTTCTGGCGCTCCTCGTCGGTGAAGCCGGGGTTGCGGCGGTTGGGGCCGGGGTTCTTGATGTCGATCTCCTGATGAGCCACGTTCAAGTCCCCGCAGTAGACCACGGGCTTTTTCCCGTCCAGCTCCAGGAGATAGTCCCGGATGTCGTCCTCCCAGGCCATGCGGTAGTCCAGCCGGGCCAGCTGGTCCTTGGAGTTGGGGGTGTAGCAGCACACCAAGAAAAACGCCGGGTACTCCGCCGTGATGACCCGGCCCTCGTGACGGTGCGCATCGATACCGAAGTCATAGGTGACGGCCAGGGGCTCCTCCTTGGTAAAGACGGCGGTGCCGGAGTAGCCGGCCTTGTCGGCACTGTTCCAGTAGCGGTGAAAGCCCGGCAGGTCGAACTCGGCCTGCTCCGGGCGCATCTTCGTCTCCTGGAGGCAGATCACGTCGGCGCCGGAGACGGCGCAGAAGTCCAGAAAGCCCTTCCCCAGGCAGGCCCGCAGGCCGTTGACGTTCCAGGATACCAGTCGCATATACAGTTCCTCCGCGTTGTTTTTTCCCATTGTAGCGGATTTCCCGGGAAAAAACAATATTGCCCTGCGGGGGCAAAACGTGTACAGTAAAGATAAGAAATTCCGGAAGGGAGGCGGACGCCATGGCGCATCAGTCCGGCCTGCGGAACATGACCGCCGGCGGCGTGGCCGGCCATATCTTTGCCTTTGCCCTGCCCCTTCTGGCGGGGAGCTTCCTCCAGCAGCTGTACAACATGGTGGACAGCTGGGTGGTGGGCCAGTACGTGGGGGACTCGGCCCTGGCCGCCGTGGGCGTGGGGTTCTCGGTGATCTTCATGTTCACGTCGCTTTTTATGGGACTTTCGGGCGGCGGCACCGTGGTCATTGCCCAGTTCTACGGCGCCGGGAAGCTGGACCGGGTCCGGGACGCGGTGGACACCATCTACACCGCCTTCGTCTGGGCTGCCGTGCCGGTGACGGCGCTGGCCCTGCTGGCGGTGGAGCCCATTTTGTGGCTGCTGCGGGTGGACCAGAGCGCTTACCACGACGCCTGGGTGTATCTCATGGTGGTCTGCGCCGGGCTCATCGGCACCATCGGCTACAACCTCAACGCCGGCATCCTGGGCGGCCTTGGCAACAGCCGCTCCACACTGCTGTTTCTGGCCACCGCCGCCGTGCTGAACATTATCCTGGACCTGACGCTGGTGCTGTGGGCGGGGCTGGGGGTCCTGGGCGTGGCGCTGGGCACCATCATCTCCCAGGCCTTCTCCTGGCTCTTCGGCCTCTTTTACATCAACCGCCGCTATCCCCAGATCGCCATTCACCCCTTCTCCCGCCGGTTCGACCGGCAGCTGTTCCGCCAGATCATGGGCATCGGCCTGCCGGCGGGCATCCAGATGTCGCTGGTGGCGGTGGGGTCCATGGTCATCATGAGCAAGGTCAACTCCTACGGCGAGGCCTACACCGCCGGGTACAACGTGGGCTACAAGGTGGACCAGATGGCTTTTCTGCCGGTCCAGAGCCTGTCCAACGCCCTGACCGCCTTCGTGGGCCAGAACATGGGCGCCCGGCGGGAGGGCCGGGCCCGGAAGGGCGTCCGGGTGGGCGTCGTGTCGGCGGTGGCGTGGTCCGTGATCATGGCGGCGGTGCTGATCCCCCTGGGCCCCGCCCTGATCGGCTTTTTCTCGGAGACCGGCGCCGTGATCCAGGCCGGAACGGCGTACCTGCGAGGCATCATGCCCTTCTACGTGCTCTTCGCCGTGTTCTTCACCCTCAACAACGCCATGCGGGGCGCGGGAGAGAGCGTATTTCCCATGGTGAACACGGTGCTGTCCCTGATCTTGCTGCGGGTGCCCTCCGTGTATCTCATGGCCAACCGCTTCGGACCGGAATTCATGTACTACGGCTTCGGCGTGGGCTGGGCCGCGGGCTTCGCCGCCACGGTGATCTACTACCTCTCCGGCCGGTGGAAGCGCCGGGGCTCCCTGGCGGACCGGGACGCGCCGCCCACGGGGGACCCATTGTAATTTCCCGGCGAAGCGTGTATAATAAATATGTTGTCAATACCGGCCCTCTTCCATTCGGAGCGGCCGTGAAAGAAGGAGAACCCCATGGACAAGAAGAAATTCTATCTCACCACCCCCATCTACTATCCCTCCGACAAGCTCCACATCGGCCACACCTACTGCACCGTGGCCACCGACGCCCTGGCCCGGTATCACCGGCTCAAGGGCGAGGACGTCATGTTCCTCACCGGCACCGACGAGCACGGCCAGAAGATCGAGGACAAGGCCAAGGAGGCCGGCGTCACCCCCAAGGAATTTGTGGACCGGATCGTGGAGGGTCCCGCCGGCGTGCTGGACCTGTGGAAGCTGATGAACATTTCCAACGACCGCTTCATCCGCACCACCGACGACTACCATGTCGCCTCCGTCCAGAAGATCTTCCGGAAGATGTACGAGAAGGGCGATATCTATAAGGGCACCTACAAGGGCAAGTACTGCAAGCCCTGCGAGTCCTTCTGGACCGAGAGCCAGCTGGTGGACGGCAAGTGCCCCGACTGCGGCCGGGAGGTCCAGGACGCCGAGGAGGAGGCCTACTTCTTCCGGCTGAGCAAGTACGCCGACCGCATCCAGGACCTGCTGGAGAACACCGACTTCCTCCAGCCCCGGTCCCGGGTCAACGAGATGGTCAACAACTTCATCAAGCCGGGTCTTGAGGACCTGTGCGTGTCCCGGACCAGCTTCACCTGGGGCATCCCCGTGGACTTTGACCCGGGCCATGTGGTCTACGTGTGGGTGGACGCCCTGTTCAACTACACCACCGCCCTGGGCCTCTTCAACGACAAGTACGACGACTACGACCACTACTGGCCCGCCGACGTCCACATCGTGGGCAAGGAGATCGTCCGGTTCCACTCCATCATCTGGCCCGCCATGCTGATGAGCATGGAGATGCCGCTTCCCAAGCACGTGTTCGGCCACGGCTGGCTGCTGCTGGACGGCGGCAAGATGTCCAAGTCCAAGGGCAACGTGGTGGACCCCTACATTCTCGCGGAGAAGTTCGGCGTGGACGCCCTGCGTTTCTTCCTGATGCGGACCTTCCCCTTCGGCTCCGACGGCAACTTCTCCAATGAGCTGCTGATCCAGACCATCAACACCGACCTTGCCAACGACCTGGGCAACCTGGTCAGCCGCACCACCGCCATGGCGGGCAAGTACTTCGGCGGACAGCTGCCCGCCGGCTGCAAGACCTGTGCCGCCCCAGAGCCCTACGACACGGAGCTGATCTCCCTGGCCTCCGGTCTGCGGAACCGGTACGAGGAGGCCATGGAGTCCTTCGCCCCCCACAAGGCATTGGACGAGGTGTTCAAGGTCATCCAGCGGGCCAACAAGTATATCGACGAGTGCGCCCCCTGGGTCCTGGCCAAGGACATGGAGAAAAATGGCGCCCGTCTTGCCCACGTGCTCTATAACCTCCTGGAGACCGCCCGGATCTGCGGCGTGCTGCTGAGCCCCTTCATGCCGGGCAGCTGCGACAAGCTCTTTGCCCAGATCGGCGCCCCCGCTGAGATCCGCACCTGGGACAGCGCCGCCGCCTGGGGCAGCCTCAGCGAGACCGCCGCCGTCACCAAGGGCGAGAACCTCTTCCCCCGGATCGACGTGGACAAGGCCATCGAGGAGCTGGAGGCCGCCGCGGCCGCCGCCAAAAAGGCCGCCCTGCCGGACATCGAGCTGGAGCCCCAGCTGACCGAGACCGTGGACTTCGACACTTTCTGCAAGTCCGACTTCCGGGTGGTGAAGGTCAAGTCCTGCGAGGCGGTGAAGAAGAGCGAGAAGCTGCTCAAGTTCATCCTGGACGACGGCACCGGCACCGACCGGCAGATCCTCTCCGGCATCCACAAGTTCTATGAGCCGGAGGACCTCATCGGCAAGACCCTGGTGGCCATCGTGAACCTGCCGCCCCGGAAGATGATGGGCCAGGAGAGCCAGGGCATGCTGATCTCCGCCGTCCATACGGAAAAGGGCGAGGAGAAGCTGCACCTGCTGATGGTGGATGATTCCATCCCCGCCGGTGCCAAGCTCTGCTGAGTGCGCCGGTCCCTCCGGTACAGCCCCCACCGTCGCGGCAGGACGATTCCCGGGCACCTGCGATGCCCGCCAATCGTGCCGCTTCCTCGAAACAGGCTCGCTGTTTCCGCCCCCGGCGGCGCTTCGCCTGTTTCCCCGCGGGCGCCAAGCTCTGCTGAGTGCCGCAGCGCCATAAAACACCGCGCGGGCGGGACCGAAGGGTCCCGCCCGCGCTTTCTTTTCTCAGTTTACAGTCTGACGGAGAACGCCTCCGTGTAGATGAGCCGCCCGTCCACCCGGTCCGAGCGCATGAGGCTGATCCGCTCCGCTGTCATGGCCGCCGGGGCCACCTGCGTCTCGGGAACGGGCCCCCGCCACCGGCGCACCAGGGTCACGTGGGGCCTCCAGGCCCGGCGCTCGATGGGAAAGCCCGCCGCCCGCAGGGCGGTCTGGGCCGCCCCGGCCAGGGCCTCCAGCGCCGGTCCGCCCCGGATGCCGGCCCACCAGAGATCCCCGAACCGGCCCAGGGGGCCGCCTGCCTCCAGCGGGACGGGCCCACTGCCCGCCAGGGCCGCCAGGGCGGCCTTTACCTCTGCCAGCCGGTCCGTCTCCCCGATAAAGGCCAGCGTCAGGTGCAGGTTCTCCCGCCGGGTGAAGGTGCCCGCGCCCCGGCATCGCAGGTCTCCCATCGCCGCCCAGAGGGCCTCCTCCACCGCCGGAGAGAACCGGATGGCCGCGAACAGCCGCATGGGACCGCCTCCTTTTTTCGTCTTTTCATTGCCTTTTATGGTAGCACAGTGCTACAATGGATGCAATGTCTGGAGACGGTACGGAAAGAAAGGAACCATTTCATGAGACTGCAAAGCGCGATTTTTGATATGGACGGAACGCTGCTGGACTCCATGCCCATGTGGCAGGGGCTGGGGACAGGACTGCTGCGGCACTTCGGCGTGGAGCCCGCGCCGGACCTGCTGGAGCGGCTCAAGCCCATGACGCTGCGTCAGGGCGTCGTCTACTGCCGGGAGACCTACCACCTGGACGCCTCGGAGGAGGAGCTGATGGCCATGCTGGAGCGGCGGGTGGACGACTTCTACCACAGTGAGGTCCAGGCCAAGCCCGGCGTGCAGAAATTTTTGTCCCTGCTGAAGATGGAGGGGGTGTGGATGTACGTGGCCACCGCCACGGACCGCCACCTGGCCCAGGCCGCCCTGCGCCATGCCGGGATCGACGGCTACTTCCGGGGGATCGTCACCAGCGCCGACGTGGCCCGGGGCAAGGAGGAGAGCCCGGAGATCTACGAGCGGGCCATGCGGCGGCTCCAGTCCAACAAGAAGGACACCGTGATCTTCGAGGACGCCCTCCACGCCGTCCGCACCGCTAAGGCCGCCGGGTTCCGGGTGGCGGCGGTGTACGACCCCGCCGCCGAGGACGACCAGGCGGAGCTGCGGCAGCTGGCGGACTACTACATCCGCTCCTTCGACGAGATGTTCGAGGCCACGGCTCTGGAGTGAGCCTCCGCGCCGGACGGCGTCCGGTGTGTCTTTGCATACAGCGCCCTTCCGGCATCTCCCGGAGGGGCGCTTTTCAAAAAATTTTTGCGCCGGTGTAACGAACCGCCCCCGCCGGGGATACATGGACAGAAGGGAGGGAGGACCGCCGTGGAACCCATGGACGACATCTACCGCCGCCACGCCGCGACGGTGTACAAATACCTGCTCTCCCTGTGTCACGACCCCCACACGGCGGAGGAGCTGACCCAGGAGACCTTTTACCAGGCGGTCCGGTCCATCGGCCGCTTTGACGGGTCCTGCCAGGTGTCCACCTGGCTGTGCCAGATCGCAAAGCACCTCTTTTACCAGCACCTGCGCAAGCAGCGGCGGGAGACGCCCCTGCCGGAGGAGGAGGGGGCCCTGCCGCCCCTGCCCTCCGCCGAGGAGGAGGTGCTGGACCAGTCCGGGCGGCTGGACCTCCTGCGCCGGGTCCACGGTCTGCCGGAGCCGGGCCGGGAGGTGGTGTACCTGCGGATCTTCGGAAATCTCAGCTTCCGGGAGATTGGAGCGGTGCTGGGCAGGACCGAGACCTGGGCCCGGGTGACCTATTACCGCTGCAAGGAGCGGCTGAAAAACGGAGGTGAATGGGATGAAGAATGATCTGACCTGCGCCGTGGTGCGGGACCTGCTGCCCGCCTACGCCGAGCATTTGACGGCCCCGGAGACCAATGAGGCCGTGGAGCGGCATCTGGCCGGCTGTCCGGACTGTGCCGCCCGCCTCGACGCCATGCGCGCCCCGGAGCCGGAGCAGGAAGCGGAGACCGCCAAGGAGGTGGACTACCTCAAAAAGGTGAAGCGCCGCAGCTGGAAGCGGGTGGTGCTGGCGGTGCTTTTGACGGTGTTGGTGCTGGCGGGGGCCCTGGCGGCCAAGGTGTTTGTGATCGGCTCTCCCGCCTCGGCGGATACCATGGCCATGGGTGTCTGGGACGACGGCGGAACCTTGCATGTGGAGGTCGCCTCCGCGGTCTCCGCCAACACCTACTGGGGCTGGAAAACGGAGACAGCGGACGGCATCGCGACCATCACCGCCCGGGAGGGGCTGGTGTCCCCCCTCCATCACGCCGCTTCCGCCAAACTCAGCGTACCGCTGGAGGGGGTGGAGGAGGTGTACCTCTGCGGCCGCCTGATCTGGCAGGATGGGACCAACATTGACGCCTGCACAACCGCCCTCTTTTCCAAAAAGACCCCCTATGTGGGGAATGCCTCCGCCGTGGGAGCGCTGCTCAGTGACCTTTCCTTCTGGTACGGTCCTCTGGACACCTACACCCTCTCTCTTCAGACCAGCAGCCAGCCCTACGGCCTGCTGATGGACTTTTCCCAGGGAACAGTAAACGCCGCGGAGCTTCGCCAGCAGATGCGCACGGTGTCGGTGCTTCTTTTGGCCCTGGTCGAAAATCTGGAGCAGGTCTCCTGGCGCTGCACCGTTGACGGCGTGGTCCAGACCCACACGGTATCCCTGGAAGAAACGAATGCCATGGTGGGGGAAATGGCGAAAGCGTACAGCACCGCTCTCAATATCAACATGGAGCCTCTGGAGAGCGTCAAAGACTATGCCGCCTCCGCCGCAGCGCTTCAGCAGCTGTGCCATCTGCTGGAAGAATGACCGTTTTCCCATAAATCGGCATCAAACGCCGGCGCCCCCGCCTTTCGGCGGGGGCGCTGGCCTCTATTTTTACACACACAAAGGGAATGCACGCACAGTTGGGAACCGCGGTCTCACCGGACGAAGAACCGGTAGCGGATGGTCTGGCGGTACTCCGCCCCGGCCCGGAGGACGGGGGAGGGGAAGTTCGCGTGGTTCACTGCGTCGGGGAAGAACTGGGGCTCCAGGCACACCGCGTGGCCGGGGCCGTAGACGGCGCCGGACTTGCCGGTCCGCTCGGTCAGAAAGCCCGCGGTATAGAGCTGCATGCCGGGAAGAGACGTGGAAAGTTCCAGGCCGATGCCGGTCCGGGGGCACCACAGCTCCGCCGCCGGAGCGCCGCCCCGGTCCAGCACGTAGTTGTGGTCATAGCCCCGGCTGGCCGCCAGGAAGGGATCACCCAGCCGGTCGCCCAGGACCGCGCCGCTGCGCAGGTCCAGCGGCGTGCCCGCCACCGGAGCGATCTCCCCGGTGGGGACGTTGCCCGCTCCCGCGGGGGTGTAGGCCTCGGCGCGGACCGTCAGCGTATGGTCCGACACCGGTCCGCCGTCGTGGCCGGCCAGGTTGAAGTAGGCGTGGTTGGTGAGGTTCACCACCGTGTCGGCGTCGCTGACGGCCCGGTAGTCCACGGTCAGGGTGTCGCCGGAGAGGGCGTAGGTGACCTCCGCGTGGACATTGCCGGGGAAGCCCTCCTCCCCGTCGGGGGAGTCCAGCGCAAAGGTGACGGCGCCGGGGGCACAGGTGAAGCGCCAGAGCTTCTTGTGAAAGCCCACCACGCCGCCGTGGAGCTGGTTGGCCCCCTCGTTGGCGGTCAGGCGGAAGGTCCGGCCGTTCAGGGTGAAGGCGGCCCCGCCGATGCGGTTGGCGCAGCGGCCGATGGTGCCGCCGAAGCAGGCGTCGCGGTCCCGGTAGTCCTCCACACGGTCATAGCCCAGGCAGATGTCCGTGGCCCGGCCCTGCCGGTCGGGGACGCGGATGGCCCGGACGGCGGCCCCGAAGGGCAGCAGCTCCACCTGGATGTCTCCCTTCCGCAGGCGGATCAGGGGGATATCCTGTCCCTCCAGGGTGCCGAAGGGCGTGGTCTCGCACATGGCTCAGCCCTCGTAGCCATTGGGATGGCTGGAGTGCCAGGCCCAGGCGTCGGCGATGATCTCCTCCAGGCCCCGCTTGGGCGTCCAGCCCAGGACCTCGGCGGCCTTGTGGTTGGAGGCGATCAGCACGGAGGGGTCGCCGGCACGGCGGGGCTCCACCACGGCGGGGATCTCTTTGCCGGTGACCTTGCGGGCGGTGTCGATGATCTCCTTAACGGAGTAGCCGTCGCCGCTGCCCAGGTTGAACGCGCCGCTCTCGCCGCCCTTCTCCAGATACTCCAGGGCCAGCAGGTGGGCCTCCACCAGGTCGCGGACGTGGATGTAGTCCCGGATGCAGGTGCCGTCGGCGGTGGGATAGTCGTCGCCGAAGATGCCGATGTGGTCCCGCTGACCCAGGGCGGTCTTGAGCACCAGGGGGATCAGGTGGGACTCGGGGTTGTGGTCCTCGCCGATGCCCACATCGGTGTTGGCGCCGGCGGCGTTGAAGTAGCGCAGGGCGGCGTAGCGGATGCCGTAGGCCTTATCGCACCACTTGAGCATGCCCTCGATGGCCAGCTTGCTGGCGCCGTAGGGGTTGGTGGGCTCGGTGCGGTCGGTCTCCTCGATGGGCTGCTTCTCCGGCTCACCGTAGGTGGCGGCGGTGGAGGAGAACACGATGCGCTTCACGCCGTGGTTCTTCATGGCGGTCAGCATGGACTGGGACCCGGCCACGTTGTTGCCGTAGTACTTCAGAGGGTCGGTGACGCTCTCACCCACCAGGGAGAAGGCGGCGAAGTTGATGACGCCGTCGATGTCGTTCTCAGTGAAGATGCGGTCCAGGAAGGCCGCGTCCCGCAGGTCGCCCACGTACAGCTTCACGCCGCCCTTGACGGCCTGCCAGTGACCGGTGCGCAGGTTGTCCGCCACCACGGTGTTGATGCCCCGCTCCTTGAGAAGCGCCACCATGTGGCTGCCGATGTAGCCGGCGCCGCCGGCGACAAGGATCGTTTTCATATCGTACTCCTCCTTATTTCACGCTGTTGATAAACCGCTCGAAGGCCAAGCGGCCCTCGGAAGTGCACTTGTAGACGCCGGCGTCCTCCAGCACCCGGGCGAACACCCGGCCCACCTCGGTGTGCAGGATGTCCATGACGTTGTCCGCCGTGAAGGTGTAGCGCTTCTTGAGCTCCTCCGCCCAGTCGGCGTGCTTGGCGATGGCCTCGTCGGCGCGGAGGTCGCCGCCCTGCACCAGCACGTCCGCCAGCTGGGAAAGCTCGCTCTTGAGGCGGGAGGGCAGCACGGCCAGGCCCATGACCTCGATGAGGCCGATGTTCTCCTTCTTGATGTGGTGGAGCTCCTGGTGGGGGTGGAACACGCCCAAGGGGAACTCCTCGGTGGTGAGGTTGTTCCGCAGCACCAGGTCCAGCTCATACTGATCCCCCCGCCGCCGGGCGATGGGGGTGATGGTGTTGTGGGACTCGCCGTCGGTCTCGGCGTAGATGCCGGCGGCCGGGTCGGAGTAAGCCCGCCAGGCGGTGAGGATCTTCTCCGCCAGGTCCACCAGGCGCTTGTCGTCGGCGCAGCGCAGGCGGATGACGGACATGGGCCACTTGACGATGCCGGCGGTCACGTCCTCAAAGCCGGGGAAGGAGACGGCCTTTTCGATCTCCGCCCGCTCCATGGCGAAGGTGTAGTGGCCGCCCTGGAAGTGGTCGTGGCTCAGGATGGAGCCGCCTACGATGGGCAGGTCCGCGTTGGAGCCCACAAAGTAGTGGGGGAACTGGACCACGAAGTCCAGGAGCTTGCGGAAGGCGGAGCGGTCGATCTTCATGGGCACATGGCGGCCGTTAAAGACGATGCAGTGCTCGTTGTAGTAGACGTAGGGGCTGTACTGGAAGAACCAGTCCTGCCCGTCAATGGTGATGGGGATGATGCGGTGGTTCTGCCGGGCGGGGTGGTTCATGCGGCCGGCGTAGCCCTCGTTCTCCCGGCACAGCTGGCACTTGGGATAGCCGCTCTGGGCCGCGGTGCGGGCGGCGGCGATGGCCTTGGGGTCCTTCTCCGGCTTGGAGAGGTTGATGGTGATGTCCAGGTCGCCGTAGGCCGTGGGGGTGACCCACTTCACGTCCCGGGCGATGCGGTAGCGGCGGATGTAGTCGGTGTCCTGGCAGAAACCGTAGAACCAGTCGGTGGCGGCCTTGGGGGACTGGGCCAGCTTTTCCTTGAATTCCCCGATCACCTGGGAGGGGCGGGGGGTGAGCCGGCCCATGAGCTCCGTGTCCAGCAGGTCCCGCTCAGTGACGCCGCCGGAGATGACGCCCCGGGCCTCGGCGTCGTCCAGCAGGGTCTTTAGGATCTCCTCCAGCTCCATGGCCGGGACGGTCTCCGGCCGGTCATACGCGCTGATGCCCAGAGCCCCCAGCACCCGGTTTTCCGCCCAGGTGCGGTCGCACTCCTCGATGAGCCCCTTGTCCACGGCGTACTGGACCAGGGCCGCAACGCTTGCATCGATCATGTCGTTCTCTCCTTCCTCTCAGCCAAGGCGGACGCCGCCCACCGGGCGGATGGTCACCACATGGCAGCTGCCCTGACCCAGGACCGCCTCGGTCCGGGTCTTGAATTCCTCCAACAGATCCAGGGGCACGTAGGCCTGGGCGGTGCCGCCGAAGCCGCCGCCGTGGACCCGGACGGCGCCCCGGCCGTTCAGAATGGCCTCGCACAGCGCCAGGGTCACCATCAGCTCCTGGTGCTCCGCGGCGCCGGTGGGCACCACGTTCTGCAAATACATGGCGGAGGACCGGCCGGACTGGCGGACCAGATCCAGGTAGCCCTCGAAGTCCCCCTTGCGCAGGGCCTCGGCCTGGGCCGCCGCCCGGCGGTTTTCGGCGTAGACGTGGAAGGCCCGCAGCACGCCCCGGTCCCCGGCAGTCTGCCGCACCCGGGGCAGCTCGGCCAGGAACTCCGCCTCCGGCACCTCCCGGAGGACCTCCTTTCCGAAGCACCGGCACACGGCCTTGAGCTCGTCGGTGATGGCGGCGTACTCGCCGGTCAGGTCCGCGTGATCCGCGCCGGAGTCCAGAATGCACAGGGCGTACCCCTGGGCGTGGAGGTCCAGGGCGATGCTGTCCACCACGGGGCTGGCGGTGTCGGCGAAGTCGATGGCCACCACGCCGCCCACGGAGGAGGCGGTCTGGTCCATGAGGCCGCAGGGCTTGCCGAAAAAGACGTTTTCGGCGTACTGGCCGATCTGGGCGATCTCCACGGCGGAGCACTTGCCGTCCCAGAACAGCTCACCCAGCATAGTGCCGATCAGCACCTCAAAGGCGGCGGAGGAGCTGAGGCCGCTGCCGCCGGGCACGTCGGAGATGACGTAGGCGTCCAGGCCGGCGTTCGTCAGGGGGCAGCCCAGGGCGGCCATCCGGGCGGCCACGCCCCGGATCAATGCGGCGGAGGTGTTCTCCTCGCCGCTCTGGGGAGTCAGCTCCCGCAGGTCCACCACGATCATGGGGTAGCCCTGGGACTGGATGCGCAGCATGCCGCTCTGGTTGGGGGCGGCGGCGGCCAGGATGTCCAGGTCCACGGCGGCGGCCAGGACCCGGCCGTGCTGGTGGTCGGTGTGGTTGCCGCCCAGCTCCGTGCGGCCGGGGGCGGAGAAAAATGCCTCCGGCAGGCTCTCAAAGGTCTTGGTGAAGCCTGCGGCGGCCACGGCGCACCGCTCCTTGGCGGCGGCCAGTCCCTCAGCGCCGTACACGGCGGCGAGCCGCTGGTCCAGGGCGCCGGAGCGCAGGGACTGTTCCAGGGTCTGATGTTCCATAGCGTTGCCCTCCTGTTGTCGTTCTTTCTGCTCTTAAGCTATCAAATGCCGGGGGGATTTTCCATTCATTTCCGTGTCTCCTTTATGGATTTTTGTTGCAAAGCGCCCCAAATGGCGGTATGCTGTCCCCAGAGGATATCACAGGGGAGGCATGCAGCCATGACACGGGATTTCAAGCACTCCTTCAAGACGGCCCAGCGGCCGGAGCTGTCCCTGGCGGTGTACAACGCGGGCTTTCAGAAGTGCCCGCCGCTCTACGGCTGGGGCCCCGGCATCCGGGACCACTAC
The DNA here is from genome assembly GCA_018228705.1 of Dysosmobacter sp. Marseille-Q4140. Lineage (NCBI taxonomy): Bacteria > Bacillati > Bacillota > Clostridia > Eubacteriales > Oscillospiraceae > Dysosmobacter > Dysosmobacter sp. Marseille-Q4140. The sequence goes on along the minus strand of CP073694.1, from coordinate 1,990,362 downwards.
CTGATCCACTACATCCTCTCCGGCCGGGGCACCTGCCGGATCGGGGAGGGGCAGTGGGGGCTGCAGGCCGGGGACGCCTTCCTGGTGCGGCCGGAGCAGACCGCCCACTACCAGGCCGCGGCGGAGGATCCCTGGGAGTACTACTGGGTGGGCTTTGCCGGGCCCAGCGCGCCGCTGCTGCTGTCCGCCACGGTGTTCGCCGCAGGGCCCGTGGCCCGGCCCAAGGCCGGAGACCGGCTGCGCCAGGCGCTGCTGGAGATCTACAAGGCCCGGGGGTCCGGCTACTCCAGCGCGGTGCGGATGGCGGGCTACCTTCAGGCGGCCCTGGGCCTTTTGATGGAGGAGGAGCCCGCCCGGCCCGAGGAGGCCCTGGCGGACTACGCCCGCCGGGGGGCGCAGTTCATCCAGCGCAATTACTCCCGGCCCATCGGGGTGGAGGAGGTGGCCCGGGAGGTCCGGCTCAGCCGCAGCCATCTCTACCGGGCCTTTCAGGCGGTGTACGGGTGCTCCCCCAGCGAGTATCTGACCCGCTGCCGGCTCCAGCGGGCCCGGCAGCTGCTTGCCTCCACGGCGCTGCCGGTGGGGGCGGTGGCGGCGTCGGCGGGATTCGAGGACCCGCTGTACTTCTCCCGGCTGTTCCGCCGGCGGACCGGACAAAGCCCCTCCGCCTGGCGGGAGGCCCGCTTCGGCGGAGGGGCGGCCACGGGGCTCACGCCTCCGGCAGAAAGTCCTCCAGATTCTCCTTTGTGACGGCGGTGTATTCCAGCCACACGTACTTCCCGTCCTCCAGCGCCACAGCGGAGGCGGCATCCTGCCCTCCGGCCAGGGCGCAGCACAGGTCCAGAATGCTCTCCGCCTGACCGGCGGCGTCGTTCTGAACGGTGCCCTTCAGCGTCCCGGCGGCCACAGCCTCCAGGGCCGGGGGCGTGGCGTCCACCCCCACGATGAAGGGCAGCTCCGCCTCCGTCATCCCGGCGGCCAAACACGCGTCGATGGCCCCCAGGGCCATGTCGTCATTGTTGGAAAACACCACCTCGATGGTGTCCCCAAAGGTCTCCAGCCACTGCTGCATCCGCAGCGTGGCCTGACCGCGGACCCAGTCGGCGTTGTTGCTGGCCAGCTTTTCCACCGCCACGCCGGCCTCTGTCAGGGTCTTGACGCAGTACTCCGTCCGCAGCAGGGCGTCCTGATGGCCGGGCTCGCCCTCCAGCATCACATATTGCAGCACACCGTCGCCGTTGCGGTCCAGGGCGGCGGTGTTTTTCTGCCAGGCGTCCAGCACGATCTGGCCCTGGAGGATCCCGGCCCGGTCCGCCTTGGACCCCACGTAGTAGGCCTGGTCCCAGCGGTCCAGATCCTCCTGCACCGGCTGGCGGTTGAAAAAGACGATGGGCACCCCGGCGGCCTGGGCCTTGTCCACGATCACCGCCGCGGCGGTCCGGTCCACCAGGTTCACACAGATCACGTCGCAGCCCTGCTGCAAAAACCGGTCCACCTGCTCGTTCTGGGAGGCCTGGGAGCTGCGGGCGTCGGCGATGTTGAAGTTCAGCTTGACGCCCAGGGCCTCCTCCCGGGCGCGGGCCAGCTGTTCCAGGTTCTGGACCACGGTGGAGAGGAAGGTGTCCTCCTGGAGGTACAGTGCCACGCCCACCCGGATGGTGGGGGTCTCCCGGCCCGGTGCGCAGCCGCAAAGGGCCAGCAGCAGCGCCGCCAGGACCAGCAGGGAACAGGGCCGTCTCATCCGTCTACTCATGGGGGACCTCCTTGTCTCAAAAGATCCGCAGGGAGCCGTCTCAGCGGGTCACCGGGAACAGCAGCTTCTGGTTTTCCGGCTCGTACATGTTCTCCTGGCGCACCAGCACGAATTCCAGCGGCTCCACCTGGAAATAGCTCTGGCCCTGGATGGCCCGCACGGCGGCGCCCACGGCCAGGTAGCCGGCGGCAAAGTCGTTCTGAGCAGCGATGGAGAGGATGGTGCTCTGCTCCAGATAGGCGGCCACCGTGGCGGTGGAGCCGGCGCCGTAGAGCAGCGGCGCATCCTCCCGGCCCGCCAGAAAAGCGGCGGCCTGCTCCAGGTCCGCGGCGTCAAAGGCCACCACCGCCGCGGCGCTCATGGCGGAGAGCGTCCGCTCCATGGCCACGCTCAGCGTCTCCGTGCCCACGGGGCTGCACCGGTAGACCCGGCGGCCCGCCGCCTTGAGCAGGATCTCGGCGGCCCGGATACGGTCGTTGATCCCGTTATCCTCCGCCGTGTCCAGCAGGATCACCAGCGATCCCTCCGGTGCGCCGTTGAGGGCGGCGGTGCCCATGGCCTCGCCCAGGGCGGTGTTGTCGGCGCCGATACAGGCGCGGGCACCGGCGTCGGACAGGTCGGTCTCCAGCGTCACCACCGGAGTGCCGGCGGCGGTGATCTCCCGCACCGTCTCCGCCAGGGCCGCCCGGTCCGACGGGATCAGCAAAATGGCGTCCGTTCCGGTCTCCGCTTCCCGCTCCAGCAATTCCCGCTGCTCCGCCGGCACATCCTCCCCGGCGGGGGTCAGAAAGCGCAGCTCGGCGCCCAGATCCACCGCCGCCTGCTCCATCCCCTGGCGCACCACGGACCAGGCGGACGCGTCGCTCTGGCGGTAGAGCACGGAGATCTCCAGCAGCCGCTGGGGCTGGCCGGAGCGGACCGGATCCACGGTCAGCAGCAAAAACAGCACGCACAGGCTCAGCAGGGGCACCACCAGCTGCAAAAGGACCTTTCGCTTCATGGCTTCCCCTCCTTCCCCTGATCCGGCACCTTCTCCAGGGCCGGCAGGCGGATCTGCACCCGGGTCCCGGCGTCGGGTTCACTGTGGATGGTGAGGCCGTAGCGCCGGCCGAAGCTCAGCTGGATCCGCTGGTGGACGTTGCGCAGCCCGATGCCGGAGCCCTTGGAATTGGTGTTGGCCCGGGGCGCGTCCGGGTCCAGCAGCCGCTCCACCACCTCCTCCGGCATGCCGGGGCCGTTGTCCGTGACGTCGATGACCACGTCGTCTCCCTCCCGGCGGGCGGAGATGCGGATTTCCCCGTCCCCGTCGGCGTAGGCCATGCCGTGGTAAATGGCGTTTTCCAGGATGGGCTGGACGATGAGCTTGATGGTATACAGCTTCTCCACGCCGTCCTCCGCCTCGATGACGGCGGAGAACTTGTTTTTGTAGCGCATCTTCTGGATGGTGAGGTAGTTGCGGGCGTGCTCCAGCTCGTCGGCGATGGGGATGATGTTGCTGCCCCGGCTCAGGGAGATCCGGAACAGCCGGGCGAGGCTGGTCAGCATCACCGTGGCCTCCTCCGTGCGTCCGTTTTCCGTCATCCACACCACGGAGTCCAGCGTATTGTAGAGGAAGTGGGGGTTGATCTGGGACTGGAGCACATCCAGCTCGCTACGGCGCTTTTCCGCCTCCTGCTGGACGATGTCCGCCATCAGGTGGCGCATGGTGGAGACCATGGAGCGGATGGAGTGGCTCAGGTGCTCCACCTCATAGGGCCCGCCCACATCGAAGTCCACCTGCTGCACGCCGGCCTCCAGCTCCTTGACGGCCCGGTCCAGCTTCTTCACCGGGGCGGTGATCCACTCGGACAGGCGCAGGTTCACGAAAATCAGCAAAAACACGGAGAACAGCACGATGAACAGGAAGAACAGCATCAGCTGGCCGTAGTTGTCCAGCAGCTCCTCCGCCGGCACCACGCTGACTAGCTTCCACCCCGTGTAGCCCACGGTTTTGACCGTCACCTGGCGGTGCTCGCCGTTGAAGGTCTCGGTGTGGGTGCCGTCGGTGTAGGCGGCGGCCGCCCGGTTGTTCTCCTCCAGCAGCCCCGCGTAGATCAGCTGCTGACGGGGGTGGTAGATCAGCTCCCCGGCGTCGTCGGTCAGGTAGAGGTAGCCGCCGGAGGCGGACAGGTCCACGTCCTTGCAGATCTGCTCGATGCCGGCGAAGCTCATGTCCACCAGCAGCACGCCGCCCTGGATGCTGCCGTCCCAGGTCAGCTCCGTATAGCGGCTCAGGGACACCACCCAGCGGTAGCGGTAGTCCGGGTCGTCGAAGAGGTTCTGCACATGGGGCGTGGAAAAGTGGAGGTTCTCGATCCGCTCCGTGGCGGCGGTGAACCAGCTCTCCCGCTCCGGGGAGACGCTGTTTTTCAGCACCCCCATGGGGCTGGCGGCCAGGAGCCTGCCCTCCTGGGAGAACAGGGCGATGGACACCAGGGAGTCCCGGTTGCTCTCATAGAGCAGCTCCAGCTCGGAAGAGGGGTCCTCCTCCGCCAGGTCCAGATCCTTGATGACGTGGTAGTAGGCCGCGTCGGACACCCGCATCATGCTGCGCAGGTAGCTGTCCAGGTTCAGATTCACCTGGGCCAGGACCCGCTGGCTGTTCTCGGACTGCTGGGCGTTGGAGGTGGCGGAAAAGCGCAGGAACAGCGTCAGTCCCATGAACACCATGCCCAGCACCGCCACCGCCGTGAAGGACGCCGACAGGATCATCTGGATGCTGGTGCTGCGGTAGGCGCTCTGCCAGCGCCGGGCAAGGCCGGCGATCTTCTCCCGCATGGGCGTTCCTCCTCTCCTGGTATTCCCGCGGCGCGCCGGAGGCGGCCTGGCCGTCCCGGCGTGCGGACGCGCTGCCTCAGCCGGAGCGGAACTTAGTGGGGCTCATGCCGAAGTGGCGCTTGAACACATAGCTGAAATAGTTGGGGTCCTCATACCCGCAGCGGCGGGCGATGAGGTAGGTCTTGTCCTCGGTGTTCCGCAGGGCGGCGGCCGCCGCCTCCATCCGCACCACAGTGACATAGGCGGTGAAGCTCATGCCGGTCTCCCGCTTGAATAGGGTGGAGAAGTACGCGGGGGAGAGGTGCAGGTGCTCGCACAGGGCCTCCACCGAGAGCGTACTCTCCCCATAGTGGGCGTGGATGAAGTCCTTGGCCCGCTCCACGGCCCGGCCCGCCGAGTCCGTGCGCCGGTTGCGCAGCTGGGTCCGGATCCGCAGGCACTTGTCCAGACACCACTCCTCCAACGCCTCCGGCGAGTCGAAGTCCGTGGCCTTCATCAGTCCCGTGAACCCGGCGCCGAACACGCTCTCCGTGTCCAGATCCGCCTCCCGGGCCACCTTCAAAAGGCAGGTCAGCAGTTCCAGGAAGAACAGCTGCCACTGGGCCGGGGAGAGGCCGGAGGGACGCAGCTTGTCCGTCAGCCGGTCCAGCACCGCCCGCAGCTCCTCGTCGCCGCCCAGCTTCAGCGCGCTGGTCAGCTCCTGCTCGTCGCTCTCGGTGAACATCAGCCGGGCGCCGCCGTCGGGCTCCAGGTCTCCGATGTAGATGGCCTGGCCCCGGCCCACCATGCCCCGGTACTCCAGGGCGCTGCGGGCGCCGTCGGCGGAGCGGGGCAGGTCCTCCGGCGCCGGGACCGGGGCCCCCACGCCGGCGGTCAGGGTCAGGTGGAGGTAGCTCTCCGCCAGGGCGCAGACCCGGTTGAGCTGGGCGATCAGCTCGTAGACGGCGCCCCCGCTCTCCAGGGACACCACCAGGGCCACGGACTCGTTGTAGGGGAAGGGGCGGCACACGCACCCGGCGGGGTGCAGGTGCTCCTCCAGCAGCTGCTGGACCAGCAGGGCCGTCAGCTCGCTCTGGTCCGCGGCGCCCACGTGCAGCAGCGCCGCCACCAGGTCCCCGCCGCCCAGCTCCACATCGTACCGCTGGGCCAGCTCCGCCATTCGCTCCCGGGGCACGTGGCCATCCAGCAGGCGGGACAAAAAGAGGTTGCGCAGCAGGGGCAGGCTCTCCTCGTAGCGCTGGCGCAGCTGCTCGGCGTCCCGCCGCTCGGTCCGCTCCCGGTCCAGCTGGCCGTGGATCCGCTCCAGCACGGCGGTCAGCTCCGGGGCGTTGATGGGCTTGAGGATGTACTCCGACACGTTCATCTGGATGGCCTGCTTGGCGTACTCGAAGTCGTCGAAGCCGGAGAACACCACGAACTTGGACGCCGGCAGCCGCTCCGTCAGGATGCGGCACAGCTCCAGCCCGTCCATGAAGGGCATCTTGATGTCCGTCAGCACCACGTCGGGCTGCAGGGTCTCCGCCAGCTCCAGGGCGTCCTGGCCGTTTTCCGCCTCTCCCACCAGGGAAAAGCCCAGGCCCTCCCAATCCATTTTGCGGCTGATGCCGACCCGGATGTCCTCCTCGTCGTCCACCAGCAGCACCCGATACTGCTCCATGGGGTCCTCCTCCCTTTCCTTTGATTCAGTATACCACGCCCCGGCGGGAAAACAAAGGGGGCGCGCATCCCGAAGAAGATGCGCGCCCTCCTGCGGGACGTTGCCGTTATTATCTCTTGACCAGATACTTGCGCATATCCAGGGCGCAGGCGAAGAGGATGATGCCGCCCTTGATGATGTAGAACAGGTCCTGGTTGATGCCGATCATATTCAGGCCCACGAAGATCAGGCGCAGCATCAGAACGCCGATGACGATGCCGCGGATCTTGCCGATGCCGCCGACGAAGGAGACGCCGCCGATGACGCAGGCCGCGATGGCGTCGGACTCGTAGTTGAGGCCGGTGTTGGCGGTGTTGGAGGCCACGCGGGCACCCTCGATGAAGCCGGTGACGGCGTACATGGCGCCGGCCAGGGCAAAGACCATGATGTTGGTGGCAAACACGTTGACGCCGGACACGCGGGCGGCCTCTTCATTGGCGCCCAGGGCGAACATGTTCTTGCCGAAGGTGGTCTTGTTCCAGATGAACCACATGAGGGCGGTGCAGATCAGGGCGATCCACACGTAGTTGGGAATGGGCGTGCCGCCGATCTTCAGCAGGGAGCCGGTGATAAAGCCGGAGTAGCTCTTGTCAAGGCCCGAGATGGCCATGCCGTTGTTCTCGCCGGCCTTGACGTACAGCAGCAAAATGGTGTAGATGATCAGCTGGGTAGCCAGGGTGACGATGAAGGGGTGCAGCTTGTACTTGGCCACAAAGAAGCCGTTGAAGGCGCCGATGGCACCGCCGATGACCATGGCCAGCAGCAGCACCAGCAGAACCGGCGGCGGGGTCAGGTTGGGCCACATCTTGCTGGCGGCGTCCACGGCCTGGAGGAGGGACGCGGAGATGCAGGCGGTCAGGCCCACGATGCGGCCGGCGCTCAGGTCGGTACCGGTCAGCACGATGCATCCGCCGACGCCCAGGGCCACCGGCAGGTAGGCGCAGGTCTGGGCCAGGATGTTGATGATGGAAGCGGGCTTGAGGAAGTTCTGGTTGACGATGGCGATGTAGATGACGGCGATCACCATGATGATGATCAGGGCGTTGTTGAGAACGGTGTCCAGCACGCGCTGGGCAGTCCAGGGCTGCTTGGCCGCAGCTTTGGCCTTAGCCTCTTTCTCCATGGTTTTGGATTCCTTGCTCATAGGTGATATCCCCCTCTATTACACATATTTGGCGGCCAGGGTAAGGATCTCCTCCTGGCTGGTGTTCTTGGCGTCCACTTCGCCGGCCAGCAGGCCGCCGGACATGACCAGGATCCGGTCGCACACGCCCAGCAGCTCCGGCATTTCGGAGGAGACCATGACCACGCCCTTGCCCTCTTTGGCCAGGTTGATGATCAGCTCGTAGATCTCGTACTTGGCGCCCACGTCGATGCCGCGGGTGGGCTCGTCCAGCAGCAGCACCTCCGGCTTGGTCAAAAGCCACCGGCCGATGATGACCTTCTGCTGGTTGCCGCCGGACAGGGACCGGATCTGGGTGTCCTGGCTGGGCGTCTTGATGCGCATGGCCTGGATGGCCCACTCGGTATCCTGGCGCATCTTCTTGTCGGACAGGCAGATGCCGCCCATCAGATAGCTCTTCAGGTTGGAGATGACGGTGTTGTCCAGGATGCTGCGGATGCCGAAGATGCCGGTGGCCCGGCGCTCCTCGGTCAGCAGGGCAAAGCCGTTTTTGATGGACTCCCGGGGAGAGCGGTTCTTGATCTCCTTGCCGTGGAGGCGGATGGTGCCGCCGCCCTTGGTCATGGAGCCGAACAGGTTCTCCAGCACCTCGGTGCGGCCGGAGCCGTCCAGACCGGCGATGCCCAGGATCTCACCGGCGCGCAGCTGGAAGCTGGCGTCCTTGAGGCGGGTGTACTTGCCGCTGAGGTGCTCCACGTCCAGGATGACCTCGCCGGGGACGTTCTCCTTGGGGGGGAAGCGATTGGTGAGCTCGCGGCCCACCATGAGGCGGATGATCTCCTCCATGGTCAGCTCGCTGGCGGGGCGGGTGGCCACGTACTGGCCGTCGCGCATGATGGTGACGTCGTCGCTGATGCGGAGGATCTCCTCCATCTTGTGGCTGATGTAAATGATGCCGCAGCCCCGGTCACGCAGCATGTTGATGATGCGGAACAGGTGCTCCACCTCGGTCTCCGTCAGGGAGGAGGTGGGCTCGTCAAAGACGATGACCTTGGCGTTGTAGCTGACGGCCTTGGCGATCTCCACCATCTGCCGCTGAGAAACGGGCAGGGTGGACATGATGGCCCGGGGATCCACATGGACCTCCAACTCATCGAAGATCTCCTTGGTGCGCTTGCGCATGATGCTCTCGCTGACCATGATGCCGCCCACCTTGGGGTAGCGGCCCAGCCACAGGTTGTCGGTGACGGTGCGGGTCAGGGCCTGGTTGAGCTCCTGGTGTACCATGGCCACGCCGTTTTCCATGGCCTCCTTGGAGCTCTTGAAGTTGACCTCCTTGCCCTCCAGGGTGATGGTGCCGCTGTCCTTGGCATAAATGCCGAAGAGGCATTTCATCAGAGTGGACTTGCCCGCGCCGTTCTCGCCCATCAGGGCGTGGACAGTGCCGGGGCGGACCGTCAGGGACACGCCGTCCAGGGCCTTGACACCGGGGAATTCCTTGGTGATCCCCCGCATTTCCAGCAATGCCGGCTGTTCCATATCTGTTTCCTCCTTTACACACAAATTTTCGCTGAAGCTTCTGCCTCGGCCGCGTCCGGAGGGCGCGGCTCAGGCAGAGGCTCCATCCCGTCATAGAAAAAGGCCCCTGTTTTGAGCCGTGGGGGAGCGGGGCTGCCGGTGTTCGACAGCCCCGCTCGTCACATCACTCAGCGTTGGGGCAAGGTGTTCAGACCGAATCAGGCCGTGACCATGGCGTAAGGCACGCGGATCTTGGCGCAGTCGGCGTCCACATTGTAGCTGTCGGTGTTGTCCATCAGGGCGGCACCGGAGCCGATGTTGTTGATCAGGGTCAGGATGGTGTTGGCCATGCCCTCGGCGTCCTGCTTGACGGTACCGGTCATCTGGCCGTTCTGGATCTTCTGGACGGCGGAGTCCATGGCGTCGACGCCGTAGACGGGGATGGTGGTGGAGCCCTCGTCGCCGGTGTTGTAGCCGGCGGCCTGCAGCGCGGCGATGGCGCCCTCGGCCATGCCGTCGTTGTTGGCGATGACCAGCTCGATCATGTTGTTGGAAGCCTCAGAGTAGGAGGCCAGGATGGTGGTCATGTAGTCGGTGGCGGCCTGAGAGGACCAGCTGCCGGTGGTATCCACCAGGTACTTGGAGGAGTTGTTGGCGTCATAGAAGGACAGGGCGGGCTTGCCGGCCTCGGTCAGCAGGGCGTCGGCGTCCTCCACGGCGTACTGGGTGCGGTACTCGGCCTCGGCGTTGCCCTCCTGGCCCTTGAACAGGACGTAGGAGATGGTGCCGTCGCCGTTGAGATCCACGGCGTCATAGTTCTCCAGCAGGTAGGTGCCGATCATCTCGCCCTGCATGTGGCCGGCCTCGGCGGCGTCAGTGCCGACGAAGGCGCAGTTCTCATAGCTGTCGACGACCTCGTTGGCAACCTCGCGGTTGAAGAAGATGATGGGGATGCCGGCGTTCTTGGCGGCATCGCAGGCCTGCTGGGCAGCGTCGGGAGAAGAGGTCTCCACGATGTTCACCACCAGCAGGTTGGCGCCGTTGGTGATGGCGGTGTTGATCTGGTCCAGCTGGGTGGCCTGGTTGTTGGCACCGTCATAGTTGTTGTAGGTGATGCCGGCACCCTGCAGCAGGCCGTCCATGGCGCTGCGGACAGTGGTGATGTAGGCATCGGCGAAGTTGTAGTAGAACACGCCCACGTTCAGGGCGCTGCCGGTGGTCTCCTCGGTGGCGGTGTCGTCGGTGGTCTCCTCAGTAGCGGTGTCGCCGCCGCAGGCCACCAGGGACAGGCTCATGACCAGAGCCAGGATCAGGGCAAGAAATTTCTTCATGATGTTCCTCCTGTAAAAATTGACTTCTTTTCTCCGCGGAAGGGCGGTTTTCCCCTCCGTCCTCCGAAGTTGGCTTTATTTTAATGCTTCTTTTGGAAAAAAACGATAGAATTTTCTTCGCACTTCTAGGGCAATACCGCACAGAAAAGTAGGCGCGATACTGCCAGGAGTGATATAATAAGACCATGGATAAACAGATGACAATGTCTGCGCTTAGTGATGAGTTGGCGCAGGTACGGACAAAGAAGAAAGAATTTCTAGCCCAGATCGAGCGGATCGTCCCGTGGAAGGAATGGCTTACGCTGATCCAGCCGTGCTATTACAAAGGAGAGCGCGGCAATAAACCCTATCCACTGGAGACCATGCTGCGGTTGTATCTGCTGCAAAATCTGTATGACCTGAGTGATGAAGCAACAGCGGCGGAGGCAATCGACAGCCGGGCATTTTCAGATTTCTGCGGCGTTGATTCCAGCAATCAGGTGCCGAACGGAGATACCATTGGCCGCTTTCGGAACCTGCTGGTGAAGAATGGACTGCAGGAGAAACTGTTTGCACAAGTTGTTACCGCGCTCACTGAACAGGGCCTTATCCTGAAAAAGGGAACGATCGTAGATTCCACCATTATTTCCGCGCCGTCTTCCACCAAGAACAAGGAGAAAAAGCGGGATCCGGATGCACATCAGGTCAAGAAGGGCAACACATGGCACTTTGGCTATAAAGCCCATGTTGGGGTGGATAAGGACAGCGGACTGGTACACACAGTGGAGGCGACACCAGCCAATGTCCATGATGTGACGCAGACTTCATCCCTGCTGACCGGTGAGGAAGATGTCGTTTACGGCGACAGTGGCTATCTTGGAGCCGGGAACCGTGAGGACGCGATCGTTCGGAACAAATCCGGACGCAAGATCAAATACAAAATTAACCGACGTCCATCTCAATTAAAAAAGCTGAGCAAGAGCGGCCAGTATGCCGCAAAGAAAGTAGAACACGCAAAGTCTTCTGTTCGGGCAAAAGTAGAGCACGTATTCGGTGTCGTCAAGAAACAGCTGCAATTTCGAAAAACGCGATACCGAGGGCTCGAAAAACAGCGAGCCAAATTCAATATCATGTTCGCATTGGCGAATCTGCTTCTGGCTGACAGGCCCTGCCTGGCGGCTTGAAGTTGTGCGCTCTCGCGAAGAAATGCGCCGGGAAGCCTATGGTTTCCTGCCTGATAGGTGATTCGACAGCGCTTGCCTCAGCAATTGTGCGGTGCTGCCCTAGGAAAAAACTTTGGTTCTTACTTTTTTTCTACGTAAGCTTTCCGAAAACCATATTAAATTTACACAAAACGAGTTCAAAAAAATGTGAGAATTTCCATATTGACAAAATCAAACACGTTTGTCCTCCCGCGAAGGACACATGGCCTCCAAAAAAAGTCCCCGCCGTTTCGGCGGGGACTTGGGTCTGATCAGCGAACCCGGATAACCGGCATGCCGGAAAGCGGGATCACTCCTCCACTTCTTTCAGACGGTTCAGATAGGGGCTCTCGGTGCTGCTGGCGGCGGCCGCCTGCTGCTTGAACTTCTCCACGTTGACGGCGCTCTCCTTCACGGGGGTGACGGTGCCGGCGCCGGCCACGCAGCCGCCGGGGCAGCCCATGCCCTCCAGCAGATAGCCGTCCCGCTTGCCGGCCTTGGCCATCATCAGCATCTTGCGGCACTCCTTCAGACCGTCGCCGTACTCGATGAGGACCTCCCGGTCGGGGTCGATGTGCTTGATGGCCTCCACCACGGCGGCAGCCACGCCGCCGCCCACGGCAAAGCCACGGCCCATGGCCGTGCCCTCCACCATGTCGTCGGCAGGGTCTCCCTCGATCTTAGTGAAGTCGATGTCCTTGGCGTCGAACATGCCCTGGAGCTCCTCAAAGGTCAGCACGAAGTCCACGTCGGAGCGGACGGAGCGGCGGTTGGCCTCCAGCTTCTTGGCGGAGCAGGGCCCGACAAAGCAGATCCGGGCGTCGGGATGGTCCTTTTTCACCATGCGGGCGGTGATGACCATGGGGGTCAGGGCCATGGAGATATAGTCCTTGAACTGGGGGAAGAGCTTCTTGGCCATGACGGACCAGGCGGGGCAGCAGGAGGTTCCCATGAAGGGCTGCTTGGCCGGCACGTTCTCCAGGAAGTCCTGGGCCTCCTCCACGGTGCAAAGGTCCGCGCCGATGGCCACCTCCACCACGTCGGCAAAACCCAGGGTGCGCATGGCGGCCTTGAGCTTGGAGGGCGTGGCGTCCTTGCCGAACTGGCCCACGAAGGCCGGGGCCACGCAGGCGATGACCTGCTCCTGCTTTTTCATGGCGGTGATGACCTGGAAGATCTGGCTCTTGTCGGCGATGGCGGCAAAGGGGCAGTTGACCAGGCACATGCCGCAGGAGACGCACTTGTCATAGTCGATCTTGGCCCGGCCCAGCTCGTCGGAGCCGATGGCGTCCATGCCGCAGGCCGCGGCGCAGGGCCGCTCGATCTTGCTGATGGCCCGGTAGGGGCACTGGTTGAAGCACTTGCCGCACTTGATGCACTTGTCCTGATCGATGTGGCAGTGCTTGTCCTTGTCCAGATAGATGGCGTCCTTGGGACACACGTTCATGCAGGGGTGGGAAAGGCAGCCCTGGCAGCTGTCGGTGATGCGGATCTGCTTGGGGGGGCAGGCGTTGCAGGCAAAGGGGATGATGTTGACCAGGGGCTCCTCGAAATACTTCTGGTCCGTGGCGGCCTCGTGGATGCTGGCGGAAATAGGCATCTGCTCCGCTGCCCGCTGGAGGTTCATGCCCAGGGCCAGCCGGACCCGTTCCTGCACGATGGCCCGTTCCAGAAACACGTCGTGGCGGTGGTGGGCCACCTCGCCCTGGATCATCTTGTAGGGGATCTCGTCCACCCGCTTGAGGTCCCCACCCTCATAGGCCAGGCGGGCCACCTCGGTAAAGACATTGCGGCGGATATCGTCCACCGCGCTGTGTACGCCTCTCATGTCCTTTTTTCCTCCGTCTTTCCCCGGGCGGTCGCATTCCGTCCCGGTGATGTGATTTGTGAGTTTTTTCGCAATTTGCGCATTTATTATATAGGAGGCCCGCTTTCTTTGCAAGAAAATCTCGCTGGAAATTCCCAGAAAAGAGGAACTTTTCACGCTTTCTTGCCGCCGGACCGAAAAGGTCCGGTTTTTTGTCCCCTCTTTCAGTTCGGTTTCAGATTTCCGGTCTATACTGCCCAGCGTTGACGGGAGGGGCCCCTGTGCGCCCGCTCCCAAAAGGAGGTTTGCTTTGTGATCGAGGTCAAAAACCTGGTGAAGCGGTACGGCGACCACTACGCGGTGGATCACCTGAGCTTCACGGTGGAGGACGGCCACGTCTTTGGCTTCCTGGGGCCCAACGGCGCCGGAAAGTCCACCACCATGAATATCATGACCGGATACCTGGCCGCCACGGAGGGTCAGGTGCTCATCGACGGCCACGATATTCTCGACGAGCCCGAGGCCGCCAAGGCCCGGATCGGGTATCTGCCGGAGATCCCGCCCCTGTACGGGGACATGACGGCGAAGGAGTACCTGTGCTTTTGCGGGCGGCTCAAGCGCATCCCCAAGGGCGAGCTGGAGGACCAGCTCCAGCGGGTGCTGACCCTGACCCATCTGGAGGACATGGCGGATCGTCTGATCCGCAACCTCTCCAAGGGCTACCGCCAGCGGGTGGGGCTTGGGCAGGCCATTCTGGGCTTCCCGGGCACCATCATCCTGGATGAGCCCACCGTGGGCCTGGACCCCAAGCAGGTGGTGGAGATCCGGGACCTGATCCGCCAGCTGGCAAAGGACCACACGGTGATCCTCAGCTCCCACATCCTCTCGGAGATCCGGGCGGTGTGCGACCAGGTGCTCATCATCCGCAAGGGCAAGCTGGTGGCCTGCGACACCCCGGAGGCCCTGGAGGGCAAGCTCTCCGCCGGCGGGGCCCTGGAGCTGGAGGTCCGGGCGGACGCGGACCAGGCGGCGGCGGTGCTGGAGACGGTGCCCGGCATCACCGGCTGCGCCGTGCTCAGCCGTGTGGGCGACACCGCCCGGCTGTCGGTGTCCTGGGACCGGGACGTGCGGGAGGCGGTGTTCTACGCCCTGGCCGACGCCCAGTATCCCATCCTGGAGATGCGGCCCCGGACCGCCTCCCTGGAGGAGGCCTTCCTGGACCTGACCGACGAGGACGACGCCGTGGCGGCCAGGGCCGCGGCGGCGCTGTCCGGCGCCGCCGCGCAGCCCGCGCCGGAGGACGCGGAGACGAGAGAGGAGGCAGACCATGACGGCAATTTATAAGCGGGAGGTTGCCTCCTACTTCAACTCCATGACCGGGTGGCTGTTCACGGCGGTGCTGACGGTGTTCATCGGCATCTACTTCTTTGTATACAACCTGTTCAACGGCTACCCCTATTTTTCCATGTCCCTGAGCTATACGCTGTTTGTGTTCATGGTGGTGGTCCCCATCCTCACCATGCGGTCCATGGCGGAGGAGCGCCGCAGCAGGACCGACCAGCTGCTGCTGACGGCGCCGGTCAGCGTCACCGGCGTGGTGATGGGCAAGTACCTGGCCATGCTGACGGTGTTCGCCCTGCCCACGGCCATCGCGTGCCTGTGCCCCCTGATCATCGCCCTCAACGGCTCGTCCTTCCTGCTGGCGGACTACGGCACCATCCTGGCCTTCTTCCTGCTGGGCGCCGTAGAGATCGCCGTGGGTCTGCTGGTCTCCGCCCTGACGGAGAGCCAGCTGATCGCCGCCGTGGGCACCTTCGGCATCTTGCTGGTGCTGTACCTGTGGGACGGCCTGGTCAGCTTCCTGCCCACCAGCGCCTCCGGGTCCCTGCTGGGCCTGCTGGCGGCGCTGATCCTGGTGTGCTTTTTGCTCAACGCCCTGTCCGACAACTGGAAGATCACCGCCGGCACCCTGGCGGTGGGCGCGGCGGTCATCGCCGGGTTCTACATCAAGGACTCCTCCGCCTTCGCCGGCCTGCTGCCGGACGTGCTGGGCAAGTTCTCCCTGATCACGGCCTTTGACAGCTTCGCCTCCGACCACGTCTTTGACCTGCGGGGCGTGCTGCTGTATCTGTCCCTGTGCGCGCTGCTGGTGTTTCTGACCGTTCAGGTGGTCCAGAAGCGCCGCTGGAATTGAGGGAGGTGACGGCAATGGAACGGAAAAACTGGAAAACCGCCCTGCGACTGGCCGCGGGCCGTCACGCCTCCCGCCGGGGGGCCTTCGCCGCGGGGCTCATGGCCCTGGCCGTGGCCGCGGCGGTGGTGTTCAACCTGCTGGCGGCGCAGCTGCCGGAGAGCTGGGCCCAATGGGACTTGACGAACAGCGGCATCTATGATATCACCGATACGTCGGTGGAATACCTCGCCGCCCTGGATCAGGACGTGGAGATCCACATTCTGTCCGATCAGGACAGCGTGGACAGCCGCATCGTCCGCTTCCTGGACAAGTACGCCGCGCTCAGCGACCGCCTGAGCGTGGAGTACATCGACCCGGTTGTCTACCCCTCGGTGCTGAGCACCTACGGCGTGGACGCCGGCACGGTGGTGGTCACCTGCGCCGCCACCGGCCAGCAGGAGTCCTTCGCCATCGACGACATCATCGGCTACGACCTGATGACCTACTACTATTACGGCACCAAGAGCGAGACGGACTTCGACGCCGAGGGCCTGCTGACCTCCGCCGTGGACGCGGTGGTGTCCGAGGCGTCCCGGACGGTCTACGAGACCACCGGCCACGACGAGACCGCCCTGCCCCTCAGCGTGACGGAGCGGCTGGACAAGGCCCACGTGGCGGTCTCCTCCGTGAACCTGCTGACCGGCGGCGGCATCCCCGCCGACTGCGACCTGCTGCTCATCAACGCCCCCACCCGGGACCTGGCCGACGACGAGCTGGGCATGGTGCTGGAGTACCTCTCCACCGGCGGCCAGGTGGTCTACACCATGGCCGGCCAGCTGGAGGACCTGCCCAACTTCGAGGCCATGTGCGCCGCCTACGGCATGACCGTGGCCGACGGCCTCATCGCCGACGCCGGGCGCTACTATCAGAACATCCCCTACCTGTTCTTCCCCCTGGTGGACACCTCCGTGGACGCCGCCTCCGCCCTGACCAGCGACTCCATGGTGCTGATGTACAACGCCCGGGGCGTGACGCTGACGGATCCGGAGCGGGACACCATCACCGTCCAGTCCTTCCTGACCACCTCGGAAAACGGCTTCGCCATCCTGGACGCCGACCACCAGACCCAGGGCACCTACGCCGTGGGCGCCGTGGCCACCGAGGAGATCGACGACGGCCTCTTCACCCGGCTGACCGTGTTCGGCTCCGCCTCCCTCACCGATGAATCCATCACCTCCAGCTTCACCAACCTGGACAACACCGACTTGTTCGTCTCCGCCGTGCTGGCGGGCTTTGACGACATCTCCGCCATCTCCATCGAGCCGGTGAGCCTGTCCGTTCCCATGAACACCGTCACCACCGCCGGCATCTGGGGGCTGCTGTTCATCCTGGTGATCCCGGCGGCGCTGCTGATCTGCGGCTTCCTCCGCTGGATGCGCCGCCGCAAGCTGTAAGGACCCCCGGCGGGGTCCCACGGAAATCCCGCGCGGGCCCCGCCCGCCGCTGCAACAAAGGAGAATACGCCCATGAACCGATCCCAGAAAAAGACCCTGCTGACCCTGGTCGTCGTGGTGGCGGCGCTGGCCGCCGTGCTGCTGATCGTCCGCACCCTGAAGGACCGCAGCGCCCGCCAGGCCGAGGAGGAAGCCGCCGCGGCGGAGGCCGCCGGCGTTATCACGGAGGAGGCGGCCTACTCCGCCCTCAGCTATGACAACGGCACCACCGCGCTGTCCTTCGCCCTGGACGAGAACGGGAACTGGACCTGGGCCGACGACCCGGAGTTCCCCCTGGACGACTCCACCGTCACCGCCATCGTGGACCTGCTGACCGCCCTCAAGCCCCAGCAGACCATCACCGACGGCGACACCCTGGAGGCCTACGGCCTGGACGATCCCTTCGCCACCCTCACCGCCACCACCCCGGAGGGGGAGACATTGACCCTCGCCCTGGGCAACGCCACCACCGACGGCACCAGCTACTACATGCTCATGAACGGGCAGGAGAGCCCCGTCTACATCATTGCGGACACCCTGTACACCTACATGTCCAAGGCCATCTACGACATGTGCGCCCTGCCGGAGCTGCCCCTGCTGACCGAGGAGCGGATCCTCTCCGTGACCCTCTCCGGCACTGAGACCGTGACCCTGACGCCGGACCAGGACGAGGACGCCGACGGCAACGTCACCGTCACCTGGAAATCCGGCGGGGAGGACGTGACCGACGCCGCCGCGGACCTGATCGGCGAGCTGGAGGCCCTGAGCATCACCAAGTGCGTGGACTACAAGCCCACCGACGAGGCGGTGAGCATCTGCGGCTTTGACGAGCCGGTCACCGTCACCATGACCTACCTCACCGACAGCGGCACGGAGCAGACCCTGACGCTGGCCTTCGGCACGGAGAACCTGGACGGCGACGGCCGCTACGTCCGCGTGGACGACGACACCACCATCTACCAGATGGATCTGGACAGCGTGGACGCCCTGTTTGCCGCCGCCCAGAACGGCCTGACGGCGGCGGACGCCGCCCAGAACGGCCTGACGGCGGCGGACGCCGCCGCGGAGACCGCCGATGCGGCGGACGACACCGCGGCGTGACCTTGCCAGGCCGTCCGGCCCATGGTACAATCAGGGGGAGCCGAAGGCTCCCCCTGATCTGTCAAAAAGAATTTTGACAGATCAGGTAGCTTTCAAAGCGTTTTCAACGTTTTGAAAGCTCTTTATTGAAATTGTGCAGGAAACCCTTCCTGGGTTTCCCGCACACACTCTTCCTTCCCGTTTATGGGTATTTTCCGGAATGGAGGCATGGTGCATGCGGGTACTGGTCATAGAGGATGAGGTACGGCTTGCGGAGACCCTGCGGGATCTGCTGGAGATGGACGGCTATGCCGTGGATGTGTGCCACGACGGCGAGACGGGCCTGGACAACGCCCTCAGCGCCATCTACGATGTGATCCTGCTGGACGTGATGCTGCCCAAGCTGGACGGGTTCACGGTGCTGCGGCGGCTGCGCGCCGCCGGGGACGCCACGCCGGTGCTGATGCTGACGGCCCGGTCCGAGGTCTCTGACAAGGTCCAGGGCCTGGACTGCGGCGCCGACTACTATCTCACCAAGCCCTTCGAGCCCCGGGAGCTGCTGGCCTGCGTCCGGGCTCTGATCCGGCGGCAGCCGGAGCTGCGCACCGGTACCGAGGGCCTCACCTGCGCCGACCTGCGGCTGGACCGGAGCACCTTTTCCCTGTCCTGCGCCGAGCGGAGCGTGCGCCTGAGCCGCAAGGAGTTCGACATGATGGAGCTGCTGATGCTCAACCAGAAGCAGGTGCTCACCAAGGAGACGCTGCTGCTGAAGATCTGGGGCTACGAGTCCGACGCCGAGGACAACAACGTGGAGGTCTACATCTCCTTCCTGCGGCGCAAGCTGGAGCATCTGCACTCCGCCGTGAAGATCCGCACCATCCGCATGGTGGGCTACTGCCTGGAGGCGCCGGAAACCTGACCCGGCCGGCCAAATTTCCACTTTTCCACATTTTTTTCGACAAAAAGGGGGTGTTCTGCCCATGATCCGTAAATTGCAGGTAAAATTTGTGGCCATGTGCATGGTCATGGTGACGGCGGTGCTGGCGGTGGTGTTCTTCTCCGCCTACGCCTCCGCCCAGCAGAACATCCAGATCATCAGCCGGGAGGTGCTCCAGCGGGTGCTGCGGGAGAGCGCCTCCAACGCCCTGTCCCGGCCGGATATCGGGCTGGACCTGGGGGACCGGGTGGTCCAGCTGCCCTACTTCACCGTGGAGGTATGGCAGCGCAGCAGCGGCATGTACAGCGCCTATGTCACCGGCGGTACCTACGCCAATCTGGAGGACACGGAGGAGCTGACCGCCATCATCACCGACTGCCTCTCCCAGGACCGGACGGAGGGCACCGTCGACAGCTACAACCTGCGTTATCTCCGCCAGGACAACGGACTGTATCAGAAGCTGGCCTTTGTGGACATGTCTATGGAGCAGGCCACCCTGCGGGAGATGATGGGCTCCTACTTCCAGATCGGCGCGGCGTCGCTGCTGCTGCTTCTGGGCGTGTCCATCCTCCTGGCCCGCTGGGCCACCCGGCCGGTGGAGCGGGCCTGGCGCCAGCAGCGCCAGTTCCTCTCCGACGCCTCCCATGAGCTGAAAACGCCTCTGACGGTGATCCTCTCCAACGCGGAGATGCTCCAGTCGGCGGACCTGCCCGACCGGCCCGCCCGGTGGAGCGACAACATCCGCTCCGAGGCCGGGCGCATGAAATCCCTGGTGGAGGAGATGCTGACACTGGCCCGTGCGGACAACGCCGTCCGCACGGCGGTGATGGAGACGGTGTCCCTCACCGACGTGGCGGCGGACTGCGCACTGTCCTTCGAGCCGGTGGCCTTTGAGGCGGGCAAGCCCCTGCGGGAGGACCTGGCCGGGGACGTGACGGTGCTGGGAGACCGGGAGAAGCTGCGGCAGGTGATCGCCATTTTGCTGGACAATGCCGTCAAGTACGGCGCCGCCGGCGGCATCATCACCCTGACGCTGCGAAAAACCGACCGGCAGGCCCGGCTGACCGTGGCCAACCCCGGCGCGCCCATCCCCCCGGAGCAGCTGAGCCGCCTGTTTGAGCGGTTCTACCGGGCGGACGATTCCCGGGGGGAGCAGTCGGGCTTCGGCCTGGGGCTGCCCATCGCCGCCGCCATCGCCGCCGAGCACAGGGGCACCCTGAAGGCCGAGAGCGACGCATCCTCCACCCGCTTCATCCTGACGCTGCCGCTGAAAAAATGAAGCTGCCGGAAAAGGGGCGCGGCCCCTTTTCCGGCCGTATCGGGGACCGGAAGGCCCCCGTTTTTTGTAAGAAATCCGTAAGAGATTTCCCCACACCGCTGTAAGAATTGTGTGGGACACTGACCTTGGCTCAAGGAGGGACGCGACATGAACGAATGGATTCTGGTGGTGGACGACGACGCCGAGATCGCCGGGGCCATCGCCATCACCCTGGAGCGGGAGGGCTACCGGTGTCTGAAGGCCGCCGACGGCCTCGCCGCCGTGGACCTGGCGCTGACGAAGCCGGTGGACCTTATTTTGCTGGACATGATGATGCCGAAGCTGGACGGCCTCACCGCCCTGCTGCGGATCCGGGAGAAGCGGAACCTGCCGGTGATCGTCCTGTCCGCCAAGAGCGAGGACTCCGACAAGATCCTGGGGCTTTCCATGGGGGCCGACGACTACGTCACCAAGCCCTTCAACCCCCAGGAGCTGGCGGCCCGCGTCCGCAGTCAGCTGCGCCGGTACACCCAGCTGGGGGACATCCACGCCCGCTCCCGGGCGGGGGTGCTGGTCAACGGCCGCCTGGCCTACGACCCGGAGAGCCGCCAGCTCACCGCCGACGGCGAGCCGGTGCGCCTCACCGCCACGGAGACGAAGATCGTGGAGCTGCTGATGAATCACCCCGGACGGGTGTTCCCGGCAGAGGAGATCTACCGCCGGGTGTGGGGGGAGGAGACGGCCTACGCCTGCGAGAACACGGTGATGGTCCACATCCGGCGCATCCGGGAGAAGGTGGAGCTGAACCCCAGCGAGCCAGATTACATCAAGGTGGTGTGGGGAATTGGATACAAAATGGAACGGCATGGAGCATGACCCCGGCGAGGAGCTGGAGTACTACGTGGCCGCCCGGGTGGACGAGGCGATAAACGGGGCGGAGGAGGCCCCCGGGGTCCTTCGGGTGGAGCCGAAAAAGCACCCCCGGATCCGGGCCTGGACCGGCGTGGCCGCCCTGCTGCTGGGCTTCGCCCTGACGGCGGGGAGCCTGCTCTCCGGCCTGGGGCAGTGGGTCACCGGCAGCGATCTGGAGTGGTGGAAGGACGACTGGCAGGAGACCCGGGCCTTTGCCTCCGAGGTCAGCGGCTATGTCCGGGACTTTCTGACCCTGGGGGCCGGGGGAACGCTCACGTGGTACGACACGGTGCTGGAAGGCGATTCCGGATGGACCTCCGGCGGCTGGTACTCGGACACCGCCTCCGACAGCGCCATGGCCTCGGAGGAGTCCGGACACACGGCGCCGGACGCGGCCTATCAGGCGGACAAGAACGTGCTCTACTGCATCCGCAAAAACAACCGCGTCCTTTACCGCAACACCAGCCGAGCTCTGGCCGATACCTCGGACATCCCGGAGGGATACAACTTCCTGCTGATCTTCAAGGACGGCAAGGCCCAGGCCTGGAAGGACGGGAAGGAGGTGGACCTCTACGGCAGCGGCATCTACACCGAGGACCGGAGCTGGTATCTGCCCGGCTACGAAAACTTCACCGCCGGAGAGGGCGTGGAGGGCGTGGAGGTCCGCATGGCGGTCCGGAAGACCCCCATCCGCTACCTCCAGGGCCAGTACGACAGCGGCTACATCTCCCGCAGCAGCCCCATGTACGGCCTGTATGAGGAGCTGCGCGGCTTCTACACCTTCTATCTCAGGGCCGCCCTGGCCCTGGCAGCGGGACTGGGCCTGCTGTCTCTGGCCTGTTTTCTCCGGAAGGACCGGAGGCGGGCGGAGGCGGCCATCGCCGCCAAGACCGTGTACGTGTGGACGGAGCTGCGGTTCCTGGCGGTGGCAGCGTGCCTGCTGTCGCTGCTCTTCGGCTATACCGATCAGGGCGTTCCCTTCTGGCTGCTGTTCCATATCCTCACCAATATCAGGGGTCTCTCCTGGGCCATTGTGACACAGGAGTATCTCCCCATCGGCGTCTGGATGCTTCTGGAAAACCTGCCCCTTTTGCTGCTTTTGTGCCTGCTTCTGTGGCTGATCCGGATAGACCACCGCTATCATTCCAAGGAGCAGCGGCGGAGCTGGCTGCGGAGCCTCCGCCGCCTCCTGCGGGACCGCTCGCTCCGCCTGCCGGTGCAGCAACGGCTGCGGCGGTGGGCATTGGCCCTGCCGGCGGCCATGGTGGGCGGCACCGCGGCGGCCGCCGTGCTGCTGGTGATCGGCATGGAGCTCTACTGGTGGAACCTGTACTTCGCCTGGGTGCTGCTGACGGTGCTGGGCTTCCTCCTGGTGCTGGCGCTGTGCATCCTCTCCTCCCGGCACCAGCTGTCCCTGGCCCGGGATCTGGGGCGTCTGGCGGATCAGGCGGCGGCCATCCGGGCCGGAAACCTGGACGCCGCGGCGGAATTGCCCGCGGACACGGACCTGCACCAGATCGCGGAGGACCTCAGCCACATTCAGTCCGGCCTCCAGCAGGCCCTGGCGGACCGGACCCGCAGCGAGCGGATGAAGGTGGAGCTGATTGCAAACGTCTCCCACGACCTGAAAACGCCCCTGACCTCCATCCTCTCCTACGCGGAGCTGCTGCGGCAGGAGCCCCTGGAGGGGACCGCGGCGGACTACGCCCGGATCATCGACGAGAAGGCCCAGCGCCTCAAGGCCATGGTCCAGGACGTGTTCGAGGTCAGCAAGGCCGCCTCCGATCAGCTGCCGGTGGATCTGGAGCGGCTGGACCTGGGAAAGCTCCTGCGCCAGACCCTGGCGGACATGGCGGACCCCATCGAACAAAGCGGCCTGACCGTGCGCACGGACCTGCCGGAGGGGGAGGTTCCCATCGTGGCCGACGGCAAGCGGCTCTACCGGGTGTTCCAGAACCTGATCCAGAACGCCTTGCAGTACTCGCTCCCCGGCAGCCGGGTCTACCTCCAGCTGACGGCGGGGGAGGGAAGGGCGGAGGCCAGGGTCCGCAACACCTCCAGCCGGGAGCTGCCGGAGGGCGTGGACTTCACCGCCCGGTTCGTCCGGGGGGACGAGAGCCGCACCGACGGCGGCAGCGGCCTGGGCCTCTCCATCGCCCGCAGCTTCACCGAGGCCTGCGGCGGGGAGCTGACCGTGGAGACCGTGGCGGACCTGTTTACCGTCCGGGTGTCCTTCCCCCTGGCGCCGGACGCCCCGGCGAAGCGCTGAATACGCATAAGAACGCCCCCGCGCCTGTCGGCGCGGGGGCGTTTTCCGCAAGGCTTATTCTTTTGGGGCCTTCTGGTCCATCAGGGCCTTGTCCACGCAGAAGAAGGTGAACTCCCCGGTGGCCAGGAGCTTGCCGTCCTCGCCGGTGATATCCACCGCCGTCAGCACCGTGGACTTTCCCCGGTGGCGGACCCAGGCCGTGGCCCGGACAGTACCGCTGGCCTGGTTGCGCAGGAAGTGCAGGGCGCTGGTCTGGGTGACATAGTAACGGCCGTCGGTGTGGGCGGCGGTGCCGGTGGCATTGTCCGCCATGGTATAGATGGCGCCGCCGTGGACCATACCGTAGGGGTTGCGGCTCTCCGGCCGGATGTCCAGCCGGAACACCGCCCGGTCCGGCTCCACGGACTCCAGCTCGATGTGGTTGTGCAGCATGAAGGCGTTTTTCTGCAAACGCTGCCGGGTGTTCTGCTCCAGTTCGCTCATGAATCGCTCTCCTTATCTGTGGCCGGAACGGACCGGCAAAGTCAACATGGGATTTATTTTACAAGAATACAGGGGATTGTCAACCAGTTTTCCCGGAAAAACGCCCCGGCAGCGGGAGGGCAAAAAATTTTTTCCAGAGGGGTTGACATTTTATTTTTCCTTTATATAATGAACATATGAACAGATATTCATATGAAAGGAGGCGGACCATGGAGGACCGCTACAATGTGGAGTGCTGTGACTTTATCCACGCCCACGAGGCGATCGTGGAAAAGGTCCGGGACAAGATCCCGGGGGAGGACACCCTGTACGACCTGACGGAGCTGTTCCGCATCTTTGCCGACTCCACCCGCATCCGCATCCTGTACGTGCTGCTGGAGTCGGAGATGTGCGTGTGCGACATCGCCGCTCTGCTGGGCATGACCCAGTCCGCCATCTCCCATCAGCTGCGGGCTCTGAAAAACGCCCGGCTGGTGAAGTCCCGGCGGGAGGGCAAGACCGTGTTCTACTCCCTGACCGACGACCACGTGAAAACCATCATCGACCAGGGCCTGGAGCACGTCAGCGAGTAATTCCGGATCGTTATATTCCTATTTTATTATACTGGGAGGACTGCATCATGAAAAAGCGTTTCAACCTCACCGACCTGGACTGCGCCAACTGCGCCGCCAAAATGGAGACCGCCATCAAGAAGATCGACGGCGTCCATGACGCCACCGTCAGCTTCATGACCCAGAAAATGACCATCGACGCCGAGGACGACCGCTTCGACGCCATCATGAAGGAAGTCGTGGCCGTGTGCAAAAAGGTGGAGCCGGACTGCGTCATCAACCTGTGAGCCCGAGGCCGCCGTTTCCGGCGGCCTTTTTCCCGCTGTTTTTCCACAATCTCTCCCTCTCTTTGGAAAAGGAGGCTCTGTTATGAGCAAACTCTCCCGCAAGCAGAAAAAGATGCTGCGGCGGATCGTTGTCTCCGCCGTTCTTCTGGTCCTTTTGAAGCTGCTGCCCCCCATCCCCATCCCGGCGGCGCTGTCTCTCCTGGCGGACCACAGTATCAACGGGGAGGGGGGACCCTTCCTGTCCCTGTGGCCCCTGTACCTGATCCCCTACGCCGTCATCGGCTGGGACGTGCTGTGGAAGGCCGTGCGGAACATCGCCCACGGCCAGGTCTTTGACGAGAACTTCCTCATGGCCCTGGCCACGGTGGGCGCCTTCTTCACCGGCGAGTACGCCGAGGCGGTGTTCGTGATGCTCTTCTACCAGGTGGGCGAGCTGTTCCAGGACTACGCCGTGGGCCGGTCCCGGGCCTCCATCGCCGCCCTCATGGATATCCGGCCGGACATCGCCAATCTGGAGCAGGCCGACGGCTCCACGGAGGAGGTGGACCCGGAGGACGTGGCCGTGGGCGACACCGTGGTGGTCAAGCCCGGCGAGCGGGTGCCCCTGGACGGCGTGGTCCTCACCGGCAGCTCCTCCCTGGATACCGCCGCCCTCACCGGCGAGTCCGTGCCCCGGGACGTGGGGCCCGGCGAGGCCGTCATCAGCGGGTGCGTGAACCTCAGCGGCGTGCTGCGCTTTCGGGTCACCAGGCCCTGCGGGGAGTCCACGGTCTCCAAGATCCTGGATCTGGTGGAAAACGCCAGCGAGAAGAAGTCCTCCAGCGAGGCCTTCATCACCCGCTTCGCCCGGTACTACACCCCCTGCGTGGTGATCGCAGCGGCGGCGCTGTTCCTGCTGCCCACGCTGGCCCTGGCCCTGGTTCCGGCGGCGTCCCTGCCGGGCTTCCTGGCGGGCACCGACTGGAGCGGCTGGCTCCACCGGGCGCTGATCTTCCTGGTGATCTCCTGCCCCTGCGCCCTGGTGATCTCCGTGCCGCTGAGCTTCTTCGGCGGCATCGGCGGCGCCAGCAAATGCGGCATCCTGGTCAAGGGCGGCAACTATCTGGAGGCCCTGGCCAAAACGGACACCGTGGTCTTTGACAAGACCGGCACCCTGACCCGGGGCGTGTTCACCGTCACTGCCATCCACCCGGCGGAGGGCTTCACCGAGGCGGAGGTCCTGGAGCGGGCCGCCCTGGCGGAGCACTGGTCCGACCACCCCATCTCCTTGTCCCTGAGGGCCGCCTACGGCCTGCCCATCGACGTGTCCCGGGTCCGGGACGTGGAGGAGATCGCCGGCCACGGCGTCCGGGCCATGGTGGACGGCGGGGAGGTCTGCGTGGGCAACGCCCGGCTCATGGAGCGTCAGAACGTGGTCTGGCGGGACTGCCACCTGCCCGGCACCATCATCCATGTCACGGTGGAGGGCCGCTACGCCGGTCACATCGTGATCGCGGACCTTCCCAAGGAGGACGCCAAGGCCGCCATCGCGGACCTGAAGGCCGCCGGGGTGCGGCGGACCGTCATGCTGACCGGCGACGTGGAGGCCGTGGCTGCTTCGGTGGCAAAGGACCTGGGCGTGGACGACTACCGCGCCCAGCTGCTGCCCGCCGACAAGGTGGACTATGTGGAGTCCCTGCTGGAGAAGCGGGACCGGACCGGGGCCCTGGCCTTCGTGGGCGACGGCATCAACGACGCGCCGGTGCTGACCCGGGCGGACATCGGCATCGCCATGGGCGCCCTGGGCTCCGACGCCGCCATCGAGGCCGCGGACATCGTGCTGATGGACGACAAGCCCTCCAAGATTGCCCTGGCCATGCGGATCTCCCGCAAGACGCTGCGGATCGTCCGGCAGAACATCGTCTTTGCCCTGGGGGTCAAGGGACTGGTGCTGGTGCTGGGCGCCTTCGGCTGCGCCACCATGTGGGCGGCGGTGTTCGCCGACGTGGGCGTGGCCTTCCTGGCGATCCTCAACGCCATGCGCTGCCTGCGGGTGAACGCCTGACCGGGCATCTGCCATGCAGCCCTTCCCCGGAGGCGCCGCCTCATCATCGCGATCAAAGAGCCCCCGGAGGGTGGACCTCCGGAGGCTCTTTTTCTCTCACGCATACTGATATTTCTTTCTGCCCCACAGCAAAAACACCGCCGATACCAGAAGGCCCAGGACCTCCGCCGCAGGGACCGCCAGCCAGATGCCCGTCCGCCCCAGCAGCTGCGGCATGATCAGCAGCATGCCCACCAAAAACACAAAGGTGCGGGCAAAGGAGATCACGGCGGAGACCAGCCCGTTGGAAAAGGCGGTGAACAGGGAAGAGGCAAAAATACTGACGCCCATAACCAAAAAGCTCGCCGCATACAGGGGAAACCCCTCCATGGTGATCTCATACACAGGGGTGCCGGGATCCGTAAACAGGATCAGACTGGGCCCGATCAGGAGCCTTGCCAGCAGATAGGCCCCCAGAGAACACGCCAGGATCACACACAGACAGATCCGGACGATCCGGCGCAGCTGGCCGGTATCCTCCGCGCCGTACTTATAGCTGATCACCGGCGCCACACCCATGGAAAAGCCGAAAAACACCGCGGTGAACACAAACTGGAAATACATGGCGATGGTGATGGACGCCACGCCGTCCTCTCCCCAAAAGCGGAGAAAGATGATATTGAACAAAAAGGTGGTCAGGGCATTGGCGATGTTGCTGACCATCTCCGAAGAGCCGTTGCCGCAGGTGTGCAGCAGCATCGCCCACCGGGGACGGAAGGAGACGAACCACAGGGCACTGTCCCGGGGGCGGAGGAAATAGTACAGTCCCGCCGCGGCGGGGATACAATAGCCCACGCCCGTGGCCACGGCCGCCCCGGCCACCCCCATCTCCAGGGGGCCCATGAACCAGTAGTCCAGCACCATGTTGGAAACCCCGCCCAGCACCGTGGTGCCCAGACCCAGCCCGGGTTTTCCCGCCGTCACAAAGAGGACCTGAAACACCGTCTGCAAAAACAGCGCCGGCGCGAACCACAGCAGGATTCTGGTATAGGTCTCCGCGTAGGGCAGCTGCAAAGCGCTGGTGCCCAGCGCCTCCAGGATCGGCTCCAAAAGGGCGTTCCCCGCCAGGGCAAACACGCCGCCGGCCGCCGCGGCCACAGTCACCACGCAGGAAAAGTCCCGCCGGGCCAGCTCGGCCTCTCCCGCTCCCATCTCCCGGGCGATGACGGCGCTGGCGCCGGTACCCAGCATGATCCCCAGCGCCAGCTCCAGGCTGTTGAGAGGATAGGACATATTCACCGCGGACAGCGCCAGCGTCCCCACCAGACGGGAGATGAACATTCCGTCCACAATGGTGTACAGGGACAAAAAGATCATCATGACCACATTGGCCGCGGAAAACCGCAGCAGGGAGGCGGCGGTGAAGCGCCGGGACAGGGCGTTACGCTCCATGGGATACCTCTGCGGAAAAGGCCTCGGTAAAGGCCCGGTTGGCCGCCACCATCTCCCGGAACCGCGCCTCGCCCATGGCCTTTACGGCCCGTTCCTCCGTCTCGTACAGCTCCCGCAGTCCCTCCGCCGCGAACGCCTTCCCGGCGGGAGTGAAAAAGACCAGCTTTTCCTTCTGATCCCGTCCGGCGCGCAGCTCCACATATCCGCTCCGCTCCAGTTCCTTCACCACGGTGTTCACCGTCTGCTTGGGGATCATCCAGTTTTCCGCGATCTGCTTCTGGGTGCAGCCCTGGTCCTGATCCAGCGCGTACAGGGTCATGGCCGTGTGATAGCTCAGCCCCTGCCGGCGGGCCAGGGCGGCGTACAGCTCATCCTGACGGCACAGGCAGGCGCACAGCTCTTTCATCTCTTGCCTGATGTTCATTCCGCTCCTCCTTGGTCCGAAATCGGACTATCTACGCAGGCTATTATAGTACGAAATCAGACTATTGTCAAGTGTGCCGGGCGCGGAGACGTAGGCTGGAAAGGGGGAGAGCCGTCATAGCCGGCTCTCCCCCTTTTGATGAGACAATATACAAACGTTTCCTCGCTCCGCTCCCCGCAAACTCTCCGATTTTGCGGGGGCCCCGGGTTGGCGGCTGGCGGGGGATGATTTTTGCTTCATCCAGTCCCTCCAGCTCCTCCTGCCACAGTGCTGCCACCGCGTCGCTGGGCATCCGCCGCGTCGGAGCAAAGTCCGCTTGTCTCTGTTTCCGCCTCCGGCGAAAACGCCGTCCGCTCCCTTGCTCCTCCTTTCCCCGCAAAATCGAAGAGTTTGCGGGGGCCCCGATATGGCGACTGGCGGGGGGATGGTTTTTGCTTAATCCAGCCCCTCCAGCTCCTCCTGCCACAGTGCTGCGACAGCGTCGCTGGGCATCCGCCAGTCGCCGCGGGGGCTGAGGGCCACGGAGCCCACCTTGGGGCCGTCGGCCAGACAGCTGCGCTTGAACTGCTGGGAGAAGAAGCGGCGGTAAAAGCTCCGCAGCCACTTGAGCAGCACCCGCCGGTCGTATCTGCCGGCAAAGGCCTGTTCCGCCAGCCGCAGCACCTTCCGGGGACTGAAGCCCCAGCGGATGATATAGTACAGGAAGAAGTCGTGGAGCTCGTAGGGCCCCACCAGGTCCTCGGTCTTTTGGCTGATCTCCCCCTGGACGGCGGGCAGCAGCTCCGGGGACACGGGGGTGTCCAGAATGTCCGTCAGGACCGTGGACAGCTGGGGGTCCTCCGCCTCCTTGTCGTCGGAGATGAAGCTGACCAGATGCCGCACCAACGTCTTGGGGATGCCGGCGTTGACGGCGTAGTTGCTCATGTGGTCGCCGTTGTAGGTGCACCAGCCCAGGGCCAGCTCACTCAGGTCCCCGGTGCCGATGACGAGGCCACCGTTGGCGTTGGCGATATCCATGAGCACCTGGGTCCGCTCCCGGGCCTGGGCGTTTTCATAGGTGACGGAGTGGTCCTCCGGGTCGTGGCCGATGTCCTTGAAGTGGCTGCGGACGCTGGCCGAGATATCCACGGTCCGCAGGGTGGTGCCCAGCCGCTCCGCCAGCAGCACGGCGTTGGACTTGGTCCGGTCCGTGGTGCCGAAGCACGGCATGGTGACGGCGATGATGTCCGTGGCGGGCCGGTCCAGCATCTGCATGGCCAGCGCCGTGATCAGCACCGCCAGCGTGGAGTCCAGGCCGCCGGAGAGCCCCACCACCGCCGTGCGGGCGCCGGTGTGCTCCAGCCGCTTCTTGAGACCCAGGGCGGCGATGCACAAAATCTCGCTGCACCGGGCCTCCCGGCTCTCCGCGTCCTCGGGCACGAAGGGGGTGGGGGAGACGGGCCGGGTCAGCCGGGTCTTGGTCACCGGCAGGTCAAAGCTGATCCGCCGGACGTCCTTTCCGCCGGCAGGGGGGGTGAAGGTGTTCATCCGGCGGCGCTCAGCCGCCAGCTTGGCCACGTCGATCTCGCTGATGGTCAGCCCCGTGGCGAACCGCCGCTCCGCCAGGATGGTGCCGTTTTCCGCGATCAGGTTGTGGCCCGCGAACACCAGGTCCGTGGTGGACTCGCCCTCCCCGGCGTCGGCGTAGACGTAGCCGCACACCAGACGGCCGGACTGGCCCGTCACCAGGGAGCGGCGGTAGGCGGCCTTGCCCACGGTCTCGTTGGAGGCGGAGAGGTTCAGAATCAGGGTGGCGCCCCGGCGGGCCAGGGAGGTGGAGGGCGGCTCCGGCGCCCACAGGTCCTCGCAGATCTCCACGCCGATCACCAGATCCGGCACGCTGTCACAGGCAAAGATCCCATTGCTGTTGAGGCACACCGACTGGCCGCACAGCTCGAACTCGTCCTCCAGCTCGTCGGGGCCTTCTGCGGAGGCGAACCAGCGCTGCTCGTAAAACTCCCCGTAGTTGGGCACGTGGGTCTTGGGCACCAGGCCCAGGATCTCTCCTTTTTGTATTACAGCAGCGCAGTTATACAGTTTGTTATGCCACCGGTCCCGGACCGGCAGGCCCACGGCCGCGATTAGATCCAGATTTTTCGTGGCCTCCAGAATGGTGCGGAGGCCCTCCTCGGCGCCGTTCAGCAACGTCTCCTGCAAAAACAGGTCGCCGCAGGTGTAGCCGGTCAGGCTCAGCTCCGGCAGCGCCAGGACCTTGACGCCCTGCTTGTCGGCCTCCCGCATGAGGGTAAAGATCTGCTCGGCGTTGTAGCGGCAGTCGGCCACCCGGATCCGGGGAGTGCCGGCGGCCACGGTGATAAAGCCGTCTTTCATGGGTAAAAACCTCCTTGTGGAACCAAATCCCATACTGGGGCTATTTTACACCGCCGGCCCACCATTTACAAGGCGAAGGGCGGAGGCCCGGATAAAAAAGGACACAAAAAAGACCGCCGGAGGCGGTCCTTTTTGCTGTGTGTGTTTTAG
Organism: Dysosmobacter sp. Marseille-Q4140; assembly: GCA_018228705.1. Classification (NCBI taxonomy): domain Bacteria; kingdom Bacillati; phylum Bacillota; class Clostridia; order Eubacteriales; family Oscillospiraceae; genus Dysosmobacter; species Dysosmobacter sp. Marseille-Q4140. The sequence goes on along the minus strand of CP073694.1, from coordinate 1,959,274 downwards.
GAGGGAGAAAACGCATCGGGTTTGGGAGGACCCTTTGCTTGAGTATAAGATACCGGATAATTTTGGCCGAATTATGTTTATCTTATGAACAGTTTGTGAATCTTCGGTAGGAAAACGATTGCGTCTCCCTGAGAAACACTCAGTTTTTTACTTCTCTGACATACTCCGCAGCATGCCGCAAACACTTATCTGAATTTCCGGCTCTCCAGCACCGCCAGCTCGTCGCAGCGGTTGTTGTACTCGTTCTCCGCGTGGCCCTTGACCCAGTGGGTGCGGACGGTGTGGATCTCGCACAGATCCAGCAGCCGCGCCCACAGGTCCGGGTTCAGAGCGGGCTTCTTGTCGGACTTGATCCAGCCCTTGGCCCGCCAGCCCTTGGCCCAGCCCTTGTCCAGGGCGTCGATGACGTACTTGGAGTCGGACCAGAGCTCCACGGCGCAGGGCTCTTTCAGCAGCTCCAGGGCGGAGATGACCGCCGTCAGCTCCATGCGGTTGTTGGTGGTGGAGGCCTCTCCGCCGGAGAGTTCTTTTTTGTGGGCGCCGTACATCAAAATGGCGCCCCAGCCCCCGGGGCCGGGGTTGCCGGAGCAGGCGCCGTCGGTGTAAATGGTAACGGTTTTCATCTTCTGTTGTTTCCTTTGGATGATTTTTTTCAATCGCCGGACAGGTGCCGTCAAAAGCCGTTCAAAAAATGCGCAGGCACAATTAAGTCGCGTCCAGTAGCCGCCGTAGAGCATGGATGTGATCGTCATGCATATGATAACATAAAAAAGGGGAATCACCACGATCCACGCAGCGATTTTTTCCAGTAGCGCCACAATACCACCCCACAGGTGGTATTATAACATAAATTATTTATAAATACACATAAATAGTGTGTATTTACAATTATTCTGTTTGCTAACTTCCCCGCACATTGTGGTTAGAATAATTCCAGAGGTGGTCTCATGGATATTCGCCACTATAACGAGTGGATTCAAATTGGACTGAACATCCTGCACTATCGGAAGGAACAACGTCTGACCCAGGAACAGCTGGCAGATGCCTGCGGGGAAGATGGGGTCAGCCGAAACTATATCCAGCGGATCGAGACCGGGGTCAGCTCGTGCAGTCTGGACACACTGATCGACATTGCCAAGGCCCTGGACGTTCCCCTGTACAAGCTATTCGTATTCAAAGAATGAGAGCGTGGAATTCCACGCTCTCAACTTTTTTTTGCGTCCGGCCCGGGTGCGCATGGAGGAGGGTTTCATGCATCTCTCTCCCTCTCTGGTTCTTGCGGCCCCTCATCCGCCCCAGTGTGCCCACTGGGGCACCTTCCCCCAAGGGGGAAGGCTTTGGGGCTTTCACCGCCGGAGCCTTTTTCTCTCTTTGCAGAAAGGCAGCCGGCCGCAGGCCAGACGGATGAGGGGGACCGTCTGCGGTCCTTTCCCGGACAGCAGCGGACGGACGAGGGGAACCCGTCACCGGGCTCCCCTCTTTCTCAGGCAGTTACTCCTGGACCGGCGCCTCCGGTGCGGTCTCCGCAGCCCCTGCCGTCTCCGGGGAAGCCGTCTCCTCGGCGGTCTGGTCCTCGTGGTCCGTCAGGGCCATGGAGATCACCCGGTCGCCCTCCTCCTTAAAGCGCATGACGATAACGCCCTGGGTGGAGCGGCCGGCGGAGCGGATGTTTTCCACAGGCGTGCGGATCAGGATGCCGCCCTCGGTCACCAGCAGCAGGTCCTCGGACCCGTCCACCACCTTGATGCCTACCACGGGGCCGGTCTTGTCGGTGACCATGTAGTTGCGGATGCCAAGGCCGCCGCGGCCCGTGATGCGGTACTCCTCCACCGGCGTCCGCTTGCCGTAGCCCTTCTCCGTGATGGAGAGGACGGTCTTTCCGGCTCTGGCCCGGGCAGCGCCCACCACGTAGTCGCCCTCCCGGAGCCGGATGCCCCGGACGCCCACGGCGCTGCGGCCCATGGGCCGGACGTCGTTCTCGTCGAAGCAGATGGCCTGGCCGTCGTGGGTGGCGATGAGGATCTTGCGGGTGCCGTCGGTCTCCCGGACGGAGATCAGCTGGTCGCCCTCCTCCAGCGTGATGGCCCGGATGCCGCTGGCGCGGATGTTCTTCAGGGCCGTTACCGGCAGACGCTTCACCGTGCCGTTCCGGGTGATCATCACCAGGAAGCGGTCCTCGTCGTCCAGGGCGCGGGTGTGGATCATGGTCTGGATCTTCTCGCCCTGCTCCACCTGGAGGATGTTGACGATGTTGGTGCCCTTGGCGGTCTTGCCGGACTCGGGGATCTGGTAACCCTTCTTGCGGTAGACCTTGCCGGTGTCGGTGAAGAAGAAGAGGTAGTCGTGGGTGGAGGCGGTGAACAGGTCCGTCACCACGTCCTCCTCCCGGGTGGTGATGCCCTTCTTACCCATGCCGCCCTTGCTCTGGGCGGTGTACTCGCTGACCGGGGTGCGCTTGATATATCCGGCGGCGGTGAGGGTAAAGACGCAGTCCTCCTCCTCGATCAGATCCTCGATGTCGATCTCGTCCTCCACGTCCTGGATCTCGGTGAGGCGGTCGTCGCCGTACTTGTCGGCGATGGCAGTCAGCTCCTCCTTCAGGATCTGGCGGACCAGGCTCTCGTCGCCCAGGACCTTGACGTACCAGGCGATCTTGGCCTCCAGCTCCTTGTACTCGGCCTCCAGCTTCTCCCGGTCCAGTCCCTGGAGGGCCTTGAGCCGCATGTCCAGAATGGCCTGGGCCTGAACGTCGCTGAGGGAGAATCGCTGCATCAGGTTCTCCTTGGCGTTGTCGTAGCTGGAGCGGATGATCCTGATGACCTCGTCGATGTTGTCCTGGGCGATCAGCAATCCCTCCAGCAGGTGGGCCCGCTCCCGGGCCTTTTTCAGATCGTACTTGGTCCGGCGGACGATGATCTGTTCCTGGTAGGCGATGTACTCGTCCAGGATGTGCCGCAGGGACAGGATCCGGGGCTGGAGCTTGCCGTCCACCTCCACCAGGGCCAGCATGTTGATGGCGAAGGAGGTCTGGAGCTGGGTCTGGGCGAACAGGCGGTTCAATACCACCTGGGGGTTGGCGTCCCGCTTGAGCTCAATGACGATGCGCATGCCGTTGCGGTCGGACTCGTCCCGGATGTCGGAGATGCCCTCCAGCCGCTTGTCCTCCACCTGGTCGGCCATGTTCTTGATGAGCATACGCTTGTTGACCTGGTAGGGGATCTCGGTGATGACGATGCGGGTGCGGTCCTTGCCGAACTCCTCGAACTCATGCCGGGCCCGGATCACCAGCCGGCCCCGGCCGGTGGCGTAGGCCGCCCGGATGCCGCTGCGGCCCATGATGATGCCCTTGGTGGGGAAGTCGGGGCCCTTGACGTGCTGCATCAGGTCGGACAAGGTGGCGTTGGGATCGTCCAGCACGCAGATGACGGCGCCGATGACCTCCCGCATGTTGTGGGGCGGGATGTTGGTGGCCATGCCCACGGCGATGCCGCTGGAGCCGTTGACCAGGAGGTTGGGGAACCGGGAGGGGAGGACCTTGGGCTCCTTGCGGGTCTCGTCGAAGTTGGGGTCCCAGTCCACGGTCTCCTTGTCGATGTCCCGGAGCATCTCGTCGGCGATACGTGACATGCGGGCCTCGGTGTACCGGTAGGCCGCCGGGGGATCGCCGTCCACGGAGCCGAAGTTGCCGTGGCCGTCGATGAGCATATAGCGCATGGAGAAGTCCTGGGCCAGGCGGACCAGGGCGTCGTAGACGCTGCCGTCGCCGTGGGGGTGATACCGGCCCAGCACGTCACCGACGGCGGTGGCGCACTTGCGGAAGGGGTGATCGTAGGTCAGGTTATCCTCGTACATGGCGTAGAGGATGCGGCGGTGGACGGGCTTGAGGCCGTCCCGCACGTCCGGCAGGGCCCGGCCCACGATGACGCTCATGGCATATTCAATATAGGATTTTTCCATTTCAGGGACCAGAGGAGAGATCTCGATCTTCTGATCGGGATACCGGATCTCCTCCGGATCGTATTGGGGTTTTTTACTCATAACGCTTTTCCTTCCGCATCGAGATGTTTTTCAGACTTCGTCGGCTGTGCTATCCCCGCCAAAGCCATGAGATGGACTTTCCACAGGCGGTTGAACACCGCCACCACCCGGCCGATGAAGATCATGGCCAGCACTGTGCCCAGGCCCACGCTGATCAGCCGGCGCCTTGTCACCAGGTCAATGACTGCCGCAATAGCCACACAGATAAAATCCAGCATGTTCTTGGCAAAGCCCATATTCCGCTTCATGGCCACGCTCATGGTCTGGGCCAGGCCGTCCGGCGGGTTGGGGACCAACTGCATATTCACCGTCAGAACAATACCCATGCCGGTGAGGATCACGGACACCGCCACCAGCAGCAGATTCTTCCACATGTTGGAAAAAGAGACGTGGATCACGCTCTCAAACCAGCCCATCATCGCGCTGAACCCCATGTTCACCGGCAGCTGCAGCAGGTCCCGCCACTGGCGGTTCTTTCCCTTGATGAAAAACTGCAGCGCGATCATCACCAGATATGTGACAAACACCAGAAGGGAGAGGGGGATGCCCGTTGGTTCGGAAATAGCGTAGGGGATAGCGGTGGTGGTGGAAACGCCCAGCTCCGTCTTGGTGCTGAGAGTAACGCCCAGGGCCAGCACCACCATGCCGGACATGTACAGCGCACCTCGCCACAGAGTTTGTCTTGTTTGCAACTTCATCGCCGCCCTCAGTAGTCCAGGTTCACCGCGTACTTGGCGTTGCGCTCGATGAACTCCTTCCGGGGCTCCACCTTCTCGCCCATGAGGATGGTGAAGATCTCGTCGGCGGCCACGGCGTCGTCCAACGTGATGCGGCGCAGGGTGCGCTTTTCCGGGTCCATGGTGGTCTCCCACAGCTCGTGGGGGTTCATCTCGCCCAGGCCCTTGAACCGGGAGATGTCCACCTTGGCGTTGGGGTTGTCCCCCCGGAGCTCCGCGGAGATGGCGTCCCGCTCCTCCTCGGAGAAGGCCAGGCGGGTGGTCTTGCCCCGGGTCAGCTTGAACAGGGGCGGCACGGCGGAGTACACGTATCCGTGCTCGATCAGCGGCCGCATGAAGCGGAAGAAGAAGGTCAGCAGCAGCGTGCGGATGTGGGAGCCGTCCACATCGGCATCGGCCATGATGATGACCTTGTGATAGCGGAGCTTGTTGAGGTCGAACTCCTCCCCGATGCCGGCGCCCAGAGCGGTGATGACCGGCTGGAGCTTGTCGTTGCCGTAGACCTTGTCGGCCCGGGCCTTCTCCACGTTGAGCATCTTGCCCCACAGGGGGAGGATCGCCTGGAACCGGCTGTCCCGGCCCTGAGTGGCGGAGCCGCCTGCGGAGTCGCCCTCGACGATATAGATTTCCGTCAGTTCGGGGTTATTTTCGTTGCAGTCCCGGAGCTTGTCCGGCATGGCGGCGCCGCCCAGGGCCGTCTTGCGGCGGATGGACTCCCGGGCCTTCTTGGCGGCCTCTCTGGCGCGGCCCGCGGTCAGGGCCTTGTCCAGGATCATCCGGCCCACCTGGGGGTTCTCCTCCAGGAAGGTCTCCAGCTTGTCGGAGACAATGTTGTTCACCAGGGTGCGGATCTCGCTGTTGCCCAGCTTCGCCTTGGTCTGGCCCTCGAACTGGGCGTCCGTCAGCTTCACGGAGATCACGCAGGTCAGGCCCTCCCGGCAGTCCTCGCCGGAGACCTTCTCGTCGTCCTTGAGCATCTTGATCTTCCGGCCGTAGGCGTTGAGCACGTTGGTGAGAGCCCGCTTGAAGCCCTCCTCGTGCATGCCGCCCTCGGGGGTGTGGACATTGTTGGCGAAGGACAAAATGGTCTCATTGTAGCCGTCGTTGTACTGGAAGGCCACCTCCGCCATGGAGTCGTCCTTCATGCCGGACATATAGACCACCTGGGGATGGAGGGCGTCCTTGCTCTTGTTGAGCCAGGTGACAAACTCCCGAATGCCGCCCTCGTAATACATGGTATCCTCCTGCTCCTTGCCGGGACGCAGGTCCACGGTGCGGATCCGGAGGCCCGCGTTCAGGAAGGCCTCCTCCCGCATGCGGGTGTGGAGGGTGTCATAGCTGTACACCGTGTCCTCGAACATCTCCGGGTCCGGCTTGAAGGTGACGGTGGTGCCGGTGCGGTCCGTGGTGCCCACCACGGTCATGGCCTGGGTCACGTGGCCCCGGGAGAACTTCATCTCATAGATCTTGCCGTCCTTGTGGACCTGGACCTCCAGCCACTCAGAAAGGGCGTTGACCACGCTGGCGCCCACGCCGTGGAGGCCGCCGGAGACCTTGTAGCCGCCGCCGCCGAACTTGCCGCCGGCGTGGAGGATGGTGAACACCACCTCCAGGGCGGGCTTGCCGGTCTGGGCCTGGATGTCCACGGGAATGCCGCGGCCGTTGTCCACCACGGTGATGGTGTCGCCGGGGTTGATCTGCACCAGAATATCCGTACAGTATCCGGCCAGGGCCTCGTCGATGGCGTTGTCCACGATCTCGTAGACCAGGTGGTGGAGGCCCGAGGTGGAGGTGGAGCCGATATACATGCCGGGCCGCTTGCGCACGGCCTCCAGCCCCTCCAGCACCTGGATCTCCGAGGCGTCGTACTCATTTTCCGCGTCCACCGCCGTGGAGCGCAGGATCTCGTTTTCTTCCATAAATCGAATAACTCCTTCCGTGACAAGGCAAGAAGAGCCGGGCCGGAACCGTTTCCGGCCCGTTTCTCCTTGCCCTGAAAAAAACATGAATGGGGTCTTATGAACCGCGCGTCCTCCTCCGGACGGCACGGACCGCCGTGACGGCGGCAACGCCCAGTAATACCGCCAGGCACAGCCACCACCCGAACAGGGGCAGCAGCAAATCCCAGCCGGTGATGGTCTGGCAGCCGATCTCCCCGGCCAGCAGGCCCAGGACCAGCAGTCCCGGCAGCACCCAGGCCGCCCAGCCGCTCCGGGCCTTTTTCAGCACCAGCCACTGGAGCAAACCCCCGATGGCAAAAAAGGCCCAGAAGATCCAGCACAGGACCTCCCACGGGAAAAAGGGAACCTGGAAAAGGCCCACCTCGGCGGCCTGAACAATGGCAAGCTGCACGGCGTACCTCCTCTCAAAGCTCCAGCTTTCCGCTCTCCGCCCGGTTTTTCAGCGTGGCGGGGTTCAGCTGGCTCAGGTACACGATCTGCCGGTGGTAGGGGTGGTCGCAGACCACGAAGGACTTGGGCAGGTCGCCGGACACGTCCAGCACGACCCCCTCCCGCTCCGCCGCGGCCAGATAGTCCCGGGTGCGCTTTTCATAGCTGCACTTGTCCAGGTCGAAGATGCCGATGACCCGGTCCTCCGGCACGATCTCGTTTTGTCCCAGATGCAGGTACATGGCGCCCTCACTTTCTCACCAGCGTATACAGGCGGTACAAAAGTACGCTAACTGCCCAACCCAGCAGCAGGGCCCCGCCGTATCCGCCCCAGAACAGCAGGATGAACGGCAGATCCACGGGGTAGATCCGCATCATCAGCGTCATCAGAACTCCCACGGCGCCTGCCAGCAGAGGCACCAGCGACAGCCACCGGCGCCGGCGGCAGGTCAGGCTCACCACCAGCTGCACGCCAAAGGCCGCAGACCAGAATACCAGCATGACTGTCATCGCCAGGGCCGCCGCCTTGCCGAACGCCGTCAGCGCGGGCAGCTCCATGAGAAAATGAAGCATAGCGTTCCTCCCAAGCGGAAAAATACCGCCGGAATCTCAACAATTTTGGGGGATTTGTGAAAAAACGCGGGAGATTTTCACACCAGCGATCCGCCGTGGACGTGCAGCACCTTGCCGCCCAGCATGGCCGGCAGCCGGTCGTCCTCACAGCAGGTGATGAACACCTGCCCGCCGGCGATGCGGTTGAGAACAAACTCCTGCCGCCTGGGGTCCAGCTCGCTGAGCACATCGTCCAAAAGCAGCACCGGGTACTCCTCCGTGGCGTTTTTGTAGATCTCCCGCTCCGCCAGCTTCATGGCCAGGGCCGCCGTCCGGGTCTGGCCCTGGGAGGCAAAGCTCTTGGCCTCCCGCCCATCGATGAAAACCAGCAGATCGTCCTTGTGGGGACCGGACAGGCACATCCGGGACGCCCGCTCCGCCGTCTGGTGGGATTCCATGTGAGATCGCAGCTGTTCGGTGACGGCGGCCATGTCCGCCGCCGGGTCCGTGACCGAAGAGACGGTCTGATACCGGATGGACAGCTGCTCCTTTCCGCCGGAGCACTCCCGGTGGTGGATGGCGGCATATTGATCCAGGGCCGCGGCGAACTGGCTGCGGTAGTGGATGAGCACCGCGCCGAAGCGGATCAGCTGCTCGTTGAACTCCGGCAGCATCTCCAAAAGGTCCGGCCGTTCCTCGCTGTCCCGCAGGATCCGGGTCTTGTGGTCCAGGGCCCGGCCGTAGGAGGACAGGGCGGCGGCATACCGGGGCCGCAGCTGGCACAGCGCCGTGTCCATGAACTTCCGCCGGGCGGCGGCCCCCTCCCGGATCAAAAACAGATCGTCGGGGCAGAAGAACACCGTGTGATACACCTGGCTCAGGGCGGCGGCGTTTTTGGCTGCCACCTGGTTGACGGAGAGCTTTCTCCGCTGTCCCCGGTACAGCTCCGCCCGGACCCGGAATTCCCGCTGCCGGGCCAGGACGCTGGCCTCCAGCAGGGCCGAGGCGGCGTCGAAGGCGATCATCTCCCGGTCCGCTCTGGCCCGGGGGGATTTTCCACAGGAGAGGTAGACAACGGCCTCCAGCAGGTTGGTCTTGCCCTGGGCGTTCTCCCCGAAGATCACGTTGCAGTCCGGGTCGAAGTCCACCAGCGCCTCCCGATAGTTGCGAAAATCCCGCAGCTCCAGGCGCTCAAGCCTCATAGGCCACCGTATAGTGTTCGCCCTGGAAGCACACGTCGTCTCCCGGGCGGATCTTCTTGCCCCGCATGGTGCACACCTCGCCGTTCACCGTGACCTCGCCGGCCTGGACCCGTTCCTTGGCCTCGCCGCCGGTTTCCACAAGGTTGGCAAATTTGAGAAGATCCTGGAGCTTGATAAACTCCGTGGTAATGATGATGGTTTTCATAGGTCTCCTATCCGTTTCGTTTTCGCCGCAGACACATTCCGGCCGCCAGCAGCGCCGCACCCAGCAGCAACAGGGTCAGCGCGGCCGCCGCCATCCACTTTCCCGCGGCCTCCTGCCGGATCAAACATCCAAGATCCAGCATCAGATTATACGCGTCCACCAGAAAATCCCGCCGCCCGTGTCTCCGGATATGGTCCGGCGACGGCGTGAGCCGGGCGGCATACAGGCTCATGACCGCCAGCAAAAGCCCGCCCAGCACCAGGAAGATCCTGGAAATCTGTATCAGGGCCCGGGCTATCCGCTCCCGGCGGTCCATCTCACTCCGCGCTCTTGAGGCGCACGGGCAGCACCATGTAGAGGAAGTTCTCCTCCCCCTCGGTGGGGACGATGATGGCCGGGGACACGCCGGTGTTCAGCTCGATCTTCACCGTGTCCGCCGGGGCGTAGCGCAGCGCCTCCATCAAATAGCGGTTGTTGAAGCCGATCTCCAGGCCCGCGCCGTCGCCGCTGATGCGGCAGACGTCCTTGGCCTCGCCGTTGCCGGTCTTGGCGGAGAGGATCACCTTGTCGTGGTCGAAGAAGCACCGGACCGGGCTCTTCTGCTTTTCAGAGATCACCACGGAGACCCGGTCGATGCTCTCGATGAGGCTCTTGGTGTCGGCCATGAGGGTAATGGGGTTTTTCCGGGGGATGGCGTTCTTGTAGTCCAGGAACTCGCCCTCCAGCCGGCGGCAGATCAGTTCCGTGGCGCCCACCTCAAATAAGATGTGGCTCTTGCCCAGGGTCACGGAGGCCAGGTCCTCGCTGTCGGCGCAGATGCTCTTGACCTCGTTCAGAGCGGCGCCCGGCGCCACGAAGGAGAAGGCGCCGCCGTCAATTTTTTCCAGAGGCTCCCGCCGCACCGCCAGGCGGAACCCGTCCACGGCCACCATGGTCAGTCCCTTGTCGCTGATCTCGAAGAGGGCGCCGGTGTGGATGGGGCGGCTCTCGTTGGTGGAGACGGCAAAGGCCACCTCCTCGATCATGGCCCGCAGGGTCCGCTGCTGGATGGAGACGGCGAAGTCGTCCTCCACGGCGGGCAGCTCCGGGTAGTCTGCGGCGGACAGGCCCAGGATGTCGAAATCCGCGTCGCCGCAGCTGAGGTGGACCACCTGGCGCTCGTCGGCGGAGAAGGTGACCACGTCGTCGGGCATCCGGCGGATGATGTCGCCGAAGAGCCGGGCGTTGAGGACCAGCTCGCCCTGGCCGGTGACGTCGGCGGCCACCTTGGTGCGGATGCCGGTCTGCAGGTTGTAGCCGGAGACGGTCAGCTCCGTGTCGGCCCGCAGCAGCAGGCCCTCCAGGGCGGGAATGGAGCTCTTTTGCGCCACGGCCCGGCTGGTGACGGCGATGGCGCTTTGCAGCAGGGCCTTTTCGCAGGAGAATTTCATCATAGGAACGCTTCCTCTCTGTACATGGGATGGCGGCGGGCGGCCGCGCTCTTCAAAAGAAAAGGATTATTTTTTTAGAAAAAGCAGGGGTAGGAAAAAAAGATGTGGAAAAGAGGAGAAGGCCATTGAAATCAGGGGATCGGCGTCTCCACGGGGCGAGTGGAAAAGTTGCACGCCTTTTCCACGGCTGTTTTGAAAGGGCAGTTTTCCACAGGGAAGTTTTTCTTTTCCACAGGAAGTGTTGGAAAACTCCGCCCCTTACCGCTTGGAGTTGATGTTGGTCTTGATCTCCTTGACGGTCTCGGCAAAGGCCGGGTCCTTCTTCATCTTTTTCTCGATCTGCTGGATGGAGTAGAGCACCGTGGAGTGGTCCCGGTTGTCAAAGACCTTGCCGATCTCGTCCAGGCTCAGGTTGGTCATGGACCGGATCAGGTACATGGCGATCTGACGGGCGGACACGGCGTCCCGGATCCGCTGCTGGCCCCGGATGACGGATTCCTCCAGGCTGTAATACTTGGAAATGTACTCCAGGATGGACTCCGGCGTGGGGATGTACTCGTTGCTGCGGCGCAGCATGTCCTGGATGGCCCGGGTGACGGTCTCCTCGTCGGTGTCGTTGCCCAGCAGGTCCTTGTAGGCCAGGATCTTGTTGATGGTGCCCTCCAGCTGGCGGACGTTGGCGGTGACGTTCTGGGCGATATAGGTGGCGATCTTGTCCGGCAGCTCCATGCCGAGCAGTGCCGCCTTGTTCTTGATGATGGCCATGCGGGTCTCGAAGTCCGGCGGCGTCACGTCCGCCAGAAGGCCCCACTCGAACCGGGTCCGCAGCCGGTCGTCCAGCAGCGTCATCTCAGAGGGGGGACGGTCCGAGGTCAGCACAATCTGACGGCCGGACTCGTAGAGGGTATTGAAGGTGTGGAAGAACTCGTTCTGCACCTGCTCCTTGCCGGCCACGAACTGCACGTCGTCCACCAGCAGCAGGTCCGCCTCCCGGTACTTGGCCCGGAACTCGTTGCCCCGGCCGGCCCGGATCAGCTCGATGAACTCGTTGATGAAGTCGTCGCCCTTGATGTAGACGATCTTGGCCCGGGCGTCGTTGCGGCGGATGACGTTGGCGATGGCATAGAGCAGATGGGTCTTGCCAAGGCCCGAGTCCCCGTAGATCAGCAGGGGGTTGTAGTTCTGGGCCGGGTGCTCCGCCACGGCCATGGAGGCGGCGTAGGCCAGCTTGTTGGAGGGGCCCACCACGAAGGTATCAAAGGTGAACTCCGCGGAGGTGAAGCGGTCGCTCTGGCGGTGGGTCTGGCCGCCGCTGAACTCCGCGAAGTCCGCATCGTCCAGGATCTGCACTTCAAAGTCCGTGGAGAAGATATCGTGGAGGGAGGCTTTGATGTTTTTCATGAACAGGGATTCGATGTATCCCTTCTTGAAATCGTTGGAGCAGTGGAGCAAAAAGGTATTGCCCCGGATATCCACCGCCTCCAGCTCGTCGAACCAGGTGGCGATGGTGGTCTCCGATAGTTCGCCCTTCAGCTGCTGAAGGACGTTGTCCCACACGTCGGCGACGGAATTCAAAAAGAACACCTCTCTCTAGTAAAAAATAGACAAAATCACATAGCATAAGTATAACAAAAAGACGAGACGATTACAACACTTATTCTAATATATAAAGATCGTTTTTTTGCAGAGCCAGGGGAAACAAGATATAGAGGAGAAAGCCGCCCGGAGACACCAGATTTTGAAAAGTTTCCGGTTTTTCCGCCGATGGAAAAGAAAAAGAGCCTATTTTTCAGGAATTTTCAAGTTATTCTTGACACATTTTGAAAAAGTCTGTATACTATTCTCTGCGTCGCAGGACGCGGACAAGTTTACTGCGTCCGCCCGTCAGGGCGGATGTCGAGTAAGCGGCGCCCGAAAGGACGACCGCAATTCTGACAGGAGGTGTCTTAGATATGGCAACGAAGCGTACCTATCAGCCCAAGAAGCTGCATGGCCAGAAGGTCCATGGTTTCCGCAAGAGAATGGCTACTGCCAACGGCCGTAAGGTCCTGGCCCGTCGCCGCGCCAAGGGCCGCGCCCGCCTGTCCTATTGATTCGGAACGCAAGCGCGGGAGACACTTGAACAGACGCCTTCAGGGACGGCGGGAATTTGTAAGGATTCCTCCGTCCCTCATCGAGTTTCTGTTCCATTTTGCAAGGCGGGTTTGACATGAAGCGAGCGGTGACTCTGAAAGAAAATCACGAGTTCCGGCGGCTGTACCAGAAGGGGACGTCGGCGGTGAGCGGCTGCATGGTCGTCTACTGCCGGAAAAACCGCCTGGGCCACAACCGCCTGGGGCTGACGGCCTCGGTGAAGCTGGGCCACGCGGTGGTCCGCAACCGCTGCCGCCGGCGCCTGCGGGAGGTGTACCGCCTCCACCAGGGCCAGCTGCGCCAGGGATACGACATCATCCTGGTGGCCCGGGGCAGGACGGCGAACGCCTCCTGGCAGGAGCTGTGCGACACCTTCGGCCGGCTGTGCCGGAAGCTGGATCTCTGGGAGGGACGGTCATGAAGCATGTGTTCAAGGCTCTGATCCGGTTTTATCAGGTGGCCATCTCCCCCTACCGGCCCCGCTGCTGCAACTACATTCCCACCTGCTCCCAGTACGCCCTGGAGGCCATTGAAAAGTACGGCGCCCTCAAGGGCGGCTGGTTGGCCTTCCGGCGGATCCTGCGCTGCAATCCCTTTCACAAGGGCGGCTACGACCCGGTCCCCTAGCGGCCGGAGCGGGGTGCATCCGCCCCGTCGGGCCATTTCACTTTGGAGGAAACATTTATGCTGTCAACCATTGGATACTATATTTGTGTCCCCTTTGCCGCGCTGATGCGCCTGTTCTATAATCTGACGGGCTCCTACGGCGTGGCGATCATCCTCTTCACCCTGGTCATCAAGCTGATTCTGCTGCCCTTCCAGATGAAGTCCAAAAAGAGCATGATCCGCATGAGCCGGATGTCCGGAAAAATCCAGGAGATCCAGAAGAAGTACGCCAACAACCAGGCCAAGATGAACGAGGAGATGCAGCGGTTCTATCAGGAAGAGGGCATCAACCCCATGAGCGGCTGCCTGTGGAGTTTCATCCCCTTCCCCATCCTGCTGGCTCTGTACTATATCATTCGGGAGCCCATCGTCTACTTCATGAACTTCGGCGGCCGGGCCGCCGGACAGGCTGTGGTCGCCGCCGCCAAGGAGCTGATCCAGGGCGCCGGCATCGAGCTGACCGCCAACGCTGCCTATGAGCAGATCGAGATCGCGAAGATCATCAACAGCCAGTTCCCCGACTTCATTGCCCAGCATGAGGGCTGGGTCAATGTGGACTACCACTTCCTGGGCCTGGACCTGACCGCCCAGCCCAGCAGCGCCTTCGGCCAGCTCAGCGGCGGCGTGTCCTGGATGCTGATCGGCCTGATCCTGATTCCCATTGTCTCCGGCGCCCTGAGCTTCCTGCTCAGCAAGGTCACCATGAGCCAGAACAAGATGGAGGGCTCCGCCGCTGCCAGCGGCAAGATGATGATGTGGATGATGCCCCTGATGTCCATTTACATCGCCTTCATCATGCCCGCCGCCCTGGGCGTGTACTGGATCGCCCAGAGCGCCCTGTCCATCGTGCAGGAGGCCGTCATGGGCCGGTTCTACACCAACAAGCTGGAGGCCGAGGAGGCCGCGCGGTATGAGGCCCGGGAGGCCGACCGCAAGCGCCGCCAGGAGGAGGCCCGCGTCCTTCAGGAGCAGCAGCGCCAGCAGGCGGCCCAGAAGCAGAGCCTGAAGGAAAAGCGCAAGGCCGCCCAGGAGGCCAAGGCCGCCAAGGCCAAGAAGGCCGCCACCAGCACCACCGAGGCCGGCCGGGTGGGCGACCGCCCCTATGCCCGGGGCCGTTCCTACAAGGCCGACCGGTACGACAGTGAACAGGAATAAGGAGCTTGTTACGCCATGAGAGAATTTATTGATGTAACGGGCAAGACCGAGGACGAGGCCATCCAAAACGCCCTGCGTCAGCTTGGCCTGGACCGGGACGATGTGTCCGTTGAGATCCTGGAGCGCGCCAAATCCGGCTTCCTGGGCCTGGGCAGCTGCCCGGCCAAGGTCCGGGTGTACTACGGCGAGGAGACGGAGCCCGCCCCCGCGCCGGTGCCGGAGGCCCCCAAGCCCCCCAAGGCCGCCCCGGAGAAGAAAGAGGAACCCAAAGAGGAGCGGAGCGCCCCTGCGCCGAAGCCCCCCAAGGCGCCGAAGCCCCCCAAGGCCCACAAGGTTCAGCCGGAGACCCCCGCTGAGGAGGTCCCCGCCGCCCCCGCCGCGGACTACGGTCCGGAGGTGGACGATGAGAAGGCCCAGGCCATCCGCACCTTCCTCACCGGCCTGCTGGAGCAGATGGACAGCGCCGCCGACATCCGGGTCTATCAGCCGGAGAAGGGCCGCTACAAGGTGATTCTGGAGGGGAAGAACCTGGGCGCCCTGATCGGCCGCCGGGGCGAGACTCTGGACGCCATCCAGCAGCTGACCAGCTACGCCGTCAACCGCAGCGGCAGCGGCCGGGTCCGGGTCCAGCTGGACGCCGAAGGCTACCGGGAGAAGCGGGAGCAGAGCCTCCAGCATCTGGCCCGGAAGGTGGCCGCCAAGGTGGTCAAGTACCGCCGCAACTTCACCCTGGAGCCCATGAACGCCTACGAGCGCCACGTGATCCACACGGCGCTGCAGGACGTGCCGGGCGTCACCACCTACTCCACCGGCACCGAGCCGGGCCGCCGGGTGGTCGTGGCCTACGACCGGGACAAGAAGTAAATCCCAGAAAGAGATCCGTCCGGTTTTCCGGGCGGATCTTTTTTGTGACAAAGCCGGGGCCGGGATCATATGGAAAGTGAATGCATTCAATCATAGACGGGGAGGGAGCCCATGGAGCGAGCGATCTTTGAACAGGCTGTCCGGGAGCACCGGGATATGGTGTTTCGGGTGGCCCTCCACGTGACCGGGCAGCGCCAGGACGCGGAGGACGCGGTGCAGGAGGTGTTTCTCCGGCTCTATACCCGGGAGCGGGACTTTGAGACGCCGGAGCATCTGCGGCGCTGGCTGATCCGGGTGACGGTCAATCTGTGCAGGGATACCCTGAAAAGCCCCTGGCGCAAGCGGCGGGTGTATCTGGAACAGCTTCCGGAGCCGTCCTTTCACCAGGTGGAGCAGCGGGAGCTGTACCGGGAGGTCATGGCCCTGCCGGAGAAGTACCGGACAGTGCTGGATCTGTTCTACTACGAGGAGCTGTCCACCCGGGAGATCGGGGAGGTGCTGGGGATCCGCCAGTCGGCGGTGACCACCCGGCTGACCCGGGCCCGGGAGCAGCTGAAAAAGCGGCTGAAGGAGGCATGGCGGGATGACGAATAAGGAATTTTATCAGGAGACCTTTTCCCAGCTCCGCTCCTCCTGTGACATTCGATGGGAGGATATGGAGATGCGGACGAGCAAACGGCACATCAGCAGACATCTGGTGACGCTGGCGGCGGTGATCGCCCTGATGGCGGTCCTGTCCGCGGCGGCGGTGGCGGCGGATCTGTTCGGCCTGCGGCGGATGCTGCTGCCCCAATGGGGACAGACGCTGAGCCTCAGCGGATACGCGGAGAGCCCGGAGAGCCGGGCCCTGGCGCAGTGGCGGACCTGGCTGGCGGAGCAGGGCCTTGGCGCCGCGGCAGAGGACGGCGGGACGGACCCCTGGTTCCAGATCGATCAGATCTACACCCCGGAGATGGAGGAGGCTCTGACGGAGATCGCGGAGAAATACGGCCTGACCCTCCACCCGGCGGCGGTGGACGCCGCGGCTTTTCCGGGGGTTTTTGACGAGACCTTCCTGGGGGAGAACAACCGGGCCTATCACGTCCGGATCTGCGAGAACGGGACGTTCTTCTTTGACGGCGAATACGACCTCAGCGGCGGGGAGACCCTGTCCTACCAGTTTATCCGCTGCGTCCGCGGCAGCTTTACCGACGGACTGCTGGAGGTGGGAGACGTCTCCCAGTATCAGGAGTGGACCTATGAGACCGCCTGCGGCCGGACGGTGACCGCGGCGCTGGCAGAGGACCGGGGCGTGCTGATCGCGGACCTGGAGGACTGCCTGGTGACGGTCAATGTGCCCCGGGCGGAGCTGGAGAGGCAGGACCTGGAGGCTCTGGCAGACAGCATCGACTTTGGCCGCTTGACCCCCGTGACGGCGCCGGATCTCTCCGGCCAGGGAGCGGACACGCAGCTGAACACCGGCAGCGGGCTGGAGACCGGGGCCATCCGGACATTCGCGGCGGAGCTGCTGGATCTGCTGGAGCGGGACGACCGGGCGGCGGTGGCGGAGCGGTTTTCCTATCCCTGCACCGTGACCACGGCGGAGGAGGAGACCTCCCGGGCCGACACGGCCCAGGAGCTGCTGGACCGCTGGGACGAGGCCGTGGCGCCTATGACCGGAACTCTGAGCGAGGCCCTCATGGGCGGGGACTTCTTCTCCCACGACGGACTGGTGGGCACGGCGGACGGCGCGGTCTGGTTCGGCCTGACCGGGGACGGACAGATCCGTATTTTTACCCTCCAGACCCCCGAGGGGGCCGGAGTCCGTCCCGTCTCCCTCGGTATCGGCGCCGGGCCGTCCCCGGCGCCGGAGGCTTGACATTCCGGCAAAAACATGGTACAGTACGCACGATACCCAACAAAAGCGCAACAGGGAACAGTATCCCGGTTTTGCCGGTCAAGAGAGAGGGCGGTCGGTGCGAGCCCTTCCGGAGGAGCGGGAGAAGGCCCCCTGGAGCTGCGGGGAGGAAATGCCCCGCCGGCGTCCGCCGTTACCGGAGAAGGAAGTGCGCATCAGCCAGATGCGAATTCAGGTGGGACCACGGACAATGCTTTGTTCGCCCTGAGCCGAAAACCGGCTCAGGGCGTTTTTTGCCGTCTTGGGCCAAGAATTTAGGAGGAAGCAATGAAGAACACCGAAAAGACCATGGAGAAGATCGTGGCCCTGTGCAAGGGCCGGGGCTTTATCTTCGCCGGCAGCGAGATTTACGGCGGCCTCGCCAACACCTGGGACTACGGCCCCCTGGGCGTGGAGCTGAAGAACAACGTCAAGAAGGCCTGGTGGAAGAAGTTCGTCCAGGAGAACCCCTACAACGTGGGGCTCGACGCCGCCATCCTCATGAACCCTCAGACCTGGGTGGCCTCCGGACACCTGGGCGGCTTCTCCGACCCCCTGATGGACTGCAAGGAGTGCAAGGAGCGCTTCCGGGCCGACAAGCTGATCGAGGACTGGGCCGGAGACAACGGCGTGGACCTGGGCAAGCCCATCGACGCCTTCTCCCAGGAGGAGATGAAGGACTTCATCGAGTCCCACAACATCCCCTGCCCCAGCTGCGGCAAGCACAACTTCACCGACATCCGGCAGTTCAACCTGATGTTCAAGACCTTCCAGGGCGTCACCGAGGACGCCAAGAACACCGTGTACCTGCGGCCCGAGACCGCCCAGGGCATCTTCGTCAACTTCCAGAACGTCCAGCGCACCACCCGCCGGAAGCTCCCCTTCGGCGTGTGCCAGATCGGCAAGAGCTTCCGCAACGAGATCACCCCGGGCAACTTCACCTTCCGCACCCGGGAGTTTGAGCAGATGGAGCTGGAGTTCTTCTGCAAGCCCGGCACCGACCTGGAGTGGTTCCAGTACTGGCGCTCCTTCTGCAAGGACTGGCTGCTGGGATTGAACATGCGGGAGGAGGACCTGCGCCTGCGGGACCACAGCCCCGAGGAGCTGTGCTTCTACTCCAAGGGCACCACGGACTTTGAGTTCATGTTCCCCTTCGGCTGGGGCGAGCTGTGGGGCGTGGCGGACCGCACCGACTACGACCTGACCCAGCACCAGAATACCTCCGGCAAGGATATGACCTACTTTGACCAGGAGACCAACGAGCGGTATATCCCCTACGTGGTGGAGCCCTCCCTGGGCGCCGACCGCGTCACCCTGGCCTTCCTGATCGAGGCCTACGACGAGGAGGTCGTGGACCCGGCCAAGAACGACGTGCGCACCGTCATGCACTTTCACCCGGCCCTGGCCCCCTTCAAGTGCGCCGTGCTGCCCCTTAGCAAGAAGCTCGCCGACAAGGCCCGGGAGGTCCAGGCGGAGCTTTCCAAGGAGTGGATGGTGGACTATGACGACACCGGCTCCATCGGCAAGCGCTACCGCCGTCAGGACGAGATCGGTACGCCCTACTGCGTCACCGTGGACTTCGACACCGTGGGCGACGCCGAGAAGGCCGGCGACGACTGCGTCACCGTCCGTGACCGGGATACCATGGAGCAGGTCCGCATGCCCATCAGTGAACTGAAGGCGTATCTGGCCGAGAAGCTGGCCTATTAAACACAGACCGGCCCTGCTCCATATCGCCGCGGAGGCGGCGTCCAAGCGTTTTGCCCGTGGGGGCAAAACCTTGATGCCGGGCGGATTCACTCCGCCCGAGCAGATAAAATAGGACGGGGTCCCCATGAAACAGCGTTTCATGGGGAGGCAGGTCCGCATGCCCATCAGTGAACTGAAGGCGTATCTGGCCGAGAAGCTGGCCTATTGATCTAACGGTAAAAAAATTTGGGCCGCGGAGGAGTTCCGCGGCCCAAATGGCGAAGCGGGGAGAACATGAACAAGCGACTCTTACAAACAAAGCGGGTTCCAAGGACCCTGGGTCCGGTGTGGCTGCGGTGGGTATTGTTCGCGGCGGCGTCCGGGTGCATGGGCCTGGGTGCGGCTGTGGCAGTCCAGTGGGTGGTCACCGGGTCCCTCTCCATCGTGTGGGAGTGGTTTATGAAGTGGCCCGCCTATCTGCTGCTGACAGCGGTTGGCCTGGGAACCGTTACCGCGGCCCTGGGCGCCCTGCTGGGACGGCTGTGGATCGCTGGGGCCCTGGTGGGCGCCGTGTCCCTGATTTTGTCCCTGGTGGACTACTTCAAAAACGCCATCAACGGCACGCCGCTGTCCCTGGCGGACTTCGGCCTGGCCACCCAGCTGGGCCAGGTGGCCGGGGTGGCCGGAGAGCTGAAGCCCCCTGTGGATTTCTGGATGGCCCTGGTGGCCGTGGGCATCTGCGTGGGACTGCTGGCCCTGACCGCGCCCATCATCCGCATCTCCGGCCGGGGCCGATTCGCGGCTTTTGCCCTGGCGTTTTCAGCGGCGGTGGGATTGTGCACGCCCGCCGGGGCCGCCCGGGCGGCGGAGGGCTTCGGTGTGGACATCGTCACCCGCCTGGACACCACCTCCAGCCACGACACCTACGGCCTTGTGCTGAGCCTGTGGCGGGACGCCTTCCTCCAGGCCAAGGAGAGCCCGGAGGACTACGGACCGGAGTATATGGCCGCCGTGCTGGACCGGATCGACGAGATCCTGCTGGCGGACGCGGAAAATGAAGAGACGCCGGAGACGGCGCCCAACATCATCATGGTGCTCTCCGAGTCCTTCTTCGACCTGACGAGGCTGCCGGACCTGACCTATGAGCGGGACCCGCTGGAGAACTTCCACGCCCTGGAGGCCGAGAGCATCAGCGGTGATTTCCACAGCCACTACCTGGGCTACGGCACCGGATACATCGAAATGTCCATGCTCTACGGCGTCAACAGTCTGGATTTTGGCCCCGGCACCAACATCTGCTTTTTGGAGGACGGCCTCTATGAGCGGTTCGACTCCCTGACAGAGCAGTATACCGGCGGCGGGGACTACCGGGCGAAGCTGCTCCACGGCTATGACGACAGCCTCTACAACCGCACTGT
Organism: Dysosmobacter sp. Marseille-Q4140; assembly: GCA_018228705.1. NCBI lineage: Bacteria > Bacillati > Bacillota > Clostridia > Eubacteriales > Oscillospiraceae > Dysosmobacter > Dysosmobacter sp. Marseille-Q4140. The sequence goes on along the minus strand of CP073694.1, from coordinate 1,938,919 downwards.
CACCTACCCGCTGCTGGGCTTTTCCAATCTGCTGTTCTCCGCGGACATCCAGCAGCTGGGCTTCGACTGGCAGGGCGGCGTCTACGGCGGCTACTACATGAAGGACAGCTACTTCTTCGCCGCCATGCTGGACCGGATGGCGGACATCAACGCCGCCGGGCAGCGGGCCTTCCTCTACGGCATCACTATGGAGAACCACCAGCCCTTCGACGCGGAGAAGTTCGGCTACGAGTGCCAGATCGGCGTGGAGAGCCAGACCCTCAGCGACGAGGACATGGCCATCGTGCGGGTCATGCTGGAGGGCATCACCCGGGCGGACCAGGCCCTGGGCCAGCTGACCGACGCCCTGCGGAATTCTCCGGAGCCCACCATTGTGGTGTTCTTCGGGGATCACCGGCCCAACCTCTTCATGACCGACGGGGACACGGTGTATACCAAGCTGGGCCTGTGCCCGGAAAACGACACCACGGAGTGGACGGCGGAGCAGATCTGTGACCTCTACTCCACGGATTATCTCATCTGGGCCAACGACGCGGCCCTCCTGAACGGCCGGGCCGGCACCCGGCGCGACAGCAGCATCACCGCCATCGGCCCCCAGCTGCTGGAGCTGACCGGACAGCCCATCTCCCGGTACTGGGCCCTGCTGGACAAGGTCAGCAAGGTGTGCCTGACCAACACGGAGCTGTACTTCGTGGACGGGGAGGGGGAGCCCTCTCTGTCCGGGGAGGAGGCGGATCTGTCAGAGCAGGACCGGGAGCTGCTGGCCCTGCGGGACGCCGTACTCTACGACGCCCTGTACGGCAAGCAGTACATCACCGCCGCCATGAATGAGCCGGCGGGCACGTGACGTGTAAAAAGCCGCGCGGAGTTTTCCGCGCGGTCTTTTTTGCCGCCGGATGTCTGCTTGGGGGAGACAGACCGGTAAAAGCGTTATTCTTTTAAGAGAATATTGAAAAATCACCAAATATCAGCTATGATATAAAGACAGGATTTGTCTACATATACAAAGGTTGACCAATCTGCATTGAGAGAAAAGAGGGAGTAAAACATGGAAAAGATCTTTCAGCTGCAAAAGAACGGCACCACTGTCCGCACAGAGATCCTGGCAGGTCTGACCACCTTCATGACCATGGCGTACATCATCGCACTCAACCCCAACCTTCTCACCAACTTCGACACCGGCTCCGCCCTTTGGAACGGCGTGTTCCTGGCCACCTGCATCGCCTCGGCCCTGGCTATGTTCTGCATGGCGTTCCTGGCCAACAAGCCTTTCGCCCTGGCCCCCGGCATGGGACTCAACAGCTTCTTCGCCGTGGTGGCGTCCAACATCGCCGCCCTGACTGGGCTGAGCTATGTGGCCTCCTTCCAGGCGGCCCTGGTCATTATTCTGATGGAGGGCATCGTGTTCCTGATCCTCTCCGTGCTGAACATCCGGGAGAAGATCGTGGAGGCCATTCCTCTGGGCGTGCGCCTGGGCATTGCCCCGGCTATCGGCCTTATGCTGATGAACATTGGCCTGGGGTCCAACGTGGGCGTGTACTCCGAGACCGGCGGCCCCTTCTACGTGATGCGGGACTTCTTCGGCACCCTGACGCCCAGCGTGGCGCAGACCACCATGGGCAGCGGCTACTCCACCATGGTGCTGACCGTGGTGACCATGTTCATCGGCCTGTTTGTCATCGTGATCCTGGCCAAGAAGGGCGTCAAGGCGGCCGTGCTGCTGGGCATGCTGGTGGCGTCCATCATCTACTGGATCGGTGACTTCGTGGTGCTGGGCGTGAATCCCTTTGCATCCCTCTCCACCGCCTCCTTCGTGCCGCCCTTCGCCGACATGATGGAGACCACCTTCTTCAAGTTCAACTTTGAGGGCTTTTTGCAGATCGGCTGGTTCACCGCCGTGACGCTGATCATCACCTTCTGCATGATCGATATGTTCGACACCATCGGCACCCTGGTGGGCACCGCCTCCCGGGCCGGCATGGTGGATAAGGACGGCAATATGCCCAACATGAAGGAGGCCCTGATCTCCGACGCCATCGGCACCGTGGCCGGCGCCTGCACCGGCACCTCCACCGTCACCACCTTCGTGGAGTCCGCCTCCGGCGTGGAGGCCGGCGGCCGCACAGGCCTCACCGCCCTGACCACCGGCGTGCTGTTCCTGGCCTGCATCTTCATCGCCCCCATCGCCGCCATCATCCCCGCGGCGGCCACCTCCGCGGCGCTGATCTATGTGGGCGTGCTGATGCTGATGGGATTGAAGAACGTCAACTTCGACGACCTGGATCAGATGGTCCCCGTGTCCCTCATGCTGATCGCCATGCCCATCTCCAGCTCCATCGGCCACGCCATCGGCATCGGCCTGATCTCCTACACCGTCATCAAGGTCTTTACCGGCAAGGCCAAGGACGTCTCCGTCCTGACCTATGTGATCTCCGCGCTGTTCCTGGTGAAGTTCTTCCTGATCGTGTGAGTATGTCGCAAAAGGCCCTTGGGCCTTTTGCGATAGAGGGCTGCATGACGGACGGGGTTCGATTTCTTTGGAAATTGTCACCCCATCCGTCATGAGAAGTGTCATTTCCGAGGCGCATGTCCTCGGAAATGACGGTATTGGATTGGATTCCGCCGTCTGCGGACGGCGGAACTCTGCGAGGCTTTTTCCACAGCAAAAGGCGCGGCCCATTGGGCCGCGCCTTATTTTATCCGTCCATGAACTGGGCGAGCAGCTGCCGGGCCGGGCGGGTGTAATCCTCCCGCCGGAAGGGATAGGCGGCCACCGCTGCCCGCCGGACCGGGGAGATGTGGCAGTAGCCCCGGGGGTGCTTTTCCAGGTACCGCTGGTGATATTCCTCCGCCGGGAAAAAGTTCTCCAGGGGCTTGAGCTCCACGGCGAAAAAGGGCACCGCCGCCGCCTCCAGGGCCGCGGCGGCCCGGACGGCGGCCTCCTGGTCCGGGTGGGTCCAGTAGATGCCGCTCTGGTACTGGGTGCCGATGTCGGCCCCCTGGCGGTTGGGCAGTTCCACGTCCACCACGGCGAAAAAGGCGAAGAGCAGCGCCTCCAGGCAGGTGCGGGAGGGGTCCCAGGTCACCTCCACCGCCTCCCGGAAGCCGGTGATGCCGGTGCAGACGGAGTCGTAGTTGGCGTGGTCCGGGCTGTCGCCGTTGGCGTAGCCGCAGCGGACGCCGGTGACGCCGGGCAGGGCGCGGTACAGGGCCTCCATGCCCCAGAAGCAGCCGCCCGCAAGGAAGATGCTGTGTTGGTCCATGGCGCCGCCCTCAGAAGAACATGCCCATGAAGCCGTCGGGCCGCTCCGCCGCCTGGTCCCAGACCTCCCGGAAGATCCCCGGGGCGATGGTCCGGGCGGTCACCTGACCCGGGACGTTCAGCTCCCGGATGTCGTCGGGGAAGGGGACGGGGTTCAGCGCCTCCTCCCGGCCGTGCTCGTCGCCGTAGGCGAACCACAGACCACCGGGGTACAGCTCCACCCGCCGGGTCTCCCTGTTCTCCCGGTCCAGCTCCGAGTACACCCGCTGAGCCTCGTCCTCCTGGGGCTCCGCGTATTCCAGCATGATATAGCGCATGGGTCTCCACCTTTCAGTCCAAGTTGTTGAAGAAAGCCCGGATCGACGCCTCGTCCGCCTGGACGCTGCCCTGGGCAAAGCCGCTGCGGCCGCCGCCCCGTCCCCGGAGGGCACTGTTCAGGGCCTTCACCAGCGGGGCGATGTCGGCCCCGTCGGCGCGAAGCAGGGCGTAGTTCCAGTGTCCGTCCTCCCCGGCGAACACCGCCGCAAGGCCCGTGCAGGCGTGGCCCAGGGCGTCCGCCAGACGGCGCACGCTGTCGGGCCGCAGGGCCGGCTGGAACACCAGGGCGTCTGTTTCCCCGGCGTGCTCGGCGGCGATGCGGCGGAAGAGCTGGTCCTCCATGGCGGCCTCCCGGGCCTTCAGGGCCGCCTGCTCCTCCTCCAGCCGCTCCAGGGCGGGGAGGATGGCGTCGGGCTTCACGCTGAGATGCTGGCCCACGGACCGGGCCTGGTCGTAGACGCGGCCCAGATAGGCAAGGGCCCGCCCGCCGCAGAGGATTTCCATGCGGACGCCCTCCCGGAACTTCTGGCAGGAGAGGACCTTCACAAGGCCCACCTGTCCGGCGCGCAGCACGTGGGTGCCGCAGCAGGCGCAGCAGTCCGCCGCCGGGAAGGTGACGATGCGGACCTGGCCCGTCAGGGCCTTTTTGCTGCGGTAGTCCAGCTCCTCCAGCTCCGCCGGGGAGGGGAACGTGATCTCCACGGGGGCGTCGGCCCAGATCACCTCGTTGGCCTTCCGCTCGGCGTCCAGGGCCTGCTCCCAGGTGATATCGGCGTTGTAGTCGATGGTCACCGTGTCGGCCCCCAGGTGGAAGCCCACGTTGTCGCAGTGGTAGTCATGGCAGAGGATGCCGGAGAGGATGTGCTCCCCGGAGTGCTGCTGCATGTGGTCGAACCGCCGGGCCCAGTCGATGGCGCCGGTCACGTTTTCGCCAATTTCCACCGCCTTTTCGACAGTGTGGACAACGATGCCGTCCTTTTCGTGGACATCGGTGACGGCGGCGCCGTTCAGCGTGCCGTGGTCGGCCGGCTGGCCGCCGCCCTCGGGGTAGAAGGCGGTGCGGTCCAGCGTCACCAGATACCCGCCTTTGCCCGGCTCACAGGTCAGGACCGTGGCGGTGAACGTCCGCATAAAGGCGTCGGCGTAGTATAGCTTTTCCGTTTCCATGTGGAAAACTCCCTTTCGTTTACAGGATGGATTGGATGAAGGTCCAGACCGGCTCGATGGCAAGGAAGCCCAGCACGGCGGAGAAGAGGTTGGCCAGGAAGCCGTAAGCGGCGGAGCGGGACCGGGGCTGTCCCCGCAGCAGCAGGGCGTAGGCGGCCATCTCCGCCGGGAAGATCACCAGCTCCGCCGGGAGAAGGGCCAGGACGGACCAGGCGCCCAGGCCGTGGAGCAAACAGGTGCGGGCGGTCCAGAGAGCGAGCCCGCCCTGGGTCACCAGGTTTACCAGCAAAAATACCAGCCAGTTCCGCCTCTGCCGCCCGAAGCCGAAGAGCGCCAGCACAACGCCTTCGATGACCAGCGTGGTCAAAAGGGTGGTGAGCAGCTGCACGGCGTAGGCCCTCCATACCGGCGGCACCGTCACGGTTTTCGCCCCATAGTCCACAGTGACGGAGGACTGGAGACTGGTCCGCTCCAGCACGTCCGAGACCCAAGGTTCGCCGTCCGCCGGAGCGAGAATCACGCGGTAGGTGTCTGGCACGCCCAGGTAGCTGAAGGTGTGGAGCCGGAGGCCCTCACCGGCGTCCTCCCCCATGAGATCGCCCCAGATGGGGGCGCCGTTGGTGTGGTCCAGGGTGCAGGCGTGCCAGCCCTCCGGCACGGCGGCCAGCAGAGCCTCCGTCAGAGCCGGGTCCAGGGGCTGGTCCTCGTCCTCCCGGCGGCTGTTGTCATAAGAGGCGCCGCCGGCCATGTCGGGCTCCAGCAGGTCCAGGTAGTAAAGCCCCTCCGGGGCGTTGGCCACCTTCACCGTCAGCATGGGCTTGGGCCCCGTGTCTGCCAGGGCGGTGACGGTCAAAAGGCACGCGGCCAGGGCCGCCAGGGTCAGTGTCCGCAGTTTGCGTTTCATGGGGACCTCCTTTTCGTCTGGTTTTCAACAGCAGGTTTCAAAACAGGGACGAAAAACAGGGGGTTCCGGTTTCACAGCAGGCCCAGCGCTTGTTTCCAGGTCAGCACCCGGCGGCAGGCGGTGTCGATGGTGTCCATGGAGAGGGTGCCGTTTTCCACCGCCTCCAGGACCTTGGGGATCTGGGTGCGGTAGTCGGTGGTGATGATGAGATCATTCCCGGCCTCCAGGGCCATCACTGCCACGGCACCGTCCTGGGAGTAGGCGGCCACGGCGTCCATGGCCAGGTCGTCGGTCATGACCACGCCGGTAAAGCCCAGCTCCTCCCGGAGCAGGTCATGGACCGCCGGGGACAGGGAGGCGGGCAGGTCCGGGTCCACGGCCGCCATGATGTTGTGGCTCACAAGCACGGCGGTGGTGCCCGCCCCGGCCTCGATGCCGGCGGCGAAGGGCAGGAAGTCGCTCTGGCGGAAGGTCTCCAGGCTCCGCTGGTCCAGGGCGATGCCGGTGTGGGTGTCGGCGTTGCTGCCGTAGCCGGGGAAGTGCTTGAGGACGCTGCCGATCCCGCTCTCCCGCATGGCGGTGACCACCTGCGCCACATAGTCCGCCGTGGCGGCGGCATCCTGTCCCAGAGCCCGGTCGTAGATGAAGTCGGCGGGGTCGGTGGACACATCCGCCACCGGGGCCAGGTTCACGTTGATGCCCAGGGCCAGCAGGGCGCTGCTTTTCTCCCAGGCGTCCTCGGAGAAGATGCTGCCGTGCTCCGTGGCCTGGGCCGCCAGCTTCTGGGGCGAGGAGAAGGGCTTTTCGAAGAGATTGGGGTTCCGGCTGGCCCGGGTGACGGTACCGCCCTCCTCGTCGGAGCCGATCAGCAGGGGAATGCCGGTGTCGGCCGCGGCAGCGTCCTGGTAGCTCTGGACGGCGGCAGTGAACTGCTCCCTGGTGAGCCAGGCGCCGGCAGCGTCCTGGAAATCCCGGCCAAAGAGGACGTAGCCGCCCAGGTGGTAGGCGCTCACATCCTCCGCGGCGCCGCTGTCAGGACAGCGGACGAAGAACAGCTGCCCCACCTTCTGCTCCAACGTCAAGGAGGCCAGCAGGTCTTCGATCTCCGCCGCCGCCAGCTCCTCCGGCGTGGGCTCGGGCTCGGGAACCTCCGGCTCCTCGGCGGCGGGCGGCGCCTCCGGCGCCTGCTCCGGCTCATCGGAAGAGGCGCAGGCGGTCAGAGACAGCAGGGACAGCGCGGCCAGGGCCGCGGCGAAAAGGCGTTTCATGGGACGCACCTCCCGGGAAAGTTTTCACCAGTATACCATGATTGGCGGGGAAACTCCACCGTCTCTTTTGGAGGGGCCATTTCTCTTGCGGACCGCGCCGCCCCGTGGTACAATCGTCCTACCATAGAGAGTGCGCGAGAGACAAGCTCGTTGACCGCACAGCAACCTGCCGGGAGGTAAGGTGCTAAGGCTTGAACGATGGGACGAACCGATTCCGCGCCCATTGGACGATGGGGGCGGTTTTTTCGCGCTTTCTGTGGAATTTCAGGAGGTGCGAGCCATGAAAACCAACCTTTACGTCACCTGTGCCACAGACCGGGAGCAGCTGGAACTGCTGGACCTGCTCCGCCGCCGGGGCTACCGCTTCCCCGGCGGGAGGCCCCTGCCCGGGGACGACCTGCCCCGCCGGGACGGACGGCCCGACCGGCTGCCCTGGGCCCTGGACACGGTCTGCAGGGAGGCGGCCCACACCAGCGCCGCCGCGGTCGGATATCTCAGCCGCCTGCGGGGCCTGTCCCCGGTGCCCTTTTCCCGTCTAAATCGGGAGGCGCTGTAAGAAGCGGAACAGCCTGGGGAAGGGGTCCCCCTCATCCGTCATTTGCTGCGCAAATGCCACCTTCCCCCCGGGGGGGAAGGCTTTCCGGGCGCCGGGAAAGCGGCGGGCGGATACAGGATCCGCCCCTACGGTCTGAGGGGGTACCCACAGAGACCGCCGCGGCAGCGCGCAGGGGAAGGGGTCCCCCTCATCCGTCATTTGCTGCGCAAATGCCACCTTCCCCCCGGGGGGAAGGCTTTCCGGGCGCCGGGAAAGCGGCGGGCGGATACAGGATCCGCCCCTACGGCCCGATGGGGCACCCACAGGGACCGCCGCGGCAGCGCGCAGCGAAGCGGAGAGCGCGGAACGAGAAGCAGGGGCAGATCCGACAACCACCCCGGCCATTCACCGCACGGTCTGTGCGGCTCCAGGTTTTTTCGACTGCCGGGGTCCGGCGCAGGGACGACGGGGCCGCCGACGCCCGCCGGACCGATTCGCCCGACCCCCACAGCACGAACAGGAGGACCCGGAAACGGGTCCTCCTGTTCGTCAAAGCGGTTTTCTCTTCCACCGGGCGCGGCGCATTCTCTTTTGTCAAGACAAAAGAGAATGGGGGGCGCATCCTCCGCGGGGACCCGCGCCCCCGGCGGGACGTCAGTTCTTTCTGGGATAAGGTGCGGCCTCGTCGGTCAGCCCCGCCAGGTAGTCCATGCTGGTCTCCAGCGCCAGGGCGATCCGCCGGCACTGCTCAAAGGTCATGTTCCGTTTCCCGGTCTCGATCTTGGAGTAGTCGCTCTGATCGATGCCGGTGAGCATCTGCATCTTCACCTGGGAGTATTTCCTCTCCTTTCGGAGCTTCCGCATGGGGGTCATACCATCACCTCAAGGAAATTATGCCCGTATGACCTATTGAAAATAGGGTGATTTTGACCTATTATGAAAGCGGAGGTGATGGAATGCCCGATTATAAGGAACTCTATTTACAGCTGATGCGGGCCACGGAGAAATCCATACGGATTTTGGTGGAGGCGCAGCAAAGCTGTGAAGAAGAAATTCTGCGGGAAGCGGACCAAGAACAAAAAGAGAGCCGGACGTAATGTCCGGCTCTCCTTGTTTTGCTGTTTACTCCTGGGGCTTCACCAGGGCGATATGCAGCTCGTCCAACTGCTTCTGGGTGACGGCGGACGGCGCGTCCATCATCACGTCCTGGGCGTTCTTGTTCATGGGGAAGGGGATGATCTCCCGGATGGAGTCCTCGCCGGCCAGCAGCATGACCATCCGGTCCACGCCCGGGGCGATGCCCGCGTGGGGCGGCGCGCCGTAGGTGAAGGCGTTGTACATGGCGGGGAACTTGGCCTTCACGTCGGCCTCGCCGAGACGCACCATCTCAAAGGCCTTGATCATGATTTCCGGGTCGTGGTTCCGCACGGCGCCGGAGGAGAGCTCCACGCCGTTGCACACCAGGTCGTACTGGTCGGCGGTGATGGTCAGGGGGTCGATCTCGCCCCGCTCGGCCTTCAGCAGCACCTCCAGCCCGCCGGAGGGCATGGAGAAGGGGTTGTGGCAGAACTCCAGCTCGCCGCTCTCCTCGCCGATCTCGTACATGGGGAAGTCCACGATCCAGCAGAAGGCGTACTGCTCGCGGTCCATGTGGCCGGGAACGGCGGCGCCCAGGGTCTTGACCAGCACGCCGGCGGTCTTTTGGGCCTGGCCCAGCTTGCCGGCGGAGAGAGCCACGAAGTCATTGGGCTTCAAATTCAGGGCGGACACCACGGCGTCCTTGATGGGGGCGACGAACTTGGCGATGCCGCCCACGATCTCGCCGCTCTCGTCGAGGCGGAACCAGTAGGGCTTGCCGCCGGAGACGACCTCCACATCCGCCAGGGTCTTGTCGATGAACTTGCGGGTCTCGTGGAAATCGCTGACCACCACGGCCTTGACGCGGTTGCCCTCAAAGGGTCCGAAGCCGCAGCTGCCCAGGATGTCCGTCGCGTCTGTGACCGTCAGGTCGATGCGCAGGTCCGGCTTGTCGGAGCCGTATTTCTCCATGGCCTCGGTGTAGGGGATGCGCAGGAAGGGGGCGCCGCTGGCCCGGTCGTACTTGCCGTACTTGGCGAAGATGGGCGGCAGCACGTCCTCCAGCACGGCGAACACGTCGTCCTGGGAGGCGAAGGCCATCTCCATATCCAGCTGATAGAACTCGCCGGGGGAGCGGTCCGCCCGGGCGTCCTCGTCCCGGAAGCAGGGGGCGATCTGGAAATAGCGGTCGAAGCCGGAGGTCATCAGCAGCTGCTTGAACTGCTGGGGGGCCTGGGGCAGGGCGTAGAACTTGCCGGGGTGGTTCCGGGCGGGCACCAGGTAGTCCCGGGCGCCCTCGGGAGAGGAGGCGGTGAGGATGGGGGTGGTAATCTCCAGGAAGCCGTGCTCCGTCATGGCCTGGCGCAGGGCGGAGACCACGTTGCAGCGCAGGATGATGTTCTTCTTGACCTCCGGGTTCCGCAGGTCCAGGTAGCGGTATTTCAGCCGCTGGGCCTCGTCGGCCTCCCGGCTGCGGTTGATCTGGAAGGGCAGCTCGTTGTGGACGCAGCGGCCCAGGACCTCCACCTTGGCGGGAACGATCTCAATGTCGCCGGTGGCCATCTTGCTGGACTTGCTGTCCCGCTCCCGGACGGTGCCCTCCACGGAGATGGTGGACTCCTTGTTGATGGCCTTGAAGGTGTTCACCATCTCCTCGGTCTCCGCCACCACCTGGGTGGTGCCGTAGAAGTCCCGGACCACCACGAAGGCCAGGGCGGCGCTGACGGTCCGGACGTTCTCCATCCAGCCGACGATCTTCACCTGCTTGCCGGCGTCGGAAAGGCGCAGCTCTCCGCAGGTATGGGTACGATTCTGCATCATGGTCGAAATTTCCTTTCTATCTGTTGAAACTGAGAAGTTTGTGCGCTTGGTTATTCAGACAGTGCCTGGGCGATGGCCGCCACGTCCAGGGCCTCACAGGCGGGGGAGAGCACGGCCTTGGCCGCCTCCGCCCACTGGGTCAGCTGGGCCTGGGCCGCCAGGGAGCCCACGGTGTCCATCAGGTCGGCGTCCTCCGCCGGGTCCAGCCTGATGACCACCATGTAGCAGTTCTCCTCCTCCAGCACCGGGGAGACCCGGCCCACAGGCAGGGCCTTCAGGGTCTGGAAATTGCTGTTGGACAGGGCGCTGATGGGCAGCAGCTCCGGGGCGGTGGCGTAATCCTCGCTGTATTTCCAGATGAGGAACTCCAGATACTCCGGGTCGTCCAGGTGGGCGGAGAGCTTCTGCCGGACCTCCTCAGCGGCGGCCTTGGCCTCCGCGTCGCTGGCGTGGTAGCCCTCTTCGCCCCGGTAGATGGTCACATACTGGCCGTAGAGGTAGCCCTCGTCGGCCAGGAGGCTGCTGAGTTCAGAAGAGGACAGGTGGCTCTGGACCGAGAGGTTCTCCCCCAGGGCCGCGGCGGTCAGGATCTCCCGGGCAAAGTCCGCGGAGAAGCCGTAGGGGGCGCCGTAGGCCTCCAGGTCCTCTTCGATCTGGGTCTTCTGCTGGGCGGTGAGGGGGTACTGGCTCTGGCGGCTCATCAGCGCCGCCAGCTCCTCCGCGTCCGCCTGGGTGTCCTGGAGGACCTTCTGGGCCGGGGTCATGCCGCCCTTGTCCGGGGCGTCCCAGTCCACCGGGGCGCTGACGTCGATGCCGTGGACCTCCAGGAGGTAGTCGGCGAAGTCCCCGTCGAAGTCCTCGTCCATCCAGTAGTCCTCATAGTATTCCTGGTAGGTGTCGTAATAGCCGTAGGCCTGCTCCGCCTCCATGGCCGAGATGTTCAGCGCCAGGAAGCAGAGATAGGCTTCGGCGGTGATGTCGTAGCCGTCCGCCGTCAGCATCACCGTGTCGGGTTCCACGCCCAGGATCTCCCGGGCGTAGCTGGGCACCGTCAGGGTGAAGGACATCCGTTTGGCCGGGTCCGCGATCCGGGCCAGCATGGCCGCCGCCTGGCCCCGGTTGATAAGGTCCAGGCCGTTGAAGGTGCCTTCGCTGTCGCTGCCGGTGAGGATGCCCGCCCGGTAGAAGCGGAGGATGTCGCTGTCGGAGGTGTCCGGCAGGGAGTCGATGTCGTTGATGGGGGCCAGGGCCTCCTCCGGCAGCACCGCCGCCAGATACCACACGAAGTCATATCGGTCGCAGGGCTCATCCGCGCGGAAGTCCAGATATGTGAGATCGTCCAGCAGATACGCCGCCGCCTCGCCGTCGCTCTCCTCCACGGAGGCGGTCAGGGCGTCCACGGCGGGCTGATACCAGGCCTCGCCGGAGGCCGCGGGGCCCAGGTCGCCGTCTCCGCCGGCAAGCAGGTCCTGGAGCCGGGCGGCGATCACGGTGATCTGGGCGTAGGTCAGGCTGCCCTGGATGTCGAAGCGGGTGTCGGTCCTGCCGTTCATCAGGTCGGTCTCATAGACGGCGATGGCCTCCTCCCGGCACCAGGCGCCCTCCAGGTCCGCGAACTGACCGGTGTAGGTCCGGGCATCCGGCAGCAGCGGCTGCGTCTCCGCCGCGGCGGCGGGCAGGGTCAGGGATAGGGCCAGGACCAGAGCCAGGAAAAGGGCGGTCCAGCGGGGCTTGGCGCGGGTGTGTGTTGTGAACATGACCATGCTTCCTTTCCTATCATGTCTCCCATTTGGGAGCGGTGTCCGTCAGAACTTCCACAGGGGGAAGGGGAGTCCGGCAGCCGCTGGTCCACGGCGGACAGGCCCGGCTCTTTTCTGCCTGCGGAGCCTGAAAGGGGCGCTGCAACAGCGCCGGGGGCAGCAGGGAACACAGGGATCCGAGGCCCGCGATGGGCTCCTGCGATATTCCAGTGCGGAATATTTTTATCATAAATTACAAATAGGACTTATCCTTTCTGTCCGGCGGCGCCGGTGTCCGTACTGCCAGAGAGATGAAAAGTAGGCCGATCAATAACAATTTGTTTATTTACAATCAGATTATACGATTTGTAAAGATTTACGGAGCCTGCTCTGCGCCCCGCCGCCGGATATGCGGGGCCGCCTCCCGGATCACTCCAGGATGACAGCGCCCTTCTCCCGCTCGGCCAGGCCCGCCTTGATGCGGTAGACCGTGGCGGCGGGGGAGAGCTTGGTCTGCTCGCCGGTGACCATGTCCTTGCAGGCGGCCACGCCCTGGGAGATCTCGTCCTCGCCCAGGAAGATCACGTAGGGGATGCCCAGCTTGTCGGCGTAGGAGATCTTCTGCTTGAACTTCTTGTCCTCGCAGTGGAGCTGGGTGCGGATGCCGTTCTCCCGCAGAAGGGTGGCGAGAGAAATGGCGGCGGACAGGTCCTCCGTCATGGGCAGGATCAGCACGTCCGCCGGGGCGGTGGGCAGGTCCGGGTTCAGCATGCCCTGCTCGCCCAGGACATAGAACAGGCGGGTCAGGCCGATGGAGATGCCGGCGCCGGGCAGCTGGCGGTCGGTGTAGTATTCGGCCAGGTTGTCGTACCGGCCGCCGGAGCAGACGGAGCCGATCTCCGGGTGGTCCAGCAGCGTGGTCTCGTAGACGGTGCCGGTGTAGTAGTCCAGACCCCGGGCGATGGTCAGGTCCACGGCGAAGTTCTCCGCCGGGACGCCGAAGTCGGCAAGATAGCGGGTGACGGTTTTCAGCTCGCTGAGGCCCTGGTCAAAGGTCTCGTTGCGGCCCTGGTAGCCCTCCAGGGCGGAGAGGACCTCGGCGTTGGTGCCGGTGATGGCGATGAACCGGAGGATCTCCCCGGCCTGGGCCTCGGTGAGGCCGCAGTCCTCCCCCAGAATGGTCCGCACCTTCTCGGGGCCGATCTTGTCCAGCTTGTCCACGGTGCGCATGATGTCGCCGGACCGCTCGGTCAGGCCCTCCATGGCGTAGAAGCCGTTCAAGATCTTGCGGTTGTTGACCCGGATCTGGAAGCGTCTCAGGCCCAGGGCGGAGAATGTCTTGTAGATGATGGCGGGGATCTCCGCCTCGTTGACGATGGAGAGCTTGCCGTCGCCGATAATGTCGATGTCGGCCTGGTAGAACTCCCGGAACCGGCCCCGCTGGGCCCGCTCGCCCCGGTAGACCTTGCCGATCTGGTAGCGGCGGAAGGGGAAGGTCAGGTCGTTGTAGTGCAGGGCCACGTACTTGGCCAGGGGGACCGTCAGGTCGAACCGCAGGCTCAGGTCCGCGTCGCCCTTGGTGAAGCGGTAGATCTGCTTTTCCGTCTCACCGCCGCCCTTGGCCAGCAGCACCTCACTGGACTCGATGACCGGGGTGTCCAGGGGGGTGAAGCCGTAGAGGGAGTAGGTGCGGCGGAGGATCTCCATGATGCGCTCCATCTGCTGCTGGGGCGCCGGCAGCAGCTCCATAAAGCCGGACAGAGTCCGGGGGGTCATTTTCGCCATGATGCAATGTCTCCTTTATCTCGTAAACAGTGGTCCCGGACCGCCGTCCGGGGAAAAATAAACGCTCTCGTCCCCTTGCTTTGGGACGAGAGCGAATCTTTCGCTTCGTGGTGCCACCCAAATTCAAGGCCCCGCAGGGCCTCCTTTTGCCTCCTTTGGTACGGGGAGGGTGCCGTGGGCGTCTCCGCCCCCGCTCCGCCGCTGTCCTTCCTCCAGTCCGGCCGGGGCGCTCTCAGCGCCGCGCCCCTCTCTGTGGGGCCGGGAAGTTGGAGTACTGCTGCGGCATCCGCGCGGATGTCAGGGAAGGTGCTCAGGCGATGGGCTTGGTGGAGGGGTTGACGATGCACCGCCAGTCCAGATCGCCCCGGGCCAGGCCCAGCACCAGCATCTCCGCCGTGGCGATGTTGCTGGCGAAGGGGATGTTGTTCTGGTCGCACAGGCGGGAGATATAGGACACGTCCCCGGCCATAGCCTCGTTGGTGGGATCGTTGAAGAACAGCACCATATCGAACTCATTGTAGGCGATCCGGGCGCCGATCTGCTGGCTGCCGCCGTGGGCATAGGATAAAAAGCAGTGGACGCTGAGGCCCGTGGCGTCGGCCACCATGTGGCCGGTGGTGTTGGTGGCGTACAGGTGATGCCGGGAGAGAATGCCGGCGTAAGCGGTGCAGAACTGCACCATCAAGTCCTTCTTATTGTCATGAGACATCAGGGCAATATTCATGCAGGGGCTCCTTTCTATCTGATCCGCAGCAGAGGGACCCGCTCCCCCTGGATGCGCTTGGCGATATTTTGATAGGCTGCCGCGGCGGGAGAGCCGCCGGCCAGCAGCAATGGCGTGCCGCGTTCCAGGCACAGGGGCAGGGCGTCGTCCTCCGGCACCACCCCCAGCAGGGGCAGGCCCGCCTTGTCAATGGCGTCGTCAATGGTGGCGTGGAGCTGGCGCATCATCTTCTGCCGGACCCGGTTCACCACCAGATGCAGCGCCCCGGCGGGGAAGCGGTGGAGCTCCATGACGGTCCGCTGGGCGTCCCGCAGGGAGGAGGCGTCCGGATTGGTGACCACCACGGCCCGGTCCGCGCCATACACCGCCAGTTGAAAGCCGCTCCCCAGGCCCGCCGGCGCGTCCAGCAGGCAGTAGTCGTATCGCTTCCGGATCTCCGCCAGCAGGTCCGCCATCTGGGTCTCCGTCACCGGACGGCCCTGGATGCGGACCGGTGCCGTCAGCAGGTGGAGCCCCGGTACCCGGGGGTGCTCCGCCACGGCGTCGTCCAGAGAGCAACGGCCCTGGATCACGTCGGAGAAATCCATCAGAGCCCGGTCACTGAGCCCCAGGGCCAGATCCAGGTTCCGCAGGGCCGTGTCGCAGTCCAGACACAACACCCACTGCTTGCGCAGCGCCAGAGCGGTCCCCACCCCGGCGGCGAAGGAGGTCTTGCCGGTGCCGCCCTTGCCGGACACCACGGCGATGCACTGTCCCAGCCGCATGGCGGCACCCTCCTCTCAAACTTTCTTCGTATTTTCTATTATAAGGGATTCTTCTTGATCTTTGCAAATATTCTGGGGTATTTTTCCGGGGTTTTTCGGATTTTTTTTATGATGACCAAACGGTGGCGCACGTCGGTGCCCGGGATCCCATAGTCCCGCAGGGCCTCCACCCGGCCGCCCAGGGTCTCCAGGGCCCGTTTGGCCTCCGCCAGCTCCGCCTCGCTGTCCACGGATTTCATGGCCAGGAAGGCGCCGCCTACCTTTACCAGGGGCAGGCACAGCTCTGCCAGGACCGGCAGGGCCGCCACCGCCCGGGAGGTGACCAGATCAAAGGACTCCCGCCGGTCGGCGGCAAATTCCTCCGCCCGGCCGTGGACGCATTCCACGTCCGTGAGCCCCAGCTCGGCGCACACCGTCTCCAGGAACCGCACCCGCTTGCCCTGGGCGTCCAGCAGCGTCAGGCGGATGGAGGGCTCGGCGATCTTCAGCGGCAGGCCGGGAAAGCCCGCGCCGGTGCCCACGTCCGCCACGGATTTCTCTTTGAAATCCGTCAGCGTCAGCAAGGCCGCGCTGTCCAGAAAGTGCAGCGCCGCCACGTCCGCCGGATCGGTGATGGCGGTGAGGTTCATGACCTGGTTGGTCTCCAGCAGCAGCGCTCCGTACCGGGCCATGGCCGGTGCCGCCGTCTCCGGCAGTCCCAGGTCGCCAAGACCCCGGTGCAGCAGGACTTCCATCTCGTCCATCAGGTTTTCTCCTTCAGAAGGTCCCGGATCTCTGTCAGCAGCACTTCCTCATTGCTGGGCTTGGGCGGTGCCGGAGGCGCGGCCTCCTTCTTGCGGTGGAGGCTGTTGACCGCCTTCACCAGGCAGAACACGGCGAAGGCCATGATGAGGAAGTTCAGCACGGCGTTGAGAAAGCTGCCCACCATCACCTCGCCGCCGCCGGGGACGGTGAAGGACAGGTTGGACAGGGCGCTGTTGCCGCCGGCGAAGATGCCCAGGACGGGGTTGATGATGTCGTTCACCAGGGAGTTGGTGATGGCGCTGAAGGCGCCGCCGATGATGACGCCCACCGCCAGGTCCAGGACGTTGCCCCGGGCGATGAACTGCTTGAATTCGGAAATAAAGCCTTTGCTTTTGGACATAAATCGATTACCTTTCCTTTGTGTCGCGCCCGCTGGACCCTCAGCCCTCCGCGGACACCCGCTGAGCGGGGTCCAGCAGCCGGGCCAGGATCACGGCGAACTGGGCCCGGGTCAGCGTGCCCTTGCCGTTGAAGGTGCCCTGGTCGTCCGTGCCGGTCAGGATCCCCGCCTGATAGAGGGCGGTCACATCCGCCCGGTCTGTATCCGCCGGGACGGCGCTGCTGAGAGGAGCGAGCAGATCCTCTCCCGCGATGAGGGCCATGACCGCCGCCGCATCGTAGCGGGTGGCCTGCTCCGTCAGCGTGTCCGGCAGGGCGGCGTCCATGGCGCCGGGGAGGCTGCGCAGATAGCAGTCTCCGCTCCAGTACCAGGCGCCGGCGCTGGCGCCGTCGCTGTCGGAGAAGGTGTTGATCCGGACCATGGGGTCGTGGGCGCCGTAGTCCGCCCCCTGGATGTGGTAGCGGTACATATAGAAGAGGGGATCGTAGCTGTTGGCCCGGTCCTGGTTGGCCCGGAAGGTGAGGCTCCCGTCCACCGTCACTGTGACATAGGCGGGGGACTTGCCGTCCAGATAGTCCCCGGCCAGCGTGATAATGAAGTCGCCCCGGGGGATGGCCGCGCCGCCCAGGCCTGTATTGTTGACCTGAACGAAGGAGGCGGCGTCATAGACAGTGCCGTCCGGCAGGGTGATGGACACGGCGCCGGTGTCCGCCGGTACGGCGGGCAGGTCGCCGGTGTTTCCCTCCAGCCGCCACTTTACCCGGGCGGCCAGCACCTCCAGCTGGGCATTGGTGAGCCCCGCCTGGGGGGAGAAGGCGGTGTCGGAGGTGCCGTTAAAGACGCCGGTCTCATAGCACAGCTTCACGGCGTCCGCGTACCACGCCCCGGCCGGAATGTCGGAAAAGGGGGTGTAGGTCCGCTCCGCCGCCAGGAGGGGAGCGGCTGTATCCGCTGCGGCGCAAGGGATTGCCAGCATGGACAGGAATACAGCCGATAAAATGGCGCAAAGGGTACGCTTCATGGTCCCGACCTCCTTGTATTGGCTGGAAACGGGTTTCACTATTTGTATTTTACTATTGGAATAATACGAATTGTATTACATCAAACGGCTGGGGGGCTTATTTTTTGGGCACCAGCTTCTCCGTGCCGCCCATGTAGGGCCGCAGGACCTCGGGGATGACCACGGTGCCGTCGGCCTGGAGGTTGTTCTCCAGGAAGGCGATCAGCATGCGGGGCGGAGCCACGCAGGTGTTGTTGAGGGTGTGGCACAGCTGCATCTTGCCGTTCTCATCCTTGTAGCGGATCCGCAGGCGCCGGGCCTGGGCGTCACCCAGGTTGGAGCAGGAGCAGACCTCAAAGAACTTCTGCTGGCGGGGAGACCAGGCCTCGATGTCGCAGGACTTGACCTTCAGGTCCGCCAGGTCGCCGGAGCAGCACTCCAGCTGCCGCACGGGAATATCCAGGGAGCGGAACAGCTCCACGGAGTAGCGCCACAGCTTCTCATACCAGTCCTTGGACTCCTCGGGCTTGCAGACCACGATCATCTCCTGCTTCTCAAACTGGTGGATGCGGTAGACACCCCGCTCCTCGATGCCATGGGCTCCTTTCTCCTTACGGAAGCAGGGGGAGTAAGAGGTCAGGGTCTGGGGCAGGCTCTCCACCGGCAGGATCTGGTCGATGAACCGGCCGATCATGGAGTGCTCGGACGTGCCGATCAGATACAGGTCCTCGCCCTCGATCTTGTACATCATGCCCTCCATGTCGGTCTGGGACATGACGCCCTCCACCACGTTGCCGTGGATCATGAAGGGGGGGATGCAGTAGGTAAAGCCCTTGTTGATCATAAAGTCCCGGCCGTAGGCCAGCACGGCCTCATGGAGCCGGGCGATGTCGCCCAGCAGATAGTAGAAGCCGTTGCCGGAGACCCGGCCGGCGGCGTCCAGGTCGATGCCGCCGAAGGACTCCATGATCTCGGTGTGATAGGGGATGGGGAAGTCGGGCACCTTGGCCTCGCCGAAGCGCTCCACCTCCACGTTGCAGGAGTCGTCGGGGCCCAGGGGCACGGAGTCGTCGATCATCTGGGGGATCAGCAGCATATCCTTGTGCAAAGCGGCCTCCAGCTCCGTCTCCTGCTTCTCCAGCTCCGCCAGGCGGTCCGCCTGCTCCTTGACCTGGGCCTTCACGGCCTCGGCCTCCGCCAGCTTGGAGGGGTCCTTCTTGGCCTGGCCCATCAGCATGCCGATCTGCTTGGAGAGGGTGTTGCGGTTGGAGCGCAGCTGGTCGGCCTCGGCAATGGCGGCGCGGCGCTTGGCATCCAGTTCGATGACCTCATCCACCAGGGGCAGCTTGGCGTCCTGGAACTTTTTCTTGATATTTTCCTTGACAGCGTCGGGATTCTCCCGGATAAATCGAATATCCAGCATGGTATTCTCTCTCCTCTGATCTGAAATAAAGTCGTGTTTCACGTGAAACATGGCGGATGTGCATTGCTGCGGGGCGATCCTCAGCCCGCCTGGCCCTCCACAGCCTGGCGCAGTTCCTCGAACCGCTGGGCGGGGGAGGTGACCCCCTCCTCCGGTGCCTCATTGGACAAAAGCCGGTCATAGCCGGCGCTCTCCATCTCCCCGATGGTGGCGCGGCAGGCATCCAGATCTCCGGCGGCGTACTGCTGCTGCAGGGTGTACAGTCCCAGCAGCGCCTGCTCCTGGGCCTGGGCATCGTCCAGCTCCTGCTGGAGATCCTGTTCGGTTTCCTTCAGGTCCTGCTGATCCTCCTGGACCTGGGCCAGCTCCTCCTGGAGCTCAATGATTTTCTCCTGAGTGGCCTGGACCTCCTGCATGGCGGTGACGGAGTGCTGCAATTCGCCCAGCGCCTCCGTGTTGCTGCGCTGGTGCATAAAGAAGGACAGCGCCATCAGCAAAAAGGCCGCGATAAAGAGGATCATGATATAGACCACGACGGGCTTTTTCCCGGTGGGCACCGTCTCCGGCTGCCGATCGGGATTGGGCTCGCCCTGCCCGTCGCTGCGTTTTTCCAGTTTCATCATGCTTTGGTTCCTTTCAGGGGTTGGAGTTCCGCTTCTTCATCCGCAGGAGAGCCAAGGCCTCCAGCAGATCGTTCAGGTCGTCCATCCCGTAGTATTCCAGCTCAATACGGCCCTTTTTCCGGCCGGTGACGATCCGGACGCCCCGGCCCAGCCGGGAGCTCAGGTCCTTCTGGGCCTCGGCGGTGTAGTCCGGGCCATCCGGAGCCGGTTTCGGCTCCTTTTTCTCAGCGGACAGGCGCTTGACCAGGGCCTCGGTCTGCCGCACGGACAGCCCGCCGCTGACCACTGCCTCCGCGGCCCGCTCCTGAAGAGCAGGGGAGAGGGGCACCAGGGCCCGGGCGTGGCCGGCGGAGAGCTTGCCCTCCTCCACCAGCTTGGCCACCGGCGCGCTCAGAGACAGCAGCCGCAGGGCGTTGGCCACGGCGCTGCGGGACTTGCCCACCTGGGCGGCGGCCTCCTCCTGGGTCATGTGATAGGTGTCGATCAGCACCTGGAAGCCGGCGGCCTCCTCCATGGGGTTCAGGTCCTCCCGCTGGAGGTTCTCGATCATGGCCAGCTCGGCGGCCTTGCGGTCGTCGGCCTCCACCACCACCACGGGCACCTCCCGCAGGCCGGCCAGTCTTGCGGCCCGCCAGCGGCGCTCGCCGGCGATGATCTGATAGTAGCCGGAGGCCAGCTTCCGGACGGTCAGGGGCTGGATGATGCCGTGGAGGCGGATGGACTCCGCCAGCTCCGCCAGGGCGGCCTCGTCAAAATACTTCCGGGGCTGGGCGGAATAACTCTCCACCTGGGAGATGTCCACATACAGACTGCCGGCGGCCTCGCTTTTCAGCGCCTCGTCGCCCAGCAGCGCGCCCAGGCCGCGGCCCAGGCCGGAGGGTTTTTTGGATGCCATACGCACCCTCCTTTCCAAAGATCAGCCCTTTTGCCGCTTCAAAAATTCCGCGGCAAAGGCGGTGTACGCCTCGGCGCCCCGGGAGGAGCGGTCGTAGGCGGTGATGGGTTTTCCGTGGCTGGGGGCCTCGCTGAGACGGACGTTCCGGGGGATCACCGTGGCGTAGACCTTGCCGGGGAAGTAGTGCTTGACCTCCTCCGCCACCTGCAGCGCCAGATTGGTGCGGCCGTCAAACATGGTCAGCAGCACGCCCTCCAGCTCCAGCTTGGGGTTGAGGGAGCGGCGCACGATGCGCACCGTGTTCATCAGGTCGCTGAGGCCCTCCAGGGCGTAGTATTCCCCCTGAACCGGCACTAAAATCGCGTCAGCGGCGCAAAGCGCGTTCAGCGTCAGCAGCTCCAGGGAGGGCGGGCAGTCAATGAGGATGAAATCATAGTCCTCACGCAGCTGGTCCAGGGCATCCCGCAGCAAAAACTCCCGCTTGTCCATGCCGATCAGCTCAATTCCGGCGCCGGCCAGGGCCTTGTTGGAAGGAAGCACATCCCCGAAACGGGTGCGCGCCACAGCCTCCCGGGCCTGGATCTCGCCGATGAGGACCTGATAGACACCCTTGGAAACGGTTTTGTCCACGCCCATGCCGGAGGTGGAGTTGGCCTGGGGATCAAAGTCGCACAGCAGCACCTTCTGCCCGGCTTCCGTCAAGGTGGCGGCCAGGTTCACGCAGGTGGTAGTCTTGCCGACGCCGCCCTTTTGATTGACGATTGCAATGGTTTTTGCCAAAGGGACACCTACTTTCTCAAATCCTTGCGTTCAATGCATTATTATATCAAGGTGTATCGACACTTGCAAGGGCAAATCAAAAAAACACGAAGGCCGTCACCAGGGTGTTTCACGTGAAACATGCTGCCGAAGAACAAACAAACGCCCCGGATGTTTCACGTGAAACATCCGGGGCAGAGAGGCGATCAGCTCAGCAGCAGCCCCGTCCGGGGCGGCAGGGTCAGGGTCAGCAGCCCGTCTCCGGCGGGATAGATCCGGCCGGTCAAAAGATCTCTGGGCGGCGCCCAGTGCCAGGGCAGGGTCAGCGTCCGGGTCTCGGCTCCGGCGTTGACCACCGTCACTGCCCGCTCCGACTCCGTCTCCCGGGCGAAGGCCAGCAGGGGTCCGGAGGCGGACAGCCACCGGAACCGGCCCCGGGACAGGGAGGGGCGGGTCTGGCGCAGGCGGCTGAGCCGGGCAAAGCGCTCCAGCAGGTCCCGGCGTTCGCTGCCCCAGGGGTAGCCGCCCCGGTTGAAGGGATCCTCAAAGCCCTCCATGCCGGCCTCGTCGCCGTAGTAGATCATGGGAGCGCCGGGGAAGGAGAACAGCATCAGCACCGCCAGCCGCAGCAGGGCCTCGCCACGCTCCCGCTCGGCGGGGGAGAGGCAGTAGGCTGCCCGCTCCTCCTTGGTCTGGGGCACATGGTCGGCGCCCAGCACCGTCAGGATGCGGGGGGTGTCGTGGGTGCCCAGGAAGTTCAGAGCGGAGTAGAAAGCAGAGGGGGGATAGTTCTCCCGGATGGTCTCCATGGCCTCCTGGAAGGCGGCGGCGTTCCCGCCCTGGAGATAGGCCAGCAGGGCGGTGCGGAAGGGGTAGTTCATGACGCCGTGGAGCTCCTGGCCCAGGAGATACCGGCGGCGCTGGGAGTAGGCGATCTTGTTGCTGGCGTCCTCCCAGACCTCGCCCAGCAGGAAGCTGCCGGGCTTGGTATCCTCCATGGCCTCCCGGATCTTCTCAATGAACCAGTCGGGCAGCTCGTCGGCCACGTCCAGCCGCCAGCCGTCCACGCCGCAGCGCAGCCAGCGGCGGATGATGGAGTTGGGAGCGCCGATGATGTAGTCCACATAGCCGGGGTTCTCCTCCCGGACCGCCGGAAGGGTGCGGATGCCCCACCAGGAGTCGTAGTCCTCCGGCCAGGGGTGAAAGGAGTACCAGCCGAAGTAGGGGGACTCCCGGCTCTGGGCCGCGCCCAGGGAGGGGTAGAAGCCATCGGCGTTAAAGTAGATGCTCTGGGAGCCGGTGTGGTTGAACACGCCGTCCAGGATCACCCGCATCCCCCTGGCGTGGGCCGCGTCGCACAGGTCCCGCAGGTCCTGCTCCGTGCCCAGCATGGGGTCGATGCGGGTGTAGTCGGCGGTGTTGTAGCGGTGGTTGGAGGCGGACTCAAAGATGGGGTTCAAATACAGCGTGGTCACGCCCAGGTCCGCCAGATACGGCAGCTTGGAGGTGATGCCCCGGAGAGAGCCGCCGAAGAAGTCCCGGTTGCGGATCTCCCCGTCCGGGTCCGGCCGCCACTCCGGCGTGTCGGACCACTCCTGATGGACCCAGCGGCTGCCCACCAGGCCCGCCGGGTCCGCCTTGTCCGACGGCAGGCGGCAGAAACGGTCTGGAAAAATTTGGTATACAACGCCGCTGCCGAACCACCCTGGTGTGCGGCTCTCCCGGTAGACCGTCAGCTGCCAGGGATGGACCTGCCCGTCGCTGCGGTAGCCGGTTTTGTCCAGGTCGCAGCCGGAGCCGTCGTCCCGCCAGAAGCGGAAGTGGTACCACACCAGCTCCGGCTCCGCCGGGGCGGTGAAGTTCAGGGAGAAGCGGATCCGCTCTCCGTCCACGCCGTCCTGGTAGAGCTCCCGCTCCTCCTGCTGGCCGGAGAACTCCCGGCGCATCACCAGGGCGCAGTGGGTAAAGCCCTCGGAGGCCAGGGGACGGCAGTGCAGAGATACGGTGGTCCCGCAGACGGCGGCGCCGAAGGGCGACTTACACAGGCCGTAGCGGGGGTCAAAGACAAAGGGTTCGCTCATGGGAGGCGATCCTCCTTACTCAAGCAGTTGGTGTTCGCCGATCACGGCGGTGCCGACCTCGTCGGCGGTGAAATAGGCGTTCAGGATCTCCACGGCGGTGGAGGCCAGGTTGGCGCCGGCGGAGCCGTGCTCGATGGCGATGGACACCACGATCTCCGGGTCGTCATAGGGGGCGAAGCACACGAACACGCCGTTGTTGGTCTGGTCGCCGCCCAGCTGGGCGGTGCCGGTCTTGGCGCCGGCGGTGACTACGCACTGGGTGAAATAGGTGTACAGCTGGCCGCCCGGCTGGGTGTAGCCCAGCATGCCCTCCTTCGCGGCCTCCAGGGTGGAATCCGCCATTTTCACAGTGTTCAGGGCCTCGGTGTTGCCGGTGGCCAGGACCTGGGAGTTGTCATAGGACTTGACGGCCTTCAGGAGGTGCGCCTCGCAGTGCTTGCCGCCGGAGACCAGCGTGGCCACATAGTTGGCCAGCTGCAGCGGGGTGTACTCCTGGTTGGCCTGGCCGTAGGCGGCCCAGGGAGCCAGGTTCTGGCCCGGCGGGTTTTCAGGCAGGGTGCCGGCGGCGTCGCCGATCTCGATGCCCGTGGGGGAGCCCAGGCCGAAAGCCGACAGGTACTCCACGAAGGTATCCATGCCCATGCGGTAGCCCATCTCGGCGAAGAAGTAGTTGCAGGAGTTGGTGATGGCGCCGGTGACGTTCAGCAGGCCGTGGCCGCTGGTTTTCCAGCAGTTGGTGTAGCTGTTGGGGTCGCCGGGATAGTACCAGCGGCCCGTATCCCGGATCTTCTCCGTCAGGGTGGTGGCGCCGGACTCCAGCGCGGCCACGGCGGTCAGGGGCTTGAGGGTGGAGCCGGGGGCATAGGGGGTGCTGGTGGCCCGGTTCCAGAAGGGGTTGGCCTTGTCCGCCGACAGCTGGGCGTACACATCGCTGCGGCGCCAGGTGGACAGGTCATAGGTGGGATAGGAGGCGATGGCCAGGATCTCCCCGGTGCCCACCTGCTCCACCACGGCGGCGCCGCCCCGGGTCTCGTCCGGGTCCTGCTGATTCATCCGGGTGATGGTGGCCGCCAGGGCATCCTCCACGGTCTTTTGCAGATCCAGGTCGATGGTCAGCTCCACGGTGTTGCCGGGCTCCGGCTCCTTGGAGTAGTACTCACCGGTGATCTTGCCGTCGGCGTTGGTGGAGACGATGCGCACGCCGTCCCGGCCCCGGAGATATTCCTCAAAGGCGGCCTCCACGCCGGTGCGGCCGATCTTGTCGTCGGAGTTGTAGCCCTTCTCCCGCAGGGCTTCCATGTCGTCGCCGGACTGAATGCCGGTGGTATACCCCAGGATATGGGCGGCGTAGGCGGTCTGATACTCCCGGACGCTGGAGGCGCTGACCTTGGCGCCGGCGAAATTGCCGTCACTGAGCATGGAGACAAAGGCGGTGTCGATGTCCTCCGCCATCACGTAGGAGGGGATGTTGTCGATCAGGGACCGCAGCTTCAGCTCGTACCGGACCCCCAGCACCAGCCGGGCCTCGTTGAGGGAGTAGATGGCAGGCAGTTCAAAGCTGGCCCGCATGAGCTCCACCAGCTTGTGGGCGGAGATGCCGATGGCCGTCAGCAGCTCCTCCGTCAGGGCGGAGGAGGGCAGCTTTTCCGCCAGCTTCGCCCCCTTCTGCTGGTCCGTGAGGGTGGCGTCGGCCAGGATCTCATCGGCGGCGTTGGTGACGGTGCCGTCCTCATCCGTCTGCTCCAGCAGCCCGGAGTGCTGGAGCAGATAGGACCCCAGGGGCTCCGCCACATCGTCCAGGCTGAGGAGATACGTGAGAAAACGGCCTCGCTGGATGGAGTCCAATCCCTCCAGCGTGTAGGAAAAGGGAGCGGTCTGGGAGATGGGCAGGTTGTCCACCCAGGTGACCTCCTGCTTCTGACACAGCCGCACCAGGCGCAAAATGGCCTCGTTGACATCCTCGCCGGATTTCAGCAGCGAGGTGCTGAAGGTGAGGCTGTATGTGGACCGGTTGGAGACCAGCACCTGGCCGTTCCGGTCCGTGACGATGCCCCGGGAGGCCTCTACGGTCTCCGGCTGGGTAATGGTGCGGATGGACTGGGCCAGGTAGTCCTCGTGGTCGTTGACCTGGGTGTCGTACAGTACCCCCAGATAGATCAGAAGGACCAGCAGCACGAAGCCGCCCAGGATGTACAGCCGCAGATTTGGAAATTCTCGTCGCTCCATGGAAACTCCTTTTCAGGGATCAGTCGTATAGATGGACCCGGCGGTGGACGGCGGAGAACAGCGGCACCGCCAGCAGCAAAAAGGGTGCGGTGGCCGCGAACTCCCGGACCATCACCCACAGGCCCGCCCCCCAGGCGGGCTTGCTGGCGGCCCACAGCAGCAGGCAGCGGAACAGATCCGTCAGCAAAAAGCCCGCGGCGGCGGACACCAGGGCGCACAGCCACCCGGCCTTCAGCAGGCTCTTGGAGATCAGGGCGCCGCTGAGGGCCGCCAGGGGAAACACCAGGGTATACAGACAGGGGATGGGGCCCGGCAAAAGCAGGTCGCACACCACGCCCAGCCCCAGGCCGAAGATGGAGCTGGGCACCGGGTTTTCATAGTTGCCCAGCACCGCCGCCAGAGCGGGGTACAAAAAGGGGATCACGCCCCAGAGGGTGATGCGCTGCAGCAGGGACCCCTGCAGCAGCAAAAGCAGCACGGTGGCCCCGGCGTACAGGGACCACTTGAAGATGATCTCATTTCGGGCCAGCACGGCGGGACCTCCTCTCCAAAAAGCCGCATCGGCCTCAGGGCACGATGTCGAAGGATTTGATGATGAACACCTGGTTCAGGCTGTCAAAGTCCACCTTGGGGACCAGGACGGCATAGGAGGTGGCGCCGGAGTCGTCCACCTGGACCTCCTCCACGGTGCCGATCACCAGGCCGGAGGGCAGATACTCGCCCAGGCCCGAGGTCTCCACCAGGTCGCCGGCCAGCAGCTGGCAGTCGGCGGGCAGGACGCCCAGCCGCAGGCGGCCCTGGCGCATCAGGGCGAAGTCGCCCTCCGCCAGACCCAGGTCCTTGGTCCGGAACACCTGGGCGCCGATGGAGGTGTCCGTGTCCACGATGGTCAGGACCCGGCACCAGTTGTATCCGGCCTTATCCACCAGGCCCACCAGGGCGCCGGTGGCGTCCATGACGCAGTCGCCCACCTCCACGCCGTTGGCGGTGCCCTTGTTCAGCGTCAGGGAGGAGGTCCAGTTGGTGACCTCGTGTTCGATCACGTAGGCGGACTCCATGTCGCTGGTCAGGTCCCGGTGGGCCTGCTGCAGGTTCAGCAGATCCCGGTAGTTGGCGTTTTCCTCCTCCAGCTTCTCCGACCGGCGGACGGCCTCCTCCATCTCGGCGATCTGCTGTTTCAGCGCCGCGTTTTCCTCCTCCAGGGCCGTGTAGTCCTCATAGTACTTCTGCTTGTCGCTGATCCAGTCCGCCACCGCCGTGTAGGCGGCCCGGAAGGGGGAGGCGATGATCCCCGCCAGGTTGGTCAGGGGCGCCGAGTTGGCGGAGAAAAAGGACATGCAGGCCAGGGCCACGGCGATGACTGCCGCGGCAAAGAGGACCCACAGGCCGTGTTCTTTCAGAAAGTTTTTCAAAGGGGACCCCTCCCGACTGTCAATTCACGCTCATACCAGCAGATGCACGCCGAAACGGCTCAGCATCCGGCTCAGCCGCAGCACCGGCAGGCCCATCACGTTGAAGTAGTCGCCGCGGATCCCTTCCACCAGCAGCGCGCCCACGCCCTGGATGCCGTAAGCGCCGGCCTTGTCCATGGGCTCGCCGGTGGCGATGTAGGCCAGGAGCTCCTCCCGGCTCACCGGGCGGAAGTATACCTCCGTGGTCTCAGCCTCGGTCTCCATGCGGCTGCCCAGGCGGACGGTGACGCCGGTGCAGACCGTGTGGTGGCGGCCCTGGAGGGCCGTCAGCATGGCCAGGGCCTCCGATTCGTCCGCGGGCTTGCCCAGCTTCTGCCCGTCCAGAAACACCATGGTGTCGGCGGTGATGACAATTTCATCCTCCGCGGCGTCCACGGCCTGGGACTTCTCCCGGGAGATGTATTTCACCGTCTCCTGGGGGCTCAGCCCCTCGGGAAAGGCCTCCTCCACGTTCGGCACCCGGACGGTGAAGTCCGTGAGGCCGATGCGCCGCAGCAGCTCCTGCCGCCGGGGGGAGGCGGAGGCCAGTACGATCCTTGCCATGGCGCGCCTCACTTTCCCGTGGAGCCGAAGCCGCCCCGGTCCGGCCCCTCCAGCCGCTCCACCCGCACGAAGCGCAGGGGCGGCTGGTTTTTCACGATGCGGAACTGGCAGATCCGGGCGTTTTTCTCGATGGTCACGTCCCGGGTGGCGTAGGCGGGCATCCGCCACTGGTCGCCGTCGCCCCGGTAGGTGTAGTCCACCACGCCCATGGAGTTGGTCTGCAAAAGCCCGTAGTTTTTGAAGGTGGAGCTGCGGGGGACGATGTGGGCCTCATACCCCTCCGGCAGCGCGATGGCTACCCCCAGGGGGATCAGCCGGAACTCCCCGGCCTTCATGGTCACGTCCTCCGCCGCGTGGAGGTCGATCCAGTCGGATTTGCCGTCCACGTAGCACAGCTCGTCGATATCGTCCACAAAGTATTTTACCTTGATCTCTTCCATATGAAACTCCAAAAGTAAATACAATTCGTAGAATTTAAATGATATATTACGGATAGGAGCGGATTTTCTCCGCCGGAGCCCTCATTCCACACCCCGCTCGTAGAGGCCCCGGGTAAAAGTCCCCTCCGGCGCGGCGCCGGTCAGGTAGTCCCGGAACACCCGGACGCACTCCGCCGCCGTCTCGGTGGTGAAGCGCAGGCGGGCGTGGGCCAGGCCCAGGCGGCGCCAGTCGGTCCGGTCCGCCAGCCACAGCGGGCGGCTGTTCTGGATCTCCGTCCGGCGGCCGAAGGCGCTAAGCAGGGGGAACTCCGCCCCGGTCCGGTCCCGCAGGGCCGTGACGCCTCCGGCGGTGAGGTCGTGCTCCGTGATCATCAGGGGCAGGCGGCCGTAGACGATGGCCTCCGCCGGCAGGCACTTGGCGAGATCCCGGATCTGGGAAAAGCGCAGCTCAAAGGACACGCAGGCGCCCTGCAGCCCCTTGCGGCGGAGATACTCCAGGGAGCGGCTGTTGAACACGTTGAGGCCGAAGTCGCCGTACCGGGTCAGGCCCAGCCCCTCGGTCAGGGGCACATGGCCGATGTTGCCCAGCAGCGCACCGGTGACGCCCAGCTCTCCGGCCCGCTCCAGCCAGGACCGGAGCGTCTCCTCGTCCCGGTCCCGCCACACCCGGGGCAGCGCGGCGCACCACTCCGTCCGGCCCGCCGGCAGGGCGTCCATGTCCGCCAGAACCTCCAGGGGCACATACACCCGGGCGGGGCCCAGGGAGAGAAGGTCCTCCGTCAGCTGGTCCCGCCGGGCCACCGACACGGTCAGCGCCGGTTCGGCGGCGGAGCAGGTGTCCTCCGGCGCCGGGGGCTGGGGCAGCAGGCGGCGCGCAGGCGGCGCGGTCCGGGCCTCCGTCAGGGCCGCCAGGGCGTCGCGGCGCAGGCCGTTGACGGCGCTGGCGGAGAGGGACAGGCCCTCGTCCACCGCCGTCACCACCGTTTCGCAGCGGTAGGCGGTGCCGCCGGTCTTGCGCAGGCGGGCCTCCAGGTCCGCGCCGGTGAGGGCGCGGGTCCGGGCGGCCTCCGGCACGGGACCGGTGACGGTGACGGCGTGGCCGTCCCGGTCGGCGGCGGTCAGGGTACAGGGGACTCCGGCGGCGACGGTGCAGGACAGGTCCACGCCCACGGTCCGCATGTCGCCCTTCTCATAGGCGGCCTTGGCCGCCTCGAACAGCTCTCTGGGGTCCGCGGCCCCGGCGGGCCGGGTGCCGAACATGTCCTTTCCGGTATGGCCCTGCCAGTACCCGTCGGTGAAGCCGGAGCGGGAGAAGGCCGCCTCCAGCTCCGCCGCCTCGGCGGCGGTGGGGCCCCGGCCCTCCGCGAGCAGCCGGTCATAGATCCGCGTCACCACGGCCACGTACTCCGGCCGCTTCATGCGGCCCTCCAGCTTCAAACAGGAAACGCCCATCTCCGCGGCCTCCTCCAGGGAGGCGGCCATGCAGTTGTCCTTCAGGCTCAGGGGGTAGGGATTGCCCTTTTTCCCGCCCACCGCCGCGTAGGGCAGGCGGCAGGGCTGGGCGCAGCGGCCCCGGTTGCCCGAGCGGCCGCCGATCAGGGCGCTCATCTCGCACTGGCCGGAGTAGCACATGCAAAGGGCCCCGTGGGCAAAAATCTCGATCTCCGCCGGGCAGGCGGCGCAGATGGCGGCGGTGTCCGCCGCGGAGCACTCCCGGGCCAGCACCACCCGCTCGCACCCGTCCGCCGCCAGGAGCTTTGCGGCCCCGGCGGTGAAGGCGCTCATCTGGGTGCTGGCGTGGACCGGCAGGTCCGGCAGCATCTGCCGCAGCAGCAAGAAAAGCCCCCAGTCCTGGACCAGCACGGCGTCCACGCCCAGGCGGGCGGCGGCCGCGGCGGTGTCCAGGGCCCGGGGCAGCTCCCGGTCCGTCACCAGGGTATTGAGGGTCAAAAAGACCCGCACGCCCCGCTCGTGACAGTAGAGCAGGGCGTCGGCAAATTCGGCGTCCGAAAAATTCTTGGCGCCCTGGCGGGCGTTGAAGGTCCCCCAGCCCAGGTACACCGCGTCGGCCCCGTTCTGCACGGCGGCGCGCAGGGCCTCCGGCGAGCCGGCGGGGGAGAGCAGCTCCGGCCTCATCCCTTGTTCCGGTTGTCCAGCCGCTGCTGCAGGCGGAAGATCTCCCGCTTGAGTTCGCTGACCTCGCTCTGGGCCTTGGAGGCCTCGTCCAGATAGCCCTTGATCTGGCTGCGCAGCTGCTCCGCCGCGGCCTGGGCCTTGAACAGCTCGTCGGCGATATTGGCGGCGGTGAGGACGGCGGCGTCGGTGCGGCCCACCTTGGTGCCGCTGAGGACCTCATTCATCTTGTCGCCCACATAGGCGCCCACCCGCTGCATATAGGAGGCGGACTCCTCCGCAATGAAGGTGTATTCCTCGCCGCAGATATTGACGACTACCCGATTGGCCATAACAGGGCCCCCTCTTTCGTGTGATTTGACGGCCGGAGCAAAGCGTGCCGGCCCGGATCCCGGCCCATGGCCATAAGATCGCTCTCAGTATACCATACCATGGGCGAAAGCGCCAGAAAAAACCCCGGAATTTGAAAAAAATTCACAGCCCCGGTGGGATTTTCCCCCTTGGCGGGAAAGGCCGCAGGAAAAAAGGGGGACTTGTTCTGCCGGGGAATTTCGTGTAGAATAGGGAGGACTTGAGACGAGGGGAGGCGGGACCATGGCCGGATGCCTGATCGAGACCGGAGACGAGGGCGTCACCCTCTCCGGCGGGGCGGTGAAGCGCCTGCTGGAAAAGGGCGACGGCGACGCGGCGCTTTTATATCTGGCGCTGCTGCGGCGGCGGGGGGCCGTGGCGCCCCGTTCCCTGGCGGGCGAGCTGCGCTGGGACCGGGAGCGGATCGAGGCGGCGGAGGCCGCCCTGCGGCAGCTGGGCCTGGTGGCCGCCGCGGAGCCGCCGCCGGAGCCGGCGGAGGAAAAGCCCGACTACCAGCGCGCCGACGTGGCGGAGCGGCTGGAGCGCAGCGCCGAGTTCCGGGCCCTGACGGACCAGGTGGAGCGGAAGCTGGGCAAGCGGCTGACCACGCCGGACGTGGCGGTGCTGCTGGGGCTCACGGACTACCTGGGGCTTCCGGCGGACGTGGTGTACTTACTGGTCTGCCACTGCGTGGAGCGGGTCCGGCGCCGGTCCGGCGAGGGCCGCCGCCCGGGTATGAAGCAGATCGAGAAGGAGGGCTACGCCTGGGCAAGGCTTGGGATCGACACCCAGGCCGCCGCGGCGGAGTACCTGCGCAAATACGCCCAGCGCCAGGACCTGCTGCCCCGGTACATGCGGGCCCTGGGCCTGGGGGACCGGTTCCCCTCCCCGTCGGAGGAGAAGTATCTGCTCGCCTGGCAGGAGATGGGCTTCCCGCCGGAGACGGTGGCCATCGCCTGCGACAAGACGATTTTGAAGTGCCACGAGCTGAAGTGGGCCTACTGCAACGGGATTCTGCGCCGCTGGCACGAGGCGGGCCTCCACACGGAGGCGGAGATCCGGGCGGGAGACCGTCCGGCGGCCCGGCCCGGTCCGGCGGCGGCTGCCGCCGACGTCCAGGACGTGGCCTGGATGAAGAAGTACATCGATCAGCGGGACAAGGGGGTGTGAGCATATGGCCTATGACGGACGGGTCCTGCGCCGGGCCATCGCGCGGTTCGAGGAGGACCGGCAGGAGCGGGAGACCCGCTTTCAGGAGCGGCGGGAGACGATCTTCCGCCGCCAGCCCCGGCTGCGGCAGATCGACGCCGAGCTGCGCTCCACCACCAGCCGCATCATCTCCTCAGCCCTGCGGCGGGGCACGGACCCCATGCCCGCCCTGGAGGTGCTGCGGGACGAGAACCTGAGCCTCCAGGAGGAGAAGCGGGCGCTGCTGGAGAAGATGGGCCTGCCTCAGGACTGCCTGGAGAACAAGCCCGCCTGCGCCCTGTGCGGGGACAGCGGCTACCGGGGCGGCGAGATGTGCCGGTGCCTGCGCAATTACTACGCCCGGGAGCAGCAAAAGGAACTCAGCCGGATGCTGGACCTGGGCGGCCAGAGCTTTGAGAACTTCTCCCTGGACTGGTACTCCACGGAGACGCTGTATCCCCTGGGCATCTCCGCCCGGAAGAACATGGAGCGGGTGTACGGCATCTGCAGGGAGTACGCCGAGACCTTCGCCGCGCCGGGCAGCGGCAATCTGCTGCTCACCGGGCCGCCGGGCCTGGGCAAGACCTTCCTCTCCGCCGCCATGGCCCGGGAGGTCAGCGGCGACGGCTGGTCCGTGGTCTACGACACCGCCGCCCACATCTTCCAGCGGTTCGAGGACCGGAAGTTCGGCCGGGAAGAGGGGGAGGCCGAGGGAGACGTGAACCGGGTGATGACCTGCGACCTGCTGATCCTGGACGACCTGGGCACGGAGATGACCACCGCCTTCGTCCAGAGCGCCCTGTACCAGATCCTCAACACCCGCCTCATGGAGCGGCGCTCCACCATCCTCAGCACCAACCTGAAGGTCGTGGAGCTGGCCGGGCGCTACGGCGCCCAGACCGCCTCCCGGATCGAGGGGGAGTACCAGATCCTGCCCTTCTTCGGAAAGGACATCCGCATCCAGCGCAAGGAGCGGGAATAAGAAAAAGGACCTCCGTCCGCGGTTTCCGCGGACGGAGGTTTTTTACGGCTCCAGCAGCTCCATGTACAGCAGGGGATAGGGCCGGCCCTGTTCGTCCAGCGGCGTCCGCCGGACCGTCCGGAAGCCCAAATGCTCGTAAAAGCCCCGGGCCGCGATGTTCTGCTCGTTGACGGTCACCTCCCGCAGGGAGTAGGCGTCCAGGGCGTACCGGACCAGGGCGGTGCCGATCCCCCGGCCCCGGGCCTCCGGCTCCAGAAAGAGCATCTCCAGCCGCCGTCCCTCCGCCCCCAGAAAGCCCAGCGGCGTCTCCCGCTCCCAGGCGATCACCAGATGGGGCACCTGGGTCAGGGCGCCGGGCACATCGGGCCGGATGGCGGCGATCTCCGCCGGCGACAAAAAGGTGTGGCTGGCGCGGACGGACCGCTCCCACAGCTCCAGGAGCTGTTCCAGCAGGGCGCCGC
The DNA here is from genome assembly GCA_018228705.1 of Dysosmobacter sp. Marseille-Q4140. Lineage (NCBI taxonomy): Bacteria > Bacillati > Bacillota > Clostridia > Eubacteriales > Oscillospiraceae > Dysosmobacter > Dysosmobacter sp. Marseille-Q4140. The sequence continues at coordinate 1,905,834 of CP073694.1, read as the reverse complement.
TCCGGCGCCGGACTTCCAGGATCTCCATGGCGGCCTCCTTGACGGGGTTTTTCCCAGGATACCACGGCACGGCGGGCCGCGCAAGGGTCTCAGCGCCGCCGCAGCCGCCAGAGGGCAAGGGCCAGGGCCGTCAGGCCGCCGCCCACGGCCAGGGAGATCCAGAACCGGGGGCTGCCGGGACTCCACAGGGCGGCGCCCAGCACCGTGGCCGCTGCCACCCGGGGCGCCGCCCCCAGCAGCCCGGCGGAGAGATAGGTGCCGTAGGGCACCCCCGCCGCCCCCAGCAGCAGGCTCACCAGATCCCCGGGGCTGGCGCCGCCCAGCCGCAGCAGAAAGACCGACTGCCACCGCCGACCCGGCGGCGGGCGGCACAGCGCCGCCGCCTTCGGGTACTTCCGGCCCAGGGCCTCCAGATCCCCCTGCCGCCGCCGGCCCAGGAGGAAGGGGGCCGTCTGGGCCGCCGCCGCGCCGCACAGGTTCACCGCCAATGCCGCCGGCAGGGGGAACAGCAGCCCGCCCGCCGCCGTCAGGGCCGACATGGGCACACAGAAGGTGACGCTTTTGAGCACATACAGCCCCAGCAAAAAGGCCGCCGCCAGCGCCGAGCCCTCCGGAGACCGGCGGGCGATGGCCTGGGCCGTCAACTCCCGCCGCAGGGGCCACAGCGCCGCCAAGGCCAGCACCAGCAGGGCCGGGCCCAGCCATCGCCGCCACCGGCGCTCCTTCTCCACGGCCATCCCTCCTTTTTTCGTCACACAGCCCTAGTATGCGCCGAAAAACGACCGGCATGAGCGCGCCGGATAGGAAAAGGCAGACGTGATCGTTTCACGTCTGCCTTTTGTGTATTTTCCAAAAATCGCCGTCACAGGAAGGGGGCGTCCTCCGGCAGCACGTCCGCAGGCAGGCCGCCGCTGTCCGTAGTGCCGCCGGTACTGCCGTTCTCCGGCGGCAGGATGCTGGTGCCGGGGTCGGTGACGGTGCCCGGATCAGTGGCCGTGCCGGGGTCTGTCGCGGTGCCGGGACCGGTGCTGGTGCCCGGGTCCGTGGCGGTGCCGGGGTCGGTGGCCGGGGCCTCCGGCAGGGCCGGGCCCCGGAGGATCACCTTGTTGCGGGATTTGTAGTCGCTGGTGGCCTCATAGGCGGAGGAGATCAGCGTGCCGTCGGCGGCGTACACATGGCGGTAGGTCTTGTACTTGTAGCCGGTGTAGGGCGTGGTCTTGACCTTCTCCGTGCCGGGGGCCAGGGTGGGATCGTCCTCATAGACCACTTCATAGGGGGTGGTGGAGAGGTACTCGTTGGTCACCTTGGCATAGGTCCCGTCGATATTGGTGCCCAGGATCTTCACGGTCAGGGTGCTGTTTGCATATGTCGTGACGACCTTGATGGGGTAGTCGGTGTTGTTGGTGAACTTGTAGTCCGGACCGCCCCAGGAGACGGTGGCGTCCATGCCGGCGGGGATGTAGGAGGGGATGTAGCGGTGGGCGTAGCGCTCGGTGATCTCCAGATTGGACCGCAGGCACGCCAGGTACAGCGTGGAGGAGGTCTGGCAGATGCCGCCGCCGATCTCGTCCACGGTCTCGCCCTGGACGTAGGCGGGGGCGGGCTTGTAGCCTCTTGCGGCGGTCCGCTGGCCCACGGCCTCGTTATAGGAGAAGGTCTCCCCGGCGTTGAGCACATACTCGTCGATGGTGGCGGCGGAGAGCTGCACGTTGGACTTGCGGGCGGAGGTGCCGCCCACCTTGGTCTGGGCGGTGCCCAGCACGTCCCGGAACAGCAGGTCCTTCAGCGCCTCGGCGGTGACGGTGGGCTGCTGTACCTGGGCGGGGACGGTGATGGTCTCGCCGGGCTCCGCCGCGTCCAGGGCGATCTGGGCGGCGGCCACGTCGAAGTCCGCGCCCACCTGCTCAGGGACGATGGTGTCGGTCTCGGCGTCGTAGGAGGCGTTCTTCACCTCGCCGGAGGTCTCGTCATAGATCTCCTGGACGGTCAGGATCTGGGCGGGGATGGTGGTGAAGGAGACATAGAGCTTGACGGAGGCACCGTCAAGCTGCGCCAGATACTGGCGCAGGGCGTCCTGGCTCACAGAGCGGCCGTCCCGGGGCTTGGTGATGGAGATGCTGTCCTCGCCCAGCTCGTAGGCGGCGTCCACCGCCTCCTGGTCCAGACGGTCCGCCAGATCCGACACGGCGGCTTCTATATCGCCGCTGAGGGGGAAGCCAAACCACATGCCGTCCCCCCGGACCAGGCTGCTGAGATAGGAAAAGCCCTTGACAAAAAAGGACATCCCGCGCTGGCTGTCCAGCGCCTCCTGCGCCCAGTCGGAGAAGGGAATACCGACGCTCTCACCGGCCGACTCCGGAGTAAAGCCCAGCTGGGCCAGGGTCAGGATGAGGAGCGGCTCCTCGTTCTCCGTTCCGTGCGGATCGGTGCCGTCAGGGGTCTCATAGATGGGGACCTCCCGCTCCGGCAGCTCCTGCGTCAGTTTTTCCTGGGCCTGGGCCGCAGTCAGCCCGCCCACGTCAATGCCGTTGATCTGATAACCCTGAAAAAAGGTATCCAGAGAACTGGCCCAGGCGCAAAGGCCTATGTAGGCGGCGATCAATACCGCCAGAACTGCGCCCGTTATGATCAGCGGCCCTTTGCCGCCCTTTTTCAGCCGTTTCGGCGCCATGGCCTGTGCGGTGTTCTGCTCCATGATGCCCCTCCTGTTGCCGGGAATTGAAATGCGCCTCGCCCCGGGGACGGTGCCATTGATTATGAATTTTAGCACAGTTTTTTGGGAAATGCATTACAATCCCGTAACAACTGCCCTTCAGGCCCGTTTTTCCCGCCGCTTGGGGATGCGGATGGTGAGGATGATGTCCTCCTCCGTCTCCTGCCGCTCCGTTCGGGCGTCCACGCCGGCGTCCCGGATCAGCCGCACCCCCCGGTCCACGCTGTTGAGGAACAGCCGCACGTCTTTGATGATGTAGGCCCGCCGCCCCGCGGGGGGCGTGGACTGGAGCACCTCCAGCCGCCGGTCCACGTACCGCTCCGCCTGGGCCACGTTCAGCCCCGCGGAGACGAAGTGCCGCGCGGCGGCAAGGCGCTCTTCCTCGTCCTCCAGCCGCAGCAGGCACCGGGCGTGGCGCTCGGTGAGGCCGCCCTCCGTCACGGCGGCGCGGCAGGCGGCGCTCAGGCGCAGCAGCCGCAGCTTGTTGGCCAGGGCCGAGGGGGACATCCCCAGCTGCTCCGCCGCCGCCTCCTGGGTCAGACCCGACCGGTGGAGGAAGGCGGCGATGGCCTCCGCCTCCTCCAGATAGTGCAGGTCCTGGCGCTGGAGGTTCTCCACCAGGGCCAGGGCCGCCGAGGACTGGTCGTCCGCCGTCCGCTCCAGGCAGGGCACGCGGCTCTGCTCCGCCAGCACCGCCGCCCGCAGCCGCCGCTCTCCCGCCACCAGCTCCCAGCCGCCTTCCGTCCGCCGCACCGTCAGGGGCTGGAGCACGCCGTGGGCGCGGATGGAGTCCGCCAGGCCCTCCAGCTCCGCCTGTAAAAAGGTCCGCCGGGGCTGGGCGGGATTGGGCCGGATCTCCTCCGGCGCCAGCCACAGCACCCTCTGTTCCTGCGCCATGGGATCACCTCCTGTTCATTTCCTCCATTTTACAAAGACCGTCCCAAAAAGGCAGGGGGAATCTGTCGAGAACCCCTGCGCGCAAAAAAAGGAGGCCGCCGCAGCGGCCTCCCGGGAGGCAGGGAAAAACGCTCAGATGCCCTCTCCGGCGGTCTCCAGGGAGCGGCGGTACGCCGCCTCGTCGGCCCGGCCGGGCTTGGTGGCCCGGAGGGCACGGACGATGAAGGCCGTGGTGGCCTGCAAAAACACCGGTGAGAAGGCCACGGGGAACAGCACGTCGGCGGGGAAGAAGGCCATGGCCAGCACGGCGCCGGCGCTGATGTTGCGCATCCCGCTGTTCAGGGCCACGGTCTGGACGGTGGCAAAGTCCAGCTTTAAAAGCCGCCCGGCCCAGTAGCCCAGGAAGAAGCCCAGCAGGCACAGGAAGAAGGCCGCCGCCATCACCGTCACCAGGGTGGGGGTCAGGTTCCGCAGGAAGGGGGCGCAGCCGGTGGCGTTGGCCAGAATGATCATCAGCAGGGCCAGCTTGGCGAAGGGGGCCAGCCGGGGCTTGAGGGTGCGGGCCACGGCGCCGCCGGTGGTCTGGAACAGCACCATGGCAGCCAGGGCCGGCAGGGCCACCATCACCATCAGATCGCCCATCATGCCCCAGGTGTCCAGCTCCACCACGGACCCCACCAGCAGCCGCATGGTCAGCGGCACCACCAGGGGGGACAGCAGCGTATCCAGCAGCACCACCGACAAACACAGCGCGGTGTTGCCCCGGTTCATGCCCACCCACATCAGCGAGGCCACGCCGGTGGGGATGGCGTACTCCAGCACCAGTCCCGTGGTGAACAGGGGCGCCTGGGGGAAGAGCACCGTCCCCAGGCCCAGGGTGATCAGTGGCATCACCACGTGCAGCAGGACGAAGATCACCGCCACCGGCAGGGGCCGGCGGATCTCCTGCCACAGCTCCCGGAACCCGCCGCCCAGGCTGTTGGCGAAGGTCATGAAGGCAAACAGGGCCACCGTCACCGTGTTGATCCGGGAAAAGACCTCCGGAAAGGCGATGCCCACCGCCACGCAGCACAGCACCACCGGCGCCATGTGACGGCTCACGAAGCCGTCGATCCGATACAAGGTTTCCAAAGCCACATCTCCGTTTTCATCAGAATGGGGAAGGCGTCCTCAGCGGCAGAGATAGGAGAACCACCCCTCGGCGTCCCGGGTCTCCAGGATCTCCAGCCCGGCGGCGGTCAGGGCCGCCGCCACCTCCTCCGCCCGGTCGTCGATGATGCCGGAGCAGAGGAACAGCCCGCCCGGGGCCAGAAAGAAGCGGACCATGGGCGCCAGGGCCTTGATGACGTCGGCCACGATGTTGGCCACCACGATCTGGTAGCCGCTGCCCACCCGGGCCCGGAAGGTCTCGTCGGAGAGCACGTCGCCCACCAGCACGGTGTAGGTGTCGGCGCCGATGCCGTTGAGGGCGGCGTTGTCATAGGCCACGGTCAGGCACTTGTCGTCGATGTCTGTGGCGGCAGCTTCGGCGGCCCCCAGACGCAGGGCGGCGATGGAGAGGATGCCGCTGCCGCAGCCCAGGTCCAGCACCCGCTCGCCGCCGCGGATGTGCCGCTCCAGGGCGGTCAGGCACAGCCGGGTGGTGGCGTGGCTGCCGGTGCCGAAGGTGAGGCCCGGGTCCAGGATCAGGGGCACCCGGCCCTGGGAGAGCAGCGCTTTCACCTTGGGGTCCTCCTGGAGCCACTGGGGGATCACCAGCAGCCGCTCCCCGATCTCCATGGGCTTGTAGTACTGCTTCCAGTTGTTCTCCCAGTCGGCGTCCTCCAGATCCTCCAGGGTCATCAGCAGCGTGCCGCAGTCCGTCCGCTGCTGCTTGAGGGCCTCCAGGGCGATGCGGACCTCGCCCATTTTGGCAAAGCCCGTCTCGTCCGCCGGCAGATAGAAGGTCACCCGGGACCGGCCCCGCATGGCCTTCTCCAGGTCCTCGTCCACATAGTCCCAGTACTGGCGGTTGTTCTCCAGAAAGTCCTGGAACTCCTCCTCGTCGTCGATGACCAGACCGTCGATGTCCAGGGACGAGAGCAGGGCCTCCACGGTCTCCAGGCCGCTGTGATTGGTGTCGATGTGCAGTTCCAGCCATTTCATGGCGATCTCTCCTTCTGTCCGCCGGAGCGGAAAATCGGCTCCCGCCGGGAGCGAAACAGGGCGCCTCCGCCCGGGAACGGGGGAGGCGCCGGGGATTTCAGCGCTTGGTGCCCAGGAAGAACAGCGCCAGGGTGCCGGGACCGGAGTGGTTGCCGATCACGGGGCCCACGTAATTGAGCCGGATGTCCCGGGTGCCGAAGCGGCGGGTGATCTCCCCCGCCACAAACAGGGCGTCGCCCTCGCAGTCGCCGTGGCTGATGAACACGGTCTGGCTGGCCGGGTCGATGGCGGTGGCCTCCATCTGGTCCACCAGGGCCAGCAGGGAGGACTTGCGGCCCCGGGCCTTGCTGACGGGGACCAGGTGGCCGCCGTCGTCCACGTGCATGACGGGCTTGATGGAGAGCATGGTGCCGAAGAGGGCTGTGGCGGCGCTGATGCGGCCGCCCCGCTTGAGGTGGTTGAGGTCATCCACCGTGAACCAGTGGCAGACCTTTCCCTTGGTCTCCTCGGCGAAGGCGTGGACCTCCTCCAGAGAGCGGCCCTTGCGCCGCTCCTGGGCGCACAGGTATACCAGGAGCCCCTGGCCCAGAGAGGCGCACAGGGAGTCCACCACCAGGATCTTCCGGTCGGGGAACTCCTCGGCCAGGTCCGCCGCGGCAATGGTGGCGGACTGGTAGGTGGCGGACAGGGCGGAGGAGAAGCTGATGCACAAAATGTCCTTTCCGGCGGAGAGGATCTTCCGCATCTCCGCGGCAAACTCGCCCACGCTGACGGCGGAGGTGGTGGCCAGCTGGCCGGAGCGGATCTTTGCGTAAAACTCCTGGAAGCCGATCTCCCGGCCGTCCAGCCAGTTGCGGTATACCGCGTCTCCCATGTGGAGGCTCAGAGGCAGCACGCTCAGCTCCAGCTCCTCCGCCAGAGCGGAGGTCATGTCGCAGCAGCTGTCCGTCATGATCACATAATCAGCCATGGCTCAGTCCCTCTCCTTGTCCTTTTTGGATTTCTCTTTCCCCCGGGGGGAGGCCTCCGCCTCCTGGGCCTGCTTGCGCTGGCGCAGCAGGCTCACATACCGGCTGCTGGCCACGCCGGCGGCGTAGCTCATCAGGGCGAAGTGGATGGCCGCGTCGGCCAGCTCGTCGTCCCCGGTCCGGTCCTCCATCTCGTCGGCGGCGATGTTGAGGGCCTTGTCCAGGCTGGCGCAGAAGGCGGCGTAGCCGTCGGCGATGGGCCGGTCCCCCTGGAGCTCCTCCTTGATGAGCAGGTCCATGTCCCGGGTGGACATGACCCGCTTGAGCACGCAGATGGCGGTGAGATAGGCCAGGTGGTCCCGGCCGTATTTCTTTCCGTCGGCCCGGGGCACCAGGCCGCTTTTGGTGTAGTTGTTGACCATGGCGGCGGTGAGGCCGTCGTCCTCGTCGAACCGGATCACCTGCCGGTCCATGTAGCTGAGCACCTGGTCCATATACAGGGAGAAGTCCGGCAGCTGCTCCCAGGGCACCGGCCGCTGCTTCCGCAGCCGCTCCCGCAGAACGGTCAGATCATACATGTGTCTCACTCCTTTGCCCGTCCGGCGGGGACTCGGTCAGGGGTTCACGCCGGTATGCGCACATATTTTGGCAGTTAAGAAGTATAACACAGGAATGTGATTTTGTAAACCGCGTTTTGAAAAGCTGGGAACTATTTTTGCCGAAAAATGAACTATTTCCCCACGCAGAACCGCTGGAAGATCCGGGAGACGATGGCCTCTCCGGCGGTGCGGCCGGTCAGCTCGCCCAGGGCGGAGAGGGCCTCCTCTGCGTCGGTGAGGACGGCGTCCGGCGTCATGCCGCTCTCCAGGGCCTCCGCAGCCCGGGAGATGGCCCGCCGGGCCCGAAGGGCCGCTTCCTGCTGGCGCTCGTTGGTGAGAACGGCGCCGTCGGCCCCGTCCCCGGCGGGGAAGAGGGACGCCACCGCGTCCTCCAGCAGGGAGATACCCTCCCCGGTCCGGGCGGAGAGGCGGATGGCGGCGGAAGGGCTGCCGGTGCCGTCCACCAGGGCGTCCGGCGCGGCGCCCAGGTCCAGCTTGGACAGGATCACGATGACGGGAGCCCCGCTTTTCCGGGCCAGGTCCAGCACCGCCCGGTCCTCCGCCGTCGGGGCGGCGGAGCCGTCGATCACCGCCAGGATCAGATCGGCGCTCTCCAGGGCGCGGCGGCTGCGCTCCACACCCAGCCGCTCCACGGTGTCGGCGGTGTCCCGGATGCCGGCGGTGTCGGTCAGCCGCAGCCGCACCCCGCCGCAGAGCACCGATTCCTCCACGGTGTCCCGGGTGGTGCCGGGGATATCGGTGACGAGGCAGCGCTCATACCCGGCCAGGGCATTGAGCAGGGAGCTCTTCCCGGCGTTGGGGCGGCCGATGATGGCGGTGCGGACGCCGCTTTTGAGTACCCGGCCCCGGTCGCAGGTGGCCAGCAGCCGGTCCAGGATGGCGGCGCAGTCCCGGAGGGAGGCGGCCAGTTCCGCCGGTCCCAGGTCCTGGATGTCCTCGTCAGGGTAGTCCACCACGGCGTAGAACTGGCTGGTCATGTCCAGCAGACGGTCGTAGACCGCCTCGAAATCCCGGCGCAGGCTCCCGCCCAGCTGGGCGGCGGCGTTGCGGGCGGCGGCAGCGGTCTCCGATTCGATCAGGTCTGCCACGGCCTCCGCCTCGGTCAGGTCCAGGCGGCCGTTGAGGAAGGCCCGCTTGGTGAATTCTCCGGGCCCGGCCTGCCGGGCGCCGGCGGCGAACAGGGCGGAGAGCACCTCCCGCAGCACCACCGGTGAGCCGTGGCAGTGGAACTCGGCGCTGTCCTCGCCGGTGTAGCTGTGGGGGCCGGGAAAGCGGACCGCAAGACCGCGGTCGATGCACCGGCCCTGCCGGTCCAGCAAGCTCCCGTAGGTCATCTTCCGGGGCTCCAGAGCGGCAAAGGACTGCCCGAGCGCCGGTGTGAACACGGCGGCGCACAGATCAAAACACCCCTGGCCCGACACCCGCACCACCCCGATGGCGGTGGGAGCGGCGCCGGTGGCGATGGCGGCAATGACGTCCATGGAATCAAGTCCTTTCAGTGTGCATCCGCAGGATGCGGACATACAGATGTTGGAAAAAGCGGGGGGAGAAATATGCGGCGGCTTTGAAAGTAAGGCTTGCGTTTTTCCACCGCGTCCGCTAAAATCGACCCTAAGATACCGGTGGGCCGGCCCACTGTTCCTCATTATAGAAGGAGCGGGGGTCCATTGCAAGCCCGGCGGGAAACAGGGACACTCCCGACGGCCTCGCCGGCCGGCGGCTGGTCATATTTTCAATACAAAAGGAGACTGGACCATGAAAAAGCGTATTGCATCCCTGTTACTGGCTCTGGTGTTGTGCCTGGGGCTGACGGTGTCTGCGGCCGCTGCCGAGGAGCAGAAGATCACCGTGGGCGACAAGACCTATGGCGCCCTGTTGGAGGCGATCATGTCCGAGACCAAGGCTGACTCCGTCACCGCCCGTCTGGACAGCGACGTGACCCTCACTGCCGCCGTGGTGATCGGCTCCAGTGATTATAACGGACAGTTCAAGGAGCCCATGACCGTCACCGCCAAGAACGTCACCATCGATCTCAACGGCCACACCCTGACCGCAGCCAAGGACTGCGCCGTCTTTGAGGTCCAGAAGGACTACACCCTGACCATCGTGGATGGCTCCGAGGCCAAGACCGGCAAGCTGGACTGCGGCGCGGAAGAGGCCGTGGTGGTGGCTGAGGGCGCCACCTACAACGCCCTGCCCGCCGCTGAGGAAAAGCCCGCTGAGGAGAAGCCTGCCGAGGAGAAGCCCGCCGCGAACCCCTTCACCGACGTGGCGGAGACCGCCTACTATTATGAGGCCGTGCTGTGGGCCGTGGAAAACAACATCACCACCGGCAAGACGGAGACCACCTTCGTTCCCGGCGAGACCTGCACCACGGCGCACATCCTGACCTTCCTGTGGCGTGCCAACGGCTCTCCCGAGCCCACGATCACCGAGAACCCCTTTACCGACGTGAAGGAGACCGACTATTTCTACAAGGCCGCCCTGTGGGCCGCTGAGAAGGAGCTGGTGTCCGGCAATGTGTTCACTCCCTCCGCCCCCTGCACCCGCGGCCAGACCATGCTGTACCTGTATCTGCTGGCCGGCTCTCCGGACGCTGAGCTGAGCACCTTCACCGATGTGCCCGCCGATTCCGTCTATTCCAAGGCCATCTCCTGGGCCGTGACCCAGGGCATCACCACCGGCAAGACGGAGACCACCTTTGCCCCTGACGAGATCTGCACCCGCGGTCACATCGTGACCTTCCTGTATCGCGCCGACAAGGCCGCCACCGAGGCGGCTTCCGCCACTGCGACGGAGACCCCCGCGTAAGAACCCCTCTCCCGGAAACCAACAGGAGGCCGCCCGAACGGGCGGCCTCCGTTTTCTCAGACAGCCCGAGGCCGGGGGCTCCAATGCGCCGGAAAGGCGTCCGGTGCCTTCGGGAAAGGGGCCGGCAGAGACAAAAAAGGACCGGACGCAGCTGCGTCCGGTCCTTTTGCCGGTAAATGGGATGGGGGATCTCACTTGATCCGCTCGCCGGCGGCCTCCTTGGCCCGGATCTCCTTGACGGCGTCCTTGTGAGAGAGGTTCACGCGGCCCTTCTCGTCGATGTCGGTGACTTTGACCCACATCATGTCGCCGATCTTGCAGGCGTCCTCCACCTTCTCGATGCGGTGGTCGGCCAGCTTGGAGATATGCACCAGGCCGTCCTTGCCGGGGGCCAGCTCCACGAAGGCGCCGAAGGTCATCAGGCGCACCACGCGGCCGTAGTACAGCGCGCCCACCTCGGGCACGAACACGATGTCGTCGATGCACTTCTTGGCGGCGTCGCAGGAAGCGGCGTCCACGCCGGCGATGAAGATGGAGCCGTCGTCGTTGATGTCGATCTTGGCGCCGGTGTCGGCCACGATCTTCTGGATGACCTTGCCGCCGGAGCCGATGACCTCCCGGATCTTGGAGGGGTCGATGTGCATGGTCAGCATCTTGGGGGCGTACTTGCTGACCTCCTTGCGGGGCTGGTCGATCACGGGCAGCATGATCTGGTCCAGGATCTGGCAGCGGGCGTCGTAGGTGGTGTCCAGGGCCTCCTTGATGATCTCCATGGTGAGGCCGTCGTTCTTCAGGTCCATCTGGATGGCGGTGATGCCCTTCTTGGTGCCGCCCACCTTGAAGTCCATCTCGCCGTGGAAGTCCTCCACGCCCTGGATGTCGATGAAGGTGGTGAAGGAGCCGTCGTCGTCCTGGATCAATCCGCAGGAGATGCCGGCCACGGGGGCCTTGATGGGCACGCCGGCGTCCATCAGGGCCAGGGTGGAGCCGCAGATGGAGCCCTGGGAGGTGGAGCCGTTGGAGCTGAGGACCTCGCTGACCACGCGGATGGCGTAGGGGAACTCGTCCACGCTGGGGAGAACGGGCAGCAATGCCCGCTCGGCCAGGGCGCCGTGGCCGATCTCACGACGGCCGGGAGAGCGGGCGGGCTTGGCCTCGCCCACGGAGTAGCCGGGGAAGTTGTAGTGGTGCATATAGCGCTTCTCCGTCTCCTCCCAGATGGTGTCCAGCTTCTGGCAGGCGGAGAGGGTGTCCAGGGTGCACACGGAGAGCACCTGGGTCTGGCCGCGGGTGAACAGGCCGGAGCCGTGGGCCCGGGGCAGCACGCCCACCTCGGCGCTGAGGGGACGGATCTCGTTCTTCTGGCGGCCGTCCACGCGGTGGCCCTCCAGCAGCCAGGCCTTGACGATCTTCTTCTGGAACTTGTAGGTGAACTCCTCCAGGTACTTGTCCATGTCGGGGTACTGCTCCAGGTACTTCTCGTGCCACTTCTCGATCATGGCGTTCCAGCGGGCCTCGCGGACGTTCTTGTCGTCGGTGTCCATGGCGGCCTTGGCCTCGTCCATGAAGTTGGCGACGATGTCGTCGAAGAGCTCCTGGTTGAAGTCGGCGTGGGGATAGTCGAACTTGGGCTTGCCCACCTCGCTGACCATGCGGTCGATCAGGGCGATGACCTTCTGGTTCTCCTCGTGGGCGGACTTGATGGCCTCGAACATGACGTCGTTGGGGACCTCGTTGGCGCCGGCCTCGATCATGACCACCTTCTTGCGGGTGGAGACTACGGTCACGTCCAGGTCGCTGACCTTACGCTGCTCGCTGTCGGGGTTAAAGACCAGCTTGCCGTCCACCAGGCCCACCTTCAGCGCGCCCACGGGGCCGTTCCAGGGGATGTCGGAGATGGCGAGAGCCGCAGAGGTGCCGATCAGGGCGGCAATCTCGGGAGAGCAGTCGTGGTCCACGCTCATGACCGTGGCCATGATAGAGACGTCGTTGCGGAAGTCATAGGGGAACAGGGGGCGGATGGGCCGGTCAATGACACGGCTGGTCAGGATGCCCTTCTCGCCGGGGCGGCCCTCCCGGCGGTTGAAGCTGCCGGGGATGCGGCCCACGGAATAGAGCTTCTCCTCAAAGTCCACGCTCAGGGGGAAGAAGTCGATGCCGTCCCGGGGCCGGGGAGCGGCGGTGGCGCACACCAGCACACGGGTGTCGCCGTAGCCCACCATGACGGCGGCGTTGGCCAGCTCCGCCAGCTTGCCGACCTCCATGGTCAGCGGCCGGCCGGCCAGCTCCATTTCATACTTGCGGTAGTTGGGATACTGTCTGTGGGTGATGATGGTTGACATGGCTTGTCTCCTTTTCATTTGGTCTGGAGCCGCGCGCGAAAGCCAACCCATTTAGCACTTGAAACCGCCTCCGGACCGCATTCCGGGGGTGCTTTCAACTGCTAAAGGATTTGTGCGGCTTCCGCACGGGCGGGGCGGATGGTCACGCGGGAAAAAATGTGAAAGAAGGGTGGTGCAGGGACGCCCACACCACCCTATTTCAGCGCTTACTTACGGATGCCCAGCTTGGCGATCAGGGCGCGGTAACGCTCGATGTCCTTCTTCTGCAGGTAGTCCAGCAGACGGCGGCGCTTACCGACCATCTGCAGCAGGCCCCGGTTGGAGTGCTTGTCCTGGGGGTTCTTCTGCATGTGGAGGGTCAGCTGGTTGATCCGCTCGGTCAGAATGGCGATCTGGACCTCGGGAGAACCGGTGTCGCTCTCGTGGGTGCGGTTGGCGCCGATGATGGCAGTCTTCTGTTCTTTGCGCAGCATGGATGGTTTCCACCTTTCATATAATGTTGCCCGCTGGCTGCGTTCAGGGCCGGTGAATCTCCGCCGGACGAAGCCCAGGGGCGAGGCACGATTGCCGTGCCTAACGAAATATATCACAGAAATTCCCGGTTGTAAAGGGAAATCTGCGGGTTTTTCCGGTTGTCCAGGCAAAAAAAACCGGCAAAAAAGCGCTGATACGGAGGTGTTGACAGGGGGAGAGGGGGTGTGTTATATTAACTGTACTAGTACAGTTAATACGGCGGCGGAGACGGCCGCCGCGGAAGGAAGGTGACACGATGATCAGCCTGAACTATCGGGACTCCCGACCCATCTATGAGCAGATCAAGGATGGATTGAGAAAGCTGATCGTCACCGGTGCCCTGCGGACAGATGATAAGCTGCCCTCTGTCCGGGCGCTGGCGCAGCAGTTGTCCATCAATCCCAACACCATCCAGCGGGCCTACAACGAACTGGAGGGAGAGGGATACATTTACTCTGTTCCGGGTAAGGGAAGCTTCGCTGCCGCCGTGGCCGGAGCCGATACCGAGCGCAAGCGGGAGCTGCTGGCCCGGGTGCGGGAGATGCTGTCGGAGCTGCGGTATCTGGGCGTGACCCGGAAGGAGCTGCTGGCGCTGCTGGATGAGAAGGAGGTGGAGCGGGCATGATCGAAGTGAAGGATCTGGTCAAGCGGTTTGAGGGCTTTGCGGCCCTGGACGGGGCCACGCTGTCGGTGCCCGCCGGCTCTGTCTACGGACTGGTGGGGCCCAACGGGGCCGGCAAGTCCACCCTGATCCGGCATCTGACCGGCATCTGCCGCCAGGACGGCGGCACCGTCCGCATGGGCGGGGAGGACGTGTGGGAAAACGCCGGATTGAAAAGCCGCATCGCCTCCATCCCGGACGACTGGTACTATTTCCTCCAGTCCTCCATCCGGGATATGATGCGCTTTTACCGGGGATTTTATCCCCATTTCTCCATGGAGCGGTACGAAAAGCTCAAGGAGGTCTTTCAGATCGACGAGCGGCGGCTGCTGCGCCGCCTGAGCAAGGGCATGCAGAAGCAGGCCGCCTTCTGGCTGGCTCTTTGCTGCATGCCGGAATATCTGATTTTGGATGAGCCGGTGGACGGGCTGGACCCGGTGATGCGGCGGCAGGTGTGGTCGCTGGTGCTGGGGGATGTGGCCCAGCGGGGCACCACGGTGCTGGTCAGCTCTCACAACCTGCGGGAGCTGGAGGATGTGTGCGACCACGTGGGCATCATGGACCACGGCAGGGTGCTGCTGGAGCGGAGCCTGGCCCAGCTCCAGGACAACATGGTGAAGATGCAGGTGGTCTTCCGGGAGGGGGAGGACCAGGTGCCCCCCGGAGTGCCGGTGCTCCATGCCTCCCGGGTGGGCCGCATCCACACCCTCATCATGCGCATGAGCGCGGAGGAGGCCCAGAGATGCCTGGCGCCCTACGATCCGCTGCTGGCGGACGCGGTGCCGCTGACACTGGAGGAGATCTTTATTTACGAGCTGGGAGGTGCGGACTATGCAGTCAAAGACATCGTGCTTTAACGGCGCGCTGCTGCGCAAGAACCTGACCCGGTTCTGGCCGCTGTGGGCGGTCTATGCGGTGGCCTGGCTGCTGGCGGGGCCGGTGGCCCGGTTCGTCAACGCCTTCGGCCGCTACGCCGAGCCGGACCGGATTTTCCGGGCGGCGGAATTGACCCGGGACCTGCTGAGCACCTGGAGCGGTTTCGGCCTTTTCTGCGCCGTTGTGGCCGGCATCCTGTTTGCCATGGCTCTGTTCTCCTATCTGACGGTTCCCAGAGCGGTGGGCCTGTTTCACAGCCTGCCCGTCCGGAGGGAGGGCCTGTTTCTTACCAATTACCTGACCGGACTGCTGGTGGCCGTTGCGGTACAGGTGACCTGCGCTGCGCTGGAGGCGCTGGTGCTTCTGAGCGCCGGGGCCCTGAACGGCACCGCGCTGCTGAGCGCCCTGGCCTGCGGCCTGGGGCAGATGCTGTTTTTCTACTCCTTTGCCGTGCTGTGTGTGACGTTCACCGGGCAGATCCTCATGGCGCCGGTGCTCTACGGCGTGCTCAACGCGCTGGTGATGGGCCTGTGCGGCCTGGTCCAGCAGATGGCCCAGGCGTTCTATTACGGATTCGACTACTCGGCTCCTGCCTGGGCCATATGGCTGACGCCGGTCATAGGACTGAGCGAGAAGCTGTCGGTCGTGGGTACTTACGATGAGGCCCTGGAGCGGACCCTGAACTGGCACCTGGAGGGCCTGGGCACTCTGGCCATCTATGCCGCTGTGGGTGCGGCGCTGGCCCTGGCGGCGCTGGCCGTCTACCGCCGCCGGCCCAGCGAGACCGCCGGGGACACAGTGGCCGTCCGGTGGGCGAAGCCCGTGTTTTTGTGGGGCGTGGCCCTGTGCGCCGCCCTGTCGCTGGGACAGGGCCTGTACTATCTGGTCCTGGACCCCATGCTGGGGAGCTGGAAGGTCTGGTTCCCGGGGATGATGGGCTGTGTGGTGGCCATGGGCCTGCTGGGCTACTGGGGCGCGGCCATGCTGATGCGCAAATCCTTCCGGGTCCTGCGCGCCACCTGGAAGGGAGGCGTGCTGTGCGCCGCGGTAGTGGCGGCACTGTGTCTGTGCGTCCGGGCGGACGTGCTGGGCGTGGAGGGGTATGTTCCGCCGCTCCAGGAGGTGGAGAGCCTCACCTTTGAGATCGACGGACAGAACACCTACTATTACGGTGAGCTGAAGGCGCCGGATGAGATCCAGCGGTTTCTGGACATCCAGACCGCCGTCCTGGCGGAGAAGGAGCATCTGCGCCGCAATGAGAGCGGCAATGGACCGCAGGCTTCCGGAGACAGTGAACTCCGCCTGCTGTGGGGACGGCTGGATCTGCGCTATGAGCTGACGGACGGCACCACTCTCCGCCGCTCTTACGGGCTCAATTATTACGTCTCAGAGCTGGATCAGCCGGACAGCGCCATGGCCCGGCTGGCGGAGCTGGCTGCGGACCCCGTGGTCCAGCGGCCCCAGCTGGAGATTGACTCCCTGCTGCGGTTCACCGGCGGTGATTTCATTCAGGGCAGCCAGGGCGTCAGCCTGAGCGCCGCAGACGCGCAGACCCTCTATGCCGCCATTTTGAAGGATATGGAGGCGGGGCGATTCGGCCGCAACGCCTTCAGGCCGGACCGGTGGGACCAGGAGACCTACACCAACCGCCTGGCGCTCTACTACATCCGCGAACTGGACAAAACAGGCGAGCCCATCACAGACTCCCTGGACCTGGACTTCTCCGTCAACGCTACGGAGCTGCTCTCCGCTCTGGAGGAGCTGGAGCTGACAAAGGAGATTCCCCTGGTGACCTATGCCCAGGAGGACCAGCAGTTCGAGTCCCGGAACTGGACGGAAGCGGTGGGGTGAGCCATGGAGGAGACCGTCTATGAGATGCCCCGGCGCCGCCGGTCTCACCGGCACCGGCGGCGCCGGGCCCGGCGCAAGCGCAGGCCGCTGACGCTGGTGGTGCTGGCTGCGGCGCTGGCCGGTGCCGTCTTGTGGCTGAACCGGGACACGGGGCTGCCGGGAGAGCATGTGGCGCTTCCGTCGTATGTGGAGCAGGATCTGCTGCCCATCAACGAGTGGTCCCGGCCGGGCACGGAGCTGGAAGAGATCCGCGGCGTGGTCATCCACTACGTGGGCAACCCCGGCACCGCCGCCCGGGCCAACCGCAACTACTTCGCGTCCCTGGCCGATGGAACGGAGGGGACCTACGCCTCCAGTCACTTTATCGTGGGCCTGGAGGGGGAGGTGATCCAGTGCGTGCCCCTGACGGAGATCGCCTATGCCTCCAATGAGCGCAACGACGACACGATCGCCATTGAGGTCTGTCACCCTGATGCGGCGGGGCAGTTTTCGGATGTCACCTACTGGCGGACCGTGGAACTGACCGCCTGGCTGTGCCACACCTTTCATCTGGACCCGGAGCGGGACGTGATCCGTCACTACGATGTCACCGGTAAGCGCTGCCCCGTCTACTACGTGGAGCATCCCGAGGCCTGGGAGGATTTCCTGGTGGATGTGGCCGCCGCGGCGGAGAGCCAGGCGGCGGAGGATGCCGCCTGAAAAAAATTTCTTTTGCGTGAAACAAAACCCATTGTTCAATCGTCTTATAAGTATACGCGCCATGGGCGCGTGAGCTTGAAGAAGGGAGCCTTTCGATCATGGAACAGAACACCGGCGTCGTGACATTGTGGCGTATGTGGGTGGATACCCAGCGCCGCATCGTATCCTTCCACGAGGAGGAAGGCTGCCAGCTGCTGGAATTCCGCAGCCGGGAGATGTTCCTCCGGTGCGTGGACCAATACTCCGGCAGACAATACCGCTATCAGTGAGGCGAAACAGACGGTGAGAGCGAAACTGGCGTTTCAGATGACCTTTTTGCTGGTGGGCTTTCTGACGGTCCTGGAGTTCGTGGCCCTGCGGGGCCAGTTCGCCTGGGTGGTGATGGTGGGGGCCACGGTGGCCTTCGGCCTCATCAACATCCTGCTGTTCTGCCGGGACCGGGAGTGGCTGCCGGCCCTCCACTACTTACTGACCACCATTGCCCTGTGCATGGGCTATTTCGTGCTGGCCGCCTGAGAGGCGGCCGGAAGGAGCGATCCCTATGGCACTGCGCAAGCGGGCGTCGGGGCTGATCTGCCTGCTGCTGGTCACAGCGGCGGCGATGCTGCTGGCCGGACGCCCCACCTCCGCCAGGCCCATTCCCCCGGCGCAGGAGGAGCAGGATACCGCCCAGACCCTGGAGGACGATGCCCTCCAGTACGAGGAACCATCCCCGGTGCGGATCATCTCCCTGAAGGAGCTGGAGCCGGTGGATACCGCGGCGAAGAACCGCCTCTGCTGGGGAGCGGAGGGACTGTTTATCCCGGCAGATGCGGCGGAGATGGCGGATATCCTGGCGGAACTGAATTTGGATGACGGCACGTGCATCAGGCTCTACGCCACGGCGGAGGGCCTGGTGTACGGCGCCTTTTTGCGTCCTGAGGGCCAGTGGATCCGCTTCATCCAGCTGTATGACGGCCGGGGGAGGATGCCCGATTACACCCAGGGCGTCACCCTCACAGCCTTCTCCGGTGTGCTGGGGGAGGACGGGTTTTTGCTGCGGACCGGCGATCCTCCCGGCGCGGGGATCTACCGGTATCGCTTCTACTGGTTCGACAGCGCCGGGGAGCTGCGGGTGGTGGAGCCCTGCCTGGACCCGGTATCCCTGGATCTGGACGGCGGCGGGGAGCCGGAGCTGGTCTACGAGGTGGCGGAGTGGTGGAGCGGCCTGACCTTCTTCCACCGGGCGGCGGACGGCAGCGTCTATCAGGTGAGTCCCGGCCAGTATATCGGCGGCGGGAGCGCCGTCCTGGAGGCAATGGAGGCCGAGGGACCCGGCCCGGTCCGGCTGATCTTCCGCTATCGGGAAACGGACGGAGGAGAGTGGAAGTTCTGCGCTGCGACCCTGGAGGACGGGGCGCTGAAGCTGGAGATGGACATTGTCTATGTGCCGGCGCAGATCCAGCCCGCGCCGCTGCCTGCTGATCCGACCGACGGGAGGACCCGCTCCTGCCGTCTTTCGGTGACCGGCCCCGGCGGACAGGGCGTGGAAGATGCCGGCGCGGCGGCGGAGGAGGAATTCTGGGCCATGCTGTGGTCCGGCTCCGGGTCTGGGAGGGAAGGCGCCGTCCTGATCCCCACGGACGCGCCCCTGGACGAGGCCGCGGCCTACACGGTGACCTTCACGCCGGAGACGGGAACGCCCTTGTCCTGGACCCTGGACGGCCAGGGCGTATGCCGCTTCAGCGGCCTGGAGGGCAATTACCGCATGGCCTCCACCGGCTGGGGATCCCTGCCGGAGTGGTGCTGGGACACCATGGCCCTCTATTGCAGGGCTGCCGCATAGGGCGGCGAAGGCGGTTTTTGCAAAAACCGCCTTGACAAACCGGAAAAATGTGATACGATAATCGGGTAAAATGAAACATTTGGCGTGGAAAAGGACGAGTAACCCCTCAGTTTCCGCAAAGAGAGCCGCCGGTTTGGTGCAAGGCGGACGGAAGCGCCGGGCGAAAATCACCTTGGAGCCTCCTGCTGAAAGACGACGCGAGTAAGCGTGGACGCGTGGTGCCCGTTACAGCACCGGCCCGTGACGGCGGGCAGCGAGCGGCCGCGCCCCGCAAGGGGACGGCAACCGAGAGTGGTACCGCAGAGTGTTTGACCAAACGCTTTGTCTCTTGAGAAAGAGGCAAAGCGTTTTTTGTATTTCATCAACAAAACCATTTCAGGATAAAAGGAGACACGGCAATGGACTACAACAAGACCATCAATCTGCCAAAGACCGACTTCCCCATGCGGGCGGGCCTGCCCAAGCGGGAGCCGGAGATGCTCAGGCGCTGGCAGGAGCAGGACGTGTATAACGAACTGCTCAAGAAGAACGAGGGCAAGCCCCGGTTCAACCTCCACGACGGCCCTCCGTTCTCCAACGGCGCCCTCCACATGGGCCACGCCCTGAACAAGGCCATCAAGGACTTCATCACCCGGTCCTACGCCATGCGGGGCTACTACACCCCCTATATCCCCGGCTGGGACAACCACGGCATGCCCATCGAGTCCGCCATCATCAAGCAGAACAAGCTGGACCGCAAGAAGATGTCCGTGCCCGAGTTCCGCTCCGCCTGCCAGGACTTCGCCCGCCACTATATGGGCGTTCAGAGCGAGGGCTTCCAGCGCATGGGCGTCATCGGCGACTGGGAACACCCCTACGCCACCATGGACCCGGGCTTTGAGGCCGAGGAGGTCAAGGTGTTCGGCGAGATGTACAAGAAGGGCTATATCTACAAGGGCCTCAAGCCCGTGTACTGGTGCCCCCATGACGAGACCGCCCTGGCCGAGGCCGAGATCGAGTACCAGGACGACCCCTGCACCACCGTGTACGTGAAGTTCCCCATGCACGACGACCAGGGCAAGCTCTCCGCCTACGACAAGAGCAAGCTCTTCTTCGTGATCTGGACCACCACCATCTGGACGCTGCCGGGCAACCTGGCCATCGCCCTGCACCCCGACGAGTCCTACGCCCTGGTGAAGGCCTCGGGCGGCGAGGTCTATATCATGGCCGAGGCCCTGGTGGAGAAGGTCATGAGCCTGGGCGGCTTTGACAGCTGGGAGGTCGTGGAGACCCACCCCGGCGCCTTCTTCGAGAACATGCTGGCCGACCATCCCTTCCTGCCCAAGACTTCCCGCCTGCTGCTGGCGGACTACGTCACCATGGACTCCGGTACCGGCTGCGTCCACACCGCGCCGGGCTTTGGCGCCGACGACTATGAGACCTGCAAGCGCTACGGCATGGACATGGTGGTGCCCGTGGACGACCAGGGCCGCCACACCGACTACGCCGGCAAGTACGCCGGGCTCAAGACTGAGGAGTCCAACCCCGTCATCCTCCAGGACATGAAGGACAGCGGCATGCTCTTTGCCCAGGAGGAGATCGTCCACAGTTATCCCCACTGCTGGCGCTGCAAGGGCCCCATCATCTTCCGGGCCACGCCCCAGTGGTTCTGCTCCGTGGAGTCCTTCAAGGACGAGGCCTGCGCCGCCTGCGACGACGTGCGCTGGGTGCCCGGCTGGGGCATCGACCGCATGAAGTCCATGGTCCGGGAGCGCACCGACTGGTGCATCTCCCGCCAGCGCAAGTGGGGCCTGCCCATCCCCGTGGTGTACTGCAAGGACTGCGGCAAGCCCATCGTCACCGACGAGACCATCGCCGCCATCTCCGCCCTGTTTGAGAAGGAGGGCTCCAACGCCTGGTTCGCCAAGACCGCCGAGGAGATCCTGCCCGCCGGCTTCACCTGCCCCCACTGCGGCGGCAAGAGCGGCTTCGAGAAGGAGGAGGACACCCTGGACGGCTGGTTCGACTCCGGCTCCACCCACTTCGCCGCCATGAAGCGGGACCAGGGCTGGTGGCCCGCCAACATGTACCTGGAGGGCCTGGATCAGTACCGCGGCTGGTTCCAGTCCGCGCTGCTGACCGCCGTGGGCGCCTTCGGCAAGGGCGCGCCCTTCCAGGAGTGCGTCACCCACGGCTGGACCGTGGACGGCGAGGGCAAGGCCATGCACAAGTCCCTGGGCAACGGCATGGACCCCTATGAGATCATGGACAAGTACGGCGCGGACCTGCTGCGGCTTTGGGCCGCCAGCGCCGACTACCACGCCGACGTCCGCTGCTCCGACGCCATCTTCAAGCAGCTGAGCCAGAACTACCTGAAGTTCCGCAACACCGCCCGGTACTGCCTGGGGAACCTGGACGGCTTCGACCCCGACCAGCTGGTGGCCCCGGAGGAGATGGAGGAGCTGGACCGCTGGGCCGTCACCCGCCTCAACGCCCTGATCGAAAAGTGCGCCAAGGCCTACGACGACTATGAGTTCCTGGTGGTCACCCACGCCGTCAACGACTTCTGCGTGGTGGAGCTCTCCAACTTCTACCTGGACATCATCAAGGACCGGCTGTACTGCGAGGAGGCCGACGGCACCAAGCGCCGCAGCGCCCAGACCGCCCTGTTCCTGATCCTGGACACCATGACCAAGATCATGGCCCCCATCCTGGCCTTCACCTGCGACGAGATCTGGCAGTCCATGACCCACCGGTCCGGCGACGACGGCCGCAACGTGGTGTTCAACGACATGAACCAGCCCTTCCAGGAGTACGACCTGGGGGACCTGGTCTCCTGGGGCACCATGATCCAGCTGCGGGACGGCGTGAACGCTGCCCTGGAGGCTGCCCGGAACGAGAAGAAGATCGGCAAGAGCCTGGAAGCCCATGTCTCCATTGTCACCGGGGAGGAAAAGCCGCCGGTGGACCTGTCCGATCTGCGGGAGCACTTCACCCAGCAGTGGTGGGCGGACTTCTTCATTGTCTCCGGGGTGGACTTCGTCACCGATCCCACCCTCTACAGCCAGGCCGCCGGCACCCCCCTCAACGGCGTACGGGTGGTGGTGAGTCAGGCCAAGGGTGAGAAGTGCGAGCGCTGCTGGATGCACAGCCCCACCGTGGGTGCCGACGCGGACCACCCCACCCTCTGCGCCCGCTGCGCCCAGGTGGTCCGCAAGCTGCCCCAGTTCTGATCGTTCCCGCTCACCGGAAAGGGCCCGGAAGCCGTCGGCTTCCGGGCCTTGTGTTTGCCGGAAAAAAGGAAAGGCTTGCGCGGCGGGGAGGAAGGGTGTGCGCGTGAAACCCGGGAGGGGTGTCCCGCGCCATTTGGATCGCTCGTTTTCAGCCCGCTTCAAGGGGCTGAAAAACGCGGACAGCCTGCCGGAAAGTCCTTCCGGCGGGCTGCCGCCCGGAAGCCGATGGCTTCTGGGCCTTTTTCCGCGGGGCGGTTGCTTTTTGGCGGCGGAGCGTGTAAACTGAGACCCATCCAACGAAACCGGGGCGCCGCCCCGAAAAGGAGTATCGCATGCTGTACGCCCTGTTTTCCATTGCCGCCCTGGGCCTGCTGGCTCTGGACCAGTGGGTCAAGCACTATGTCACCCTCTATATCCCCCTGGGGGACGCCCGGCCCCTGTGGCCGGGGGTGGTGGAGCTTTGCACCGTCCACAACTACGGCGCCGCCTGGTCTAGCTTCTCCGGGATGCGATGGGTGCTGGTGGCCGTCACGAGCGTGATCGTGCTGGCGGTGCTGGCCCTGCTGCTGCGCCGGACCGTGCGCCATCCCCTGGGCCTGGCCGCCTGCTTCCTGGTCATCGCCGGGGGCGTGGGCAACATCCTCGACCGGGTGCGGCTGGGGTACGTGGTGGATATGTTCCACTTCGAGTTCTGGCCCAGCTACCCGGTGTTCAACGTGGCGGACATCTGCATCGTCTGCGGCGCGGCGCTGGGCGTGATCTACTACCTGTGGCTCTATGAAAAGTACGACAAGCGGGAGCGCCGCCATGGATGAGCGGATCCTGACCGCCGCCCCGGAAGACGCCGGCAAGCGGCTGGACGCCTTTTTGGCGGAGACTCTGCCGGAGCTGACCCGCTCCGCCGCCGCACGCCTGTGCCAGGAGGGGCAGGTGACCGCCGGGGGCAAGCCCCTGGCGAAAAACGCCCGTCTCAGCGGGGGAGAGACCATCGCCGTCACCCTGCCGGACCCGGAGCCCATGGAGGCCGTGGCCCAGGACATCCCGCTGGACGTGGTGTACGAGGACGCCGACGTGATCGTGGTCAACAAGCCCAAGGGGCTGGTGGTCCACCCGGCCCCCGGCCACCCGGACGGAACGCTGGTCAACGCCCTGCTCCACCACTGCGGGGACTCCCTCTCCGGCGTGGGCGGAGCGCTGCGGCCCGGCATCGTCCACCGGATCGACCGGGACACCTCCGGCCTCATCATCGCCGCCAAGAACGACTTCGCCCACCAAAAGCTCTCCGCCCAGCTCCAGGACCACACCCTTGCCCGGATCTACCGCTGCATCGTGGCGGGGAAACTCCGGGAGGATACGGGCACCGTGGACGCCCCCATCGGCCGCTGCCCCACGGACCGGAAGAAGATGGCCGTAGTGGCAAACGGCCGCAGCGCCGTGACCCACTGGACCGTGCTGGAGCGGTTTCAGGGCTTCACTTATGTGGAGTGCCGCCTGGAGACCGGCCGCACCCACCAGATCCGGGTCCACATGGCGAGCATCGGCCACCCCATTCTGGGCGACACGGTGTACGGCGCCAAAAAGGCCGTCCCCGGCCTCCAGGGCCAGTGCCTCCACGCCGTGGGCCTGCGGTTCCTCCACCCCCGGACCGGGGAGGCGGTGGAGCTCTGGTGCGACCTGCCGGAGGAATTTCAGGCCCAGCTGCGAAAGCTGGAAAAACGGACGTAAGATCCGGGGCGCAGCCCCGACATTGGAATGACCGACGAAAGGGGAGCAGACCATGCTGGACGCCATTTTGTGGGACTACGACGGCACCATCGCCGATACGCCGGTGAAGAACCTGGCGGTGACCAAGGCGGTGCTCTTCCGGCTGGACCCGGCCCTGCTGGACCCCGTGCCGCAGGCCCTGCGGAGCCTCGCCGCCTATCGGGAGGCCAACTACCGCTGGAACAACTGGCGGGAGCTGTACGTCCGGGCCTTCGGCGTCCCGCCGGAGCGGCTGGACGAGGCCGGGCGGCTGTGGGGCCCCTGCCAGCTGGCGGACGAGACCCTGCCGCCTCTCTTCGAAGGCCTGCCGGAGGCCCTGGCGCAGCTGGGGTCCGTGCCTATGGGCATCTGCTCCCAGAACGACCCGGACAACATCCGCGCCGCCCTGGCCGCCCACGGAGTGGGGGACCGGTTCGCCGCCGTGGTGGGCCACGCCGACGTACCCTTTGATTGCCAGAAGCCCCACCCCGCCGCCTTCCTGGCCTGCCTGGACCGCCTGGGCATCCGCTCCGGGCGCTTTGCCCACATCGGGGACCACGCCGCCGACGTGGTATTCGGCCGCCGCGCCCAGGCCGCGCTGGAGGCACAGGGGCGCCGGGCGTCCGTGTTCTGCGTCACCGCCGCCTGGGGCGGCGTCGTCGCCCCGGAGGAGACCGGCGCCGACGCCGTGGCCCGCACCCCGGCGGAGCTGGCGGAACTGCTCCTGCGCCGATAGAAAAAACGAGCCGCCCCGCGAGGGGCGGCCTGTTTTTCAACTTGTGCTTTTTGCCTTGGTATGGTATTATAAATTAGTTAAAGTATCTGAATTTGGAGGAACTGATTTGGAACGGCAGAACGTACTGGTGCACCAGGAGGACCTGGACCGCCAGCGGACATTTGAAGAGAAGATCCGGGCGATGTTCGCCGCCCGGGAGGCCCACCCGATGGCCTGCGTGGATACCTTCGGCTGCCAGCAGAACGTGGCCGACGGCCAGAAGCTCATGGGCATGCTGGCCGCGTGCGGCTTCACCTTCACGTCGGACCCCGCCGAGGCGGACCTGGTGATCCTGAATACCTGCGCCGTTCGGGAGCACGCCGAGGACCGGGTGTTCGGCAACCTGGGCGCCCTGACCCACACGAAGAAGGAAAACCCCGAGCAGGTCATCGCCCTGTGCGGCTGCATGGCCCAGGAGCCCCGGGTCTCCGAGCGGGTGAAAAAGTCCTATCCCCATGTAAATCTGGTGTTCGGGCCCCACGCCCTGTGGAAGTTCCCGGAGCTTCTCTGGCAGGTCTATGAGGGCCGCAAGCGGGTCTTTTCCGTGGCGGACGAGCACGGCACCATCGCCGAGGGCATCCCCGTGGTGCGGGAGAAGGGCGTCAAGGCCTGGGTCTCCATCATGTACGGCTGCAACAACTTCTGCTCCTACTGCATCGTGCCCTACGTCCGGGGCCGGGAGCGGAGCCGGGACCCCCAGGCGGTGCTGGCGGAGGTCCGGGAGCTGGTGGAGGCCGGATACCGGGACATCACCCTCCTGGGCCAGAACGTCAACTCCTACGGAAACGATCTGGACCTGGACTATCACTTCCCGGACCTGCTGGCGGACATCGATCGGATCCCCGGGGACTACTGGATCCGCTTCATGTCCAGCCATCCCAAGGACGCGACGCAGCGCCTCTTTGACGTGATGGCGGCCAGCCGCCATGTGGCCCATCAGCTGCACCTGCCCTTCCAGTCCGGCAACGACCGGGTGCTCCGGGAGATGAACCGGCGCTACACCCGGCAGCAGTATCTGGACCTCATTCACTATGCCAAATCCGTCATGCCGGACCTGGTGCTGACCTCCGACGTCATCATCGGCTTCCCCGGCGAGACCGAGGCCGAGGCCATGGACACCGTCTCCCTGGTGGAGGAGGTGGGCTTCGACGCCCTCTTCACCTTCATCTACTCCCCCCGCCCCGGCACCAAGGCCGCCGAAATGCCGGACCCGGCCACCCGGGCGGAGAAGCAGCAGTGGTTCGACAGGCTCCTGGAGGTCCAGAACGCCATGTCGGCCTCTCTCCACGCCGCCTACGTGGGCAGGACCGTCCGCGTCCTGGTGGACGGGGAGAGCGACGATGGGGACTACCCCCTCTCCTCCCGGACCGAGGGCAACCGGCTGGTGCGCCTCAAGGGGGACAAGGCCCTGATCGGCCAGTTCCTGGACGTGGAGATCACCGGCAGCAACACCTGGGCGCTGTACGGCGTGCCGGTCTAACGGAAGATGGTCCGGCCCAGCAGAAAGGCCTGCCGGGCCAGGGCGTCCTGGTAGTGGGCGGCGCTGTCGTTGCGGCAGTCCTCGTAGGTGAGGAACAGCGCCCGCTGCTCCGCCGTGAAGGTGGCCTCCAGCGCCCGGAGGGCGTCGCTCTCCCGGGCCATGGCCGCGTAATAGCCGCCGGGCAGAAAGGACGGGGCCCGGTCCTCCAGGTCGTTCAGCAGCACCGTGATGTAATCGTCCATTTCGATCACCGCCAAAATCAATTTGACATTCCAGAACAGGAACCTTATGATGACAGTATAATATTCCTGTTCAGGAATGTCAAGAGAGGCTGGAGAGACGTATGAACTTTTCAGAGCATCTTGTGTTCCTGCGGGAAAAGAGAAAAATCTCCCAGAAGGAGCTTGCCAAAGCCATTGGCATCAGCGTCCACGCCTACCAGCGGTTCGAGTACGGGGAACAGGAGCCCCGGCTGTCCGTGCTGGTGGCCCTGGCCGATTTTTACGGCCTGACCCTGGACGAGCTGGTCTGCCGGGAAAGGAGCCAACCATGAAGATCGTGACCCTGCTGGAAAACACCGCCTGCAAGGACGGGCTCTGCGCCGCCCACGGGCTGAGTTTGTACATCGAGACGCCCCGCCACAAGATTCTCTTCGACATGGGGCCCAACGACGGCTTCCTGACCAACGCGAAAGCCCTGGGGGTGGACCTGGCGGCGGTGGACACCGCCGTGCTCTCCCACGGCCACTATGACCACGGCGGGGGGCTTGCCGCCTTCTGCGAGGCCAACTCCCGGGCGGAGGTGCTGATCCACATGGACGCCTTCGGGGACTTTTACGCGACCAATGAGGGGAGGGAGCCCCGGTACATCGGCCTGGACCCGGAGCTGTGGCAGATCGAGAGCCGGGTGCTGCCCACCGGCGGCCTCCTGCGGCTGGACGACGAGCTGACCCTCTTTGCCGACGAGGGGGAGGACTTCCCGGCCCTGGCGGCCTCCGCCGCCCTCCAGGTGCGGACGGAGGAGGGCTTCCGGCCCGACGACTTCGCCCACGAGCAGAACCTGCTGATCCAGGCAGGGGGGAAGGCGGTGCTGATCTGCGGCTGCGCCCACCGGGGCGTGGTGAACATCCGGGACCGGGCGGCGCAGCTGCTGGGCCGGATGCCGGACGCGGTGATCGGCGGGTTCCACTTCTTTGAGCTGACGCCGGGGCCCGACGCCGACCGGCTCATCGACGACACCGGCCGGGCCCTGCTGGCGGGGGAGACGGTGTACTACACCGGCCACTGCACCGGGGCCTACGCCTATGAGCGCCTGTCCGCCATTCTGGGCCAGCGTCTGCGGCCCCTGAGCGGCGGCGCGGTGGTGGAGATCTGAGGGACCCACAAAAAGCAGTTGAATAAGCACGTTTGGGTAGCTATACTATAACATGCCCGTTTGTGCTTGTCAATAGAAATGAGGGCACATGAAATTTCATGAGAACCTTTTGCGGCTGCGGGCGGAGCACAAGCTGACCCAGCAGCAGGTGGCGGACGGCGCGGGGCTGAGCCTGCGGGGGTATCAGAATTACGAGCGGGGCCTGCGGGAGCCCGGCCTTTCGGCCCTGGTGGGCCTGGCGGACTTCTACGGCCTCAGCGTGGACGCCCTGATCTGCCACGAGCCGAAGCCCCGGGGCTGACGGCGACAGAGCCTTCCCCCACGGGGGGGGAGGTGGCATTTGCGCAGCAAATGACGGATGAGGGGGCCGCAGGGAACCGTCCTTCCGTCAGCGCACCCGCAGGGGCGGATCCTGCATCCGCCTGCTCCGGCTCTGTCAGGTGCTGGTATGGCGGCTTTTTTCCCGGCGGGCTGGGAGGATACCGGGAGGTTCCCGGGGAATCCGCCCCCCATTCTCTTTTGTCTTGACAAAAGAGAATGCGCCGCGGCCGGTGGAAGAGAAAACCGCCGGATGCCAAACCTTGCGCATACTGCGCAAGGTTTGGCAGATACGGGGGTCGTGCGAATCGGCCTGCCCCTGACCGGCGGCCCCGCCGACCCTGCGCCGGAAACGGTCCCGCGCAGAACTGCGCCCCCGCATCCGATGGTGCGGGGGAGGGACGTGGGTGCAAAAGGGAACTGGCGTATTTTGACTCCCGCGCGTTCCGCTTTGCTACGCGCTCCCCTGGCGAGTGCGGGAGTTTCCAACAACCGCAGCTGCTACGCGCTGCCGGGGCGCTTGCTGGTGACCTTCTGGTTCGAAGAGGAGCGGATGGAGGCTCCGCCCGTTGCTCCGGTGGGCGCTGCACCCAAAAGCCTTCCCCCTTGGGGGAAGGTGGCTGGCCGGAGGACAGACGGATGAGGGGCCGCCTGCCAACCGACCTGTGCGGCCCGTCCCCTCATCAGCCGCGCTGCGCGCGTCAGCTTCCCCCAGGGGGAAGCCTTGAAGAGCGTGAGATATAGACAAGGCGTAGAATACCGCCGGGCCAGCGCGTAACGCGCGGAGATAGAAGCAGGGGCAAATACGATCTTGCACCCCGGTCATCCGCCGCAGTTGTTATGCGGAGGCCGGGTCTTTCGACCGCCGGGGGGCGGCGCAGGGACGACGGGGCCATCGACTCCCGCCGCACCGATCCGCACGACCCCCGCACATACGAACAGGCGCCGCGCCTGTTCGTCCCAAGCGCTTTTTCTTTTGACCGTCCACGGCCGTTTTCTTTTTGGCGCGCCAAAAAGAAAATGGGGGTGGAACTCCCCCGCGCCGCACCACGGCGCAGATCCATTCCGCCCCCGCCGGGGGCAAGACGAGGTGAACCTCCCCATGGCAGAACTGACCCCCATGATGAAGCAATATCTGGAGATCAAGCGGGACAACCCGGACTCCATTCTCTTTTTCCGCCTGGGCGACTTCTACGAGATGTTCGCCGACGACGCGAAGCTTGCCTCCAGGGAGCTGGACCTGACGCTGACCTCCCGGGACCACGGCAAGCACCAGAAGCCCGCGGAGGAGCAGATCCCCATGTGCGGCATCCCCTACCACGCCAGCGAGGCCTACATTGCCCGGCTCATCGCCAAGGGCTACAAGGTGGCCATCTGCGAGCAGATGGAGGACCCGGCCACGGCCAAGGGTCTGGTGAAGCGGGACATCATCCGGGTGGTGACCCCCGGCACCGTCATGGACGCCGCCTGCCTGGAGGACAAGGCCTCCAACTTCCTCTGCGGCATCTATATCGACGAGCGCTGCGCCGGCGCCGCCTTCTGCGACATCACCACCGGCAAGGCCCACCTGACCGGCTTCACCGGCAAGGAGCGGGTGGAGCACGTGGTCAACGAGCTGGGGCGGTTCTCCCCGGCGGAGGCCGTGGTCAACGACGGCGCCGCCGCTGAGAGGAGCCTCACCGACGCTCTGCGGGAGAAGTTCCGCTGCCGGGTGGAGAAGAGCGGCGAGGGCCGCTTCCGTCTGGCGGAGGCGGAGAAGAACATCCGCCGCCAGTTCGGGGAGGAGGCCCTGGCCGCCCTGCCCAAGTCCAACCCGGCGGCGGCCATGGCCCTGGGCGGCCTTTTGAACTACCTGTACGAGACCCAGAAAACGGACCTCAGCCACATCAACGACCTGGACTACTACGAGCAGGGCGCCTTCATGGAGCTGGACCTGACGGCCCGGCGGAACCTGGAGCTGACGGAGACCCTGCGCAGCAAGGAGAAGAAGGGAACCCTCCTGTGGGTCCTGGACAAGACCCGGACCCCCATGGGCGGGCGGATGCTGCGAAGCTGGCTGGAGCGGCCGCTGCTGACCGTCACCGCCATCTGCAAGCGCAGCGCCGCCGTGGCGGCATTGGTGGAGGACACCGTGGCCCGGGAGGAGCTGACCGCCGCCCTGACGGGCCTGGGGGACATGGAGCGCCTCATGGGCCGCATTGTCTACGGCACCGCCGGCGGGCGGGACATGGCCTCCCTGCGCTCCGCCATGGAGCGCCTGCCCGCCATCCGCGTCCAGCTGGAGCGGTTCCAGGACCGGCGGCTGACGGAGCTGCTGGCGGCCCTGGACCCCCTGGAGGACCTGGCGGCGCAGATCGCCGATGCCATCTGCGACCAGCCGCCCTTCTCCGTCCGGGAGGGAGGCTTCATCCGGGACGGCTACAACGCCGAGGTGGACCGCCTGCGGCAGATCCTCACCGGCGGAAAGGGCATCATCGCCCAGATGGAGGCCCAGGAGAAGGAAAAGACCGGCATCCGCACCTTGAAGATCGGCTTCAACAAGGTGTTCGGCTACTATATCGAGGTGTCCAAGTCCTTTGCTGGCCAGGTGCCGGACACCTACATCCGCAAGCAGACGCTGGTCAACGGTGAGCGGTACATCACCCAGGAGCTCAAGGACCTGGAGCACGAGATTTTGACCGCCTCGGACCGGGTGACGGCGCTGGAATACGAGCTGTTTACGGCCCTGCGTCAGGCCGTCACCGCTCAGAGCGAGCGGGTCCAGCGGACCGCCGCCGCCGTGGCGGAGGTGGACGCGCTGGTGTCGTTGGCCGCCGTGGCGGTGCGGAACCACTACTGCCGCCCCACCGTGGACGAGTCCGGGGTCCTGGAGATCCACCAGGGCCGCCACCCGGTGGTGGAGCAGATGCTCCGGGACAGCCTCTTCGTCCCCAACGACACCTTCATGGGCGCCAAGGAGGACCGGGTGGCCATCATCACGGGACCCAACATGGCGGGCAAGTCCACCTATATGCGGCAGGTGGCCCTGATCGTCCTCATGGCCCAGATCGGGTCCTTTGTCCCGGCGGCCAGCGCCCGGATCGGCGTGGTGGACCGGATCTTCACCCGCATCGGCGCCAGCGACGACCTGTCCGCCGGACAGTCCACCTTCATGGTGGAGATGACGGAGGTGGCGGACATCCTGCGCCACGCCACGAAACACTCCCTGCTGATCCTGGACGAGATCGGCCGGGGCACCTCCACCTTCGACGGCATGTCCATCGCCCGGGCGGTGCTGGAGTACTGCGCCGACCGCAAGCTCCTGGGGGCCAAGACCCTCTTCGCCACCCACTACCACGAACTGACCGAGCTGGAGAACACCCTGCCCGGGGCGGTGAACTACAACATCGCCGTCAAGGCCCGGGGGGACGAGATCGTGTTTTTGCGCAAGATCCTGCCCGGCGGCGCCGACCGCAGCTACGGCATCGAGGTGGCGTCTCTCGCGGGATTGCCGGACAAGGTGATCCAGCGGGCCAAGACGGTGCTGCGTGAGCTGGAGGAGGAGAACGGCGTGCAGTACGTGGCGGCCCGGAAGGAGGACGACCAGGTGTCCCTGACCGCCATTGGCGAAGGAGAGGTCCTGGACGCTCTGCGCCGCTGCCAGCCGGACACGCTGACGCCCATCGAGGCCATGAGCCTCATCTACGAGTGGAAGCAGAAGCTCCGCTGACCGCCCGGCGCACGCCGGGGAAACCTGATATGAGTGTTTGGAGGCGCATCCATGGCAAAACGAGGCCACAGCGCGTATATGTCCCCGGGGGAGCAGATCGCCGGCACCGTGTTTTTTGTGATCTATCTGCTGGTGCTGCCCTTTGCGGCGGGGCCCATGTTCCGCCTGGCGGCGGAGCTGCTGGGAACCAAGATCGACCCCAGGTTCCAGAACGCCCTATACTATTACATCCTCTTTGCCGTGACCCTCATCATCTTTCACGGCTTCCTGGGCCGGACCTCCCGGCAGCTGGCGGACAACCTCGTCGCCTGCAAGACTTTGGCGGCGGGCCTTGTGGCCCTGTACGGCCTCAACGAGCTGGTGTACCGGCTGACGAGGCTGGTATCCGCCGCTCCCACCAACCTCAACGACGTCTCCATCTCCGCCCAGATCGACGACGCGCCCCATATGACGCTGCTGATCGTGGTGTTTCTGGCGCCCTTTGTGGAGGAGACGCTGTTCCGGGGCCTGGTGTTCGGAAACCTGCGCGGCAAGAGCCGGACGGTGGCGTACCTGGTGTCCTGCCTGCTGTTCGCCCTGCTGCACGTGTGGCAGTTCGCGGTGGTGAACCGGGACCTGACGTACTTTTTGCTGATGGTCCAGTATCTGGTGCCGGGACTGGTGCTGGCCTGGGCTTACGATCACAGCGGCACCCTCTGGACCTCCATCGCCCTCCACGCCGCGGCCAACGCCCTGAGCGCCTGGGTGCTGCTGGGGTGAACGTGTGTGTAAAAATTTTTAGGATAGAGAGAAGAGCGAAACGATGAATTTTTTTGACGTGCTGGGCGAGATGCTGGTGATCCTCTTTGCCATTGTGGCGGGCTTTGCCGCCAAACGGCTGGGCTATCTGGGCGGCGAGACGGACCAGAAGCTCAGCAAGCTGCTGCTGAACATCACCATGCCCTCTATGATCCTGGCCTCGGTTATCACCGGCGACGAGCTGCCGGAGGCGGGGGTGATCCTCTCCGTGCTGGAGGTAGGGGCGGTCTTTTACGTGCTGTCCTTTGCCGTGGCGCTGGCCGTGCCCCGCTTTCTGCCGGGCACGCCCGCCCAGAAGGGCGTGTGGCGCTATGCGCTGTCGTTCCCCAATGTGGGCTTTATCGGGTACCCTGTGGCGATGGCCCTGTTCGGCCGGGAGGCCCTCTTCTACGCCGTGGTCCTGGCGCTGCCGTTCAATGTGCTCTCTTACAGCCTGGGTCCCCTGATGCTGGCGGGCATGGCCCGGTTCCGCTGGAAGCAGCTGCTCAGCCCCTGCATCGTGGCCTCCGTGGGCGCTCTGGTGCTGGCTCTGACCCGGCTGCGTCTCCCCGCTCTGGCGGGCGAGATGCTGGACTTCGTGGGCTCCATCACCGTGCCGCTGTCCCTGCTGGTGGTGGGCTCCTTCCTGGCGGACATCCCGGCAGGGCAGGTGTTCCGCTCCGCCAAGCTGTGGCTGCTGTCCATTCTGCGGCTGCTGGTGCTGCCGGTGGTGCTGTGGGCCATCCTGCGGACCATGGGCACCGACGATCTGGTGCTGGGCATCGCCGTGACCCAGATCGCCATGCCGGTGGCCGTGAACGGGACTCTTCTGAGCATGGAGTACGGCGGCGACACCGCCTCCATGGCCCAGATCACCTTCCTGACCACCCTGGGCTCCATCCTGACCATTCCGATGATCGCGGCGCTGCTGCTCTGAGAGAGCGGGGGAGGCGCCCCCGCGGCGCGGCTGCCGCTCCGCCCGAAAGGAGAGACCTATGCCTCACATTCAACAACTGGACAGCCATGTGGCTGACTTGATCGCCGCCGGCGAGGTGGTGGAGCGGCCGGCCAGCGTGGTGAAGGAGCTGGTGGAGAATGCCATCGACGCCGGCAGCTCCGCCGTGGTGGTGGAGATCCGCCGGGGCGGCATGGCCCTGATCCGGGTGACGGACAACGGCTGCGGCATCGCGCCGGAGGAGCTGCCCACGGCCTTTTTGCGCCACGCCACCTCCAAGCTGCGCACGGAGGAGGACCTGGGGAAGATCGGCACCCTGGGCTTCCGGGGCGAGGCCCTGGCCGCCATCTCCGCCGTGAGCCGGGTGGACATCGTCACCTGCCGCCCCGGGGCGGCGGAGGGTGCGTCGCTGCACCTGGAGGGCGGCGAGCCCGCCGCCGTGGAGGCCGCCGGCGCGCCCCAGGGCACCACCATCGTGGTCCGGGACCTCTTTTACAACACCCCGGCCCGGCTGAAGTTCATGCGCAAGGACAGCGCCGAGACGGCGGCGGTGGGGGGCCTCATGCAGCATCTGGCCCTGTCCCACCCGGACATCTCCTTCAAATTCATCAAGGACGGCCAGGAGGCCCTTCACACCCCCGGCGACGGGAAGCTGGACTCCGCCGTCTACGCGGCCCTGGGCCGGGACTTCGCCCACGGCCTGGTCCCCGTGGAGGGCCGGGGCGGGGAGACGGCTGTATCGGGTTTCGTCACCGGCCCCCTCCAGGGCCGGGGCTCCCGGTCCATGCAGGTGTTCTTCGTCAACGGCCGGTTCATCAAGTCCCAGCTGCTGACAGCGGCCCTGGAGGAGGGCTACCGAAACCAGATCATGAAGGGCAAATTCCCCGGCTGCGTATTGTCCGTGACGCTGCCGGTGACGGCGGTGGACGTCAACGTCCACCCGGCCAAGACCCAGGTGAAGTTCGCCCGGGAGCGGGAGGTGTTCGACGCCGTGTACCACACGGTGCTGGACGCCCTGGACAGCCGGGGCGCCGCCAACGCCCCCGCCGCCCGGCGGGAGACGGTGCCCGCGGCGAAACCGGATTTCTTCCAGACCATGGACGCCAGGACCTTCCGGGAGCAGGCGGCCAGGCAGGCGGAGCGTCCTGCGGCCCCTGCCCGGCCCGCCTGGAACACAGAGCAGCGGACGAGCGCCCCGGTGGCGGACAGCGGAACGGGCGGCGTTTACCGGAGTGCCCCCCAGGAGCGGAAAGTCCCCGCCGCGTTTCAGCGCACCCCCATCCGCCCCCTGGGCGGAGCCTTGGGCCAGGCGCCGTCCTCGGTGACGGCGGAGCGGCGGGAGGCGGCGCCGGTTCAGCGGCGGGAGACGGTCTCCGCTCCGGCGGAGACGAAAGAGCGGGCCCCGGAGACCCGGACGGCGGCACCGGAGCCCTCCGTGCGGCCCTTCGTGCCCGCCATCCCCGAGATGGCGCCCCAGGCGCCGGAGCAGGTTCCGGGCCAGACCGCCCTGGACGCCGGAGAGGCCCCCTGGCGCATCGCCGGGGAGGTGCTCAACACCTACATCATCTGCGAGGACGGGAGCGGAAACGTGTGGCTCATCGACAAGCACGCCGCCCACGAGCGCATCAACTTTGACCGCCTGATGGCGGCCCAGGAGCCCCCCATGCGGCAGACCCTGCTCTCCCCCGTGGCGGCGGAGCTGGGGAGGGAGGACGGCGCACTGCTGCTGGAGAACCTGCCTCTTCTGGAACAGCTGGGCTTTTCCTGCGAGGATTTCGGCGGCGGCGCCGTGCTGGTGCGGGAGGTGCCCGCGGACATAGACCCCTGCGACGTCTCCGCCACTCTGGAGGAGCTGGCGGAGTGCCTGCGCACCGGCCGCTCTCCCGACGAGCGCCGGGAGAATCTGCTCCACACCATGGCCTGCAAGGCGGCCATCAAGGGCGGCTGGAAGAGCGACCCGGCGGAGCTGCGGGTGCTGGTGGAGAAGGTGCAGAGCGGCGCCGTCCGCTTCTGCCCACACGGCCGCCCCGTTGCAGTGAGGTTGACGAAATACGAATTGGAGAAGATGTTCAAGAGAGCGTGAGCATTTTAGGGAGCAGCGGCCGTGAGGGCATAGAATTGAAATAACCGCGCCTGCGGCGCGATACGGCCGCCCCGTTGCGGTGAAGCTGACGAAGTATGAGCTGGAGAAGATGTTCAAGAGAGCATGAGCGCCGGGCCGCATGGCGGCGGGGCAGCCGGGGAAACCTGTTTCGGAAAACGGTTCGCTTTTGTGAGAGGAGAGATGCGGTATGGCCAAGGACCGCTTTGTGAAGATCTACAACCAGGGTACGTTGAACATCACGGAGATCTGGGTGGACCGGGAGACCGGCGTCAACTACGTGTTCCACGCCAGCGGCTACGCCGGGGGCCTGACGCCCCTGCTGGACCGGCAGGGGAACCCCGTGGTGACGGCGGTATATGACGAGGAGTGATTGAGATGAGACTGCTGATCGTGGATGGCTGCATCAGCCAGCGGCGCGGGGATTCCCGCACGAAACAGCTGCTGTCGGCCTATGCGGAGGCCTTCCGCCGGACCCATCCGGAGGCGCAGACCGAGACTGTGACGCCCCAGGCGCTGCTGGCCCTGCGGCCCTTCGATCCCGCCATGCTGGACGAGCGGGACGCCCTGGCCGCCGTGGGCGCCTGGGACGCGCCGGTGTTCGCCCTGGCCCGGCAGTTCCGCGCGGCGGACGCCGTGGTGGTGGCAGCCCCCTTCTGGGATCTGAGCTTTCCGGCGGCGCTGCGGACCTACATCGAGTACATCAGCGCCAACGGCCTGACATATCATTACGAGGCGGACGGCTGCCACGGCGACTGCCGGGCGCAGCGGCTGGTCTACCTCACCTCCGGCGGCGACGTGGAGCGGGAGGACAGCCTGGGCGTGCTGTACTGGCGGCAGCTGGCCGCCATGTTCGGCATCCCGCAATTCGACTATGTGTTTGCCGGGGGAGTGGATCTGGACCCGGCAAAGGCGCCGGAGCTGGTGGCCGCCGCCGCGGAGACGGCCCGCCGCCTGGCAGAGGAAGTGTGAGGCGCCCCCGGGTAAGCCGGGATCAGGATAGGAGACCGACATGAAAAAGGAGGAGAACGCAATGTTGTTATTCGTGGATTGCTGCATCAGCTACCGGGGAGACCGCTCCCGCAGCCACGCCCTGTGCCAGGCGTTTCTGGAGGAGTACAAGCGTACCCATCCGGCTGAGGACATCGAGACGGTGAACCTCCAGCGGATGGCCCTGAAGCCCTTTGACCAGTTCACCACCGATGACCGCAACAGCCTGCGCAACGTCAAGGCCTTCGATTCCCCCATTTTCAAGCTGGCCCGGCAGTTCAAGCGGGCGGACCGCATCGTCATCGGCGCGCCCCTGCGGGATCTGACCTTCCCGGCCATGCTGCGGGTGTACATCGAGTACATCTGCGTCCGGGAGCTGACCTACCACTATGAAAACCAGGTCTGCGTGGGCGACTGCATGGCCGAAAAGCTGGCCTATCTCAGCGTCAGCGGCGGCCCGGAGACCGAGGAGAACCTGGGTGTGGACTACTGGCGCCAGCTGACCCAGCGCTTCGGCATCAAGGAGTTCTACCATGTGGACGCCTACGGCCTGGACTTTGAGCCGGAGCGCACCGAGGAGATTATGGGCGTGGCCTGTGACAAGGCCCGCGCACTGGCCCGGGATTTCTGAGTTCATTCATTTCCGTCAAGGGGAAGGAGGGAGACCATGGCGGCGAAGATCGTCTGCGTGGTGGGACCCACGGCCTGCGGGAAAACCACCCTGGGCGTCTTGCTGGCAAAGAAGTTCAGCGGCGAGGTGGTCTCCGCCGACTCCATGCAGATCTACCGGGGGATGACCGTCGGCACCGCCGCCCCCACGGCGGCGGAGATGGACGGCGTGCCCCACCATATGATCGCCGTGGCGGACCCGGCGGAGCAGTGGTCCGCCGCCCGGTATGCCCGGGAGGCCATTGCAGTGGTGGATGACATCCTCTCCCGGGGGAAGCTGCCCATTCTGGTGGGCGGCACGGGACTGTGGCTGGACGCGGTGGTCCGGGGGCGGGATTTCGCCCCCGGCGCCGCCGGCGGCCAGGTGCGGCGGCAGCTCCAGGCGCGTCTGGAGCGGGAGGGCATCGCCCCGCTGCTGGAGGAGCTGCGGCAGGTGGATCCGGAGGCCGCGGCGAGACTGCACCCGGCGGATGAAAAACGCATCCTCCGGGCGCTGGAGGTCTACGCCGAGACCGGGGAGACCATCTCCGCCCACAACGCCCGGACCGCGGCCCTGCCGCCCCGGTACGACGCCGTGTGGATCGGATTGCAGTTTGCCGACCGGGCGGACATGCGGGCCCTCATCGACCGCCGGGTGGACGCCATGACGGCGGCGGGCCTTCTGGAGGAGGTCCGGGCCCTGGTGCGCAGCGGCGTCCCCCGGGAGTCCACGGCGCTCCAGGCCATCGGCTATAAGGAACTGCTGGACGTGGGGGAGGACGGACAGGGCCTGGAGGCGGCGCTGGAAGAGGTGAAGCTCCGCTCCCGGCAGTACGCCAAGCGGCAGCTGACATGGCTGCGGCGCAACCCGGACATCCACTGGATCACATGGGGAAAGGAGCGGGATTTTGCCCGCGCCCTGCAGGTTTCGACAGAAATCCTGGCCGCCGCTGGCGTATGCTAGCCGTGGGCGGACGGGAGAAAATGGAAATCGTCCGACTCAACAAAGAAAAAGGAGCGGACGAAATATGCAGACAAAAGCCAACTTACAGGACCTGTTTCTCCTGCGGGCGAGACGGGACAAACTGCCGCTGACGTTGTTTTTGATGAACGGGTTTCAGATGCGGGGCGTTATCACGGGCTTCGACGCCTTTGTGGTGGTGCTGGACAGCGACGGCCGGCAGCAGATCATCTACAAGCACGCCATCTCCACCATCGTGCCGGTGCGGCCGGTGGACCTGACAGGGGAGGAGGCCGCCGCGGAAGCGTGAGCGGCCCGCCGCGGCCGGCAGAGCTGGCGAAGGCTGCCGGGAAGGATGAACCGGCTGCCGGAAAGGAAGAAAGAGAGGACCATGAAGGATCGGGCACTGGGAACCAAATTTCTGCTGGCGCTGGTCACCCTGGGGGTGCTGGCCTATTTCGGCATACAGGCCTTCCGCTATTTCACGGACCCGCTGGCCACCACCGCGGCCTACGCCTATTCCGTGGACCGCAGCGTGTCTTTGTCAGGATACGTGGTGCGGCAGGAGCTGGTGCTGGAGGACAGCGGCGGGCTGCTGCGGCTGCAGCGGACCGAGGGAGAGCGGGTCAGCGCCGGAGGTACGGTGGCGCTGGTGTACAGCGATCAGGCCAGCCTGGACCGGCAGACGGAGCTGGCCAGTCTGGAGGCTCGTCTGGAGCAGCTGCAGTTCGCCCAGCAGGCGGCCCAGGGAGCGGAGGTGTCATTGAAGCTGGACACCCAGATCCTTCAGGGGATCCTGGACCTGCGGGGCGCCTTGGCGGCAGACCGGCTGGACAAGGCGGAGACCTACGGCCAGGACCTGCGGTCTCTGGTGCTCAAGCGGGACTATACATACAGCGAGACTGAGGACCTCTCCGGCCAGATCACGGAGCTCTCCGGCCAGATCAGCGCCCTGCGGGCACAGGCTGCCTCCTCCACCCGGCGGATCACCGCCCCGGAGGCGGGGCTGTACTCCGCCGCGGTGGACGGTTATGAGCGGGTCCTGACGCCGGACATGCTGGAAAGTCTGACGCCCTCGTCTCTGACCGCTCTGCAGGCGGACGAGAGCGTGCGCTCAGAGGTGGGCAAGCTGATCCTGGGAGACGCATGGTACTATGCCGCCGTCGTCTCCGAGGCGGACGCCCAGACCCTATCAGAGGGAAAGTCCCTGCATCTGCGGTTTTCCAAGAGCGTGGAGCAGGATCTGCCGGTGAGCGTATACCACGTCAGCGCCGCGGAGAGCGGCCGGGTGGTGATCGTGCTGCGTGGCACCAGCTATCTGCCGGAGCTGACGCTGCTGCGCCAGCAGAGCGCGGAGGTGATCCTGGGCAGCGTCAGCGGCATCCGGGTGCCCCGGGAGGCCCTGCGGGCGGAAAAGACCACCCTGGATGAAAACGGACAGGCCGTCACCACGGAGCAGGCCGGCGTGTACTGCCTGGTGGGCATGGAGGCCCGGTTCAAGCCGGTGGAGGTGGTATACAGCGGAGACGGCTTCGCCCTGGTTCGCTCCGCCTACGACACCGCCGCCGGGGACCTGACCGGCTCTCAGGAGGTGGCCCGCCTGCGCGCGGGAGATCAGGTCATCATCGCAGGACGGGACCTGTACGACGGAAAGGTGCTGGGCTGAGGACCGGCACGAAAGATCAAACAAGAAAGAAGTTGGAAAGCATGTCCATTGCGGAAAATATCGCCCGTGTCCGGGAGGAGATCGCCCGGGCCGCCCGGGAGACGGGCCGGGACCCCGGCGAGATCGTGCTGGTGGGCGCCAGCAAGATGAACGATGCCGGCGCCTGCCGGGCGGCCATCGCCGCCGGCATCGACGCCCTGGGGGAGAACCGGGTCCAGGAGATGGTCCAGAAGCTCTCGGAAAACGCCTATGAGGGCGCGCCGCTGCACTTTATCGGCCACCTTCAGCGCAACAAGGTCAATAAGGTGGTGGGCCATGTGGATCTCATCCAGTCCGTTGGCTCGCTGCCGCTGCTGGAGGAGATCGAAAAGACCGCCGCTGCCCGGGGCCTGGTGCAGGACATTCTGCTGGAGGTCAACATCGGCCGGGAGGAGGCCAAGAGCGGCTTTTTGAAGGAGGACCTGCCCGCCGCGGCCCAGGCTGCCCTGTCCATGGAGCACGTGCGGGTGCTGGGACTGATGACCATTCCCCCGGCGGACGCCCAACGAGAGGAGAATATCCGGTATTTTCAGGAAGTTCAGGCACTTTATGTTGACATAAACATAAAAATGTTCCATAATGGGCTAAAGTATCTCTCCATGGGCATGAGCGGCGACTACGCGGACGCCATCCGCGCCGGCGCCACCATGGTCCGGGTGGGCACCGCCATCTTCGGTGCCCGGGATTACAGCAAGTGAAATACGGAGCGCTGCTCCGACGGGAGGCTATGTCATGAGCATCATCGACGAACTGAAAAAGTGGACCCACCCCTACGAGGATGAGGACGAGGAATACGACGACTTTGAAGAGCCCGTCCGCCCCAGCGGCTTTGAGGACCGCCGCAGCAAGGTGGACGACCGGCGCAACAAGGTGGTCAACATCCACGCCACCACCCAGCTGAAGGTGGTGCTGGTGAAGCCGGAGCGTTTTGAAAACGCCTCCGAGATCGCCGATCACCTCAAGGACAAGCGGACCGTGGTGCTGAACCTGGAGTCCACCAACAAGGACATCGCCCGCCGCCTGATCGACTTCCTCTCCGGCGTGGCCTATGCCGGCGAGGGCAAGATCAAGAAGGTGGCCGCCAACACGTACATCATCACGCCCTACCACGTGGACATCGAGGGCGACCTGATCGACGAGCTGGAGAACAACGGACTGTACTTTTAAGCGGACGAGGGGGTAACGGGCGCTATGCTGACACCGCAGGAAGTTTCCACCCACGCCTTCACCAAGGCGGTCATGGGCGGCTACAATATGGCCATGGTGGACGAGTTTCTGGACGAGCTCACCGATGACTATACCAACCTTTATAAAGAGAACGCGGCATTGAAGGCCAAGCTGAAGGTGCTGGTGGAGAAGGTGGAGGATTACCGCGCCACCGAGGACTCCATGCGGGCCACGCTGCTCACCGCCCAGAAGATGGCGGACTCCATCGTCCACGAGGCGGAGCAGAAGCGGGACCAGATGCTCTCCCAGGCGGAGGCGGACGCCCAGGCCAAGATCGGCCGCCTGCGCCAGGAGACCGAGGAGGCCCAGGCGCGCCTGCGCCAGGGACAGCAGGAGCTGGCCCGGTTCATCGCCTCCGTCCGGGAGGTGTGCAGCCAGGAGCTGCGGTATCTGGAGCAACTGCCTCAGCTGCCGGTGGATGCCCCCGCTGCCGCTCCGGCGCCGGAGGAGAGTGCCGTCAGCGAGATCGAGGAGAAGGTGCTGGCCGCCTTTGCCGCGGAGAAGGAGACGCCGGCGGAGCCTGCTCCGGAGGAGTCCGCCGCCCCGGCCGACCCCTATCCGGAGGGTGATCCCTTTGCCACCGCCGCGCCGGACCCGGCGCCGGTGGACGAGCCCACCCGCCGCATCAATCTGGACGATCTGAAATTCGGCCGGAACTACACGGGCATCGATTGACGAAAAGGCGGCTCTCAGAGCCGCCTTTTTTATTCCATGGGAACAAGGGAGGAGCGGCTATGGCCCAGCAGCCCATCGTGGCCTTTTTATACGACTTCGACAAGACCCTCTGCACCACCGACATGCAGAACTATGCCTTCATCCCCTCCCTGGGCATGACCCCGGCGGAGTTCTGGAAGGAGGCCAATGAGTTCGGCCGCCGCAACCGGAT
Organism: Dysosmobacter sp. Marseille-Q4140; assembly: GCA_018228705.1. Classification (NCBI taxonomy): domain Bacteria; kingdom Bacillati; phylum Bacillota; class Clostridia; order Eubacteriales; family Oscillospiraceae; genus Dysosmobacter; species Dysosmobacter sp. Marseille-Q4140. The sequence continues at coordinate 1,864,052 of CP073694.1, read as the reverse complement.
GGACGGCATCCTGGCCTATATGTACACCATGCTGCGGGAGGCGGAGCGGCGCAAGATTCCTCTGACCCGGGCGGACCTGGTGGAAAAGGGCCGGGGCATCGTGCTCTTTCCCGGGGTGGAGGACTGGTTCGGCCGGATCAACGCCTTCGGCGCGGAGCAGGGGGTCCGGGTGGAGCACTATGTGATCTCCTCGGGATTGCGGGAGATCATCGAGGGCAGCTCCATCTCCGGCGCCTTCAAGGAGATCTACGCCAGCGAATTCTACTACGATGAACAGGGCGACCCGGTGTGGCCCAAGCTGGCGGTGAACTTCACCGCCAAGACCCAGTTTGTCTACCGGATCAACAAGGGCGTGCTGGACGTGTCCGACGACAAAACGCTCAACGACTCCATGCCCGACGACAGCAAGCGGGTGCCCTTCCACAATATGATCTATGTGGGCGACGGCCTTTCCGACGTGCCCTGCATGAAGATGATGCGGGCCTACGGCGGCCAGGCCATCGCCGTGTACCAGGAGAGCAACCGCCCCGGCGTGGAGGACCTGCTGGCCAAGGGCCGGGTGGACTTCATCTTCCCGGCGGACTACTCCGAGGGCACCGTGCTGGACACCACCGTCAAGGACATCATCCGCAAGATGGCGGTGACGGACCGGCTGTGGGAGGAGAACGCCCAGCAGCTGCGCAGCATCGGCGGGGACGTGCTGCCCAACCAGGTGGGACTGTTCTGAGAGCCGGAGGGGAGGCGGGACCGTGGGCCGGAAGCGGGACTATATCGATCTCCAGCGGCAGTGGCAGGAAAAGCAGTATACGCCCTGGGAGTACGGCGGCACACCGCCGCCGGGGATGCTCTATGGAAATGAGCGGCGGCTGGCCATCTACTACGGGACGGGAGGCACCGTGTGCCTGGTGTTCGCGGCCGCCGGATTCACCGGGACCGGCGAGTGGCCCATGCTCTTTTTCGCGGTGCCGGGTCTGGTGTTCTTCTGGGTCTGCGCCCGGTATGTCCGGAAGTTCCGATCCAGAAAGCGGAGCCGCCGCCTCTCCCATGAGCGCCGCCACCGCAAACGCAGATGAGCCGCAGGGCCGCTTTTCGCGGCCCTGTGGTTTTTCGCCGGCAGGACCGGGGATCCGGCAAGATTTTTCTTTACTTTCCGTATCGTTTTTGCTAAACTATACCCTGCGTATTTGAGGCGCCCCGCCGGGCGCCCTGTGTGAAAACGGAAAAGAACCCCCTAAAGGAGAGAGATACCATGGCTTCCACCACTGAATTTTCCCGCACGCTGTCGCTGCTGCGGCAGGAGCGGGGCGTGTCCCAGCGGACTGCCGCCGCGGATCTGGGCATCTCCCAGGCGCTGCTGAGCCACTATGAAAACGGCATCCGGGAACCGGGCCTTTCTTTCGTGGTCCGGGCCTGCGACTACTACCACGTCTCCGCCGACTTTATCCTGGGCCGCACGCTGTCCCGGGAGGGCAACATGCTGACCGAGCAGGAGGTGCTGGAGGCCGCCGAGCCCGGCAGCGTGCTCCAGGGCAGCGTCCTGGCCACCCTCCAGAGCAAGCTCCTCTCCGGCGCCACCGACGTGCTGTTCGGCCTGCTGGGCAAGCTGGGGGACAAGGCTGCCATCAACGCCGCCGCGGCGTATCTGAGCGCCGGCGTCTATCAGCTCTACCGGCACCTGTACCGCTCCGCCGGGGCCAACGAGGCGTACTTCTCCCTGGACCCCGCCGCCTGCACCCTGGGTGCCGCCGACGCCGACCGCAAGCTCTCTGAGCTGCGCTACACCCGTTCCCTCCGGGCCCTGAACGCCCGGAAGGCGGAGTTCCCGGACCTGGGCGCCCAGGCCCTCTCTGCCGCCTACCCCGGCCGGTGTCAGAGCCTCACCCAGGTCCTCAGTACCACCGACGCCCGCCTCAGCGGCCTGACGGAGAAAGAGGCATGAGCTTTCAGTCTCTGTCCTTTTTCGCCTTCCTGGCGGTGACGCTGGGGGTCTGCCTGACGCTGCGGAAAAAGAGCGCCCCCTCCGCCCTCATGGCCCTGGAATTGGCCTGCCTGGTGTTCTACCTGATCGGCGGCGGCTGGAAGGGCCTGATCGTCCTGGCCGCCAGCGTGGCGGTGACCCGGGCGGCGGCGCTGCGGCTGGGGCCGGAGGCCCCGAACCGCCGCCGGACGCTGGTTCTCGCCTGCGTGTGGCACGTGGGGGTGCTGCTGGTGTTCAAGTACACCGGCTTCCTCACCGGCGGGGCCTTCTCCGTTGGGTGGGTGCCTCTGGGACTGAGCTTTTTCACCTTCCAGCAGCTGTGGCTTTTGAAGGAGCTCTACACCGGCCAGACGGCCCTGGAACCCGACGTTCCCCTGGCCCTCTATGCTTTTTTCTTCCCCACCGTCACCTCCGGCCCCATCCTGCGGCCCGGGGCCTTCTTCCCCCAGCTCAAAAGCGAGCGCTTCCTGCGGCCCGACTGGTCCGATGCCGCCGCGGGGGTCTACGCCATCTGCTGCGGCACGATCAAGAAGGTGCTGCTGGCGGACGGCTTCGGCGCCGTGGTGGACAACGGCTGGGCCCGGCTGGGGGACCTCAGCGCCCCGTCGGCCTGGCTGGTGATCCTGGGCTATACCCTCCAGCTGTATTTCGACTTCTCCGGCTACTGCGACATCGCCTCCGGCGCCGCCCGGCTTCTGGGGCTGCGGCTGCCGCTGAACTTCAACTCCCCCTACCGGAGCTTGTCCGTGGGGGAGTTCTGGAAGCGCTGGCACATCACGCTGACCACCTTCCTCCGGGAGTGCGTCTACTTCCCCCTGGGCGGCAGCCGAAAAGGCGCCGGGCGCACCTATTGGAACATCCTGGTGATCTTCCTCATCAGCGGCTTCTGGCACGGGGCCGGCTGGACCTTCCTGGTCTGGGGCGCGCTCCACGGCCTGGGACAGGTGGCGGAGCGGGCCTGGGGAAGCGGCCGGGACCGGCTGCCCCGGGCGCTGCGGTGGGCGCTGACGTTTTTGTTCGTCAACCTGGCCTGGGTGTTCTTCCGGGCGCCGGACCTGGCTGCCGCCGGGGAGCTGCTGCGCGCCGCCGTCACCGGCGGACTGGCGGCGCCCCAGGACTGGCTGCTGGAGGGGCTGTTCTCCAAGGAGACCGGCGCCCTGCGGCTGCTGGTGCCGGCCCTGACGCCCTGGGAGGACGCGCTGCGGCTACTGGTGCTGTACGGCGCGGGCCTCGCCGCGGCCCTGTGGCCCCGGAACGTCCAGGAGCGGATGGACACCTTCCGCCCCACGGTCCGGCTGGGCCTGGGGCTGGGGCTCCTGACGCTGTGGTGCGTGCTGTCCTTCAGCGGCGTCACCACCTTCATCTATTCTAACTTCTGAGGAGGGGCCTATGAAACGAGCATACCGCCGCTGGGTCTGCGGCCTTCTGGCCGGGGTCCTGGCGATGCTGGCCCTGTGCGCCGCCGTGGTGTATGTGGTGGACCCCTGCCTCTATTACCGCATCCCGGACCGCTGGCAGCCGGTGTTTTTCAGCGAGCGCTACCAGATGGCGGGCCTGGCCCGGAACGTGGAGGCGGACACGGTGCTGGTGGGCACCTCCATGGCGGCCAACTACCGCGCCAGCCAGATCCAGGAGGTGTTCGGCACGCCCTCTGTGCGCCTCACCATCCCCGACGGCTATTACAGCGAGTTTGACCGGGTGATGGACGTCCTCTTCCGGGCCCAGACGCCGCAGCGGGTGATCTTCGGCCTGGACGTGAACACCCTGATCCGGGACGAGAGCGGCGTCACGGACGCCATGCCGGACTATCTCTACAACCGCAGCGCCCTGGACGACATTCAGTATCTGGTAAACAAGGACACGCTCTATTACAGCGTCTACACCCTCATGGCCAACCGCTGGGGCCAGGGGGAGACTGTGGACGAGGGCTTCACCTGGGATGACCGGGAGTGGTGGAACCACCTGACCGCCCTGGACAACTACACCCGTCCGGACCCCACCGGCGAGGTCCTGCCCGCCGACGCCTACCTGGACCACGTGGACGCCAATCTGGCGGTGGTGACAGGCTGGGTGGAGGCCCATCCAGACACGGAGTTCGACTTCTTCCTGCCGCCGTACAGCATCCTCTACTGGGACAAAATGGTGCGGCTGGGGGAGGTGGACGCGGTCCTCTCCGCCGTGGAGCGGGCCTGCCGGGTCCTGACGGCCTATGACAACGTGAAGCTTTACGGCTACCTGCTGGACCGGGAGATCGTGGAGAACCTGGACAACTACTGCGACTACATCCACCACTCGGGCGGCGTGTGCGTGGAGATCCTGCACAGGATCAAGGCGGACCAGGGACGCCTGACGGCGGAAAATATCGCCCCCACCCTGGCCGGCTGGCGGGAGTTTGTGGTACACTATGACTATGAGAAATTCTGGGACGAGGATTTCTGGATCGCCTGGAACGAGGCCCACGGCATCGACATGTCGGACGCCTGACCGGGCCCCCGCCGGAATACACGGCGCGCCGCCCCGCCTGTGGCGGGGGAGCATGGATGTGTCTACTCTGCCCACATCGACCACGGCAAGTCCGATTCCCACAAAATCCGGAGGATTTTGCGGGAGCCCTTTTGATGGAAAATCCTCGGGCGAAATGAATTCGCCCTGCGGCAAGGTTTTGGCTGCGCCAAAACACTTGGACGCGCGTCCGCGCGGAGCAGCGTGGACTTGCCCAAGGAGGTTTTACGAAATGATCAAGCAAAGCAACATCCGAAATTTCTCCATTATTGCCCATATCGACCACGGCAAGTCCACGCTGGCGGACCGGCTGCTGGAGAAGTGCCAGGCCGTCAGCCAGCGGGAGATGGAGAGCCAGTTGCTGGACAACATGGACCTGGAGCGGGAGCGGGGCATCACCATCAAGGCCCGGGCCGTCCGGCTCAACTACACCGCCCAGGACGGGGAGGTCTATCAGCTGAACCTGATCGACACCCCGGGCCACGTGGACTTCAACTACGAGGTCTCCCGGTCCCTGGCTGCATGTGAGGGCGCGGTGCTGGTGGTGGACTCCACCCAGGGCGTGGAGGCCCAGACCCTGGCCAACACGTACCTCGCCATGGAGCACGACCTGGAGATCCTGCCGGTGTTCAACAAGATCGACCTGCCCGCCGCGGATCCCGCCAAGGCCAAGCAGGAGGTGGAAGACATCATCGGCCTGCCGGCCATGGACGCGCCGGAGATCTCTGCCAAAATGGGCATCAACATCGACGCCGTGCTGGAGGACATCGTGAAAAATGTCCCGCCCCCCACCGGCGACGTGAACGCCTCCCTGAAGGCCCTGATCTTCGACAGCCAGTACGACAGCTACCGGGGCGTTATCGTCTACATGCGCATCATGGAGGGCAGCGTCCGCACGGGCCAGACCGTAAAGATGATGGCCTCCGGCGCCACCTATCAGGTCATCGAGTGCGGCCACCTGCTGCCCCTGGGCATGGAGCCCTGTGACGCCCTGGAGGCCGGCGAGGTGGGCTACTTCACCGCCTCCATCAAGAACGTGCAGGACACCCGGGTGGGCGACACCGTCACCGACGCCGCCAGCCCCGCGGCGGAGCCCCTGCCCGGCTACCGGCCCGTGCAGCCCATGGTCTACTGCGGCATCTACACCGAGGACGGGTCCAAGTACCCGGACCTGCGGGACGCCCTGGAGAAGCTCCAGCTCAACGACGCGTCATTGAGCTTTGAGCCGGAATCTTCCGTGGCGTTGGGCTTTGGCTTCCGGTGCGGCTTTTTGGGGATGCTCCACATGGAGGTCATTCAGGAGCGGCTGGAGCGGGAGTTCGACCTGGATCTGGTGACCACCCTTCCCTCCGTCATCTACCACGTCTACAAGACCGACGGCACCATGGTGGCCGTGGACAACCCCCACAACTACCCGGACCCCGCCGCCATCGAGCGGGCGGAGGAGCCTTACGTCAAGGTCAACATCATCGCCCCCAACGAGTTCGTGGGCAATATCATGCCCATGTGCCAGGACCGGCGGGGCGAGTTCAAGGACATGCAGTACCTGGACACCCACCTGGTGGAGCTCCACTACCAGATGCCCTTGAACGAGATCATCTACGACTTCTTCGACACCCTCAAGGCCAACACCAAGGGCTACGCCTCCCTGGACTACGAGCTCTCCGGCTACCGGCCCAGCGAGCTGGTGAAGGTGGATATGAAGCTCAACGGCGAGGGCGTGGACGCCCTGAGCTTCATCGCCCACAAGGACAAGGCCTATCCCCGGGCCCGGCGGCTGTGCGAAAAGCTCAAGGAGAACATCCCCAGACAGCTCTTTGAGATCCCCGTCCAGGCGGCCATCGGCGGCCGGGTCATCGCCCGGGAGACCGTCAAGGCCATGCGCAAGGACGTGCTGGCCAAGTGCTACGGCGGCGACATCACCCGAAAGAAGAAGCTGCTGGAAAAGCAGAAGGAGGGCAAGAAAAAGATGCGCTCTCTGGGATCGGTACAGATCCCGACGGAGGCGTTTTTGGCGGTGCTCAAGCTGGACGAGTAAGGACGTGGCTCCGGCGGCGCCGGGTCCCCGCTGAAGAACAAAAAATCCCCGCGGACAGAACCTCTGTCCGCGGGGAGTTTTATATGGGAGGCGCCCAGGTCAGCACCAGCTCCGCCTCGCCGGTGGCCGGGTCGATCTGCCTGTGCCGGAAAACGAAGCCCTGGCGGAGGTAGAAGCGGCGGGCGGCGGTGTTCTTTTCATAAACACACAGCCGCAGGGGCAGGCCCAGGCTCTGGACCGCGCGGATCAATTCCCCGCCGACTCCCCGGGAGCGGGCGCCGCGCCGGACGAACAGCCCGGCAATCTCGCCTTCCACGAGCCCTGCAAAGCCGGTCACGACATTGTCCTCTGCAAAGACCCATACCGACGCCAGGGGGATCTGCCGGGCGGCCAGGGGCAGATTGGACCGCCAGTAATCCGGTGAGATGAAGGAATGGGCGTCCAGATTGCCCTGGAGCCAGATGTCCAGCACCTGCGGCAGGTCCCCGGGCTGAAAGGGGCGGATCACAGGAATCCCTCCGCAGGGGCCAGGGGTGTCCGCTGGCCCGTCAGCAGCAGCACGCCGCCGGGCTGGTCCAGCCACGACCAGCGCAGCAGCAGGGGAGGGCCCTCCAGCAGGGGGGCGGAAAATTCATACACCGGGGCGTGAGCCAGCTGCTCCGTCACGGTCTCCATCCGCAGCGCCGCCCGCAGGGCGGTGCGCTGCCGGGAGGAGGGGACCTCTGTCTGGAGATACCGGGCCAGCAGAGGCCGGAAGGACGTGCCGGGGGGAATGGTATCCTGAAAGCGGCCGTAGGCCCGGCAGAGGCCGGAGGCGGCATCCACCGTCAGAAGGATCTCATAGTCCCGCCGGGCCAGGACCTCCAGAACGGCGTCCCGGCGGTGCCGGTCCGTTTCGTCGGTCACGGTGCAGAAGGCGGCGGTGTGGCCGGAGTCCGGCTCCTCCGTCAGCTCCACAGTGGTCCTGGCCCAGGAGACGGTGCTCTCGGAAGAGCGGAGAGGGTGCGCCAGTTCCTGCCGGTCGACCCCCTGGCGGAAGGCCTCCAGCAGCGGCTCCCGGCGAAACAGCACGTCGAACCGGCCTAGGGCGGCTTCCTCGGGCACGTTGTCCCGCAGATGGCGCAGGCAGGCGTCGGCGGTGTTGCCGAAGAGGGCCTGGGTCAGATGGCGGCTGGCGGCCTTGACGTCCAGGATGCGGTCGGCGGTCAGGTCTAGCCGCATGGTGGCCAGGACCCCGGGGGCCAGCTTTTTCTGCCGGGCCGTCAGACGGCGGTAGCGGAGCGCCGCGGCCTTGGAGCGGTCCACATTCTCCACCTTGCCCAGCAGGCGGCTGACGCTGCCGGCGTGGTCCAGCAGGCAGCTCCAGGAGATCCGGTGCCACCGCCAGCCACAGCCGTCGTAATCGCCCCGGTATTCCAGGGTCTCCGGCGCGGAGCGGGACAGGGCCCGGCGCATGGCGGCGGCCAGCTTTTTCCGGTCATCGGGGTGGATGGAGGCGGCGTCGGGCAGTCCGGCCAAATACCCGGATACCGTTCTGGAGACTTTGGCGCCGGCAGCGGTGTACCGCTCGATCCGGGCCAGGTCCTGGGCCGGGTCGTAGTCCATGATCAGCACCCGGGACCGGTCCAGCAGCAATTCGCACAGCTGGGAGCGGAACTGCTGCTGAGCGGCGGTCTCCGTGGCCTCCGTGGCATCGGTGCAGAAGGCGCAGATCAGATGGCTGCCGTCGGACTGGGGCCGCCACAGGGCCTCCACCGACAGCCAGCGGTTCCCGCCGCTCTTGGGGCGGACCTGGACCAGCCGCCGCAGCGGCGTTCCCTGGCTCCGGGCCAGGGCGGCCTGCTCCAGTAGGGCGTCCTTTCCGGCGGCGCTGATTCGCCAGAGAGGGTCGACTGTCAGGCGGCGCAGCAGCTCTGACTCCGAATAGCCCAGAAGGTCCTGGAGCCCCCGGTTGGCCTGGAGAGCCTCCAGCCGCCCGTCCTGGTCCCGCCGCAGCAGGCAGCAGCCGCCGGGCAGGTGGTCCAGCAGCTCCTCCATCAGCGACCGGTCCGTCTCCGCCTGGCGCAGGCGGGCCTCCATCCGCAGCCGCTGACGGCGCTGGGCGTCGATGTCCGAGAGCACCGTGTAAAAAGCGGGCACGCCGGAGGGGGTGGCCAGGGGCTCTGCCCGCAGATTGACCCACAGGGGTTCCGCGTCCCGCCGCAGCAGGCGGACGTCCCGGTCCGCCGGGCGTTTCTCCCGGGCGGCGTCCAGCAGGGATTGCAGCAGCTCCGGCCAGTCCTCCGGCTCCACCAGGGAGGCAAGGTCCTCGGCGTGGCGGTCCAGCAGGGTCTTGCGGTCCAGGCCGGTCCACTGGCACAGCCGCTGGTTGAAGGACAGGCACCGCACGCCGGTCCTGGTCAGCTCCACCACCGCCGCCGCCAGGGGCATGTGCTCGCCCAGCAGCTGACCGGTTTGCAAAGAGGGACCCGGCGTGTCCAGGATGCAGCTGACCAGGCCGTACATGGGCTGGAAGCAGGTGACCCGCAGGGTCTGGCCCAGCAGGGTGGTGTAGGAGAAGGTGGCGCAGGAGCCGGAGAAGGCCACGGTCCCCAGGGCGGCCAGGCCGCTGAGCCGCTGGGCGGGAAAGGTCCGGGTGAACCGTCTGCCCCGCAGCTCCTCCACCGGCAGGTTCAGCGCCGAGGCCGCCGCCTCGTTGGAAAAGCGGCACACCACGTCCACCATCTCTCCGGCGCCGTTGGTGATGACCTCTGCCAGCAGAAAGGGGATGCGGCTGTCGGCAAAGGGCTTTGTGAACTTGTCCAGCAGCTTGGCCACGGCGATCCCTCCTTGTTCGTGCCTCCATTATAGGGGAAGAAGCGCCGCCTTGCAATGGGGGAACGGGTGGGACTGAAAGGGCTTTGTATAAAAATGCACAAAAAGTAATACCTATTTTGCCGGTAAAGTCTACTTCCGGCTGGGGCGGAAACGATTGACTGTTGCGGCAAAATCTCGCATAATAACTAAGAATACAAGAAAATTGACGGACTGCGGTCCGGGGCGGGAGGACGCTATGAAAACAGGCTATCTGGTGCTGCAGGACGGCCAGGTGTTTGAGGGCTACCGGTTCGGTGCCCCCGGGGACACCGTGGGCGAGCTGGTGTTCACCACCGGCATGTGCGGCTACATCGAGACACTGACGGACCCCAGCTACGCGGGGCAGATCGTTTTGCAGACTTATCCCCTGATGGGCAACTACGGCATCATCCGGGAGGACTTTGAGGGCGCGTGCTGCGTCAAGGGCTACGTGGTACGGGAGTGGTGCGAGGCGCCGTCCAACTTCCGGTGCGACTGCGATCTGGACACGTACCTGAAGGAGCAGGGGGTCCCGGGCCTCTGGGGCGTGGACACCCGGCAGCTGACGAGGATCATCCGGGAGCACGGCGTCATGAACGCCGCGATCTGCGACGAGGTCCCGGCGGACCTCACGCCGGTCAAGACCTACGCCGTCACCGGCGTGGTGGAGGCCGTCACCTGCGGCGCGGCGGCAGAGCTGCCGGCGGAGGGGGAGGCGAAATTCCGCGTCAGCCTCATCGACTACGGCGCCAAGCGCAACATCGCCCGGGAGCTCCAGAGGCGGGGCTGCGCCGTGACGGTGGTGCCCGCCACCGCCTCGGCGGAGGAGATCCTGGCGGCCGGGCCCGACGGGGTGATGCTCTCCAACGGCCCCGGGGACCCGGCGGAGAACACCTATCAGATCGACCAGATCAAAAAGCTCCTGGGCAAGGTCCCGGTGTTCGGTATCTGCCTTGGGCACCAGCTGACGGCCCTGGCCCTGGGCGGGACCACCTACAAGCTCAAATACGGCCACCGGGGGGTCAACCAGCCGGTCCGGGATCTGGCGGGGACGCGGACCTACATCACCAGCCAGAACCACGGCTACGCCGTGGACTCCGACAGCGTGAAGGTGGGCAGGGTCCGCTTCGCCAACGCCAACGACGGCACCTGCGAGGGCATCGACTACCCGGAGCTGAACGCCTTTACGGTCCAGTTCCACCCGGAGGCCTGCACGGGCCCCAAGGATACCAGCTTTCTCTTTGACCGGTTTGTGGAGATGATGAAGGGAGGTGACCGGTAATGCCCCTGGATAAGCGCATCAAAAAGGTCCTGGTGATCGGCTCCGGTCCCATCGTCATCGGCCAGGCGGCGGAGTTCGACTACGCCGGCGCCCAGGCCTGCCGCATCCTCAAGGACGCCGGGGTGGAGGTGGTCCTGTGCAACTCCAACCCCGCCACCATCATGACCGACCAGGCCATGGCGGACGAGATCTATTTGGAGCCTCTGACGGTGGAGACCGTCAAGCGCATCATCAAGAAGGAGAAGCCCGACTCCATCCTGGCGGGCCTGGGCGGCCAGACGGGACTGACGCTGGCCATGCAGCTGGACAAGGAGGGCTTTCTGGAGGCCCAGGGCGTCAGGCTCCTGGGCACCGACGCCGCCGCCATCTCCCGGGCGGAGGACCGGGAGCTCTTTAAGGAGGCCATGGCGGAGATCAACCAGCCGGTCATCGCCTCGGACATCGCCGAGACCGTGGAGGGCGCATTGGAAGTGGCGGAGCGCATCGGCTATCCCGTCATCGTGCGGCCCGCCTTCACCCTGGGCGGCGCCGGCGGCGGCGCGGCCAACAACGCCGACGAGCTGCGCATCATCGCCGGCACCGGCCTGGACGCCTCCCCCATCACCCAGGTGCTGGTGGAGAAGGCCATCTTCGGCTGGAAGGAGATCGAGTTTGAGACCATGCGGGACGGCGTGGGCAACGTGATCGCCGTGTGCTCCATGGAGAACCTGGACCCGGTGGGCGTCCACACCGGCGACTCCATCGTGGTGGCTCCCACCCAGACCCTGGCGGACAAGGAGTTCCAGATGCTGCGCAAGGCCTCCCTGGACATCATCACCCACCTGGGGATCGTGGGCGGGTGCAACGTGCAGCTGGCATTGAACCCCGACAGCTTCGAGTACGCCGTCATCGAGGTCAACCCCCGGGTCAGCCGGTCCTCGGCCCTGGCCTCCAAGGCCACCGGCTACCCCATCGCCAAGATCACCACCAAGATCGCCCTGGGCTACACCCTGGACGAGATCAAAAACGACATCACCGGCAAGACCTGCGCCTGCTTCGAGCCCACCCTGGACTATATCGTGGTGAAGATGCCCAAGTGGCCCTTCGACAAGTTTGCCGACGCCAGCCGCACCCTGGGCACCCAGATGAAGGCCACCGGCGAGGTCATGGCCATCGCCCCCGGCTTCGAGATGGCGTTGATGAAGGCCGTCCGGGGCGCCGAGATCGGCATGGACACCCTAAACCGCAAGGCCGACGATGGCGCTCCCATCCGGGAGCGTCTGGAGCGGGTGGACGACCACCGGCTCTTCACCGTGTTCGAGGCCCTCAAGTCCGGCGTCAGTGTGGAGGAGATCCACGCCATCACGAAGATCGACCCCTGGTTCCTCTCCAAGATCAAGCATCTGGCGGACTTTGAGGCGACCCTCTCCGGGGATCTGACGGAGGTGCAGTACGAGACCGGCAAGCGCCTGGGCTACACCGACGAGGCCCTTGCCCGCCTCTCCGGCGGGAAGCTCCCCGCCCACCGGGACGCCGTTTACAAGATGGTGGACACCTGCGGTGCCGAGTTCGACGCCGAGACCCCCTACTTCTATTCCTCCTACGACCGCTTCTGCGAGTCCCGGACCTTCCCACGGTCCGGTCGGCCGGTCATCATGGTGCTGGGCTCCGGTCCCATTCGCATCGGCCAGGGCATCGAGTTCGACTACTCCTCCGTCCACTGCGTGTGGACGCTGAAGGAGCTGGGCTACGACGTGGTCATCGTCAACAACAACCCCGAGACCGTCTCCACCGACTACGATACCGCCGACCGGCTGTACTTCGAGCCCCTCTGCCCGGAGGACGTCATGCACATCATCGCCGTGGAGCAGCCCATCGGCGTGGTGGTGGCCTTCGGCGGCCAGACGGCCATCAAGCTGACAAAGTATCTGGACAGCCACGGCGTGCGCATCATGGGCACCTCCGCCGAGTCCATCGACATGGCGGAGGACCGGGAGCGGTTCGACGCCCTGCTGGAGCGCTTTTCCATCAAGCGGCCCCAGGGCCGGGGCGTCCTGGGCATGGACGAGGCTCTGGCGGCGGCCCATGAGCTGGGCTACCCCGTGCTGCTGCGGCCCTCTTACGTCATCGGCGGCCAGAACATGGTCATCGCCCACAACGACGAGGACGTGCGCACCTACATGGAGGTCATTCTCTCCGGGAAGATCGAAAACCCCGTGCTGGTGGACCAGTACCTGATGGGCAAGGAGCTGGAGGTGGACGTGATCTCCGACGGCACCGACGTGCTGATCCCCGGCGTCATGCAGCACATCGAGCGCACCGGCGTCCACTCCGGCGACTCCATCGCCGTGTACCCGCCCTTCTCCATCGGCGACAAGATGCTGAAGGTCATCATCGACTGCTCCGAGAAGCTGGCCCTCTCCCTGGGCACCCGGGGCCTCATCAACATCCAGTACCTGATCTACCAGGGCGAGCTGTACGTCATCGAGGTCAACCCCCGGGCCAGCCGCACCGTGCCCTATATCTCCAAGGTCACCGGCGTGCCCATGGTGGACCTGGCCACCCGGGTCATGGTGGGCCAGAGCCTCAGGTCCCTGGGCTACGGCACCGGCCTCTACCGCCAGCCGCCGTATGTGGCGGTCAAGGTGCCCGTGTTCTCCTTTGAGAAGATCACCGACGCCAACGCCTCCCTCTCCCCGGAGATGAAGTCCACCGGCGAGGTGCTGGGCCTGGGCAAGAACATGCAGGAGGCATTGTTCAAGGGCCTGGTCTCCGCCGGCTACAAGGTGGAGAAGGAGACCCGGGGCGGCGTGCTGATCTCCGTCAACCGCCGGGACCAGCCGGAGATCGTGGGCATCGCCCGGAAGCTGGACGAGATGGGCTACAAGCTCTATGCCACCGAGCGCACCGCCTTTGAGATCTCCCGCCTGGGCACCGACGTGGAGGTGGTGGGCAAGCTGGGCCAGGACAACCGGGTGTTCCAGCTGCTGGAGGACGGGAAGATCGACTATGTGATCCTCACCGGTTCCACGGAGCCCAGCTACATCCGGGACTTCATCCGCCTGAACCACCGCTGCGTCCAGCTGGGCATCCCGTGCCTGACCAGCCTGGACACGGCGGGCGCCCTGACGGACATCCTCCAGAGCCGCTACAACCAGACCAACACGGAGCTCATCGACATCTGCCACCTGCGGACGGAGCGGCGGAAGCTGCGCTTCGCCAAGATGCAGACCTGCGGCAACGACTACATCTTCCTGGAGAACTTCGACGGGGACATCACCTGCCCCGAGTCCCTCTGCGTCACCTTCTGCGACCGGCACTACGGCATCGGCGCCGACGGCATCATCCTCATGGAGCACTCCCGGAAGGCCGACGCCCGGATGCGGATGTTCAACGCCGACGGCTCCGTGGGTGCCATGGCCGGCAACGCCCTGCGCTGCATGGCCAAGTACCTCTATGACTTCGGGTTCGTCCGCAAGGAGGCCATGACCATCGAGACCGACACCGGCGTCAAGTCCGTGGAGGTCTACACCGCCGACGGCAAGGTCACCTCCGCCTGCGTGGACATGGGCTACGCCACATTGGACACCACGGCGCTGCACCTGAACCTGCCGGAGAAGAAGATCGTGGACTATCCCGTCTCCATCGGCGGGGAGAAGTACTCCATTACCTGCGTGGACATGGGCAACCCCCACTGCGTGGTGTTCTGCCCCCGGGTGGACGGCGTGGACGTGGAGCACGTGGGCCCGCAGTTCGAGCACGCCCCCTATTTCCCCGACCGGATCAACACGGAGTTCATCCGGGTGGTGAACCCCAGCACCATCAAGATGCGGGTCTGGGAGCGGGGCAGCGGCGAGACCCTGGCCTGCGGCACCGGCGCCTGCGCGGCGGTGGTGGCGGCCACGGCCAACAACCTCTGCGCCAAGGACAGCGACGTCACCGTCCGTGTCCGGGGCGGCGACCTGATCGTCCACTACACCGATGAGCATGTGACCCTCACCGGCGACGCCAAGCTGGTCTACACCGGTGAGGCCGAATACTGACAGGACCGACCGGAGGCCGGCGCCCCGCAAGGGGCGCCGGCCCGTGTGCGGAAAAGAGAAGATCTGTGTTTGACAACGGGAAGGAAGATAGCTGCGAAAGACTGCGCCCGCAGGCGCGTTTCGAAGCGCAACCGCCGCTGAAAGCGACGGCTCTTGGCGCGAAGATAACCCAGGAGGGGTGTCTTTCGCTTTCAATCCGAAGTTTTCGGGCCTTTCAAAAGGTCCGAAAACTTGCCCAGCCCATCAGATTTAACTGATGGGCTGGGCCGGCGCCCCGCAAGGGGCGCCGGCCCGTGTGCGGAAGAAGGAGGTTCCCTATGGAAAAAACCATGCGTCAGCCCTCGGACACCTTTGCCGTGGCGGCGCTGCTGGCGCTGGCCGGCGGCTTTCTGGACGCTTACACCTACCTCTGCCGCGGCGGCGTGTTCGCCAATGCCCAGACCGGCAACATGGTGCTGCTGGCTCTGCGGGCGGCGGAGGGCCGCTGGCAGGAGGCGGCGGCCTACCTTGCCCCCATTCTGGCCTTCGCCCTGGGTGTGCTGGTGACAGAGGGCGTGCGTACCCGCTACCGGGGCCAGGGCAGGTTTCACTGGCGTCACTGGGTGCTGGGCGTGGAGATCCTGGCCCTGGGCGCCGCGGCCCTGATTCCTGTGGGCCCCTGGAACGGCGTGGTGAACGTGACCGTGTCCTTTGTCTGCGCGCTGCAGGTGGAGGCCTTCCGAAAGGTCCGGGGCTATCCCTTTGCATCCACCATGTGCACCGGCAACCTGCGCAGCGGCACCGAGGCGCTGTACCACGGTGCTGTGAACCACGACCCGGCTCTGCTGCGGCGGAGCGGATGCTACTTCGGGGTCATCCTCTGTTTTTTGCTGGGGGCGGCCCTGGGCTGTC
Organism: Dysosmobacter sp. Marseille-Q4140; assembly: GCA_018228705.1. Classification (NCBI taxonomy): domain Bacteria; kingdom Bacillati; phylum Bacillota; class Clostridia; order Eubacteriales; family Oscillospiraceae; genus Dysosmobacter; species Dysosmobacter sp. Marseille-Q4140. Next base: position 1,848,504 of record CP073694.1, on the reverse strand, counting down.
GGATGGCGCCGCTCTTTCCGCAGCAGGCGGTGCTGGCGGCGGCGCTGTTCCAGCTGGCGGCCTTTGCGCTGATGTGCGCGGTGGATGCGGCGTAAACCGGAAATTTATACAAAAAAAGAATAAATTTGCGGAATCCCCTTGAAATATGCAGAGAACATGCTACAATAGAGGCGCTGTGTTCCAATATTTTCCGGGAGGGATCCCATGCTGTTCAAACGCCCGTACCATTTCCCCAGCGTGGGGCTGCGAAACATCAAAACAGCTCTGGCAGCCACGCTGTGCGCCCTGGTATATTACTTTCTGGACCGCAGTCCGGCCTTCGCCTGCATTGGTGCCATCTTCGGCATGGGCAGTGACTACGGCACCAGCAAGCTCCACGGCGGCAACCGCTTTTTCGGCACCCTGGTGGGCGGCTTCATCGGCATGGGCCTCTTTGCCATTTACGCCGCGATCTTTCCCAATGGCGGCAGCCGCTGGTTTTTGATTCCTCTGACCTTTGTGGGCGTGGTCATTTTGATTTTGGCCTGTCAGATGATCTGGGTAGGCGGCGTCCAGCCGGGCGGCGTGGTGCTTTGCATCATCCTGTTCAACACCCCCATCGACAGCTATGTCTCCTACGCGCTCAACCGTATTCTGGATACCGGCGTGGGCGTGGTGGCGGCACTGTTCGTCAACGGAATGCTGCCCGGCGGATTCACCTTCGGGTTTATGCACCGCTTTTATCTGCGCATGGGCATCCGGGATGATGTCTGACCGCTCAAGCAAAAAAATGACAAGGGACCGCCTCTTTTTAAGAGGCGGTCCCTTTTGCTTTGGGGATGGCCGCGGCGCATTTTGCCGGCGTGCCTGCGCATCCGGAGCGGAGATCCGGGGGCTTCTTGGGGAGTGCCCCGGCGAAAAGCGGCTCTCCGGCCGCCCGATAAAGGGGGCGGACGCGCAGCGAAGGTCCCGCTGCGCGTCCGCTGAAGGGAAAGGGATTGCGTGCATCAGCCTTTTTTGGCCAGGGCCCGCTTGGCATTCTGCTTGGCGACCCAGGCGGCCAGGAAGGGGGTCAGCAGGCAGGTGACGATGGAGGCCGCCGCGATCTGGGCCGCCGCCACGCCTGCAATGCCGGACAGGGCCGGGTCCACCTCCGCCAGAGCGGCGGGCGTGGCGATGGCGTTGGCTGCCACACTGGAGATGGCCGCGCCGGCAATGCCGCTGCCGCCGGTGAGCCGGTCGGCCGCGATGCAGATGAACCCGGCGGGGATCAGGGCCAGGAAGCCCAGCAGGATGCCGGACAGACCGCCCTCCACCACCTGGCGCAGGCTCAGAGTGCAGCCCACGGCAAAGGCCAGCACCAGGATGACGGTCTCCATGCCGTTGGTCAGGCAGGCGCGCATCTTGGGATCCAGATTGCCCAGGATGATACCCAGCACCAGGGGGGCCAGGGCGGCAACCAGGCTCATGTAGGGAATGGAGGCCGCGCCGGCGGCGCCCATGACGATCATGGTCAGGAAGGGGCCGTCGTTGAAGGAGATGATGGCGGTGGCGCCCTGGTCGCTGGCGGTGCCGTACTGGCCGGTGAGGGTGGCGTACATGGCGCCGTTGGAGTTGGAGACGGCGGCCACGATGGCCAGCATGCTCAGGCCCAGCAGACTGTCATTGAAGAGCTTGGCTGCCAGCAGGCCGATCAGCACGCCGGCCAGCAGCTTGGCGATCAGCAGGGTGAAGCCGGTTTTGAGGGCCTGGGGCGCGCACTTGACATTCAGCTGGGCGCCCAGGCAGATGAACAGCGCGCCCATGAGGCTGGAGGTGCCGGTGGCCAGTCCTGTGGTGAAGCTGCCGATCTGCAGCACTGCCGGGCAGAAGGTATTCAGCAGGCAGCCGATCAGCAGGGGGATGATAATGATGCCGCCGGGGAATTTATCCAGAAAGTTTTTGATGGGGACCGTTCGCATGGAAATGCCTCCTTTTTCTCTTGGTCATCTTCCGCCTGTGCAGATGCTCAGGGGTACAGGATCATCTTGCCGGGGACGCCGCTTTGGATCTGATCGATGGCGGTCTGGAACTCCTTCATGGGGAAGCGGCCGCCGATGACCCGGTCCATCTTGTAGTAGGGGCTCTTCATGACCTTGGCGAAGTCCTCCCAGGTCTCCCAGATCTTCCGTCCGGAGACGCCGGTCAGCTCGATCTCCCGGTAGATCAGGTCGTCGGCCATGTCCACCAGGGTCACCGGCTTGGTGGGCAGGCCCACGCAGACCATGCGTCCGGCGGCCCGGAGGCATTTGAGGTCGGTGTTGATGGCGGCGGCCGCGCCGGTGATGTCGATGGCCGCATCCGCGCCGGCGCCGCCGGTGAGCTTCTTGACCTCGGCCACCAGATCGCACTTGCCGCTGTTGAATACCTCGTCGGCGCCCATCTCCCTGGCGATCTCCAGCTTTTCGTCGATCAGGTCGCAGGCGATGACCTTGGTGGCACCGAAGGTCTTGCAGCCGCTGATGGCGGTCAGACCGATGGGGCCGCATCCGCTGACCAGGACCACCTTGCCCTCCACCTGAGCCGCTTCCACACCGTGGATGCCGGCGCCCATGGGCTCGAACATGCAGGCGGCCTCATAGGAGATGCTGTCGTCCAGCAGGAAGGTGCAGTCGGCGCGGATCTTGGCGTATTCAGCATAGGCGCCGTTCTGGGTGCAGCCAAACAGCTCCACGTTCTTGCAGATGTGGGGCATGTCATGCTGGCAGAAATAGCAGGTTCCGCAGGGGATGTGGGACTCGCAGGAGACACGGTCGCCCACCTTGCGGTCCTTGACGGCGCTGCCCACGGCCACGATGTCGCCGGCGGTCTCATGGCCCAGGGTCACCGGAGCCTTGATGCGCTTCTGGGACCAGTCGTCCCACTCCATGATATGGAGATCCGTGCCGCAGATGGCAGTGCAGTGGATCTTGATGAGGACCTCGTCGTCGCCGATCTGGGGGACCGGCAGGTCCGTGCGATAGACCAGCCCTCCCGGGCCGTTCAGCGCCTTGACAATACCGCACATGGTCTCTTTCATGTGGGTTTCCCCCTTTCCCGATATTTAAAATACGAAAATCGCGGAGCGTGCCGCCCGCTTTCTTTTCATGGTAGAGGAAAGAAATCCGGCAGATTGTAACAAATGATACAATTTCCACTTGCTTTCCAGCCAAAAATCTGGTAAGGTTTTTGGCAATAATGCGAGGATCGCTGGCAGGAAGGGATGAATTTTTGTGCAGAAAAGACGCCTGATTACGTCCCGGGTAAGGGACCTTTTCGTACAACACGGTGTCAAGCGAAGTATGGGGCCCAGAGAGCTGCTGGTGGAAAAGGGAAACCGGGCGGACCGGGTGTTTTTTCTGACCAAAGGAAAGGTCCGCACCTTCTGCCTCAGTCCCTCGGGGGATGAGATCTCCCTGTTTTACCTGGGACCGGACAGCCTGATCGGAAATGAGGCGCTGATGATGAGCCCTCATGTCATGGTCAGCGTGGCGACGATTTCCCGGTCTGAGGTCTATATTCTGCCTCCGGAACGGTTTCTCCGGCTGTGGAAGGAACAGGATCTGCCCTTGCAGGATCTGATCGCCCATTACGTACAGCGGATCGCCCTGCTGTCCGATTATATCTGCTGCTCCCATTTTCAGGATGCCGACAAGCGGGTGGCCTATTTTCTCTACGCCTGCTGCGACAGCACCGGTCCCGTGATCGGGTATACCCACGAGCAGATTGCAGCCATCACCGGCGTCAGCCGGGTCTCCGTCAGCAGAATCCTGGGAAAGCTCCGAAAGGAGGGGATCATCTCCCAGAATTACCGGCGGATCGAGGTGCTGGATCCGCAGGGGCTGACCGGTGTATTTTCTTCCCTGGGATACTTTCTGGACTGAGTCCGGGACAAATAGGAACAGGAGCCTGCCCCGAATGGCAGGCTCCTGTTTGATTGCGGATAGAACCGGGATTACTGGGCGTCCTTGATGGCAGCCTGCGCGGCGGCGAGGCGGGCGATGGGCACCCGGAAGGGAGAGCAGGACACGTAGTCCAGGCCGGTGCGGTGGCAGAACTCCACGCTGGAGGGGTCGCCGCCGTGCTCGCCGCAGATACCCAGGTGCAGATCCGGGTTGGTCTTGCGGCCCAGCTTGCAGGCCATGTCCACCAGACGGCCCACGCCGGTCTGATCCAGCTTGGCGAAGGGATCGTTCTCGTAGATCTTGCGGTCGTAGTAGGCGTCCAGGAACTTGCCGGCGTCGTCGCGGCTGAAGCCGAAGGTCATCTGGGTCAGGTCGTTGGTGCCGAAGGAGAAGAAGTCGGCCTGCTTGGCGATTTCGTCGGCGGTCAGGGCGGCGCGGGGGATCTCGATCATGGTACCCACCAGGTACTTCATGTCGGAGCCGGCCTCCTTGATGAGCTTGTCGGCGGTCTCCACCACCACGCTCTTGACGTACTTGAGCTCCTTGACCTCGCCCACCAGGGGGATCATGATCTCGGGGACCATGTTCCAGTCAGGATGCTTGGCCTGGACGTTCAGTGCGGCCTTGATGACGGCGCGGGTCTGCATAGCGGCGATCTCGGGATAGGTGACGGCCAGACGGCAGCCGCGGTGACCCATCATGGGGTTGAACTCGTGGAGGCCGGCGATGATGGCCTTGATCTCGGTCACGGTCTTGCCCATGTCGGCGGCCAGCTTCTCGATGTCGGCCTCCTCGGTGGGAACGAACTCGTGCAGGGGGGGATCCAGGAAGCGGATGGTGACGGGCAGGCCCTCCATGGCCTCGTAGATGCCCTCGAAGTCGCCCTGCTGCATGGGCTCCAGCTTGGCCAGGGCCTTCTCGCGCTGCTCCACGGTGTCGGAGCAGATCATCTCACGGATGGCGGGGATGCGGTCCTCGTCGAAGAACATATGCTCGGTGCGGCACAGGCCGATGCCCTCGGCGCCGAAGGTGCGGGCCTGAGCGGCGTCGTGGGGAGTGTCGGCGTTGGTGCGGACCTTCAGGCGGCGATACTTGTCGGCCCAGCCCATGACCCGGCCGAACTCGCCGCCGATGGAGGCGTCCACGGTGGGGATGGCGCCGTCGTAGATCTTGCCGGTGGAGCCGTCCAGGCTCAGCCAGTCGCCCTCGTGGAAGACCTTGCCGCCCAGCTCGAAGCACTTGTTCTCCTCGTCCATCTTGATGGCGCCGCAGCCGGACACGCAGCAGGTGCCCATACCGCGGGCCACCACGGCGGCGTGAGAGGTCATGCCGCCGCGGACGGTCAGGATGCCCTGAGCGGCCTTCATGCCCTCGATGTCCTCGGGAGAGGTCTCCAGGCGGACCAGGACCACCTTCTCGCCCCGCTCGGCCCAGGCCTTGGCGTCGTCAGCGGTAAAGACGATCTTGCCGCAGGCGGCTCCGGGAGAGGCGGCCAGGGCGCTGCCGATGACGGGGGTCTTCTTCAGGACCTCGGCGTCGAACTGGGGGTGCAGCAGGGTGTCCAGGGACCGGGGATCGATCATGGCCACGGCCTGCTTCTCAGAGATCTGACCCTCGTCCACCAGATCGCAGGCGATCTTCAGAGCGGCGGCGGGGGTGCGCTTGCCGTTGCGGGTCTGCAGCATGTAGAGCTTGCCGTTCTCCACGGTGAACTCCATGTCCTGCATGTCGTGATAGTGGTTCTCCAGCAGCTGGCAGACGTTCTGGAACTGGGCAAAGGCCTCGGGGAACTTCTCGGCCATCTGGCTGATGGGCATGGGGGTCCGGACGCCGGCCACCACGTCCTCGCCCTGGGCGTTGGTCAAAAACTCGCCGAAGAGCTTCTTCTCGCCGGTGGCGGGGTTGCGGGTGAAGGCCACGCCGGTGCCGCAGTCGTCGCCCATGTTGCCGAAGGCCATGGACTGGACGTTGACGGCGGTGCCCCAGGAGTAGGGAATGTCGTTGTCGCGGCGATAGACGTTGGCGCGGGGGTTATCCCAGGAGCGGAACACGGCCTGAACGGCGCCCATCAGCTGCTCCTTGGGATCGGTGGGGAAGTCGGTGCCGATCTTGGACTTGTACTCGGCCTTGAACTGGCCGGCCAGCTCCTTCAGATCCTCGGCGGTCAGCTCCACGTCCTGGGTGACGCCGCGGGCTTCCTTCATCTGGTCAATGAGCTGCTCAAAGTACTTCTTGCCCACTTCCATGACCACGTCGGAGTACATCTGGATGAAGCGGCGATAGCAGTCCCAGGCCCAGCGGGGGTTGCCGGACTTCTTGGCCATGACCTCCACCACGTCCTCGTTGAGGCCCAGGTTCAGGATGGTGTCCATCATGCCGGGCATGGAGGCACGGGCGCCGGAGCGGACGGAGACCAGCAGGGGGTTCTCCAGATCGCCGAACTTCTTGCCGGTGATGCCCTCCATCTTGGTGATGTACTCCATGATCTCAGCCTGGATCTCGGGGCTGATCTTGCGGCCGTCCTCGTAGTACTGCGTGCAGGCCTCGGTGGTGATGGTGAAGCCCTGGGGCACGGGCAGGCCGATGTTGGTCATCTCAGCCAGGTTGGCGCCCTTGCCGCCCAGCAGCTCGCGCATGTTGGCATTGCCTTCGCTGAACAGGTACACGTACTTTTTGCTCATAATCCCTTGTTACCTCCGTTTTGTCTCTGCCTCCAGGGCAGTGCACTGATCGCCCGTCTTTACGTAAACGATTAATTGATTGAACTCTTATATTATAGAAGAATGATAAAAAAAATACAATACATAAATAAGCTAAGAAAAATCGTTTAAACTGGCAGGAATACACAAAATTTTGTGAAAATCAGCCAAAAGAGGAAGCGGGTGCCGCAGCCGGGGCGGGCAGAGTGCCGGGGCCTTCGAATCGCCTTTTCTTTTGGGAAAAACCGTGTTAAAATGAAAAAAACGATGCAGACGCCCCGGAAAATGGCGGGGCGGGAGGAGGCGCCGTTCCATGAATCCCTTTGATCTGTCCCCGTTAGACCCCGCCGTCCTCCGCATCCGGGAGGCCGCCCGCCGGGGAACGCTGTCCCACGCCCTGCTGTTCACCGGCTCCGGCGCGCGCTCCGCGGCCCGCTGCGCCGCGGCGGCCATGGAGTGCCAGGGCGCGGCGGACAAGCCCTGCGGGGTCTGCCCCGCCTGCCGGAAGGTCCTGGCGGACATCCATCCGGACGTGACCACGGTCCGGGATCCGGAGCACAAGAATATCGCCGTGGAGGTGATCCGGTCCATCCGCGCCGACGCCTATATCCGCCCCAACGAGGGGCAGCGGAAGGTATATCTCTTCCCGGACTGCGCCCTTTTGACCGAGGCGGACCAGAACATTCTGCTCAAGGTGGTGGAGGAGGGGCCGCCCTATGCGGCCTTCCTCTTTTGTGCCGACAGCGCCGGGCAGGTGCTCCAGACCCTGCGCTCCCGGTGTGTGGAGCTGATGACCCGTCCGGCGGAGACGGCGGAAACAGCTCCAGCTGCCGGTGCGGAGGAAGGGGCGGCGCTGCTGCTGGAGGCCCTGCTGGAGCGCCGGCGGGGCGCCGCGGCCGAGGCAGCGGTGGAGCTGGAGCGGCGCAAGCTCAGCCGGGAGGATCTGGCGGCGGTGCTGGAGCGGTGCCGGGCGGTGCTCTCGTCGGCCCTGCTGCTGCTCTACGGCGGCCAGATCCCGGAAGAGGACCGCAAAACGGCCCTTTCGGCGGCGAAAACCTTGACAAAAGCCCAGATCATGGGCACAATAGAACTGTTGCAGAAGTATCGCGGAGACTGCGCGTACAACGTGGGCGCCGGACATGTGCTGGGCGCCCTGGCAGTGGAATTGGAGGGTATCCTTTGACAGAAGTGATCAGCGTCCGCTTTCGGGGCGGATGCAAGAATTATTATTTTGACCCCAGAGGGCTCCAGGTGCGGATGGGGGACCAGGTGATCGTGGAGACCGCCGCGGGCATGGAGTTCGCCACCTGCACCGAGGGCAACCACGAGGTGGAGGACGCCGCCATCGTCAAGCCCCTGAGCCCGGTGGTACGGATGGCCACGGACAACGACCGCCGCACCGTGGAGCACAACAAGAAGAAGGAGCGGGAGGCCTTTGACATCTGCGAGAAGAAGATCGCGGACCACGGCCTGGAGATGAAGCTGGTCAACGTCTCCGCCAGCTTTGACGGCAATAAGATCGTCTTTTACTTCACCGCCGACGGGCGGGTGGACTTCCGGGAGCTGGTCCGGGACCTGGCCGGCGTGTTCCGGGCCCGGATCGAGCTGCGGCAGATCGGCGTCCGGGACGAGGCCAAGATGATTGGGGGCTTGGGTATCTGCGGGCGGCCCTTCTGCTGCTCTCAGTTCCTGGACGGGTTTCTGCCCGTGTCCATCAAGATGGCCAAGACCCAGAACCTCAGCCTGAACCCCGCCAAGATCTCCGGCACCTGCGGGCGGCTGATGTGCTGCCTGAAATACGAGCAGAACGCCTATGAGGACGCCGTCAAGCGGATGCCTAAGGTGGAGTCCTTCGTTCAGACCCCCGACGGTCCCGGCAACGTCAAGAGCGTGGACCTGCTGCGGGAGACCATGAAGGTGGCCCTGGACAGCGCGGGCCCCAACGAGCCGCTCAAGTGCTATCACAACTGCGAGGTCTGTGTCCTGCGCAACGGCAAGGGCAGCCGGGACGGCATCGCCATTCCGGAGCGGCCTGCCCGGTATGTGGAGGAGAAGGAGGAAGAGGTATTCGACACTCCGATCCTGGCCACGCCCTTCTATATGGACACCAAGCTGGAGGACGCGCCCGTCCGTGAGAAGATGGGCCGGGAGAGCAGCGACGGCAAGCCTCGCCGCAAGCACCGGGGCGGCCGCCGCAGCCGGAATAAATCCGGCGCGGAGACCGCCGCCCAGCAGCCGGCACCCAAGGCCGAGGCCAAGCCCCAGGAGGAGAAGAAGGGCGGCCAGAAGCCCCGTCCCCCCAAGGCGCCCAAAGCCCAGCAGCCCGCCCCCCAGCCCAAGGGCGGAGAGGCCCGCGCCGCCGAGGGCGGCGAGAGCGGAGAGGCCAAGCGCCGCCGTCCCCGTCACCGGGGCGGCCGCCGCCGGAACAAGGGCGGCGGAGAGGGTGCGGCCCCCAAGAGCGAATGAACACGACGCCCCGCCGTCCGCTTTGCGGGCGGCGGTTTTTTTGAGGGGGAATATGGAAAAAGAGGATTTTCTGACGGCATATATGGTAATTGGAGCAAGTACGGTACTGAGCCTGCTCCTGCTGTACGTTGTACATCAGGATGGGATCCTGACCATTGCGTTTCTGGGCAACGGTGCGGTGTGTGCGACGGTGGGAGCAGTCTATCTGAAAAGACTCCGCCGCCACTGGAAAAAGACAGATCCCGAGGCATATTCCCGTTCCTTTGCCCCGTGGGGCGGCAGCTGGCGGCTGTGGGTGGATCCCAGCTATCCCTATCGTCCCGGGGCCCGGGAGCTGATCGCGGCCTGGCGGCGGCTGGGCATCATCCAGATGAGCTCCATGGCTGTGGTGTTTGCGTCCATGGTTTTACAGGGCGTTATATAACGGCGTTTTAAAAAGATGATGAGAGATCGAGAGAGGAGAAAACCCATGGGAAGATTTGACGGTGTGCTGCTGGCCAGCGATTTTGACAATACCCTCATCTACACCGAGGACGCCCTGCGCAGCGGGGCGCCGGTGCCGCCGCTGTCGGCGCGGAACCGGGAGGCCCTGGAGTGGTTCATGGCCGAGGGCGGCCGCTTCACCGTGGCCACGGGCCGGGCCCTGGCGGCCTTTGTGAACTACGCCGGCGGCGTGCCCATGAACGCCCCGTCGGTGGTGTGCAACGGCGCGGCCATCTATGATTTTGATAAGAGGGAATACCTGGATTACGCCCTGCTGGACGAGGACGCCCGCCGCCGGGGGCAGATCATCCTGGACCGCTTTCCGGATCTGGCGGTGGAGGCCTACCACATCGACAATGTCATCCACGCCGTGCGTCCCAACGCCATCACCCGTCAGCACGAGCACCTGACCAAGGTGGCCGTGACGGAGGCCCCGTCCCTGCTGGAGGTGCCCATGCCCCTGGGAAAGCTGCTGTTCGAGGCGGAGCACGACGTGCTTCAGGGGGTCCTGAACCAGCTGACGGCGGAGGGCTGGGACAAGGACTACGAGCTGATCTTTTCCGGCAAGGTGCTGCTGGAGATGACCGCCAAGGGCGCCAACAAGGGCGGCATGATCCGGCGCCTGGCGGAGCGGCTGGGCATCGGCATGGACCATGTCTACTGCGTGGGCGACGAGGCCAACGACATCCCCATGCTCACCGCCGCGGCGGAGGGCTTCGCCCCGGCCAACTGCGTGGAGGCTGTGCGGCAGTGCGGGGCCACGGTGGTCTGCGACGCCCGGGAGGGCGCCCTGGCGGATGTGGTGGAGCGTTTGGCAAAGAAGTACATATAAAGCAGAAACATGGCTTCCGCAACCGCTGGTTGCGGAAGTTCCAGCTTTCATCGCTGGCGGCGGCAGGGCCGGATCTGATATCCTGAGGCCATCAAAAGACAGGAGGAACAGCCCTATGACCTTTGGAGAGAAGCTGCAGACGCTCCGGACCCGGGCGAGCCTGAGCCAGGACGCCCTGGCGGAGGCCCTGGACGTGAGCCGCCAGGCGGTGAGCAAATGGGAGCGGGACGAGGCCATGCCGGAGGCGGAGAAGCTGGTGCGCATCAGCGACCAGTTTTCCGTCACCATCGATTCGCTGCTGCGGCCGGACCGGGAGCCGGAGGCGCCCATGCCGTCCGGCCGCCGGGCACAGGCGCTGCCGGAGCTGGAGGAAGTCTGGCGCAAGTACGGTCGGGTGCTGGCCTGGGCCCTGGCGGCCTGGGGCGTCTGGCGCTGCATCCGCGTGATCCCCGTTCTGTCGATGTTTGCCAATGCGGCCGCGGACAGCTGGACGCCGATGGCCGCTGCGGTGGTCTACTATCTGGTGCCGGGCTTGTCCGTGGCGCTGTGCGGCGTGCTGACGGTGTGCCTGTGGCGGCGGGCGGGAGCTCTTCGCCGCCGGCATGTGGGCGCGGCACTGACGCTGTGGAGCGCCCTGAACCTGGCCGGGCGCGGCGGCCTGGCGCTGGCGGTCTGGCGGACACGCAGCGGGGTGGACGCAACGGTGAGCCAGCAGGAGCTGGGCGTGGGGGTCCTCTGGCTCTACGGCGCGGTCCTGGCAGCGGGTGTGCTCCTGCTGTGCTGGCACCGCCCGGACAAGCGCGCGTAGACTGCCCTGCGAAAAGAGACGAGGCTGCCGCAAGGACGGCACCGACAACGAGAACGCCCCGGAGGGTTTCCTCCGGGGCGTTTTTATCCGCTGCAAAAAAATCGGGTGGCCCTCTTGACAAACGGAGGAAATGTGTTATTGTATTAATTGCTTAGTACAACAACACAAAAACAGGAGGTGCTTTCGTGAAGTGGCAGTTTTCCAACGACGCGCCGATCTACTCCCAGCTGATCGATCAGATCCAGGTGGGGATCGTCTCCGGCGCGTTTCCGCCGGGAGAGCGGCTGCCATCGGTGCGGGACCTGGCCACGGAGGCCGGGGTGAACCCCAACACCATGCAGCGGGCACTGGCAGAGCTGGAGCGGGACGGCCTGGTGTACAGCCAGCGGACCGCGGGCAGATTCGTAACGGAGGATCAGACCATGATCGACCATGTGAAGCGGAGCCTGGCGCAGCGGCATATCCAGGCGTTTTGGGAGGCCATGACCCATCTTGGCTATGACCGGGAAGAGGTCCTGGCGCTGATGCGCCAGGAGGTGTCCGAGGAGGAGAATGACAATGGCAGTTCTGGAATGTAAGGACCTGAGCAAGCAGTACGGGCCCACGCCGGCCCTGACCCATGTGGACCTGGCTATCGAGCCGGGGCGGATCGTGGGGCTGCTGGGCCCCAACGGCAGCGGCAAGACCACCCTCATCAAGCTGGCCAACGGCCTGCTGACCCCCAGCGCCGGGGAGGTGCTGGTGTGCGGTGCGGCGCCGGGGAAGGAATCCCACGCCGCCGTCAGCTATCTGCCGGAGCGCACCTGCATCCCCACGTGGATGTCGGTGAAGCAGCTGATGGACTTCTACGGCGATTTTTACGCCGACTTCCGCGCCGAGGCGGCGGAGGAGATGCTCTCCCATCTGAACATCCGCCACGACCAGCGGATCAAGCAGATGAGCAAGGGCACCCGGGAGAAGGTGCAGCTGATCATGGTCATGAGCCGGGCGGCGAAGCTGTATCTGCTGGATGAGCCCATCGGCGGCGTGGACCCGGCTACCCGGGACTACATCCTCTCCACCATCATCGGCAACTACAACCCTGAGGCGGCGGTGGTGCTCTCCACCCACCTGATCGCCGACGTGGAAAAGATCCTGGACGAGGTCATTTTCATCAACCAGGGCCGGGTGATGCTCCAGTCCTCCGTGGATCAGATCCGGGAGGAAAAGGGCATGAGCGTGGACGCGCTGTTCCGGGAGGTGTTCAAATGCTGAGGAAACTGTTGAAGCACGAGTTTCGTGCCACGGCCCGGATCATGGGGCCGCTGTATCTCATCCTGCTGGTCACCGCCATGGGCGCCAACTTCTCCGCCCGGGTCATGGACCGGGCCGACAGCCGGCTGCTGAACGTCCTGGGCGCCCTGGTGGTCATGGCCTTCGTGGTCGCCATCATCGGCGTGTGCTTCATGAGCTTTTTCCTGATGCTCCAGCGGTTCTACCGCAATCTCCTGCGGGACGAGGGCTACATCATGTTCACCCTGCCCGCCTCCGTCCACCAGCAGGTGTGGAGCAAGCTGATTGTCTCCACAGTCTGGTATGTGCTCACCGCGGCGGTGGTGGTCCTGTCCTTCCTGGTGGCGGTGTTTGAAGTGGGTCTTGTCAGCGCCTTTTTCCGGGGGATCGAGCAGGTACTCCAGGCCATGACCGCCTACTACGCCCTCAACGGCACGGCTTTCGCCCTGGAGCTGGCCGCTCTGTGCTTTGTCAGCTGCGTGGCGTTCGCATTGCAGTTTTACGCCGCCATGGCCGTGGGCCACAGCTTTTCCAATCACAAGCTGCTCTTGTCCGTGGCCTTCTACTTCGCCTTCCAGTTTGCCAGCCAGATCATCGGCACGGTGCTGCTGGTGGGACTGGCGGACTCCCCGCTGGTGGCCTTCCTGTCCACCCTGGACATCCACTTCACTGCCATGAGCGCCGTCCACATCACCATGTGGCTGCTTTTGGCGGGCACGGCGGTCTACGGAGCCATCTTCTACTTCTTAACAACTTATTTCTTGAAAAAACGGCTGAACCTGGAGTAAACTAGACCATACGCCATCCGGGGCGGAGGCCTCTGCCCCGGATGGCCCGTCTGAATGCTGGGAGGATGCCGGATGTCTCTGGAGACCATGTTCCATGAATTGCTGCTGACCTTTTTCGCCGCCATGGTGCCGGTGCTGGAGTTGCGGGGCGCCATCCCCGTAGGCGTGGCGGCAGGACTGCCGCCCGCCGCGGCCTGCGCGGCTGCCATTCTGGGAAACATGGTGCCGGTGCCCTTCATTTTGCTGCTGGTCCGCCGGGCCTTTGCCTGGCTGCGGAACACGAGGCTGCTGGGCGGAAAGATCACGGCCCTGGAACGCCGGGCCCATTTGAAGGGCCGGGTGGTGCGGAAATACCGCCTGCCGGGCCTGGTGATCTTGGTGGCCATCCCCCTCCCGGGCACCGGCGCCTGGACCGGCGCCCTGGTGGCGGCCCTGCTGGACATCCGGATGCGCCACGCCCTGCCCGCCATCTTTCTGGGCGTGGTCATCGCCGGGGTTATCATCACGGCGCTGACCATGGGCGTCGTGCATCTGTTCTGAGGGCGCGGGATTTCACAAAAGACCGGGCGTCTCCCCTGGGGGAGGCACCCGGTCCGTTTTATCCGAAGTCGTGCCGCCCGCCGCAGGAGAGGCCCAGATCCTCCAGAAGGGACACGATGGTTTCGATCTTTCCAAAGCACTCCCGGTCGGACAGCGTCTCGTCGGCCACGATCTCCTGGATGCGCCGCAGGGCACGGGCAGCGGCGTCGGAGGCCAGGCACCGGTAAAATTCCTGCTCGCTCTGCATAAAATCACCTTATCTGGACGATATATAGACCGTTGTATCATATATAGTCCATTCAAAACAAGCCTTTTCGGTACAGTAAGAAAAAGGACTTCTTTTGGAAAGAGGTGGGGAGATGGACACCAGAGCAGCGGTCGCAAACCGCCTGGTGGCGCTGTGCGGCCAGCGGGGCTGGACGGTCCACAAGCTGGACACGGAATCCGCCGTGCCGCCCTCCACGGTGAAGAGCATCCTCTACGGCAACAGCAAAAATCCCGGCGTTGTGACCATCAAGATGCTCTGCGACGGCCTGGGGATCACCCTGGAGGAGTTCTTCTCCGGCGAGGAGTTCGCCGGGCTGGAGCAGGAGATCCATTGAGGTCATGGGCGGGAAGATCAAAGACGCGGTGGCGGCCAGGTTCGTGGAGATCTGCGCCCAACGGAGCATCAAGTACAACGAGCTAGCGGTGCGCGCCGGCGTGACGCCCTCCACGGTGTACAGCATGATGGACCCCCGCCGCAGGGACGTGTCCATCGTGACCATCAAAATCCTCTGCGACGGCCTGGACATGACGCTGGAGGAGTTCTTCTCCGGCGCGGAATTTACGGACCTGGAGCAGGAGATCCAATAAACCATAAACCCCGGGGCGGACCGTTCGGTCCGCCCCGGGGTCTGTTCATGTTCGGGAGAAGATCTTTCTTCCGGCGCTCCACACCGCCCGGATGGCGTCCTTCTGCCGCAGGTACACCGCCCGCTCCAGCCGCTCCGCCGCCGTCAGGGGGTGGGGCTGGGGCAGGTCGCTGTCCCGCAGCACCAGGGCGTGGAGGGGATTGCCCGGGGCGAAGCCGGGAGCCTCCCCGAAGTAGGCGGCTCCGGCGGAGGTGCCCAGATACCAGCCCTCCGCCACGGTGAGGAAGTCCGTCTCCCAGCCGTCCAGGATGCGGCGGGCCTTGGAGGCCCGGATGGCCGAGGCCACCACGTCGAACATGTGCAGCTGGTCGCCGCCGGCGATGTCGCTGCCCAGGGCCACCTTCAGCCCCTCCCGGAGCATGGCCCGCACCGGCGCCACGCCGGAGCAGATGTTCTGATTGGAGTCAGCGCAGTGGACCGCGGTGACCCCGGCGTCACGCATGGCCGCCCGCTCCCGCTCGTCGGACCAGACGCAGTGGGCCATGACGGTGCGGTCGTTCCAGAGGCCGTACTTGGCGTAGGTCTCCCAGTACTGTTTGCAGTCCGGGTGCAGCTCGCGCACCCACTGGATCTCCTTGTCGTTTTCCGACAGGTGGGACTGGACCGGCAGGGTCCGCTCCGCTGCCAGCTTCCCTAAAAATGCCATCAGCTCATCGGAGCAGGAGGGGGTGAACCGGGGGGTCAGCATGGGCTTCACCAGCCGGAAGTCCCCGCAGGCCTCCAGCCACCGCAGCGTCTCGGACATGGACTGCTCCGTGGTCTCCTCCAGTACGCCGGGCAGGCTGTTGCGGTCCATGTTCACCTTGCCCACATAGCCGGTGATCCCGGCTTTTTCCAGCTCCTCCATCAAAATCAGCGTGGCGTCGGTGTGGAGGGAGGAGAACATGCACACCCGGGTGGTGCCGTTTTCCGCCAGCTCCGCGGCCAGGCGGCGGTAGATGGTCCGGGCGTAGTCCGGGTCGGCGAAGCGGGCCTCCAGGGGAAAGGTATAGGTGTTCAGCCAGTCCAGCAGCGGCAGGTCCATGCCCATGCCCAGCATGGGGTACTGGGGGGCGTGGAGGTGCAGGTCCGCGAAGGACTGGACGATCAGGTCGTCTCCGCAGTCCTCCACGGCGGCGCCGGCGTACTGCTCCGGCAGCACCGGGAATACCCCTCGGATCACGCCGCCCTCTGCCACCAGATAGCCGTTCTCCGTGGCCTCCAGCTTTCCCGGGGCCGGAGCGGAGACGACGGTTCCCTTCAGGATCGTCAAGCTCATGAGTCCATCTCCTTTTATATATACTGGACACAGCAAAAAAGCGCCCGCCGGGACAGGGAAATACACCCTCCGGCAGACACTCATAGTGAAGCCTTGGGCGGCTCCGTAGAGACGTTCGCGCCATAGTCAGCGAACCTATATGAGTCTTTGACTGGTCACTTACACCTTATCATACCGCCGCCGGAATTGCAAGACCCCGTCACGGGACGGGGCCCTGCCGCCTATACTGGCGTACGGGCGGGTCTCCGCCCAGTTCCGGAAAGGCGTTGATGTACATGTTGCGATCCCTTTACTGGGCGGCTCTCGGCACCGGGTTCACCTTTTTGATGACCACGCTGGGCGCCGCGCTGGTGTTCTTCTTCTCCGGGGAGCCCCATCCCCGGTCCCAGCGGACGCTGCTGGGCTTTGCCGCCGGGGTCATGACGGCGGCCTCGGTCTGGAGTCTGCTGCTGCCGGCCATTGACCGGGCGGCAGGAGGCGCTCTGCCCGCCTGGCTGCCCGCTGCCGCCGGGATGCTGGCGGGCGTGGTGTTTTTGGCAGTGCTGGACGCCCTGCTGCCCCGTCTCCGGCGGAGCCGGACGGACCGGGGGGCCTCCTGGCGGCAGACCACCCTGCTGGCCACGGCCATTACATTGCACAACGTGCCGGAGGGCATGGCCGTGGGCCTTGCCTTCGCCCTGGCGGGCACCGGGGAGGGCTTTGCCGGCGCGGCGGCTCTGGCCCTGGGTATCGGCATCCAGAATTTTCCCGAGGGCGCCGCCATCGCCCTGCCGCTGCGGCAGGGGGGATGGTCCCGGAGGAAGGCGTTTTTCGGGGGGATGCTCTCCGGCGTCGTGGAGCCCATCTTCGGCGTGCTGGTGGTGCTGGCGGCGGCGGGAGTAAACACCCTGATGCCGTGGCTTTTAAGCTTTGCTGCCGGGGCCATGCTGTATGTTGTGGTGGAGGAGCTGGTACCCCAGGCCCACAGCCGCTCCGGCACCTGCGGCTTTGTGGTGGGGTTTCTGGTGATGATGGTGCTGGATGTGGCCCTGGGCTGAGGACCGGACAGAGAACGGGGAGACCGCGAAAGCGGCCTCCCCGTTTTTGTTTCGAAATGTGCGGATCAGGCGTCGTCCCCGCCCCGGAGACCCAGGATCACCATAGTCATGGTGCCGTCTCGGGTGGCGGCGCTGCTGTTGACATTGAGCGTCAGCGTGGTAGCCGCCGGCACTTCGGCAATAAAAGAACTGGAGCCGGAGACGGTGACATTGTCGTCGGCAGTACGGCCGTAAACACCGTAGGGAAGCTGGCCCTGACCGTTGTAAGAGGGGGTCACCTGCAGATAGCCGGCGGTCTCCAGCACGGCTTCCACATTGTAGTGGATGAGATAGGTCCCCGGAGACAGGGACACCTGGGTGCCGCTGTTCTGGGTGATATGACCTGTGGGGTCCGCCACTGCGGTTTTAAAGGAAATCGGCTGGCCGTTGACAAATTGCTGCATAAAGGTGGAGAAAGAGGTGTATTCATCAGGCGTACAGGTGCCGGGTTTGCCTTGGGGGCCCTGGGGACCTTCCGGTCCTTGCGGCCCTTCCGGGCCCTGGGGGCCTGCGGGACCCTGCTCGCCCTGGAGGCCTGCGGGACCCTGCTCACCCTGGGGCCCTGCGGGACCCTGCTCACCCTGGGGCCCTGCGGGACCCTGCTCACCCTGAGGGCCTGCGGGACCCTGCTCACCCTGGGGCCCTGCGGGACCCTGTTTGCCCTGAGGGCCTGCGGGACCCTGCTCGCCCTGGGGGCCTGCGGGACCCTGCTCGCCCTGGGGGCCTGCGGGACCCTGCTCGCCCTGGGGGCCTGCGGGACCCTGCTCGCCCTGAGGGCCTGCGGGACCCTGCTCACCCTGAGGCCCTGCGGGACCCTGCTCACCCTGAGGCCCTGCGGGACCCTGCTCGCCCTGGGGGCCTGCGGGACCCTGCTCACCCTGGGGGCCTGCGGGACCCTGCTCACCCTGGGGGCCTGCGGGGCCCTGCTCGCCCTGGGGGCCTGCGGGACCCTGCTCGCCCTGGGGGCCTGCGGGACCCTGCTCACCCTGGGGGCCTGCGGGACCCTGCTCACCCTGGGGGCCTGCGGGGCCCTGCTCGCCCTGGGGCCCTGCGGGACCCTGCTCGCCCTGGGGGCCTGCGGGACCCTGCTCGCCCTGGGGGCCTGCGGGACCCTGCTCACCCTGGGGGCCTGCGGGACCCTGCTCGCCCTGGGGGCCTGCGGGACCTTGCGGGCCCTGGGCACCTTGGGCGCCCCGGGGGATGAAGAAGCTGAGCTCCGTGCCGCAGGGAGTGGGTGTGGCAGTTACCCGGGCGTTGGTGCCGGGCTGCGTGGTGACGGTGGTGCCAACGGTGATCTCCGCCCGGCATGGGCAGGGAGGAGGACAGCCGTGGTCGTGACAGCAGGGATCAAAGCAGTCGGAATCGCTGCGATGGGAGGACGGGAAACAGGGATCGTCCTGAAAATGTCGCATATACATGGATCTCCTTTCTGAGGGTTCAATCCAGTATATGCCGCTGCCTTCCCGGCTGCCCCATCAGGGGCGCAGGCCCGTCAGATACCGGCGCACCATGTCCAGGGCGTGGTTGGCCGCCAGGTCCTGGATCCGGTCCCGGCGCCGCCGGCCCGACTCCGTCCGGCGGCAGAAGGTGCCGTCAGGGGTGGAAAGGCCGATGAACACCAGCCCCACCGGGTTGTTCCGCTCGTCCGGATCCGGGCCCGCCACACCGGTGACGGACACGCCGATCTCCGCCCCGGTGACGCGGCGGGCGCCCTCGGCCATGGCCCGGGCGGTGGGCTCCGACACGGCGCCGTAAGTATCCAGGACCTCCTGGGGAACCCCCAGCACGGCGGCCTTCACCTCCGTCCAGTAGCTGACCACGCCGCCCCGGTAGACCCGGGAGGCTCCGGGCAGGGCAGTGATCCGTCGGGCCACGAGACCCCCGGTGCAGCTCTCGGCGGTGGAGAGGGTCAGGCCCTTTTTCAAAAGCTCCTCCATGCACACCTGGGCCAGGTCCTGTACGTCCACACCGTAGACATACTCCCCCAGGGCCTCGCGCACCTGCGCCACCACCGGGGCGAGCAGGGCCTCCGCCTCCGGGACGCCGGCGGCCTTGGCGGTGGCCCGCAGGCGCACCTCGCAGGGTTTGGCGTAGGTGGCGAGGGACGGGTTTTCCATCCGGGCCATCCGCTCGTGGAGCAGCTCATCCACATAGGATTCCCCCAGGCCGAAGGTCATGATGTCGTGGGAGACGATGACCTCTTGGGAGAGGCCCCGCAGGTACGGCTCCACCCACCGGTGAAGCATGGTCTCCATCTCGTGGGGCGGGCCGGGCAGCATCAGCACGTGGACGCCGCCGGCTTCAAAGGCGCAGCCCGGGGCGGTGCCCACGGGGTTGTCGAAGATCACGCAGCCCTCCGGCAGCTCCGCCTGCTGGCGGTTGTTCTCCGGCATGGGGGCGTGGAGGTTCTTGGTGTAGAAGTCCCGGATGTCCTCCAGAATGTCCGGGTGGAACACCAGGGGCTTGCCGAAGGCGGCGCAGATGGTCTGCTTGGTCAGATCGTCATAGGTGGGCCCCAGGCCTCCGGTGGTGATGAGGATGTCGGCCCGCCGGCGGGCCACGGACACCGCCTGGGCCAGCCGCTCCGGGTTGTCGCCCACCACGGTGTGCCAGAACACGTTGACCCCCAGGCCGGACAGGCTCTGGGACAACACCTGGGCGTTGGTGTTGGCAATGTTTCCCAAGAGCAGCTCGGTGCCGACGGCGATGATCTCAGCGGTATGGGACATAAGTATCAGACCTCCGATCGCCAACGCCAACTCGGCGGCCAGTGCCGCCGCAAATACGGAGCGTCAGCGCAGTATTTCCGCAAGGGCGGATTCACTCCGCCCGAGGATATCAAATGGACAGGGCTCCCGCAGGGTCAGAGACCCTGTGGGACGTTGGCAATGTTTCCCAAGAGCAGCTCGGTGCCGACGGCGATGATCTCAGCGGTATGGGACATGGATAAAGACCTCCGATCGCTGGCGCCGCAGATGCGGAGCGTCAGCGCAGTATTTCCGCGGAGGCGGATGGTTTATGGCGGTGTATATGCAAGGTCCCGCAGGGGCGCGGGCCCTGCGGGACCAGTTGTCAGATCCGGGGGGCGTCGCCGGGCTTCACCCACACCCACTGGCGGCCCGCCAGGGCCTCCGCCACCAGGGCGTCCACATCCAGCGCCGCCTCGGCGGAGCGGACGTCCTCCACCTTGGGCCGGGTGCAGGGGTGCCGGGGGGTGAACACGGTGCAGCAGTCCTCATAGGGCAGGATGGAGGTGTCATAGGTGCCGATCTCCCGGGCCATGCGGATGATCTCCACCTTGTCCATGCCGATCAGGGGCCGCAGGACCGGGATCTCACACACGTCGTCGGTGGTGCCCAGGGCCAGCATGGTCTGGCTGGCCACCTGGCCCAACGACTCGCCGGTGACCAGGGCGCCGGCCTTGCACCGCGCGGCCACCGCCTGGGCAAGACGCATCATGAACCGCCGCATGATGAGGGTGAAGAACTCCTCCGGGCAGTTCTTGCGGATCTCCTCCTGGATGTGGGTGAAGGGGATGATGTGGACCATCATCTTGCCGCACCAGCCCGTCAGCAGGCGGGCCAGCTCCAGGACCTTCTCCTGGGCCTGGGGGGAGGTGTAGGGCGGGGAGACGAAGTGGACCATCTCCAGCTCCACGCCCCGGCGGGCCATCATCCAGGAGGACACGGGGCTGTCCAGCCCGCCGGAGAGCAGGCTCACCGCCCGGCCGCCCATGCCGATGGGGAGCCCTCCGGCGCCGGGGACGGCGGGGGCGTGGACGTAGGCATACTTCTCCCGGATCTCCACGTATACGGTCAGGTCCGGGTCGTGGACGTCCACGGTCACGGCGGGGAAGGCCTCCGCCAGCTCGCCGCCCACCTCCTGGCTCAGCTGGATGGAGTTGAGGCGGAAGGTCTTGTCGGCCCGCTTGCTCTCCACCTTGAAGCTGCGGGCGGCGGCAAAGGCGTCGGCCAGGTAGATCTTGGCGGTCTCCACGATGGCCTCCACGGTCTTTTCGCAGGGCACCGCCCGGGCCACCGCCACCACGCCGAACACCTGCCGGCAGGCGGCGAAGGCCGCCTCCATATCGCAGTTGTCGGCGGTGGGCTCCACGTAGATGGTGCTCTGGCGGATGTAGACCTGGAAGCTGCCGCAGCCCTTCAGACGGCGGCGGACGTTGTTCACCAGCTTGTCCTCAAAGGAGTGGCGGTTTTGGCCCTTGAGGACCACCTCGCCCAGCTTCAGCAGAAGCATCTCTTGGCTGTTCATAAGGGTTTTTCCTCCCGGTTCTTGAAAATGATTACAACACTTTATTATACCGCAGATCGCGCCAAAGAAAAAGTCCTATTTTCCGTTGCTGCGTCCTGCTACAATAGGAGGGAACCAAGCCCCGGAAGGGGAATCTTGATACGGAGGGGAAAGTTGTCATGAAAATCGTCGCCATCAACGGAAGTCCCAGAAAGAACGGAAATACCGCCCAGCTGCTGGAGGTGGTCCGCCGGGAGGTGGAGGCCGCCGGCGTGGAGTTCCAGGTGTTCCAGCCGGGGCCCAAGGTCCGTCCCTGCATGGCCTGCTACCACTGCCTGAACACCGGGTCCCTCCGGTGCGTCCAGACCGACGATATGGTCAACGATATCATCGCCGCCTGTATTGAGGCCGACGGTATCCTGCTGGCCTCCCCGGTGTACCACGGCGGCATCGCCGGCGGCATGAAGTGCGTGCTGGACCGGCTGATGCTGGCGGCGGGCTGCGGGGACAATCAGCTCTGCCGCAAGGTGGGCGGCGCGCTGTGCACCCTGCGCCGCAGCGGCGGCATGGAGACGTACCAGCAGCTGCTGGGCACCATGGACGCCATGGAGATGATCCTGGTCACCTCCGACTACTGGGGCGCCGTCCACGGCGCGGACCCCGGCGAGGTGATGGGGGACACCGAGGGCCTGGAGGTGGCCGCCAAGCTGGGCCGCAACATGGCCTGGACCGTGAAGGCCCTGGCCATGGCAAAGGAGACGCTGCCGCCGCCGGAGAGCCGCAAGCGGACCTTCACCAATTTCATCCGGTGAGGCCGGTAAAATATTTTATAATTCGTCCGTTGACATATTGAATCGCTTTATATATAGTGGGCTTGTAAGAACTTTGCCCGGGACATAAAAGGGAGGACGGCCCATGGAGATGCGGCAGCTGAAATATTTCATGGCGGTGGCCAAGGCGGAGAGCTACTCCGCGGCGGCGGCGGAGCTGGCGGTGGCCCAGCCCACGCTGTCCATCGCCGTGCGGAACCTGGAGCAGGAGCTGGGCGTGCAGCTGTTCTATACCTTCGGCCGCCGCCAGCGCCTGACCGACGAGGGACAGCGGCTGCTGGAGGGCGCCCAGCGGATGATGGAGGAGTACCGCCGCACGGTGGAGGAGGTCCAGAACACCGGGGACACCGCCGCCGGTACCCTGACGGTGGGCCTGCCGCCGCTGCTGGGCACCTGTTATTTCGCCGCCCTGATCCCGGAATTCGCCCGGAAGTATCCCAACGTCCGCATCCAGGTGGTGGAGCAGGGCTCCTATGTGATCGACCAGATGATCGTGGACGGGGAGCTGGACATCGCCCTGACGCTGAACACCGAGCAGGTGGAGCAGTTCGAGTCCCTGCCCTTCACCTGCCAGCGGGTGGGGGTGATCGTGAACCGGAACAACCCCCTGTCGGAGCGGGCGAGCCTGTCCTTTGCCGATCTGAAGGGCCAGCGGTTCGCCATTTTCAATCAGGATTTCGCCCTCCACTGGCAGACTGTCCGGGCCTGCCGCAACGCCGGGTTTGCCCCGCAGATCGTGCTGCTGTCCTCCCAGTGGGACTTCCTGGTGGAGGTGGCGGCCCAGAACCGGGCCATCACGATCCTGCCCAAGCCCATCTATGACAAGTACCCCGTGACCGCGGTGCGGTGGGTGCCCCTCAGCGACGGGCCCCGGGTGTGGGATGTGCGGGTGGCCCGGAACAAAAAGCGATATATGTCCAACGCCTGCAAGGCCTTCCTGCG
This sequence comes from Dysosmobacter sp. Marseille-Q4140, assembly GCA_018228705.1. NCBI lineage: Bacteria > Bacillati > Bacillota > Clostridia > Eubacteriales > Oscillospiraceae > Dysosmobacter > Dysosmobacter sp. Marseille-Q4140. Next base: position 1,825,446 of record CP073694.1, on the reverse strand, counting down.
GCACATCGAGGACCGCCGTCCGCCGGACGACCTGCTGTAAGGGAACCATTCCGGTTGTGAAAGGAGCGGGTGATCGTGCAGCCGTTTTTTGGAAGCATCCTCTCGGATGAACAGGGCTGGCGGACGGTCCTGGTGGCGTTTCCGCTGATCTGCCTGGCCCTCTGGGGCCTGAACGCCTTCAGCCTGAACCAGCTGAAAAAGGGCAAGGTCGACTATTCCAAAAAGGGATTTCGCAGGCGGGGACGGCTGGTCGGCGCGGCGGTGGTGGTGTTTATCATTCTGGCGGCGATTTTGCAGCACCTGGTCTTTGACTGAGCACGCCGCGTCTTGATGCGGCCATTTTGGAGATTCGGAAAAGAGATAGGCGGCGCCCCGCATGGGGCGCCGCCTGATTGTTTATCCCTTGAGGATATCGGTGTTGCGGTACTGGATGGCCTCGGCCAGGTGCTCCGGCCCGATGGCCGCCGCCCCATCCAGGTCCGCGATGGTCCGGGCCACCCGGAGGATCCGGTCGTGGCTGCGGGCCGTGAGGCCCATGCGGTCGAAGGCGCTTTTCATCAGAGCCTCCCCGGCGGCGTCCAGGGCGCAGAACTGCCCGATCTGAGCGGGGGCCATGTGGGCGTTGCAGGATACGGTGGTGCCGGCGAAGCGCTTTTCCTGAATGGCCCGGGCCGCGTCCACCCGGGCCTTCACCGCGGCGGAGGACTCCGGCTCCGACTTGCGCCGCAGGGCCTCGTACTCCACCGAGGGCACCGATACGTGGAGGTCGATCCGGTCCAGCAGGGGGCCGGAGATCTTCTCCACGTACTTGGCCACCTCCCGGTCCGAGCAGGTGCACTTCCCGGAGGGATGGCCCCGCCAGCCGCAGCGGCAGGGGTTCATGGCACACACCAGCTGGAACCGGGCGGGCAGGTGCAGCGTGCCTCCGGACCGGGCCACGGTGACCTCCCCCTCCTCCAGGGGTTGGCGCATGGCCTCCAGCACGTCCCGGCGGAACTCCGGCAGCTCGTCCAGAAACAGCACGCCGTTGTGGGCCAGGGAGATCTCCCCGGGCCGCAGGGTGGGTCCGCCGCCGGTGAGGGCCGCGGCGGAGGCGGTGTGGTGGGGGCTGCGGAAGGGCCGCCGGGTCAGCAGGGGGTGCCGGGGGTCCGCCAGGCCCGCCACGGACCAGATGCCGGAGACCTCCAGGGCTTCCTCCCGGGTCAGATCCGGCAGGATGGAGGGCAGGCGCTTTGCCAGCATGGACTTGCCGGCGCCGGGGGAGCCGATCAGCAGCAGATTATGGCCGCCCGCCGCGGCGATCTCCAGGGCCCGCTTCACGTTCTCCTGGCCCATCACGTCCCGGAGGTCCGGCAGTTCCGCTTCCTCCGGCTCCGCCTCCCAGGCCGGGGCGGGGGAGAGGGGCGACTCTCCCTTCAGATGGGCCACCAGAGCTTTCACATGGTCCACGCCGTAGACGGTGAGACCTCCCGCCAGAGTGGCCTCGGCGGCGTTCTCCGCCGGGACGTACAGCTGCCGGATGCCGTGCTCCCGGGCCGCCAGGGCCATGGGCAGCACGCCGGACACCGGCCGCAGCGCCCCGGTCAGGGACAGCTCTCCCAGGAAAGCCGCCTCCGCCGGCGGCGGGGGCAACTCGCCGGAGGCCGCCAGCAGCCCCACGAAAATAGGCAGGTCGTAGACGGTGCCCGCCTTCTTCTGGCCCGCCGGGGCCAGGTTCACGGTGATGCGGCTGACGGGGAATTTGGCCCCGCAGTTTTTCACCGCCGCCCGGACCCGTTCCCGGGCCTCCCGGACCGCCGCGTCCGGCAGTCCCACGATGTCGAAGGCCGGAAGGCCCCCGGACAAAAAGCACTCGGCGCTGACGGCATAGCCGGCAATGCCGCTGAGCCCCAGAGACCGCACAGTAACAACCAAAGCGCAGCACCTCCCACGCACCTCCGGTCCACAGCCGGAGGCAGACCGGTCAGACCGGTCCGTTTTTAGGAAAGTTTACCACACAATCCCCGATTAGGGAACACGTTCCCGGAAAAAGGCCCTGAAATGTCAAAGTTGTCGGGAGCTTTGGGCAAAAACTATAAAATTTGTGCAAAAAATAACAAAGCCGCCATTTACACCGGAAAACACAAGTGGTATAATAAGAACGCATGAGCACACGGGGGTGTGTATCCGGGTTCATGTTTTGGTTAAGATTGCTGCATGGGGCAGCAGATTATAGGAGGTAAGTATATGGCAAGAAAGTTCAAGTCCATGGACGGTAACAACGCCGCTGCATACGTCAGCTACGCGTTTACCGAAGTGGCGGGGATCTATCCCATCACCCCGTCCTCTCCCATGGCAGACTTGGTCGACCAGTGGTCCGCCGCTGGCCAGAAGAATATCTTTGGGACCACCGTCAAGGTGATCGAGATGCAGTCTGAGGCCGGTGCCTCCGGCACGGTCCACGGCTCCCTGGCTGCCGGCGCCCTGACCACCACCTACACCGCGTCTCAGGGCCTGCTGCTGATGATCCCCAACATGTACAAGATCGCCGGTGAGCTGCTGCCCTGCGTGTTCCACGTGTCCGCCCGGACCGTGTCCACCCACGCCCTGAACATCTTCGGCGACCACTCCGACGTCATGGCCTGCCGCCAGACCGGCTTCGCCATGCTGGCTGAGGGCAATGTCCAGGAGGTCATGGACCTGGCGCCCGTGGCCCATCTGGCCGCCATCGAGGGCCGCGTGCCCTTCCTGAACTTCTTCGACGGTTTCCGTACCTCCCACGAGATCCAGAAGGTCGCCGTGTGGGATTACGAGGACCTCAAGGAGATGTGCGACATGGACGCCGTCGCCGCGTTCCGCAAGCACGCCCTGAACCCCGAGCGCCCCAATATGCGCGGCTCTCACGAGAACGGCGATATCTTCTTCCAGCATCGTGAGGCCTGCAACCCCTACTACGACGCCCTGCCCGCCGTGGTGGAGAAGTACATGGCCAAGGTCAACGAGAAGCTGGGCACCGACTATCAGCTGTTCAACTACTATGGCGCCGCCGACGCCGACCGCGTCATCATCGCCATGGGCTCCATCTGCGACGTGGCCGAGGAGGTCATCGACTACCTCAACGCCAACGGCGAGAAGGTCGGCCTGATCAAGGTCCGCCTGTATCGTCCCTGGCGCGCGGACAAGCTGCTCGCCGCCATCCCCGCCACCTGCAAGAAGATCGCCGTGCTGGACCGCACCAAGGAGCCCGGCTCCCAGGGCGAGCCTCTGTACATGGACGTCGTCACCGCGCTGGCCAACGCCGGCCGCACCGACATCCAGGTCATCGGCGGCCGCTATGGCCTGGGCAGCAAGGACACCCCGCCCGCTTCCGTGTTCGCCGTGTATGACGAGCTGAAGAAGGACGAGATGAAGCGCCAGTTCACCATCGGCATCGTGGACGACGTCACCCACCTGAGCCTGGAGGAGAAGCCCGCTCCCGGCGTGGCTCCCGCCGGCACCATCGAGTGCAAGTTCTGGGGTCTGGGCGGCGACGGCACCGTCGGCGCCAACAAGAACTCCATCAAGATCATCGGCGACCACACCGACAAGTATGTCCAGGCGTACTTCCAGTACGACTCCAAGAAGACCGGCGGCGTGACCATCAGCCACCTGCGCTTCGGCGACAAGCCCATCAAGTCCTCCTACTACATCAACAAGGCCGACTTCGTGGCCTGCCACGTGCCCGCCTACATCACCAAGAGCTTCCCCATCGTCCGTGACGTGAAGCCCGGCGGCACCTTCCTGATCAACTGCCAGTGGAGCGACGAGGAGCTGGGCCACCACCTCGACGCCGCCTCCAAGCGCTACATCGCCAAGAACAACATCCAGGTCTACACCATCGATGCCATCGACCTTGCCAAGGAGATCGGCATGGGCAAGCGGACCAACACCATCCTGCAGTCTGCTTTCTTCTCTCTGGCCAAGGTCATGCCCGAGAGCGAGGCCATCGGCTACATGAAGGACGCCGCCACCCACTCCTACCTGAAGAAGGGCCAGGACATCGTGGACATGAACCACAAGGCCATCGACGCCGGTGCCACCGCCTACAAGAAGTTCGACGTGCCCGCCGACTGGGCCGACGCCGTTGACGAGAACGCCGCCGTCAAGCACACCGGTCCCGCCGCTCTGGTGGAGCAGGTGTCCACCATCCTGGATCCCGTGGGCCGCATGGACGGCGACAGCCTGCCCGTGTCCGCCTTCGTCAAGCACGTGGACGGCCAGTTCGAGCTGGGCGCCTCCGCCTATGAGAAGCGCGGCGTGGCCGTGACCGTCCCCACCTGGGACGCCGCCAAGTGCATCCAGTGCAACAACTGCGCCTATGTCTGCCCCCACGCCACCATCCGTCCCTACGCTCTGACCGAGGAGGAGGCCGCCAAGGCTCCCGCCGCCGCCAAGATCGTGGACATCAAGGCCGGCAAGGGCAAGGGCGTGTACAAGTACACCATGGCCGTGTCTCCTCTGGACTGCATGGGCTGCGCCGTGTGCGTGGGCCAGTGCCCGGTGGGCGCCCTGACCATGGTGCCCCAGGAGGACGAGGCCGCTCAGCAGGATGTGTTCAACTACTGCGTGGCTGAGGTCTCCGAGAAGAAGGACATGCAGGACAACACCGTCAAGGGCAGCCAGTTCCGCCAGCCCATGCTGGAGTTCTCCGGCTCCTGCGCCGGCTGCGCTGAGACCAGCTATGCCCGCCTGATCACCCAGCTGTTCGGCGATCATATGTACATCTCCAACGCCACCGGCTGCTCCTCCATCTGGGGCGGTCCTGCCGCTACCTCTCCTTACTGCACCAACAAGGAAGGCCACGGCCCCGCCTGGTCCAACTCCCTGTTCGAGGATAACGCCGAGCACGGTCTGGGCATGTTCCTGGGCCAGCAGGCCACCCGCAGCCGTCTGGCTGACCAGATTCGTGAACTGGCCGGTGTGACCGAGAGCGCCGAGAAGAAGGCTGCCTGCGAGGAGTACCTGGCCACCATGGAGGACTATGAGGCCAACAAGGCCGCCATCGCCAAGCTCCTGCCTCTGCTGGAGGCCGATCCCGACTGCCCGTACTCCAAGACCATCCTGGCCGACAAGGAGTACCTGGGCAAGAAGTCCATGTGGGTCTTCGGCGGCGACGGCTGGGCCTACGACATCGGCTTCGGCGGCGTGGACCACGTCCTGGCCTCCGGCAACGATGTGAACATCTTCGTGTTCGACACCGAGGTCTACTCCAACACCGGCGGACAGGCCTCCAAGGCCTCCAACATCGGCCAGGTGGCGCAGTTCGCCGCCTCCGGTAAGGAGATCAAGAAGAAGTCCCTGGCGGAGATCGCCATGAGCTACGGCTACATTTATGTGGCCCAGGTGGCCATGGGCGCCAACCCCGCTCAGACCCTGAAGGCCATCCAGGAGGCCGAGGCCTATCACGGCCCGTCCCTGATCATCGGCTACGCCCCCTGCGAGATGCACTCCATCAAGGGCGGCATGATGAACTGCCAGAAGGAGATGAAGAAGGCCGTCGAGTGCGGTTACTGGAACCTGTTCCGGTTCAACCCCGCCGCCGAGGGCGCCAAGTTCACCCTGGACTCCAAGGAGCCCAAGGGCGGCTATCAGGAGTTCCTGATGAACGAGGCCCGTTACAGCCGTCTGACCCGCGAGTTCCCCGACCGCGCCAGCGAGCTGTTCCAGCGCAACGAGAAGGCCGCCATGGACCGCTACGAGCACCTGCTCAAGCTCAAGGCCATGTACGAGGGCTGAGCCGCTCCCGGACAGCATCCCTTTCCGTAAAGCGCGCCCATCGCAACCAAGACCCCGGAGGCATTTGCCTCCGGGGTCTTTTTCGTCGTTTTGGCGGAAAATTGCGGTGAAAAGAAAATGTTAAGAAAAAGGGGTGGAATCTCCGGCAAGGACGGACTATAATGTTTGCGCCTGCTGGGCGGATGGACCCGTCTTGCAGAGCATGAGCGCCGCTTCCGGGAGGGGAGGGACTGCATATGCCTACATCGACACGCCCCCGGCGGGGGCAGGCCCTGGCGGCCGGAGGCCGCACACTGCTGCGGCTTGCCCTGCTGGCGCTGGGCAATACGCTGGTGGTGGAGCTGTTCAACCACAAGGCCTTTACCGATGGACCGGGGAGCTTCTGGACGTTTCTGACCGGGGCGCCGCTGGCGTTCGCGGTGGATGTGCTGCTGGTGCTGGCATCGCTGATTCCCGGCCTGTTTCTGCGCAGGCGGGTGTTCTGGTATACGCTGATTTCCACCGTGTGGCTGGCGGCGGGCGCGGTCAACGGCTTCATTCTGCTCAACCGCATGACCCCCTTCACCATGGCGGACATCACCGTGCTCAACAGCGGTCTGGACACCCTGCCCAACTATTTGTCCAAGGGGGCCATCGTGCTGCTGGCCCTGGGGGTGGCGGCGCTGGCGGCCGGGCTGGTGCTGCTGTTCTGGAGGGGGCCCCGCTGTCCCCAGCCCTGGGGCGCCCGCTGGCGGCCGGCCCTGGCGTCGTTGGTCCTGTGCGCCGCCGTTTTGGGCGGCACCTGGGCCCTGGCCTTTCGTACGGACCAGCTCAGCACGGTCTTTTCCAACCTGGCATATGCCTATGAGGACTACGGCTTCCCCTACTGCTTTTTTCAGACCTGGCTCAACAGGGGGATCCGCCGGCCCTTCAATTACGGCCGCACCGTTATGACGAACCTGGGGGATAAGATCGAAGCCGCTCGGGCGGAGGCTCCGGCGGAGCCGCTGAGCGATGTCAATGTGATCTTTATTCAGTTGGAATCCTTCATCGACCCGGAGGAGATCCGGGGACTGGAGCTCTCCCGGGACGCGGTTCCCAACTGGCACGCCCTGAAAGAGACCAGTTCCTCCGGCGTGCTGACGGTGCCGGTGGTGGGTGCCGGCACCGCCAATACCGAGTGCGAGGTCCTCACCGGCATGAGCACCCGGCTCTTCGGACCGGGGGAGTACCCCTACGAGACCTGCCTCCAGGACCAGACCGTGGAAAGCATCGCCTATCTTCTGCAAAAGCAGGGCTGCGCGACCCATGCCATCCACAACCACGCCGCCACCTTCTATAACCGCGACCGGGTGTACCCCCATCTGGGATTTGACGATTTCATCCCGCTGGAGTATATGCCCGCCGCCGGGACCACGCCTCAGAACTGGGCCAAGGACGCCGTGCTGGAGGGGCAGATCCGCAAGGCCCTGGACGCCACACCGGACCAGCCGGACTTCGTGTTCACCGTCACCGTCCAGGACCACGGCAAGTACCCCGACGAGCCGGTGCTGACCGACCCGGCCGTCACCGTCACCGCCTGCCCGGAGGAGGACCGCCGCTGGGCCACGGAGTACTATGTCAATCAGCTCTATGAGACGGACGCCTTCATCGGCCGTCTGGTGGAGGACCTGGAGCAGCGGGAGGAAAAGACCGTCCTGGTCCTCTACGGGGACCACCAGCCCGCCCTGGGGCTGGAGAGCGGCGATATGGCCGGAGACAGCCTTTTTTATACGGAGTACATCCTTTGGAGCAATTTCGGTCTGGAGCAGCGGCAGGAGGATCTGACCTCCTATCAGCTCTCCGCCTATGTGCTCCACTGTCTGGGGATCACCGACGGGATCCTGGGCGCCTTCCACCAGTTTTTCCGGGAGGAGCCGGGATACCTGTCCAACCTGCGGCGCATCCAGTATGACACCCTGTACGGCCGCCGCTATCTCACCGGCGGCCAGGCGCCTTACGCGCCCACGGAGATGGAGATGGGAGTGGAGCCCATCACCGTCACAGACCTGTACCGCAGCGGAGAGGTGTGGTGCATTGCCGGAGAGAATTTCAGCCCCTACTGCCGGGTGTACGCCGACGGGGAGGAGCTGGAGACGGTGTATCTCTCGTCCGCCCTGCTGTGTTTGAAGCAGGATCCCGGGGAGCTGCGGCCGGCGGATCTGGAGATCCGGGTGGTGGATCAGGATGGAACGCGCCTCAGCCCGGAGGAATAAAGAAACAGCGCCCGCCCCGACAGGGGCGGGCGCTGTTCTTGCAGGCAGCAAGTGGCGCAGCTTCCAGATGTTGTCCGTTGTGGGGAGACAGCCGTGCTGGTACAATGGAGTCCCGGGCTGTCTGCCCGAGAGATGACATTTGCAAGGAGAACATACCATGAACCACCCACGGATCAAACGGGCGGCGGCGTGGCTGCTGGCCCTCTGTCTGATCGGGACCCTGACGGGTCTGAAGCCCGCCGGGGCCGCCGCCGCGGAGACTGCGGGGGAGGTGGTGGGCTACTATGCCGCCTGGGCCGCTGCCCGGGGCTACGGCCCGGAGAAGATCCCGGCGGGCCGGTTTACCCAGATCAACTACGCCTTTGCCGCCATCGACGGCGCCACCGGCAAACTGGTGCTGGAGGACGCCGCCCGGGACCGGAAGAACCTGGCGGGCCTGACGGCCCTGCGGAAAAAGGACCCGGCGCTGAAGATCGTGCTGTCGGTGGGCGGCTGGGACCACTCCACCTACTTTTCTGACGTGGCTTCCACCGCCGCCCGGCGGGAGACCTTCGCCCAGAGCTGCCTGGAATTGATCCTGGCCCACGACCTGGACGGGGTGGACCTGGACTGGGAGTATCCGGTCTCCGGCGGCGCCGGGGTTATCCACCGGCCCCAGGACCGGGAGAACTTCACCCTGCTGCTCAAGGCCATCCGCCAGAAGCTGGACCGGCAGGCACAGAAGGACGGCCGGGACTACCGGCTCACCGTGGCCGGCGCCACCGGCAGCTGGTATCTGAACAACATCCAGCCCCAGGCAGTGGCGGAGGTGGTGGACCACATCTTCCTGATGACCTACGACTTCGCCGGCCCCTGGAGCAGCCGCTCCGGGTTCAACGCGCCCCTGTACGGTACCTCCAGCGTGGACAGCGCGGTGGACGCCTGGCTGAGCCGGGGCGTGGCGGCGGAGAAGTTGGTGCTGGGGATGCCCCTGTACGGGTACATATACCAGGGCGTCTCCTCCGCGGACAGCGGCCTGAACAGCACCTTCACCTCCGCCCGGTCCGTCACCTACGACGCACTGAAGAGCACCTATCTGAGCAGCAGCACCTACCGGCAGCTGCGCCACGCGACCGCTCAGGTGCCCTGGCTCTACGGTCAGCGGACGTTCATCTCCTATGACGATCCCGTCTCCATAGCCGCCAAGGCCCGTCTGGCCCGGGACCGCTCCCTGGGCGGCATCGGCTTCTGGGAGCTGTCCCAGGACAGCGCCGGGGAGCTGGTCGCCGCGGCCCGGACCGCCTGGGGCGCCGGGACGGAGAGCGGCGCCTTCCGGGACGTGCCGGCGTCCGCCTGGTACGCCGAGGCGGTGGCGGCGGTGTCCGCCGCCGGCCTCATGCAGGGCACCGGAAACGGCCTGTTCTCTCCCGGCGGCAGCGTCAGCCGGGGCATGGCCGCCGCCATTTTGTACCGGCTGGCGGGAGAGCCGGAGACGGCGGGAGCACCCTTTTCCGACGTGTCCGCCAGCGCCTATTACGGCCCTGCCGCCTCCTGGGCGGCGGAGACGGGCATCGTCACCGGCTATGCCGACGGCACCTTTCGGCCCCATCTGCCGGTGTCCCGCCAGCAGCTGGCGGCGATGCTGTGGCGGTACGCCGACTGGGCGGAGATCGCCATGGTCCGACCGGCGGATCTCTCCGGTTACCGGGACGCCCACCAGGTATCGGCCTACGCCGTGGAGCCCCTGGGCTGGGCGGTGAAGGCCGGCCTGCTTCAGGGCACGGCGGAGGGAGACCTGCTGCCCCAGGGCGGCGCCCTCCGGGGCCAGACGGCCGTGATCCTCTGGCGGTTTGCGGAACTGCTGGAGGCGTAAGGTCCTTGCAGCCAAAACAAATCGGGCGGGGCAAATGCCCCGCCCGGGTCATTTTATTTGCCGCAGCGCAGCCGCAGCTGCTCTTCCGTGATGGCGTAGCCCTGCTCCGTCCAGGCGTCCAGGGGCCAGGTCTCCGGCTCCGGCGCGCCCCGGCGGCGGAGGATGGCGGACACCACCGTCTCCAGGAGCTTGGGGTTTTTAAGCAGGATGGGCCCCGTCAGCTCCGAGGCGAACACGTTGTCCCGGCGGAAGCCCTCCGGCCCCTTTTCCGCCTCGTTGCCGTAGCCCAGGTCCAGGGCGGTCAGCAGCGGCGTCTCCACGCCGGAGATGTTGGCGCACTTGTTCATGAAGCCCACCACCGGCTCAGGAAACAGGTCCGTATGGCCGTAGACGTCCTCCACGAACCGCTGCTTGCCCTGGACGGCGGTGAATTCCGCCAGGCCGATGCCGGGACGGACCGTACCGGCGGCGTCGGTGACGGAGGCGCCCAGCAGCTCCATGGCGGTGCCGGCGAAGAGCATGGCGCAGCCGTCCGCGGCCAGGGCCTTCACGTCGGCGCCGAAGCGGGCAAAGTCCGCCTGGGCGAATCCCTGCCGCCGCTCGGTGCCGGCGCCCATGAAGAGGAAGTCCGCGCCGGAGAGGGCGGCGTCCTGACCCGGCGCCACGGTCTCCACGGCGACGGTGTGGCCCAGCCGCTCCAGCAGCCGCCTGACCGCGCTGACGTTGGCATAGCTGCCGTAGAGGTTCATGAGATCGGGGTAGAAGTGGATGATCTTCACGTCCATGTCACAGCGCCTCCTTTTTCACGGCGGGCAGGTCCAGCAGCTTGTCCCGGTCGGAGAAGCAGGTGACCACGTACAGCTCCCCGCTGCCCTGGGACGCCAGCTGCTCCGCAGCCTCCGGGATGCCGGGGCAGACCTGCCACGCCTCCCGGGGCAGGCCGGTGAAGCTGAACCGCTCCGCCAGGTCGTTGCAGTACCGGCCGGAGAGGATGACCTTCTCCACCTGGGGGCAGTTCAGAAGGTCGAAGTCGATGTCCCACAGCCAGCTGGTCTCGCTGGTGAAGTACTTGCGGCTCACCGCGTCCACGATCACCAGCACGGTGCAGGGGGCCTTGGCCTCCTGGCGGATGTAGCGGAGGTTGGTGTCGTAGGCGATGGAGTTCTCGTGCTTGCTGGTCAGGAGCGTGCCGTGGCGGCCGCCCAGGGTGAAGGTCTGCATCCGGCCGTTTTTCAGGATGTAGTTGCTGACCGTGTGGACGATGGTCTCCCCGTCCACCCCCGCCAGGCGGCAGGCGGCGTAGGCCGCCAGGATGTTGTAGACGTTGTAGATGCTGCGGAAGGCCAGGGAGACGGTGTACTGCCCGTCCAGGGTCAAGGTGCCGCCGGTCAGGTCCAGGGCCGTGGCGGTGAAGTCCGTCCGCTCAGGGCGGTGGTGGCCGCACTTGGCGCAGCGATAGGCGCCGATGTGGTTGTAGTGGACGAAGTCATAGGTCATGGGCCCGCCGCACACGGGGCAGCAGGCGCCGTCGTGGTACACGCCGCCGGGGGCGTCCCGGTCGCTGGGGCAGCGGTCCAGGCCGAACCAGCGGACCTTCTCATGTCCCCGGGCAAAGCAGGAGGACAGGGGATCGTCGGCGTTGAGGACCAGCTCCGTCTCCGGGTGGATGGCGGGCAGGAGGGCGTCGTAGACCCACTCCGGGTGGCCGTTGCGGGTCAGCTGGTCCCGGTAGAGGTTGGTGACGACGAAGTGGGTGGGGTGGAAGTAGCGGAAGCTGTGGGCGGCGTAGCGCTCATCGGACTCGATCAGCAGCACGTCGGAGCGGACCTTGCCGCCCAGGGTGGCGTGGGTCAGCACCGTGGTGGTGACGCCCTCGATCTGGTTGGAGCCCTCGGCGTTGTAGACCACGGTCTTGCCGGCATCGCGCAGCACGGCGGCGATCATCTCCACGGTGGAGGTCTTGCCGTTGGAGCCGGTGACGGCGATGACGGCAGCGGGCAGCTGTACCCGGCGGAGGATGTCCGGACAGATCTTCAGGGCGAACTTGCCGGGCAGGGAGCTGCCCTTGCCCACCAGCTTGCCGGCCAAGCGGCCCAGCTTGCATACCAGGATGGCGAAAAACGCTCTCACGCCTGCTCCATCTCCTTTTCAAAAGGGTCCCCGCCCAGCTGGGCCACCGCCCGGACCGGGGCGCCGTCGGCGTGCTCGTACTTCAGCGGCAGGGCCATCAGCATGAAGTCTGTCCGGCCCACCACCTTTTTCAAACACAGGTTCTCCAAAATCACCAGACCGCCCCGCAGCAGGATCTTGTGGGCGGCCAGGTCGCCGCTGGCCAGCCGGTCCACGCCGAAGGCGTCGGTGCCCACGCCCTTGAGCCCGCAGGAGACCAGATACTTGGCCGCCTCCGCGTCCAGCACCGGGAAGGTGTCCTCAAAGAAGGCCTCCGTGTTCCAGCGCTGCTCCCAGCCGGTGTAAAAGAGGGCAAAGTCCGCCGTGCGCAGGGTGCCGTTCTGGGCGCGCAGATAGTCGGCGGTGATGACGCCCCCTTCCAGATGGGTCACGTCCAGCGCCACCGCCCGGCCGTAAAACTGGGAGGGGGGGAGCTGATCCAGGGTGGAGCCGTCCGCCAGGATGTGGGCGGGGGCGTCCATGTGGGTGCCGCTGTGGGAGGAGATGGCGAGGCGCGTCTCCCGCCAGCCCCGGTTGGCCAGAGTGCCGGCGCTCTCCAGAACGGGAGGGACCGTGCCGGGATAGACGGGCATCTCCGGCGTAATGGTGTGGGTGAGGTCAATGATCATAGGACATTCCTTCCTTGTGGGGGATTTTGGCTCAGCAGTTTGCTGGCGGGAGGCGGCCCGGAGGGGGGCGCCCCGAAACCGGCGGGCAGCTCCGCCGGGAAAGCGACGAAAAGAGGGGGGCTTATTTTTCCAGCCAGATCATCAGCGCCGCCATGTCCGCGGGGCTGACGCCGCTGATGCGGCCGGCCTGGCCGATGTCCGCCGGGCGGACGGCGGAGAGCTTTTCCCGGGCCTCCAGCCGCAGACCGGAGATGGCGTTGTAGTCCAGGTCCGGCGGCAGCTTCCGGGACTCCATGCGGCGGAAGTCCTCCACCTGCTTTTGCTGGCGACGGATGTAGCCCTCGTACTTCACGGAGATCTCCACCTGTTCCCTTACGTCCGGCGGCAGGTCCGGCCGGCCGGGGTCGAAGGGGGCCAGATCGGCATAGTGGAGCTGGGGCCGCCGCAGCAGAGCCACCAGGGGGCAGCCGTCGGGGGCGTCCGACGTGCCCCGCTCCGTCAGCAAAGCGGTCAGGGCCGCCGAGGGAGCGGCGCCGGTGTGAGTCAGCCGGGCGATCTCCCGGTCCACGGCGGCGTACTTTTCCTCCACCTGCGCCAGACGCTCCCGGCTGACCAGGCCGATGTCATAGCCCCGGCGGGTGAGGCGCTGGTCGGCGTTGTCCTGGCGGAGCAGGAGCCGGTACTCGCTGCGGGAGGTCATGATCCGGTAGGGCTCATTGGTGCCCTTGGTGACCAGATCGTCGATGAGGGTGCCGATGTAGCTCTCCGACCGGGAGAGGACGAAGGGGGACTCCCCCCGGAGCTTCCGCACGGCGTTGACCCCGGCGCAGAAGCCCTGGACAGCGGCCTCCTCGTAGCCGGAGGAGCCGTTGAACTGTCCGGCGCCGTAAAGGCCGGGCACGGCCTTGATCTCCAGGGTAGGTTTCAGAGCCAGGGGGTCGATGCACTCGTACTCGATGGCGTAGGCGGGCCGGGTCATCTCCGCGTGGGTGAGGCCCGGCACGCTGTGGAGCATCTGCAGCTGCACCTCCTCCGGCATGGAGGAGGAGAAGCCCTGGATATAGAGCTCCTCCGTGTCCAGCCCCATGGGCTCCACGAACAGCTGGTGGCGGAGCTTGTCCGGAAAGCGGACGATCTTGGTCTCAAAGGAGGGGCAGTACCGGGGGCCCACGCCCTCGATGACGCCGCCGTAGAGAGGCGAGCGGTCCAGATTCTCCTGGACGATGCGGCGGGTCTCCTCCGTGGTCCAGGTGAGATAGCACACCGCCCGGTTCTCCGGCGGGTCCGCTGTGGCGTAGGAGAAGGGCACCGGCAGCGCGTCCCCCTCCTGCAGTTCCATTTCGTCAAAGTCCACGCTGCGGCGGAGGACCCGGGGCGGCGTGCCGGTCTTGAACCGGCGCAGGGGCAGGCCCAGGGCCTTGAGGGACTCCGTCAGCCGCCCGGCGGCGTGCATCCCGTCGGGGCCGGAGTCCTCCACGCACTCGCCCACGATGGTCCGGCCGGAGAGGTAGGTGCCTGTGGCCAGGATCACCGCCCGGACGGCGAACACCGCCCCGGTGGAGAGGACCACGGCGCTGACCGCGCCGTTTTCCGTCCGGATCTCCACCACCTCTCCCTGGCGGACGGACAGGTGTTCCTGCCGCTCCAGGGCGTACTTCATGTACGCCTGGTAGCGCCGCCGGTCCGCCTGGGCCCGGAGGGACCACACGGCGGGGCCCTTGCCCTTGTTCAGCAGGCGGTACTGGATGCAGCAGGCGTCCGCGGCCCGGGCCATCTCGCCGCCCAGGGCGTCCAGCTCCCGGACCAGGTGGCCCTTGCCGGTGCCGCCGATGGCGGGGTTGCAGGGCATGTTGCCCACGGCGTCCAGGTTGATGGTAAAGACGATGGTCTCCATCCCCAGCCGGGCGGCGGCGAGAGCCGCCTCGATGCCGGCGTGTCCGGCGCCGATGACGGCGATATCAAATTGTCCGGCCTGGAATTCGGTCATAAAGCGGATTTCCTTTCAGCGGTGTGCGTGGGGATCGTCCGTGCGGTCCATGAGCCAGTCCACGGAGACGTCGTAGAAGTCGGCGATGTGCAGGAGATTGTCGAAGGTGGGCTTGGCGCCCAGCTCCAGGTCCTGGTAGCCCCGCATGGACATTCCCACCTGCTCCCCGACAGCTGCCTGGGAGAGTTTGCGCTCCTTCCGGAGCGCGCGGATCTTCTCAGAGAACAGATTGCCCACCTCTTGACATACACTCGAGTGTATAGTGTAGTAGCGTTAACAGCACACTCGAGTGTATAAAATGGTTCGATCAACTTATGTCGTGGGAGGTATCAGCCCATGCGTTATCCCAACGAGATTCCCGACATCATCGACCTGCTGTATCACGCCTGGATCCCCAGCCCGGACCCCCGCCAGTGGCCGGAATATCTCCGCCAGGACCCGGTCCGGGGGTACGGCCTCTACTGCTTTTACCAGGGGATCGCCCTGGGCCTCCAGCTGGAGGAGGCCTGCCGGGAAGTTTAAGCCCGGTGCAGCGTCACCACCGCCACCTCCGGCCGGTTGAAGAGACGGAAGGAGGGACCGGAGTTGCCCAGGCCCCGGGTGACGAACAAGGCGGAGCCGTTTGCCTCGTAGAGCCCCGCCGTATAGGAGGGGAAGAGGGTCCGGTCTGTGGAGAGCAGGCCGTCGGTGAAGGGCAGGCGGATGATACCGCCGTGGCCGTGGCCGGAGAGGACCAGGTCCGCGCCCAGCAGGCTGTACTGCGCTTCAAAGTGGTCGTTGCGGTGGGCCAGCAGCATCCAGAAGGGATCGCCGCAGGCGGCGTACACCTCCGCCGCCACCGTCTCCGGGGGCTTTTGGTCAGCGTAGCCGTTGGGGTCGTCGATCCCGGCCAGGACCACCGTGTCCCCGTTCCGCTCCAGCGTCACGAAGCTGTTGGAGAGGACGGTGACGCCCTGGGCCTCCAGCCGCTCCTTCAGCTCCGGCACGTCCCCGATGGCCCACTCGTGGTTGCCGGTGACGTAGTAGGTGGGGGCGATGGCGGAAAGGCCCGCGGCCACCGTCTCGGCGTAGCCCGGCTCCGGGCCGCGGTATTTGTCCTCCAGGTCCCCCAGGTAGAAGATATATTCCGGCGCCTGCTCCGCCACCGTCTCGAAGAGGTCGGCGTTGTCCTCGCCGAATTCGGCGCCGTGGAGATCGCTGAGGACCACGATGCGGCAGCCGTCAAAGCCCGCGGGCAGATCGGAAAACGCCGGGGCGAAGCGGTCCACCTCCAGCGAGGTGTTCTCCCACCGGGCGAACAGCACCAGGGCTGCCGCCAGTGCCGCCAGGACGGCCAGACGCCGGAGGGGATGTTTTTTGGTATGCTTTTCCATGGAACGGGGCCCTCCTTGAAAGCCGGGGCGTCCTGCGCCCGGCGGGCAAAAAAACATGTCAGCCGTGCCGAAACCGGCACGGCTGACATTATACCATAGGAGAGCCTCTCCTGGCGAGAGAAAAAATATACAAAGAAGTGTCGGGAGTGCGGTTTATTCCGCACTTTTCAGGGATTCCACCATGTCGATGCCCTTCATCTTCCGGTGGGCCAGCAGGCTCACCGCCGCCGAGAACAGCGCCGTCAGCAGCGCCGCCCAGACATAGGCCGTGGGGTCTGTGTCCCGGCCGAACATCATCAGGTCGATCTCCACGGACTTCACCAGCCATACGTGGAGGAAGTGGCCCAGCACGCAGCCCAGGACGATACCCACCGCCGTCAGCACAACGTTCTCCCGGTTGACGTAGGCGGAGACCTCCCGGTCGTAGAAGCCCAGCACCCGGATGGTGGCCAGCTCCCGCTTGCGCTCGGTGATATTGATGTTGCTGAGGTTATAGAGCACCACCATGGCCAACGCCGCGGCGGAGAGGATCACGATGACCACCACGAAGTCGATCCGCTCCATGGAACTGAGGTAGGTGTCCCGGGTGGTCTCCATGCGGGTGGCGGACTGGACCCCCTGGAGGCTCATCAGGTCCGAGAACACCGCGTCGCACAGCGCCTGGTCGCTGCCGGTCAGGGTCAGCAGATAGGCGGTCTCCCGGTAGTCCTCGCCGAACACCTCCTCGTAATAGGCGGGGGAGAGGTAGATGAAGTGGCCCAGGTAGTGCTCCGTCACCGCCGCCACGGTGACCTCCGCCCGGGTGTCGCCGTCCACGGTGATGGAGTCCCCGGGGCCCACGTCCAGCAGCTCCGAGAGCTTCTGGTCGATGACGGCGCCGTCCTCCGGCACGGTCAAAGGCTCGCCGTCCATGGTACGCAGCGTCACAAAGTCCCCGATCCGGCCGGGGTCCGCCGCCTCCAGATAGGCGGTGGTGGAGTAGGTGTCCGTCTCCGCCGTGACGCTGGTCAGGTAGCAGGGCAGGGCGGCCACCACGTCGCCGCTGCCGGAGAGATAGCCTTCGATGGCCTCCCGCTCCGTGTCCAGCAGGTTGTCCGCCACCGCCACCTGGGCGGTGTAGTGGTAGATCTCCTCGTACTGGCGGCTCATGGTGCTCAGCAGGGAGGCGCGGATGCCGAAGCCCGCGATGATGAGGGAGGTGCACCCGCCGATGCCGATGACCGTCATCCAGAACCGCTTCTGATAGCGCAGCAGGTTCCGGGCCGTGACCTTGTGGTTGAAGCTCATCCGCCGCCACAGGGGGCGGATGTACTCCAGCAGCACCCGCTTGCCGGCCTTGGGGGCCCGGGGCCGCATGAGGCTCGCCGGGGTGTCCGCCAGGGAGGCCAGGCACGCCGCCAGAGTGGAGACGGTGGTGCAGGCTGCCGCCGCGCCCACCGCCGCGGCGCTGATGCCGGGGTAAAACGTCAGCTCAATGTCCGGTACGTCGTACATGATCTGATAGGCAGTGAAGATCATCTTGGGGAACAGGGTGAAGCCGATGGCTAGGCCCAGCGCGCCGCCGATCAGGGCCGGCAGCAGCCCGTAGCCCAGGTACTTGCGGGAGATGGTCCAGCGGGTGTAGCCCAGGGCCTTGAGACAGCCGATCTGGACCCGCTGGTCGTCCACCATGCGGGTCATGGTGGTCAGGCACACCAGCGCCGCCACCAGGAAGAACAGCACCGGGAACACAGAGGCCAGATTGCCCATTCGGTCCGCGTCCTGGCCGAAGCCAAGATACCCGGGGTTGGAGTCCCGGCTGAGGATGTACCACTCGCTGGAGCCGATGTCCGCGATCTTCCGCCGGGCGTCGGCCAGCTCGTTTTCCGCGTCGGCGATCTTCTCCTCCGCCTCCGCCTTGCCGTCCAGGTACTCCTGGTAGCCGTCGGCGTATTCGGCCTCGCCGTCCCGCAGCTCCGCCAGAGCGTCGTCCAGCTCCCGCTGGCCGTCGGCGCGCTCGGCCTCCAGGGTCACCTTTCCATCCTCCAGCTCCTGGAGGCCGTCGTAGTATTCCGCCCAGCCGTCGTCCAGCTCCTGCCGGCCGTCGGCAAGCTCTGCCTGGGCGTCGTCCAGCTCGGCTTTGGCGTTGTCCAGCTCCTTCTTTCCGTCGGCCAGCTGGTCCTCTGCGTCGTCCAGCTCCGCCTTGGCCTCCTGAAGCTGCTTCCAGGCGTCGTTCAGCTCCGCCAAGCCCGCCCGGTAGTCCCACCAGCCGCTGTCCAGCTGGGCCCGGCTGGAGGCCAGCAGGGCATAAGAGGACCGCACCGCCTCGGCGCTGGCGGGGATTTGGTCCCCCGCGGCGGCGATCTGGGCGTAGGCGGCCTTCACATCGTCCCGGGTGGCATCAGGGCCCATCTGCGCCGCGATGGCGGCGTCGATGGCGGCCAGATTGGTGTTCACCTTGTCCAGCTGGTCCTGGAGGCCGTCCCGCTGGTCCTGGAGCTGAGCCAGCTGGGCCCGCAGGGCGTCCAGCTCGGCGGAGGCGTGAAGAAGCGCCATGGACAGCATCTGAGCCGTCTCGCCCTCCTGGTCGGAGCCGCCCTCTTCACCGGAGCCGCCCTCCTGGCCGGAGCCGCCCTCTTCGCCGGAGCCGCCGGCGCCCTCCTGGGCCTCCAGGTCGGCGATCTGCTGCTTCAGGGCCTCAATCTGCGCGTCCAGCTGACCGATGGCGCCGGTCAGCTGGGCCTGGGAGGCCTCCAGGGTCTCCAGGTTTTCCGCCAGAGTCTTGAGGGCGCTGATCCGCGCCAGGGCGGCCTCCACCGCCTGATGGGCGCTGCCGGTGCCGCTGCTCTCCGCCAGCAGGGCCTGGGACAGGGCGTCGGCGGAGGCGTAGCCGCTGCCCGGCAGCACGAAGCTGGTCACGAAGCCGTCCAGCTTCTGCTTGCCGCTGGCATACTGGGCCTCGCCGGACTGAAGCTTTCCGTAGGCGTCATCCAGCTGCCGCTCGCCGGCGCGGTACTCCGCCAGGCCGTCGTTGTACTCGTCCCAGCCGTCGTCCACCTTTTTCTTGTTTTCCTCATACTCCGCCAGGCCGTCCTCATACTCCGCCAGGCCGTCCAGGTACGCCTGGTAGCCGTCGGCGTACTCGGCCTCGCCGTCGGCCAGCTCCGTCAGGGCGTCGGCGAGTTCCTGCTCGCCGTCGGAGAGCTCCTGCTCCGCGTCGGCGATCTCCCGGCGGAAGGTATCCAGTCCGTCGTAGTATTCCGCCCAGCCGTCGTCCAGCTCGGCCCGGGCGTCGGAGAGCTCCGCCTCCGCGTCGGCGAGCTCCTGCTCCGCCTCGGCCTTGGCGTCGTCCAGTTCCGCCTGGGCGTCGTCCAGCTTCTCCGTGGCCTCGTCCACCAGGCTCTCCCGGCGCAGCTTCGCCCGCTCCTCGCCTAGAGGCTCCAGCGCGTCCACCACGCCGTCCACCAGATCGTCATATTCCTCTGAAAAGGCGGTGGTCTCCGCCGCGCCCTCCACGGTCAGGTACAGAGCGGTGTAGTAATCCATGGCGAAGGCGGCCCGGGGCAGGTACAGATACGCTGCCACCTGGCCGGTGCCCAGGGTGGAGGTGCCCCGCTCCACGCTGATGTACAGGGGGCTGATGACCACGCCCACCACGGTGACGGTGTCCACGGCCAGGGCGTCGGCGTAGTCCCCGGAGGTAGACAGGGTCAACTGATCCCCGATCTCCAGATTCAGCAGCTCCAGCAGGTGCTCCTCCGCCACACACTCGTCCGCCGCCCGGGGCATCCGACCGTCGGTGAGGGTGATCGTGTTCAGCTCCTGGGGCAGGGAGTGGACCTTGGCCACGATGTCCAGGTCCGGGGTCTGGGCGTAGGCGTCCACGGTCCAGCCGATCTCGCCGCCGGACACGCCGGGCTGGTCCAACAGGACCTCCAGGTCCTCCTCCGTCAGCCCCAGGGTGGACAGGACCTGGATGTCCATGAAGTTCTGCTGGTCCAGATAGCTGTCGCAGGTGTTCTTCATGTCCGGCGCGGTGCACCGCAGACCGGAGAGGAAGGCCACCGCCAGGGCTACCAGGATCAAAATGGACAGAAAACGGCTGCGGGTATACCGGATCTCCCGCCAGAAGTCTTTTTGGATGGCTTTCACCCGCTCACCGCCTCTCTTGCGCAAAATGGATCATACAGAAAAAACAGGGAGACCGCCGGCCCGGCTCACCACTCGATCTGCTCCACCGGCGTGGGATGGTCCTGGAGGATCTCCTCGGCCACGGTACCGTTGCGGATGCGGATCACCCGGTCCGCCATGGGGGTCAGGGCGCTGTTGTGAGTGATGACGATGACCGTCACGCCCTTTTCACGGCAGGTGTCCTGGAGCAGCTTCAAAATGGCCTTGCCGGTCTGATAGTCCAGGGCGCCGGTGGGCTCGTCACACAAAAGGAGCTTGGGGTTTTTCGCCAGGGCCCGGGCGATGGCCACCCGCTGCTGCTCGCCGCCGGAGAGCTGGGCGGGGAAGTTGTCCTTCCGGTCGGAAAGGCCCACCTCGTCCAGCACCGTGGCGGCGTCCAGGGGGTCCCGGCAGATCTGAGCCGCCAGCTCCACGTTCTCCAGAGCCGTCAGGTTCTGGACCAGGTTGTAGAACTGGAACACGAAGCCGATGTCATGGCGGCGGTAGCCGGTGAGCTGCCTGGCGTTATAGCCGCTGATGACCGCTCCGTCCACAGTGATGGTGCCGCCGGAGCAGGCGTCCATGCCCCCCAGCATGTTCAGCACCGTGGTCTTGCCGGCGCCGGAGGGCCCCACGATGATGACAAACTCCCCCTTGCGGACGGAAAAGGTCACACTGTCCGCCGCCCGGATCTCCACCTCGCCGGTGCGGTAGACCTTAGACACATTTTCAAAAGAGACGAAGGCGTCGGTCATTGTCCCATCACCTCCACACACCGGTGGATCAGGGCAATGAGGGTCCTGGCGTCATCCTCGCCCAGTCCGTCCAGCATCTTATCGAAATAGGCCTCCATCCGCTCCAGCTTGCCGGCAATCTGCTCCGCTCCCTGGTCGGTGATGGACACCTGGACCCGGCGGCGATCCGCCTGGGAGTGATGGGTGGACACCAGCCCCTTCCGGGCCAGGGAGGTCAGGGCTCCGGTGATCCGGGACCGGGACAGGTGCAGCTCCCGGCTCAGGTCAGAAGGAAACACCTCCTGTCCCCGGTGCTCCAGCAAAAAGGTCAGGGCCAGGGACTCCCCCTGGAGCAGATCGGCCAGGGCGCCGAAGGCCTCCAGATCATAAATGCTCCGCAAAGACGCAATCAGCTGATGGCGCAGGGCGTCGGTGGACATGCGCGCTCCCTCCTCTCAGAGTAATTCACACCACTAATTATTCGTACTATGTATTATATCGGCAGACGGAAGGGCACTCAAGGCCGTGCAAAATAAAAAGTACACAAAAAATTAACATCTGTTTTATATAAACTGCCGATAAAACCCTTGACAACCGCAGATGCCCGTGCTATACTGTGTTTACATAAAACGAAAGAAGGGAGGGACGCCGATGCTGAATATGGAGTGGATCGCGCCCGGAGACGTGGACGATCTGATTTTCATGGATTCCCAGTGGAATTCCAGTGAGCGGTAAAAGACCGGAAGACGAGGCCACGCCGTAGGGCGTGGGTTTTTTCTTTTTTCCGGCCGTTTGTATCCGGCTGCTTTCCGGTCTTACAGACCGTTTGACGATAAGGATATCCGCGACCCCGCCGCCCGGTGACACCGGGCGGCTTTTTTCTTGCCCGGCCCGGAAAAGCCGGGGGAAAATTTGCCGGAAAAATGGAAAAAAACGTGGAATTTTACGGGAAAATATGATACGCTCAATTTAGATAAAACGTATGATTTCCCGTTGGAGCGGGAGGCGGGGGGAGGCCCGCCGCAAAAGGAGAGAGTGCGGATGAAAAAACGGAGTGCGCTGCTGGCGCTGCTGATGCTGCTGGTTTTGACCGGCTGCGGCGCGCCCTCCGCCGCCGATGCGGCGGAGAGGGGATCTTCAGAGCAGGAGACGCTGGGGGCGGCCCTGGTGGAGGAGGAGCCGCGTCCTCTGACGCAGATGGAGGTACTCAGCGCCTATGAACGGGCCATGACGGCATACGGCTGGTTTGAGCTGGCTCCGCTGCCCTGCGGGCCGGAACAGGAGATCGTGGACGGGCGGCTCTACCGGAAGGTGGATTATCCCGGCATTGAGGACATGGCTGATCTGCGGACTTACCTGAGAGTGGTGTTTTCCCCGGAACTGACGGAGCGGCTGCTGGAGCAGGGTGACTACCCGGTGTACCGGGATGTGGATGGCGCGCTGTACGCCTTTGACGGCACTGGCCCGGGCAGAGACAGGGACAGCGGCAAGGGGGCTGTGGAGATTTCCGTAGAGCAGGAGAGCGAGGGCGCCTATTCCGTGGAGGTGAGCGTGGAACTGCTGGACAGCGCCCGCAATGCCGTCATCGGCGTGGAGACCTATTCCTTCCCCTATGAGTTTGTGGAGGGCAGCTGGGTGTTCACCGACTTCCAGATGGTGTATTGAATACGCAAAAATTAACGCAAATTTTATAAAAAACATGTGCAAAATTTGCGGACCGCGGCAGCAGGCCGGAAACCACTGTTTCTGACCTGCTGTTTTTGTAGAGAAAATGCTATTTTTTGCGCTATAAAATCGCAAAAAACACGAAAATTTGCATGGACTTGGGAAGAAAATTGCTAGTTTTCTCTGAATTTTTTTGGTTAAAACGTAAAAATTACAACGTTTGCGTAAAAAAATACGTGAAGGTTACTTGAAAAAACCTTTGCATGTGCTAGAATGATTAAGCACTGTACAACACAAAAAGGAGTGGAGAAAAATGCAAATCCAAAGCCTGTTCTGGATCGGGTTCGTGGGCGCCGTCATCGCCCTCGCATTCGCCAAATTGCAGCAAAGCAAAGTCATGTCCTACTCTGAAGGCAACGAGAAAATGCGCAAGATCGCGGCGTCCATAAGAGAGGGCGCCAATGCATACCTCAAGCATCAATACACAACCGTTGCAAAGGTCTTTGTGGTGGTGTTCATCATTCTGCTGGTCATCGCCTTCGGCTCCGGCGGAAAGATGCTCTCCCAGTTCACTCCCTTCGCCTTCCTCACCGGCGGCATCTGGTCCATGCTGGCGGGCTTCATCGGCATGAAGATCGCCACCAACTCCAATGCCCGCACCGCGCAGGCCGCCTCCGAGAGCCTGAACAAGGGCCTGCGGGTGGCTTTCTCCTCCGGCTCCGTCATGGGCTTCACCGTGGTGGGCCTGGGCATGCTGGACATCACCCTCTGGTTCTTCATCCTGCGCTACGGCTTCGGCGTGGAGGATCCCATCCAGCTGGGCAACATCATGGTCATGAACGGCATGGGCGCCTCCTTCATGGCGCTGTTCGCCCGTGTGGGCGGCGGCATCTACACCAAGGCCGCCGACGTGGGCGCCGACCTTGTGGGCAAGGTCGAGGCCGGCATCCCCGAGGACGATCCCCGCAACCCCGCCACCATCGCCGACAACGTGGGCGACAACGTGGGCGACGTGGCCGGCATGGGCGCCGACCTGTACGAGTCCTATGTGGGCTCCATTCTGGCCACCTTCGCGCTGGGCGCTGTGGGCGGCTACGGCTGGGGCGGCCTGCTGCTGCCGGTGGCCCTGGCTGTGACCGGCATCATCTGCTCCATCATCGGCTCCTTCCTGGTCAAGACCAAGGAGAACGCCTCCCAGGAGTCCCTGCTTAAGAGCCTGCGCACCGGTACGTACACCGCCGCCATCCTGGCAGCCATCCTGGCGGCGCCTCTGACCTATTTCATCCTGGACGGCCATATGGGCGTGTATGTGGCCATCCTCTGCGGCCTGATCGGCGGCTGCGCCATCGGCTACTTCACCGAGTACTACACCTCCGACACCTACAAGCCCACCCAGGAGCTGGCGGCCGCCTCTGAGACCGGCTCCGCCACTATCATCATTGGCGGTATCTCCCTGGGCCTCAAGTCCACCATGACCTCCATCCTGATCGTGGCTGTGGCCGTGCTGCTGAGCTACTTCTGCGCCGGCGGCTCCACCGTCATCGTGGACGGTTCCGGCGCCTTCACCGAGGCCTTCAACAAGGGCCTGTACGGCATCGGCATCGCCGGCGTGGGCATGCTGTCCACCCTGGGCATCACCCTGGCCACCGACGCCTACGGCCCCGTGGCCGACAACGCCGGCGGCATCGCCGAGATGAGCGGCCTGCCGGAAGAGGTCCGCGAGCGCACCGACGCTCTGGACTCCCTGGGCAACACCACCGCCGCCACCGGCAAGGGCTTCGCCATCGGCTCCGCCTCCCTGACTGCTCTGGCCCTGCTGGTCTCCTACGTCAACATCGTCCAGGAGAACACCACCGAGACGCTGAACTTCACCCTGACCAGCCCCACCGTTCTGGTCGGTATGTTCATCGGCGCCATGCTGACCTTCGTCTTCTCCGCCTTCACCATGAGCGCGGTGCAGAAGGCGGCCCAGTCCATCGTGGTGGAGGTCCGCCGTCAGTTCAAGGAGATCGCCGGCATTATGGAGTACAAGGCCGATCCCGACTACGCCTCCTGCGTGGCCCTGTGCACCAAGGGCGCCCTGCATGAGATGGTCGCCCCCGCTCTGCTGGCCATCATCGTGCCTCTGGCCACCGGTTTGATCCTTGGCCCCACCGGCGTGGTGGGTCTGCTGGGCGGCGTGTCCGTCACCGGCTTCGCCATGGCTGTGTTCATGTCCAACGCCGGCGGCGCCTGGGACAACGCCAAGAAATACATCGAGGGCGGCCACCACGGCGGCAAGGGCTCCGAGCAGCACAAGGCCGCTGTCGTGGGCGACACCGTGGGCGATCCCTTCAAGGATACCTCCGGCCCGTCCCTGAACATCCTCATCAAGCTGTGCTCTACCGTGTCCATCGTGTTCTCCGGATTGATCCTGGCCTTCAACCTGATGAACGTGCTGTAAGCAGACTGCACTCCCTTCGCCGCCCCGGCGCCTGCCGGGGCGGCGTTTTTTATCTGTTCCGGGGAAAAGCTGCGGTTTTTGGCAATTTCCACAGGAAACCGTCCCAAAATTTGAGAGGAAAAGCAGGGATGGGTCCGGAGCCTCTCGCTTGACAAGGTAATCGTTTACCGATATAATAGGCAGGTAAAATCCACGGGCTTTCCTGCCGAGAAGGGGGCCTGCGGGCCGCTTTCCCGATTTTTTGTCAATCAATCACAAAAGGAGCAGTGTGTCATGAAACAAATTCTTGAGATCGTCGACGTCCTGGGCCGGGAGATCCTGGACAGCCGCGGCAACCCCACCGTTGAGGTCGAGGTGTACCTGGAGGACGGCACCATGGGCCGCGCCGCCGTGCCCTCCGGCGCCTCCACCGGCATCTATGAGGCCTGCGAGCTGCGGGACGGCGACAAGGGCCGCTACAACGGCAAGGGCGTGGAGAACGCCGTGAAGAACGTCAACACCGAGATCGCCGAGTGCCTGATCGGCATGAACGTGCTGGACCAGGTGGCCATCGACAAGGCCATGATCGAGCTGGACGGCACCCCCAACAAGTCCCGCTTGGGCGCCAACGCCATCCTGGGCGCCTCCCTGGCCTGCGCCAAGGCCGCTGCCGAGAGCCTGGGCACCAGCCTGTACAACTATATTGGCGGCGTCAACGCCAAGCAGCTGCCCGTTCCCATGATGAACATCCTCAACGGCGGCGCCCACGCCACCAACAACGTGGAGATCCAGGAGTTCATGATCATGCCCGTCTCCGCCCCCTCCTTCCGGGAGGCCCTGCGCCGCTGCGCCGAGGTGTTCCACGCCCTCAAGACCGTCCTGAAGGAGAACGGCACCCCCGCCGCCGGCGTGGGCGACGAGGGCGGCTACGCCCCCAACCTGAAGAAGGACGAGGACGCCCTGAAGGTCATCGTGGCCGCCGTGGAGAAGGCTGGCTACAAGCCCGGCGAGGACTTCATGATCGCCATTGACGCCGCTTCTTCCGAGTGGTGGGATGAGGAGCAGAAGCTCTATATCCAGCCCAAGTCCGGCCGCAAGCTGACCCAGCAGCAGCTGGTGAACATGTGGAAGAAGTTCGCCGACAACTATCCCATCATCTCCCTGGAGGACGGCATGGCCGAGACCGACTGGGAGGGCTGGGCCATGCTGACCAAGGCCATCGGCAGCCGCGTCCAGCTGGTGGGCGACGACCTGTTCGTCACCAACGTGGAGCGCCTGGCCACCGGCATTGAGAAGGGCGTTGCCAACTCCATCCTGATCAAGGTCAACCAGATCGGCACCCTGACCGAGACCCTGGACGCCATCCAGATGGCCAACCGTGCCGGCTACACCGCCATCGTCTCTCACCGCTCCGGCGAGACCGAGGACGCCACCATCGCCGACATCGCCGTGGCCCTGAACGCCGGTCAGATCAAGACCGGCGCTCCCAGCCGCACCGACCGCGTGGCCAAGTACAACCAGCTGCTGCGCATCGAGGAGGAGCTGGGCGACGCCGCTCAGTATCCCGGCAAGAAGGCCTTCTTCAACCTGAAGTAAGACATTTCCAGGAAGCAGACAGGACCGCCCTCGGGCGGTCCTGCTTTTCCCTGTCGCCCAGCTCCGGGGCCCCCATCCGGGCCCAGCGGAGCGGGCCGGATGGGGAAAGGAGGGGCAAGGGAGCGGAGCGAGGGATGCCCGAACACGGGCGTCCCGAGGGGGAGCGGACTTTGCGCCGACGCGGCGACGCCGCTCAGTATCCCGGCAAGAAGGCCTTCTTCAACCTGAAGTAAGACGTTTTCAGGAAGCAGACAGGACCGCCCGAGGGCGGTCCTGTTTTTCCATCACCCGGCGGATTGGATTGCCCGAAGAACCGCCAGGAATTAGGGGGCTGCAATATGAAAGACCATAACAAAAGACCCGGTGAAGATGCGCGGGACGAACAGATAAAGACGAAAGCGAGAAGCTATGCGCTGGAGTGGGTAACTGCTGTTGCCCAAATACTCGATCTGTTGACAAAGTAGCCCACCGGCGAAAACCATGGTAAAATGGAATCGGAGGTGGGGTGGATGCAACTGAAGCTGCACATGGTGACCATCGAGGACCTGGTGCCCCAGGAACACTTCCTTCGAAAATTGGAGGCGGCACTGGACCTTTCCTTCCTATATCGTGAGACGGAAAAGCTGTACAGCCGCCGGTACGGCCGGCCACCCATCGACCCGGTGATGCTGGTAAAGTACCTGCTGGTGGGATACCTGTACGGCATCCCGTCGGAGCGGCAGATCGAGCAGCGCATCCAGACCGATGTGGCCCTGCGGTGGTATCTGGGACTGGATCTGCTGGATCGGGTTCCGGATCACAGCACCATCTCGCAGCTTCGCAGACGGAAACCATCCTTCCGGAAGGTGTTCCGGCGGCTGTTTGAGGAAGTGGTGGAGCAGTGCGTGAGCAAAGGTCTGGCAAGCGGGCGGCTGGTGGCGACGGACTCCACCCACGTGAAGGCAAACGCGTCCCCGGCCTCGGAGCACCTGGTGGAGGCGGTGCAGAAGCCGGGGGCGTATTGGGAGCGGCTGGACGCGTATGAGGAAGAAGCGCTGGAGGAACTGGACCGGAGGACCCAGGCGGGAAAGACGGGCAGGAAACGGAGACAGAAGGGACGGAGCAGGCAGGTCAAAAGCCCTCTTCGGTACGACCGGAAATGGGCCAGCCGCACGGATCCGGAGTCGGGGCACTTGAACCGTCCCGGAAAGCCAAAGGGGCCCCATTATCTGTCTCATCAGACGGTGGACTGCGATCACGGCATCATCCTGGATGTGGCGGTGACCTCCGGGGAAGTGAACGACGCGGTGCCATATCTGAGGCAGATCGAGCATATCCATCGGGAGATCCTCCCCGTCCGGGCGGCCGTGGCGGATGCGGCCTACGATCTTCCGCTGTTCCACCGGGTGCTGCGGGACCACGGCATCCGCTTTTATGTCCGGCCCATGCCCCGCTCCGCGGCGGCCCTGGGCGGAGCTCCCGGGTCTCCCTTTCTCTACGATGAGGAGAACGATCTCTATACCTGTCCCGGCGGAAAGGCGCTGCGGCTGCGGAACCTCAACCGCAGCGTGGGCGGACTGCACTGGGTGTATTTCGCGGACAGGAGCGACTGCGCCGCCTGTCCCTTGAAAGAGCAATGCGTGGGAAAGGGACGGGCCAAACGCCTGGAACGCAGCTACTTCTGGAGAGAGATCCGGGAGGATCTGAGGGAGTTGGACAGCCCGACGTACCAGAGGGCCTTGCGCAAGCGGCAGATCTGGAGCGAGGGGACTTTTGCAGCACAGAAGTGGGGGCACAGGTTGGGGCGGCTCCTGCGGCGAGGACGAGAGGCAGCGGAAGACCACTGCCTCTTGTCAGCGACCGCATTGAACCTGAAGCGGATGATCAAATGGACCGTGTGACGCCGTGAGGCGTCTTTTTTGCTATCACTGCCTGCTTCCGTTGCTCTGGGGGATCTACTTTGTCAACAGGTCGAAATACTGACCATCATCTGCATCGCAAAGGGAAATCCCGCGTGGAAGGGAACCTTGTCGATTTTGTTTTTTGGAATTGCATTCACGTTCTTTTACCGATTTGAGCAGGGGGGAGAGCGGCCGTTCAAGCAAGCGGGCGCCGTGGCCTTTGCCGTAGGGATCGGCCTGCTTGTCTGGTTCGGGATAACCGGATAAAAGCGCAGCCGAGCGGCGGTGTTTTGAAAAAGCGAACAGCTGCATGGTCGTTTTTTGAACGACCATGCAGCTGTTTCCTTCGTTTATAAAAATGCGGGTAAACAGAGTTGAACCAGTCCGCACCCAGGAGAAGCGGTTTGATTTTGCAGAGCAAAGAAGCGGCAAAATGAGCGGGCCGAGATTTATAAAATAAATCGGAGCAAGCGAAACAACGCTTGCTCCGATGTGGCGGAGAAGGAGGGATTCGAACCCTCGAGACCCTTTAGGGGCCTACATGATTTCCAATCATGCGCCCTCGACCAACTAGGCGACTTCTCCATGTGGTCCAGAACCAAGAAACGGTTTGATTGTAACTGCTGTAAAACGACAGCGATATTATTATAGCAGAGGTTTTTATAAAGTCAAGCCCCAGGTGAAAAAAGTTCAAGAAAAAAGGGCGGAGGGTCTGCGCCCTCCGCCCTGCGCGCTTCAGCGCATTTCGGAAACGATGTTGTCCACAGCGTGATCCACGGCGAGACCCAGCTTCTGGATGCTTTTTCCAACCTGCGTTTTCATGGGATCCCGGCTGCTGGCCGCCACCATTCCCAAAGCGGCGCCGGCCATCATCCCGGCGCCCATGCCGACCCAAAATCCGGCACACATCTTCATGCTTCACTCAACTCCTTTTCGCCACACCGCTAGTATGGCGCGTCCTGAGGAAAAAAACCGCCCCGCCGTTTGCCAAATTCCGCCGTCTGCCGTATAATACAACAAAACAATGAAACAAGGGGCAGCTTCATGCCCCGATGGAGGGACCATGACCAGCATCTATCTCATCCGCCACGCCGAGGCGGAGGGCAATCTCTACCGGATCGCCCAGGGCCAGTACAACAGCATCCTCACCGACCGGGGCTGGCGGCAGGTGGCCGCCCTGGCCCGGCGCTTTGCGGACATTTCTGTCGACGCTGTCTATTCCAGCGACCTCTACCGTACCTGCGCCACCGCCAGCGCCATCTACAAGCCCAAGGGCCTGCCCCTGCACCGGGATCCGGCGCTGCGGGAGATCTGCGTGGGCGTCTGGGAGCAAAAGACCTGGGGAGAGATCGCCCGGGAGAGCCCGGAGCAGCTGGAGTACTTCACCCACCAGCTGCACCTGTGGCACGTGGAGGGGGCTGAGACCCCGGTTCAGGTTCGGGACCGGGTCCTGGCGGCGGTGCGGGCCATCGCCGCGGAAAACGACGGGAAGACTGTGGCGGTATTCTGCCACGGCTGCGCCATCCGCATCCTGCTGGCGACCCTCCAGGGCATCCCCCTGGAGGAGCTGGGCACCACGCCCCACGGGGACAACACCGCCGTGTCCCTGCTGCAGGGGGACGGGGAACACCTGGCGGTGCTCTGGCGGGACGACAACAGCCACCTGCGCACGCCGGAGTTCCTGGCCGGCGAGGGCGGCGGCGCCCATGCCAACGCCCTGGAGCCGGGGCTGTACTTCGAGCCCCTGCGTCTGCCGGAGGAGCAGGCGCTGCTGGACCGGGCCCTGGCGGAGGCCGGGGCCGCGCCGGGCGGCCCGGCGCAGCCGGTCCTGGTGGGCCGCCGCCTGTC
Organism: Dysosmobacter sp. Marseille-Q4140; assembly: GCA_018228705.1. NCBI lineage: Bacteria > Bacillati > Bacillota > Clostridia > Eubacteriales > Oscillospiraceae > Dysosmobacter > Dysosmobacter sp. Marseille-Q4140. Next base: position 1,795,154 of record CP073694.1, on the reverse strand, counting down.
GGACGGCCGGGGTGTGGGCCTGGTGCGCTTTGACCCGGCGCGGGAGGAGACGGACGGCCGGGGCTGGGTGGATCTGCTCTGGATCGACGCGGACAGCCGCCGCCGGGGCTACGGCACCCAGCTGCTGGGTCAGGCCGTGGCCTATTACCGGCACCGGAGCCGGTCGGCCCTGCGGACCGCCGGTCCGGCAGAGCTGCCCTTCTTCCGGCGGCGGGGCTTTGTCCCGGCAGGAGAGCCGGATATTTTGGAGAAGAATATCGGCTACGACCCGGAATTCCTGAGTGAGACGGCGCATACCCTCTAACAGACAAGGCGTCCGGGCCCCATACCGGCGCCGGAGAGGGGAGCGTGCCGGTGTTGACAGGTGTGTGGGTGTCCGTAGCGCTGTTTCTGGCGGGACTGGTGCTGATCGTCAAGGGCGGGGACTGGTTCCTGGACGGGGCCGTGTGGATGGCGGAGGCCTCCGGCGTGCCCCGTTTTCTCATTGGCGCCACGGTGGTCTCCCTGGCCACCACCCTGCCGGAGCTGACCGTGTCCCTGACCGGGGTGCTCCGGGGGGCCCGGGACCTGGCGGTGGGCAACGCCGTGGGGTCCGTGGCGGCCAACCTGGGACTGATTTTGGGCATCGGCGTTCTGTGGGCCCCCGGCACCGCTGCCCGGCGGCAGCTGGCGCCCAGGGCGCTGCTGATGACCGCTGCGGCGGTGTGCCTGGCGGCGCTGTGCCGGGGCGGAGAGCTGGCTTTTCCCGGCTGGCTGGTTCTGGCGGCCATCCTGGCGGCCTATCTGGCCGGCAGCATCCGGGAGGCCCGGCGGGGCATGGAGCAGCGGCGGCAGACCATGCCCCAGGGACGCACCGTCTCCCGCCGCCGGATGGTTCGGGAGCTGGGGCTGTTCGCCCTGGGCGCCGGCGCCGTGGCTTTGGGCTCCCGGCTGCTGGTGACCCACGGCAGCCGCCTGGCCCTGCTGCTGGGGGTGCCCGCCGGGGTGGTGGGCTCCACGGTGGTGGCCGTGGGCACGTCGCTTCCGGAGCTGGTCACCACGCTGACGGCGGTGGCCCGGCGGGAGACGGCTCTGTCCGTTGGGAACATCGTGGGCGCCAACATCATCGACCTGGCGCTGATCCTGCCGGCCTGCGCCGCCGTCTCCGGCGGGAGCCTTCTGATCGGCCCCCAGACCACGGGGCTGGACCTGCCGGCCTGCCTGGCGCTGTGCGCGGCGGCGGTTGCGCCGCCGCTGCTGACCGGCCGCTTTCACCGCTGGCAGGGGGCTGCACTGTTGGGGCTGTATGCCGGGTATCTGCGGCTGCTGCTGCGATAACACAAACGCAAACGGGAGCCCGCGCCAGAAAGGCGCGGGCTCCCGTCTGTTTTTTCAAATCTGTTCGGTCCGGATCAAATCCCGGACCAGCCGGGCGGTCATGCCCCAGACGGCATGGCCCTGCCAGTACCACACCGGCACCTCCACCCGGCCGTGGGCCCAGGGGTAGTCGGCGGGGATGCCCACGGGGCCGTATGGGAAATCCGACGGCACCTGGGGGGCCAGGTCGTAGGTGTAGACCTCCGGCGGGGTCTGGCGGAAGAAATCCAGGGGGGCGGTAAAGGCCTCCGCCACCTCCGCCGGGGAGGGGGACATGGCGGCAAATCCGGCGGGGGACACCAGTCCCAGCACCGGCTGGAGCAGGAATCCCCGCTGGTTGCAGATGAAGTCCGGGGTACCCAGCACCGTCACCTGCTCCGGCGGGATGGCCAGCTCCTCCGCCGTCTCCCGCAGGGCGCACTGCTCCACGGTCTCGCCGGCCTCCATCCGCCCGCCGGGGAAGCACACCTCCCCCTGCTGGCGCAGTCCGGCGGCCCGGACCTCGAACAGCAGGTGCAGCGCTCCGTCCCGCTCCACCAGGGGACAGAGGACCGCGTAGCTGTGCCGGGCGCCCAGCAGGCCCGGCCGGTGGCCGCCGTATCGGCGGCGCAGATAATCCAGCTCTTTCACAGCAGCATCCGCAGGGCGCCCCGGCAGTTGACAATGTCCACGGCGGGGACGCTGGGGGCATATTCCCCGTCCAGGGACCAGGGCAGGTCCTCCTTCGTCTCCAGGTGGAGCTGGGAGACGTGGCGGAAGATCAGGCCCTGGCCGTCGTAGTTCTGATTCAGCAGATCCATCACCAGATTCTGCAGGTCCATGGCGTTTTTGGGGTTGGGGATCAGAAGCAGTTCGAATTTGCCGTCATCCAGCACCACCCGGCCCGGGTCCAGCTTCATGAGCCCGCCGATGGAGGTGGAGTTGCACACGGCGCCGAACAGATACTCACCGTCCAGGGTTTCCCCATCGGCAGTGATCTTCACCCGATAGGGACGCAGAGAGTTGAGGTCCTTCATGCCCTCCAGGATATAGGCAAAGTGGCCCAGGGCGTTCTTGGCGGCCTGGGGGGCGGAGTAGGAGGTCTTGGTAAAGGCGCCGAAGGAGGCCACGTAGGCAAAGCATCGCTGGTTCCACCGGCCGATGTCCAGCACCTGGACCCGCTGCTGCACAATGGCGGCCGCCGCCTGCTCCGGATCGCCGGGGATGCGGAGGCTGGCGGCGAAGTCGTTGGTGCTGCCCTGGGGCAGATAGCCCAGCAGAGGCGGATGCTCCAGCCGGGACAGGCCGGAGATCACCTCGTTGAGGGTGCCGTCTCCGCCGGAGGCCACCACCAGGTCGTAGTCCCCGCCCTCCCGGGCGGCGGTCTCGGCGGCGTCCCCTGCGGCAGTGGTCCGGTGGATGCGGACCAGGTATCCGTTTTCGGACAAAAGCGCCAGCGCATCGAACAGGGGGCCGCGGGGCTTGCTGCGGCCCGCCTTGGGATTGAAGATCAGCAGCAGTTTTTTGGAGTGTGTGTCCATCAAAAATGCGCCTCCCGCGCGAAAAAAGCAAAAGTGATTCGTTAAAATCGTGTAAGAGACAGTATATCACGGTAAAATGAGGATTGCAATTCCCATGGGGGGTGTGTAGAATGAAAATAGTGTCGAACGCACTCCGCCAAAGCGGAGGAGAAGGAGGAGCCATGAGCCGGAAGAGCAGTTATGTGCGGATGGGACTGACGGTGTTTCTCACCGTCTGCGCCATTTTGCTGTTTTATGACACGCTGTTCGGCAGCCGGGCCGCCGTCATCTTCGGACGGCAGTTCATCAAGGCCCTCCAGCCGGTGTTTCTGGGTGCGCTGATCGCTTACCTGCTGGCGCCGGTGGTGAATTTTTTTGAGCGGAAGCTGTTCCAGAGCCATCTGAGCCGCATCCGCCGGCAGGGGAAGCTGTCGTCCCGCCGGGTGCGGGCGGTGAGCCTGCTGATGACGTGGATCATCGTGTGCGCTGCCGGGTATCTGCTGGCCTCGTTCCTGCTGCCGGAGCTGTACAAGAGCGTGGTGCAGCTGATCTCCAGCGCGGAGTCGTACTATCTCACGGTCCGGGGCTGGGTGGAGCGGCTGCTGGAGTCCAACCCTCAGGTGGAGTCCTGGGTTACGGAGCAGCTGAACATTTATTATAAGGATATCCAGACCTGGCTGACCCGGGAGGTGCTGCCCCAGGCCACCACGTTGATGACGGCCCTCTCCGGCGGCATTGTCAGCGCGCTGAACTTCCTGCTGGACCTGCTGGTGGGCATCATGGTGTCGGTCTATCTGCTGGCCACCAAGGAGCGCTGCGCCGCCAGCGCCCGGAAGATCGTGTGCGGCCTGTTTTCCGGGGCCAACGCCGGATGGGTGCTCCGGGCCGTGAAGAAGGTGGACGAGATCTTCTCCGGCTTTGTCCGGGGGAAGCTGCTGGACTCCCTCATCATCGGCATTTTGTGCTTCATCTGCTGCAGCATCTTCGGCTTTCCCTACACGCCCCTGGTGTCGGTCATCGTGGGCGTCACCAATGTGATCCCCTTCTTCGGCCCCTTCCTGGGCGCCATCCCCAGCATCTTCCTGATTTTGCTGGTTTCGCCGCTCCAGGCGGTGTACTTCGCCCTGTTCGTGCTGGCCCTCCAGCAGCTGGACGGCAACGTCATCGGCCCGCTGATCCTGGGGGACAAGACCGGCATCTCCAGCCTGTGGGTCATCATCGCCATTTTGGTGGGCGGCAGCTTCTTCGGCGTGGCGGGGATGTTCTTCGGCGTGCCGGTGTGCGCGTGCCTGCTGAGCCTGGTCAACTTCATCGTGGAGACGCGGCTGCGCCGCCGGGAGATGCCGGTGGAGACCGAGGCGTACAGCGGTGTCGTCGGAAAACCGGAGGAGCGGGAGGAAAAACCGGACGGAAAGCAGCCGTGATTTTCGGAAAACCCCTTGCAATCAGGGGACCTATCGTGTACAATACAGCCTTGCGGAAGAGTTGGTTACGAAAATAACAAACCTTTCCGCAGGGCTGTTCTTCCAGCCTCATCAATTCTGCCGGGCGGACAGTTTCCGCTCAACACTGACCCGAGAACGGGCAGTGATTGCAAAGGAGCATATCATGAAGAAGAGAACCTTGTCGCTTCTTCTTCTGGTCAGTCTCCTGGGCGCCGTACTCACCGGATGCGGAGGCGGCAGCACAGAGGAGACGCCGGAGGAGGGCGCGGCGGCCAACGCCATCACCGTTGGCATTGCCCAGGACCTGGACAGCAGCCTCGACCCTCACAAGACCGTGAAGGCGGGGACCCGGGAAGTCATGTTCAATGTGTTCGAGGGCCTGATGAAGCCCACGCCGGAGGGAGGCCTGATCCCGGCTGTGGCGGAGAACTATACCATTTCCGACGACGAGACCGTCTATACTTTCACCATCCGGGAGGGCGTCAAGTTCCACAACGGCGACACCGTGGACGCTGACGACGTCGTGTATTCCCTGGAGCGGTGCATCGACCCCCAGGAGGCCGACATCGTGCCGGTGGACGGGTTTGCCATCATCGATTCTGTGACGGCTGCGGATGAAAAGACCGTGGTCATCACCCTGACCGAGCCCAGCAACGAGTTCGTGTCCTACCTGACCACCGCCGTCATCCCGGCGGACTACGATCAGCAGGACACCGCCCCCGTGGGCACCGGCCCCTTCCGGTTCGTCTCCCGCACCGCGCAGGACTCCGTGGTCCTGGAGAAGTTCGACGGGTACTGGGGCACCCCCGCCTATCTGGACACGGTGACCTTCAAGATCATCGAAAACGCCGACAGCCTGCTCATGAGCCTCCAGAGCGGGGCCATCGACCTGTGCGCCCACCTGACCAGCACCCAGACCGCCCAGCTGGGCGATGAGTTCCAGATCCTGGAGGGTACCATGAACCTGGTCCAGGCCCTGTACCTCAACAACGCCGTGGCGCCCTTTGACAACGAGCTGGTGCGCCAGGCCCTGTGCTATGCCGTGGACCGCCAGCAGATCCTGGACCTGGCCTTCGACGGGTACGGCGCCCTGATCGGTTCCAGCATGTATCCGGCCTTTGCCAAGTATTTTGACGACAGCCTCACCGATTACTATACCTACGACCCCGACAAGGCCGTGGAGCTGCTGGCCCAGGCCGGCTATCCCAATGGCTTCGACATGACCATCACCGTGCCCTCCAACTACCAGCCCCACAGGGACACCGCCACGGTGCTGGTGGAGCAGCTCAAGGCCGTGGGCATCAACGCCACCATTGAGCCCATCGAGTGGGAGAGCTGGGTGGCCGACGTGTACACCGGACGGCAGTTCCAGTCCACCGTGGTGGGCGTGGACGCCTCCAACATGACCGCCCGGGCGCTGCTGGAGCGGTTCACCTCCGACTATGACCGGAATTTCATCAACTACAACAACGCCGACTACGACGCCCTGTTCCAGCAGGCCATCGCCTGCTACGACGACGCCGAGCAGACGGCGCTGTACAAGCAGATGGAGCGCAACCTGACCGAGCATGCCGCCAACGTCTACATTCAGGACCTGGCGGACCTGGTGGCCCTGCGGACGGGGCTGGAGGGGCTGCAGTTCTATCCCATTTACGTGCTGGACCTGTCCACGGTCCGCTACGCCCAGTAATATGAGAGGCGGCCGATTTTATGCCGCCGGCCCGAGAGGGGGACGAGGACGATGAAGTATGCTCTGCGGCGGATCGCCATGCTGCTTCTGACCATGGTCATCGTCTCCCTTTTGGCGTTCGTGGCCTTTGATCTGATTTCCGGCGACCCTGCCACCGCCATGCTGGGTACCCAGGCCACCGAGGAGAACGTGGCCGCCCTGCGGGCCCAGCTGGGGCTGGACCGGCCCCTGCTGATCCGCTACGGGGAGTGGCTGCTGGGCTTTTTCACCGGAGACCTGGGCACCTCTTACAGCTATTTTCAGCCCGTGTGGGAGCTGATCGCCTCCAAGGTGGTGCTGACGCTGACCCTGAGCCTTTTGAGCTTCGTGCTGATCGTGGCGGTGTCCGTGCCCCTGGGGGTGTGGTCGGCCCGCAGCGCCGGCGGCGTCCGGGAGGCCGGGCGCACCACCGTCAACCAGCTGTGCATGGCGGTGCCGCCCTTTTTCACCGGCATTTTGCTGACGTGGGTGTTCAGCACCGTGCTCCATGTCTTTACCCACGGCCAGTTCCCGGGTCTGGACACGGACCTGTGGGGGTCCTTGGGGTATCTGGTGTTCCCCGCCGTGTCCCTGGCCATCCCCCGCATCGCCATGACGGTGCGGATGCTGCGCAGCACCATCCAGGCCGAGATGGGCAAGGCCTATGTCCGCACCGCCATCTCCCGGGGCAACGACCGCCGGGGCGTGCTGCGCCGGCATGTGCTGAAAAACGCCCTGGTGCCGGTGGTCACCTTCCTGGCCCAGACCATGGCCGAGATCGTGGCCGGCAGCATCGTGGTGGAGCAGGTGTTTGCCCTGCCGGGCCTGGGGCGGATGCTGGTGGCGTCCATCTCCAACCGGGACTATCCGGTGGTCCAGGCCATCGTGGTGATTTTGGCCTTCTGGGTGGTGCTCTCCGGTACCGCCGCGGACCTCATCAACCAGCGGATCGATCCGCGCCTGCGGCTGGGAGGTGACCTATGAGACGGGGCAACGGCTATCTCTGGGCCGGCGCCATCCTGGCGGCGGCCATGGGGCTGGTGATCCTGGTGGGCTTTTTCTGGACGCCCTACGATCCCACTGCCATCTCCGTGGGGCCCAAGTTCGACCCGCCCTCCTGGCAGCACCTGCTGGGCACCGACAACTTCGGCCGGGACATTCTCAGCCGGATCATGAAGGGCGCCGGCACCACCTTCGCCATTGGCGCGGCTACCGTGGCCATCGGCGCCGTGTGCGGCACGGCCATCGGGGCTCTGACCGGCTACTTTGGCGGCATCGCCGACGAGATCCTCATGCGCCTGGGCGACACCCTCACCGCCTTCCCCAGCATCCTGCTGGCCCTGGTGGTGATCTCCCTGCTGGGCCCGGGCAACAAGTACAACGTCATCCTGGCGCTGGGGCTGGTGTTCATCCCCAGCTTCGCCCGGGTCACCCGCACGGCCTTCGCCGGCCTGCGGGACGTGAACTATGTGAAAAGCGCCCGGCTCATGGGCGCCGGCAGCGGCCGCATCCTGGCGGTCCACATCCTGCCCAATACCCTCTCCGTGCTGCTGCCCGCCGTCACCATCGGCTTCAACAACGCGGTGCTGGCGGAGGCCTCCATGAGCTTTCTCGGCATCGGCGTCACCCCGCCGGACGCCTCCCTGGGCTATATGCTCTCCGAGGCCCAGAGCATGATGGGCGCCGCCCCCTGGTACGCCGTGAGCACCGGCCTTGCCATCGTGGTGATGGTATTCAGCGTGGGCCTCATCGGCGAGGGACTGCGCCGGGGCGGGGAGGAGGATTGAGATGCTGACCATTGAAAACCTCCATGTGAAGTTCCACAACCGCGCCCGGGAGGCCGTGGCCGGGGTGTCCCTCTCCATCGCGGACGGGGAGATCCTGGGGCTCGTGGGCGAGTCCGGCTCCGGCAAGTCCGTCACCGCCATGAGCGTAGCGGGACTGCTGCCCCGGAAGCAGTGCGATTACAGCGGCAGCGTGTACCTGGACGGCGTGGAGCTGCTCCACGCGGACCGCGCGCTGCTGCGCAAAGTCCAGGGAAAATCCATCGGTGTGGTGTTCCAGGAGCCCCAGACCTACATGGACCCCCTGATGAAGGTGGGCCACCAGGTAGAGGAGGTCCTGCTGATCCACACGGATCTCACGCCCCAGGCCCGGCGGGACCGGGCGCTGGAGGCCCTGGCGGCGGTGGAGCTGCCGGACCCGGAGACGGTCTATGAGAGCTATCCCTTTCAGCTCTCCGGCGGCATGTGCCAGCGGGCCATGATCGCCGCGGCCATCGTGGCCCGGCCGGGACTGCTGCTGCTGGACGAGCCCACCACCGCCCTGGACGTGACCATCCAGGCCCAGATCCTGGCGCTTTTGAAAAAGCTCAACCGGGAGAGCGGCATGTCCATGCTCTTCATCTCCCACAACCTCAATGTGGTGCGCAAGCTGTGCACCCGGGTGGCGGTGATGCAGCGGGGCGTGCTGGTGGAGGAAGGGGACATCGACCAGGTCTTTTTCCACCCCCGGCACGACTACACCAAGCGGCTCATCGCCGCCATCCCCACCCGGCACCGGAAGGAGGACGCCCCATGAGCGAGGAAAAATTGGCCCTCTCCGTCCGGCACGTCACCAGCGGCTACCGGGACGGCGGCGTGTTCCAGCGGCGCAAGGGCCCCTATCAGGAGGTCCTCCACGACGTGACCTTCGACGTGCGCTACGGGGAGATCCTGGGGCTGGTGGGCGAGTCCGGCACCGGTAAGTCCACTCTGGCCCGGACCATCCTGGGCATGGTGCAGCCGGAGTCCGGTGAGGTGATCCACTACACCAAGCGGCCCCAGATGATCTTTCAGGACCCGTACAGCTCCCTGAACCCCGCCTACACGGTGGCGTGGATCCTGGAGGAGCCCCTGCGGATCTACGGCAAGTACGACCGGGCCGAGCGGCAGCGCCGGGTCCGGGATATGCTGGAGCGGGTGGAGCTGCCGGAGGAGTGCCTGGCGGCCCGGCCCTCGGAGCTCTCCGGCGGCCAGCGCCAGCGGGTGTCCATCGCCACGGCCCTGATCCAGCGGCCCAAGTTCCTCATCGCCGACGAGCCGGTCAGCGCCCTGGACGTGACCATCCAGGCCCAGATCCTGAAGCTGCTGAAGAATCTGCGGGACGAGCTGGAGCTCAGCTACCTCTTTATCTCCCACGATCTGGGTGTGGTCTATCAGCTCTGCGACCGGGTGCTGGTCATGAAGGACGGCCGGGTGGTGGAGCAGGGGACCGTGGACGAGATCTTCGACCATCCGCAGCAGGACTACACCCGGCAGCTGCTGGCCGCGGCGGAGTGAGCCTATGAGACGATTCTTTCAAGCCTATCAAAAGCGGCATCTGTGGCTGCTGGCGGACCTGGCGCTGCTGGCGGCATTCCTGCTGGCCCGGCACCAAAAAGCGTGGATGAACGCCCTGGCAGACCACGTCACCACCCCCCTCAAGACCGCCCTGGGGCGGCTGTGGGGGGCGGTGCCCTTTTCCGTCATGGAGGTGCTCTACACCCTGGCGGCGGAGGTGGCCATCGGGTACATCCTCTGGAGCGTGATCTCCGTGGTCCGGACCAGGGGGCACCGTGGCCGCCGGGCCTACGGCGCGGCCCTGGGCGCCGCCTGTACCGCCTTGACGGTGTATCTGGCCTTCTGCCTGCTGTGGGGCGTCAACTACTGGACCGACAGCTTCCAGGACCGCTCCGGCATTCACGGGGAGGCGGTATCTCTGGAGGAGCTGACGGCGGTGACGGCGTGGTTCGCCGACCGCCTGATCGAGACGGCGGACGCCGTGCCCCGGGACGGGAAGGGCCTCTTCGCTGTCTCCACGGAGGACATCCTGGCGGACTATGCCATGGTCTACGACGGGGCGGAGGCGCTGTTTCCCTTCCTGGAATTCGAGAGCCAGCCCCCCAAGGCCATGTTCTACTCGAAATTCATGAGCGCCATGAATTTCACCGGCGTCTACTGCCCCTTCACCGGGGAGACCAACCTCAACGTGGACGCCCCGGCCTGCCTGCTGCCGGCCACGGTGGCCCACGAGCTGGCCCATCAGCGCAGCATCGCCTCGGAGCAGGAGTGCAACTTCCTGGCGGTGCTGGCGTCCACCACCTGCGGCGACCCGGTCTACGCCTACTCCGGCTGGCTCATGGGCTACATCCACCTGGGCAACGCCCTGTACGCCGCGGACCGGGAGGCCTGGCGGGCCGTCCGGGACAGCCTGCCGGAGGCAGTGCTGGCGGATCTTGCTGACAACAACGCCTATTGGGCACAATACAAGGGCGCGGCGGCCGCTGCCGGGCAAAAGGTCTACGACACGGTGCTCAGGGCCTACGGCGAGGCCGACGGTATCCGGTCCTACGGCACCGTGGTGGACCTGCTGACGGTGTACTACCGGGATGCGGCCCTGGAAGCGTGACAAAGGAGGAGCTATGAACATTCTGGTGACGTTGGACCGCAACTATCTCCCGCCCCTGCGGGTGATGCTGGGATCCCTGTTCCTCAACAATCCCGGCGAGACCTTTTCGATCTATCTGGTGGGCGACGGCCTGACGGAGGGGGACTGGGCGGAGCTGGAGAGGATCTGCGCGCCCCACGGGCGGCTGTGCCCGGTGAGCGTGCCGGAGGACCTGTTTGCCGCCGCGCCGGTGGTGCGGTACTACTCCCGGGCCATGTACTACCGGCTGCTGGCGGCCCAGCTGCTGCCCGCCGGTGTGGACCGGGTGCTGTACCTGGATCCGGACATCCTGGTCATCAACGCCCTGCGGCCCCTGTACGACACGGACCTGGAGGGCAAGCTCATGGCGGCCTCCATCCACCGGGGACTGACGGACCTATCCAGCCGGGTGAACCGGCTGCGGCTGGACACCCCGGAGGCGGAGGGCTACTTCAACTCCGGCGTGCTGGTCATGGACCTGGCCGCCATGCGGCGGCGGATGGACCCGGCGGAGATCTTCGCCTACGCCCGGGACCACGCCGACACGTTGATCCTGCCGGACCAGGACATCCTCAACGGCCTGTACGGCTCGGAGCTGTATCCGGTGGAGGAGAGCCTGTGGAATTACGACGCCCGGCGCTTTGACCGCTACCAACTGGCCAGCCAGGGGGAGATGGACATGGACTGGGTCATGGACCACACGGCGGTGCTGCACTTCTGCGGCAAGCGCAAGCCCTGGCACAAGACCGCCCGGGGCCGGTTCTCCGCCCTGTACAAGCACTACCAGCGGCTGCTGGAGCGGCTGGAGATCATCTGAGAACACAAAACGAGCGGGACCGCGCTGCGGTCCCGCTCGTCGTTTGTCTGCTTATTTCATCAGCCCGCACACCAGGTCCGTGTAGCCGGCGGGGTCCTCCAGGGGAAGACCCGCGATCAGCAGCGCCTGGCTGTACAGCAGCTGGGCGTACTGCTTCGCCTTCTCCGGGTCCGCCGCCACGGCGGTCTCCAGGGCGGCGAAGGCCGGGTGCTCCACGTTCAGCTCCAGGATCCGGTCGGCGTGGATGCCGCTGTCCGGCTGGACCGCCTGGAAGTACTTCTCCATCTCGAAGGAGAGGCCCTCCCCGGCGGTGAGGCACACTGGGTGAGACTTGAGGCGGGCGGAGGCCCGGACCTCCTTGACCTTGTCGCCCAGGGTCTCCTTCACGAAATCGAAGGCGGACTTGTGGGCGTCCGCGGCCTCCTGGGCCTTCTTCTCGTCGCCCTCGGCGATCTCCTGGTCCAGCACGGAGCGGAACTCCTTGTCCTGATACGCGTGGAGGATCTGGGCACAGAACTCGTCCACCTCCTCGGTGAAATACAGGATCTCCGTGCCGCTCTCCCGCAGGCCCTCGGTCTGGGGGAGACGATCGATCTTCTCCAGGGACTCGCCGGCGGCGTAGTAGATGAACTTTTGGCCCTCCTTCATCCGGGAGACGTACTCAGCCAGAGTGACGGGCTTTTTCGACCTGGAGGAGTAGAACAGCAGCAGGTCGGAGAGCAGGTCCTTGTGGGCGCCGTACTCGCTGACCGCGCCGTACTTGAGCTGACGGCCGAAGTTCTTCCAGAATTTCTCGTAGCCCTCCCGGTCGTCCTTGAGGAGCTTTCCAAGCTCGCTCTTGATCTTCTTCTCCAGGTTGGCGGCGATGACCTTCAGCTGCCGGTCGTGCTGCAGCAGCTCCCGGGAGATGTTCAGGGACAGGTCGGGGGAGTCCACCACGCCCCGGACGAAGCGGAAGTGATCCGGCAGCAGGTCCGCACACTTGTCCATGATGAGCACGCCGTTGGAATAGAGCTGGAGGCCCTTCTCATACTCCTTGGTGTAGAAGTCAAAGGGGGCGGCGCCGGGAATGAACAGCAGCGCCTTGTAGGTGACGGCGCCCTCGGCGGAGACGGCGATGACCTTCTGGGGGTCGGTGTAGTCGTGGAACTTGTCCCGGTAGAACTTGTTGTACTCCTCCGGCTTCACGCTGGACTTGCGCCGCTGCCAGATGGGCACCATGGAGTTGAGGGTCTCCTCCTCCTGGTAGGTCTCATATTCCGGCTTGTCGTCGGGGCTGCCCTCCTTCCGGCGGGTCTTGGAGACCTCCATCCGGATGGGGAAGCGGATATAGTCGGAGTACTTGCGCACCAGCTCCTGCAGTCTCCAGGACTCCAGGAACTCGCTGTACTTCTCGTCGTCGGTGTCGGGCTTGATGTGCATGATGATGTCGGTGCCGACGCCCTCCCGGCCGCCCTCGGTGACGGTGTAGCCGTCGGCGCCGGAGGAGGTCCAGGTGTACGCGCTCTCCGCGCCGTACTTCTTCGTCACCACGGTGATCTTGTCCGCCACCATGAAGGCGGAGTAGAAGCCCACGCCGAACTGGCCGATCACGTCGGTGTCCTTGGCGTCGTCCCCCACCTCCTGCTTGAACTTGTAGGAGCCGGAGGAGGCGATGACGCCCAGGTTGTTCTCCAGGTCCTCCTTGTCCATGCCGATGCCGTTGTCACTGACGGTGAGGGTCCGGCTGTCCTTGTCCGCCCGGATCTCGATTTTGAAGTCCTTGCGGCCCATGCCCACGGCGTCATCGGTCAGCGCCTGGTAGCACAGCTTATCGCAGGCGTCGCTGGCGTTGGAGATGATCTCCCGCAGGAAGATCTCCTTGTGGGTATAGATGGAGTTGATCATCAGGTCCAGCAGACGCTTGGACTCCGCCTTGAATTGCTTTTTTGCCATGGAAAACCACTCCTTGCGTTTCATTTTTCACAACAGGCCCAGTATAGCACTTCCACTGCCGCAAATAAATGACCTTTTTGTAAATTTAACTGGGAAATGGTTGTGTATTTTGCTGATTGCGAGTAAAATAAGGGAAAAAATAAGCCGCCCGGTGCGCTGTACCGGCGGATAAAGGAGCGCGTCCCATGGGATTTTTTCAAAAGCTCAGAGCCGGACTGATCCGGTTCATGTATGGCCGCAACGGTATCGATCAGCTGGGGCTGACGGTGGTATGGACCTGCCTGATTCTGGATATCCTGACCATGGTCCTCTCCCGGCGGCTGCCGCTGCTGGGGACCATTTTGTACTGGCTGTCCATGGCGGCGTGGGTGTATGCACTGTTCCGGGTATTCTCCAAGAACCTGGGCAAGCGCCGCGCGGAGAACCAGCGGTTTGTGAACTGGCTGTGGAAGATGAAGAGCAGCCGCGGCGCCGCCAAGGCCCGCCATGCCGACAAGGATCACAAGTACTTCACCTGCAAGGGCTGCGGCGCCATCTGCCGGGTGCCTGCCGGGAAGGGCAAGATCATCATTACCTGCCCCAAGTGCGGCGCCCAGATCCAGGGCAAGAGCTGAGGGGGAAACGGAGGACACGGCGTGGAGACGGAAACGCTGTTGAATTTCAGCTGTGAAATGGGACGGCAGCTGCTGCAGAACGGGGCGGAGATCTACCGGGTTGAGGAGTCCATTCACCACCTGCTGGCGGCCTACGGCCGCACGGATACGGAGGTGTTCGCCATCCCCTCCTGCATCATTCTGAATATCCAGGAGGGGGAGCGGAACTACACCAAGTCCATCCGCATCAAGACGGTCAGCAACAATCTGCGCCGGCTCAGCAACCTCAACGCCCTGTGCCGGGACATCTGCCGGGAGCCCCCTCCGGTGGAGGAGTGCCGCCGCCGCATGGAGCAGATCCTGGAAGAGCCGGTCTATTCCGTGCAGATAGGTTTTCTGGCCTACGGCCTGGTGGCCTCGCTGTTCACCCTTTTCTGGGGCGGGGACCTCTTGGACGCGGCGGCCGCCTTTCCCTGCGGACTGGTGGTGCGGGTGGTGCTGGTGTATATGCGCCGCCTCCACGCCAATGAGTTTTTCTCCAATCTGGCCGCGGCCATGCTCTCGGCCCTGGAGCCGCTGGTGCTGTCCTGGGCCGGGGTGCCGGTCAATACGGACAAAATGATCATCGGCACCATCATGCTGCTGGTGCCGGGCATCGCCATCACCAACGTCATGCGGGACGTGCTGGCCGGGGACTTCCTCACGGCCCTGACCCGCCTGGCCGAGGTGCTGATCGTGGGCATGGCCATTACCGTGGGCGTGGCCATGGCCATTACCCTGACCCGCTTTCTGGCGGGCTGGGCGCTGTGAGGGAGGGACGGATATGGAATGGTTCCTGCCCTGCCTGTACGCCTTTCTGGGCTGCGGCGCCTTCTGCTTTATTTTTGAGCTGCGCCGGTGGTGGTATATCGTCAGCGCCGCCGCCACCGGGGCGGTGGCCTGGCTGGTGTATCTGAGTCTGCCGGGTCTCACCGACGTGAACCGCTACCTGCTGGCCACCATCGCCGCCGCGGCACTGTCGGAGATCTTTGCCCGGCTGTACAAGACCCCCGCCACGGTATTCCTCATCATCGGCATCATCCCCCTGGTGCCCGGCGGCGGCATCTACTACACCATGGAGGCACTGATCAACGGGGATCTGTCCCTGTTTGTCCGCCACGGTATGGAGACCGCCGCCAGTGCCGGCGCCATTGCCGTGGGGTGCTCCCTGGTGTCCTCGGTCAGCCGCCTTACCACCGCCGCCCGGCGCCGCCGGTGGATTCGCCAGGGCGCTTCCGCAGCAGGCAGCGGCCGCGCCGCCGGGGAAGCGAAGGACAAAAAAGGTCACGAATGATAGAATGAAGCGCCCGCCTCGAAAGAGGCGGGCGCTTTGCTATGGCGGATACTCAGGCGTTGCAGACGGGGACGATCCAGCCCTTGGTGTCGGGCAGCTTGCCCCACTGGATGCCGGTCATGGTGTCGTACAGCTTCTGGGTCAGGGGGCCGATCTCGCCGTTGTTGATGAAGGCGCTCTGGTCCTCGTAGTCCAGCTGCTTGACGGGGGAGACCACGGCGGCGGTGCCGGAGCCAAAGACCTCCTCCAGCTTGCCCTCCTTGGCGGCGGACATGATGGTGTCGATGGCCAGCTTGCCCTCGATGACCTCGTAGCCCCAGTCCTTCACCAGCTCGATGATGGAGCGGCGGGTGACGCCGGGCAGGACGGTGCCGTCGGTATCCAGAGCGGCGGCGGTGTAGATCTTGCCGTCGATCTTGAAGAAGATGTTCATGGCGCCGACCTCTTCCACATACTTGCGCTCCTGGCTGTCCAGCCACAGCACCTGGCTGTAACCCTTCTCCTCAGCCTTGTGGCCGGCCAGCAGGCTCACGGCGTAGTTGCCGCCGCACTTGGTGAAGCCGGTGCCGCCCGGGCAGGCGCGGACATAGGTGTCCTCCACGTAGATCTTGATGGGAGCCAGGCCCGCGGCGTAGTAGGCGCCGGAGGGAGAGCAGATGATGATGAACTGGTAGCTGGTGGAGGCGTGGACGCCCAGCTGGGCCATGGTGGCGATGGTGAAGGGACGGATGTACAAAGAGGCGCCCTCAGAGTGGGGGACCCAGTCCTTCTCCACTTCCACAATGGCCTTCACGGCCTGAACGAAGTCCTCCACGGGGATCTCGGGGATGCACAGGCGGTCCTGGGTGTTGTTCATGCGGCGGGCGTTGCAGTCCGGGCGGAACAGCTGGATCTTGCCCTCAGCGGTGCGATAGGCCTTCATACCCTCGAAGCACTCCTGAGCATAGTGGAACACCACGGCGGAGGGATCCAGGGCGATGGGGGCATAGGGGACGATCCGGGCATCATGCCAGCCCTGGCCCTCGTCATAGTTCATGATGAACATGTGATCGGTGAAAACTTTGCCGAACCCCAGCTTGCTCTCGTCGGTGGGCTTGGCCTTGGGCGTCGTGGTCTTGGTGATCTTGATATCCAGCATCTCGATACGCTCCTTCTCTAAATTGGATTAAATTGGATTTTGAAGTTTTCCCGTATGACAAAAAAGACCTCCGCGCAATCCCGCATACGCAGGAGAGGCGAAAGTCAAACTTCCGTGGTACCACTCTCGTTGCCGCCCGATAAGGCGGCCACTCGTGCGCCCCGATATCGGAGGGCAGCCGGTTCGGCGTACTGCTTTCAGAATAAGGTTCCGCCCACAGCTCCCGGGTGAGGCCGGCGAAGGCGTCCCCGCTGCCTCGCACCAAACCGGCAGATCTCTTGGGAGGGCGGATCTTCGCGGTATGTCCCGTTCATCGCATCTTGACGTATTCGCCAAATGGATTAATTCCTTTATACGCTGATGGGGAGGGAAAGTCAATGGGTAAAATGCACAGAATGAACCACCGCCCACGGGGGAGCGGCGGAGCCGGCCGCTTGGGACCGGCTCCGCCGGAAAGGGATTTTGGGTGTTCAGCCCACGCAGGCCATGCCCCGGCGGAAGGCCTCGATGTTCAGGGGAATGAACTTGGCCTTGGGACCGGCGAACATCTCCTGGATCATGGTCTCGATGGTCTCGGGCTTGAGGATCTTGGTGCCGGCCACATAGGCACCCAGCATCACCATGTTGCTGACCTTGGCGTTGCCGACCTCCTCGGCGATCTTGGAGCAGGGGATGTAGTAGGCGGTCAGATCAGAGCGGGAGACCTTGTCGGTGACCACATCGCTGTTGACGAAGACAGAGCCGCCGGGCACCACGCCGGCCTCGAACTTGGCGAGGGACGGCTCGTTCAGGGCGATCAGCTCCGTGGGATGGGCAAAGACCGGGGAGCCCACGGGCTTGTCGGAGAGCACCACAGAGCAGTTGGCGGTGCCGCCCCGCATCTCAGGGCCGTAGGAGGGGGCCCAGGTGACGTTCAGGCCCTCGGCCATGCCGGCCTCCGCCAGGTTCTTGCCGATGGCCAGGCCGCCCTGGCCGCCGAAACCGGAAATGATGATCTCTTTTTTCATCTTACTTCACCTCCGCAGCCTCAGGCTCCACGTCTTTGATGACACCCAGGGGATAGTAGGGGATCATGTTCTCCTTCAGCCAGTCCACGGCCTTCAGAGGCGTCATGCCCCAGTTGGTGGGGCAGGTGGAGAGCACTTCGATGAAGGTGAAGCCCTCGCCCCGCATCTGCTTTTCAAAGGCCTTCTTGATGGCGCGCTTGGCCTTGTTGATGTTGGCGATGTCGGTGACGCACACCCGCTCGGCGTAGACGCAGCCGTCCAGGGTGGAGAGCATCTCCGCCATGCGGATGGGCATGCCGGCCTGCTCCTTGGTGCGGCCGGTCTGGCAGGTGGTGGCCCGCTGGCCGATCAGGGTGGTGGGGGCCATCTGGCCGCCGGTCATGCCGTAAATGGCGTTGTTGATGAAGATGGTGGTGAACTTCTCACCGCGCATGGCGGCGTGGACGATCTCGGCGGTGCCGATGGAGGCAAGGTCGCCGTCGCCCTGATAGGTGAACACCGCCTGATGGGGATGGGTGCGCTTGATGCCGGTGGCCACAGCCGGAGCGCGGCCGTGGGCGGCCTCCTGCATATCGCAGTTGAAATACTTGTAGGCAAAGACGGAGCAGCCCACGGGGCACACGCCGATGGCGTCATCCAGCAGACCCAGCTCCACCAGGGACTCGGCTACCAGCTTATGTACGATGCCGTGGTTGCAGCCGGGGCAGTAGTGCAGCTCCACATCCGTCAGGCCCCGGGACTTCTCATATACAATCGCCATATCACTTGACCTCCTTCAAGGCCTTCTTGGCCGCTTCAACCATCTCTTCCACCGTGGGCATCACGCCGCCGGCATGGCCCAGGTAGTGGATGGGCTTCCGGCCCTCCACGGACAGGCGCACGTCGTCGATCATCTGGCCGGTGGAGCTCATCTCCACATCCACAAAGGCCTTCACATGGTCGGCCTTGGACAGCTCGCGCAGGGGCTCCTCCGGGAAGGGCCACAGCGTGACGGGGCGGAACAGACCCACCTTCAGGCCCTCGGCGCGCAGGGCCTCAATGGCCGTCAGAGCGATCCGGGCGGGGGTGCCGTAGGCCGTGATGATGACCTCGGCGTCCTCGCAGTCGGTGGTGGTCCAGCGGACCTCGTTCTTTTCCATCTCGGCGTACTTTTCCGCCAGGTGGTCATTGTGGCGGTCGCACTCCTCGGGATCCATGTACAGGGAGTTGATGATGTTGTTGTGATCCCGGTCCTTGCGGCCGGTGGTGGCCCAGTCCTTGGGCTTGAGGTCCCGCTTGGGCACGGGATGCCACTCGATGGGCTCCATCATCTGGCCGATCAGACCGTCGCAGACGATCATGACGGGGTTGCGGTACTGGTCGGCGATGTCAAAGGCCTCCTGGACGAAGTCCACGGTCTCCTGCACGTTGGAGGGGGCCAGGACCACGGTCCGGTAGTCGCCGTTGCCGCCGCCGCGGGTGGCCTGGTAGTAGTCGCCCTGGCCCGGCTGAATGGTGCCCAGGCCCGGGCCGCCGCGCATGCAGTTGACGATGACGCAGGGCAGCTCCGCGCCCGCGATGTAGGTGATGCCCTCCTGCTTGAGGCTGATGCCGGGAGAGGAGGAGGAGGTCATGGCCCGCATGCCGGCGCCGGCAGCGCCGTACACCATGTTGATGGCGGCCACCTCGGACTCGGACTGGACGAACACGCCGCCGGCCTTGGGCAGGTGAGCGGACATATACTCCGGGACCTCGCTCTGGGGAGTGATGGGGTAACCAAAGAAGCAGTCACAGCCGGCGCGGATTGCCGCCTCGGCGATGGCCTCATTGCCTTTCCAAAGTTCCTTTTCCACAGTTGACGACCTCCTTCTTCAGAATTTTTCCACGGTGATGATGGAATCGGGGCAGATCTTCGCGCAGCTGGCGCAGGCGATGCACTGCGTGATGTCCGTCACATGGGCAGGGTGATAGCCCTTGCGGTTGATGACGGACTGATCGATGGCCACGATGTGCTTGGGGCACACGGTGGTGCACAGCTCGCATCCTTTGCACCGATCGGAGTTGAACGTTACCTTTGCAGTCATATCAGTGACTCCTCCTTTCCCCTGAGGCCTCCCGCCTCAGAGCTCCCACGGTTTTTTCATTTTTATGGTGATGGGGAACACGGGTTCCCGCAGGTCCGACAGTTCAGGGACGAAACGCTCCTCCGCCACATGGCACAGCACCGGAATGCCGGTCCGGCGGGAGACCTCCTCCGCCAGGGCCGCGCCCTTGCGGATCTGCTCCGGTGTGGTCTCGCCGCACAGGTGGGTATTGTTCACGAGACCTGTGCATGCAAGGCCGGTCGTGGCCTCGATGGCCCGCAGATAGGACTCCGCGTCCTCGGGTGCGCGGACCTCGGGCCGGTTGGCGTTGATGACGCAGATCAGCTGGTAATCCTCCAGAACGATCTTGGGCTGGAACCGGGCCAGCACCCGGGCGCCCACCGGGTCGCCGCCGATATCCAGCACGCCCCGGATTTCCTGGTTTTCCAAAATGGTCAGAAGCTCCGCCGGCAGGGCGGGCACATCGGCGTCCGAGCACTCCTGAGAGGAGGAGATCACCCGCACGCCGGCCTGCTCCAGCAGAGGCCGCCGCTCCCGGGAGCGGAAGTAGGGGTTGACGATGTCCAGGTCCGCCAGCATCACCTGACTGCCTTCGGCGGCCAGAGCCAGGGCCAGGTTCACCGCCAGCTCCGTTTTGCCGGTGCCGTAGTGGCCGGTGATGATGGAGATGCGATGGGGGAACATGCTCGCAGCAGTCAAAAATAAATCACCTCGCAGACGGTTGTCAGAAAATAGGGGGTTGTATTATTTCTTTTTCTGTTGTATGATGTCATTGTACTCCAATTGAGATGTGATGTCAAGGGACATTGCCTGGAAAGAGAAAATGCCGCCGCCGCGGCCGGGCTCCGGCGGCGCCTGCGGAGAACCGGGCCCCGGTCCGGCTGTGGAGGGAACGGTATGGAGGAAAAACGAAAAGTCAAGCTGTCGGAGCAGACGGCGGACCGCCTGTACGAGATGATCGTGGAGGAGCGCCAGTACGCCCCCGGCAGCAAACTGCCCAATGAGAACGATCTGAGCCGGCGGCTGGATGTCAGCCGCACCACCCTGCGGGAGGCGATCTCCTTTTTGGTTGCTCAGGGGATCCTGGAGATCCGCCGGGGCAAGGGCACCTATGTGTCGGAGGAGCTGCCCGCCGTGGGGCTGGATATGACGGCCCTGGCCGGAGTGCGGTCCCGGGTCCGGGCCAAGGACCTCTTTGAGATGCGGCTGATCTTTGAACCGGCCACGGTGGCGCTGGCCTGCCAGCGGGCCACCGACGAGGAGCTGCGCCAGATCGCCCGGAAGGCCGACCGGGTGGAGCGGATCGCCGCCGAGGGCGGCGACTGGCCCCTGGCGGACCAGGAGTTCCACTGGGCCATCATCAAGGCCTCCCACAACGAATATATGAGACGGCTGTATCCCATCATTAACAGTGCAGTCAACGAGATCCTGCAAATCACGGAAAACCGTCAGCATATGCAGAATATCGCCCTCAGCGACAACCGGATCATTATGGACTTTCTGATGAAGCGGGACGAGGCGGGAGCCCGTCACGCCATGAGCATCCATATGAAGCATCTGATCAATACGCTCCAGGAATAAATTAATTGATAAATATTCAAAAAAGACGTCTGTTTACAGAAACAGACGTCTTTTTTTGCTGCAAAGGAGGGAAGGGGCGAGATATTTAGCACGCGAAAAGATATGGACGTTTTGCATAAAGAAACTGTTAAATTTTCGGTAAGAATCGCTTTCGGTTTGGGGGATTTGCTCTGCGGCCTGTCTGAAATGAACAATTTATAAGGGGTTGTTCACAAATTGTACACAAATTTTACGGAACCCTCTTAACAAAATCTGAACATCAGTGTATAATGTTTCCCGATGAGCGGTTACGGGAAAAGATCACGCAAAAGGAGAACTCATGGAAATGACTTTACAGGAGCGCCTGGATAAACTGCTGGACGCCTATTCCTACCACTACGAGGTGGAAAGGGATGTGGAGGTGGACGGCGGCCGGTTCCCGGCCGCGGCGGAATTCTTTCTGCGGGACGAAAACCGCCTGCTGACCAAGGAGCATATCTATTACGCCATGGAGCAGCATGAGTACGTCTACTTCTACGTGACCGAGCATCTGGACGCCGCGGCCCTGCGGGAGCAGATCGCGCTGTCCCAGAAGGCGGGGCTCGCCCGGGTCCGGCCCCATAAGGAGCATATGTGCTCCTTTGTGGCGCTGGTGATCCTGGCGGACACCATCGATCCGGAGGCCAAGGAGATCCTGAAAAAGACCCGGCTCCGGAAAACCTATCGGCTGATGCTCCACGGCTGGATGGAGTATCGCATTGCGGCAATGGAATGTTCCACGGTCAGCTTCCTGTCCAATCCAGCCGGGAAGGAAGCGCGCAGGACACTGGAAAACAATTTCGCCAAAAAGGCAAACTAAGAAGGGAGAAAGCATCAATGAACGGTTTGGTACTTCTGATCATCTGCGTCGCCATTCTGCTGCTGGGCTATGTGTTCTATGGCCGCTGGCTGTGCAAGCAGTGGGGCGTGGGTGAGAACGACGAGCAAACCCCCGCACACACCATGGAGGACGGCATTGACTACGTCCCCGCAAAGGCCCCCATCCTGATGGGCCACCACTTCTCTTCCATCGCCGGCGCCGGCCCCATCACCGGCCCCATCAGCGCCGCGGGCTTCGGCTTCGGCTGGCTGGCCTGCGCGCTGTGGATCGTCATCGGCGGCATCTTCTTCGGCGGCGTCCATGACTTCGGCGCCCTGGTGGCCTCCGTCCGCCACGGCGGCCGGTCCATCGGTGAGATCATCTCCGCCAACATGAGCAAGCGCGCCAAGCGTCTGTTCATCATCTTCGCCTACCTGACCCTGATCCTGGTGGTCGCCGCCTTTGCCTCCATCGTGGCCGGCACCTTCGGCGCCACCTTCGATGAGACCGGCGCTGTCAACGTGGCCGCCTCCACCAGCCAGGCGCGCGTGGCCATGGTCTCCATCCTGTTCATCGTCATCGCCATCATCTTCGGCTTCCTGGTTTATCGCCGGAACGCCCCCATGGGCGTGGCCTCTGTCATCGGCGTGCTGGCCATCGTGGCCATCATTGCCATCGGCATGAACTTCCACCCCCTGTACCTGTCCACCAGCACCTGGATGTGGATCGTGGGCCTGTACATCGTCATCGCCTCCGTCACCCCCGTGTGGATCCTGCTGCAGCCCCGTGACTACCTGAGCTCCTTCCTGCTGTACGCCATGCTGGCCCTGGCTGTGGTCGCCGTGTTCATGGCTCATCCCAGCATGGACAGCCTGCCCGTCCTGCAGTCTGAGAACGCCACTTCCCCGGTGTTCCCGGTGCTGTTCACCACCATCGCCTGCGGCGCCATCTCCGGCTTCCACTCCCTGGTCTCCTCCGGCACCACCTCCAAGCAGCTGGATAAAGAGACCGACGCGAAGCCCATCGCCTACGGCGGCATGCTGCTGGAGTGCGTGCTGGCCATCCTGACCCTGTGCGCCGTCGCCTATGCATACAGCTGGAACGCCGCCAACCCCGACGCCGCTCTGACCGGTGCCACTGCCATCTTCGGCGGCGGTATCGCCGGCATGATCGATCCCAGCCGCGGCGCTGCCTATGACATCCTGTACACCCTGCTGGTGCTGACCTACTCCGCTTTCTGCCTGACCTCTCTGGACACCGCCACCCGTCTGGCCCGGTTCATGTTCCAGGAGTTCTGGCTGGACGGCTCCAAGGGCGAGACCCCGGAGAACGTCACCGGCTACAAGAAGGTCCTGGCCAATCCCTATGTCGCCACCATCATCACCGTGGTGCTGGGCATCGCTCTGGGCATGAACGGCTACGAGAAGATCTGGGCTCTGTTCGGCTCCGCCAACCAGCTGCTGGCCGCCCTGGGCCTGCTGGCTGTCGCCACCTGGCTGGGCCGCATCGGCAAGAACAACAAGATGTTCCTGATCCCCATGGCCTTCATGCTGGTGGTCACCATCGCCTCCCTGATCCTGAACACCAAGAGCCAGATCGCTCTGATCTCCGCCGGCGGCGCCGACTGGGGTCCCTATGTCCAGGCCATCGTGGGCGTGCTGCTGGTGATCCTGGCCGTGGTTCTGGCCATCGAGGGCGTTGCCACCATCTCCAAGCAGTACAGCAGCAAGGCTGCGAAATAAACACGGTCCTTCCTACGACCGGAAACATTGCCACAAAAAAAGGACTGCCGCGCAAGCGGCAGTCCTTTTTTCTGTTTTCCCGGGAAACGGCGTCACGATTGTCCCTGCCGCTCCCACAGCAGCCGCAGGGCCTCCAGATAGCCGGGCAGGCCCTTGCCCTTGATAGTAGCCACGCAGGCGGAGCGGATGTAGGAGACGCGGCGGAAGTCCTCCCGCCCGTCGGGGTCGGAGACGTGGACCTCCACCGTGGGGATGCCCACGGCCTTCACCGCGTCCAGCAGCGCCACGCTGGTGTGGGTGTAGGCCGCCGGGTTGATGATGATGCCGTCCACATGGTCGAAATAGGCCTGCTGGATGGCGTCCACCAGGGCCCCCTCGTGGTTGGACTGGAAGAAGGAGACGCTCACGCCCAGCCGCTCCGCCTCCGCCCGGATCATGGCGCACAGGTCCTCGTAGCTCTCCCGGCCGTAGATCTTGGGCTGGCGGATGCCCAGCATGTTCATGTTGGGGCCGTTAATCACCAGAATGTTCACAAAAATCCCTCCAGATGGCGGCGGCGGTGTCCTCCGCCGGGCCGCTGTTGTCCATGGTCACATCCCGGAACCGCCGGTACAGCGGCTCCCGCTGCCGCCACATGGCTTGAAGGTCCGCCCCCTGGGACAGGGGCCGCCCGTCGGTGGGCAGGGTCCCCAGGTCCCGCAGCAGGTGGTAGATGCGGCCGTTCTGCCGCAGAGCGCCGTAGTTTGCCGGCGTCTTAACGGCGCCGCCGCCGGTCAGGAGGATCTTTCCGGTCAGGGCCCCGGCCCTGGCCGTCTCCTCCCGCTCCAGCGCGCGGAATTCCGCCTCCCCGCCCCGGGCGAAGATCTCCGGGATGGAGCAGCCCGCCCGCAGGGCGATCTGCTGGTCGATGTCCACGGCCTCCCGGCCCGTCAGGTCCGCCAGCAGCCGCCCCACGGTGGATTTGCCGCAGCCGGGCATGCCGATCAGGACGATGTTGCCCATCTCCCGGCGCAGCTGGCTGAGGATGCGCTCGTTCTCGCTGTCGGGGATGGCCCGGCCGGTAAAGTGTTCCTCCGCCCGCTTGGCCTGGGCCACCAGCATGGGCAGGCCGTCGCAGCAGGGGATGCCCAGTTCCTCCGCCTGGAGCAGCAGGGCGGTGCGCCGGGGGTTGTAGACCACGTCCAGCACGCCCCGGCACTGGGGAAAGGCCGTGAGGTCCACGGGCGCGGCGCCGTTGCCCGGGTACATGCCCACCGGCGTGGTGTTCACCAGGACCTCCGCGTCGGCGTGGCGGTGGAGGTTGCCGTAGTTATCCGGCCCGGAGCGGGAGATCACCGCGATCTCCCGGGCTCCCGCCCGCCGGGCCGCCGCCTGGGCGGTCAGGGATGCGCCGCCGGTGCCCAAAACGACCACCTTTTTTCCGGCCAGCGTGATGCCCGCCCGCCGGGCCATGTAGATGAAGCCGTCGATGTCAGTGTTGTAGCCCCGGAGGACGCCGTCCGCCCCCCGGACGATGGTGTTGACGCTGCCGATGTCCGCGGCGGCGGGGTCGATCTCACCGCACAGGGGCATCACGTCCCGCTTGTAGGGGATGGTGACGTTCAGGCCGCCGATGTCCGCCCGGCGGAGGAAGGGGGCCAGTTCCTCCGGCTCCAGCTCAATGAGGCGGTAGCCCTCACAGCCCAGGGCTTCGTGGATGGGGACGGACCAGCTGTGGCCCAGCTTCCGGCCCAGAAGGCCGTAGACACGCTCCCCCATGTCACACTTCCGCGTAGCTGCCCAGGAACTGGAAGCTCTGGCAGCTGCGCTCCAGCTCCTCCAGCATGGGCAGGACGCCGGGCTCGTGGACGGAGGCCTCCAGCTCCAGGAAGAAGATGAACTCGAAGTTCCGGCCCGTGACGGGGCAGGACTCCAGCTTGGTCATGTTGATGCCCAGGGCCGCCAGCTTGGAGAGGATGTCGTACAGGGCACCGGGCTTGTTCTCACAGGCGATGATGAGGCTGATGCGGTTGGCGCCGGCGTAGATCACCGGGTCCTTGGCCACGCAGAAAAAGCGGGTGTAGTTGTTGTCGCTGTCCTGGATGTCGTCCTTCAGGCACTCCAGGCCGTACAGGGCGGCGCAGGGGTGGGAGGAGATAGCGGCCACGTGCTTGTCGCCCCGCTCGGCCACCATTTGGGCGGCTGCGGCGGTGTTGTCACAGGGCA
Organism: Dysosmobacter sp. Marseille-Q4140; assembly: GCA_018228705.1. Classification (NCBI taxonomy): domain Bacteria; kingdom Bacillati; phylum Bacillota; class Clostridia; order Eubacteriales; family Oscillospiraceae; genus Dysosmobacter; species Dysosmobacter sp. Marseille-Q4140. Next base: position 1,769,427 of record CP073694.1, on the reverse strand, counting down.
CCACCCGCACGCCGTTGAGGCCTGTCAGGAAGCGGCTGCACTGGCCGATGGCCTGCTCGTGGGAGTAGATTTCCGTGATGTCGGAGAGCTTGGCGCCGGGCAGGGCCAGCAGCTCGTGGCGGATGCACAGGCGGGTGGAGCGCACCACGGACAGCTTGTGGTCCTGGAGCAGCTCGTAGACCGCTCTCACGGAGCCGTTGGAGCTGTTCTCGATGGGCAGAACGCCGAATTTGCACAGGCCCGACTCCACGGCGGAGGCCACGGCCTGGAAGGTCTTGACGTAGACGATGTTGCCCCGGGGCAGGATGCGGTCGCAGGCCACCTGGGAGTTGGCGCCCTCCACGCCCTGGCAGGCCACCAGGCCCGTCTGGGGGAACACCTCGCCGCCGGCGGCCAGGGAGGCCTTCACCTGGGCCTCCACATGGGTGGGGGCGTCGATCAGCTCCGCCTGCCGGGACCGGGCCAGCTCAAAGAGGGTGGAGAAGAGATGGTAGGCGTAGCGCTCCTTGTCGCCGGACTTCTCCGTGACCTTGGCCAGGATCTCCCGCTCCCGCTGCTTGTTGAGGATGGGCAGACGGTGCTCGTTCTTGTAGGCGGCCACTTCGTCGGACAGCTGCATCCGCTGGAGGAACAGCTCCAGCAGCTGGTCGTCCACGGCGTCGATTTTCGTGCGGATCTCAGAAAGTTCCATGATTACCCTCCAATAATAAATCTAACAGCACGGCGGCGGTGACCGCCTCCACCACCGGGACGGCCCGGTGGGCGATGCAGGGGTCGTGACGGCCCCGGATCTCCAGATCGGTTTCCTCCGTGGTGGACAGCCGCACGGTCCTTTGCGGCCGGGCGATGGACGGCGTTGGCTTGAAGGCCGCCCGCAGAAGGAGCGGCATCCCGGTGGTGATGCCTCCCAGGATGCCCCCGGCCCGGTTGGACTCCGCAGCCACAGCGCCGTGGTCCAGGACAAAGGGGTCGTTGTTCTCGGAGCCCCGGAGCCGGGCGGCGTCAAAGCCCGCGCCGAACTCCAGCCCCTTCACGGCGGGGATGCCGAAGAGGGCCGCCGCCAGGCGGTTCTCCACCCCGTCGAACATGGGATCTCCCAGCCCGGCGGGCAGGCCGGTGGCGGCGCACTCCACGATGCCGCCCACGGAGTCCAGGTCCTCCCGGGCCGCCAGGATGGCGGCCCGCATCCGCTCTCCGGCGCCGTCGTCCAGCACCGGGAAGGCCTTGGCGGCCACCTCCTGAAACAGCTCCGCCGAGGGACGCAGGGGGAAGGGCGCGTCGGGGATCCCGGCCACTTCTTTTAAGTGGGCGCCCACGAAAACGCCCCGGCGGGCCAGGATCTGCTTGGCGATGCCGCCCGCGATGCAAAGGGGCGCCGTCAGCCGGCCGGAGAAGTGGCCGCCGCCCCGCATGTCCGCGTGGCCGCCCCACTTCACGGCGGCGGTGTAGTCCGCGTGGCCGGGGCGGGGAGTGTCGGTGAGCCCGGCGTAGTCCCCGGAGTGCTGGTCGCCGTTTTGGATGACGGCGCACAGCGGCGCGCCGCAGGTCATCCCGTTTTCAAGACCCGATAAGAACGTGGGTGCGTCGGCCTCCTTCCGGGCGGTGGAGAGGGGGTTCTTCCCCGGTTTCCGCCGGTCCAGGAAGGTTTGCAGCTCGGTGAGGTCCACGGCCTCGCCCGCGGGCAGGCCGTCCACCACCACGCCGATGGCCGTTCCGTGGGACTGGCCGAATACGCTGATCTTCAAAAGGTGTCCGAACTCAGAGGACATGGATCTCACCTCCCAGGGATTGGTAGACCTCCCAGAAATCCGGGTAGGATTTTTTCACGCACTCCGCGCCCAGCAGCGTCACCGGGCCCGTGCAGCCGGTGGCGGCGATGGCCGCCATCATGGCGATGCGGTGGTCGCCCGCGCAGTCCACGGTGCCGCCGGGCAGGGAGGGCTTTCCGATGATGATGAGCCGCTCCGGCTCCTCGGTCACGTCGGCCCCCAGGGCCCGCAGGGCGGCGGTGATGGTGGCCAGCCGGTCGCTCTCCTTGATCCGCAGCCGCCCGGCGTCCTTGAGATAGAGGTCCCCGTTGAGCAAGGCGCCCCAGGCCGCAAGCGGCGGCGCCAGGTCCGGGCAGTGGGTGAGGGGCAGGCTGACGCTGCCAACGCAGGGAGTGGACCAGCCGGGCCGCGCCGGGATCTGCCGATCCGGCCGTGCGGGCGCGGCGGAGGCGGGCCCCCAGATGGGCGCCGTGACGCCATGCAGAGGCTCGCCCCGCAGCATTTCGGCAAAGCTGGCCATGACCCGGTCCCCCTGGATGGATTTGGGGTTCAATCCCGCAATGGTCACGGCGTTGCCCAGGCCCTGGGCGGCGTACCAGAAGGCCGCCTGGGACCAGTCGGCCTCCACCGCCGCCTCAAGGGGCTGGTAGCGCTGGTTCCCGGGGATGAACAGGGTGTTGCCCTCCCGCCACTGGGTGCGGACACCGGCCAGCGCCATGGCCTCCCGGGTCATGTTGATGTAGCCCACGCTCTCCAGGCGCGTGGTGGGGATCAGAACGGAGTCCCCCTCCAGCAGGGGCAGGGCGAACAGAAGGCCGGTGAAGAACTGGCTGGAGACGTTGCCCGCCAGGCGGTACTCCCCCGGAGTCAGCCGGCCCCGGACGGTGAGGACGCCGTCCTTCCGCTCAAAAAAGATGCCCTTTTCCCGGAACAGGTCAAAGTAGGGGCCCTGGGGCCGCTCCATGAGCCGGCCGCGGCCGGTGAACACGCCGCCGCCCGTCGCCGCCAGGGCGATGGGGATGAAGAAGCGCAGGGTGGAGCCGCTCTCCCCGCAGTCCAGCAGGGGCAGGTCCGCCCCGGTCCGGCGGCCGCCGGTGCCGGTGATCTCCAGCACGCCGGGGGCGGTCTCCCGCCAGCGGCCGCCCAGGGCCGTCAGGCACCGGAGGGTGGCCTCCACGTCCTGGCTCATGGCCACGCCCCGGACGGTGCTGATTCCGTTCGACAGGACGGCGGCGATCGCCAGCCGGTGGGCCTGGGATTTGCTGGGCGGGGGCGTCACGGTGCCGGAGAGCTTTTTCGGAGTGATCTGAAGGTCCATTTACGCCTCCCATCCCGCCTGGATCACCGGCAGCAGGTCCTCCACCGGCATCTTCCGCAGGCCGCAGTTTCCGATGCGTCGGGGGATCACCAGGGTGATCTCACCGCCGGCGCGCTTCTTGTCGGCCAGGGCCGCCTCCGCCAGGGCCTGGGGCGGATAGGCCGTGCCCGTGGGCAGGCCGTTTTTCGTCAGACATGCGGCGATGCGGCCGGCGATGGGGCCGTCGGTCCAGCCCAGACGCTCGGCGGACCGGGCGATGACGGCCAGGCCCGCCGCCACGGCGTGGCCGTGGGGAATGGCGTACTGGCTGCACTTTTCAATGGCGTGGCCCACGGTGTGGCCCAGGTTTAAGAGCTTCCGCTCTCCCTGCTCCTTCTCGTCCCGCTCCACCACGCCGGCCTTGTAGGTGACGCACCGGGCGATGACGGCCGCCGGGTCGGCGGTGAGGGTGCCGTCTTCGAAGAGGGCGAAGAGGGACTCGTCGCACAGGACCCCGGTCTTGATGGCCTCGGCGGCGCCGTCGGCAAAGACGTCGGCGGGCAGCGTGCACAGGCAGTCCGTGTCGCAGAGCACCGCGGCGGGCTGGAGGAAGGCCCCGGCCAGGTTCTTTCCGGCGGCCAGATCGATGGCGGTCTTGCCGCCCACGGAGGAGTCCACGGCGGCCAGCAGGGTGGTGGGGATCTGGACGTACCGGATGCCCCGCAGGTACACGGCGGCGGCGAAGCCCGCCATGTCGCCCGCCACGCCGCCGCCCAGGGCCACCACGCAGTCGGTCCGGGTCAGATGCTCCCGGGCCAGGAAGTCCAGGATGTCCGACAGGGTGGAGAGGTTCTTCCGGGCCTCCCCCGCCGGGAAGGTAAGGGTGCTGACGGCGAACTCCGCCTGGCGCAGGCTCTCCGTGACGGTGCGGAGGTACAGGGGCGCCACGGTGGTGTCGGCGACGACCGCGGCGCGGCAGGGGGGCAGCACGTCCCGCAGACGCCTGCCGCACTGGGCCAGCAGGCCCGGTCCGATGGTCACCTGATAGGGCGGGACCGTGCCCACGGGGATCACTTGGATGGTATCAGCCATGGGAAAACTCCCTTTCTCATTCTTGTGGGGTCAGTTGCCGCCGGCGGTGGCCTTTTTCTCCCGGCCCTCCCGCAGGAGCCGCCGCAGGGCGTCGGCGTCTCCGGCTTTCAGGGCGTCCAGATACTCGGTCAGGTGCCGGATCAGCACCTCCAGCTCGCCGGTGAGGTAGTCGGCATCGTCCAGAAACAGCTCCGTCCACATGTCCTCGTCCAGCCGGGCCACACGGGTCATGTCCTGGAAGCTGCCGGCGGAGAAGCCGCGGCGCTTCTGGGCCTCCGGGGACTTGACGTAGGCGCTGGAGGTGATATGGGCCAGCTGGGAGGTGAAGGCGATGATGCGGTCGTGCTCTTCCGGGGTGGAGAAGGTGAGCCCGGCGAAGCCGATGTCCAGGAAGAAGGCCTTCAGCGTCTCCAGCAGCATCATGTCCGTCCGCTTGTCGGGGGTCAGGATCATGGACGCGCCCACGTACAGGTCGTCGCTGGCGGCGGTGAAGCCGCCCCGCTCTTTGCCCGCCATGGGGTGGCCCCCGATGTAGGCGAAGCCGTGGGCCTCGGCGATGGGGGCCAGGGCCTCCACCACCGTGCGCTTGACGCCGCACAGGTCCACCAGGATGGCGCTCTTGGCGATCTTGTCCGCGTGGGCCTGAACCCACGCCACGGCGGCGCCGGGCCGGATGGCCACCAGCACCAGGTCGCACGCGGGCAGATTCTCATCCGTCAGGGACGCATCGATGGCGCCGCACATCCGGGCCATGGTCATGGTCTCGTGGTCTAGGTCGATGCCGTAGACCGTGTGGGCGGTGCGGGTCTTGATGCTCTTGGCCATGGACCCGCCGATGAGGCCCAGGCCGACGATGCCGACTTTCATGGCTTATCCCTCCAGTTCCTTCATGGTGGCGTGAAGCTTCAAAAGCTTCTTGGCCAGGGGATCGAACACCTCGGGCCGCAGGGACTGAGGACCGTCGCACAGGGCGTGGGCCGGGTCGTTGTGGACCTCGATCTGGAGGCCGTCGGCGCCGGTGGCCACGGCGCCCAGGGCCAGGGGCTCCACCAGCCAGCTCTTGCCGGTGGCATGGCTGGGATCGATGATGATGGGCAGGTGGGTCAGCTTGCGCAGCACGGGAATGGCGGCCAGGTCCAGCGTGTTGCGGGTGTAGCTCTCGAAGGTGCGGATGCCCCGCTCGCAGAGGATGACGTTCTCATTGCCGCCGGCCATGACGTACTCGGCGCTCATAAGCCACTCCTCATAGGTGGCGGACATGCCCCGCTTGATCATGACGGGCTTGTCCTGATGGCCCACGGCCTTGAGAAGGTCAAAGTTCTGCATGTTCCGGGCGCCGATCTGGATGACGTCCACGTCCTTGAACAACGGCAGCTGGCTCAGGTCCATCAGCTCGGTCACGATGGGCAGGCCCGTCTCCTGCCGGGCCACCTTCAGATACTCCAGACCCGTGGCGCCCAGGCCCTGGAAGGAGTAGGGGGAGGTGCGGGGCTTGAAGGCGCCGCCCCGCAGCATGGTGGCGCCGCTGGCCTTCACGGCCTTGGCGATGGCCACCACCTGCTCCTCGCTCTCCACGGAGCAGGGACCGGCCATGATGGTCAACGTGCCGCCGCCGATCTGGGTATCGCCAACCTTCACCACGGTGTCCTCCGGGTGGAACTTGCGGTTGGCGTTCTTGTAGGGCTCCTGGACCCGCTTGACGTCCTCCACGATGTCCAGCGCGGCGATCAGGTCAATGTCCAGAGCAGAGGTGTCGCCCACCAGGCCCAGGATGGTGTGGGCCTCGCCGATGCTGGTGTGGATGGTGATGCCCTTCTCCTGGAGCCAGGCGATCAGGCTCTCCAGCTGGTCACGGTTGGGGTTGTGTTTCAGTACGACGATCATGGTGTGTTTCCTCCTAAACAAATACAATGTATCAATGGGATCGGAATGAAAAAAGACCCGCAGCCGGTCCGGCTGCGGGTCGTGATGCACTGACAGTTTCTGACAATGCCCTTGTTACGCGCCCACGTGTTCAGCCAAACCGAAATAAGCCTTACCGTAAAAGTAGGTAAAGCTAAAGTAGCGGTATTCGGCTGCGCGGGCGATCATGGTCATGGCGTTGTCCTCACTGGTCTTTAGATGTTTAAAGCATAACACTTCCCAAAAGAAATGGAAACTGTAAATTCCTACAAAATCCAATTCTGCCCGGCTGGGCTGATTAGGCAGCCTGCTGGACCTGCGCCGGGGCCAGCGCCGCGCCGGGCAGGCAGCCGGCCATGAGCAGGCTGGTGGCCTCCAGAATGAACTGGACGTCCATCCGCTGATCGGCGGCGGACTGGCGGTAATAGTCGTGGAGCTGGGCAATGGACTCGGCCACGTTGGCCCGGAACTGCTTGCGCCGCACCGTCCGCTCCGCCAGGTACTCCTGAAGGTAGGCCCGCAGGTCCGTCTCGTACTGGTGGTGGCACAGGAGCGGGTCGGGGTAGTGCTCGTTATGGGGATAGGTGAAGGCGTCGGCCAGGTAGTGGGTGAGCTTGCCCAGGGTATAATACTGCCACATGGTCCAGCGGCGGCGGGCCTGGAGGCGGCGGATACGCCGCTCGATGTACCGGCGGGAGTTGGAATAGTTATGTCCCCGGAACTTGTAGGCCCGGATGGAACCCTTGAGATAGGTCAGGGGGTTGCAGTCCGGCTGAAAGGAACCAAAGAGAAAGGCGAGTTCGAATCGCCGGGCCCGGAAACCATCCACGCTCTCCAGGAGAGAGGAGGCCAGGAGCTTGTGGCTGCGTTTTTGCAAGGCGGCACCTCCAGAAAGTACTTCAACGGGCACAGTATAGCACGCTCATAGGGCGGGATGCAAGGGAAAATATGAAAAAAATCCGCAAAATTCGGGCAAAACTGTTGCAGAAATGTCAGGATATGGGTTAAAATGAGCAGGCATGTGAAAATCAGACAGCCGGGACGCCCGGCGGAAAGGATGTATCATGGAAGAGTTGAGGCCCCGCCGCCGGGGCCGCTGCGCCGGCCGCGGCACCTGGCGGGAGCAATATCGGGCCCTTCAAATGACCGGGGCGGAGGCCGCCGCCCTGATCCGGGACGGGGACGTGCTGGCCTTTTCCGCCATGGCCAACTGGCCCCGGGAGCTGGACGCCGCCCTGGCTGAGCGCCTGCGGACACAGGGGGGTCACGTTGAGGTGGACGCCCACTTCATTCCCGCGGGCACCCGGCTTCTGACACCGGAGTGCGCGGACCATGTGACCTATAACACCAACTTTTTCGGCGTGGAGCGGACGCTGGCCCCTATGGGCAACGTCCACTATGTGCCCACCCATCTGAGCCAGACGCCGGATTGGCTTCTCTCCCGGCATCCCCGGGCGGCAGTGCTCACCTGCTCGCCGCCGGATGAGAACGGCTGGATGAGCCGGTCCATCTGGGGCACCTGTCTGAACCGGCGGCTTCTGGAGCAGTGCGAGCTGGTGCTGGCGGAGGTCCATTCCGACATGCCCTATATCGAAAGTGACGGGCCCTTCCACACCAAGCTCCACGTCTCGGAGGTGGACGGCATCATCGAGACCTCCGGCCCTCTGGTGGAGACTGCCGCCGTCCCCGGCAATGAGGCGGACCGGCGCATCGCCGGATACATCGCTGACATGGTACCTGACGGTGCCTGCCTGCAGCTGGGCCTGGGGGGCCTGGCCAACGCGGTCGGAGAGAATCTGGTCTATGCCGGGAAGCGGGACCTGGGAGTGCAGACAGAGGTGCTGAGCACCGGCATCATGGAGCTGATGAAGGCCGGGGTGGTGAACAACAGCCGCAAGGAGGTCTGCACCGGCCGCACCGTCTGTGCCCATCTGGTGGGGGGACAGTCCCTGTGGGACTTTGCCCGGGAAAACGCTGCCTTCTGCCAGAAGGAGATCGACTTCGTCAACGACTCCCGGGTCATCGCTCAAAACCGCAATGTGGTGTCCATCAACAACGTACTGGAGATCGACTTGACCGGCCAGGCCAACGCCGAGACCGTGGGCAGCCGTCAGTACTCCGGCACCGGCGGTCAGCTGGAGTGGGTCATCGGCTCTCAGTGGTCCCCGGGGGGCAAGAGCATCCTGGCCCTGCGCTCCAGCTACAAAGACAAGGCCGGACAGCTCCACTCCAAGATCGTGCCGCAGCTGGCTTCCGGCAGCGTGGTCACCACGCCCCGGACCTGGGTGCAGTACGTGGTGACAGAGTACGGCGTGGCGGACCTGAAGTACAAGAGCGCTCTGGAGCGTGCCCGGGCCCTCATCGCCATCGCCCACCCGGACTTCCGGGCGGAGCTGGCTGCCGCTGTAAAGAACCTGTAAAAAAGTGGACAAGACCGCCTCCCGTGCCGGAGGCGGTCTTGTTGTCTTTTGCCAAAAGTGGGGGAGGGGGACGCCGTTGTGTTTGACTTCCCGGGACCGGGTCCGTAGAATGGGAGAAAATGACCGCAAAAAGGAGTGGAGTACCCATGAAAATCCTGCTGCAGATCGGCGTGGTGTTCGGACTGTACTGGGTGAGCCAGTGCATCGAACAGGTGCTGCCGATCCCCTTTCCCGCCAGCGTCATCAGCCTGCTGCTGTTGCTGTTGCTGCTGCTGACCCGGGTCATCAAAGTGGACCATATCCGGGAGAAGGCGGACTTTCTGCTGGGGAACCTGGGCTTTTTCTTTGTGCCGGTGTCCGTCAGCATCATGAATTACGCCGGGATCATCTGGGAGAACGCTGCCGCCTTCTTCACCATCTGCGTGGTATCCATGGTGCTGACCTACGGCGCCACCGTGGCCGCCGTGCGGCTCACCGTCCGGCTGATGGGCCGGAGAGAGGAGGAGCAGGGATGAGCGCACTGTTGGAGTCCCCCTTCTTCGGCATCGCCTTGACGGTGCTGGCCTACTGGCTGGGCGTCCAGGCTCAGAAGCGGACGGGCCTGGTGATCTGCAACAACATGATCGTCTCCGTGGCGCTGCTGATCGCGGTGCTGACGCTGTTCCATATCCCCTATGAGGCCTATTACGAGGGCGGCAGCGTCATCAATATGTTCCTGGGGCCCGCCACTGCCTGTATGGCGGTGACGGTCTACGCCAAAAAGGACCTGCTCAGGCGCAACTGGCTGCCGGTGCTGGTGGGGTGCCTGACCGGCGTGGTGGTGTCCGTGGGCAGCATCCTGGTCATGTGCCGGATGTTCGGCCTGGACGCGGCCATGACCGCCTCCCTGCTGCCCAAGTCCGTGACCACCCCCATCGCCACCGCGGTGTCCGAGGGCCACGGCGGCATCGTCTCCATCACCGTGGCGGCGGTGATCGTCACCGGTATCCTGGGGAACCTGACGGCCCCCTTCCTGGTGAAGCTGTTCCGGGTGAAGGATCCGGTGGCGGTGGGATTGGGCATCGGCGCGTGCAGCCACGCCATGGGCACTGCCAAGGCTCTGGAGATGGGCGAGACCGAGGGGGCCATGAGCGGCCTGGCCATCGGCATGTGCGGCATCATCACCGCCGTGGCGGCATTGTTTTTCGAGGCGCTGCTGTAAGGCGGCGAGCTCCGGTTCCATAGAAAATCAGATCAGACAGGGCCCCGGCCAAATGGCCGGGGCCCTGAAGTCTGCCGGAAAAGGGAAAAACTTGCGCGGCGGGAAGGAAGAGAGCTGCGAGAGGAACCCAGGAGGGGTTCCTCTCGTTTTCAATCATCCGTTTTTTGAGCCTTTTTGAAGGGTCAAAAAACTTGCTCAGCGTGTCGAAACCGTCTTTTCGACACGCTGAGGGCCCCGGCCATTCGGCCGGGGCCCTGTTGCGGATATTGCGGGATCAGACGTAGAACATCAGATCGCTGTACACGGGGAAGGGCCAGTAGGAGGCGTCGGTCAGCGTTTCCAGCTTGTCGGCGGCGGCCCGGGCCTCGGCCATCAGGGGGATGATGGTCTCGTGGCAGTAGACCATGGCCCGCACGGTCTCGGCGGGCACTTGGGCCACGGCCTGCTCCAGCCGGCCGCAGGCGTCGGCCAGGGCATCGGTCAGGGCGCCGACCTTGGCGGCGGTGTCCTTTTCGAACTGGCAGCTGACGCCGCAGGAACTCTTCTCCGAAGCCCGGCGGCACAGGTCCGCGCCGTACCGGGACACGGCGGGGAGGATCTGATGCCGGATCATGTCCGCCATGGTGTTGGCCTCGATGGAGATGACGGTGGTGTAATTCTCCATGTGGATCTCCGCCCGGGCGGCGATCTCCTCCTTGGTGTAGATGCCGTGCTTGGTGAACAGCGCCACGTTCTTGGGCGCGGTATAGGCGGGCAGGGCGTCCACGGTGGACACCAGGTTGGAAAGGCCCCGCTTCTCCGCCTCGGCGATCCAGGCGTCGTCGTAGCCGTTGCCGTTGAAGATGATGCGCCGGTGCTCCGTAAAGACCCGCTTGATCAGCTTCTGCAGATCCGCCTGGAAGTCCTGGGACTTCTCCAGCTCGTCGGCGAACTGCTGGAGCTGCTCGGCCATGATGGTGTTCAGGGCGATGTTGGGGCCGGAGATGGACTGGGAGGAGCCCAGCATCCGGAACTCGAACTTGTTGCCAGTGAAGGCCATGGGGGAGGTGCGGTTGCGGTCGGTGTTGTCGCTGCGGATGGCGGGAAGTACGTCGACGCCGATCTCCAGGGTCCGGTTGCCGGCCTCCTTGAACTCCGTGCCGTGGATGATGGACTCCACCACCGCGCCCAGCTCGTCGCCCAGGAAGATGGACAGCACAGCCGGCGGCGCCTCCTGGGCGCCCAGGCGGTGGTCATTGCCCGGGAAGGCCACGGTGGCCCGCAGGAAGTCCTGATAGTCGTCCACGCCCTTGACAAAGGCCGCCAGGAACAGCAGGAACTGGGCGTTCTGCCGGGGGGTGGAGCCGGGCTTGAAGAGGTTCTTGCCGGTGTCGGTGGATATGGACCAGTTGTCGTGCTTGCCGGAGCCGTTGACGCCGGCAAAGGGCTTTTCATGGAGCAGGCACACCAGACCGTGGCGGTCGGCCACCTTCTTCATGACCTCCATGGCCAGCTGGTTCTGGTCGCAGGCGCTGTTGGCGTCGGAGTAAATGGGGGCCATCTCGTGCTGAGAGGGAGCCACCTCGTTGTGCTTGGTCTTGCTGAGCACGCCCAGGGCCCACAGCGTCTCGTCCAGGTCCTTCATGTAGGCGGCCACCCGGGGGCGGATGGCGCCGAAGTAGTGGTCCTCCAGCTCCTGGCCCTTGGGGGGCTTGGCGCCGAAGAGGGTCCGGCCGCAAAAGCGCAGGTCCTGGCGCTGCTTGTAGAGCTCCTTGTCGATGAGGAAGTACTCCTGCTCGGGGCCCACCTGAGCGGTGACCCGCTTGGTCTCCGTGTCGCCGAAGAGCCGCAGGATCCGGATGGCCTGGCGGCTCAGCTCATCCATGGATCGCAGGAGAGGGGTCTTTTTGTCCAGGGCCTGACCGGAGTAGGAGCAGAAAATGGTGGGGATGCACAGGCTCCCCTCCTTGATAAAGGCGAAGGAGGTGGGGTCCCAGGCGGTGTAGCCCCGGGCCTCAAAGGTGGCCCGCAGACCGCCGGAGGGGAAGGAGGAGGCGTCGGGCTCGCCCCGGACCAGCTCCTTGCCGGAGAACTCCATGATGATCTTGCCGCCGCCCACGGGGGAGATGAAGCTGTCGTGCTTCTCCGCGGTGACGCCGGTCATGGGCTGGAACCAGTGGGTGTAGTGGGTGGCGCCCTTTTCCACGGCCCACTGCTTCATGGCCTCGGCGATCTCATTGGCGGTGGAGATGTCCAGGGAGGTGCCGTCCACGATGCACTTCTTCCACGCCCGGTAGGACGCGGTGGACAGGCGCTCCTTCATGGTCTCCTCGTTGAAAACCAGGCTGCCGAACAGCTCGGGAAGCTTCAGAGTGGTACTCATAGTTGATTCCTCCTATTGTTCTAATGGTATCCTATCATAAAATCGCCGGAACGCAATAGGTAATACTTCCGAAAATCAGCCTCTTACAGGCCGCTGGCTCCGTAATTGGACAGCACCCGGGCGGAGGGGTCCGCCACGTCGCAGCCCTTCCAGGCCCGGTTGGGCATCCAGAAGTCCCGGATCATGGCCGCCTGGCCGGGGTAAACTTGCTCGAACAGCTCCCGGTACAGCAGGCTCTCCTTGGTAAAGGGCCGGCAGTAGCCGTACTTCCGGGAGAGCTGCTCAAACTGGGCGTCGGTGTAGTACTGCTCGGCGTAGGCCTTCAGATCGTCCACCATGGAGTGGCCCACGGCGTCGGAGAAGGCGGCCTTCTGGCGCCAGAGGATGGCCTCCGGCAGCAGATGGTCCTTCTCGAAGGCCCGGCGCAGCAGGTACTTGCCCATGTGGTAGGTGTTCATCTTCAGCGCCGGGTCGATGGACATGACATACCGCACGAAGTCCAGATCGCCGAAGGGGACCCGGGCCTCCAGGGAGTTGACGGAGATGCACCGGTCCGCCCGCAGCACGTCGTACATGTGCAGCTCGGAAATCCGCTTTTGGGCCTCCTGCTGGAAGGCGGCGGCGCTGGGGGCGAAGTCCGTGTACTTGTAGCCGAAGAGCTCGTCGCTGATCTCACCGGTCAGCAGCACCCGGATGTCGGTATCCCGGTGGATGGCCTTGCAGCACAGGTACATGCCCATGCTGGCCCGGATGGTGGTGATGTCCCAGGTGCCTAAGAGCTTGATGACCTCCGGCAGCGCGGCGATCACCTCGTCCCGGGTCATGTATACCTCCGTGTGGTCGGCGCCGATGAAGTCGGCGGCTTCCCGGGCGTACTTGAGGTCGATGGCGTCGGTGTCCATGCCGATGGCGAAGGTGCGGATCTTCTTGCCCAGAATGACGGAGCTGATGGCGCAGACCAGGGAGGAGTCCAGCCCGCCGGAGAGCAGGAAGCCCAGGGGGGCGTCGGCGTCCAGCCGCTTATCCACGGCGGCAATCAGCCGGTTGCGGATCTCACGGCAGATGGTGTCCAGATCGCCGGTCACATAGTCCCCGGCCACGGCGGCGGGGTCGGCGTAGCGGACGAACTTGCCCTGGGCGTAGTAGTGGCCCGGAGGGAAGGGGAAGACTTTGCGGCACAGGCCTACCAGGTTTTTCGGCTCGCTGGCGAACACGATGGCCCCGGCGCGGTCGTAGCCGTAGTACAGCGGGCGGATGCCGATGGGGTCCCGGGCGGCCACCAGGGAGCCGGTGGCGCCGTCGTAGAGCACCAGGGCGAACTCTGCGTCCAGCCGGGCGAACATCTCCAGGCCGTATTCCCGCCAAAGCGGCAGCAGGATCTCGCAGTCGCTGCCGCTGCGGAAGGTGTAGCCCTGCTGCTCCAGCTGCCGCTTCAGGGGGCGGAAGCCGTAGAGCTCGCCGTTGCACACCACATAGTCCCCGCCCAGCTGGAACGGCTGCATCCCCGCCTCGGTCAATCCCATGATGGCCAGCCGGTGGAAGCACAGGTACCCGTTGGGGGTCTCCACGATCCGGGACATGTCGGGGCCACGGGAGAGGGTGCGGTCGAAATAAGGGCGGATCTCCTCGGGGGTCAGGGTCTTGCGGGAAAAACCCATGATGGAACACATAAACAGCACCTCCAAAAACAAAAAGCGCAGCTACATCCTAAAAATTTTAGGACGAATAGCTGCGATCCGCGGTGCCACCTAATTTGTCCCCCAGGGGGACCACCTTCAAGGCTCCAACAAGCCCGTGTGAGGTAACGATCACAACTCGTCGCACTTACTGGCGGAGGTCCCGCGTTCAGATTGCAGCTACGGAGTGTTCTTCCCACGGATTCTTTGTTACGGGGTTTCCACTGTCCCCCGCTCACTGAAACGGAACGTCCGCGGTACTTTTCTCCATCGACGCCTTTGCCGAAAATGAAATTATGGATGGAGTGTACCATCGCGGACCGCCCGCTGTCAATGACAGATCCGACAAAATGAAACGGCTGCAAAATGAAAAAGTTCTCTGCCAATTCCAAAAAATAGGCGAAAACCGCCGGGGACGGCTGTCTTTCCGAGAAAAGCAGCCGTTCCCGGCGGGCATACGGACGGGAGAACTCAGAGGTTGATCTCCGCCTTCTCCGCGGAGGCGCCGGCAAGCAGGGGCTCCACCCGGGCGAGGAAGGCGTCCACCTGCTCCGGGCAGCGGCCGATGTAGGCGGCGGGGGTCAGCACCGCCGCCATTTCCGCCTCGGTCATGCCGAAGGCGGGTTGGGCGGCCAGGCGGGAGAGCAGGTCGCACTTCTCGCCCTCCTTCATCCGGGCGGTGGCGGCCATGGAGCACTGGCGGATGATCTCGTGGAGCTCCTGGCGGTTGCCGCCCCGCTTGACGGCCTCCATCATTAGGTTCTCCGTGGCGATGAAGGGCAGGTACTCCCGCACGGTGGCCTCCACCACCTTCTCGTTGACGTGGAGCCCGTCGGTGACGTTCTGGGCAAGACGCAAAATGGCGTCGGCGCAGAGAAAGCCCTCCGGCAGAGAGATCCGGCGGATGGCGGAGTCATCCAGCGTCCGTTCCAGCCACTGGACGCAGGCGGTGAAGGGGGCGTTCAGGGCGTCGGTCATCAGGTAGCGGGACAGGGAGCAGATCCGCTCGGAGCGCATGGGGTTGCGCTTGTAGGCCATGGCGGAGGACCCAATCTGGTTCTTCTCGAAGGGCTCCTCCACCTGCCGGTCGTGCTGGAGCAGGCGGATGTCGTTTGCCATGCGGTAGCAGCTCTGGGCGATGGAGGAAAGGCAGTTGAGGATGCGGCTGTCCATCTTCCGGGGGTAGGTCTGGCCGCACACCGCAAAGCACCGGTCGAAGCCGAACTCGGCGGCGATCATCCGGTTCATCTCGTCGATCTTGTCCCCGTCGCCCTCGAACAGGTCCATAAAGCTGGCCTCGGTGCCGGTGGTGCCCCGGCAGCCCAGGAAGGGGATGCTCTCCAGCACGAAGTCCAGCTCCTCCAGGTCGCTGACGAGGTCCTGCATCCAGAGGGTGGCCCGCTTGCCCACGGTCACCAGCTGGGCGGGCTGATAGTGGGTGTAGCCCAGGGTGGGGGTGGCCTTGTACTGCCGGGCGAACTTGGCCAGGTTCGCCATCACGGACAGCAGCTCTCCCCGCAGGTACCGCAGGCCCTCGCGGTAGAGTACCAGGTCCGCGTTGTCGGTGACATAGCAGCTGGTGGCGCCCAGGTGGATGATGCCGGCGGCGGAGGGGGCGGCCAGGCCGTAGGCGTACACGTGGGCCATGACGTCGTGGCGGACCTCCTTCTCCCGGCGGGCGGCGGCGTCGAAGTCAATGTCGGTGACGTGGGCCTCCAGCTCTGCCACCTGCTCCGCGGTGACGGGCAGGCCCAGGGCGTGCTCCGCCCGGGCCAGAGCCACCCACAGCCGCCGCCAGGTCTGGATGCGCATATCGGCGGAGAACAGGTGCAGCATGTACTCCGAGGCGTACCGGGATGCCAGGGGGGACTCGTAACGGTCTTTGGACATGGAAAGATCCACCTTTCTTGTGTTCAAAAGTAAGGAGGCACCCGGTCGGGTGCCTCCAGAGAGTGCGTTGCATTTCGCCGGAGGCGAAAGAAAGTTGAATTTGTTTTCGGCAGGACACCCTCCAGAGGGGCTTCTCTTGCCCCTTGAGGGGGCAATTCACCTTCTGCGCCTGCCGAAAACTCTTTGACTCAAGCGCCTTGGGCGCGTTCACCAGTGACCGATGTCACTGGTGGTGGGCGAGTTGGAGGGGGAGCCTGCTCCCCCTCCAATCATTACCGGATGATGATGGCCTCCCGCTCCGCGCCCACGGACACGTAGGTGATGCGGCATCCGATGGCCTGCTCCACGTACTCCACATAGTCCCGGGCGGCCTGGGGCAGATCCTCCCACCTGCGCACGCCGGAGATGTCGCACTTCCAGCCGGGCATGGTTTTCATCACCGGCTTGGCGTCGGGCAGCAGGGTGGGGAAGGGGAAGTCGTCGGTGACCTGTCCGTTCAGCTCGTACTGATCGCAGATGGGGATTTCATCCATATAACTGAGCACGTCCAGCTTGGTCAGGGCGATGTCGGTGGCACCCTGGCACTGGATGCCGTACCGGGTGGCCACGATGTCGATGGGGCCCACCCGGCGGGGGCGGCCCGTCTTGGCGCCGTACTCGCCGCCGGCCTCGCGGAGCTTCTCCGCCTCCTCGCCGAACCACTCGCAGGTGAAGGGGCCCTCGCCCACGCAGGAGGAGTAGGCCTTCACCACGCCCACGACCTTCTCGATCTTGGCCTCCGGGTAGCCGGAGCCAACGGGGGCGTAGGCGGCGATGGGGTTGGAGGAGGTGGTCATGGGATAGATGCCGTAATCCAGGTCCCGCAGGGAGCCCAGCTGGGCCTCGAAGAGGATGGACTTGCCGTCCTTGTTGGCCTTGCGCAAGAAGGCGCCGGTGTCGCAGATGAAGGGCTTGATCTTCTCGCCGAACTCTGCCACCCAGGCCTTGAGGTCGTCCATGGTGTAGGGCTTGGCGCCGTAGACCTTGGTGAGGGTCAGGTTCTTCCACTCCAGAATGCCCTCCAGCCGGTCCCAGAGCTTGTCGGGATAGAGCAGCTCACCGGCCAGGACGGTCTTTTTCTGGTACTTGTCGGAGTAGAAGGGGGCGATGCCCTGCTTGGTGGAGCCGTACTTCTTGTCGGCCAGGCGGGCCTCCTCCAGACCGTCCAGATCCCGGTGCCAGGGCAGCAGCAGCGACGCCCGGTCGCTGATTTTCAGATTCTCCGGCGTAATGGACACGCCCTGGGCGGTGATCTCGGAGATCTCCTTCCACAGGTTCTCGCAGTCCAGCGCCACGCCGTTGCCCAGAATGTTCACCACGCCGGGCCGGAAAATACCGGAGGGCAGCAGGTGAAGGGCAAACTTCCCGAATTCGTTGACCACGGTGTGGCCGGCGTTGCCGCCGCCCTGATACCGGACCACCACATCATAGTCGGCGGTGAGCAGGTCCACCATGCGGCCCTTGCCCTCATCGCCCCAGTTGATCCCAACAATGGCGCAATTTGACATACTTCAAAACCCTCCCGGTTGATTTTAACAGTTCCTCCGGTCAGGCATCTCAAGCGCAGGGAGCCTAACCTTTGTTATTATATAGGTTGATCTTTCATAAGTAAAGCAAAAACTTGTAATATCCAGTATCATTTTTTCTAATCCCGCCGTGCGCGGCGGTTTTTCCTTTTCAAAGGGGGAGGGGATGTGATATAATATCTCCCATGTTTGAGCGCCGGCCCCGGGCCGGCTTACAAAAGATAGAGAGAGGTCGAGGGTCTATGGCAGCCATTGGGTTTGACAATCAGCAATATCTCAAAACGCAGTCGGAGCAGATCCGCAGGCGGATCGCCCAGTTCGGCGGCAAGCTGTATCTGGAATTCGGCGGGAAGCTGTTCGACGATTACCATGCCTCCCGGGTCCTGCCGGGCTTTGAGCCGGACAGCAAGGTGCGGATGCTCCAGCAGCTGCGGGAGGACGTGGAGATCGTCATCGCCATCAACGCCGCGGACATCGAAAAGAACAAGGTCCGGGGAGACCTGGGAATCACCTACGATGAGGACGTGCTGCGGCTGATCGACAGCTTCCGGGGCATGGACCTGTACGTGGGCAGCGTGGTGCTGACCCGCTACAGCGGCCAGGGGGCGGCGGACGCCTTTTTGCGCCGCCTGACGGCCCTGGGCATCCGCTGCTACCGCCACTATCCCATCGCCGGATATCCTTCGGACGTGGCCCACATCGTCAGCGATGAGGGCCTGGGCAAGAACGACTACGTGGAAACCAGCCGGCCCCTGGTGGTGGTGACGGCCCCCGGCCCCGGCAGCGGCAAGATGGCCACGTGCCTGAGCCAGCTCTACCACGATTACAAGCGGGGCATTTCCTCCGGTTATGCCAAGTTTGAGACCTTCCCCATCTGGAACCTGCCCCTCAAGCACCCGGTGAACCTGGCCTACGAGGCCGCCACGGCGGACCTGGACGACGTGAACATGATCGACCCCTTCCACCTGGAGGCCTACGGCAAGACCGCCGTCAATTACAACCGGGACGTGGAGATCTTCCCGGTGCTCAGCGCCATCTTTAAAAAGATCCAGGGCCAGTCTCCCTACCAGTCTCCCACGGACATGGGCGTCAACATGGCCGGCAACTGCATCGTGGACGACGCGGTGTGCTGCGCCGCCTCCCGGATGGAGATTTTGCGCCGGTACTACACCGCCGGTGTGGAGCACGTCCAGGGCAAGTGCGAGGAGAACACCGTCCGCAAGCTGGAGCTGGTGATGCAGCAGGCGGGCGTGACGTCGGAGATCTGTCCCGCGGTGTCCGCCGCGCTGACCAAGGCCGAGGCCACCGGCGGCCCCGCCGGCGCCATGGTCCTGCCGGACGGACGGGTGGTCACCGGCCGCACCTCCGACACCCTGGGCGCCGCCTCCGCCATGCTGCTCAACGCCCTGAAGGCCCTGGGCGGCATTGCCGACCACTTCGAGCTGATCTCTTCCCAGGTGCTGGAGCCGGTGTGCCGGCTGAAAACGGAATACCTGGGCCACAAGAACCCCCGCCTCCACACCGACGAGGTGCTCATGGCCCTGACCATCTCCGCCCTGACCAATCCCCTGGCGGAGCTGGCCCAGCAGCAGCTGCCCAAGCTCCGGGGCTGCGACGCCCACTTCACCGTCATCCTCAGCGAGGTGGACGAGACCCTCTTGAAGCGGCTGGGCATCAACGTCAGCTGCGAGCCCCGGTACGAGACCAAGAAGCTGTATCACCGGTAAACCGGAGTCATTCCCGAAAGGAGACCCTATGGACCCCATCATTCAACAGATCGCATCGGAACTGAACAAGCGGCCGGACCACGTGGAGAACGTGGTCCGGCTTTTGGACGAGGGCAACACCATCCCCTTCATCGCCCGCTACCGCAAGGAGCTCCACGGCGCCATGGACGACACTGCCCTGCGGACATTGGAAGAGCGCCTCCAGTACCTGCGGGGCCTGGAGGAGCGGAAGGAGACCGTGAAAAAGGCCATCGCCGACCAGGGCAAGCTGACGGAGGACCTCTCCGCCGCCATCTCCGCCGCCGCCACATTGGCGGAGGTGGAGGACCTGTACCGGCCCTACAAGCAAAAGCGCCGGACCCGGGCCACCATTGCCCGGGAAAAGGGGCTGGAGCCCCTGGCGGCGCTGCTCTTCGCCCAGGGACCCGACTGCCCGGACCCTTTGACCGAGGCCGCCAAATACATCGACCCGGAAAAGGGCGTGGAGACGGCGGAGGAGGCCCTGGCCGGGGCGTCCGACATCGTGGCGGAACGCTTGAGCGACGACGCCGCCCTCCGGGGCAGGCTCCGGGAGCTGGTGCGGAGGAACGGACGCCTGCGCAGCGAGGCCGCCACGGAGGAGGACACCGTCTACCGCCTGTACTACGACTTCTCCCAGCCCATCTCCCGGCTCCAGGGCCACCAGGTCCTGGCTATCAACCGGGGTGAGCGGGAGGAAAAGCTGAAGGTCGCCCTGGAACTGGACCGGGAGCTGGGCCTCCGGGCCGTCCGGCGCCACGCGGTGGTGCCCGGCAGCGCCGCCATGGACTTCGTCAAGGCCGCGGCGGAGGACGCCTGGGACCGTCTGATCTTCCCCTCGTTGGAGCGGGAGGCCCGGGCGGATCTGACGGAAGCCGCCAGCGAGGGCGCCATCGGCCAGTTCGCCCTGAACCTGCGGCCCCTTCTGATGCAGCCCCCCGTCAAGGGCAAGGTCACCATGGGCCTGGACCCGGGCTACCGCATGGGCTGCAAGGTGGCGGTGGTGGACCCCACCGGCAAGGTGCTGGACACCGCCGTGGTCTATCCCACCTACGGTGAGCGGCAGAAGCAGGAGGCCATCACGACCCTGGGCAAGCTGATCCGCAAGGACGGCGTGGCGCACATCGCCATCGGCAACGGCACCGCCAGCCGGGAGACGGAGCAGATGGCGGTGGAGCTGATCCATAAAATGGCCGCCGAGGGCATCTCCGTCAGCTATATGATCGTCTCCGAGGCCGGGGCCAGCGTCTACTCCGCCAGCCCCCTGGCGGCGGAGGAATTCCCCCAGTTCGACGTGAACCTCCGCTCCGCCGTGTCCATCGCCCGGCGGCTCCAGGACCCCCTGGCGGAGCTGGTGAAGATCGACCCCAAGGCCATCGGCGTGGGCCAGTACCAGCACGACTGCCCCCAAAAGCGCCTGGACGAGGCCTTGGGCGCCGTGGTGGAGGACTGCGTCAACGCCGTGGGCGTGGACGTGAACACCGCCTCTCCCTCTCTTTTGCAGCGGGTGGCGGGCCTGGGACCCGCCACGGCCAAGAACGTGGCCGCCTACCGGGAGGAAAACGGCCCCTTCACCTCCCGCAAACAGATCTTGAAGGTGCCCAAGCTGGGCCCCAAGGCCTTTGAGCAGTGCGCGGGCTTTCTGCGGGTGCCGGAGAGCCGAAACGTCCTGGACAACACCGCCGTCCACCCGGAGAGCTACGCCGCGGCAGAAAAGCTGCTCGCCCTCACCGGCCACACCCTGGCCGACGTGAAAGCCGGTGCCCTGGGGGACCTGCGCTCCCAGGTGAAGGCCTACGGCGAGGAGCGGGCCGCGGAGGCGTGCGGCGTGGGCGTGCCCACGCTCATGGACGTGACGGCGGAGCTGATGAAGCCCGGCCGGGACGTCCGGGAGGATCTGCCCAAGCCCATCCTCCGCACCGACGTGCTGGAGATGAAGGACTTAAAGCCCGGCATGGAGCTGACCGGCACCGTCCGCAACGTCATCGACTTCGGCGTGTTCGTGGACATCGGCGTCCATCAGGACGGCCTGGTCCACATCTCCCAGGTGGCGGACAAATTCATCCGGCACCCGTCGGAGGTGGTCTCCGTGGGCGATGTGGTGAAGGTGGTCGTGCTGGACGTGGACGAGAAGAAAAAGCGCATCAGCCTCAGTATGCGCCAGGCCAAGAGCTGAGAGGAGGAACCGTGATGATCCTGACCATCGACCAGGTCAACGACGCGCTGGACGAGATGGCGGAGGGCTTTCCGCAGGTGCTCTTTGAGGAGCTCAACGGCGGGGTGAACCTGCTGGAGGAGGCCCTGCCGGATCCCCAGTTCCCGGAGGGGGAGATGTATATTCTGGGGGAGTACTGCGAGGATGTGCTGGGCCGGTATATCAATCTGTACTACGGCTCCTTTGCCGCCCTGGCGGAGCGGGAGAACTGGGACCGGGACACCTGGGCCGATGAGCTCTACACCACCCTTTCCCACGAGCTGACCCACCATATGGAGAGCCGGGGCGGCCTCCACGCCCTGGATGATCGGGACGCCGAGGAGTTGGCCCAGTGGCGGGCGGAGTACGCCGCCCGGGAGGGCGAAGCGCCCTGAGAGCACTCCGGCCGCATCACCATCCAAAAACCCCGGCCCGGGACAGCGTCCCGGGCCGGGGCTCTCTTTTTCCCGCGTTGGATCACCGGACCTGCGCCAGGCGGGCGCGGACCTCCGCCTCCCGGGGGATGGAGGGCTCCGCCCCGGGTCGGGTCACGGCGATGGCGGCGGCCATGGCCGCCATGGCCAGGGCCTCCTCCAGGGGTTTCTCCCGGGCCAGCATGGCCAGGAAGTACCCGGTGAAGGTGTCACCGGCGCCGGTGGTGTCCACCGCCCGGGCCGGGAAGCTGGGCTGGAACAGCCGCCGCCCGCCGCTGCGGCACCATGCGCCCTCCCGGCCCAGGGTCAGCACCACGCCCATGGCCGGGTAGCGGGCTTCCAGCGCGTCCAGAATGGCCCGGGGCTCCTCCGCCCCGGTGAGCTGGGCACCCTCCAGCCGGTTGATGAGCAGCCAGGCAAGGCCGCCGAGGTCCGCTTGCAGCAGGGCCTCGTCCACCGGGGAGGCGTTGAGGCACACCCGGTGGCCCCGCGCCGCCGCCAGGGCCAGCAGGTCGGCGAGGCCCGACGTCTCGTTCTGGGTCAGCACATAGGCCGGGGCGGGGAGCCGGTCCAGGACCTGCCGGATGTATCCGGCGGTGACGGCGCCGTTGGAGCCCCGGCAGAGCAGGATGCAGTTCTCCCCGGTCCCGGAGACCTGGATCACCGTGTGGCCCTGGGGCAGGGGACAGTCCGCCAGCAGGGTGGTGTCCGCGCCGCTGCGCTCCAGCACCGCCCGCAGCGCCTCCCCGCCTGCGCCCAGCATCCCGGCGTGGCGGACCGCCGCCCCGGCCCGGGCGGCGGCCACGGACTGGTTGAGGCCCTTTCCGCCGCAGTAGACGGCCCGGCTCTCCACGGCCAGGGTCTCCCCGGGGCGGACGAAGTCCGGCACGGTATACACATAGTCCAGGTTCATGGACCCGAAATTGACGATCTCCATAGGCTGCCTCCCGGTGCGGTTTTCCTCAGTATAGCGCGGCGGGCGGAAAAAGGGAAGGGGAGCGGCGTTCGCCGCTCCCCTGTTTGATCATATTACGGCCCCGTCCCGGTGCCGTCGCAGCGCCAGCCGTCATCGGAGAGGTACATGGGTCCCATCTGCCGGTTCATGAAGGCTCCCTCCGGGGCCTCGCCGTAGGCGCCGGTATAGTTTTCGGTGTTCCCGGCCATGTTCCAGCTGAGGGACGCCTCGTTTTCCGGCACAAAGATGCGGTAGTAGTGGAAATAGAAGTGCTCCGTCTCCAGCATAAAGGGCTGGTACCAGCTGTCCATGGCCTCCTCGTCCAGCTCCACCACATTGCGCACGTAGGTCAGGGCGTACTTGCTGCCCGGCGTCACCTGGAGACCGACTGCCTGCACCGCGTCCACCCAGGCCTGGGCGACGGCCAGGTGGTCCTGCCCGGTGTCCGGGATCACGATGTCGCCCCGGAGGACATCCAGCTCCACCTCGTCGTACCAGAACCGCAGGTGGTCGAAGATGCTGCCATAGGACATCGCGTCCGCGCTCTCCGCCCGGAGCCAGTAAGTCTGGCCGCTGTCGGTGCAGCGGACCAGGTCGCTGCCGGTCCAGACCTGGATGGCGTACCGACCATCCGGGGAGGAGAGGATCAGGGAGGCCTCCGGCTCCGGAGAGGACGGCAGGCCTTCCTCCGCCCGGGACCAGTTGAAGGCGTAGGGGGAGGAGAAATGGAGGGCGGTGTACTGGGCGTTGGCGGTGCCCCCGGGCGTGGTCACATACCGTCCGCCGCCCACGCCGTCGGCCCGGAGCATCTCCATGACCAGCGTCTCATTGCTGCGGATGGCGTCCATCAGCATCCCGGCCTGGACGTCGGCGGTGAGCGGTGCGTCCGACTGCTCATCGAACCAGGCCCGGATGGCCTCTGCGGCCCCGCCGCCGTGGACAGCGGTCACCTGATAGATGGTGCTGCCGCCCTTGTCGGTATACTGCACGTAGGGGCTGCCGAAGAACACCCGGAGCATATAGAGCTCGTCGGGGTCGTGGAGGGTGAGGAAGTAGTCCCCCTCCTCCTCTGAGGCCCAGGGGTCCGTGGTGATGGGCCAGGTCCAGCGGGTGTCCACCCAGCTGTACCCGTCGCCGGTGAGCCTGTTCAGCAGGACCCGGACCGTCGGGTCCGAGGTGGAGACGGACAGGGCGTCCGTCTGCCAGGTGCCGCCGCTGTTGTAGTCCAGGTTCACCTCCAGCCGCCCGGTGAAGTTCTGGAGCACCTGCGTCAGGTCCTTGGCGGCCTGGTCGTTGGCGCTGTATGGGGCGGAGGAGTAGACCTCGCTGAGTGCAAAGCTCTCTGCCGCGGCGTTCAGATGGCCGCCCTCCAGGGAGTGGGCAAAGCGCAGGCACACCTCCATGGGATCGGCGGCCCAATCCGCCTGTCCCGCGTCCGCCTGGGACTGGAGGTCGGCGTAGTAGTCCGCCATGGGCAGGTCCGTGTCGGGCCGGATCACCTGGCGCTGGGGAATTTCTCCGTCGTACCACAGCTGCTCCACGCACCAGACGCCGCCCTCTCCCTGGGTGACCGGCTGAGAGAGGATGAAGGACCAGGTGATCTCCCGGCTGCCGTTGACCGCGTAGTAGGGGTAGTAGGTGGCGGTGATGTGGTCGCCAGCAAACTGATAGGACTGGCTGCGCATGGCCTGGACGGTCTCCTCCGGGAAGGGCTCCACGCCCGCCACGGCCAGCACCGCCGCCTCCGCCCAGTCCATCAGGGCGGACTGGACGGCCTGGTAATCCTCAGCGTTTTCCGGGGAGAAGTTGACATCCGTGGGGAAGTGGACGGCGTAATAGTACCCGTCGGTGTCTTTAGCAAAGCAGGAGACGCCGCTGGTGTCCACGGCGCACAGATGCCGCTCAAAATCCGCCTGGTCCCAGCGGTTGACCCCGAACAGCCAGCCGCCGTAGTCGCTGTCGTAGTCCGGGGCGTAGTAGTAGGCGAAGCGGAATGTCCCGCCCTCCTCCGCCGGGGCCTCCACGACCACCTGGTCCGCGTATGCCTCCGGCACTTGGGCAAGTGCCGCCCGCACGGCCGCGGCCCGCTCCTCCGCCGTCAGGACGGGGCCCTCCGTCTCCGGAAATTCCACGGACCGGGCAAAGTCCACGGCATCCTCCCGGGTAAAGTTTTTGGCGTTGAGGCTCAGCAGGATGCCGGTGTCATCGCCGGGCTGGGCCAGAAAGACGTACCAGTAGGCGGAGGTCGTCTCCACCGCGGATAGGTCTGTGCCGGAGAGCTCCAGCTCGCCCAGTTCCGCGGCGGTGTAGAGGTCGTGCTCCGCGTACAGCAGCGCCGCCGGGGCGGCCAGGCCGGACAGGGACTCCGACTCTCCGCAGTCGGTGTGGTTCCAGGTGGGCAGGGCCTCCCGGATGGTCTCCCCTTCCCAGGTGAGCCAGCTGGCGGGAAAGACGCCCGCCATGCCGGCGGCGGTCCACTGGGGCGGCGTGCCGTCCACAAAGTCGGAATAGACGTCGGGGGAGAACCGGTATCCGCCGCCGTAGCCCAGAGTGTCGCTGTACGCCTCCAGCGTCAGCCCCTCCGGCAGCACCAGGGAGATGCCCAGCTCCGGCAGCTCCACGGCGGCGGAGCGGTCGGCCCGGGCGCCGGTAAAGGTAGCTGCCGCGGCGATGGCCACCACGGTCACCAGGCACAGTGCCGTCACCGCCAGCATCCGGGGCTTTTGGGCGATCAGGGCGACGCGCTCTTTCAATCCGCTCTTGCCGCTGCGCATGGTGGTGGCGGTCTGGAGAAGGCTCCCTGGAGACACTCCGGCGGCCACCAGCCCCACCAGTGTCCGGCCGTAGGCGATGCGCTCCGCCTCGCCCAGGCGGCGGATGGCCCCCTCGTCGCAGGCAAGCTCACAGTCCCGCCGGGACAGCGCCGCCGCCCACCACACCAGGGGGTCGAACCAATACAGGCACAGACACGCTGCCCGGACCAGAGACCACCAGGGATCCCCCTGGCGGCGGTGGGTCAGCTCGTGGGCCAGGACGTGCCGCAGCCGTACTGGGTCCGCTTCACAGGCCGGCGTCACGTAGATCCGCTGTCGGACAAGGCCCAGCAGGCAGGGAGAGGGCACCGCCGCCGACACGTACACCGGCACCGGGCTCTCCGCCCCCTCCAGACGCCGGGCGCCCTTCCGGGCCCGGGCGGAGAAGGCCAGGTTCACGGTCAGGAACCAGAACGCCATCACCGCGGCGCCGCAGAGCCACACGGTCCGCAGCACCGCGCCCAGATCGAAGATCTGCTCCGCCGGGACGGTGGTGTAGTCCGTGCCCGCCGGCGGGGCCTCCCCCACCGGATAGAAGTGGCGGATGCCGGAGCCGTCATAGTAGATGGCGACCTCCTGATTGTCGGCGGTGGTCCCGGTCTCCGGCGCCGGGGCGGAAGTGGTGATCCCGTGAGAGGAGACGTACACCGTGGTGTCCGGCCCCTCCGGCGGCAGGGCGTTGAGCACGCTGAGCCCCGTTCCCGGCAGGGACAGGGGCACCAGCAGCCGCACCGCCGCCAGCAGCCACAGGGCGTACTGGACCCGGGGGCGGATCCGTCCCCGCAGCAGATACCGCAGGGCGATCAGCACCAGGATCAGCAGGCTGGAGGTAAGAAGGATCTCTCTCATGACCGTCCCTCCTCCGCTCTGCGCAGCACGGCGTACAGCTCGTCGATGTCCGCCTGGCTCAAGCTCTCCCGCTCTGCCAGGGCGTTGACCAGCAGTCCCACGCTGCCGTGGTAGGCCCGGCTCAGCAGGGAGTCCGTCTCCGCCGCCGCCACTGCCTCCCGGCTGACGGCGGGGCGGAACACCTTGGCCCGGCCGGACTGCTCATAGGCGATCAGGCCCTTTTCCTCCATCCGCCGGACCATGGTGGTGACGGTGCTCTTGGCCCAGCCGGCGGAGACACCCAGCTCCCGCACCAGCTCCATCAGGGTCTTGGGGCCGGTCCACAGCGCCTCCATCACCCGCCACTCGCTGGCGCTGAGGGTCACAGACGCCTTGTCCATGCATCTCGCCTCCTTTTGGCTTACTTTTGTAATCCAATTCTAACACGGGGGACTACGGCTGTCAACCAATTTGACGGGGCAGCCCGGCGGGGAATTGACATTCCCCCGCCGGAATGTTACCCTTTTCGGGAAAGGAGGCGGCGCCATGTACCGTATTTTTCTGGTGGAGGACGACGAGGTGATCGCCGGCGCCGTGGCCCGCTATCTGGAGGGCTGGGGCTACACGGTCCGCTGCGCCCGGGAATTTGACCGGGTGCTTCAGGAGTTTACGGACTTCGACCCCCAGCTGGTGCTGCTGGACATCTCCCTGCCCTTTTTCAACGGCTACCACTGGTGTCAGGAGATCCGGAAGGTCTCCAAAGTGCCCATTTTGTTTCTGACCTCCGCCGGGGACAGCGTCAACACCGTCATGGCCATGCAGCTGGGCGGTGACGACCTGCTCTCCAAGCCCTTTGACCTCCAGGTCCTCTCCGCCAAGGTCCAGGCCATGCTGCGCCGGGCCTATGACTTCGGACCGCCTGCCCAGCTGCTGCGGTGCGGCGGCGCGGTGCTGAACGTGTCCGACGGGACACTGACGGCGGGTGGGCAGCGCCTGGAGCTGACGCGGAATGAGCTGCGCATTTTGCAGATGCTGCTGGAGCGCAAGGGACAGATCGTCAGCCGGGAGGCGCTGATGACCCGGCTGTGGGAGTCCGACAGCTTTGTGGATGAGAACACCCTCACCGTCAACGTGGGCCGTCTGCGGCGGAAGCTGGAGGCGGCGGGGCTGCCGGACCTGATCCGCACCCGCAAGGGAGAGGGGTATCTGGCGGAGGAGCCGGTATGATGCTGCTGGCCTATCTGCGGCGGCAGTGGAAGCTGCTGGTGCTGCTGGCGGGGATCGCCGCCGTGTTCGCGGCGGTATTCTCCCTGTACGATCTGCCGGTGGAGGCGGTGGGCTATGCGGCGGCGCTGTGCCTGGCGCTGGGGGCAGTTCTGTTCGGCTTGGGCTTCCGGCGCTTTTGCGCCCGGCACCGGGAGCTGCGGCGGCTGCTGGACCGGGCGGAGGAGCCGGTGCTGCCCCTGCCGCCCGCAGGGGATCTGCTGGAGGAGGACTATCAGGCCCTGCTGACGGCGGTGGCCGCCCACCGCACCCGCCTGCTGGCCCGGGAGCGGGACAAGCTGGAGGACATGACCGACTACTACACCCTCTGGGCCCACCAGATCAAGACCCCTATGGCCGCCGCCGGCCTGCTGCTTCAGGAGGATCCGCCGCCCCGGGAGCAGCTGGAGGCGGAGCTACTCAAGATCGGCCAGTATGTGGACATGGTGCTGGGGTATCTGCGGCTGGACAGCGACTCCACGGACTACGTCTTTTGCGACACGGACCTGGACGCGCTGCTGCGCCAGGCGGTGCGGAAGTTTGCCCGGCTGTTTATCCTGAGGCACATCGCCCTGGATTTCCGGGAGACGGGCCGCGCGGTGCTGACCGACGGCAAGTGGCTCTCCTTCGTGGTGGAGCAGCTGCTGTCCAACGCGCTGAAGTACACGCCATCCGGCGGCACCGTCCGCATCTACGCCGACGGGGAGACGTTGGTCATTGCCGACAGCGGCATCGGCATCCGGGAGGAGGATCTGCCCCGGATCTTTGAAAAGGGCTTCACCGGCTACAACGGCCGCACCGGGCAGAAGTCCACCGGCATCGGGCTGTACCTCAGCCGCCGGGTGACGGAGAAGCTGGGCCATGACCTGACCATCGTCTCCCGGCCCGGCCGGGGCACCATCGCCCGGCTGGACCTGAGCCGCCGGAAGCGGACCATGGAGTAAACCTTACGAAACTGTAAGATACGGAGCCGGACTGTAAGCCAGGACCATGGCGGACAGCCCGGCTCCCCTGTTATACTGGGGCCAATCCAAGCAAGGAGGCGTTTGCCTATGGCACTGCTGGAAGTGCAGCATTTACAGAAGATCTACACCACCCGCTTCGGCGGCAATCCCGTCCAGGCCCTGTCCAACGTGAATTTTTCCGTGGAGCCGGGGGAGTACGTGGCCATCATGGGCGAGTCCGGCTCCGGCAAGACCACCCTTTTGAACATCCTGGCGGCCCTGGACCGGCCCACCGCCGGGGAGGTGTTCCTCAACGGCAAGGCCCTCTCGGACATCCGGGAGCGGGATCTGGCGGCCTTCCGCCGGTCCCACCTGGGCTTTGTGTTCCAGGACTTCAACCTACTGGACACCTTCTCCCTCCGGGACAATATCTTCCTGCCCCTGGTGCTGGCGGGGACCGACTATCCCGCCATGCAGAAAAAGCTCCAGCCCATTGCGGAGCAGCTGGGCATCGCCGACATCCTCTCCAAGTACCCCTACGAGGTCTCCGGCGGCCAGAAGCAGCGGGCGGCGGTAGCCCGGGCCCTCATTACGGACCCCCAGATCGTTCTGGCAGACGAGCCCACCGGCGCCCTGGACTCCCGGGCCTCGGACAACCTGCTGGACCTGTTCGGCCAGGTCAACGCCGGGGGCCAGACCATTTTGATGGTAACGCACTCGGTGAAGGCGGCCAGCCACGCGGGCCGGGTGCTGTTCCTGCGGGACGGGGAGGTGTACCACCAGATCTACCGGGGCGGCGAGAGCCGGGAGAGCCAGTTCCGCCGGATCTCCGACACGCTGACGGTCCTGGCGGAGGGAGGCGGCCCCCATGCGTAAGTCCGGATTCTTTCCCCGGCTGGCCCTGGTGAACCTGCTGCGCAACGGCCGGTACTACGGGCCGTACCTGCTCTCCTGCGGCGGTACCGCCGCCATGTTCTATATCCTCCGCTACCTGACGGAGAGCGACATCGTCTCCTCCGTCCGAGGGGGCGCGTACCTCCAGAGCCTGATGTACCTGGGGTGCATCGTGGTGGCCCTGTTTTCCGTGGTGCTGCTGCTTTACGCCAACAGCTTCGTCATGAAGCGGCGGCAGCGGGAGCTGGGATTGTACAACATCCTGGGGCTGGAGAAGCGCCACATCGCCCTGCTGTGCCTGTGGGAGACCCTCTATTGCGCTCTGGCGGCCATTGCGGGCGGTATCGCCGCCGGCATCCTCTTCAGCAAGCTGACGCTGCTGCTCCTGCTGCAGATCGCGCGGCTGCCGGTGGAGTTTGGCTTTGAGATCAGCGTGCCGGCCATTTTCTCCGCCGCCTCGCTCTTTGCCGTCCTCTTTGCCCTGACCCTGGTGTGCAATCTCTTTCGGGTGGGCCGGGCCCGGCCGGTGGAGCTGCTCCACAGTGAGGCGCAGGGAGAGCGGGAACCCAGGACCCGGAGGCTGCTGGTGGTCCTGGGCCTCATGACCCTGGGCGGCGGCTACTTTCTCTCCTGGAAGGTGCAGAATCCCACAGAGGCCCTGGTCCTGTTTTTCCTGGCGGTGGTGCTGGTGATGATCGGCACCTACTGCCTGTTCGCCGCCGGGTCCGTGGCGGTCCTCAAGGCCCTGCGGGCCAATCCCGGCTACTACTACCAGACCCGGCACTTCACCGCCGTGGCAGGGCTTTTGCACCGGATGAAGCAAAACGCCGTGGGCCTTGCCAACATCTGCATCCTCTCCACCATGGTGCTGGTGACGGTATCCACCACCGTCAGCCTCTACACCGGCATGGAATCCTCCTTGGACCAGATGTTTCCCCACGATGTGGACATCATCCAGTACCTGACCGACCGCGGCGACGAGGAGGCATTGCTCACACAGGAGGAGCTGATCGCCCAGGTGGAGCGGAACCTGTCCGCCGCCGGCCGAAAGGCAGAGCAGATCCAGTGGTATACCCGGACGGACACCGTGGGCTATTACTCCGGCAATACCTTCTCCCTCAATTTCCAGGAGGGCATCAGCACCCGGCTGGAACTGCTGACGGCAGAGGCGTACGGCCGCCTCACCGGCAGGGCTGCGGCCCTGGAGCCGGACCAGGTCCTGGTCCAGACAAAGAACCTGACGCTGCCGGAGACCTTTTATATTGAGAACCTTCCCTTCCATGTGGCCGGGACTGTGGCGGACTTTCCACGGCGCAATACCACCGCACTGGTCTCCGGCCAGTCGGCGGACGTCTTTTTGGTGGTGGCGGATGAGAGCGTGATCTCCGCCATCGGCGCCCAGAGCCGCAATGGCCTGGACCGGGAATTCCGCATCCAGATGGACCTGGACGGAACGGAGGCGCAAAAGCTGGCCTGCGTGGATCTGCTCCTGAACGGGACCGGGGGCGGAACCGCCCTCAACAGCCGGCAGGACAACGCGGCAAACCTCTACGCCATGTACGGCGGGTTCCTGTTTCTGGGCATTTTCCTGGGCCTGCTGTTCCTGCTGGCTACGGCCCTCATCATCTATTACAAGCAGATCTCCGAGGGGTACGAGGACCAGCGGCGCTATACTATTTTGCAGCAGGTGGGCATGACGGACCGGGAGGTCCGCTCCTCCATCCACAGCCAGATCCTGCTGGTGTTTTTCCTGCCGCTGGTCACGGCGGGCATCCACACGGCGGCGGCCTATCCCATGGTCTCCAAGCTGCTGGCCCTGTTCCAGCTGACCAGCACCGGCCATTATGCTCTGTGCACGGCGGGGACCTTCGCGGTGTTCTGCGCCGTCTACGCCTTGGTCTACGGCCTGACGGCCCGGGCCTACCGGCGGATCGTGGCGTGATCCCCATTTATCAAAACGGCGCCGGGAGCTTTGCCCCGGCGCCGTTTCGGCGGACGGGGAGTTGACAGCCGGGGCGCGGGCAGGGTAACATGGGAAAAAACGCGGCGGGAGGCGGGATGCGCATGGATATCCGGCAGATCACCTATTTCGTGGCAGTGGCCCAAAACGGCAGCTTCTCCAAGGCGGCGGAGATGCTGTCGCTGTCCCAGCCGGCGCTGTCCCTGGCGGTGAAGAAGCTGGAGGAGGAGCTGGGGGCCAAGCTGTTCTACTCCTTCAACAAGCGCCAGGAGCTCACCGACGAGGGCCGGGCCCTGCTGGACAGCGCCCGGGAGCTGCTGGACGCCTACCAGCGGACCGTGGAAAACGTGCACACCAGCCGCACCAGCCGCTCCGGCACCTTCACCCTGGGCCTCTCGCCCCTGTTCGGCGCCTGCTTCTTCGGGGACCTGATCCCGGAGTTTTACCGGGAGTATCCCGATATCCACATCACCGTCATCGAGGACGGCGCCAACAAGATCGACGAGCGGATCGCCGGAGGGCAGGTGGACCTGGCCGTGACGCTCAAGACCGAGCGGCTGGCCACCTTTGCCAGCTGCCACTTCACCACCCAGCGGAACGTGGCCCTGCTCCACAGGAGCCACCCTCTGGCCGGGGAGAAGGAACTGACAGTGGCCCA
This sequence comes from Dysosmobacter sp. Marseille-Q4140, assembly GCA_018228705.1. Classification (NCBI taxonomy): domain Bacteria; kingdom Bacillati; phylum Bacillota; class Clostridia; order Eubacteriales; family Oscillospiraceae; genus Dysosmobacter; species Dysosmobacter sp. Marseille-Q4140. The sequence continues at coordinate 1,737,565 of CP073694.1, read as the reverse complement.
GCTGCGGGAGGAGCCCTTCGCCATCTTCAACCAGGACTTCATCCTCCACCGGCAGATCCTCTCTGCCTGTCACAGCGCCGGGTTCCGGCCCAAGATCGCCCTGCTGAGCAGCCAGTGGGACTTCATGGTGGAGCTGGTGGCCAAGAACCACGCCGTGTCCATCCTGCCCAGGCCCGTGATGGACAAGCACCCGGACCCCAACGTGGCCTGCGTCCCCCTCAGCGACAGCATGAAGTACTGGGACATCGCCCTGGCCTGGAACAAGGAGCGGTATATGTCCAACGCCTGCCGGCTGTTTCTGGACTTCGTCCGCGCCCACCTGCCGCCGGACGACCTGTGAGCGTTTTGCCTTATTTATAAGTTTTACAAATAATTATTCAAATATTATATAAATGAGTTTGTAGGCTACGTGAAAAAGGGCGGCACAGTTTCTGGCAGAATCATCATTGCATTTTGCGCCTTGTTTTTCTAAGATAGAGGGGAAAAGACAGCCGGGGAAGCCAATGCCCGGCGGGAGGTCGGGCCGCGGGCCCGCCCCGGAAAAAAGGAGGAAGTCGTTATGACCATGAAATCCGCTCTCATCACCGGCGCCGCATCCGGCATCGGCAAGGCCTGCGCCGAGAGAATGGCCCGGGAGGGCTACGGCGTGGTGGTGGCTGACGTGAATATGCCCGCCGCCGAGGAACTGGTAAAGGAGCTGACCGCCCAGGGCCTCAGCGCCATCGCCGTCCACATGGACGTGTCCAATGAGGAAGAGGTGGAGGCCGGGTTCGACAAGATGGTGGAGACCTACGGCTCCTGCGATCTGGTCATGTCCAACGCCGGCGTCCAGATCGTCCATCCCTTCGACGAGTATCCCTTCGCCGACTGGAAGAAGATGATGGCCATTCACGCCGACGGCGCCTTTCTGGTGTCCCGGGCGGCCTTCCGCCGCATGAAGGCCTCCGGCAAGGGCGGCCGCATCGTGTTCACCGGCTCCGTCCAGTCCTTCGTGGGCTCCAAGCTGAAAGAGCCCTACAACTTCGCCAAGCACGGTGTGGCGGGCCTGGCCAAGGCCATCGCCCGTGAGGGCGCCGACTACGGCATCTACACCTACACCATCTGCCCCAGCTTCATCAAGACCCCGCTGGTGGAAAAGCAGATCCCCGAGCAGGCCGCCTCCCTGGGCATCACCGAGGAGGAAGTGGTGAAGAACATCATGCTGCGGGATACCGTGGACGGCGTGTTCACCACCGTGGAGGACGTGGCCAACACCCTGGCCTTCCTGGCAAACGACCAGGGCGCCCTCACGGGCCAGTCCCTGCGGCTGACCCACGGCTGGGCCATGATGTAAGGGGGCGGTTCCATGGAGAAGATCGCAGTCTACGGCTCCGGCACCATCGGCTCCTGCCAGGCCACGCTGGTCATCGGCCACAGCCTGCCCTGCACGGTGATCGGCCACTCGGAAAAGGGCCTGGAGCGCTGCCGCAAAGCCATCGCCCAGAACTGGGACGATCTGATCGCCGAGGGCCTGGCCACCGCCGCCAACAAGGAGGCGGCCATGGCGCTGCTGACCGTCACCAACGACCCCGCCGCCCTGGAGGGCCACACCTTTATCTTTGAGGCCGTCACCGAGGGCGCGGCGGAGAAGCGGGCCGTGTACGAGGCTGCCGCCCAGTACGCGGCGGAGGACGCCATCGTGGCCTCCTGCTCCTCCTCCATGGACGCGGAGGTGCTGGCGGGGCTGTCCCCCCGGCCGGAGCATCTGCTGATCGCCCATCCCTTCCAGCCGGTGCACATGCTGCCCCTGGTGGAGGTGGTCCGCCATGAGCGGACGGAGCAGGCGGCCATCGACCGGACCCTGGCCCTGCTGGAGACGCTCCACCGCCAGGTGGTGGTGCTGAACCGCAGCGTGCCGGGCCTGCTGGTCAACCGCTTCGCCCAGGCGCTGTTCCGGGAGTCCATCTACCTCATCGAGCAGGGCGTCACCACCGCGGCCGACATCGACAAGGCGGTGAAGTACGCCATGGGCATGCGCTATGCCTCCATCGGATTGCTGGAGTATTTTGACGCCGTGGGCTTCCAGCTGGAGAGCACCATCGCCCAGAACGTGTACCCGGACCTGTGCGGCACCCGGGAGCTGCAAAAGACCGTCACCGACGGCCTGGCCTCCGGCAAGACCGGCCAGGCGGCGGGCCAGGGTCTGTACGACTGGTCCCAAAAGGACGGCGACGACTTCCGCCGCCGCAAGCAGAGCCCCTATTTCGAGGGCGTCCGGGAGTGGACCATGCCCGGCTGACAGAGATCCTCAGAGCCCCGGCGCACTGCGCGCCGGGGCTTCCTCTTTGCCCCGGCGGGCAGTCCGGGCACTGTGGCGAAAAGAGAGAAACTGTGGATCAGCGATTGACGAAAAGCGGTATATGGCGTATCATTATCCATGCAAATCGCCCGGCGGGCGGGGGAATCTCCGCTGAAATGGGCGGGAAAACCAATGACGGACCGGGAGGATCCCGCCGGGCGGGACCCCCAGGAGAGGAGCGGAACAGCATATGGCAAGCCTGTGGGGCGGCAGATTTGAAAAGGACATGGATGAGATCGTGAAGCGGTACAACGCATCCATCTTCTTCGACCAGCGGATGTACAACGAGGATATTGACGGCAGCGTGGCCCACGTGACCATGCTGGCCAAGCAGGGCATCGTCACCGAGGCCGAGCGGGACCAGATCATCGCCGGGCTGGAGGGCATCCGGGCGGACATCGCCGCCGGGAAGATCACCTTCACCGTGGAGGACGAGGATATCCACATGGGCGTGGAGAGCCGCCTGATCGCCCGGATCGGCGAGGTGGGCAAGAAGCTCCACACCGCCCGCAGCCGCAACGACCAGTGCCAGGTGGACGGCCGGCTGTATCTGAAAAAGGAGATCCGGGAGATCCTGGAGAGCCTTTGCTGCCTGGAGGACGTAATATTGCGCAAGGCGGAGCAGTACGCCGACGCCATCACCGTGGGCTTCACCCACCTCCAGCACGCTCAGCCCATCACCGTGGGCTTCGTGTTCATGGCCTACTTCCAGATGTTCAAGCGGGATATCCAGCGCCTGCAGGACACCCTGGCGCGCATGGACTACAACCCCCTGGGCTCCTGCGCCCTGGCGGGCACCACCATGCCCATTGACCGCCGCTGCACCAGTGAGCTGCTGGGTTTCGCCGCTCCCTGCGAGAACGCCATGGACGGCGTCAGCGACCGGGATTACAGCCTGGAGTTCCTCTCCGACGCGTCCATCTCCATGATGCACCTGTCCCGCTGGGCGGAGGAGTTCGCCTGGTGGAATTCCTCCGAGTTTGCCTATATCGCCATTGACGACAGCTTCTGCACCGGCAGCAGCATCATGCCCCAGAAAAAGAACCCGGATATGGCGGAGCTGATCCGGGGCAAGGTGGGCCGGGTCTACGGCGACCTGATGCAGCTGCTCACCGTCATGAAGGGCACGCCCCTGGCCTACAACAAGGACTTCCAGGAGGACAAGGAGAGCCTGTTCGACGCCATTGACACCTGGAAGGCCTCCATCGACATCTTTGCCCGGATGCTGGACAAGACGGAGTTCCGCATGGACCAGATCCAAAAGCAGCTGGGCAAGGGCTTCCTCAACGCCACCGACATCGCCGAGCACCTGGCCAAGCAGGGCATCCCCTTCCGGGAGGCCCACTCCATCGTGGGCCGCATGGTCAAGACCTGCGAACACAAGGGCTGCGACTTCGAGGATCTGACGGCGGAGGACCTGGCCGCCATCGACGGCCGGGTGACCCCCGATTCCCTGGGAGACATCAGCATCAGCGCCTGCGTGGACGCCCGGACGTCCTTCGGCGGCACCGCTCCGGCGGAGGTCCGGCGGCAGATCGCCGTGGGCCGGGAGTGGCTCAGCAGCCTGGAGCGGCAGTGACAGCCCTTCGCTGGATGCGGATTCAAAACGGTTTTCCGCCGCCTGCACCGGCGGGAAACCGAAACAGCGCCCTGAGATCACAGATCTCGGGGCGCTGTTTGCCGGCGCTGCAAAAAACGCAGCTGCGGCCGGAGCGCTTTGCCGGACGGAGAGATCCAATGCTCCGGAGCTCTTGAAACTGTGCGGGAAAACGAATATAATTGCTGTGTCAGTTTTTTGTTGCGGGGAGATGCTATGGAATATATCACGGTGCGGCAGGCGGCCCGGAAGTGGAAAGTTTCAGAGCGGCTTGCACAGCAATACTGCGCCAGCGGGCGTATTCATGGTGCGGAAAAGTTTGGGGGGGCCTGGGCCATCCCAGCTGACAGCCGGAAACCGGCAGATCCACGGAAGAAGCAGAGACAGCCTGCCCCGACACGATTGGCGCCCCGGCCTGCTCCGTCGGAGCCTGCCGCCGATCTGATGCCCATGCCGCTGATGAATGGGGCGTTTGTACCGGGACATTGCAGGGAATATGTGGAGGAGATCGCAGATACCCGCCTGCGGGATATTGCACGGGCGGAATACTATTATTTCAGCGGGCGGCCGGAAGAGGCGATTCGGGAGGCGGAGCGGTATCTGAGCCATGAGAATCTGTCGCTGCGTCTGTCGGCCTGCCTGATCTATGCGTACTCCAATCTCTCCGTGGGTCAGATCCGTCGGGCGCAGTACACGCTGGCGGAGGTGCAGGGCGTCCTGGCAGCCGCCGATGAACACACCCCTCCCCAGATGCGGGCGTTGGCTGCTTTTACGGTTACCGCCGCGGCGGTGCTGCTGCACCTGCCCCCGCCGGAGGGAACGGGAGATCTGCGGGAGTATATCCGCTTCCTGCCGCCGGGGCTGCGGATGTTTGCGCTCTACGTACAGGCCCACCACACGTATTTGCAGGGAGACTACGGGAAGAGCATCGGCATTGTGGAGACGGCCTTTGCGGTTCAGGGAGAGGAATTTCCCATTCCCGCCATTTACATGCATCTCGCGGCGGTGATGGATTACATGGGCCTCAAACAGCCGGAGCAGGCGCAGGCGCATTTGATGGCCGCCTGGGATCTGGCCCGGCCGGACGATCTGATCGAGGGATTTGGCGAACATCACGGCCTGCTGGGCGGGATGCTGGAGGCGGCTTTGAAAAAGGACTGGCCGGAGGATTTCAAGCGGATCATCTCCATCACCTACCGGTTTTCTGCGGGATGGCGAAAGGTCCACAACCCGGCCACCGGAGAACAGGTGGCGGACAATCTGACGACCACGGAGTTTGCCACCGCCATGCTGGCCGCGCGGGGCTGGACGAATCAGGAGATCGCCGCCCATCTGGGGATCTCTCTCAACACCGTCAAACAGTACATCTCCACGGTTTTGCAAAAGCTGAATATCAAGCAGCGGAAGGATCTGAAACGATACATGCTGTGCTGAGAGCCATGCCTGCGGAATTCCGCAGGCATAGTCCTTTTTTCCGTGGAAACGGGTGATTGCAAAAAAAGCGTTTCATGCTAAATTGAATTTAGCATACGGAGCCCGTAGGAAATAGGAGACGGAAAACTTGCGCCCTTTTGAAAGGGCGCGGGGCAGGGAGGAGATGACGAGCCATGAAGAAAGAACCGGTATGTGAGATCACGGTCACCGGAGTGGAGAACCGGGAGTGGCAGGGCTCGGTGTACTTTCCTGCTTCAGAAAAACGTGTGGCGTTTCAAAGCGTGTTGGAATTGATCAAAGCGGTGGAGGATGCGGCAAAGAGCGAATAGGGAAAGCCGCCGGCTGAGCGCGTTCCGCCTCATACAGCAAACAACAGGCACCTGATTCATTTGGCGAATCAGGTGCCTGTTTCGTTTGAAAGGGGTCTCTGTGGGGAGAGAGCGGTAGAAAATTTCGTGAGGCGCCGGGTGGCTTTTCGATGATAAGATCGCTTTTCGGCGGCGATTGGCGAAAAGCTGTGGGGCGGCGCTCAGGAGCCGGGTTTGCTCCGCAGCTTCCCCAGGAGAGGGGATATCAGCTTTGCCGGAAATCCCGGGCGGACATGCCGGTGCACTTTTTGAACAGCTTGCTGAAATAGTTCTGATTGCTGTATCCCACTTCAAAGGCAATGTCGCTGGTGCGCATCTGGGTGGTTTTCAGCAGAGTTTTTGCCTTGTTGATGCGCAGCAGGGTCAGGTATTCAATAAAGCACTGGCCGGTCTCCTGCCGGAACAGCGTGCTGAAATAGGCTGGGTTGACGTTGACCTGACCCGCCACCACGGCCAGATCCAGGTCCGGTTCGGAAAAGTGCGCCATCATGAACTCCCTGGCCTGGCGGATGACACTGTCGTTTTTGCCGCCTTTGCGCTGATCCCGGAGAAGGATCGTCTGGGTGGCCAGATCCCGCAGGGCTGTTTGAAAACTGGAGAGATCCTGGCTGCTGCCGAATAGCTGGACCACGCTGGGAATGGAGAGGTTCGGCGTGGCGTCCGCCTCGTAGCCAAGCTCCTTCAGAAAGTCCGATACGGCCGTCAGAATGTCCAGACAGACATAGGTCAGATACAGGTGGCTCATCTGCATCCGCTCCAGCTTTTCCACCATGGAGGCTGCGAAATTGGGCACATCCTTTACGCTTCCGCTGGCCAGCAGATTCCGGAACATCTCTTTTTCCAGGGAGGTATACTGTACGTTGGCGGGCAGATCCCGGCAGTCCCCGGCCAGCACCACGGTGCTCTCCGCCGTCTGGGGCAGGAGCTCCAGCGTCACGTTTGCCGACAGCATGGAGCTGTACAGATCGCCTATGTGGCCGCAGGGGTTGCCGACTGCCGCAGTGATCCGGGACAGTCCGCATTTTTCCGTGAGCAGCATCACCAGCCGGCGCATGCATTGGACGGCCTTGTCAGAGACGTCGCTTTCACTCTCCCCCAAGAAAATGAAGCGGAATTGATCGATCCCGTTTGAAAACCAGAAAATATCCTCCCTGTTTGCGGCAAAGTCCCGGAACGTCTGGGAACAGTCCAAAAAGGTAAGATAGCTCTCCTCGTCGTTTTCCGAGTCCCCGGGAAAATGGACCGCCATGACGCAGCCGGTGTAGGCGCCGGCCGCCAGGCGCAGCTGCAGCAGCTGCGCTTTGCTGTCAATGACCCGCTGGGGAAAGAAGCCGCTGCAAAGCTGGGAGAGGAAGCGGTGCCGGTTGAGCTCCAGAGATTCATCCGCCATTTTCTGAAGCTCGCTGATGGACTGCTGTTGGCGGCGCTCCTCGTCAATCATCCTGGCGGCACGGCCCAGGGTTTTGCGCAGGTCGTCGGGCTTGAGCGGCTTGAGCAGGTACTCGGTGGCGCCCAGGGAGAGGGCCTGCTTGGCGTAGGCGAAGTCGTCATAGCCGCTGAGTATGATGATCTTGATTTCCGGCCGGTTGGCCCGGACCAGCCGGGACAATTCCAGTCCGTCCATGAAGGGCATTTTGATGTCTGTGACAAGGATATCCACATTCGTGGCCTGAATGTCCTCCCAGGCGTCCTCGCCGTTGGAGGCGTCTCCGCAGAGCGTATACGGACCATCTTTCCAGATGGCGTTGGATTTTACATATTCCCGCAGCATATATTCGTCTTCGACGAGATAAACGTTATAACCCATTGTCCTCCTCCTCTGTCAGCGGTACGCGGATAATGACTTGGGTGCCGCAGCCCTCCTGGCTGCGAAGCGTGAGGGTATAGCCCTCCCCAAACATCAGACGCAGCCGCATGTTTACATTGATCAGACCGTAGCTCTGGCCGGACCGCAGGACCCCCTCGTCGATTTTCCGGCTCAGGGCGGCCAGAGCCTCCGGGCTCATGCCGATTCCTGTGTCCGAAACGGTGATTTCCAGCAGGTTTTCGGGGATCTTTCTGGCGCGGACTTCCACATGGCCCGTTTCCCCACGGCGGTAGCGGCGGTTCTTGATGCCGTGGTAGATGGCATTTTCCACAATGGGCTGCAAAATGATCTTGGGGAAGCGGGCCCGCAGCGTCTCCGGGGCCACATCCACATGGTAGCTCAGGATGTCCTGATAGCGCATCTGCATGATGTGGAGATAGCAGGAGACGTGGTTGACCTCGGTTTCAAAGGGGATCACATCCATTCCGCTGCGCAGCGAAAGCCGGTAAAAATCAGAGAGGGAGGCGATCAGGTCCACAGCCTCCTCATTTTTGTTGCTCTCCGCCGCCCATACAGCGCTGTCCAGGGTGTTGTACAGGAAATGGGGGTTGATTTGGGACTGGAGCGCCGTCAGCTCGGCTTTCTTCAGGTTCTTTTGCTCCTCTACGATGCGGGCCAGAAGATTTTTGGTCTCCCGGAGAAGGGCCGCGAAGCTGCGGTATACTTCCTCGATCTCCACCTGCCCGTGGATTTCCGGGATCTCCACATCCAGGTTGCCGGAGGTGGCGGAGCGCATCAGCGACTTGAGCTGCGAGATGGGATGGGCGATATAGCTGGAGAGCAGAATGTTGACTGCCACGATCAGGAGGATCGACACCAATACCATCAAAACCGTGCTGGCCCGCAGCTGATACACGGAGGAAAAGACCTCGCTGGTGGGGGCCACAGACACGATGGTCCAGCCGGTGGAGGGCAGTTCAGTGTAGACCACCAGCGCTTGATTGCTCTTGATGGTGCCTGAGGTGCCGTCCTCCAGAATGTGCCGGACCGTGCCGGAGGAGAGCCTGACGCTGCCTTGGGACGGAAAGAGGTCCACGCCGCTGCCGTCCATCACCAGTGTTTGCCCGCCGGGGCTGGGCTTGGCGTTTTTCAGAATATCCACGATGAAATCCTTGCTGACAGATACCCGCAGCAGTCCGCAGACCTCGTTGGTGCTGATTTTGAAAACCGCCGCGGATACCGTCAGGGCATTGTCCTCCCAGGGCTGTCCCCGCAGAGACTGGGCCGAACCCTGCACATGCACTGTTCTGGGAAGGGAGACCACGGCTTGAAAGTCCTCGTAGCTTTCAAAGGGGCGTTCCAGATTGAAATAGCCGTTCCGCTCGCTGAAGCACCGGCCGTTGATGCCGATGACGCTCATGTCCAGAATGTAGGAGTTGCTGGATTGCGTCTGCCGGATGATACTGAAAAGCTCGCCCAGCGCCTTGGCGTTTTCATACCGGGCTTCCGGCGTGCTGCTGCTGAGAAAGTTGGAAATGGTGTACGAGGAGGAATAATTCATCAAACGGGATGCCTCGTTGATCACCATGTTCAATTCGGAGTTCACGTGCTGGGCGGTCTGTGAGACCTGGACGGAGATTCTTTCCTCCGCCTGCCCTGCTGCCACCCGGTAGGCGAAGAGGCTCATGACCAGGGAGGGCAGCAGGGAAAACAGCACTACCAGCAGGGCGATCATTCGTTTCAGGGGCATATGTCTGAATCCGGCAGGGATACGCATGGCGGCCTCCTTTGGAAAATCAGGGTATCTTCATTATAAGGTACTTTTTGCACTTTTCTAGGTGGATTTGAAAACGTCCAAAAAAAAGGAACGTTTTTCAAAAGAATAGACGTATCGCAAAAAAAGAGATTCTGCTAGAATGCGAAGCACAGAGAACCGAAAGGCAACGCAACAAACAAGGAGGAACGACAAGATGAAACTGAAAAGAAGACTGCTTTCCTGCCTGCTGCTGGGCTGCATGATTTTCTCTCTCGCAGCCTGCGGACAGACCTCCGGCGACACGGCCGCCAGCGATGAGGACCAGACCACGGAGGAGGCCCAGGGGACCGAGAGCTCCGACGAGGGCCGCACCTTTGCCATTGTCTATCCCATCGTGCACCCCTTCTTTGAACCCATCGGTGAGGACGCCGAGGAGTATGCGGCCACCAAGAACTGCTCCATCATCACCAAGGCGCCGGACTCCTCCAATGCGCAGCAGCAGATCGAGATTATGGAGAATCTGATCGCCATGAACGTGGACGGCATCGCCATCGGCCCCACCGACACCACTGCGCTGGTTCCCACCATTGACAAGGCCATTGACAAGGGCATCAAGGTGATCTGCTTTGAGTCCGAGGCGTCTGACAGCAAGGCGCTGGCCTTCATCGGCACGGATAACTACAAGGCCGGCCGCCACATGGGCGAGGTCATCGGCAAGAACCTCAACGGCCAGGGCAAGATCATGATTCTGACCGGCCTTCCCACTCAGTGGAGCCTGAACGAGCGCATCCGCGGTATTGAGGAATATCTGGCGGAGAAGTATCCCGACATCGAGATCATCGACACCCAGTCCAGCGAGGGCGATGCCCAGAAGGCCGTCACCTGCACGGAGAACATGATCCAGGCCCATCCCGACTTTGACGCCATCGTCGGCATCGACGCCACCGCCGGTCCCGCCGCCGTCTCCGTCTGGAAGGCCAAAGGCTGGCAGAATGACGACGAGCACATGATCCTGACCTTTGACGATATGCCCGACAACCTGCAGGGTGTCCGCGACGGCTACGTGAAGGCCCTGGTGGCCCAGCGGCAGGCGTCCTGGGGCGTGGCAGTGGTTGATATGCTCAATGCCCTGTGCGACGGAGAGAGCGTGGAGGCCTACACCGACACCGGCTCTATTGAGATCACAATTGATAACATCGACACCTATGTTGATGAGCCGTCTTACGTGGAAAAATAATATGGCATGACCGGCTGCAGCAGACGAGTGTACGGACGCTTGTCTGCTGCAGTTCCGTTAAGGAGGATACATATGGTCCAAAAAAGCAAGGAAAAACTGGGGGATGTGAAGCAGTCCGGCCTGCGGGCGCTGGCCAACCGGCGGGAGAGCTCCATGATCCTGATTCTGATCGTGATTTTCATCGCCATGTCCATCGCCCGGCCGGACACCTTTATGACCCGGGAGAACATGTTCAATCTGCTCAAGCAGATCAGCCTGGTCAGCATCGTCGCCATCGGCCAGACCATGGTCCTGGGCACCGGCGGCATCGACCTGTCGGTGGGCTATTCCCTGGGCCTTTCCGGCATCGTCATGGCGAAGTTCTTTGAGATGGGGATGAACTCCTGGCTGGCCATTTTGCTGGGCGTCCTGACCAGCGTGCTGATCGGCTTCGTCAACGGCGCCATCATCACCACCTTCCAGCTGCCGCCCTTCATCGTGACGCTGGGCATGGCCAACGTGACCCGGGGCCTTTCCTATATCATCACCAAGGGCTTTCCCATCGCTGTGGAGAATCCGTTCGTTCTGGAACTGGGCAACGGCTACTGGGGCCCGGTCCCCATCATGGCCGTCATCATGATCGTGCTGGTGGCCATCGCCGTCTATCTGCTGGGCAGCACCCGGTTCGGCACCCGCATCATCGCCATCGGCGGAAACGAAACTGCCGCCGTTCTCTCCGGCATCAATGTCCGGCGCTACAAGACCATGGTCTACACCCTCACCGGCCTGCTGTGCGGCATCACGGCGGTGATCATGGTGGGCCGCCTGAACGCCGGCAACGCCACCGCCGGCCAGAACTTTGACATGGACTCCATTGCGGCGGCGGTGGTGGGCGGCACGGCCATGGCCGGCGGCGACGCCACCATCGTGGGCACCTTCCTGGGCGCGCTGCTGCTGGGCCTGATCAAAAACGCGCTGGTGATGCTGAACGTTAACATGTACTGGCAGACCGTGGTGGTGGGCGCCATCATCGTGGTGGTCTGCATCTTTGACAACTACGCCCGCTCCAAGCGGAAGTGAGGAGGCGTGCGCTATGACTGACACGATCCTGAAAATGAAGGGCATCACCAAGCGCTTTCCGGGCGTTGTGGCGCTGGACCATGTGGATTTCGAGCTGCGGCGCGGTGAGATGCACGCGCTGGTGGGCGAGAACGGCGCCGGCAAGTCCACGCTGATGAAGGTCCTGGGCGGCGTCTATCCCCCTGACGAGGGCGTGATCGAGATCAACGGCAAGCCCACCGTCATCGAACGGCCGCTGGACGCCATTGCCAACAAGGTGGGCGTCATCTACCAGGAGTTCAACCTGGTGCCCACCCTGAATGTGGCGGAGAACATGTTCCTGGGCCGCGAGAAGGTTCGGGGCCTGGGCCACCTGTGCAAGAGCGAAATGGAGCGCCGGGCCGGAGAGGCCATGGCCCAGCTGGGAGTCCGGGATTTCAACCTGCGCACCAAGGTCAAGTACATGAGTGTCGCCATGCAGCAGCTGGTGGAGATCGGCAAAGCGGTATTTGACGATATCGACATCCTGGTCATGGACGAGCCCACAGCCGTGCTGACGGAGAAGGAGACCGAGGGCCTGTTCCGGATCGTCCGGAGACTGAAGGAAAACGGTATGTCCATCATCTATATCTCCCACCGGCTGGAGGAGGTGATCGCCCTGTGCGACCGCATGACCATCCTGCGGGACGGACAGATCGTAGAGACCATTGACAATCACAACCACGATACGGAGAAGGACCACATCGTCAGCAAGATGGTGGGCCGGGAGCTGGGCAACTACTTCCCGCCCAAGAGCACGGTGCCCGGAGAGGAGATCGCCCTGGAGGTCCGGCACCTGACCAAGAAGGGGATGTACAGCGACGTCAGCTTCGCGGCGAGGAAGGGGGAGATCCTGGGGATTTCCGGCCTGGTGGGCGCCGGCCGCAGCGAGATCATGAAGAGCATCTTCGGCGCCATCCGGCCGGACAGCGGAGAGATCCTGCTGGAGGGCGCTCCCGTGACGGTGAAAAATCCCAACCAGGCGAAAGAATCCGGCATTGCGCTGGTGCCGGAGGACCGCAAGCGGGAGGGCGTGGTTCTGGGCATGAGCCTCCGGGAGAACATCTGCATGGCCAGCCATGACCAGCTCAGCCGCCTGGGGCACATCCAGAAGCGGAAAAAGGACGCTCTGGCGCAGAAATATATCCGGGATCTGCAGATCCGACCCGCCGATGCCGACCGGCAGATCAAGAATTTCAGCGGCGGCAACCAGCAAAAGGGCGTCATCGCCAAGTGGCTGGCCACGTCGCCGAAGGTCATGATCCTGGATGAGCCCACCCGGGGCATCGATGTGGGCGCCAAGGTGGAGATCTACAACATCATCAACCAGCTGGCGGCCGACGGGACGGCGGTCATCGTGGTCTCCTCGGAGCTTCTGGAGCTGCTGGGGATCTGCGACCGTATTCTGGTCGTCAACAACGGCCGGATCTCCGGCGAATTCGACAGAGAACACTTCAGCCAGGATGCCATCATGCAGGCGTCCTTCGATATGGGAGGTATGGAACATGAAAGAGTTTAAACTGTACATCAACGGCCAGTGGATCGATTCCGAGGACGGCAAGACCTTTGTCTCCTATCACAAGGCCAACGGTCAGGAGGTCAACCGCTTCGCCGCAGCCACGGTGAACGATGTGGACCGCGCCTGCCGTGCGGCCCGGGCCGCCTTCCCGCTGTGGTCCGGCCTGGACGGGGAGACCCGCAGCGACTACCTGCGCAAGGCCGCTGCCATCATGCGCCGCCGCCAGCGGGAGATGGCCGAGGTGGAGGCCATGGAGACCGGCAAGCCGGTATTCGACACCTACGGCTTTGACACCCGGGTGTCCATCTGGGCCTTTGAGTATTTTGCCGACCTGTGCCGGGAGATCAAGGGCGAGGTCATCCCCCTGGGCGAGATCAACCAGCGGGACTTCGACTTTGTGACCTACGAGCCCTACGGCGTGGCCGCCATCATTGCCCCCTTCAATTTTCCCCTGCACCTGCTGACCCGCAGCCTGGCGCCCGCCCTGGCTGCCGGAAACACCTGCGTGATCAAAGCCTCCTCCATCACCCCCACCACCGCCGCCATCATGGGCGAGGTGTTTGAGGAGGCCGGCTTCCCGGCCGGCGTGGTGAACGTGATCCACGGCCAGGGCAGCCTGGTGGGCAATGCCCTGGTGAGCCACAAGGAGGTGGACGTGGTGGGCTTCACCGGGTCCGAGGCCGTGGGCCGCCAGCTGATGCACCTGTCCGCCGACTCACCGGTGATGAAGAAGCTGGTCCTGGAGCTGGGCGGAAAGGGCGGCGTCATTGTGGAGTCCGATGCCGACATCGACATTGCCACCACCTGCCAGATCGAGGGCTTTACCTTCAACCAGGGCGAGGTCTGCTGCGCCATGACCCGGGTGATTGCCCACGAGGACGTGTACGATGATTACCTGGCCATGCTGAAGGCCAAGTGCGAGCAGATCCGCATCGGCGATCCCCTGGACTATGAGACCCGTATGGGCGTGCTGATCAGCGAGGAGCACCTTCAGGAGGTGGATGCGCTGGTCAGACGCGCGGTGGAGCAGGGTGCCAAGATCTACTGCGGCGGGTGCCGGTACACGGAAAACGGCTGCGCCGGCGCGCCCTATTACACCCCCACCATCCTGACCGACGTGACGCCGGACATGGAGATCTGGCGCACCGAGGTATTCGGACCGGTGCTGTGTGTTTGCAAGTACCGGGATACCGAGGATGCTGTCCGGCTGGCCAACGATACGGAGTTCGGCCTGGGCGCCAATGTGTTCAGCCGCGATCTGGTAAAGGCCTACAAGATCGCCCAGCGCCTCAATGCCGGCTCCGTCTGGGTCAACCTGCCCAACGGCATGCACATGGCCTGCCCCTTCGGCGGCAACAAGAACAGCGGCAGCGGCCGGGAGTACGGCACCTACGGCCTCCACGAGTATCTGAAGGTCAAGAACAACATGTGGCGGATGCACTGACGCCATGAAGAGAGAACGGCTGGGGATGATCGGCTCCTGCGCGGTGGAGCGGATCGTCCTGGAAAATCAGCGCCTGTCCGCGGCGATCCTCAGCTTCGGAGGGGTGATCCAGAGCCTGCGGGCGCTGGATGCGGCGGGAGCATACCGCGATGTGGTACTGGGTTTTTCCGACTGGAAGGACTATGTGGACCAGGGCTATTACATCGGCACGGTCATCGGCCGGTGTGCCAACCGGATCAGCGGCGCCTCCTTTGCTATCGGAGAGCGGACCTATACGCTGGAGGCAAACGAAGGAGAAAACCACCTGCACGGCGGATCCCGCGGCTTCTGGAACACGCCCTTTTCCGTGGAGGCGGCGGGGGAGGACTTTGTCACCCTGCGCTGCGTCAGCCCGGATGGGGCCGGCGGCTATCCAGGGACGCTGGATACCCGCATCACCTATTCCCTCTCTGAGCGGGCCCTGCGCATCGACTATACCGCCGTCAGTGACCGGGACACCATCGTGAACCTGACCCATCACAGCTATTTCAATCTGGAGGGCCGCCACGACGGAACCATTCTGGATGAGACGCTGACCGTGTATGCAGATGCCTTCACGCAGATCGATGACGCCTGCGCCAGCACGGGGCAGATCCTGCCGGTGGAGGGGACGCCCTTCGACTGCCGGAAAGGCGTCCGCATCGGACAGCGAGTGGGAGCAGAGGACGAGCAGATGAAAAAGGGCTCCGGCTTCAACCACAATTTCGTCCTGTCCAAGCCCGCCGGCGTCTTTGGGCCGGTGGCGCAGCTGACCTCTGCGGACGGGCAGCTGACCATGCGGGTGGAGAGCGATCAGCCCGGCGTCCAGGTGTACAGCGGAAACTATCTGGACGGCTCCCTGACCGGAAAGCGGGGAGAGCGGTATCAACGATTCTCCGGCCTGTGTCTGGAGACACAGGACTATCCGGACGCCGTCCATTTCCCCCATTTCCCGCCGGTCGTGCTGAAAGCAGGGCAGATGTACCATCGGCAGACGCGGTTTGCCTTTTGACCTGCCTCTGCCGGCCGGCGGCGGGAGCACGGGTGCTGCGCAGCTTCCGCACATCCAAAAAGAGAAAGCACCCCCGGTATCCTGAGGGATACCGGGGGCAGCGTACATTTGGGGGCCTCCGCAAGACGGTGCGGAGTCCAGATGAATCCCGGCGGGCCGGCAGCAGACCGGAAGCGGCGAGCCCCCAGGAGACAGCGAGGGGGAGGGGCATGGAACGCCCGCCTGCTGAAAACAGCGGGAAAGGGGAGGGGGCTCTCGCCTCCTCCTCTCAGCGTGTTGAGCCGCAATGCGGACGTCCCGCTTTGGCTGCGCTGTTCAGCGGCGGTCCTCCACGGCCCGGAGGATGGCCTGCACCATCTCTTCCACGCGGCCAGCGGGAGAGGGGGCCTTCACAATGCCGGAGGTGGAGCCGGTGCCGTCGGCGCCCAGATATACCACTTTGTAGCAGTCCTCGGCGGTGGTGATGCCGGAGGCGATCATCACCTTCACCTCCGGATCCACGGCCTTGATGGCCTTGGTGGTCTCCACGGTGTAGCTGTCGTCAGCGGTGGTGCCGGTGCCGATCAGGGCGGTGGGCTCCGCCAGAATCACGTCCACCCCCAGCTGGGCCACGGCCTGGGCCTCCACCGTGGAGTCGGCGCAGACGATGGTGATAAGCCCCAGCTCCTTGGCCCGGTTGATGCAGGCGTACAGCTCTGCCAGGGTCTTTTGGTTCTCCGCGTGGTTCAGCACCACCGCCTTGGCGCCGGCCTCCACCAGGGACTCCGGCAGCACGGCGCCCATGCCGCGGCCGGGGTGCAGGGCGTCCATGTTCTGGGCGGTGACGGTGACGTGGCTGGTGTGCTCCGCGATCAGCCGCAGATCCGCGTAGGGGCAGGTGAAGAAGATCTGGACGCCGGTCTCCGCGGCAATGCGGTCCGCCGCCTGGGCCAGGGCCAGGCTCTCCTTCCCCCAGAGATAGGACTTGGGGTTTACGAACAGAAACGGGGTGGAAACTCGGTTCATTCTGCATTCCTCCTGTTGGAGCGCGCCGCCGCGCGCTGCCGTTTTTCGGAATCATCCTAGCATACTCGCTTTCCAAAAACAAGCGCACCAGTCTTTGCCATGCGCTTTTTCCTGAAAGCCGTTTGGCCGAGAGACTTCCGCTTTTTGTTTGAAATGTGCATATTGGAGAAATGTTTTTCGCTGTTTTCTACAAGCGGTCGTGTAATACGCTGAATCAAATGTGTTTATTTTTTGTCAATTTAGAAAAAGTGCATAAATTATTTTCTTGAATTTGGAAGGGCTGTGGATTGACATTTTGGACGGATTGGATACAATGTAGTTAAAGATTGGATCCAATATCCAACATCCAATCAAGGGTCCGGAGCCAACACAACCGTTATGAACCGGAAGGAGACCGCATCATGGAAAACACTCAGAAGACAAGCATTTTCGCTCTCATGCGCAAGATTCCCGGCGGCATCATCATTGTTCCCCTGTTCATCGGCGTCATCATCAACACCATCGCTCCCAATGCGCTGAAGATCGGCGGCTTCACCACCGGCCTCTTCAGCAGCGGCACCTCCTGCCTGCTGGGCCTGTTCCTGCTGCTCAACGGTGCCTCTATTAACGTCAGAAAGATCGGCATGCCCTTCTACAAGGGCTTCGTGCTGACCGCCATCAAATTTGTTCTGGGCGTCGCCCTGGGTCTGCTGGTCAGCGCGCTGTGCGGCCCTGCCGGCCTGCTGGGTGTGACCCCCATGGCCATCATCGCGGCCATCACCAACTCCGCCGGCGGCGAGTACCTGGCCATTGCCCAGCAGTACGGTGACGACACCGACGCCGGCGCCATCTCCATCCTGTCTCTCAACGACGGACCCTTCTTCACCATGATCGCCATGGGCGCCGCCGGCATGGCCTCCATTCCCTTCATGACCTTCGTGGCCACCCTGGTGCCCCTGATCGTCGGCATCGTCTGGGGCAACCTGGACAGTGAGTTCCGCAAGCACGCCAGCAACGCCCTGCCCATCGTCACCTTCTTCATGATGATCCCCATTGGCGCCGGCATGAGCCTCAGAGGCCTGGTCAGCGGCGGCATCGGCGGCGTGGTTCTGGCTCTGATCTCCGCTCTGTCCGCTTTCGTGTTCTACGCTGTGTATCAGATCTTCCTGCCCAAGAAGAAGCGCAACGCCATGGGCGCCGCCATCGGCACCACCGCAGCCAACGCCACGGCCGTCCCCTCCTATATGGCCGAGGTGGACGCCTCCTTTGCTCCCGTCGCTTCCGCCGCCACCGCTCAGGTGACCATCGCCGCCATCGTCACGGCCTTTACTTGCCCGCTGATCACTGCTATGCTGGATAAGAGAATGCGCCGGCTGAAGAAGGGCATCTACTCCGACGAGGCTGTGGCCGCCCAGGCGGAAAAGTGATCCGGCGTAAAGCGCTGCCCCTGTTCCAAAGGTAATTCCAGACAACTCTGTGATTTTAGAAAGGAAGACATCACTATGAACTACAAGATTCGTCCTCTCAACAGCGGTTACATCCCCACCAAGCCTCTGGAGTACTGGTATCACTTCTCCTGCAGCAAGTACATCGAAAAGTACGGCCTGACCAACGAGCTGGATCAGCTGCCCGACTTCACCTTCCTGATCGAGGGCGGTGACAAGCTGATCCTGGTGGACACCGGCATGTCCTGGGATGAGCACGCCGACAAGTACCATCACGGTCCCTCCACCCAGCGCCCCGGTGTGGACGACATCGAGTCCCGCCTGGCCCAGGCCGGCTACAAGCCCGAGGATGTGGACATCGTCATCTTCACCCACCTGCACTGGGACCACGTGTTCTACATCGAGAAGTTCGTCAACGCCCGCTTCATCGTCAACGAGGTGGAGTGGAACTACGCCCACAATCCCGTGTCCCTGCACTTCAAGAGCTACTGCCGCCCCATCATCTGCAAGGACGGCGACGTGACCTACAAGGATCAGTTTGTCGCTCCCTATGACATCGTGGATGAGGCCGCCGGCATCAACGTGCCCGCCCGCTTTGAGACCGTCCGCGGCGAGGTGGAGATCGTCCCCGGCGTCACGGTGTTCGAGAGCTTCGGCCACAGCCCCGGATCCATGTCCGTCATGGTCCAGACCGAGAAGGGCCCCTACTTCTGCGTGGGCGATGCCGTGTTCGTCATGGGCAACATCGACGCTCCCCAGGACATGGTGGAGAAGCTCCACTACGACATCTGCCCTCCCGGCCGCTATGTGGACATGGTCGCCGCCTGGGAAGGCATCCGGGAGTTCCTGCGCCGCTGCAACCGCGCCGGCGTGGATCCCTACAAGCACCTGCTGCTGGCCCACGACGTGATCCTGTCCGCCGCTGTGGAGGCCTATGAGGCCGATCACAACAACCAACTGCCCGTCATCGGCACCAAGGACAGCGATTTCGACTTCGACAAGTACTCCAAGGCCATCATCGCCAAGGAGTCCGCCGCCAAGGGCACCACTCCCGAGTCCGTGGAGCGGAAGTACTTCGGCGCCAAGGCCGATTCCAAGCCCTGGGCCGAGCGCGCCAAGGAGATCGGCGGCATCGAGCTGTAAACCGAAAAACGAATCCAGCGGAGTCCTGTAAAGAAACTGCCGTCGGCCGGGTAAAGCCGGCCGACGGCATGATTTTTATGAAAGATGCGGTGCTGACAATGAAAACGATTGCCATTATCGAAAGCTGCGATACCAAATATACGGAAACCGCCTATATGAAGGAGTGCGTGGAGAAGGCCGGCCTGAAGGCCCTGGTCCTGAACACGGCCACCGGCCCTGTGGAGTGCGCCAACCCCGACGACAACGGCCGGGTGGTGGACGTCTCCCGGGGCGAGATCGTCGCCGCCTACGGCACGCCCTGGTCGGAGCTGGAGGACAAGACCAAAGGTGAGAAGATCGAATTCATGCGCAAGGCGGTCACCGCCTACGTGGAGAACCTCTACAAAGAGGGCAAGATTCACGGCATCATCTCCGTGGGCGGCCTGCAAAATACCACCATGGCCACCGCCGCCATGTCCGTCCTGCCCATCGGCTTCCCCAAGGTCATGGCCACCACCGTGGCCAGCGGCACCAAGCAGTTCAGCCTGGTGGTGGGCGACAAGGACATTGTGGCCATGCCCACCATCTGCGACTGCACGGGTCTGAACCTGATCACCCGGAAGGTCATCGCCAACGCCTGCGGCTGCGTGATCGGCATGGTCCAGACCGCCGGCGAGGTCATTGCCAAGGGCGACAAGCCCGTCATCGGCCTGACGCTGATGGGCGTCACCAACAACGGCTGCATGGCCGCCGTGGAGGAGCTGGAGCGCAACGGCTACGAGGTCCTGGGCTTCCACGCCACCGGCGTGGGCGGCGCCGTCATGGAGCAGATGGCCGCCGACGGCCTCATCGACGGCGTTTTGGATCTGACCCAGCATGAGATCACCTCTGAGTATTTTGGCGGCGGCTTCTCCTACGGCCCCGGCGCCGCGGTCCGCCTGCTCAAAACCACCGCCAGCCGGGTCCCCCTGGTGGTGAGTCTGGGCGGCATCGACTTCGTGGACTACAACAAGAAGGAGGCCCATGTGGTCCCCAATCTGGACAGCCGCAAGACCTATGACCACAACGCCGACACCGTCCACATCAAGATCACGCCGGACGAGGCCCGGGATATCGCCAAGATCATGGCAACCCGCCTCAATACGGCCGATTATCCCGCCAGCTGCCCGGTGAAGGTGCTGATCCCCACCGACGGCATGCGCCACAACACCACCATCGGCGAGGCGCTGTACGATCCCGAGACGGACAAGGCTCTGATCGATACGCTCAAGGCCAATCTGAATCCCAACATCGAGGTCATCGAGGTGGAGGGAAACCTGGACACGCCGGAGTGGGGCGTGAAGGCGGCCAAGGTCATGCTGGAGGTCATGGCGGCTGCGAAAAAGTGATCCGCTGCGGAATTTCAGCCGACTCGCCGGTGCCAGAAGCGGAAGAAAGGTGAGACAAATATGAATAAAGACATCCTGATGACGGCAAAAGACCTTGTTATTGCCTGCGATCGCGTATATAATAGAAAGTTACAGACAGGAAGCGGCGGCAACGTCAGCGCCCGGATCCCCGGCACGGAGTGGATGCTGGTCAAGGCCAGCGGCGGCTCCATGGGCGACTGTGTGGTGGATGTGGAGAAGGAGATCGTCAAGGGCTTTGTGGTCTGCGACTTCGACGGCAATCTGATTGAGGGCGAGGACCTGCCCAAGGGCAAGCCCACTAAGGAGGCCACGCTCCACGGCTACATCTACAAGATCCAGCCCACTGCCAACGCCGTGGTCCACGTGCACTCCCCCTATGCCATCGCCTGGTCTTCCACCAAAAAGCCCCTGCCCCTGGTCACCTGGCACTCCCAGCTGAAGTTCAAGGGCCCGCTGCCCAATCTCAACGTCCAGGCCGCCATGGTCCGGCAGGAGGACGTCCCCATGGTCGAGGAGATGTTCGCAGCGCAGCCGGATCTGGACGCCTTTTTGCTGGCCGATCACGGCGCTGTTGGCATCGGCAAGACCGCAGTGGCTGCGGAGCATGTTGTGGAGCTGATCGAGGAGACCGCCCAGGTGGCCATCCTGGAGAAGATGATGGGCACGCTTTCTCTGTAATCTGATCATTACAGGAGATTTAAAACAGCCATGACAAAAAGTGGGAGCCGCGGAGTGGAAAAGCAGGAGATCATTTTGCAGCGCAGCAAGCTGGCCGATCAGGTGCTCAAGTGCCTGATGGATTGGATCATGGACGGCACGCTGCAGATGGGCGACAAGCTTCGTACCGAGCAGATCTCGGCGGAGCTGGGCGTCAGCCGGATGCCGGTGCGGGAGGCACTGAACACCCTGGAGCGGAAGGGCATCGCCGTGTCGGAGCCCTATGTGGGCGTGCGGCTGGTGAGCCTGAAAAAGGATGAGATCTCTGAGATTTACCGCCTGCGGCAACTGCTGGAGTCCGAGGCGGCCTACGCCGCCTGCCGGAACATCACCCCGGAGCAGCTGGAAAACATCAAGACGCTGCACCGGGAGTATCGGGAAATTTTGATGGCACCGACCTTGAACGCCAAGAGCGTGCATCTGAAAAACCGCGAATTCCACTTTGCCATCTACCAGGCCTCGGGTCTGACCCGGACCTGCACGCTGATCGAGAGCCTGTGGGATATCCTCTCCTTCTTCAAAATGCTCTACGGCGAAACGCTGCTGGAGACGCCGGAGGGGAAGGAGAAGATGCTGGCGGAGCACCAGTCCTACATCGACTTTCTGGAGCAGGGCGAGGCGGAAAAATTCCGCGCCGCCACCAAGCGGAACATCGCCAACAAGTGGAAGCGGTATGAGCGCTCGCTCAAGGAATCTGCCGACGAAAAATAAACGGAGGGTTCATCTTTATGAAAATTGCAATGGGCTGCGATCCCAACGCGGAGGCCTTCAAGCAAGAAATGATCGAGTTTGTCAAGGGGCTGGGCCATGAGGTCACGGACTTTGGCAGCGAGGATACCATTTACGCCCACGTGGCCATCGAGGTGGCCGAGGCGGTGGCCGCCAAGAAGTACGACCGCGGCATCCTCTTCTGCGGCACCGGCATCGGCGTGATGCTGGCAGCCAACAAGGTCAAGGGCGCTTACGCCGCCAATGTGCTGAACGTGTACTCCGCCAAGCGGGCGTGCCTGTCCAACAACTGCAACATCATCACCCTGGGCAGCCAGGTCACCGGCAACATGCTGGCCAAGGAGCTGATCGAGGCCTACCTGTCCTGCACTTACGAGTACAACGAGCGCTCCGGCAAGAAAGTGGACGCCATCGTGGAGTACGAGCAGGCGCACTGATCTTCGGGAAAAATTGAAAAGGGGGACGGAATTCCGTCCCCCTTCTTTTTTGTGTTCCGCGGTCCCTCCGGCGGAAAGACGGCTGCTTTTCAGCGGCGCGAAACCATGTGTATGGCCCGGCCCTCCGCATCCAACGCAGCCTCCCGCATGGTTTCGGTGACCGTCGGGTGGCTGTGAATGGTGGAGATCAGCTCGTCCAGAGTGGCCTCCACGCTGATGGCCAGGGCGCCTTCCGCGATGAGATCGGTTGCCCGCGGGCCGATGATGTGCATGCCAAGGACTTCGCCGTACTGCTTTCCGGCAATGATTTTGACAAGCCCCTCTCCGCCGTTGAGAATGAGTGCCTTTCCGTTTGCGGACATGGGGAATTTACCGACGGTGTAGTCGATCCCGCGGGCCTTTGCCTGCTCCTCCGTGAGCCCCACGGACGCCGCCTCCGGCTCCATGTACACGCAGGTGGGATTTGTGCGTTCGTCGTATGCGGCGGAAAGACCCATAATATTCTCCGCGGCGACCTCCCCCATGGCGCTGGCTGTATGGGCCAGCTGGGCGTAGCCCTTCACGCAGTCGCCGATGGCATAGATGCCGGGCACGCTGGTCTCCATCTTTTCATTGACCAGGATACGGCCCTTTTCATGCTTGATGCCGCCTGCATCCAGACGCAGGGAATCTGTGTTGGCATGGCGTCCCACAGCCACCAGCACCTTCTCCGCCACGAAACGGATCGTCTGGTTGTCCTTGCTCTTGCACACGACCTCCGCGCCCGCCGGATTGGCCGCCACAGACTGAACGGGGCACTCCAGATAAAACTCGATCCCCATTTTTTTCATGTGGGCAACGCCGATTTTGGTCAGATCGCCGTCCAGCATGGGCAGCATATGGTCCATGGCTTCCACCACGGTCACCTTGGTGCCGAAAGCGGCGTAGGCGCAGGCCAGCTCCAGGCCGATGACGCCGCCGCCGATGACCACCATGGACTTGGGCAGTTCTTTCAGGCTCAGCGCACCGGTGGAATCGATGCAGTTGGGATTATCCTTGATGCCGGGGATGGGCGGCACGGAGTTCGCGGAGCCGGTGGCCAGAATATATGCGTCCGCATCCAGCGGCTCCTCGGTGCCGTCGTTTTTCAGAACGCTCATTTTCTTGGCGCCCAGGAAATACGCTTCGCCGTCGATTTTTTTGATCTTGTTGGCTTTCAGCAGGCTTGCGATTCCGCTGGTCAGCTTTTTGGAGACCTCATTCTTGTGCTGAATGACCTGGGGGAAATTTATCCGCACATCGGACGCCTCGACGCCGATCGCTTTTCCCTGCTCCTTGATATCCGCTAAAAGCTCCGCGCTGTGGAGCAGGCACTTGGTGGGGATGCAGCCGATATTCAGGCAGGTTCCGCCGAGATGCTGCTTTTCCACCAGCGTTACGCTTGCCCCCAACTGGGCGGCCCGGATGGCGGCAACATAGCCGCCGGGACCGCCTCCAACAACAGCAATTTTCATGATATGTATTCCTCCGCGATTAAGCCAAAATCATCTCCGGATGCTCGATGTAATACTGGATGTCCTTAAGGATCCGGCCCACTTCCAGGCCATCCAGGACCTGATGGTCAAATGTCAGGAATACGTTCATCATGGAACGCGGGGCGATGGTGTCGTCCATCATGATAACGGCCCGCCGCACGGTGCGCCCGAATCCGCAGATCACCGTCTGAGGGGGATTGATGACCGGGGTGCCGATGTCAATGGGGAACATGCCCACGTTGGTGATGGTGCAGGTGCCGCCGCTCTGCTCGTCCGGCAGCAAGGACTTGCTCTTGGCCCGGGCGGCCAGGTCTCTTACCTTTTTGCTGATCTCACACAGGCTCAGCTGATCCACGTTTTTGACCACCGGAACCATCAGGCCATCCTCTGCGCCCACCGCCACGGAGAGATGCACGTGCTTGTGCGTATAGAGGGTCTTGCCGTCAAAGGTGGCGTTTGCCAGAGGGTGTCTCGGCAGGACCTTGCCCAGCATCTTGCAGAGAAGGTCGTTTACGGTGATCTTGCAGCCAAGCATATCCTGATCCGCCACCAGCTCTGCCCGCAGCGCCAGCAGCTCCGTCGCGTCGACTTCACAGACACAGGTGCTCTGCGCCATCTGCTGCATGCTGTTGAACATGTTGCGGGCGATGGTTTTGCGCACGCCGACCCAGGGGATCGCCGTGACCTCATCCGCGTCAGAAGCCGCGGCGGGAGCGGCGGAGACTGCCTCTGCCGGCTTTGCGTTCTTCAAATACGCCTCGATGTCCTTTGCAACGATGCGCCGGCCGTTGGGGCCGCCCGTGGGCGCGACGGCAGCCAGATCAATGCCGGCCTCCTTCGCCATCTTCTTGGCCAGGCCCGAGGCGCTGATGCGGCCCTTGACGGGGGCGGCATCCGGAACGGTGCTGCTGTGGACGCAGGTGGGGCAGTTTCTGGCGCAGCCCTTTTCCTCCGGCTCGGCGGCCGCCGCGGAAGCGCCGCCGCTCACCAGCTGGTCGTACTGCTCTTTGGTGTCCGTTACGTAGGCGATGGGGGCGCCTACCTTTACGGTTTCTCCCTCCTGCGCCACGATGTGGAGGAATCCGCCGTGCACGATCTCGTAGGCAATGGAGTTTTTCTCGTTTTCATATTCCATGACGGCCTGTCCCTTGGACACCTGCGTGCCCTCAGCGACCTTCCACTCTGTGATCGTGCCTTCGACCATGGTCAGTCCCGCGCGGGGCATTTCGATCTCAACGACGCCGGCGGAAGGCGCGGAGCTGGCTGCGGCAGGCGCGGCCTCGGGTGCGGGCGCAGACGCAGCGCCGCCCTTGACCAGGGCGTCGTATTCCGCCTGGCTCTCAGCCATGATGCCGATCGGGTCACCGACCTTGACCGTGTCGCCCTCCTGGGCAAGAATGTGCAGGATCCCGGAGGTCAGGGCCTCGTAGTCGATCATGTTCTTTTCGTTTTCATATTCCATGATCACGTCGCCTTTGCTGACATGGGAACCCTCAGCAGCTTTCCAAGTGCCGATCGTGCCTTCCACCATGGTGAGACCGGCTCTTGGCATGACAATTTCAACACTCATAGTCTGATGTTGTTAAGGCTCTGTGGAGGCCTTAACATGCTCCTCCTTTTCAAAATGATGCGTTTCGGTCAGAACATCTTGCGGATGGACGCAACGATCCGATTGACGTCCGGAATGGAATAGTGCTCCATCGGAATGTTGTAGGGCATGGGAACATCCAGCGCGGCGATTCTGACCACCGGGCCATCCAGTTCGTCATACAGCTCTTCCTGGAACAGCGCGGCCAACTCGGCGCCGATGCCGGCGGTCTTGTTGCTCTCTTCTACGACCGCCGCCCGGTGGGTCTTCCGGATAGAGGCAAAGATGGTATCCTTGTCCAGAGGCGCGATGGTACGGGGATCCACCACCTCCACCTCGATCCCTTCGGCAGCCAGCTTCTGGGCGGCTTCCATTGCCCGGGGGACCATGAGGCCCACTGCCACCAACGTCACGTCCTTGCCCTGGCGCTTTACGTCCGCCTGACCCAGGGGGATCGTGTAGTCGCTGTGATAGATCTCGTCGGGGATCTCCTGCTTGGACTGGTAGAGCAGCTTCGGCTCGCAGAACAGCACCGGGTTGTCCGAACGGATGGCGGACTTCAGCAGGCCCTTGGCGTCATAGGCGCAGGAGGGAGTGACCACCGTCAGGCCGGGGGCGTGCATGAACAGGCTCTCCACGCAGTTGGAGTGCTCGGAGCCCGCGCCGTTGGCGCTGCCGGAGGCGTTGCGGATGACCAGGGGCAGCTTGTATTCCGGGCCGTGCATGTATCTCCACTTTGCCACGCAGTGGAAGATCTCGGCAAAGCAGACGGTCGTGAAGTCGGAGTACATCAGCTCCACGCAGGGACGAAGGCCGGTCTCCGCCGCGCCGATGGCGCTGCCGATGATCGCCGTCTCTGTGATGGGCGTATTGCGGACCCGCTTCGGGCCGTACTCCTCCAGCATCCCCCGCGTCAGGCCGAAAATGTTGCCGAACTCGGCAATATCCTCTCCGTAAAGCACGACCTTGCTGTCTCTGCGCATCTCCTCGTTCAAAGCGTCGGTGATCGCTTTGCCAAATGTGACTTTCATAATTCGCATCCTCCCCTATCAGACATAAAGGAAATCGTAGATCTCATCAGCTGTCATCTCAGGAGCAGCCTCTGCTCTTGCAATGGCCTCTTCCATCTCCCGGTCGAAGTCCTGGCGCATTTTGCCGATCTGCTCGTCCGTCAAGATGCCCTGCTTGACCAGGTCCTGTTCAAAGTTCTTCACGCAGTCCCGCTCCTGCATCCACTTCTCCGTAACGGATTGATCCCGGTATGCGCACTGGTCGCCCTCAAAGTGGCCTCTCCAGCGGTAGCATTTGCACTCGATCACGGCGGGACCGTTGCCGGCGCGGACGCCCTCCACGATCTTGGAGGCGCCCTCGTAGGTGTCCAGAACGTCGGTGCCGTCCACGATCACGGCGGGCATATTGAAGCCCGCCGCCTTGTCGGCCATGACGTTGGGCACGGGGGAGGCATATGTGATGGGGGTGGAAATGGCGAAGCCGTTGTTGATGCACACAAAGACCACCGGCAGCTTCCAGTCCGCGGCCAGGGTCATGGCCTCGTAGACGGGGCCGCGGTTGGTGGCGCCGTCTCCCACAAAGAAGAATGCCACGTTGTCCCGGCCCTCCGCCTCGATGGTCATGGCCGCGCCCACGGGGATGGCTGCGTCGCAGCCCAGGGTGCCCGACATGCCGAGGACGCCGTCGCAGAGCCTGCCCAGGTGGTTGATGCCGCCGCGGCCGCCGGAGTTGCCGGTCTTTTTGGCCAGGATCTCGCCAAAGAACGTATCCAGCGGATCGCCGACCAGATACGCGGAACTGACGACGCGGTGCGGGAGCTTGAAATAATCGCCGGGTTTTCTCGTGGCCAGCACGCCGACAAAGGCGGCCTCCTGGCCCGTGCCGCTGTGAATGTGGCCGGGGACCCGGCTCTCGGCATAGAGATCCGTCATCTTGATCTCCAGCAGCCGCGTCTCCAGAAGATCCTTGTACAGTTTCAGCAGAAAGTCGTTTTCGTATTTCATAGTAATCTCCCCAATTTTCATAAATGTTCTTCCGTCTAAAATTGGATCGGATATCATTCAGCAAAAGAGGCGCTCAGTTAAAAAAGATGCAGAATTCCGACCGAGAGCTGCGGGATAAACGTAAGCAACAGCAGAATAATGGCGCCGCCGATTACAAAGGGGCCCACCTTTTTCACCAGGCTGGAGACGCTGACGCCCGCAATGCCCGCGCCCACATAGAGGTTGATGCCGATGGGCGGCGTCACCAGACCGATGGCCAGGTTCACGGTGATGAACACGCCCGCCTGCACCAAATCCACATTCAGTGCCTGCAAAATGGGGAGCACCACGGGCATGAAGATGTAATATGCAGAGCTGCCGTCCAGGAAGCAGCCGGCGATCAGAAAGACCACGTTCACCAGCAGGAGCAGCACCACCTTGTTGCCGGAGATGGCCAGCATGGCGTTGGAGAGGTCCGTAGCCACATGAGAGGTGGTCAGGATCCAGGCGAATACAGAGGCGCAGGCGACCACGTACATGACCGTGGCGGAAGAGACCGCGGCGCTCCGCAGCACGGTCAGGATGTTCTTCATCGTGATCTTCCGATAGATGAAAATGCCCACGATCAGGCCGTAAATGACGGCCACGGCCGCAGCCTCCGTCGGGGTGAAGATACCGCCGTAGATGCCGCCCAGAATAATGACGGGCATCAGCAGGCCCCAGATCGCGTCCTTGAACGCGGCCCATCTCTCCTTGCCGCTGGCGGGCTCCCGGTGGATGATCTCGTGATTGCCGCGGGACATCCACACTGCCACCACGATATAGGAGATGCCCAGCAGAATGCCGGGGATGATGCCAGCCAGGAACAGGTCGCTGACGGAGACGTTCACGATGGAGGCGTATACCACATAGCCGATGCTGGGAGGGATGATGATGCCGATGGCGCCGGAAGCGCTCACCAGGACGGTGGACATCCCCTTGTCATACTTGGCGTCGGCCATGGCCGGGATCAGGATTCCGCCCAGAGCGGCCACGGCGGCCGCGCCGGAACCGGAGATGGCCGCGAAGAAGCAGGACGTCACCACGACCACCGTGATCAGGCCGCTTTTGCGGTGTCCCACGCAGGTATCCGCGAAGCGGATCAGCTTTTCAGAAATGCCGGCATACTCCATGATGGCGCCGGCCAGGACAAAGAAGGGCACCGCCAGAAGAGCATACTTGCAGACGGAGGCATAGATCGTGTCCGGGAGCATGCCCAGATCAAAGCCGCTGGCCAGCAGCCCCACAACGGAAGAAAGGCCCAGGGAAACGCAGATGGGCACACCCAGTACCAGCAGCACGGCAAAAGAGCCGAACAGCAAAATTCCACTCATACTTCACTCTGCCTCTCTTTCTTCAGAGTTTCCAAAAAGCCCTCAACAGAGCGAATGATCATAAAAAATGCACCGACGGGGACGGCCGCTCCCTGGATCGCCTGGGGAATGTGGAGCGTGGGCAGAATGCCGTTGAAAGAAATCTGGTTGAGCATCATCTTCACACCGGTGACCATGACCAGCACGCTGAACAGGACATTAAAGATCAGGACCGCCGTGGCCAGTATGATGTGCCGCGTTTTTCCGCCGGACTCCGAGAGCAGGCCCATGTTGAAATGGCTTCCCCGCTTGAAGGCAATGGCGGCGCCCATCATGGTGGCCCACAGGAACAGGAGCAGGGTCAGTTCGTCTGCCCAGGCCAGAGAATGTTTCAGGGCGAATCTGCCCACAACGTTCATGAAATTGATGATGGCCATGATCAAAATGATGATCGCGGCGATCGTTTCCTCAAAGTGATCCCATATGTATTTCGGACCGTGTTGTTTCACACACATCTCCTCCTTTTTCTTTTCTCTGCACACTTGTTTGGATGTGTTTGGAAATGGGGCTGCTGCAAATCTTACATTCGCAACAGCCCCATCAAGATTTGGCTCAGATCATAAGAGTTCTTGAAAAAGCTGATGGAACATTCCGTCCAAGAACGCCGAGATTATCAGCTAAACTCGTAGCCAAAGGCGGCGTAGACATCTTCGCCAATGACATCCTTATATTTTTCGTACACGGGCGCGCAGGCCTCCTTAAAGGCCGCCTGCTGCTCGGCAGTCAGATCCGTGATCTGTACGCCGGCGTCCTCAACGGTCTTTCTGAAGCCGTCGTCGGCTTCGCGGGAGGCGACCACCTCGGCCGCGCAGGCCTCCTTGCCGCACTCGTCAAAGATCGCCTTGTCCTCGTCGCTCAGGCTGTCCCAAACCTTTCCGCTGGCGTTGAGCACAAAGATATCATAGGAGTAATTCCACATCGTGACGTATTTCTGCACTTCCTCGAACTTGCCGGTCACCATGGCGCTGAGCGGGTTCTCCTGGCCGTCAATGGTGCCCTGCTGCAGAGCGGTATACACCTCGGAGAAGCTCATGGGGGAGGCGCTGGCGCCCATCGCGTCAAATGCATCGATCAGGATGGCGGTCTGAGGCACGCGGAACTTCATGCCCTTGATATCCTCGGGGGTCACGACCTCCTTCTTGGAGTTGGACAGCTGCCGGAAGCCCTGCTCCAGAATGCCCAGGGTGTGGACGCCCTTTTCGGCCAGCCAGCCTTCGATCAGCTGATAGCCTTCGCTCTCAGGATCCAGGACCAGCTTGTCGGCATCCTCATAGCTGGAGAAGAGGAAGGGCGTGCTGACTACCTGCATCTGAGGCACATAGGTTCCCCACAGGGAGCCGGCGTGCATTTCGATGTCGATGGTATTGTTCATGCCCATCTCAACGGCCTTCATCTGGTCGCCGGAGGAGAGCTGGTCGTTGGTGTAGATTTCGATGACATACCGCCCATCGGTGCGCTCCTCCACCAGCCGCTTAAACTCGGAAAGAGCGATATACGTAGGAGAGGTTTCGTTGCCGCTCATGCCGGCCTTCAGCGTAATGACTTCCCCGCTGGCCGAGGTATCCCCGGAGTCTCCGGCGCTTCCGGCATCGTTGGAATTGCCGCCGCAAGCAGTGAGCGAAAGCGCTGTGATGCAAGCCAACATCATTGCTAAGAGCTTTTTCATAAGTATCCTCCGTTCATGGTGTGTTTTCGGGCAATTGCAAAAGCTGCACTGCCGATTTCTTGTCTAATCTATCATGTTTTTTTATTTTGATTTGTATAATTTTATTCAAAACTACATAAAAATACTATTTATAATCAAGTAAAAACGAAAGGAGAAGAACTGTATGGGAGAGTCGCCGGAGAATAACAGCCTCTTTTTTAAAAACATTTTCCTGTCATATGGATCCAAACGATTCCTGGAAAAAAACTCATATTTGCTGGAACGCGGGAGCCCTGCCAATGAGCTCTGGTATATCACGCAGGGAACCGTTCGAGCTTTTTGCACAGGCTATGACGGGGAGGATATCACCCTGTTTTATGTGTCGGAAAACAATATCATATATTTGGAGTCGCTGATTCCAAACTCCGTGATTATCCAGGATGCGCAGGCAATCACTCCTGTTAGCTTTTACGCGCTTTCCTCGGAAAAGTTTTTTCAGTTTGTAAAGCCGGATATGCCGGCTTTTCAAAATATGTTTTCTCATATGCTCAGCCGCATTATCCTGCTTCATGAATATATTCTTTGTTCTCATTTTAGGGAGAGCAGCAAACGAGTGGCCTATCTTCTCTATGCACATTACAAACGGTCCGGTCCTGTTATCCCTTACACGCACGAGCAGATAGCCGCTATAACCGGTATCAACCGTATTTCTGCGAATCGCATTTTGAACGGATTTGCAAAGGAAAAGATCATTTCCTTGGGTTATCGACATATTAAGATCCTTTCGCCATCCCAGTTATCTGAGATTTTCAATTCCATTGGATCCTTTTCCCGGAGCCAGGAATAGTGCTTTTGAGCACTGCACCGCAGTCTTGTGCGTCAGTAGGGACAGGACGGCTGAGGCAGGTGCTGGCCGGGGCCATCTAAGAACGGCAAAAAATCAAAAGAAAAGAAGGGGACACGGGCGCGGGAAAACCGCGCCCGTGTCCTGTATGGGGCCTAATCTGGGTCACTGCTCGGAGAGACCGGAGACTGTGATTGCATAGAATTATGCGTAACTGTGGCACGAATACCGCCGCAGGCGAAAACAATGATTTCGCCCTACTGGTAGACATTTTCGCTCCTCTCCCGTAAAATACAAATAGAATGGGTGCCTTTCCCAAATGTAAATACGCAGGACAGCTTTTAAAATCCCGTGGTCAGGGGGACGCCGTTTTTGCCTGATCGGTTAGGTGCATTGCCGGAAGAGGAGGCTGATCAGAATGCGGAAGATCCCCCAAAAAGGTATGGGTCATTTGCGCTGCGATGGTCGTGGCGCTGTCCCTGGGCTTCTGGATCTGGGGCTGGGGCGGTGGCGCCATCGATGTGTTGGACTTTGACGCGGGATCGGTGTCCCGGATCGACCTGTACAGCGCTGACCAGGTGTTTGATTGCAGTACCGTCTCCGTGACGGAGAAGGAGGACATCCAGATACTTATCGATTTGGTGAATTCCTTTCGGTATGCGGGAAATGAGCGGAAGTGCGTATTGAAAGGAGAAATCGGCATGGGCGGTTCCGTTGTGTATGAGTTCAATGTCTTTTTCACAGACGGAGAGACCTTTCCTCTCGCACTTTTCAGCAACGATACACGGGACCAGTCGGATATGGAACTGGCTTACCGGCTTTCCAGCCAGGATGACCAGCCTCTCGTTGGCCCTCTGTACTGGGGGCCCCTGGAGCGGTTCTATACGATGCAGGGAAAATACGCTTGAACAGTTGGAACGGGACTGCCGTTGCTGTGCAAAAAGAGAGGATGATCTTGCTGATGCGGAATGACTTGCAGAGAGCTGCAATGGCCTATAGTTTCATTATTTTTGCGGAAGAAAAATGACTTTGTTCATGGCTTCCAACTATACAATTCAATCCAATTTGCGACATAGCTGCTGTGTGATCCATACTCGAATTTGTGCGATTGGTCGTTTGAGAGAAGTCCTGCTGCTTTTCTGGAAGCGGGCCCGGTTTCCAGCAGGAACTTGAAATTGCATCCGCTCGGAAAAATTTGAGGGGCAGGCAAAATGCGCCAGCAGGAGGAACGCATTAACAAGAAAACGAATGTACGCAAGCAGGCTTTTCATAGAGCTTTGATTTCACTTTTGCTCTGCGCAGGCTTGCTCAGGGGACTGCCTCCCATTTGACGTGGACCAGACTGAAAAAGTTCGTTAAGATCTCGTTCTGAGCTGTGAAATTCCCAACAAGCACGATGCCGCAGGGGCAGAAAAACGCCCCTGCGGCACAAAATCGAGGGGGGAGTGTATGGGACTGTTGCTTTGTGTCATCCTGACGCTGTTTCTGCCATCCTGCGCGGCGGAGCCGTCCGATCAAATCGAACCGGCGACTTTTGAAATCGAGCCGCAGTACATCTATGCGTCGGATTTCTCTCACGGTATTGCCGTCGTTGAAGATGCAGACGGCAATTTCTCTTTCATTGACCGATGCAGCAAGAATGTATTTGGGAAGACCTTCTTCTCCGCAGAAATTGTCAATGACAACCGTACCATGTTTGATACCTTTTTTCCCTCCGTGAAGGAAAGAGAAAATTCAGAAGCCTATCGCATCAGAGCGGATGGGTCACCGATCCCGCCGCCTTCTCCGGAGGCATTTGTGAATTCGGGACCATTTGGACTGTTACCTGCGTACAACGGATATCGCTGTGCGTCGGATGCAAATGGGAATATGGGACTTTTGAATCAAGAGCAGCAGTGGGTCATTGAACCGAAATACGGACAAGTGTATCAGACCAGCGGCGGACAGATACGCATTGTGGATGGAAACGACGTCGGATTTTTTGACAAAGACGAGGAAAAAGTGGTATTTGTTGAAGATGCGGTGGACATTGATGACTTCGAAGAAGGGCTTGCATCTGTAGCGCT
The DNA here is from genome assembly GCA_018228705.1 of Dysosmobacter sp. Marseille-Q4140. Lineage (NCBI taxonomy): Bacteria > Bacillati > Bacillota > Clostridia > Eubacteriales > Oscillospiraceae > Dysosmobacter > Dysosmobacter sp. Marseille-Q4140. Next base: position 1,704,052 of record CP073694.1, on the reverse strand, counting down.
TATCAGCAAGGATCCTTCACGGGTGGAAGGCCCTCTCTATAATTTTATTGATGAAGAGGGGAACTGTCTGCTGCAGCAGTCTTTGTCGGGAACGAAACCGCAGCTTTCAGAGGGCATCATTACATTTGCTTTTCGGCGTAATATTGAGCCTTGCAGACAAGATAAAGTCGCTGCTGGTTGGCCGTCAGGTCTTTCCATGCGGGTGATAACAACATGCTCATATAAACATTGGCGGAGGTGTCCGAGCTTGCGCCGGTGCTTTCAAACGCCTTTTTCTGGTAGGGTTGTTTCCGGCGGCTCATGTACGATTACACCCCTTCCAAGTCGTCCAGGGCAACTTGCCCCTCCAGCCCATCAAGGGCCTCTCGTGCTGTTTTCAGCGCCCGAAGGGTATTCAATGCTCTTGCTCTCAACGTCGCCACAAAGGCGGCGATCTCACGCTTTCCCATTTCTCCGTCAGATGGTAGGAAGTAACCACCACCTCCTCGACAAGTGGACAGAATCAACGCTCCAGCCTCCCGTTCCTGCGCAATAATTAGTTGCAATTCACGGACAGACTTAACTCCGGTCATGCTGACAAGGTCACTGGATGGAATGGCGTTTGCTTCACCCTGGAGCAACAGCGATTCAATCAGCCCTTGTTTCCTGGTAACAGAAGTGGTAAAATCATTACAAGGGATCTTGCCCGTCAAAGCAGTTCCCACCTTTGCCTGTCCTGCTGCGCTACCAGCAGGGCGGGCTTTTCTTTTTGTGTTCACTCTGCTTTCACCTCCATGCTGTCTCGGTTGAGTTTTTCGACCAAAAGGGGATAGTTGACCTTGAACCGTGTCCCGGCATAAATTCCGGGGAGTTCATTCCGCTTTGCCATAAGGCGGAGGTGGTGTTCTGACAAAATACCGGTTGCAGCAGTTTCCCTGATAGTCATAAACTGAGGAATGTTTGTTTGTACCATTTTGTTTACGCTCCTTTCGTATTTTGGGGCTTGCACATCGTCTCGCCCTATGGTATTATCATAATGTAAAATTCATAAAATGTACAGTACTATTTAACTTTTAATTCAATTCAAAAGGAGTGTGAATATGGCCAAAACAAAGCAGAAAATTAACCCTAAAAGCGCAGAACGGTTGAAACAGTTGTATATTGAACATGATGTCACGCAATTTTGGCTCTCACAGGAGACTGGTATATCGCAAAATACACTATCACGCATAGCAAATAGGAAAACGGCTTTAAGTTATAAAGTGGCTTGCGATATTGCTAAGGCTATCCCTGGTGTCAGTCCTTATTGGCTTATGGGAGAAAGCGATTATCCGTCAGGCAAAGATGAAATGATTGCTAAAGTAAAAAAAACTCACAATAGCGCGAAAATTCGATATGATTTTATGCAATATATATTCGAAAATAGCGGTTACAATTTTAAGTACCTGTCAAAAAGTAGTGAGATACCAGGAGTTAAACTGGAGGAAGATTTCTATGGTACTATGGAGGGCGACTTGGTCGTATCTTGTATAACCATTGGTGAGTTCAGAAACTTGGTAAGTGAAATGGAAAACTACGCATCTTACCTTGTTCAAAAGACTGTTGAGCAAGGCAAAAGCCGCGTTGCCCAGCCGTTTCGCTTACCCAAAGATACAGAGGGGGGCTGACAATGGCTAACATTCAAGAGCGCCGGGACAAGTCCGGGAAGTTGGTTTCCTATTCCATCCGGGTACATCGTGGCCGGGGAATGGACGGTAAGCAATTGAAACCCTGGACGGCCACTTTTGAGGTGTCTCCCACCTGGACAGAAAAGAGCGCAAGAAAAAAGGCCGAGGCTTTCGCCGCGACCTTTGAGAAAGAATGCAGGGAGGGCGTTACCTCTGACAGCCGCCAAAAGTTCGCCGCTTACTGTGATTATGTAATTGGATTAAAAGAACAGCGTGGTGCAAAGCACTCCACCATCGTGAGATACAAGGAGCTGACAGGCCGGATTTATCCGCAGATAGGACATATCAAGCTGCGGGAACTGCGGGCCGACCACCTGAATGATTTATATACCCAACTTGCCAAACCGGGAGCAGGAAAAGGAAACAGCAGGGCCACAGCAAAAGTGGATCTTGCAGCACTGCTAAAGGAAAAGAAACTCACTCGCTCGGAGCTATCCCAGCGGGCGGGTGTTCCGCTCCGCGCCGTTTACTCCGCCGTGAAAGGTGAACAGGTCAGCAAAGAGGCGGCGGAGGCCATTTCTAACACCCTGGGCGTGAACGCTTTCAAAGTGGAGGAAAGCACCCGTTCCCTCTCTGCAAAAACCATCCTGGAGCATCACAGGCTGATCTCCACAGTGCTGGAGCAGGCGGTGAAGGAGGGCCTTGTCCCGTTCAACGTCGCCAGCCGTGCCACACTGCCGAAAGCAGAACATAAGGAAGTGAATTACTTCCAGCCGGAACAGGTGGCGGCGATCCGGGACGCATTGGAGCAGGAATCCATAAAGTGGAAAATGCTTGTCCACCTGCTGCTTATTACCGGCGCACGGCGTGGGGAAGTGCTGGGGCTGAAATGGGACAAGGTGGACTTTGAAGGGAACAGGATCTATATTTGCAACAGCATCCTTTACTCCCCGGATATTGGCATCTATGAGAGTACGCCTAAAACGGAACGATCCCGGCGGTACATCACTCTGCCTGTGGAGACCATGCAGCTGCTCCGCCAATATCGGGCCTGGCAAGCAGAGGAGCGGCTGCGGTTGGGGGAGTATTACCAGAATCAGGACTTTGTATTTTCACAGGACAACGGCAAGCCCATACACCCGGACAGCGTGACCGACTATCTCAAAAAGTTCAGCAAGCGCCACGGACTCCCGCACATCAACGCCCATGCCTTTCGGCATACAATGGCCTCCATGCTGTATTTTAATGGGGTGGACTCTGTGAGCATTTCCAAACGGCTGGGACACGCCCAGGTCAGCACCACGGCCAACATTTACGCCCATGTGATGGAGGAGGCCGACCAGCGCAACGCCGACATTCTGTCCAGCATCTTTTTGAAAAAGGCTTGAATTTGAGAGGCGAGTTGAATTAAAGTTGAATTTCTCGACACGCCTCATTTTTAAAAATGGCAGAAAAGTAATAAAAGACACCTGATTCTTGTGGAATCAGGTGTCTTTTCTGGTTGCGGGAGGAGGACTTGAACCTCCGACCTCCGGGTTATGAGCCCGACGAGCTACCAACTGCTCTATCCCGCGATATTTCGTTTTGTGGTGCCGGTGACCGGACTCGAACCGGTACAGTATCGCTACCGGGGGATTTTAAGTCCCCTGTGTCTACCAATTCCACCACACCGGCAGCTGTCGGCAACGATTAGAATACCATAGTTGCAGGGCTCTGTCAAGAGATTACAGAAAAAACTTTTTGAATTTTTTTCAAAAACAATGCAAAAAAATGATTTGGAAGGCTTGACAAGGCGGCGATCCTTTGTTACAATACGTCTTGTTCTCGCGGGCATAGCTCATCTGGTAGAGCGCCACCTTGCCAAGGTGGAGGTAGCGAGTTCGAGCCTCGTTGCCCGCTCCAAAAGCCTCATCCGAAAGGATGAGGCTTTTTTGCTGCTGAAATTTAAAAGCTCAATGCCTTCCGGCTGCATGAGCTGTGTAGCCTTGAGCCATTGGGACAGCGGGCCTGCCGGGAAAACCGCGGAAGAACGCGTGAATTTTCACAAAGTTTACGGGCTGTCTCTGTACAATTCCGGGAAGAATTGGTATAATGATGTTCAATATTTTGTCGAAAGGAGGGAGATCCCGTGAAGCTGCGGCGAAAAGCGGCGCCGGAGGCGCAGACCGTCCCGGACAGACAGGAGATGCCCCTCCTGCAGCCCTCGGCCGAGAAGGGGCTTACCTCCGCCCAGGCCAGGGCCCTGGCGGAGGCCGGATGGGACAACCGCCCCGTGGAGTCTCCCACCAAGTCTGACAAGCAGATCATCCGGGAGAACATCCTCACCTATTTCAACCTGATCTTCGCGGTGCTGGCGGTGTGCCTGGCATTGGTAGGCGACTGGAAGGACATGACCTTCCTGGTGATCGTGGCCGCCAACGCCGGCATCGGCATCGTCCAGCAGCTGCGCAGCAAGCGGACCATTGAGCGGCTGACACTGCTGGCGGCGGCCAAGGTGCGCACGGTCCGGGACGGCGCGGTGAAAGAACTGCCCACCTCCGCTCTGGTGCGGGAGGACGTGGTGGAGCTGACCGCCGGATGCCAGATCCCGGCGGATGGACCGGTCCTCACCGGCCAGGTTCAGGTGAACGAGTCCCTCATCACCGGCGAGGCTGACGCCATTATGAAGAAGAAGGGCGACCAGCTGCTCTCCGGCAGCTTCGTCATCTCCGGCAAGTGCCGGGCCCGGATGGAGCAGGTGGGCGCGGACTCCTACGCCTCCCGGCTGACCCTGGCGGCCAAGAAGGACGCCGGCCCCGGCAAGGGGGAGATGGTCCGGTCGTTGGACCGGGTGATCCGGTTCATCGGCGTGCTGCTGATCCCCATCGGCGCCGCGCTGTTCTATAACCAGTACGCCGCCCAGGACCTGGGCCTGCGGCAGTCCGTGGTGTCCACGGTGGCGGCGCTGATCGGCATGATCCCGGAGGGGCTGTTCCTGCTGACCTCCGTGGCGCTGGCGGTCAGCGTGGTGCGCCTGGCCCGGAACCGGACGCTGATCCACGAGATGAGCGCCATCGAGACCCTGGCCCGGGTGGACGTGCTGTGTGTGGACAAGACCGGCACCATCACCAGCCCGGAGATGGTGCTGCGGGAGGTGGTGCCCCTGGACCCGGAGGCCTACTCCGAGGCGGACATCGCCGACACCCTGGGCGCCTTCTACCGGGTGCTGGAGCCGGACAACGACACCGCCAAGGCCATCGCCCAGCGGTATTCCTACGGTCCCGCCTGGCCCCACCGGGAGGCGGTGCCCTTCTCCTCCGCCACCAAGTGGAGCGCCGTTAACTTCCCGAACCGGGGCGCCTATGTGATCGGCGCGCCGGAGTATGTGCTGCGGGGGGACTTCGGCCCCCTGGAAAAGCAGACCCAGGAGTACGCCCGGAAGGGCTGCCGGGTGCTGCTGCTGGCACAGTGCGACGGGGCCGAGCCGGGGAAGCTCCACGGCTTGATTCTGCCCATGGCATTGCTGGTGCTGGAGAACCCCATCCGCACCTCCGCGCCCAAGGTGTTCTCCTACTTCCACAGCCAGGGCGTGGCGGTGAAGGTGATCTCCGGCGACAACCCGGTGACCGTCTCCGCCGTGGCGGCCCAGGCCGGCATCGAGGGAGCCGAACAGTGGGTGGACGCCCGGGAGCTGAAAACCGACCAGGACATCGCCAAGGCTGTCCGGCAGTACACGGTGTTCGGCCGGGTAGTGCCCAATCAGAAGCGTAAGATCGTCCGGGCCCTTCAGAGCCAGGGCCGCACCGTGGCAATGACCGGCGACGGCGTCAACGATGTGCTGGCGCTGAAGGACGCCGACTGCGGCGTGGCCATGGCCTCCGGCGCCGACGCTGCCTGTCAGGTGGCACAGCTGGTGCTGCTGGACAGCGACTTTGCCGCCATGCCCAAGGTGGTGGCGGAGGGCCGCCGGGTCATCAACAACATCCAGCGGGCCTCGGCGCTGTACCTGGTGAAGAACATCCTGTCCTTCTTCCTGGCCATCATCACGCTGTTCGCCGCCTTCCCCTATCCCTTCGTGCCCATCCAGCTGACGCTGATCTCTACGCTGACCATCGGCGTACCCTCCTTTTTCCTGGCTCTGGAGCCCAACCACGACCTGGTGAAGGGGAAGTTCCTCCACAACGTGTTCCGCCGGGCCTTCCCGGGAGGCCTGACCGCCATCTTCGTGATCCTCTTCGCGGAGCTGTTCGTCTACACCTTCGACCTGACCCTGGACGAGCTGTCCACCATCTGCGTGGTCCTCATGGCCATCAACGGCCTCATGGTGATCTACTACGCCGCCCGGCCCCTGGACTGGAAACGGATGGCGCTGCTGGTGCTCATGGGCGTGGGAATGTTCATCGCCATTGTATTCTACGGCGGCGTGTTCGCCATGTCGGCCCTGAGCTTTGCCGCCTGGCTGGTGCTGGTGGCCCTGGCCCTGCTGGTGGTGCCCATCCAGATGGCCCTGGAGAAGCTCTTCGACCGGTGCGCGGTTGTCCTGGCCCGCCGGGCGGAGTACAAGGCCCGCAGACGGGCCGCCCGGGCATCCCGCTCCCGGCGGTGAGAGAGATTGCGTCCCCCGCATGCAAAACGCGCGCAGGCGTCGCCTGCGCGCGTTTTTTGCCGCTCTATTTCGCCGGGCCGGCGTGGAAGCTGTAAGAAGCGGTGCCGCCCCAGTGCTCCGGTGAGGACCAGAGCGCCGCCACCTCGTAGACGCAGCCTCCCTCCGACAGGGTGATGATCCCATCCTCTACGGCCACCTCCTCTGCGGGCGCGCCGGTATCGCCCCAGAGGGTGTCGCTCCAGCGGCGGACCGTTACCGTGTCCGGGGGTGTGTCCCACTCCAGGGAGGCCGCCGGGGCCTCGCTGCCGTCCGGCGGGATCAGCCGGGGCGTCAGGTCCCGGGCGGCCTCGTCCATGGGATGGAGGCTGTCGGCTTCAAAAGCCGTCTGGGTACCGTCGCCGTTGTCGTAATACCAGGAGGTTGTGCCCCGGAGGGCCTCCACCGCTGTCTCGCCGCAGCGGACCGTCAGGGCCGGGGGTTCGGTCAGGACCTCCGGCGCCGGTCCGGCGCAGCCAGCCAGCAGAGCCAGGGGCAGCAGAGCCAGGCAGAGGTATCGTTTCATAAAGCGCCTCCTTTTTGCGATCGGATGTGGCGGGCCTTCTGCCTGGATAGACGAAAAAAACGGGAGGCGGGTTTCAAATGGGCGTCAAAAAAGCGGCGGAGCCAATTGCTCCGCCGCTTTGGGCAGGTCAGGACGAAAGCCGCCGGAGGAAGTTGCCGTAGATCCGGGTGCCCTCCTGGGCGGTGATGAAGGCGTGGGGATCGATGCTGTGGACCGTGTGGAGCAGTTCCTCAATCTCGTACTTGGAAAGGCACACGCACAGCACGTGGACGTTCTCGCCGGTGTAAGCGCCTACGCCGGTCCAGAAGGTGACGCCGCGGCCCAGCTTTTCCATGACGAAGCTGGCCAGGGCCTTTTCGTCTCCCCGGGTAAAGATCAGGGCCTGAACGCTGACGTTCTGCTGGTGGACCCGGTCCAGCACCAGGGCGGTGAAGAAGTTGTAGATGACGGAGTAGATGGCTACCTCCGGGCTGAACAGGATCAGGCAGGAGGTGTACAGCACGGCATTGAAGCCGATGGAGAACTTGCCCACGGTAAAGCTGCTGCCACGCTTGCTCAGGCACAGGCCCACCACGTCCAGTCCGCCGCCGCTGCCGCCGCAGGTCAGCACGATGCCGCTGCCGATGCCCACCAGAATGCCGCCCAGGAGGCACGCGGTGAGATAGTCGCTGACAATGGGAGAGGAGGGGATGGGGATGATGCTGTAAAAGAGCGAGTAGGACACGGTACACACCAGGGTCTTGAGAACCAGGTGTCGGCCCAGGGTCCTGTAAGCCAGCAGCAGGATGGGGATATTCAGCAGGAAGTAGAAAATGCCGGCCACGTCGTAGGCACCGAAGCTGATGTGCAGGTAGGTCTGCATCAGGGTGCGCACCACCTGGCAAAAGCCCAGCAGGCCGCCGGTGTAGAGGTTCAGCGGCACAATAAAGATGTTCAGCGCCGCGGCGGAGATCAGTTCGCCCACCACGCAGGCCACCAGCCGCAGCCAGCGGTTGTGCAGAGTGTTGTACAGCATGGTACGTCCTCCCCTATGATCAGGTTCGATATGTAGGATGCCCGTCTCCTTTCGATTATACGGGGTCCCGGGGAAAACCGCAAGGGGAAAATCAAAGTCCGTACCGCAGGTGCCGGTACAGCCGCTCCCGGGCCCGGCGCAGCGTCCGGGAGACCGTGGAGCGGTTCACCCCCAGCCGCCCGGCGATCTGGGGAATGGTGAGGCCCCGGTCGTAGTACAGGGCCAGCACCTGCTGCTGCCGAGGGGTCAGCTCCTGCTCCCGGGCCCGGCGCAGGTTTCGCCGCAGCCGCTCCAGCTGTTCGGCATTGTCGGGGTCGTTCTGCCGCTTCCAGACGGTCAGATCCCCGATCCACTCGCTGCTGCGGGTGTCAAAGCGTGTATCTCTCATGTTTGTGATAGCTCCTGTCGTAATACCGGGCGGTCAGCACCGTCAGCTCCCGCATCTCCCGCAGCAGCGGCAGCAGCTCCTCGATCCGCAGCCGCAGCTGCCTGGCCGTGTCCGTGTCCGCGGCCGCCGCGGCCAGCCGCAGCTCCGCAATCCGGAGGCCAATGGCCTCGGCGCTCTGGGCGTACGATAGGGACATTTCCGTCAGTGTCACAGTTCCGCCTCCCTTCCCCGGATCTGCCGGTAGGGCGCCAGCTCGCCTCTGGCAAAGTCGCAGAAGCATCGCTCGCAGACGCTGGCGCCGTTGAGATACCAATAACTCTCGCCCTCGGTGATCTCCCCGCCGCACAGGGAACACAGAAGGCACCGCCGCGGACGGCGGCGCAGGGGATTGCGCAAGAGAGCCCTCCTTTCTCCGCCGGTTTCAGGCGGAAAGGCGCTTCCGGAAAAAATCCGGAAAAAGCCGCAAATTCTTGTTGACAAAACGGGTTCCATCTGGTAATATAAATCCTGCTGTTGGAACTGCTGGTGTAGCTCAGCTGGTAGAGCAGCTGATTTGTAATCAGCAGGTCGGGGGTTCGAATCCGTCCACCAGCTCCAAATTGAATATGGGGGAATTCCAGAGCGGTCAAATGGGGCAGACTGTAAATCTGTTGTCACTGACTTCGGTGGTTCGAATCCACCTTCCCCCACCAAAAAGCGCCTGCAAATGCGGGTGCTTTTTTATGCCTGCGGGTGGGAAGAAACTTGTGGCACGCATAAAAAATTACAGGATTCTTGTGAACAAGCATAGCGTAACACAAGATACTTGTAATGTCAAGGGTAAATTTACAAGTTTCATGTAAATAATCGTTGACAAAGGCCAAAGAATCCGGTATGCTGAAGAAAACAGCGAAAGGGGCGTGTTACTGTGCGTCTTGGGGACCGCATCCGGGAGCGGCGGGAGCAGCTGGGGCTGAGCCGGCCGCAGCTGGCACAGCGGCTGGGCGTCTCGCCCTCCGCCGTCAGCAATTACGAACTGGGCGGCAGCTTTCCAAAGGAGGACATCCTGCTGCGGCTGTTTGACTGCCTGGAGACCGAGCCCAACGATCTGTTCCGGGACAGCTTCCGTGCCGGGGGACAGGTGCTCTCCCAGGGGGAGCGGGCGCTGCTGGAGCAGTACCGGAGCCTGACTGCCCTGGGGCGGGAGACGGTACGCTCCGTGACGCGGGCTCTGTGCGACTACCGGGACGATCTGGAGCGGGGAAAGCCGGACCGGGAGGCCCGGGTGATCCCCCTGTACCGCAGCCCCGCCGCCGCCGGCTATGCCGCGCCGGTGTTCGGGGAGGACTTTGACTATATTCCCGTCACGGAGGAGGTGCCCCAGGGGGCGGAGTTTGCCGTGCGCATTCAGGGCGATTCCATGGAGCCCTGGATCGCCGACGGTTCCGTGGCATATGTGAATCGGGATCCCTTGGCCGCGGGAGACGTGGGTATCTTCTGGGTGGACGGGGACATTTTGTGCAAGCAGTACTACAAGGACCCGGCGGGGACGGTGTATCTGTTCTCCCTGAACCGGGCCCGCGCCGACGCCGACGTGGTGCTGACCGCCGCCAGCGGCCGGGGCCTGGCCTGCTTCGGCCGGGTGATCTGCCACGCGCCGGCCCTGCCGGGCAGAGGCTGAAAGGAACGCTGGCATGGCGGTGCACGCGTTCGGCATCCTGCCCCGCTCTCCGGCGTCCGGAGAGCGGTATGACACCTATGAGCCGGAGCGGTATGGCTGCGTGGCGGTGGACGACCAGTGGGTGGAGCCTCTTGCGGAAAAGCTGCGGGAGGTGCCTGTCTGCCGGCACTCTCTGGACCTGCCGGGGAAGGGGCTGGATGACTGCGGCATCACCCTGATCCCGCCGGCGTCCATCCCGGCGGTCCTGGCCGCCCTGGACGCGTCTGAGGTGTGGGCCACGCTGGGGGGCCTGCTGGAGGAGGCCGGGGCCGGTTCGTGATCCACTTCGGGCTGTGAATCCGCAAAAAAGAGGAAGGGGAAACCGATCCGGTTTCCCCTTCCTCTTTCACTGTCCGCTCACACGATAAAGCCGCCGTCGGCCCCCAGCACCTGGCCGGTGATGAAGGAGGCCTTGTCCGAGGCCAGGAAGGCCACGGCGTGGGCGATGTCCTCCGGCCGCCCCAGGCGGCCCAGGGGAGTCTGCTCCGCCAGGTCCCGCAGAGTCTCCTGGCCCAGGACCTGGACCATATCCGTGTCGATGACCCCGGGGGCCACGCAGTTGACCCGGATGCCCGAGGGGGCCAGCTCCATGGCCAGCGACCGGGTCAGGGCGATGATGGCCGCCTTGGTGCAGGCATAGGCCACCTCGCAGCTGGCGCCCCGGAGGCCCCAGATGGAGGAGATGTTGACGATGGCGCCCCGCTTCTCTGAGAGCATATGGGGCAGCACCGCACGGATGGTGTTCCGGGCGCCGCCTAGATTCACCGCCAGATAGCGGTTCCACATTTCGTCGGTGATGTCCTGGAACTGGGCCTGTCCGGCCACGCCGGCGTTGTTGACCAGCAGCGTCACCGGGCCCAGCTCCTTTTCCGTCCGGCGGACCATCTCCGCTACGGCGGCGCCGTCGGCCACGTCCGCCCGGAGGGCAATGGCGTCGCTGCCCCCGGCCCGCAGGGCCTCCGCTGCCTGCCGGGCGGCATCCTCGCTGTTCAGATAGTTGACGCACACGGCGTAGCCTGCCCGGCCCAGTTCCATCGCCACGGCCCGGCCGATGCCCCGGGAAGCCCCGGTGACCAGTGCGACTTGTCTCATGGATGATTCCTCCTTTTCCCCGCCCGGAGGCGGGACCGGCGGAGCCAGAGGCTCCGCCGGATATCTGCAAAAATTTCAGCCCGGGCGGATTACGCGCCGGGGTTTGCCCCGGCATCGGGCTCCGGAGTGTCCGCGCCGTCGGCATCGGCTCCAGAGGTGGACTGGGAGGGAATATCCGCCTCGCCTTCATCCGGCACCATCACGAATTCCACCAGGCCCACCGGGCCCTGGGCCGGATAGTAGGAGATGGTCCAGGGAGGGGCTTCCGTCAGGCCCCGGTCCTGGCGCAGCTGCTCTGCGATGGAACTCACACGCTCCTGGCCGTCCTCGCTCCAGTAGCCGATGCGCACCGCCAGCTCTGTCCGCCCTTCGGTCAGGGCGCTGTCCAGCAGGGCGTACAGCGCCTCGATGCTGGTGGCGTTCACCACCGCCTGGATCTGCTCGGCGGTGCGGCGGTAGCCGATCTGAATGGAAATCTCGTGATAGCCCCGCTGGGCCTGGGCGGTGGTGGCGATGTACTCCACGGCGTAGGCCCCCAGGGGCGTCTCCTGCTGGATCTCCGCCGCGGCCATCTCCAGCGTGTCCGCCACGGTGATCTCATCGCGGTAGTTGTACAGCCGGACGGTGGCGCTCTCGGTGTGCTGGCCGATGAGGATCAGCAGGTCGTTGACGATGTCCTGGTAGTTCTCGGCCCGCAGCGTACCGGCGGCCTCGCTCTCCCAGAATTTGCTGGAGTGGGGCTCTGCCGTGTGGTACTCCCGCTCCAGCAGGGAACTGCACCCGGTCAGCAGGCACAGGCTCAGGACAAAGGGGATCATCCGGCGTCCGGTCACGGCGGCGCCTCCTCTCCGCTCAGATGCCCCGCCGGCGGCGGGGATAGGAATTACATGCCCAGGTCCTGGTCCACCAGGATCACTTCCGCCTCCATGCCCATCATGGGACCCCACAGCGTCACCAGTCCCCGGCAGATGCGGTCCGGGCTCTTGCAGTCATAGCAGCGGTCGCCCTTGACGGCGCAGGGGGTCTTTTTTCCCAGCCGCCGGGCGTTCTGGGGCCCGGCGATGTTCCGGGCCCGCCACAGTGCCTCCTCACAGGTGGGGGCCAGTTTGTTGCGGCCGATGACGAAGTAGACCTTCTCGTGGCCGAAGAGGGTGGAGGCCACCCGGTTGCCGGCGCCGTCGATGTTGAGGATCTCGCCGGTCTCCGCCAGGCCGTTGGCGGAGGCAAGGTAGATCTGGGCCGCCTGGGCGCTTTTCCGGGCGGCGTTGGGGTCGTCGGACTTCCAGTGCCAGGCCACGGTGTTGTGGCGGCTGAGCAGGTCATACAGGCCCATGGCGTCCAACGTCACGGAGCCGCCGAAGCCCACGGTCTTGCCGTCGATCTCACTGTCCAGATACGCCGCCGCCTCTTCGGCGGTGGCGAAGGTCTTGACGCAGTAGCCCCGCGCCTTCAGGTTCTGTTCTACCGTCTCGAAAATCTTCATGGGTCAGTCCTCCTTTTGATAATCCCCGAATCCCTCGCCCAGCACCTCGTGGGCGTTGCAGACGATCATGAACGCCTGGGGGTCCAGGCTGTGGACCGTGCGCCGCAGCTGCACGATGTCCCGCTGGCGGAAGGCCACCATCAGCACCTGCTTGTCGGCGCCGGAGTAGGCCCCCTGGCCCCGCAGGATGGTGACGCCCCGGTCCTGCTCGGTCAGCAGCACGTCGGCGATGGCGCGCCAGTTGTCCGAGATGATGTAGGCGGTCTTGCAGGTGTCCAGGCCGTAGAGCACCGTGTCCATGACCCGGGCGGTGACGAACAGGGCCACCGCGCCGTACAGCGCCGCGGACACCTCACCGAAGGCCAGGGCCGCCGCCGCCAGGACCACGCCGTCCGGCACCAGCAGCAGCTGGCCCATGGGGAGCCACGGGAACTTCAGCTTCAGGAGCCTGGCCACGATGTCCGTGCCGCCGGTGGTGGCGCCCTGGGAGAACACCAGCCCCAGCCCCAGGCCCAGCAGGGCCCCGCCGCAAAGCGTCGCCAGCATGGGGTCCATGGGCGGGAACTCCCACACCAGGGCGATCAGGTCGATGGCGGCGGAGCTGACGGCCATGGAGAACAGCGACGATGCCAGCAGGTGGAAGCCGATGAGCCTCCAGCCCGCGATAAACAGCGGAATGTTCAGCACGATGGTCAAAACACCCACCGGCAGCGCCGGGATCAGGACGTTGATGACCTGGGCCGCGCCGGTGATGCCGCCGATGGCCACCTGGTTGGGGGCAAAGAACCAGTCGAAGGCCAGGGCGAACAGCAACGAGCCCACCGCGATCACGGCGTAGCTCTTCAGGGTCTTTTGGATCATGCATTTCCTCCCATATCGTCCAGCAGGCCGATCTGCCGTTCCTCGGTGTCCTCCTGCCGCAGCAGCGCGCCGGCGGCGGGCACGGCCCGCACCCGGTAGCGGCTCTGGTTGGCGATGGGGGTCTCGTCCAGGTAGGCGGCGGTGTCCAGCCGGTATTTGGGCTTGAGGGTCATCACCGCCACGCCCTGGGTGGAGCGGGTGGTCTTGGGGGAGAGCAGGGCGGTGTGGAAGATCAGGCACCGCGGCTCCGTGGAGTAGACGGCCACCTCCCGGTCCTGGTCGATCCGCAGGATGCACTTGAGGGGCGACTTGTCGGAGTAGGCGCCGGTGAGCTTGCGGCGGTTGGAGGTGGTCTTGTAGGCGGTGAGGTCCACCCGGGCCGCCTTGCCGTTTTCAAAGAAGAACAGCAGCGCCCCGGCGTAGTCGGTACCGGGCAGCACCGCGTAGATCACATTCTCCCCGGCGTCCATGCCCAGCTTGGCGGGCAGGTAGTCGCCCAGGACGCTGGCCTTGGTGTCGTCGAACTCGCTCAGACGGGTCTTGTAGACCTGGCACTGGTCGGTGAAGAACATGATCTCGGCGTTGGAGACGGTCTCGAAGCTCTGGCGCAGGCCGTCGCCCTCCTTGAACTTCTGCTCCCCGCTCATGCGCAGGGACTGGGGGGTGATCTTCTTGAAGTACCCCTCTCGGGACAGGAACAGGTGGACCGGATAGGCCTCCGTCTCCTCTTCCTCCTGGTAGACCTCGATCTCGTGGCCGTAGACGATGGAGGTCCGGCGGGGCTCGCCGTACTTTTTCGCAACGGCGTCCAGCTCCTCCACGATGATCTTCTTCACCCGGCGGGGGTCGTTGAGCGTGTCCTCCAGGTCGGCGATCTCGTCCTGGAGAGCGGCGGTCTCGTTGACCCGCTTTAAGATATACTCCTTGTTGATGTTCCGGAGTTTGATCTCCGCCACGTACTCCGCCTGGATCTGGTCGATGCCGAAGCCGATCATCAGGTTGGGGATGACCTCGGATTCCTCCTCGGTCTCCCGGATAATCCGGATGGCCTTGTCGATGTCCAGCAGGATCCGCTTGAGGCCCTTGAGAAGGTGCAGCTTGTCCTGCTTTTTCTTCAGCACGAAGTACACCCGCCGCCGCACGGACTCGGTGCGCCAGGCGGTCCACTCCTCCAAAATCTGCCGCACGCCCAGCACCTTGGGGGTGCCGGCGATCAGCACGTTGAAGTTGCAGGCGAAGGCGTCCTCCAGGGGGGTGAGCTTGTAGAGCTTGGTCATCAGCTTGTCGGGGTCCGTGCCCCGCTTGAGGTCGATGGCAAGCTTCAGGCCGGAGAGGTCCGTCTCATCCCGCATGTCCGCGATCTCCTTGGCGCGGCCGGCCTTGATGAGCTCCGCCACCTTGTCCAGAATGGCCTCCACGGTGGTGGAGTAGGGGATCTCGTAGATCTCGATGAGGTTTTCCTCTTTCACATAGCGGTATTTGGCCCGGACCCGGACGCTGCCCCGGCCGTTGTCGTAGATCTCCCGTAATGCCGCGCTGTCGCAGATCAGCTCGCCGCCGGTGGGAAAGTCCGGCGCCAGCAGCGTCTCCGTCAGGTCGCAGGCCGGATTTTTCAGATAGGCGGCGGTGGTCTCGCAGACCTCCTTGAGGTTGAAGCCGCAGAACTGGGAGGCCATGCCCACGGCAATGCCGCTGTTGGCGGAGACCAGGATGTTGGGGAAGGTGGTGGGCAGCAGGGTGGGCTCCTTCATGGTGGAGTCGTAGTTGTCCACGAAATCCACGGTGTCGCTGTCGATGTCCCGGAAGAGCTCCGCGCAGATGGCCGTGAGCTTTGCCTCGGTGTACCGGGGGGCGGCGCAGGACATATCCCGGGAGTAGGACTTGCCGAAGTTGCCCTTGGAGTCCACAAAGGGAGTCAGCAGCGCGCCGTAGCCCCGGCTCAGGCGCACCATGGTGTCGTAGATGGCGGCGTCGCCGTGGGGGTTGAGGCGCATGGTCTGGCCCACGATGTTGGCGGACTTGGTCCGGGCCCCGGTCAAAAGCCCCATCTTGTACATGGTGTACAGGAGCTTGCGGTGGGAGGGCTTGAACCCGTCGATCTCCGGGATGGCCCGGGAGACGATGACGCTCATGGCGTAGGGCATGTAGTTCAGTTCCAGGGTATCGGTGATGGGCTGCTCCACCACCGCGGCGTGGAGGCCGATGACGTTGGAGGCGTCTACCTTATGCTTGTTGTCGTCAGTTTTTTTCTTCTTGGGCAAGTGTGATCAGTCCTTATCTTGTGTGCGTTTGGGGAAACTCGTTTTATGCCTTTCCCCATTCAGGGCCACCGGTCGTTGTTTCCGTCAAGACCCGATAATGTTCCAGCGGGACATCCTCCGTCAGATTGTTGTATGAAATTTCAAAAATCTGCGGGTACTCCGCCGAGACAACGACGATTAGGCAGGATTCTGGGGTGCCTTTTCGATATGCCCAGAAATACAGGCCGTATTTCTGACATGCGGCTCGTGTCTCAACCGAAAACAGCATCGGGTCCGACGTGTCCAACAGCACCGGCGTGAATTCCGCCACATTACGCAAAACGCCTCGATACCCCGGCTTTCCATATCCTTCCGGAGGAAAACTCACATCCGACAAAACATATTGGACATATTTTCTATAGTATTTCTTCTTCAGTCTCCTTTTCATGCCGTTGCTCCTCTAGTCTTCGTCAGTTGTCGTTATATCCATAGGCCCGACTTTGAAGGATTTCTTTCCACCATGCCTCTCGTTTCAGCACAAAGTCATCGCTGACCTTTGCGTTGTAATTTTCTAAGATGCTATACTGAAAATAGTTTTTGATGTGGTCTTCTCCCTTTTCCTCCACTATCCGTCTGAGTTTTTTATTGCCGCCGTGCAGTGTTTCAACATAGCTCTTCCACCGTGCCAAAAGCATTCTGTTCTGGCTCGTTGCTGAGCCAACATATAATTTCCCATTGCTTGTATCGGTGATCAAGTAAACCGCTTTCTGATTTTCAAGGGCATTGATCCAGTCTGCCGGTCTCTGCTCCACGATCCGCTTCAATTTCCACCAGGAGAGTCTCACCTGGTCATAACCGGGAAATCCTTCCCCTGTATAAACGGCAGGCAGGATCTCGTCCACAACGAGTTCCCCATGAATTATCTTGAAACGCCGCACCGGTGCCTGTTGTGTTTTATGGTAACGCACCACCGTGCGGCCAAAGTACGGCGCATACTGTTCCAGCTCGCTTGCCTCGTAGGCGATGACTCCTGTTTCACTCACGACATCCAGAGCTTTTGTGATTCTTTTGATCGTGGTCAGCAGCCACCGCCCTTGATCATCCAGCCGCACAAGAGCGACTGCGATCTCTCCTTCTTGAAAAAATCCCTTTTTCTTTTTTGCCAGAAGCCATTCCGTATTTACTTTTTCGTGATTTTCAAGATAAAGTTCCATAGGATCCTGGCCGCCTTTTGGCTGCAAATTAAAGCGGACCTTGACCCTTTCCATTTCTTCCCGCGAAAATCTCAAAAGATCATTTAAATATAGTTCGTCCATTTGCGTTGCGCCTCCGCCGCTGATTTTCATGAGTGTTGCCTCCGGATACCTGTCCTTTTATTTTTCCGTGACAGAGTTTGGGTCAGGGATGCGTTCCTCGATGTTTCCCACACATATTTATCACAGAATAATAATAGTTGTCCATATATCGTTTCGTCGGGTCTTACGGCTTATAGCGGTTGTTGTTGCAGACTTTTCACAGTGGCAGGCAAAGTGGAATTGTCATTCCTGGTGAAACCGTGATCCTGTATGTTTTCCCGTCTGTGGGGGCGCTTTCCCTTCTACCCCATATTTCACCAAGTGTCACGATCCCATCCTCTCACGAGATATCCGCCATCTCCAGGTACTTGTATCCGTTCTCCGCGATGTGATCCTTCCGCCCCTGGAGGTTGTCGCCCAGCAGCAGGTCAAAGACCGCCGCCGTGCGCTCCACGTCCTCCGGCATCACCCGGATCAATCGCCGGGTCTCCGGGTTCATGGTGGTCAGCCACATCATGTCCGGCTCGTTCTCGCCCAGGCCCTTGGAGCGGTCCACCTTGAACTTCTTGCCCTCCAGGGTCTTGACGATGTCGTTTTTCTCCTTGTCGGAGTAAGCGAACCAGGTTTTCTCGCCGCTGTTGATCTCAAAGAGGGGGGTTTCGGCGATATAGACGTACCCCTCCCGGATCAGGGTGGGGGTCAGGCGGTAGAGCATGGTCAAAATCAGCGTGCGGATCTGGAAGCCGTCCACGTCGCCGTCGGTGCAGATGATGACCTTGTTCCACCGCAGGTTCCCCAGGTCAAAGGCGGCCATGTCCTTGACGTGCTTGTTCTGGACCTCCACGCCGCAGCCCAGGACCTTGATGAGGTCCGTGATGATCTCGGATTTGAAGATGCGGGCGTAGTCGGCCTTCAGGCAGTTCAGGATCTTGCCCCGGACCGGCATGATGCCCTGGTACTCCGCGTCCCGGCTCTGCTTGACGCTGCCCAGGGCGCTGTCGCCCTCCACGATATAGATCTCCCGCTTGTCCGGGTCCTTGGACCGGCAGTCCACGAACTTCTGGACCCGGTTGGCGATGTCGATACTGCCGGAGAGCTTCTTCTTGATGTTCAGCCGCTGCTTCTCCGCGCTTTCCCGGCTGCGCTTGTTGATGAGCACCTGCTCGCCGATCTTCTCAGCGTCGAAGGGGTTCTCGATGAAGTAGATCTCCAGGTTGGACCGGAGGAACTCCGTCATGGCCTCCTGGACGAACTTGTTGGTGATGGCCTTCTTGGTCTGGTTTTCGTAGCTGGTCTGGGTGGAGAAGTTGTTGGACACCAGCACCAGGCAGTCCTCGATGTCCGCCCAGGTGACCTTGCTCTCGTTTTTCTGATACTTGCCCTGGTCCCGCAGGTACTTGTCCACCGCGGAGACGAAGGCGGATTTGGTGGCCTTCTCCGGGCTGCCGCCGTGCTCCAGCCAGCTGGAGTTATGGTAGTGCTCGATGACGTTGACCTTGTTGGAAAAGCAGACAGCCGTACTGAGCTTTACCTTATACTCCGGCTTGTCCGCCCGGTCCCGGCCCTTCTTCTCCGCCTGCCAGAACACCGGCGCGGTGAGAGCGCCCTCGCCGGCCAGCTCCGAGACATAGTCGGCGATGCCGTTTTCGTACAGGAACTCCGTCTCCTCGAACTGGCCCGGCTCCGTCTCGTTGCGCAGGCGGAAGGTGATGCCGGCGTTGACCACTGCCTGGCGCTTCATCACGTCGGCGAAGTACTCCGCCGGGATGGCGATGTCGGTGAACACGTCCAGGTCCGGCAGCCACCGGGTCCGGGTGCCGGTCTTTTTGACCTGGGACTTGGGCAGGGGGGTCTTTTCCAGCTGGCCCACCAGCTCGCCCCGCTCGAAGTGGAGGTGGTACTCAAAGCCATCCCGCCAGACGGTCACATCCATGTAGCGGGAGGCGTACTGGGTGGCGCAGGCGCCCAGGCCGTTGAGGCCCAAGGAGTACTCGTAGTTGTCGCCGGAGAGGTTGTCGTACTTGCCGCCGGCGTAGAGCTCACAGTACACCAGCTCCCAGTTGTAGCGCTGCTCCTTCTCGTTCCAGTCCACCGGGCAGCCCCGGCCCATGTCCTCCACCTGGATGGAGCGGTCGGCGAAGCGGGTGACGGTGATGGTCTTGCCATGGCCCTCCCGGGCCTCGTCGATGGAGTTGGAGAGGATCTCGAACACCGCGTGCTGGCAGCCGTCCAGCCCGTCGGAGCCAAAAATGACGCCGGGCCGCTTGCGCACCCGGTCCGCGCCCTTCAGGGCAGAAATGCTGTCGTTGCCGTAATCCTGTTTCTTGGTTGCCATTGGTTCCTCCGTGAAAGGCGCAAATGCGCCTAAGATTCCATAATATCGCTATTGTAGCACAACGCCCCCCGGGGTTCAAGGGCGCCGCCAAAAAGCCGCCCCTTCCGCCCGGTTTCTGTTTCTTTTCCGGTTTTCCCGGAAAAGGTTGTTGCGTAAAATTTCCCATAACAGGGCCGTCACCCGGGGAAGGGGTTGATTATCAAGGTTTTGCACAGTTTCCACAGAGTTATCCACACCGTTATGTCAACTACACAACTGCGGAAAAAAGTTCGACCTCTTTTTTCGGAGACTTTTGGGCGGATGTTGCATTTGCCATCTTGTAAAACGGCGAAAGCGTGGTATCCTATCATCAAAGAGAGACGGGAGTTCCGAAAGGGACTCTGCAATAAAAGGGAAAAACAGGAAAAAGGAGAATTGCCATGAAATTCTATATCTGCCGCCGCTGCGGAAACATCGTCACCAAGCTCACCTCCTCCAAGGTGCCCCTGCACTGCTGCGGGCAGCCCATGGAGCTGCTGGAGGCCGGCGTCACCGACGCCGCCGTGGAGAAGCACGTCCCTGTGGTCACCGTGGAGGGCAATCTGGTGAAGGTGGCCGTGGGCTCTGTGGCCCATCCCATGGTGGAGGAGCACTTCATCCAGTGGGTAGCCGTGGAGACCGAGCGGGACGCTCTGGTCCACTGGTTCCACCCCGGCGAGGCCCCGGAGGCGGTGTTCGTCCTGGCTCCCGGCCAGCAGGTGAAGGCGGTCTACGAGTACTGCAACCTCCACGGCCTGTGGAAGAAGGAACTGTAAGCCTGTAAGCAAAAAGCGCCCCCGGTGCACAGCACCGGGGGCGTGTTTTCACGGCTGGGAAGAGGCGTATTGGGAGAAGGGGGTGACGTCCAGGTCGGCCCGGGCGAAGCCCACCCCGTCCAACAGGCCGTCGGCCGTTCCCTCCCAGGACCAGAAGGGATTGACCAGAATATTGTAAGCCAGCAGGTCGGAGCCCTCGTTTTTCCAGTGCTCCGGATCGGCCTGCCGGGCGCTCAGGGCCTCCCGGTAGGCCTCCAGCAGTGACGGATAGGGATCCTCCGCTGCTTCCTGCGGCGGTTCAGAGACGGCGCCGGACGGGGGCGGCTCCTCTGGCGCGGCATCTGTTCGGGCGGTTCCGCAGGCACAGCACTGCCAGCACCATCGCCAGCAGCGCGGCCAGGGTCCGCCGCGGGGCGGAGGGGAGGGAATGGTCTGATTTGGCCGTGTGCAAAGATTTCATAGGCGCCTCCCGGTCGAATTGAGATCACCCTCAGTGTAGCACGGCAAAAGACGGCCGGCAAGGGCTCGGACAGGAAAAAGCCCGCCCCGGGAGAGGGCGGGCAAAGGGGCATCAGCCCCGGCCCAGCAGCATCAGGATCACGCCGTACACCACGCTGGCGGCGGTGCCGAACACGATCACCGGCCCCGCCACCAGGAACATCTTGGCTGCCATGCCGGTGATGAGTCCCTCGCTCTTGAAGTCGATGGCCGGGGATACCACGGCGTTGGCAAAGCCCGTGATGGGCACCAGGGTGCCGGCGCCGCCGAACCGGGCCAGCTTGTTGTAGAGGTTCAGCCCCGTCAGCAGGGCGGAGAGGAACACCAGGGAACAGGAGGTGGCGGTGCCCGCCGCCTCCTTGTCCAGCCCGGCGGCGGCCCAGCCGTTCTGGATCAGCTGGCCCAGCACGCAGATGGCGCCGCCGATGCAGAAGGCCAGGACCGTGTCCCGGAGGATGGGGGACTTTTTGGCTTTCTGCTTGACGTAGGCCTTGTATTCCTGGGGAGTCATATCCATGAAAACGCCCTCTTTTCAAGTGTTTTCCATAGGGTGTCCGGGGCCGGAGAAAAATATGCGCCTTGCAAAGCCGGGCGGATGGGGGTATCATGGTGGGCGATCAACAAGGGAGGACACCGCTATGAGACAAGCCGCGCCGGAGAAAAAGCCCCTGGGGCTGTATATCCACATCCCCTTCTGCAAGCGCAAGTGCGCCTACTGCGACTTCTACTCCCTGGCGGGGGCGGAGGGCCGGATGGACGACTATGCCGACGCTCTGTGCGCCCACCTGACGGAGCAGGCCGCCTACCTCACCGGCTACCGGGTGGACACGGTGTACTTCGGCGGCGGGACGCCCAGCTATCTGGGCGCCAAGCGGCTGGAAAAGATCCTCAGGACCGTGTTCAAGCGGTTCGGGGTGGCGAAGGACGCGGAGATCACTCTGGAGGCCAATCCGGACTCCGCCGGGGACCGGCGGGAGCTGAAGCGGCTGCGGAAGGCCGGGTTCAACCGGCTGTCCCTGGGGATGCAGTCCGCCGACGGGGCGGAGCTGGAGGAGATCGGCCGGATCCACACTCCGGAGCAGACCGCCGCTGCCGTGGAGGCGGCGAGAAAGGCGGGCTTTGACAATTTGTCCCTGGACCTCATTTACGGCCTGCCCCACCAAACCGGGGAGCGGTGGATGGAAAACCTCACCGCCGCCGCGGATCTCTCGCCGGAGCACCTTTCCTGCTACGGCCTCAAGGTGGAGGAGGGCACGCCCCTCTATCTGCGCCGGGACACGGCGGACCTGCCCGGGGACGAGACCCAGGCGGAGATGTACCTGCGGACCGTGGAGGTCCTGTCCCGGCGGGGATACGCCCAGTACGAGATCTCCAACTTCGCAAGGCCCGGACGGGAGTCCCGCCACAACCTGAAATACTGGACCCTGGGGGAGTACGCGGGCTTCGGGCCCGGGGCCCACTCGGACCTGGGCGGCGTCCGCTACGCCTACGCCCGGGATCTGGAGGGATACATCCGGGGCGTCCGGGCCGGGGCGCCCATGCTGTCGGAGCGGGAGGCCATCCCGCCCATGGACCGGGACACGGAGTGGGTGATGCTGGGGCTGCGCACCGTCCGGGGGCTGGACCCGAGGGAGTTTGAAAACCGCTTCCGCCGCCGCTTCTCCTGCTTTGCGCCGCTGCTGGACCAGTGCGCCCGGGCGGGCTACGCCGTGGAAACCGAGGGGCGCTGGCACCTGACGCCGGAGGGCTTCCTGGTGTCCAACCAGATCATCGGCCGGATGCTGGAGCTTCTCGCGGAGGACAAGCGCCGCCGGGCGGAGGCCGCCGCCAGGGGAGACTTCCGGGTGCAGCTGGACTGAGAGGAAAAAACAGGGAGGGCAGCGCCCTCCCTGTTTTTTTACCGCTCCGCCGAAATGGCGTTGACCGGACAGCCGTTGGCGGCGTCAAAGGCCCGGTTCTCCTCCGCCCTGGAGGACGGCTGGGCGATCACCACCGACGCGCGCCCCTCCACCCGGAACACCCCCGGAGCTGCCGCCGCGCACATGCCGCAGCCGATGCAGCGGCCGGGATCCACCGTGACGACCATGGAACTCCTCCTTTCCCCGCCGGAACCGCACCGGGTCCGGGGGACTTCTGAGCCCATTGTAATACACCGGCGGCCCTACTCCAAGTGCTTTTTTTCAGAAGTGGAAACTTTTTTCTGCCCTTCTCCGTCGGAAAGAGCGGGCGGAGCCTCTGGGAGATCCCGCCGAAGCTGGGGATTTTTTGTTTCCGGTTTGGCATTTACTTTCCAATCGCTTTGTGCTATTCTGTATAGGATTATGTAGACCAACCCCTTTTTCAAGATTTTGGAGGCACGCTATGAAACGATTTCTGCGCAAGACCCTTTCCCTGTTTTTGGCGGTCACCTTGCTCTGCTCCCTTGGGATCAGCGCCGCCGCATCCGAGGCTCTGGGCGAGGACCTGACCGCCAAGGACACCCTGCTCAACCAGCAGACCCAGCTGTCCACCAACGTGTTCTGGAGCTCCGCCTATTCCGATCTGCGGACGGAGAACCTGGTGACCTACATGCCCAACGCTGCGGTAACGCCCATGATCACCTTCGGCGGAACCCTGACCTCCCGGTCCACCGTCTCCTCCGCCGCCAAGGGGCTGGAGGCCCAGGGCTGCCGGGTGGTGGCCGGTATCAACGGCGACTTCTACAACACCTCCACCGGCCTGCCCATCGGCATTGTGGTCTCCCAGGGCAAGCTGATCAGCAGCGACGCCGGGTATTACGCCATCGGCTTCCGCGCGGACGGCACCGCCATCCTGGGCAAGCCCGGCGTAAAGATCAGCGCGGACCTGGGCTATACTTTGGACGACGGTACCGGCTTCGCTACCCAAGTGATCCGCAGCGTCACCGGCGTCAACAAGGCCCGGGTCTCCACCGGCGGCATCTACCTCTATACCTATGAGTTCAACGACCGCCATACCACCGGAAATACCGAGGCCGGTGTGGACGTGCTGTGCACCATCGTGGACGGCGCCCTCTCCATCGGCTCCACCGCCACGCTGCGGGTGGATCAGGTGATCGAGGCGACTGCTGCCACCGCCATCGGTCCCGACCAGGTGGTCCTCTCTGCCAACAACCTCTCCGACGTCTATTATACCAACGCCCTGCGCAACGTTCCCGTTGGCAGTACGGTCACCCTGACCCTTACCGGCAACAGCGGCTGGGAGGAGGTACAGTACGCAGTGGGCGCGCTGTACTCCCTGGTGGAGAACGGCTCCGTGGTCTCCGGCCTGCCCAGCGGCGTGAATCCCCGGACCGCCGTGGGCGTCAAGGGAGACGGTACCGTGGTGTTCTACACCATTGACGGGCGCAAGTCCGGCCACTCCATCGGCGCCTCCATGACTCAGGTGGGCCAGCGGATGGTCGAACTGGGCTGTGTCACGGCGCTGTGCCTGGATGGCGGCGGCTCCACCACCCTGGCCGTCACCGCGCCGGATGAGACCACCGCCTCCACGGTCAACGTTCCCTCCGACGGCGGCGAGCGCTCCGTCACCAACCACCTGTTCCTGGTGGCTCCCAGCCAGCCCTCCGGCCAGCTGAGCCATTTCTATGTCAGCGCCGACAACGACTATGTCCTGGCGGGCAGCAAGGTCACCATCTCTGCCGCCGCCATTGATACCAACTACATCCCCATGTCCGGCAGCTACGCCCTCAGTGCCTCCGCCGGCACGGTGGAGGGCGATGTTCTCACCACGCCCGCCTCCGGCGGCGATGTCACCGTCACCGCCTCCAGCGGCGGCAAAAGCGGCTCCACGGTGGTCCACGCCATCACCACGCCGGACAGCATCACCGTCCGGGACAGCAAGTCCAACGCCGTCACGGCGCTGAACGTGGCGCCCGGCTCCGCCACCACCCTCACCGCCTCCGCCGTCTACCGGCACCTGGCCCTGAAGGCGGATCCGGAGGCCTTCACCTGGACCGTCACCGGCAACATCGGCACCGTGGACGCCAAGGGCGTCTTTACCGCCACCGCCCCCGGCACCGGCACCATCACCGTCTCCGCCGGCGGCAAGAGCGCCACGGTGAACGTCACCGTCTCCACGCTGACGCTGCAGACCGTGGAGGACTTTGAGGGAACCACCACCATCTTCCGCGGCAGCGGCAGCAACATGGACTTCAGCCTCAACCACAGCGCCGACACCGTGAAGCTGGGCCGGGGCTCCGCCAAGGTGGACTACACCCTGGCTGACGACGGCACCGGCACCTATGTTGCCCGGTGGCAGGCGGGCAACGCCACGGAGATCTCCAACCAGGTCTACACCGCTTTGAGCATGTGGGTCTACGGCGACGGCTCCGGCAATACCCTGTCCCTGCTGTACAGCAGCGGCGCCCAGGGCGACCTGGCCCAGGACATCGCCGTGCTGGACTTCACCGGCTGGAAGCAGGTGATGGTCTCCACCGCCGGAGAGGACTTCGCC
Organism: Dysosmobacter sp. Marseille-Q4140; assembly: GCA_018228705.1. Taxonomy (NCBI): domain Bacteria; kingdom Bacillati; phylum Bacillota; class Clostridia; order Eubacteriales; family Oscillospiraceae; genus Dysosmobacter; species Dysosmobacter sp. Marseille-Q4140. The sequence goes on along the minus strand of CP073694.1, from coordinate 1,679,086 downwards.
ATTCAGGGCCTGCAGGTCCGGGGCGCTGCGGCCGGCACCGGCACCGTGTACCTGGATCAGATCGTGGCCACCTTTGACAACGTGCTGGACAACGCCGTGCCTCAGATCACTCTGACCCCCGGCGGCGAGACCCTGACCGCCGCCATCTCCGACGCCGTGGACGGCGTGCTGCCCCAGTCCAGTATCTCCGTCACCTGGGACGGAGCGGCCCAGAACTTCACGTACAGCGCTGACAGCGGCGTCCTGACCACCTCCGTCGTCTCCGACGGCAAGCCCCACCGGATCACCGTCACCGCCCGGGACGCCTCCGGCAACATCGGCCGGGCCTCCTACGATGTGCCCACCGCCGCCGACTGGACGCCGGTGTTCACCGACACCCAGGGCTACTGGGCGGCCGCCTACGTGGATTACCTGTACAACGCCAACATCACCACCGGCTACGCCGACGGCACCTTCCGCCCGGACCAGAACATCACCCGGGCCCAGTTCGCCGCCATGCTGTACCGGTATCTGGGTCTGGAGGAGAGCGCCTACGCCGACGTGACGCTGCCCTTCGCCGACCTGGCCTCCATCCCGGACTATGCCCTGGCGGCGGTCAAGGCCCTGTACACCGAGGGCATCATCAACGGCTCCACCGGCTCCGACGGGCGGTTGTACTTCAACCCCGGCTCCAACCTGACCCGGGCCCAGGCGGCCACCATGATCGGCCGCACCCAGGCCAAGGGCTACGCCACCGTGGAGCTGACCTTCACCGACGCCGGATCCATCCCCGCCTACGCCACCTACTACATTCAGACCATGGTGGCCCAGGGGGTCATCAGCGGCTACGCCGACGGCAGCTTCAAGCCCCAGGCCAACATCACCCGGGGCCAGATGGCCAAGATCCTCTACAACCTCATGTGACCCGCGTTTTACAAAGGCCCGCCGTCTCCGGACGGCGGGCCTTTTCCGGCCGCTTCGGAGAAAAGGGCCTCTTTTCACAACCTTTACTTGCATTTTGACCGGGGGTGTGATATGATGCATTTCAATTACACGGCCCAATGCGGCCGGGAAGGGAATCGTGAGCGCGCGTGGACCAACCTCCGCCTGCACAGCCTCGAATATGTGTGAATGTTGAAAGGACAGCCGGACCTCTAAGGGGGTAGACTGCCCTTTTTCGCGTTTCCCTGAAATTTTGATCGTTTTGGAGTGATGATTTCCCCCATGGACAGTTCCAGTATCAGCATGATCGTGGCCATCGCCCTGCTGGTGATGATGTCGGCCTATTTCTCCGCCACGGAGACGGCCTTTTCCTGCATGAACAAGATCCGAATGAAGAACCGGGCGGACGCCGGGGAGCGCAAGGCCGTTCTGGCCCTGGCCCTGGCGGAGGATTTTGACCGCCTGATCTCCACCATCCTTATTGGCAACAACATCGTCAATATCACCGCCACCACCATCGGCACGGTGCTCTTCACCAAGCTGTTCCGGGAGTATGGCCCCACGGTCTCCACGGTGGTATTGACATTGGTGGTGCTGATCTTCGGCGAAATCTCCCCCAAGAGCATCGCCAAGGAAAACGCCGAGTCCTTCGCCATGTTCTCTGCGCCGCTGCTGCGGGTGCTGCTGGTGATTTTGCGGCCGCTGAACTTCCTGTTCACCCAGTGGAAGCGGCTTTTGAACCTGGTGTTCCGCCCCTCCGGGGATACAGGCATCACCGAAGAGGAGCTCATCACCATGGTCTCCGAGGCGGAGAACGAGGGCGGCCTGGACCAGCACGAGAGCCAGCTGATCCGCTCCGCCATCGAGTTCGGCGACCTGGAGGCCGGGGACATCCTGACCCCCCGGGTGGACATCGTGGCGGTGGAGGACTCCGCCACCATGGACGAGATCGCCGCCACCTTCGCCGAGAGCGGCTACTCCCGCCTGCCGGTGTATCATAAGGACGTGGACGACATCGTGGGCGTCATCCATGAAAAGGACTTCCACGCCGCCCGTTACCGGGGCCAGAGCGATATCTCCGGCTGTGTCGCCCCGGTCCACTATACGACGGGCAACGCTGAGCTGGGTGACCTCTTGCGGGTCCTTCAGAAGAAAAAGACCCACATGGCCATCGTGGTGGATGAGTACGGCGGCACCGAGGGCCTGGTGACCCTGGAGGACATCCTGGAGGAGCTGGTGGGCGAGATCTGGGATGAGCACGACGAGGTCATTGAGTCCTTCCGCAAGCAGGAGGACGGGACCTATCTCATCGCCGCCGGCGCCGACCTGACGGATCTGTACGATCTGTTCTCCCTGTCCGGTGACTGCGACGCCAGCACCGTCTCCGGCTGGGTGATCCAGGAGCTGGGCCGCCTGCCCCAGGTGGGGGACCACTTCCGCGCCCAGGGTCTGGACGTGACCGTCACCCGGGTGGACCACCGCCGGGTGCTGGAGATCCGGGTCCGGGTCCTGCCGGAGGAGGAACTCCAGGAGGAGCTGGCCCACAGCGGCGAGGAACACTGAACATAGAGGAGCCCGCCGCCTTTCCGGCAGCCCGGAAAGGGCGGCGGGCCTTTTTCTGAAAGGAGCGCATATGCACGTCTATTCCGCGGGACAGTGGGTCCTGCTGTTTTTCCTCTATTGCTTCCTGGGCTGGGTGTGGGAGAGCTGCTATGTCTCCGTCTGCCGCCGCCAGTGGGTGAACAGGGGGTTCCTCCACGGGCCGCTGCTGCCCATCTACGGCAGCGGCGCCATTCTGATCCTGTTTGTGACGCTGCCGGCGGAGGAGAACCTGTGGCTGGTGTGGCTGCTGGGCATGATCGCCGCCACGGCGCTGGAGTATGTGACCGGCGATGTGATGGAGCGGCTGTTCAAGGTTCGCTACTGGGACTACTCCAAAAAGCGGTTCAACCTCAACGGACATATCTGCCTGAGCAGCTCCATCGCCTGGGGCTTCTTTTCCATTCTGCTGGTGCGCTTTCTCCACCCGCCGGTGAGGCGGCTGCTGACCAGCGTACCTGCCTTCCTGGTGGACCCGGCGGCCCTGGCCCTGACGGCGGCCTTCACCGTGGATGTGGTCCGCTCCACCCAGGCCGCTCTGGACCTGCGGGAGATCCTCACCCGGCTCACCGAGGAAAACGAGGAGCTGCGGCGGATCGCCAAGCGCGTGGAGGTGGTCTCCGCCTTTGCCGAGGATGACCTGCGCCGTTTCCGGGAAAAGACCGAGGTGGAGAAGCTGCTGCTCCAGGAGCGCCTGGAGAGCGCCCGGACCCAGCGGAAGCTGCGCCGCCGGGAGGCCCTGGAGGAGTCCCTGCGCCGCCGGACCTCGGCTAAGCTGAAGGCCCTGCGCAACATCGCCCAGGCCCTGGAGGCCTATCAGGCCCGGCTGGAGAGCGAGCTGACCGGCGAGGCCCTGGAGCGCCGCCGGGCGGAGATCAGCGAGGCCCTGGAGAAGCTCCGGGACCGGGAGGCCGCCGTCCGGGCCCGGACCGAGCGGACCTACCGCCAGGCCGTGCGCATCCTGCGGGGCAACCCCACCGCCAGCAGCGGCGGGCGGCTGTCCGAGGCTCTGGAGTCCCTGCGCAGGCTGAGCGACGGGGACCGGGACTGATGGATCAAAAAAATCCGTTTCCGCGAAAGCGGAAACGGATTTTTTCATGCTCACAGGCCGGAGAGGTCGAAGTCCGGCGTGTACTCCTCCTTTGCGGAGGTGCGCTCCTGGGTGTAGCCGTCGGTGATGCCGCAGTTTTCCATGTAGGCCACCGCGGCCCGGTACTCCGCCTTCGTCACGTGGCGGCGGAGGTTCCCCTGGGCGCCGGGCTGAGGGGTGTACTGGCTCATGAGGGAGAAGAGCACCTGTCCCGGCGCAAAGGTCTCCGCCACCCAATCGATGCAGCGGCGGGTGTTCTCCAGCTCGCCCGGCAGCAGCAGGTGGCGGATCAGCACACCCCGCTTCAGCTGCCCGCCCTCCATCACGTAAGGGCCGGTCTGGCGGAACATCTCCAAAATGGCCGCGCTGGCCCAGTCGAAGTAGTCCGCCGCGCCGGAGTATTTCCGGGCGGGTTCCGCCAGGGCGTATTTCAGGTCCGGCAGGTACACCTGGACCTTGCCCGTAAGCAGCCGCAGGGTCTCGGGCTTTTCGTAGCCGCTGCTGTTCCAAACCACCGGCACCGGCCATTCCCCGTCCCCCAGGGCCTCCGCCACGGCGGGCGTGAAGTGGGTGGGGGTCACCAGGTCCAGGCAGGCGGCGCTCCGGTCCACCAGGGCCTGAAACACCGCCCGCAGCTCCGGCACGGTCAGGGGCTTGCCGAAGCCCTCCTGAGAGATGACGCCGTTCTGGCAGAAGCGGCAGCGGAGGTTGCAGCCGGAGAAGAACACGCAGCCCGCCCCATGGCTGCCCACCAGGCACGGCTCCTCCCACTGGTGCAGCATGGCCTTGGCCGCCACGGGGGCTGACGGCATGGCGCAAAGGCCCCCGGCCTGGTCTGCGGTCCGCTCCGCACCGCAGCTTCGCGGGCACAGACGGCAGATCATAGGCGGTCTACGTCGAAGTCCGGGCCCAGGTCCCCGGCCATCCAATGCCGGCGGCACAGGCCGATGTACTGGTCGTTGGCCCCCAGGACCACCTGCTCGCCCTCCTTGAGGACCTTGCCGCTGCGGTCGAAGCGGGCGTTGAAGGTGGCCTTTCGGCCGCACCAGCACACGGTCTTGACCTCCTCCAGCTTGTCCGCCATGACCAGCAGGGCCTCGCTGCCGGGGAACAGGTCCCCCTTGAAGTCTGCCCGCAGGCCGTAGCAGATCACGGGGATGTCCAGGTCGTCCACCAGACCCACCAGATACATGACCTCCTCACGGGTGAGGAACTGGGCCTCGTCCACGATGACGCAGGCATTTTGCTGCAATTCCATGACGGACAGGGCCCGGAGTTCGTCGAAGTAGATGCAGGGGTAGGTGAGGCCGATCCGGGAGACCACCATGTGGTCCCCGTCCCGGGTGTCGATCCGGGGCTTCACCAGGAGCGTCTTTTGGCCCCGCTCCTCATAGTTGAAGCGGGTCATCAGGGCGTTGGCGGTCTTGCTGGAGCCCATGGCTCCGTATTTGAAATAAAGCTGTGCCATCGGTCAGTCTTCTTCCTCTCTCATATTTGCCTGGTCCGCGTACCGGCGGAGCTCTTCTTCATATGCCGCCTGGAGTGCGTCCTCATTCGCTTCCTCCGGCAGGTCCAGTACCAGTTTCCGGCAGGCTTTGCAGGTCCAGGCGATCTTGTAGTCGCACCAGAAGGTGCCGTCGCCCTGGAGGTACAGGGTGTCCTCCGGGTCCATCAGGCGCAGTCCGCCGGGGCGCCGGCGCACCAGGCGGACGGCATCCCGTCCGCCCACCAGATAGCCCGGCTCCATCTCTCCTCCGCACCAGGGGCAGGGGATGGGCGCCGGCGGCGTCTCCCGCAGGGCCTTTTCCGCCTTCCGGTTCTCATTCCAGATCCGCAGGTCCTCCAGAAGCCCCGTGTCCGGGTCCCGGTCCTCCGTATCCGGCTGCGGCGCGGGGCGCCGCTTCTCCGGGTCAATATCCCAGGGGTCCTCGCTCTTTTTCCAAAAGGCCATCTTACTTCCGTCCTTTCGCCTGCTGGGCATACCGCAGGAACTCGTCCCGGCACTCCTCCGTGGACGGGCGGGCCTCCTCAGACAGCTGGGCCACCAGGCGGCGGCAGGAGGGACAATACCAGCAGCGCTTGTACGCCGTGGTGATGCCCTCGTCGCTGACGTACAGCTCCTTCCCGGCGGACAGAGCCCCCAGGATGGCGCCGGGCCTGCGGTCCACCCAGCGGATACTGTCTCCGGAATAGAGGTAGCCCGGCTCCATGTCCGTTTGGCACCAGGGGCAGGTCAGGGCATCGGCCGTCTCCCGGGAAGCGTCGTTTGCAGCGGTCATCGTTCTTCCTCCTCACTCTGATCCGGCTCCTCCCGGGCCTGGCGGACGTGGTCGGAAAAGAGGGTTCCGCTCCGCCGGGGCAGGAAGGGGATGGGCTCCGGCGTCTTGCGGCCGCGGTAGTAGCACCACAGCCACAAAAAACACCAGATCAGCTTGCGCACCAGCAGCGCCAGCAGGGCGATGCCCAGGATGTTGATGAGCTCCACGACCTCACCCCTCCCGGCCGTTCCCGCCCTCCGGCGGCTGGTCCTCCTCCACGTCCTCGTAGTCCACGGTGTACACCGGGCCGTGGAACGTGGGCTCCTTGGGGGGCCTCTGCCCGCCGGAGGGACCGCCGCCCCGGCGGCTCCGGCGGATCAGCCAGATCACCAGCAGGATCAGCAAAATGGGCAATATGAGACGCAAAATAACCATTATCATGCGTAAAAGCATCAGCGGCAGGCCTACCAGCAGACCCATTGGTCACTCCTCCTTCCAGCCGTTCGGACGGCACAGCCACCCGGTGGACGGCGGATATGGTGTTTCAAATCTGGGGTCCACGCCCCAGGCGGCGGCGATGTCCAGCACGTCCTCCTCGCCGGGCTGGCGGTCCGCATCCTGCCCATCTTGCGCAGGAAAGGCGCCGAAGCCCAGCGCCTGCTCCTCCGGTGTCAGGGCGCCGGTATTGCGGAGGACCCTGCCGTCCTCCGTGCAATACGCCCGCAGGCAGCGGCCCGCCTTGTACCGGGCCCAGCAGTAAGAGGAGGAGACCCGGTGGCTGGCAAAGTACTGCACCTCCGAAAACTGCGCCGCCAAGGCGTTCAGTTCCTCCTGGCGCTCTGCCAGCGCAAAAAGCCCGTCTCCCACGGCCAGCACGAAGCCGTCCAGCACCGGGGAGACGAAGACCCATCCCCCGGACTGCGCCTGGGACGCCGCCAGCCCGGTGGTCCAGTTGGCGCTTTGCCGCAGACCGGGCCGGAGGGCGGAGATGACCGGCTCCGGGCTGCCGCAGCGCAGGGCCAGCCAGGCGGTCTTGCAGCCGAAGGGCACCGGTCCGTCCGGCTCCCGGCAGGGCGCCGGAACGGGCGGCGCCGGGCGGTCGCTTTTGGAGCGGTCCGCCGTGATAGTCCCGCCGTAGACGCCCAGGTCCCGCAGCTGGCGGACCAGCTTCCGGTGCCGCCGCCATGCCCGGACCTTTTCGGCCAGCCGCCGTGCCGGCCGGAAGAGAAGCAGGACCAGCAGGATCCTCATGGCGCAGCCTCCCTCAGGATCTCCATGGCCTGGGCGTAGTACCGGGCGAAGGCCGAGGGCACCGCGTGGGCCGCCAGGGCCGCTTCGTCCGCCCAGAAAAAGTCCTCCGGCCCGTCTCCGGACACCTCCAGAGCGTAGCCGGTCATGTGCCACTCCACGTGGGTGAAGATGTGCTTTGCCGTCAGACGGCTGCGCCAGACCCGGGGCGTCAGGCCCCAGGCGGAAACCGCCGCTCCGGCGGCGGGCTCGTCCAGCGCGCCCTCGGCGTTGGGAAACTCCCAAAGGCCCGCCAGCAGCCCTTCGCCCGGCCGTTTCCGCAGGGCCACCCGGCCCTGCCGCAGCAGCAAAAAGACCGTTTTCTCCTCCGTGCGGCGGGCCTTCTTGGCCCGCTTTACCGGCAGGGCCTCCGCCGTGCCCCGCATTCGACCCAGGCACAGCTCCCGCACCGGGCAGGCCTCGCACCTGGGCGGCCCGTTCGGGACGCAGACCGTGGCGCCCAGCTCCATGGTGGCCTGGTTGAAGATGCGGATGTCCTCTGCCGTCTCCGGCATCACCGCCTGGAGGGCGTCCCGGACGGTCCGCTTGACCCTGGGGTCCGCGATATCGTCATGGCAGTCCGTCAGCCGGGTGAAGATCCGCAGGACGTTGCCGTCCACCGCCGCCTCCCGGGCGCCGAAGGCCGCCGAGGCGATGGCGCCCGCGGTGTACTCCCCGATGCCCGGCAGGGCCAGCAGGCCCTGGAAGGTGTCCGGAAAGGCGCCTCGCTCCGCCACGATCCGGGCGGTTTTCTGGAGGTTCCGGGCCCGGCTGTAATACCCCAGGCCCTCCCACAGCTTCATCAGCCGGTCCTCCGGCGCGGCGGCCAAAGCCTCCACCGAGGGGAAGGCCGCGAGAAACCGGGCATAGTAGCCCAGCACCGCCGCCACCCGGGTCTGCTGGAGCATGATCTCCGACACCCAGATCCGGTAGGGGTCCGCCGTCCGGCGCCAGGGCAGGTCCCGGGCGTTTCGGCGGTACCAGGCCAACAGGGGGGCGGGCAGGGCTGGCAAAATCTTTTCGGTTGTCAGCTTCGTGTCGCACATGCTATGATTGTACCACATCCCGCCGCCGCTTCCCACCCCCTGGCGGGAAAATTTCTGAAACCCCTTGACTTTCCCCTTTGTGGAAGGTATACGATAAGCACGGAAAGGGGGCGAGAGCCCTTGAAAATTAATGAGGTGGAGGCTCTGGTGGGCATCACCAAGAAGAACATCCGCTTCTACGAGGCCGAGGGTCTGCTGGCGCCCCGGCGCAACAGCGAAAACGGCTACCGGGACTACGGCGAGGCGGAAGTGGAGGTCCTGCGGCGGATCAAGCTGCTGCGCAAGCTGGGATTGCCTCTGGAGGAGATCCGGCAGATGCTCTCCGGCACCCACACCGTGGGAGACGGGATGCGCCGCCATCTGGTGACGCTGGAGCGGGAGCAGAAGAACCTGGAGCAGTCCATGGCCCTGTGCCGCCGTCTGAAAGACCGGGAGGAGCCTCTCGCCGCCCTGGACGCCCAGGCGCTGCTGTCGGAGATGGAGGCTTTGGAGCACCAGGGCGCCACTTTCCTCAACCGGCAGACCGGCGACGCCCGGCGGCTGCGCTACGTGGCTCCGGCGGTGGTGACGGTCATCATGGTGGCCTTTATGGCCAGCTTGATGGCCCTGATGATCTGGGGCTTTACCACCGATGCCGACCAGGCCCCGCCGCTGCCCCTGGTAGTGGTGCTGGTGGCGATTCCCGGGATCGTCATTCTGGGGGTGCTGCTGGCCCTGATCCAGCGGGTCCAGGAGATCGAGAAAGGGGAGATCGACGATGCGCGGAAATACTGACCGGCGCCGGGGCGCCCTGGGGGCGGTGATTGCCGCCACGGGCACGGCTTTGGTTGTGGTGCTGTTCATCGGCTCGCTGCTGTGGGTCATGCTGGAGGAGGGACCGGTCCCCGCCGCCGTGGGCATCATGATCGTCTACGGCCTCTTCGGCGCGGCGGTGGTGATCGGCGTGTTCGCGGCCATGTTCCAGCGGCTGCGGGAGATCCGGAAGGGGGAGGAAGAGAATGCCCGAAAGTATTGAAGCGAAGCAGGCCCGCCGAAAGCGGGAGGCGGTCCGGGGCGTGGTGCTGTTCGCCGTGCTCCAGGCGGCCTGCGTGGCGGGGTTCGCGGCTCTGTGCTGGATCCCGGACCTGCCCCGGTGGCTTTTTTATCTGTTTGCGGTCCTGGCCGTATTATGCGTGGTTCCCGTGCTGATCGCCCTGGCGGCGCTTCGGCAGAGGTTCAAAGAAATCGAAGGAGGAGAATTAGATGCTGCTGGTCAATATTGATTACATTCCCGGAAAGGAATTCGAGGTTTTGGGTCTGGTGAAGGGCACCGTGGTCCAGTCCAAGAACTTCGGCAAGGACTTCATGGCGGGCATGAAGACTCTGGTGGGCGGCGAGATCACCGGCTACACGGAGATGCTCAACGAGGCCCGTCAGATCGCCGTCAAGCGGATGGTGGACGAGGCGGAGGCCCTGGGCGCCGACGCCGTTATCAACATCCGCTACGGTTCCTCCTCCGTCATGCAGGGCGCGGCGGAGGTCATCGCCTACGGCACGGCGGTCAAGTACCGGTGATGCGCGTCACTTATCTGGGCCACAGCGGCTTTCTGGCGGAACTGGAGGGCGTGAGTCTGCTCTTTGACTGGTGGAAGGGGGAGCTGCCGGCCCTGCCGGTGGGAAAGCCCCTGGCGGTCTTTGCCAGCCACCGCCATCCGGACCACTTCGATCCCCGGATCTTCTCTCTGGACGGGCCGGACACCCGTTTCCTCCTGGGCAAGGGCATTCGCCTGACGGACCGGAACCGGAGCCGCTGGGGCCTGGACGCGGCCGCCGCAGGGCGGTGCCGCGTCCTCTCCGGCGGCGAGACGGCGGAGATCTTCCCCGGCGTCAGCGTGGAGACCCTGCCCTCCACCGACGAGGGCGTGGCCTTTCTGGTGACTGCGGAGGGACAGACCGTCTTTCACGCCGGGGACCTGAACTGGTGGCACTGGGAGGGGGAGGACCCCGCCTGGAACCGGAACATGGAGGCGGATTTCCGGCGGTACGCCGAGCCCCTTCGGGGGCGGCGGATCGACCTTGCCATGCTGCCCCTGGATCCCCGGCTGGGGGAGGACGGCTTCCGGGGTCCCAGGTACTTCCTGGACCTGGCGGACATCCGCCGGATGCTCCCCATGCACCAGTGGGACGACTACGGCTTCACCGCCGCCTTCCTGGCCCGGTATCCGCAGTTTGCGGACCGGACCGTGCCGGTCACGGGACCGGGCCAGGTTATTTCCCTGTGACGGAAAAAGCACCCCTGACGCAGCTGCGTCAGGGGTGCTTTGGCTTATTTCACCGCCGGCTCCAGTCCGGCGGCCTTGAGCCGGGCGTCAAAGGCGCCGCCCCGGTAGGCGAACACCAGCAGCCGCACCTGGTCGTGGCTCAGGTCGATGACGTCGCCGTTGCCGGCGGGGTCGCTGCCGTCGCCCTGGATGACGCCGGCGTTCATCAGCGCCTCGATCACTGACCGGAACTTGGCCGGAATGTCGCTGAGATGGGCATATCGAACCACGGTTTCCTCCTCCTCTTCCTCGTATCGGGGACGGACAGCCCCTGCCACCAGCCGCAGGGACCGGCTCCGCCGCATGACCATGCCGCCGTTTGCGTCGTTGCCCTCGGCGGTGTTGCCCTCGATGGCGGTGAGTGTCTCTGCCTCCGCGGTCTCCACGATGCCGCAGTGGTCCGTGGCAGCGCCGCCGGGGAAGTCGTAGATCACCAGGTCCCCGGGGCGGTAACCGTCGGTGACCCACAGCCCCGCGGCCTGGGCCGCCCGCATCATCGTCCCGCAGGAGGCGGTTTTGACCGGCAGCAACGCCGCAGCGTCCGCCTGGTGGAACAGCCACTGGAGAAACATCATGCACCAGGGCTGGCCGTTGAGTCCGAACCAGATGCCGTATTTCGTCTTGTTGGACCCGGCGGGGGACTCGCAGTAGCCGATCTCCCCCCGGGCCAGTTCCAGCACATCTTTACAGCTGGCCATCGTCCGCCGTCCAATCCACCGCGTCCTGGATCTTCTGACTCTGGGTGCCGAAGTAGAAGGCGATGATCACCGCGTAGATGGTCATGAAGTCCTGGCTGATGGTGCCGGCCACCGCCATCCAGGCAAAGATCCCGGTGAGGGTCAGCGTCACCAGGGATTTCACCGACAGCAGCGCGGCCAGCCGTTTATAAATGGTTCTCTGCAATCAAAGGTCTCCTTCCTGGTTCAGGGCGGCGTCATAGACGATGCCGCCTCTGGTGTTCTCTGCTTTTGATTTGCTGAAATAGGCCCCCAGAACCACCGCCGCGGCCGCCTGGAGGGCGCCGATCAGGGCGGTGAGATAGGGCAGGCTCCCGGTGAACTGGCACCGGATCGACAGCCAGCAGAGATACAGTACAATATATGTGGCGCTGGCATCCACCGCCAGCAGCCCCAGAGCGATCAGCTTGGAGGCGGTCCACCGCTGCCCCGCCGGCCGCTCCAGCCGCTTTCCTCCCATGGCCCGCCCCCCTTTCTCAGGGAACGGGCCGGTGGAAGTCCTCCAGATCGCCGATCCGATGGTTGATGACCTTGATCTGCTCCTCCACCACCGGCAGCCGCCGGGCAAAGTTGTTGTGCTCCCGCACCTCCCGGGTCAGCTCCTCCATCCTGGCATCCGCCACCGCCTGGTGCTTGTTGTTGGAAATGATGACGCCCAGCAGCGTCAGGGCGCCGGTGACTAGGGCGGTCAGCAGACTTTCTGTCATGCCTCCGATGCCTCCGGTGCGCCCAGGTCCTCCCAGCCCGTTGGGTAGGCGTCGGGGGCCCAGGAGTTGCTGTCGATTTTGGACTTCCATACATGGCCGCCGTACAGACAGCATTCGCCGGTCTGGTACAGACCCCGGCTGCCCTGGGGGGCCTGATAGGGCTTTGCGGCGGCAGGGTCGGTTGTGTGGCAGATGTCCCAGAGGCTCACCGCCTGGTCCGGGGTCCAGTCGGGCTGGTCTGTGGCGTCATGCTGCTGCCACAGCTTGTACACCTGCCCCTGCCACTTATAGGGGGTGCCCACCGCCACGGCGGAGTAGTCCCGCTGGCGCCAAGTGGGGACCTGGTTCTCTCCGGCGATCAGGGCAGTGCCGTCGGCATCGCCGGAAACGGCCCTGGCAGCCAGAGCCGCGGCGTCGGCGGCGCCCCGGGCCCGCAGTTCCTCACGGGCCATGGTCACGATCTCAGCCATTGCTCTCCACTCCTTCCTCATAGGCCTGCTCCAGAGATTCCACCATGGCGGTGCCGCTGTCGGCCTTCAGCGCCTCGATCTGCTGCGCCTGGGCCGCAATGGTCTCATCCTTTTGGGCCGCCTGGGCCTGGGCGTCCGCCACCTGCTCCTCCAACGCCGCCACCTGGGCCTCATAGCCGGTCACGTCGCCCAGGTACTGGGACGCCACCTGCACCGTCACGGTGTAACTCTTGTTGCCATGATCGTAGGTGATGTCTACTACGGTGAAGCCGTAGCCCTCCGGCAGGCCCAGAACGCCCGTAATGTCCGTGCGCAGCAGCTCCACGGTGGGATGTTCCCAGCGGATGGCCTCGATGTCCGCCAGCTCTGCCAGACTCCGTTCGAACAGCACCCGGTACTGACCGTTGACCGGGCCCCGCGTGATATAGGCGGCGGTGACGCCGTCGATCCGCCAGATCTCGCCAAAGTTGCTCAATGCTCTCGCCTCCTTTTAAATTGTCCCCGGAGAGGGGGAAAAACGGACCGGGGACAAACTGGGCGGAAAACAGGAAAAAGTTGCACGAAACCGTGCAACTTTTTCTTCGGCGGCCGCCTGCCTGTATGAGAAAACAATATGTCCTCAATATAAAGACATATTGTAAATTTTATGTATTTGATTGAAAAACATTTGGAGGATTCGTCCATTGTAATCCCCCGAGGGCGGGCATATAATCAAAGCGAAAACGAGACAAGAGGAGGGGGACCCATGCTGACATTGGATATGGTGCGGGAGGCCCAGGAGGCCCTGCGGGGCATCGCCAGGCGCACACCTCTGGATCCGGCCCCGCGGCTGGGCGAGAACATTTACATCAAGGCGGAGAATCTGCAGCTGACCGGCGCGTTCAAGCTGCGGGGCGCCTACAACAAGATCCGCTCCCTGACCCCGGAGGAGGCGGCGCGGGGCGTGGTGGCCTGCTCCGCGGGCAACCATGCCCAGGGCATCGCCCTATCGGCCACCCGGCTGGGCATCAAGTCCGTGATTTGCATGCCCGCCGGGGCGCCCATCAGCAAGGTGGAGGCCACCCGGAACTACGGCGCCGAGGTGGTGCTGGTGCCCGGCGTCTACGACGACGCAGCGGCGGAGGCAGAGCGGATGGTCCGGGAGGAGGGCTACACCTTCGCCCATCCCTTCAACGACCCCCTGGTCATTGCCGGCCAGGGCACCATCGGCCTGGAGATCCTGGAGCAGCTGCCGGAGGTGGAGCAGATCGTGGTGCCCATTGGCGGCGGCGGGCTCATCAGCGGCATTGCCTTTGCGGTCAAGAGCCTCAGACCCGACTGCCGGATTGTGGGCGTCCAGGCGGCGGGGGCCGCCTCCATGTATCTCTCCCGCCACGCCGGCGGCCCCACGGAGCTGCGCAGCGTGTCCACCATCGCCGACGGCATCGCCGTGAAGAAGCCCGGCGATCTGACCTTCGCCCTGTGCCAGCAGTATGTGGATGAGATCGTCACCGTCAGCGAGGACGAGATCGCCTCCGCCATCCTGGCGTTGATGGAGGTGCAAAAGACCGTGGCCGAGGGCGCCGGCGCCACCAGCGTGGCGGCGGTGATGTTCGGCAAGGTGGATACCTCCAGCCGCAAGACCGTGTGCCTGGTCTCCGGCGGCAATGTGGATGTGACCACGCTGTCCCGGATCATCACCAAGGGCCTTTCCAAGGCCGGGCGCATCGCGGAGATCACCACCAAGGTGGTGGACAAGCCGGGCAGCCTCCTGCAGCTTTTGAAGGTGGTGGCCGACAGCGGCGCCAACATCCTCAGCATCGACCACTCCCGGGAGGACCAGCACTCCGACGTGGGCGCCTGCATGGTGTCCATGGTCCTGGAGACCCGGGACGCCGCCCATGTGGAGAAGATCCGCCAGCAGCTGACGGCCATGGGCTATCATCTGGACGACTGAAAGGAAAACGAAAACCGGGCGGACGCCATCGGCGTCCACCCGGTTTTTGCGTGTTTTCAGTTGCCTGTCTCCAGGGAGATCTTGTTGAACATGGCAAGCAGATCGTCCATGGAGGTGGCGGCCTTGTCGGCCCCGGCCCGGTCCAGGACCACCTGGCCCTGGCGCATCATGAGGATGCGGTCGCCGTACTCGGCGGCGTAGCGGAGATTGTGGGTCACCATCATGGCGGTCAGCTGCTTCTCCCGCACCACCTTGTCGGTGAGGGCCATGATGACCTCGGCGGTCTTGGGGTCCAGGGCGGCGGTGTGTTCGTCCAGGATCAAAAAGCGCAGGGGGGTCATAGTGGCCATCAGCAGCGCCACCGCCTGCCGCTGGCCGCCGGAGAGGGCGCCCATGCGCACGTCCAGCTTATCCTCCAGCCCCAGGCCCAGGGAGGCCAGCTGGTCCCGGTAGTCCGCCACCCGGCGGCGGTTGACGCCCCGGCCCAGACCGAAGGGCTTTCCCTTGTTGTCCGCCAGGGACAGGTTCTCCAGCACCGTCAGGTTGGGGCAGGTGCCGGCGGAGGGGTCCTGATACACCCGGCCCATGGAGGCGTAGCGCTGGTAGTCCTTCAGCTTGGAGATGCTTTTGCCGTCCATGAGGACGTCGCCGCCCTCGATACCGATGGACCCGCAGATGATGTTCAGCAGGGAGGTCTTGCCGCTGCCGTTGCTGCCCACGATGGAGACGAACTGGCCGTCCTCCACCGTCAGAGAGAAGCGGTCGAACAGCGTCTGCTCCGTGACGGTGCCGGGGTTGTAGATCTTGGTGATGTCACGCAGTTCAAGCATGGATGATCTCCTCTCCCTTCCGGCCGGAAACGACCAGCACCAGCAAAAACAGCACGGCGGTGACGAATTTCATCATATTGGCCGGGAACCAGCTGAGGCTCAGGGCCGTCTGGATGCACAGCTTGTAGAGCACGCTGCCCACGATGACCGCCGTGGTCCCTGTGGGGGCGCCCAGCCACCGCAGGCCCTTATGTTTGCGCAGGGCCCGGGCCAGGGGGGAGTGCTCGTAGAAGCGGAAGAGGGAGATGCCGATGATGACGGCCGCCAGGCCGTACACCAGCTGGCCGGTGCCCATGGTGGAGGAGAAACTCCGCAGCTCGTGGCACACCACGCACCCGCCCAGAGCCACCAGGGCGTTGGCGATCACCAGGCCCAGGATCTTCACCCGGCCCCGGTCCTTGGCCAGGGCGGTGACCAGGGAGGCGTTGTCGCCCACGGCCCGCAGCAGCAGGCCGGACTTGGTCTTGAAGTACAGGTCCAGGGCGATTTTCACCACCAGCACCAGCACCGCGGACACCACCAGCTTCCGCCCCGTCAGGGTCAGTCCGCCCAGCAGCGCCATGGTGGGCCCGGCGGAGAAGATGGTGTCCACCGCCCGCTCCACCGTCAGGTTGGACCCGGCGATCTGGAGGTTGATGGAGAACAGGGCCGTCATGGTGATGATGCCGGCCAGGAGGTTGCGCACCCGCAGCCGTACATGGATGAGGCCCGTGACCAGGCCCGCCAGAGCTCCGGCCACCATGGCCAGGGGCAGCGTCAGATAGGGGTCCACGCCCTTTGTCAGCAGCACGGCGGTGACGGCGGCCCCAAGGGGGAAGGTGCCGTCCACCCCCAGGTCCGGGAAGTCCAGAATGGAGTAGGTGATGTAGACGCCGAAGGATACCAGGGTGTAGATCAGGCCCTGGATCAGGGCGCCTGCCAGCAGATCTGCAAGGTTCATGGAAATGCGCCTCCTCGAAGGGTCCGCCTCAGCGGACGGTGTTGCGGATGGAGCCGATGCCCTGAATGGTGCACTCCACCACGTCCCCCGTTTTGAGAAACTTGGGCGGGTCGAAGCCCATACCCGAGCCGGCGGGGGTGCCGGTGGCGATAATGGTGGCGGGCAGCAGCGTCATGCCGGAGGTCAGCTCCTCCAGCACCTCCTGGATGGAGGTGAGAAACAGGGCCGTGTTGGACTTCTGCCGGACCTCGCCGTTGACCGTGGAGCCAATGTCCAGGGCCGGGGGAAAGGGGATCTCGTCGGCGGTGACGATCCAGGGACCCATGGGGGTGAAGCCGTCCAGACCCTTGCCGAAGTACCACTGCTTGTGGCCGGTCTGTACGTCCCGGGCGGAGACGTCGTTGATGATGGTATAGCCGAAGATGTAGTCCCCGGCCTCGGCCGCCTTCACGTTCCGGGCGGTCTTCCCCAGGATCACCGCCAGCTCGCTCTCGTAGTCCAGCCGCTCCACCAGCCCTGCGTGGCGGGGGATGTCGCCGCCGGGAGCCACGGCCTCCGTCACCCGCTTGGAGAAGTACACCGCCACGGGCTTCTGCTTTTCAAAGGCGTCGGCGTTGTAGCGGGCGGCCTCCTCCAGATGGGCCCGGTAGTTCATGCCCAGGCAGATGATGTCCTGCCGGGGGCGGGGAATGGGGGCCAGCAGCTCCACAGCATCCAGGGGGACGGAGGCGCCGGTCCGCTCCGCCGCGTCGGCGGCGGAGCGGAGGTCGGAGAGGGAGGCGGTCTCGATCAGGGTATTCATGTCGGGATAGGGCAGGGACAGGACGGTCTTGCCGTCCCCGGTCAGGGCACCGACGGCCTGTCGGCCGCCCAGACGATAGGTGAGCAGCTTCACGATGGGATCTCCTTTGCCTTTTATCGTTGGGGGGAAATGCGGGTACAGAGGGAGCGGACTTCAGGCCGCGTTGACCTCGACTGCTGTCTGGGCCACGTCCTCGGGCACGGCCAGCCCCATGGCGTCCAGAGCCTCGCTGTTGATATACAGGTCGTAGTCCTCGATGATCTCATAGGGCAGGTCCTCGCAGGTGGCCTCGCCGGTGAGGACCTTGGCGGCCATGAGGCCCGTCTGGATGCCCAGCTTCACATAGTCCAGGCCCGCGCCGGCCACGCACCCCAGCTTCACCTGCTCCACTTCGGAGCCGTAGACGGGGATGCCGGCCTCGTTGGTCTTTTCCAGGATGGCGGGCAGCACGCCCACCACGGTGTTGTCGGTCAGGTTGGACAGGCAGTCCACGCCCCGGGAGATCAGAGTGTCCACCGCCTGGGTGACCTCGGACTGGGCGGTGACGCCCACGGACTCGATGGCAAAGCCGTAGTCGGCGGCCAGTTCCTCATACACGCCGATGGAGTACACGGAGTTGGCCTCGCTGGTCATATAGACGATGCCGATGGTCTTGGCGTGGGGCTGCAGCTCCCGGATCAGCTCCAGCTGGCCGGCCACCGGCAGCACGTCGGAGGTGCCGGTGATGTTGCTGGCGTCCAGGTGGGCGCCCACGGGGTCGGTGATGGCGGTGAAGATCACGGGGATGTTTTTGTCCTCGGCGGCGGCGTAGCAGGCCACGGCGGAGGGGGTGGCGATGCCCACCATCAGGTCCACGCCCTCGGCGGAGAAGGTCTGGCCGATCTGGGTGGCGATGGAGTCGTCAAATCCGGCGTTCTCATAGTGGATCTCAAAATCGGTGCCCTCCACCAGGCCCGCCTGCTCCAGACCCTGGAGGAAGCCCTCCCGGCAGTTGTCCAGGGAGCCGTGCTCGCCGTACTGGGAAATGCCGATCTTGTACATCGTGGCCTCACCCTCGCCGGAGCCGTCGCCCTCGGCGGCGGTGTCGTCACTGGCGCCGCCGCAGGCGGCCAGGGACAGGGTCATGGTCAGGGCCAGCAGGGCCGCGAAAAACTTCTTGAACGGTTTCATGGTCAATTCTCCTTATCAATTTTCATATATGGCCGATCGTTGATGTGCGGTCCCGTCATGCCGGGACGGCACGGGTTCAGATGCGCCGCAGGCGCCATCGTCTCGTGTCTTTCTTCATGGTGAAAACTCCTTTCCGGGGAGCGGCGGTCCAAGGCGGGCAAACAAAAAAGCCCTGCCCCATCATTGGGACAAGACTTGCATCCTGCGGTACCACCCAAGTTGGCGCATGGCGCCCCCTCTCTCCGCGTACTTCATACGCGCCGCCATGGTAACGGGTGCGGGTCCCGTCAGTCGCTACTGAGGATCAAAGGACCCCGTTCGCTCTGCCCTCGCAAGTCCATTCACCGGAGTGTCCGCCGCCGTGATCCCACCATCCACGGCTCTCTGAAAGGGGACTGGACCGGGTACTTCTCTTGCTCACAGGTTTCACTGGATTGTCTGCATTATACGCAGGGGGCGCCTGTCTTGTCAAGGGGCAAAATCCACAAATTACATCAGCGCAGTAAAGGAATAAACTGTTCGGCTCGGGGGACCGGAGCGCACGGAGTCCTTTGATCAAAGAAGCCCGGAGGGAAGTGAATTCCCTCCGGATCAGAATTTTCAAAAAAGCGAATTTTCCACTTTTTTGAAAAGTTTCACCCCACTGCGCGCAGGATTTGCACACCTTTGGCGCACAAATCCCACACTTGTGGGGCGAGAGGTGTTTTCGTCCACGTACATGCCGCGGCCGAAAACAGATTTTACTGAATTCGAACCTCCCGATGCGAACTCTGTGAGACTGTTTTGAAAAAATGAGCCCGGAGGGAAGTGAATTCCCTCCGGGCCAAGGTTTTCCTGCGGAAAACCGCTTGACGCGCGCCCCGCTGTGCGGGGCCCCGGGTCAGCGGCATTAGGACAGCAGCATCTTGTCGTCGGCTTCGTCGCTGCCGCTGACCTTGCTGAACAGCTCCAGCAGCTGGGGCACCGTCAGCTTCTTCTTCTCCTCGCCGGACACGTCGATAACGATGTGTCCCTCGTACATCATGATGAGCCGGTTGCCGTGGGCGATGGCGTCCTTCATATTGTGGGTCACCATCATGGTGGTCAGGTGGTTCTCCTCCACGATCCGGTCGGAGAGTTCCAGCACCTTGGCGGCAGTCTTGGGATCCAGGGCGGCGGTGTGCTCGTCCAGCAGCAACAGCTTCGGCCGCTTCAATGCGGCCATCAGCAGCGTCAGCGCCTGGCGCTGGCCGCCGGAGAGAAGGCCCACCTTGCTGGTGAGCCGGTCCTCCAGACCCAGGTCCAGGTCCCGCAGCAGCTCCCGGTAGTCGGCCCGTTCCGTTTTGGTAATGCCCCAGCGCAGGCCGCGGCGCTGCCCGCGGCGGGCCGCCAGAGCCAGGTTTTCCTCGATCTGCATGGTGGGGGCAGTGCCCATCATGGGGTCCTGGAACACCCGGCCGATGAACTTGGCCCGCTTGAATTCCGGCAGGTGGGTCACGTCGGTGCCGCCGATGAGGATCTGGCCGGCGTCCACGGCCCAGGTGCCCGCCACGGCATTGAGCATGGTGGACTTGCCGGCGCCGTTGCCGCCGATGACGGTGACGAAGTCTCCGTCATTGAGCGTCAGGTTCAGCCCCGCCAGGGCCCGCTTTTCATTGACCGTACCGGCGTTGAAGGTCTTGTAGATGTTTTTCAGTTCAAGCATGGCCGTTTCCTCCCGTTTGCACACCGGTGCGGACGTTGGCGTGAATGTACTTGCCCTTCCAATAGGGAATGGACAGGAAGACGGCCACCACCACCGCGGAGAGCAGCTTCAGATAGTTGGCGTTGAGGCCCATGGCCAGCACCGCCTGAATGACGATGTAATACAAAATGGCGCCAATGGACACCGCCAGCAGCTTCAGTGCGAAGTTGTGGAAGACCTTGGAGAAGGCCACCTCGCCGATAATGACGGCGGCCAGGCCGATGACGATGGCGCCGCGGCCCATGTTGATCTCGCTGGCGCTGTTGTACTGGGCCAGCAGGGCGCCGGACAGGGCCACCAGGCCGTTGGAGATCATCAATCCCAGGACTTTGGTGAAGTCAGTGCTGATGCCCTGGGCCCGGGCCATGTTCTGATTGGAACCGGTGGCCCGCAGGGATGCGCCCAGCTCCGTGCCGAAGAACCAGTACAGCAGGGCGATCAAAACCACCGTCAAAAGACCGACTACCAGAATGGGGTGACGGTAGAAGGGGCGGGTGCCGTTGGAGGCGTCCTGCACGAAGCGAAGAGACACCAGCAGGCCGTCCAGCATATCAGCCTGTGTGACATTGATGGCCACCGTGGCCTTCATGTCCATAATGGCCATATTGATGGACCACAGGCCCAGCTGGGTCAGAATGCCGGCGAGGATGGCGGGGATGCCGCAGAAGGTGTGCAGCAGTCCTGTGACCAGGCCGGCCGCCATGCCTGCCAGAATGGATACCAGCATGGCCAGCCACAGGTTGGTGCCGGTGGTGTAGAGCATGACGAAGGCGGCGGCGCCGGTGCAGAAGGAGCCGTCCACCGTCAGGTCTGCGATGTCCAGGATCTTGTAGGTGATGTAGACGCCGATGGCCATAATGCCCCAGATCAGGCCCTGGGACACAGCGCCCGGCAGCGCGTTGACAAAATTCAGCATATGGATGCGTTCCCCCAGTCGAAAGTCGGTAAGGTTTATTCGTATAGCGGGAAACAGCGGAAAAGGAGATCCCTTTTCCGCTGTCCGCTTAAAAATCGGGAGGGAGTTACTCGATGACGATTGCCTCGTAGCCCTCGGGAACAGTCAGACCCAGGTCGGCGCAGATGGTTTCGTTGTATTTCTTGGTGAACTGGGGGGCGTACTCAATGGGCATCTCGGACACGTCGGCCTCGCCGGTGAGGATCTTCACAGCCATCTCGCCGGTGGTATAGCCCAGATCATAGTAGCTGATGGACAAGGTGGCCACGCCGCAGCCGCCGCAGATACCTTCCTCGCCGCAGATGATGGGGACGCCGGCGGGACGGCAGATGTTGTCGATGACGCCGGTGTTGTTGGCGCAGGTATTATCCGTGGGGACATAGAGCACGTCGCTGTTGTCGGCGGCCTGCTGGGTGACGGAGGCCATGTCGTTGGTGTCGGAGAAGGAGTACTGGGTGCAGGTATAGCCCAGCTCCTCCAGATAGGCCTGGACGTTGTCCACCTGATACTGGCTGTTGGGTTCGGCGGAGCAGTACAGCAGACCCACGGTCTTGGCGTCGGGGAACCACTCCTTCACCATGGCGGCCTGCTGGTCCAGCGGCGCCAGGTCGGAGGTGCCGGAGACGTTGGTGCCCACGGTGCCGGTGAAGCCGTCGATGCCCAGGGCCACACCGTACTCAGTGACGGAGGTGCCCAGCACCGGGATGGTGGCGGTGGCGGCGGCAGCGGTCTGCAGCGGCGCGGTGGCGTTGGCCAGGATCAGATCCACATTGGCGGAGACGAACCCGTTGATGATGGTGCCGCAGGTGGGGCTGTCGCCGGCGGCGTTCTGGTTATCGATGTTGACGTTTTCAGCGCCCAGAGCTTCCGTCACAGCGTCGATGAAGCCCTCGGTGGCGGCGTCCAGAGCGGGGTGGGGCGCCAGCTGGCAGATGCCGATGTTGTAGACCTGGCCGGAGGCTTCAGCGGTTTCGGCGGCTTCGTCCTCGGCAGCTTCCGTATCGGTGGAGGCGGTGTCGCCGCCGCAGGCGGCCAGGCTCAGCGCCATCAGGGCGGCGAGCGTCAGGGCAAGCAGTTTCTTTTTCATCACAATTCTCCTTTTCTACAATGGGATCGCAGAGACAATTATAAAAAGCGGCTCCGTCCCGGTAGGAACAGAGCCGCCTCTCATACGATGATAGGGAAGCGCATTTTCTGTTTCAGCCGGCCGGAGAGATCTGGGCGTGGTAATAGCGGCCCGCGTAGCGGGCCTTCATAAAGGAGAAATGAGCGTTGGCCTGGACGGTAAAACGAACGGTACGACCCATGGCGGACTCCTCTCTGCCTTTCGGCTGCCTCAAATTACTTTTTCAATATATAGCTTTAAAGGGATAAAGTCAACCGTCATTTTCCACAAAAACAGGCGCCGCCTTTTTTGAAATGATCGCTTTTTGCCGGAATGGCGGCAGAGCGGCGCGCCGCGCGCTTTTGCGTTTGTGGGAAGCCGTTTGACAGCTGCCCGGTATAACAGAGCGCGAAAATTTGCCCCGTTGACTTTTGCGGGAGGCGGTGCTATATTGGGAAAGTATTTTTGGAAACGCTTTGGTCAGCGGTCCGCGGCGATGCCGCGGGGCCACAATCGAACACACAGCGACACCGTGGATCGCAGCTGAACGTCCCGAAAAGGCCGGGACTTTTCGCCGCAAAAGGGTCCAGTGGTGCCGCTTTTTTTGTGGAGAGCTCCGGCAGAAATACGGGCATGATAGGAAAAAGGAAAGGTGAGGTGAGCGGTGTGACCACCAAGTTTGTATTTGTCACCGGCGGCGTGGTGTCCGGCCTGGGCAAGGGGATCTGCGCGGCGTCCCTGGGACGGCTTTTGAAGCAGCGGGGCGTCCGGGTGCGCAATCAGAAGTTCGACCCCTATATCAATGTGGACCCCGGGACCATGAGCCCCTATCAGCACGGGGAGGTGTTCGTCACCGAGGACGGCGCCGAGACGGATCTGGACCTGGGTCACTACGAGCGGTTCGTGGACGAGGACCTGACCGGCAACAGCTCCGTGTCCTCCGGCAAGATCTACTGGTCCGTGCTGAACCGGGAGCGCCGGGGCGACTACCTGGGCGCCACGGTGCAGATCATCCCCCACATCACCGACGAGATCAAAAACCGCATCTACTCCATGGCCGGGGAGGATGTGGACGTGGTCATCACCGAGATCGGCGGCACCGTGGGCGACATTGAGTCCCAGCCCTTTCTGGAGGCCATCCGCCAGGTGGCCGTGGAGCGGCCCCGGGGCGACGTGGTGTTCATCCATGTGCCCCTGATCGTCCAGATCCCCGGCTCCGGGGAGCTCAAGAGCAAGCCCACCCAGCACTCCGTGAAGGAGCTTTTGTCTCTGGGCATCCAGCCGGACATCCTGGTGTGCCGGTGCGACGCCCCCATCACCGAGGACATCCGCCGGAAGATCGCCCTGTTCTGCAACGTGGAGCCGGACTGCGTCATCCAGAACACCACCGCCCGGACCCTCTACGAGGTGCCTCTGCTGATGGCGAAGGAGGGCCTGGACGAGGTGGTCTGCCGGAAGCTGGGCCTCATCACCCACCAGCCGGACCTGCGGGAGTGGAAGGCCATGGTAAAGCGGGAGCTGGCGGCGGAGCGCCATGTGACCATCGCCCTGGTGGGCAAGTACACCCAGCTCCACGACGCCTACCTCTCCGTGGTGGAGTCCCTGCACCACGCCGGCACCGCCAACGACGCGGTGGTGGACATCCGGTGGGTGGACTCCGAGACCGTCACCGATGAAAACGCGGCCCAGGTCCTCTCCGGCTGCGCCGGGGTGCTGGTGCCCGGGGGCTTCGGCGACCGGGGCATCGAGGGCATGATCGCCGCCTGCCGCTACGCCCGGGAAAATATGGTGCCGTACTTCGGCATCTGCCTGGGGATGCAGATGGCGGTGGTGGAGTTTGCCCGCCACGTGATGGGGCTGGAGGACGCCAACTCCTCCGAGTTCGCCGCCACCAGGCACCCGGTCATCGACCTGATGCCGGATCAGGTGCACATCACCGACAAGGGCGGCACCATGCGCCTGGGGCGGTATCCCTGCCGCCTGACAGAGGGCAGCCGGAGCCGGGCGCTGTACGGCGCGGCGGAGATCTCCGAGCGTCACCGCCACCGCTATGAGTTCAACAACGACTACCGCGCCGCCGCCCGGTCCGCAGGCCTGACCCTGGCGGGCCTGTCCCCCGATGAGAGGCTGGTGGAGATCGTGGAGCTGGAGGACCATCCCTGGTTTGTGGGCGCCCAGTTCCACCCGGAGTTCAAGAGCCGCCCCGACCGTCCGCATCCGCTGTTTTACGGGTTCGTGAAGGCGGCGCTGGAGCAGGGCGCAGAAGAGAGATAAGCACAGAGGGGCGGCTCTCGCGCCATCTCCGCCGGTTGCCGCGGCAGCGGCGAGGCGGAGGGCGATGCCCTGCGGTCGCCCCCGAAGGGAGCGATCCGCCCCGACCGTCCGCATCCGCTGTTTTACGGATTCGTGAAGGCGGCGCTGGAGCAGGGCGCAGAAGAGAAATAAGCGCAGAGGGGCGGCTCTCACGCCATCTCCGCCGGTTGCCGCGGCAGCGGCGAGGCGGAGGGCGATGCCCTGCGGGCAGACCCGTCCGGATTCCTTTGATGGCTTCGGAAAGACCGCCCCGGCGCGGGCGGACATATACAAATAAGGAGGAACGTCAGTGAACCACTTTCAGAAGATCGCGGCCCGATTGGAGGCCGCGGGCCTGGACGCCATGCTGCTGACCGGCGAGGCCAACCGCTTTTACGCGGCCGGCTTCCACTCCGCAGGCACCGACGGCGTGGCCCTGGTGACAAAGCATCGCGCCTGGTATTTCACCGACGCGCGGTACATTGAGGCCGCCGGACGCTACGTCCAGGGGGCGGAGATCCGGGAGACGGGGCCTGGCCGGGGCTATGCCGTACTGCTGGAGGAGGTGCTCCGGGAGCAGGCGGTCAGCCGCCTGGGCTTTGAGGACGCCTATATGACCGTGCAGGAGTGGGAGCGCTACCGCAAGGCTCTTCCCTGCGATCTGATCCCCGCTTCAGAGCTGCTGTGGGACCTGCGGCGCACCAAGGACAGCGAGGAGCTGGAGGCCATGGTAGCAGCCCAGCGGATCGCCGAGCGGGCGCTGGAGGACATCCTGGGCGAGATTCGCCCGGGCATGACGGAGAAGGAGGTGGCCGCCCGGCTCCAGTACCGGATGCTCCACTACGGGGCGGAGAATATGTCCTTTGATCCCATCGTGGTATCCGGCCCCAACAGCAGCCTTCCCCACGGCGTGCCCTCAGAGCGGGAGATCGGACGGGGAGAGTTTGTCACCATGGACTTCGGCTGTATCTATCACGGCTACTGCTCCGACATGACCCGCACGGTGGCTGTGGGCTTTGCCACCGAGGAGATGCAGCAGGTCTACCAGACGGTGCTTGCCGCACAGGCCGCCGGCATCGCCGCTGCCCGGGCCGGAGTGACCGGCCGGGAGGTAGACGGCGCCGCCCGGGCCGTCATCACCGCCGCCGGCTACGGGGACTATTTCACCCACAGCTTCGGTCATGGGGTGGGCGTGGAGATCCATGAGAGCCCCAGCGCCTCGCCGCTCAACGACCAGCCTCTGCCCGCCGGTGCTGTGATCTCTGCGGAGCCGGGGATCTATCTGCCGGGCCGCATGGGCGTGCGGATCGAGGACGTGATCCTCCTGACGGAGGAGGGCTGCCGGAACCTGACCAAGGCGCCCAAAGAGCTGATGATTCTGTGATCTGCGGGAAAAGGAGGAGCCCATATGTCTGCATACATCGGCGCAGGAGAAGAACAGATCTCCGCGGACGCCATTTTGGTGGAATTTGCCGCGGAGGCGAAAAAGGACGATCCGTCCAGTCCCGAGGCCCGGGCCCTGGTGCTGCGCTGGCAGGACCACATCGCCCGGTTCCACGGCAGCTGCGACACGGAAAAGCTGCGCCGTCTGGCGTATCTCTACGGCGCGGACGACCGCTTCGCCGAGCATCTGGACAGCTTCGGAGACGGCACCGCCCACTTTATGGGAGAGGCCATCGAGGCCTACCTGGAGACCTTGTGACAGATGCCGCCCGGGGAGGCCCCGGGCGGCATTTTTCTGGCTGGGCTGACGGTTGACAAAGACCCGCCTGGGCCCCATAATGGAAACGAGAACCAGCGGATGCCCCGCATCCGGCGGAAGGGAGTCTTTCATGGATACTATTTATATCACTGGACACCGGAACCCCGACACGGATTCCATCGTCTCCGCCATGGCGTACGCCGCGCTGAAAAACGCGCTGGGCCAGCGGCAGTATCAGGCCGCCCGGCTGGGTCAGGTCAGCGATGAGACCCAGATCGTGCTGGACAAGTTCGGGTTCCAGCCGCCCCGTCTGCTCAGCAACGTCCGCACGCAGGTGCGGGACCTGGACTACGACACGCCGCCCACCCTGTCCGCCGCCGCCACCATCAGCCGGGCCTGGCAGACCATGCAGGCTGACAAGATCTTTGTGATTCCGGTGGCCAATGACGACGGGACACTGTTCGGCATGCTCTCCGCCGGAGATGTGGCCAGCTATGATATGTCCTCCGTCCGAAATCCCCGGCTGGGAGAGGTGCCCATTTTCAACCTGCTGTCGGTGCTGGAGGGTAAGATCCTCAACGAGGGGGAGCAGCTGCGTGATGTGATCTCCGGCGAGGTCACCATCGCTCTGCCGGCCAGCCGGGAGAACCTGGTGTTCTCCGATCCGGAGAGCATCGTGGTCTGCGGCGACCAGCCGGATATGATCCGCCGGGCGCTGGATGTGGGCGCGGCCGGCGTCATCGTCTGCCAGGCCGAGGTGGATCCGGTTCTGCTGGAAGAGGCGGCGGGGAAGGGGACGTGCATCATCTCCACCCCCTACGATGCCTACCGGGCGGTGCGCCTGCTGTACCATGCCCTGCCCATCAGCAGTATCTGCAAAAATCAGGACCTGGTCAGCTTCCATCTGGACGACTATATCGACGACGTGCAGGACACCGTGCTGGAGAGCCGCTTCCGCGCCTACCCCATTCTGGACGAGAACGAGCGGGTGGTGGGTACCCTGTCCCGGTTCCATCTGCTGCGCCCCCGCCGCAAGCAGGTGGTGCTGATGGACCACAATGAGAAGGCCCAGTCGGTGATGGGCCTGGAGCAGGCGGAGATCCTGGAGATCATCGACCACCACCGCCTGGCGGACATCCAGACTAAGAATCCCATCGCCGTGCGCAATGAGCCCGTGGGCAGCACCACCACCATCGTGGCCGGCATGTATCAGGAAAAGGGCCTCATGCCCACAGCCAAGATGGCGGGCCTCATGGCTGCCGCTATTGTCTCTGATACCGTCATGTTCAAATCCCCCACCTGTACCCAGCGGGATATCGATGTGGCCAACCGCATGGCCCGGATTGCCAATGTCTCCCTGGAGGAGGTGGGCAAGGCCATTTTCTCCGCCACCAGCGGCGACGACAAGTCCGTGGAGGACATGCTGCGGACCGACTATAAGGAGTTCCACATCGCCGGCCATGACCTGGCGGTCAGCCAGATCACCTGCATGGACTCCGACCGGCTGCTCCAGAGGCAGGAGGAGTTCCTCTCCGCCATGGAGAACATTCGGAAAAAGCAGAAGCTGCACACGGTGGTCCTCATGATCACCGACGTGCTGAAGGAGGGCACCCACCTGCTGTTCGTGGGAGAGGCCGACACCATCCGCCAGGCCTTCAACATCCGCACCAACGACGCGGCGCCCTTCCTGCCCAAGATCATGTCCCGGAAAAAGCAGGTCATCCCCATGCTCTCCGCCCTGTGGGGCTGAGCGCCGGAGACCGGACAAAAAGCGAACCGGAGGAGCCCGCTCTGCGGGTTCCTCCGGTATTTTCACGGCTGTTTTTCCGCCTCCGGCGGAGGGACCAGCCCCTCCAGCAGCAGGGCCTGGCCCAGCAGCCACAGTCCGGCGGCGATGTCCGCGGCGGTGGGCTCCGCCGCAGGAGGCGCGCCGGCACTCATGCGCGCCTCCTGCGGTACAGCCGCAAAGACAGAGGGATGGACACGGCCGTCAGCACCACCGCCGCCAGCGCCGCGGCCGGCAGGGCCAGGGACAGGTAGTAGCCGCCGTCCAGGCTGTCGCTGGAGATGCCGGTGAGGACGCCGGTGCTGCCGCACACCAGGAAGATGATCAGAAACATCACCAGCCGTCCCTTTTCCACGCCGAAGCGGAACATCAGGGGCAGTGTCAGCGCCAGGACGCACACGCCCACACATACGGCCAGAGGGATCGTGGAGAGGGGGGAGAGGTTGTCGGAGGCCCGGTCCCAGAACAGAGTCAGCGCCGTCTGGATCACCAGGGAGAGCCCCGCCGCCACGGCGATGGACAGATATCCGAAAAGATACTTGCCAAGCACAATGTCCCGGTCGGCATAGGGCAGCATGCCGGCCAGCTGGTCCCACTTGCTGCGCTCGTCGTAGGCCATGGCGGAATAGGGCAGGATGGCGGCGTATATCACCGCGAAGGTGGGATAGAAAGCGCCCGGCAGGCAGGAGAACACCAGAATGATGATCAGCAGCACCTTGGTCTGCTTCCACATCACGTAAAAATCCTTCAGGATCAGCGCACTCATGCGTTTTTCGCTCCTTTCACCAGAAAGAGGATGATGTCCTCCACCGTGGGCCGCTCCAGCTCCAGCGTGGCGGGAACCAGATCCCGCCGCACTAGGCACCGCACGCCGCCCATGCCGCCCGCCTCCCGGCCGGCCACGGCCTCGGGCAGGAGGCTGTCCGCCTGCTCGGCGGTGCCCACGAAGATGCCGTACTGCTCCAGCAGCGCGTCCTTCTCCTCGCAGAACAGCAGCTGCCCCTGGTGGAGGAAGGCGATGTAGTCGCACAGCTTTTCCAGGTCGCTGAGGATGTGGGAGGAGATCAGGATGGAGTGGTCCTCGGCCCGGGTGAACTCGTTGAAGATTTCCAGTACCTCGTCCCGGACGATGGGGTCCAGGCCGGAGGTGGCCTCGTCCAGCACCAGGAGCTTGGGATCGTGGCTCAGTGCCACGGCAATGGCCAGCTTCATCTTCATGCCCCGGGAGAAGTCCTTGAACATCTTCTTCTCCGGCAGGGAGAAACGGGTGAGATACCCCTGGTATGCGGCGCCGTCCCACCGGCGGTAGGTTTTGGCCATGACCTTCCCCACCAGTTGGGGGGTGAGGACCTCGGGGAAGTAGGCCTCGTCCAGCACCACGCCGATGTCCTCCTTGGCCTCCAGGAACTCCGGCGAGGCGGCGTCCACCCCCAGGGCGGAACAGGTGCCGCTGTCGGGCCGCAGGGCGCCCATCAGCAGGCGGATGGTGGTGGACTTTCCGGCACCGTTCTCACCCACCAGGCCGCAGATGGTGCCCTGGGGCACCGAGAGCGTCAGGTCCCGGAGGGTGAAGCCGGGAAATTCCTTGGTCACATGGTTCAGTTCGATGGCATTCATAGATTGTGCTCCTCCAACAGCGTGCGCAGCGTCTCCAGCACTTCCTCCGCGGTGACGCCGCAGCTGACCGCCAGCTCCGCGGCGGCGGCCAGGTGTTCCTCCAGCTCCCGCAGGCGGCCCTCACGGACCAGCTGCAAATTCTTCTCCGCCACAAAGCAGCCCTTGCCGGCCACGGTATAGAGAAAGCCCTCGGCCTCCAGCTCGTCGTAGGCCCGCTTGGTGGTGATGACGGAGATCCGCAGGTCCTTGGCCAAGCTGCGGATAGAGGGAAGGGCCTCCCCCGGAGACAGCTTCCCGGCGATGATCTGGGCCTTGATCTGGGCGTAGATCTGCTCGTAGATCGGTTGATTGGTGGTGTTTCGGATGATGATTTCCATGGAGCTCCTCCGTTCGTACTGTACATGTACAGTATATACAGTATAAACAGTTTGTCAAGGGGAAACCACAAATTTTTCAAAATTTCTTTTCCAGACGTCTGCCCTAGGCAGGAGGGCGGAAGTGTGGTATACTGCGAAAAGCGAGAAAACAGCGGGAGGAAACGGCTTTGGAGACCATGGCAGGCGCCAACAACTGGAAACTGACGGTCCGCCGGGAGGCGGCGGGGGTGACGGTCCTGCGGGCGGCCACCTGCGATACCCGGGCGGCCCTGCCGGATACCCTGTGGGGCCTGCCGGTGACGGCCCTGGGGAACCACGCTCTGGCACCCGGCGCCGCCGAGGTGCCCGGCGAGGCGGTGGAGATCACCTGCGGCGCCCCGGCCGATGCGGCCTGGGACAACCGCCGCCTGGAGGAACTGGCCCTGCCGCCTGCCCTGGAGGCCATCGGGGACTACGCCTTTTTGAACTGCGGCGCGCTGCGGAGCCTGTCTCTCTGCGACAGCATCCGCCGGTGGGGCGGCGGGGCGCTGATGAACTGCCGCAGCCTCCGCGTCTTTCACCTGACCCGGCCGGGAGCCGAGGGGGATACCCTGGCCTACTTTGCCGATGAGTTGAGCCGGGAGCTGGATGTGACGCTGGCGGGGCCGGAGGGAATCCTTGCCCGGCTGATCTTCCCGGAGTACCGGGAGCTGTACGAGGAGAACTGCCCCGCCCACCACTTCGACTACAACATCAGCGGCGCAGGCTACCCTTATCACCACTGCTTTGTCCGGCGGCGCCTGGACCTGCGGAATTACGACCGGCTGTGGAAAGCCTTTCTGGGTATGGAGCACGAGGCGGACTGCGCGCTGCGCCTGGCCTTCTGGCGGCTGCGCTACCCGCTGGATCTGACGCCGGAGGCGGAGAAGGCCTATCTGGATTACCTCCGCGCACAATCGGAGGCGGCCCTGGCCTGGCTGCTGGCGGAGCGGGACACGGAAAGCCTGCACTTCCTGCTGGAGCGGGTGAGGCCGGGACCGGAGGCCCTGGCGGGAGGCTGCGCCCTGGCCCGGGAGCTGGAGGCGGCCGAGGCCCTGGCGCTGCTGCTGGAGGCCCGGCACCGAGCGGGAGCGGGCGCCCGGCGGCGCTTCGATTTGTAAGACGACGGAGAGGAGGGCGGACATGGAGGAGACGAAAAAGGACCTGAGCGACGTGGGGCTGGACATCCTCCATGCCGCCCGGAACGAACTGTATATGAACCTGCCCTATCTGGACGCGGCGCTGTGCGCCCTGGCCTTCCAGCCGGGCGGGGAGGTGACGGTGTCCATCGCCACCGACGGCGAGACCCTCTATTACAGCGGCGCCTGGCTTGCCGAGCGGTACCTCCGGTCCCGGACGGCGGCCAACCGGGCCTACCTCCACGTGATCCTCCACTGTATGCTGCGGCACCTGTGGAAGAAGCGGGGGAAGGACCCGGTGCTGTGGGACCTGAGCTGCGACGCGGCGGTGGAGAGCATCCTGGATGAGTTGGACTACCCCTGCCTCACCGGCACGGCCATGCCGGCGCGGCAGAAGTTCTACGGCCAGTGCCGGGCCGAGATGCCGGTGCTGACGGCGGAGGGCATCTACCGCCACCTGCTGCGGACGGCACCCTCGGAGTACGAGCTGGCCCGGCTCCAGCGGGCCTTTCTGGAGGACGACCACGGCCTCTGGGACCCGGAGAAGCAGCAGGACCAGGAGCAGCGCCAGCGGCAGGATGAGCGGTGGAAGAGCCTCTCCGAGCGGACCCAGACCGGCATGGAGACGGTGCTGGCCGCCCAGGCCACCGGCGGCGAGGCGGTGCTGGAGCAGGTGCGGGTGGCCGTCCGGGACGATGTGGACTACCGGGCCTTCCTGCGGCGGTTCGCCGCCCCCCGGGAGGTGCTGGCCGTGGACGACGACGCCTTCGACTACATCTTCTACACCTACGGGCTCCAACTCTACGGCAACATGCCTCTGGTGGAGCCGCCGGAGACCCGGGAGGAACACCGCATCCAGGACTTCGTCATCGCCGTGGACACCTCCATGTCCACCTCCGGCGAGCTGGTCCGGGCCTTCCTGGCCTGCACCTACGCCATTTTGCGCAGCACCCAGACTTTCACCCGGCAGGTGAACATCCGCATCCTCCAGTGCGACGACCAGATCCGGTCCGACACCCCCATCCGGGACCTGGACCAGCTGAAGGAGTATATGGAGAACTTCCAGCTCACCGGCGGCAGCGCCACGGACTTCCGCCCCGTGTTCGACCACGTGGCGAAGCTCCGGGAGAAGGGGGCCTTTTCCGACCTGCGGGGCCTCGTCTACTTCACCGACGGCATGGGCATCTACCCAAAGACCCGGCCCCCCTATGAGACGGCCTTCATCCTGCTGGAGGAGCCGCCGCTGTCGGTGCGGATGCCCCCCTGGGCCATCCGGCTGGTGCTGCCGGTGCCTGCCCTGGAGCGGGCGGTGCAGCAGGCGGCGGAGGACGACGGGCTGGACCTGGACGAGCTGCCCCAGCTGTGAATGAGATGACCGATCCCCCGGCCGGGACCCGGCGGGAGGCTGTGTAAGGAGTGTACCTATGAATATCAAACAGGCCAAACAGGAGATCACCAACACCCTCCGGGCGTATCTGGCCCGAGACGGGCTGGGGAACTACCTCATCCCCTCCGTCCGCCAGCGGCCGGTGCTGCTGATGGGCCCTCCGGGTGTGGGTAAGACCCAGATCATGGAGCAGATCGCCGCGGAGACCGGCGTGGGCCTGGTGGCCTACACCATCACCCATCACACCCGCCAGAGCGCCGTGGGCCTGCCCTTCATCGAGCACCGCACCTACGGCGGGGAGGAATTCTCCGTCACCGAGTACACCATGAGCGAGATCCTGGGCTCCGTGTACCGGCTGATGGAGTCCACCGGATTGAAAGAGGGCATCCTCTTTCTGGACGAGATCAACTGCGTCAGCGAGACCCTGGCGCCCATGATGCTCCAGTTCCTCCAGTGCAAGACCTTCGGCAACCAGCGCCTGCCGGAGGGATGGCTGATCGTGGCGGCGGGCAACCCGCCGGAGTACAACCGCTCCGTCCGGGAGTTCGACGTGGTGACGCTGGACCGGGTCAAGCGCATCGACGTGGAGGAGGACTTCGCCGTCTGGAAGGAGTACGCCCGGCGCAAGGGCCTCCACGGGGCGGTGGTGTCCTACCTGGACATCAAGAAGGAGAACTTCTACCGCATCGAGACCACGGCGGAGGGCCTCCAGTTCGCCACTGCCCGGGGCTGGGAGGACCTGAGCGAGCTGCTCTGCGCCTATGAGCAGCTGGGCATCCGGGCGGACCGGGGCGTGGTGGGGCAGTACATCCAGATGCCCCGGATCGCCAAGGACTTCGCCAACTACCTGGATCTTTACTACAAGTACCAAAAGACCTACCACGTGGAGGACATCCTCCGGGGCACCTGGGAGACGATCACCTCCCTGGAGCTGCGGGAGGCCCCCTTTGACGAGAAACTCTCCGTCATGGGGCTGGTGGTGGCCCGGCTCTCCGAGATGGCCCGGAACACCCGCCGCCAGGACGCCCTGGCGGAGACGGTCCACGGCGACCTGACCGTGTTCCGTGAGCAGATCGCCCAGGCGGCGCCGGGGGACGTGCTGAGAAATCTGATCTGGAAGCGGCGGGAGAAGATGCGCCAGGCCCGGGAGGCCGGCCAGCAGGACAAGGAGCGCCGGGATCTGGACCAGCGGGCCATCAACCTGCTGGAGGACTACCAGGCGCGCCTTGCCCGGGAGGGGATCGACACTGGCGACGCCGCCATGGAGGCGGTGCGGACGTGGTTTGCCGCCGAGGCGGACCGGCGGGAGACCCTGGGCGCCGAGGCCGGCGCGGCCTTCGACAACGCCTTCCGCTTCCTGGAGCAGACCTTTGGGGACAGCCAGGAGCTGGTGCTGTTTGTCACGGAGCTGACCGCCGGGTACGACACCTCCTGGTTCGTGGAGAACTTCGGCTGCGACGCCTACTTCCGCCACAACCGGGAGTTGCTCTTTGACGACACCCGGCACCGGATCCGGCAGGACATCATGGCCGCCAAGGCGGCGGAGAGGGAGGAACGAGACCATGGAAGAGACCCTGAAGAGAATTGAGGACGTGCTGGAGCGGGAGGTGCGCCCCTCCCTCCGGGCCCACGGCGGCGAGATCGCCATTGACCACCTGGAGGACGGCGTGCTGTATGTGAAGCTGTTGGGCCAGTGCGCCGGGTGCCCCTCTGCGGACCTGACCAACGAGACCATCGTGGAGGCGGAGGTGGTGAAGGCCCTGCCGGAGCTGGTGCATAAGGTCGTGGTGGTCCAGACCGTCAGCGACGAGCTGTGGGAGCAGGCCAAGCGCCTGCTGCGGGACCATCACCTGTAAAAGGAAAAATGCGAAAAGGAGCCCCGGGCTTTGGCCCGGGGCTCTTTATGTTCGCTCTGTTTACCAGCGGTGCTGGTTCCACGACTGGGTGGGAGTCATGGCGAAATAGCTGTAATCCGGCTGGGCGCCGCTGTCGCCCCAGGTGGTGTCGATGTGGTACTGGACGCCGTCCAGGGTGGCCACGGTCCAGATGTGGGAGCTGTTGGAGAGGGCGGTGCAGTCGATGCCCTCCAGCTTCAGCAGCATGTTGTAGGCGCCGGTGTATCCGTCGCACACGGCGGTGCCGTCGTGGAAGAGACTGTACGCGATGTGGCTGAGGGAGTCGTCTCCGGCGTCGTAGTCGTAGACGCAGTTGTCGCAGATCCAGGTGTAGTACACCCGGGCCTTGTCATACTCCGACATGCCCGGCGTGATCTGTCCGGAGGACCACAGCTCGTCGTGGACGGCGATGGCCGCCGCCATGGCCTCCTCCCGGTAGGTCTGGATGGCCGTGCCCGCGCTGGAGGCGGAGAAGGTCAGTGTGAGGGCGCCGCTGGTATCAAAGGTACAGGTGACGGTGTTGTAGCACTGCTCCACATAGGTCTTGACCACCGCCAGGGTCTGCTCCATCACCTTCCGAGCGGCCATGGCGGAGATGGTATCGTATTGCAGCTGCAGAGTGTTTTGATTGGAGGCCAGCATGTAGCGGACGCTGGAGTCGATCTCCTCCTCCGTGGTGGGGGCGGCCACATAGGTGCCCGCCGTCACCAGGTCGCCCAGGGTGGTGCCCGCGGCGCTCCAGACGCTGTCCAGATCCCAGTCGGGGGTCAGCCGCAGGGAGGGGTCCACCATGCGGGTCAGCATGGCCGCCGCCGCGCCCCGGGTGATGGGGTCCTGGGGCAGATAGGACCCGGTGGCGTCGGAGCCGACGGAGATGCCGGCCCGGTACAGGAACAGGATGTCCCGGTAATAGTCGGTGTACTCGGTGACGTCGGTGATGAAGTGGCGGCTGGCGTAGCCCTCGGTCACGATCTCGTCGTTGATGGGCGGCAGGACCTCGGACGGGAGGGTGTTGGCCAGCACGTGGGCCACCTGGGCCCGGGTAGCCGGGGCTGTAAGGCTGCCGTCCAGCTCCGTGCCCAGCACGCCCTCCGCCTGGAGGTAGCGCAGATACCGCGCCGCCGTGGCGGTGTCGCCGGGTTTGCTGTGGGCATTGGGACCGGCCTCGGCGTCGCCGGTGCGGTAGAGGCTGCGGATCCGCCCGGCAAAAATCACGATCTGGCCTACCGTCAGGGAGTCCTTGAGACCGAAGGTGCCGTCGCCCTTGCCAACGGAGAGGCCATATTCATACAGGGCGGTCACGTTGTCGTAAAAAACGGAGTCCTCCGTCAGGTCGGAAAACTGTCCGGTATAGGTTTTTTCGCGGACGAAGTTGCCGGTGCTGTTCTCCGCCGCCAGGGCGGGGACGCCCAGCAGCAGACTGGCCGCCAGGGCCAGAGACAGGATACGGGTTTTCATGGCGTGCCTCCTTTGGGGTGCGGACGGTTGACGGAGGGGAACCTCAGGCGGGGATGTTCAGATCCTCCGCCGTCCGGTCCTCCACATAGGGGTTCAGGTATTGGTTCACCAGTTCCAGGACGGCGTCCTGATCCAGATAGATATAGGGGGACTTCCACTCGCCGGGCAGGGTGGAGAAGGAGATGGCGCTGGAGCCCATGGAGATGGCCTCCTTGCCAAGCCAGGCGAGATTCCCCAGGGTCAGGTCCGTTTTGACATATTGGTTAAAGATGTTGGCGAATTCCGGGATCTTGTCCAAATTGGACAGCGTCAGCGTCTGCTGGGCCACGGCCTTGAGGAATTTCTGCTGGGTCTCCATCCGGCCGATGTCTTGGGAGGCATAGCCTTCCCGGAAGCGGACCACCTTCAGGGCCTCCTTGCCGGACAGATGCTGCATCCCGGCGGGGATGTGGATGTACAGGTCCTGATAGGGGTCCTCGTAGTCCATGTTCACCGGTACGTCGAAGTCCACGCCGCCGATGGCGTCTACCAGGGCCACGAAGCCCTTGAGGTCCACGGAGACGGTGAAGTCCACGGGGATGCCCAGCTGGTCGCCGATGACCTCCGCCAGCTTTTCGGTGCCGCCGGAGCCGAAGGCGGCGTTGATTTTGTGGCTTTTGCCGTTCCAGACGGCCTTGGTGTCCCGGGGGATGCTGACGCCGTGGATATAGCCGTTTTTGGCGTCCACCGCCAGGAGAATATTGGTGTCGCTGTTGCCGTTGCCGTCGTCACAGCCGGAGACCAGGATGGTGTAGAACTGATCCTTCCGCTCCGTATGGGCGGCCAGGGCCGCGGCAGCCGCCGCGGCGGCGTCCTGCTCCTCCTGGGTCAGGTCCTCCGTCTCCTCCGCAGGGTCCGGATCCTCCTGGGCCTTCACCTCGGGCTGGCGGATCAGAATGTGGGCTCCGGCATAGATCAAACCGGCGATCAGGACGATCAGCAGGAGAAACCGCTTCCGGCTGCGCCGGCGCTTCATGACTCGTTTTGCCATGGGTATATTACGCTCCTTGTGCGCGGCCGGGGGCCGCGGTGATGTCTTTTGGGTCGATTTACATAATATCGCCACTTATTATAGGACACCCCGCGGAAAAACACAAGAGGGAAAATGGCGTGCCGGCACCGGCACGCCATACTTCAGCTCTCCTGACTGTTCTCTCGTTCCGCCAGCTGCTGGAGGAGGGTTTTGATCTCTGAGAGCAGCTGGTTCTGATAGGAAAGTGCGCAGCGTATGTAGTGGAGCGTGGGCTCCGGCGGGAGAGGCGGGTCCTGGCAGCCCACCGGGTGGGGCCAGCGGCGGACCGGCGGCTCCTGGGCGGCGGAACTGCGCCTCGTTTGGACGGCCGGCGCGGACCGGACCGGGCGGCAGCGGCCCTGGGACGGATTTGCCATATACATTCCTCCGATACAAGCGTTTGTCACAGTCCAGCTTATGCGCGTCTCACTGGCCGCGGTACTTTTTTCGCGTGGCGATGCCGCCCCGGATGTGCCGCTGGGCCTTGTTGACATCCAGGACCTCCTTCACCTGAAGATAGAGGGCCCGGTTGAACTGGGGCAGCCGTTCGGAGATATCCTTGTGCACAGTGGACTTGCTGATGCCGAATTTCTGCGCGGCGGCCCGGACCGTGGTCCGGTTTTCTATAATGTACTGAGCCAGGCGCTCCGCCCGCTCCTCCATGTTACCCTTCAAAACTCGTTCACTCCCCGCCTCTTGTTGGTCCATCCTATGCGGGGAGAAATGGGGATATGCGCGGCCGGGCAGGGAAAACCGCCCGCCCCGGGGACCGGGACAGGCGGCGGCTGATCATTTCTTCAGCTTCTGAATCCGCTCCAGGCGGTTGAGGGCCTCGTTGAGGGTGTCGTCGTTCTTGGCGAAGTGGAGGCGGATCAGGTGGTTCACCGGCTCCCGGAAGAAGCTGGAGCCGGGCACGGCGCCCACGCCCACCTCCCGGGCCAGGTTCTTGCAGAACTGGAGGTCGCTGTCATAGCCGTACTCGCTGATGTCCAGCAGCACGTAGTAGGCGCCCTCCGGGTCGTTGTGGACGATGTGCAGGTCGTCCAGGCCCTTCAAGAACAGCTCCTTCTTGTGGGTGTACTTGGCCAGCAGCTCGTCGTAGTAGTCCTGGCCGAACTCCAGCCCCGGGATCACTGCCTCCTGCAGCGGCGCGGCGCAGCCCACGGTCAAAAAGTCGTGGACCTTCTTGGCCCGGTCGATGATCTCCTCCGGGGCGATGATGTAGCCCAGGCGCCAGCCGGTGATGGAGTAGGTCTTGGACAGGGAGGAGCAGGACAGGGTCCGGCTCCACATTCCCGGCAATGTGGCGAAGTAGGTGTGCTGATGGGGGGCGTAGACGATGTGCTCATACACCTCGTCGGTGATGACGTAGGTGTCGTACCGGGTGGCCATCTCGGCGATGGTCAGCAGCTCCTCCCGGGTGAACACCCGGCCGCAGGGGTTGGAGGGATTGCACAGCACCAGGGCCTTGGCCCCCTGGCGGAAGGCGGCCTCCAGCTCGTCCACGTCGAAGGTGAATGCCGGGGGATGGAGGGGCACGTAGATGGGCTCCGCCCCGGAGAGGATGGTGTCCGCCCCGTAGTTCTCATAGAAGGGGGAGAACACGATCACCTTGTCGCCGGGGTTGGTGACAGTCATCATGGCGCACATCATGGCCTCGGTGGACCCGCAGGTAGCCACGATCTCCTTGTCGGGGTCAATGGTGCGGCCCATGTAGTGGGTCTGCTTTTTTGCCAGGGCCTCCCGGAAGTTCTGAGCGCCCCAGGTGACGGAGTACTGGTGGGGCCCCTCGTGGGCCACCTGGGCCAGCCGGTCCAGGATCGCCTGGGGCGGATCAAAGTCCGGGAATCCCTGGGACAGGTTCACGGCGCCGTATTTCAGGGAGACCCGGGTCATGCGCCGGATCACGGAGTCGGTAAAATCAGCGGTGCGCTGGGACAGAGGCTGGGGCATGGATGGTTCCTCCTTTAACGGTTAACGGTCGATGGTCTGATTGTAGCGGAAACCGGCAGAAAAAGCCAGATGCAGAGAAAAAGAATTTTTCGCGGGCCCTTTGGAACCGCGGGAAAGTGTGGTATGATATCCCTGACAATATATAAAAGGAAAGGATGATCCCAGTGAACGAGACGCTGAAGGTATTGAAAGAGCGCAGAAGCATCCGCAAATACAAGAAGGAGCAGGTGGCGGCGGAGACCCTGGATGCCATTCTGGACGCCGGCACCTGGGCTGCCTCCGCCAAGGGCGGCCAGGCGGCGGTGATGGTGCTGGTCCAGGATCCGGAGACCATCTCCTATATGTCCGCCCTGAACGCCGAGATCCAGGGCAGGCCCGGCACGGATCCCTTCTACGGCGCTCCCACCGTGGTGGTGGTCCTGGCCGACGGGGAGACCCCCAACTGGCTCCAGGACGGCTCTCTGGTCATGGGCAACCTGATGACGGCGGCCTGGGCTCTGGGCGTGGGCTCCTGCTGGATCAACCGGGCCATGGAGCTGTTCGACCGGCCCGAGGGCAAGGAGCTGCTGAAGAAGTGGGGCCTGCCGGAGACGTACCGGGGCGTGGGCAACTGCATCCTGGGCTACATCGACGGCGACGTGCCCGCTCCCAAGCCCCGGAAGGAGCACTACATCTATCGCCCGTAAGCGCGGACAGCCAAGGCGGCGGCAGGGAAGTCCTGCCGCCGCTTCTTTTTCTTGCGCCCGGCGGCGGAATGGGGTAAGATGGAGCCATGATGAAAGGAGGCGGGCTGATGACCTTTGAAGCGGAGCGGGCGCTGATGTGCGCCGTGGGAAAGCTGCTGTACGACCGGGGCTACGCCGCCGCCAACGACGGCAATCTCTCCATGCTGGTGGAGCCGGGGCGGCTGCTGATGACGCCCTCCGGCGTCAGTAAGGGCCGGATGACGCCGGATATGCTGCTGGTGACGGACCTGGAGGGTCGGGTGCTGGAAGGCGACCGGCACCCCTCCTCGGAGATGAAGATGCACCTGGCGGTCTACCGGGGCCGGGCCGATGTCCGGGCCGTGGTCCACGCCCACCCGCCGGTGTCCACGGCCTTTGCCGTGTGCCGCCGGGGGCTGGAGACGCCGTATGTCGCGGAGCTGGCGGCGGGCCTGGGCACCGTACCCTGCACGCCGGAATTCGCCATGCTCTCCACCGAGGCGGTGCCCCGCAGCGTGGAGCCGTACCTGAAAGACCACAACGCTGTGCTGCTGGCAAACCACGGCGCCCTGACCTGGGGCGGCGACCTGTGGGAGGCCTTCGACCGGCTGGAGACCGTGGAGCACACGGCGAAGATCGTGCAAAACGCGCAGCTGCTGGGGGACCCGGTGGCCCTGACGGAGGCGGAGACCGCGCAGCTGCGGAGCCTGCGGGGGATGTACCAGGCCCTGCGGCAGAAGCGGGACCAGTGAATTCGCGGCCGGCCCGGCGCCGGCGGAAAGGATGAGCGATATGGCAGACCTGAAGGCCGTGGTGGCCGTGGAGAATATCCGGTACGACCGGAAGGCGGAGGCGTTGTACATCCTGGACCAGTCCCTGCTGCCGGGAGAGGAGAAGGAGATCCGCCTGCGGACGGTGGAGGAGATGGTGGAGGCCATCCGGGCCTTGCGGGTCCGGGGCGCCCCGGCCATCGGCATCTGCGCCGCCTACTGTATGTACGTGCTGGCCAAGTCCATCCGGACGGAGGACCGGCAGGTGTTTTTGCGGGAGCTGAGCCGCTACGGCCAGATCCTCTCCGACGCCCGGCCCACGGCGGTGAACCTCAGCTGGGCCATCCGGGAGATGATGCGCACCGCCCTGGAGCATCTGAACGACCCCCGGGGCCCCATGCTGGACGCCCTGTACGAGCGGGCGGTGGCTATCCACAAAGACGACATGGACAAGTGCGCCGCCATCTCGGAGTATGGGCTGTCCCTGGTGAAGGACGGAGACGGCATCCTCACCCACTGCAACGCCGGCCCCTTGGCTACCTCCCGGTACGGCACGGCCCTGGGCCCCATCCTGCTGGGCACGGAGCGGGGCATGACCTTCCACGTGTTCTCCGACGAGACCCGGCCCCTTCTCCAGGGCGCACGCCTGACCAGCTATGAGCTCCAGCGGGCGGGGGTGGATGTGACGCTGATCTGCGACAACATGGCCTCCATCGTGATGAAGAACGGATGGGTCCAGGCCTGCTTCGTGGGCTGCGACCGGGTGGCGGCCAACGGCGACACCGCCAACAAGATCGGCACCTCCGGCGTGGCCATTCTGGCAAAGCACTACGGCATCCCCTTCTACGTGCTGGGCCCCACCTCCACCATCGACATGGACTGCCCCGACGGGGCCCACATCCCCATCGAGGAGCGGGACCCGAATGAGATCAAGACCATGTGGTATGAAAAGCCCATGGCCCTGGCGGAGGTCAAGTGCTACAACCCGGCCTTCGACGTGACGGACCACGACCTCATCACCGCCATCATCACGGAAAGGGGCATCTGCCGCCCGCCCTACACCAAGAGCCTGAAAGCGCTGTTCCGGGACTGACCGCGGCGCGCCAAACAAGATACAAGGAGGAAACAACTATGGCAATCCAGGAATCCCCCTCCGCCTCCATCGCGGCGGAAGAAGGTCTCATCGCCAAGGCGGTGCTGATGCCCGGCGACCCACTGCGGGCCAAGTATGTGGCGGAGCACTATCTGGAAAACCCCGTGTGCTTCAACACCGTGCGCAACATGCTGGGCTACACCGGCACCTACAAGGGCAAGAAGATCTCCGTCATGGGCCACGGCATGGGCGTGCCCTCTGTGGGCATTTACAGCTATGAGCTCTACCAGTTTTTCGGCGTGGACACCATCATCCGCATCGGCTCCGCCGGCGGTATCGGGGACAACGTGAAGGTCCGGGACGTGGTGATTGCCCTGGGCGCGTCCACCAACTCCCACTTTGCCGACCAGTACCGCTTCCCCGGCCAGCTGTGCGCCACCGCGGACTACGGCCTGCTGAAGGACGCCGTGGCGGCGGCGGAGCGCCTGGGCGTCCGGGCGGATGTGGGCCAGGTATTCACTGCCGACCAGTTTTACAACGACAACCCCGAGGCCGGGGAGATGTACCGAAAGTTCGGCATCCTGGCCCTGGAGATGGAGGCGGCGGGACTGTACTGGACCGCCCAGCGGCTGGGCAAGCGGGCCCTGGCCATTCTCACCATTTCCGACCACATCTTCACCGGGGAGGCCCTGAACGCCCAGGAGCGGCAGGACTCCTTCCACGAGATGATGGAGATCGCCCTGGAGACCGCCTGGAAGTCTTTGGAGGATTAAGATGGCCCTGTTCGGAAAGCGGGAGAAGGCCTTTGAGGTCTGGGGCGACCAGAGACGGTGGAAGGCCGCCAGGGAGCGGCTGAAAGCCGCTGGCATCAAGGTCATGGAGGCCGGATATTACGAGACGGAGCCGCCGGTGTGCGGCTGCGGGGCCAAGCTGGACCACCGGGACTTCGGCCCCAACGGAAAGATCGACCGAAAGACCTACTATGTCTCCGTCCGGCCGGAGGATCTGGACCGGGCCAGGGCGGCACTGGAGGACATCTGAGCAAGCGAGAAGCCGGGGCGCGCAGCGCCCCGGCTTTTTCTGTGTTATTCAGCCTGTTTGGAATGGGTCTCGCGGTATTCCGAAAGGATGTGGACGAAGTCCTCCAGCCGCTCGCCGCGGCTGCGGGCATGGAGCTTGTCCAGCAGGGGGACCAGAACCGAAATTTCCTCCTCCGTCAGCTCCGCCGTCAGCCAGGAGAAATAAAAGACCTCCGCGTCGATCTTCTGGTTCCGCAGAGCCAGGCCCTTGTCCGTCACATACAGGTGCTTGCTGCGGCGGTCCTCGTCGCTGGGCAGGCGCTGGATGTAGCCCTCCTTCTCCAGCTTGGCGGCCCGGCGGGCCACGGTGCTCTTGTCCTGACTGTACCGCCGGCACAGCTCCCCCTGGGTGATGCCGGGCCGGTGGTGGACGGTCTGAACCATCTCATAGTCCGACAGGCTCAGGCTGGTGTTGTGGAGGGCGTGGGCCACGAAACGCTGCACGTCCCGGTCGATTTTGCGGATCCTCCGCTTGGTGGGGTCCATGACCACCGCCTCCCCTTCATCCGTTTGTATGTATCTTACATGGATTGGGGCGTTTCGTCAATTCAAGCGGGTACTTTTTGTCAGGATCCACAAAAGTTGCGGTTCGCAACTATTTTAGTTGACAAACGCAACGACTTCTTCTATACTGACCTTACTGAATCGTGACTTGACACACCACGATGACACCTTTTATATGAGAGAGCGGAGCTTGGGGAGGCTCCGCTCTCTCGTTTTTTGCGCTTTTTACGCCAGGGGGAACACCACACCGCCGACGCGGATGCTCGCAATCTCCTCCATGGGCAGGATCTCGCTGAAGAAATTGCTCTTGGAGCAGACGGTGGTGCCGTGGTCGGGGCTGATGCTGCCGCCGGCGCCGCTGAGATCCAGGATCGTGCCGTCGGTCTTGTTCAGCAGGATCTCCACGTTTTCAAAGTACCGCTGCATCTCCCGGCTGTCGGCCTCGCTCTGCTGACCGCTGCCGCTGTCGCTCCACCGGACCTCGCTGTCCACGGTGTAGTCCACCTTGAAGGCCACCGGGGAGACGGTGACGGCGTCGATAGTGAACGTCATGCCGTCTTGAGCGAAGGTCTCGCCGCCGCCCAGGGTGACGGAGGCGTCCTCGTAGCGCACGTCGAAGC
This sequence comes from Dysosmobacter sp. Marseille-Q4140, assembly GCA_018228705.1. Classification (NCBI taxonomy): domain Bacteria; kingdom Bacillati; phylum Bacillota; class Clostridia; order Eubacteriales; family Oscillospiraceae; genus Dysosmobacter; species Dysosmobacter sp. Marseille-Q4140. The sequence continues at coordinate 1,635,765 of CP073694.1, read as the reverse complement.
GGAGCTTCCAGGTCCCCTCCGCGAAGGGAACAGATTCGCCGCTCTCCTCGTCCCAGAGCCAGAGGTCTTCAAACTTTGCCGTGGCGGTGCAGTCGTTGATGGGCACGTCAGAACTGACGGTCTGGATCAGCTGGACGGTGTCGTCGGTGGGGTCCTCGTCCACAAACCAGCTGCCGCCGTGGGTGCCGCCCAGGATGTCCAGATCCACACCGCCGCCCCGGACCAGCAGCATGGCGTCCTCCGCTCCGGCAGGCAGCAGGGCGGTGCCGTCGTCCCGGGTGATGGTAAAGACGATGGCGGCGTTGTACCGGTCGCCCAGGACCGCGTCGGCGGTGATGGTGATGCCATTGTCCGTGTCGCTGGCGCCCACGGGATAGCCGATCTTGTCGATGATCTCCGTCTGGGCGGCGCTGCCGCCGAAGATGGGGGCGAAGGCCTCCGCGGCGGATTTGAGCACGCCGGTGGCACCGGCGGTGACGGCCAGGGCCGCCGTCAGGCAGGCGGCGATCAGCGCCGTGCGCAGCAGGGGGCGGCGGGTGCGCCGCTCCGTCCGGCGGGCGGACTGGGCGGCCTGGGCCGCCTGCGCTGCCAGGAGGGATTTTTGCTCGTCGGTGTAGTGCAGGGCATTCATGGCGTCCTTATATTCAAACGGATTGCTCATATTCAGTTCCTCCCAGTAAAGTTTTCAGCTTGGCCCGGCCCCGGGCCAGGCGGGTGTGGACCGTGGCGGTGGGGACCCCCAGGATGGCGCCGATCTCTGCGGCCTGATATCCCTCGTAGTAAAAGAGGTAGATGACCGCCCGGTAGTGGGGCGGCAGGGTGTTGACCGCCGAGAGGACGGTGCCCTCCTCCGCCTCCGGCGCCGGGACCTCCAGCACCGCCTCCAGGCCGCAGGTGCGCCTGCGCCAGGGGCTTTTCAGAATATCCTTGCAGGCGTTGGCCGCCATCCGCAGGACGTAGGCCCGCTCGTGCTGGGGGCTCTCGAATTCCCGGGGCTCCGTCAGCAGCTTGACGAACACCGTTTGGCACACGTCCTGGGCATCGTGGGTGTTTTTCAGGTAGGCGTAGCTGAGGCGGAGGATGGGGTCCGCGTAGGTTTCCGCCAGGCGCTGGGCCTGTTGTTGGGTTTGGTTCATGGTTTCAACTCCTTTGGAGCGCTCTCACCTTGGATACGATCCGGCGGAGAGAAAACTTTCACTGGGAGGGGGGACTTTTTTCGGAGGAACAATTTGGACAGCAAAAAGGAGCGGCGCCGCCGCTCCTTTTTCATGGGCTCACTCCATGGCGATCAGGGCGATCAGCTCCACCGGCTCATCGGTCCGGTTCTCCAGCCCGTGGGATTCGCCGTAGCCGGTGGCGCAGATGTCGCCGGCGCGGACCACGGATTCCACGCCGTTGTCGCTGAACACCGCTTCGCCCTTAATGATATAGTAGAACTCCGTCTCGTGGTCATGGGGGTGATAGCCGATGGAGCAGCCCGGGTCCACGGTGACGTGGGCGAACAGGCGGCCGTGGCCGTACAGGCCCTCCTTGTCGGTCAGGTCCTTCATGTGGATCAGGCCCTTGCCCTTCTGGACGCAGGCGTCCCGGCGGGGACAGTTTTCGCTGCGGGTGATCATAGCGCTCTCTCCTTTTTTCACCGCCCCGCCGCCGGCCTTGCGCCGCCGGGGGCGGGGGTGGTAAACTGATGGTGTCATTGTATCAAAGGGGCGGGGGAATGTCCAGCCGGGAAAAATCCGCTTTTTTTCAGAAAAGGCTTGACTATCAAGCCACTTCACCCTTTACCATAGGCCCAAAGGAGATGACGGGATGACCAGTAAGGAAATCGAACTGCGCTCCGGTGTGCCCCGGGCCAACATCCGCTACTACGAGGCGGAGGGGCTGCTGAGTCCCCGGCGGGCGAAAAACGGCTACCGGGAATACAGCGAGAAAGACCTGGAGACGTTGGAGAAGATCAAGCTGCTGCGGCGGCTGGGGGTCAGCGTGGAGGAGCTGCGGAACCTGCGCCGGGGGACGGAGGCTCTCCCCGCCGTGCTGGACCGGCGTCTGGCGGAGCTGGGCGGCGAGCAGGCGTCGCTGGAGCGGGTGCGGCAGGTGTGCGGCGCGGTCCGCTCAGCGGGGGTCGGCTTCGACGCCCTGGACGCCGGGAAGTACCTCCGGGACCTGGACGCCCCGGCCCTGCCGGAGGAGAGCGGGGGGACCTGGTGGCGCCAGCCGGAGGCGCCGCCCCTGCCGGCGGCGGACACGCTGCCCACGGTGTGCAGCATCCCCCGGCGGCTGATTGCCCGGATGCTGGATCAGTTTTTCCTGGCCATGGTTCTGCTGACGGCGCTGTGTCTCCTGGGACAAAATCCGGCCCAGCTGAACGATCTGGCTGTGAACCTGGGGCTCGCGGTGCTGCTGGCGCTGGTGGAGCCGCTGCTGCTGCGCCTGTTTGGCACCACCCCGGGCAAGGCCCTCATGGGCCTGCATCTGGCCCGGAGCGACGGCGGGCGGCTGTCCTGGTCCGACGGCTTCACCCGCTACCTCATGATGCTCTGGTGCGGTCTGGGCTTCGGCCTCCCCATCTGGTCGCTGATCCAGATGTACCGGACGGTGCGGCGCTGCCTGGATGAGGAGCCCCAGCCCTGGGACGCGGACATCGCCTATACGGCCCGGCCCTTCCGGCTGCGGAACCTGGCGGCCACCGCCGCGGCGCTGGCCCTGGTCATTGGCGTGGGCGAGGCGGTCAACAGCGCCGCCCTGATGCCGCCCAACCGGGGGGACCTGACGGTGGCGGAATTTGCGGAGAACTTCAACCGCCAGGCGGCGTACCTGGGGATGGACTTCGGCGGGGAGCTGGACAGCCAGGGCGTCTTTCGGGAGCGGCCGGAGGAGCCCAATGTGATCCGCGTTTCCGTCAGTCAGGAGATCCCCGGCGCGGACCAGTTCCGCTACACCGTGGAGGACGGGCGGCTCACCGCCGTGACGCTGTCCGGTGAAGTGCGGAACAGCTTTGACTGGTACAGCCTGCCGGAGTACCGCATGGCGGCGGTCCTGGCCGCCTTTGCCTGGGCCCGGGAGGACGCGCCCTTCTGGACCTCTGGAAAGAAGCGGCAGCTGGCGGTGTTTGACGAGCTGGACTGGGACCGGGGCTTCACCCTGCGCCAGGGCGATGTGACCATGACGCTGGAGACGGAGATGGACGGTTTTTCCGCAACGACAATGGGGATCGCCTTCCCCGACACCAAGGGCGGGGAGAACCATTTCGCCTTCACCTTCACCATGGCATTGGAGGAATGACGGGATGACCAGCAAGGAGATGGAGGTGCGCTCCGGTGTGCCCCGGGCCAACATCCGCTACTACGAGGCGGAGGGGCTGCTGAGTCCCCGGCGGGCGAAAAACGGCTACCGGGAATACAGCGAGAAAGACCTGGAGACGTTGGAGAAGATCAAGCTGCTGCGGCGGCTGGGGGTCAGCGTGGAGGAGCTGCGGAACCTGCGCCGGGGGACGGAGGCTCTCCCCGCCGTGCTGGACCGGCGTCTGGCGGAGCTGGAGGGCGAGCAGGCGTCGCTGGAGCGGGTGCGGCAGGTGTGCGGCGCGGTCCGCTCAGCGGGGGTCGGCTTCGACGCCCTGGACGCCGGGCGGTACCTCCGGGACCTGGACGCCCCGGCCCTGCCGGAGAAGAGCGGGGGGACCTGGTGGCGCCAGCCGGAGGCGCCGCCCCTGCCGGCGGCGGACACGCTGCCCACGGTCGGCAATCCGGTCCGGCGGTTGGTGGCCCGGTCCATCGATGAGACGCTGTATCTGCTGGTGTTTCTGATCCCCCTGGCGCTGTCCTCCTACGGGCTGGACGCGGGCAGCGAATGGTTCGCGTTTTTGCTGTCCAAGCTGCTGGAACTGCTGGCGGAGCCGCTGCTGCTGCACCTGTTCGGCACCACCCCGGGCAAGGTCCTCATGGGCCTGCGGCTCAGCCGACCCGGCGGCGGGCGGCTGTCCGTGAAACAGGGGGCGGCCCGCCTGGCGGGGATCTATGGCTGTCAGATCCTGCTGGCCATTCCCGTGGTGGGCTGGTTCGTGCTGTACCGGTGCCTGAAGCGGTGCGTGGAGGACGAGCCTCAGCCCTGGGACCGGGAGACCGCCTACCGCAGCGTCAGCGAGGCATATCCCTGGTGGCTGGTGCTGCTGGGACTGGGCCTTGCGGGGCTCATCGCCTATATGGTGCGGTGGACCCAGGCGACTTTGCCGCCCAACCGGGGAGACCTGACGGTGGCGGAGTTCGCGGAGAACGTCAACCAGCAGAAGGCATATCTCGATGGCTATGTGGACGGCGCCATGGACACGGCGGGTCAGTGGGAGGGCTATCGGGACGCGCACCGCTTCTGGAAGCAGACGGAGTTTTCCTACCAGACGGAGGGAGACGTGGTGACGGCCGTGACGGTGCGGGCGGATGGGACGCTGGATATGAGCTATCCGCTGACGCTGCCCCAGTCCGCGCTGGCGTCGGCCATGGCCCTGGCCTGGGCGCAGGAGGGCGCGCCCTTCTGGAAATCCAGCCGGGACCGGCGGCTGGAGGAGCTGGAGCGCATGGGCGTGGGAGACTGGACGATCCAGTGGGAGGGCCTGGAGATCACCTGCGACGCGGATATGCGGTGGGTGACCGGGTCCACCACCGAGGCCCTGTGGGGGACGGTGACCCTCACCCTGGCGCTGGAAAAATAAAAAGCCTTCCCCTTTGGGGGAAGGCGGCGTTTGCGGAGCAAATGACGGATGAGGGCCCGCTGACCGGCGGATTTCCGGGATGCGGCCCCTCATCAGGCTCGCTGCGCTCGCCGGCTTCCCCCCCAGAGGGGGAAGCCTTGGGGCGGGCGGCTGCGGCAGAAAAACCGGGAGGCCTTCACGGCCTCCCGGTCAGTCGTCCTGGGCGAACAGGGCGTTGTAATCCACGTGCAGGACCTCCGCCAGCTTGTCGATCTCATAAACGGAGGTGGCCCGATAGCCGATCTCAATCTGCCCCACCATGCTTTCCGTCAAGTCGCAGCCGACGGTTTGCAGCCGGGCGGCCAGCTCCTTCTGGGTCAGCCCCCGCAGCTCCCGGTAGTATTTCACTTTTTTGCCGATATTGCGGCTGAGAGGCGTACTCCGTTTCAAAATAACACTCCATATACATAATGAGATATCTTGATTTTATGTGCGGAGCGTGTTAATTTTATTATGTATATCTAATGAAAAGAAAAATGGAGGCGACAACATGGATCTCGACAAAATTTACATTCGTCCCCAGCCGTACAGCAGGCCTCTGCGGGACATCGCCCGCATCCTGGAGGAGCGGACCAGCGACGCCGAGGCGCTGGAGCAGCTGCGGATCTTTTTGATCCGAAGCGGCATCCCGGTGAAGGAACCGCGCCGGTCGGACGGGGAATGATTGCAAAGAAACGATACAGGGTGTAAAATACACCCTGTATCGTTTTGTTTGCGCCTGGAAATTTGTGCAAATCGGAAAATTTCGTTTGCTACCGAATTACCGCTTTACTTTGCTAATAAAATAAAGTAAAATGGACCCCATGAAAAAACGGGGCCGCAGGCCCCTTTGGGAGGACGCATCCATGGAACTGGATCTCAACATTCTCAAGCCCCAGGAGCGGGTGTCTTTGCAATTGCGGCTGCTGTACGAGCGCGCGGGCTTTTCCAAGTACCACATGGGCCGCTTCGAGGAGTACGGGCTCTATCAGGAGAACCGGCGCTTCCTCTCCAGCGAGCAGGTCATCACCTTCACAGATCTGGACGGGCGGCTGCTGGCCCTCAAGCCGGACGTGACCCTCTCCATCGCCAAGAACGCCCAGGTGGAGAGCGGCGGCTGCGGACGCTACTATTATATGGAGAACGTCTACCGCCCCAGCCAGGAGAGCCACACCTTCCGTGAGATCAGCCAGATGGGCCTGGAGTGCATCGGCGCCGTGGACGACGATGCCACCGCCCAGGCCGTGTCCCTGGCCCTGCGGAGCCTGGCCCTGACGGAGCGGGACTTCCTGCTGGAGATCAGCCACATGGGCTTCGTGACGGGGCTCTTTGACGCCGTGGGCGCCGGGGAGGCGGCGCGGCCGAAGCTGCTGACCTGCATCCGGGACAAGAACCGCCACGAGCTCCAGAAGGCCGCCGCCGCGGCGGGCCTCTCCCGCCAGGGCACGGACGCCCTGTGCCGCCTGGGCGAGCTGGCGGGACCCTGGGAGCAGGTGCTTGCCGCCGCGGAGCCCCTGGCCCTCAACGCGGCCATGGGCGACGCCCTGACGGAGCTGCGGACGCTGTGTGAGGCCCTGGAGGGCACCGACGGCACCGCCAACGTGAAACTGGACCTGTCTCTCGTCAACGACATGGAGTACTACAACGGCCTGGTCCTCCAGGGGTATCTGGCGGGACTGCCCCGGGCGGTGCTGCGGGGCGGCCGGTACGACCCTTTGGCGGAGCAGTTCCGGCCCGGCGCCCGGGCCATTGGCTTTGCGCTGTACTTAGACGAGCTGGACCGGCTGGCCGACGCCCCGGCGGAGACGGACGGGAAGGTCATGCTGAACGTGGCCCTGCCCAAGGGCCGCCTGGGCGACAAGGTCTACGATCTGCTGGCAGGCGTGGGCTACGGCTGCCCGGAGAACTACAACGACACCCGCAAGCTGGTGGTGGAGAACCGGGAGGCCGGGATCCGCTACTTCCTGGTCAAGCCCAGCGACGTGGCCATCTATGTGGAGCACGGCGCCGCCGACATCGGCATCGTGGGCAAGGACATCCTGGCCGAGTCCGGGGCGGACGTGTACGAACTGCTGGACACGGGCCTTGGCAAGTGCCGCATGTGCGTGGCCGGGCCCAAGGACTTTGCCGAGGACCAGAGCCGGGCGCTGCGGGTGGCCACCAAGTTCGTGAACATCGCCAAGGCCTACTACGCCGCCCAGGGCCGGGACATCGACATCATCAAGCTCAACGGCTCCATCGAGCTGGCCCCCATCCTGGGCCTCAGCAACGTGATCGTGGACATCGTGGAGACGGGCACCACCCTGAAGGAGAACGATTTGAAGGTGCTGACGGAGTTCATGCCCATCTCCGCCCGGTTCATCGCCAACCGGGCCAGCTACCAGTTCAAGCACCGGGAGATCGGCACGCTTCTGAAAAAACTCACGGAGGTGACGGACCAGTGATCCGGATCTTAGATTGGGAGACGATCCGGCCGGAGGAGATCCTCAACCGGGACATCCGGGCGGAGGCGGACGTGGGCGCCGCCGTGGACGCGGTGATCGCCGACGTGCGGAAAAACGGCGACGCGGCGCTGCTGCGGTACACGGAGCGGTTCGACGGCGTGTCCTTGACGGCCCTGGAGGTGACGGCGGCGGAGATGGACGCGGCCTGGGCCGCCCTGGACGAGGACTTCAAGACCACTCTCCAGATGGCGGCGGACAACATCCGCCGTTTCCACGAACGGCAGGTGCACAATGACTTTGTTCTCACCGACCGGCCCGGCATCGTCATGGGCCAGCGGTACACCCCTATCCGGCGGGTGGGCGTGTGCGTGCCCCGGAGCCCGGAGGCCTTCCCCTCCACCATATTGATGAACGTGATCCCCGCCCGGATCGCGGGCGTGGAGGAGATCTTCGTGGTGACGCCGCCGGACCAAACCGGCGCCGTCAGCCCGGAGGCCCTGGCGGCGGCAAAGATCGCCGGTGCGGACCGGATCTTCAAGGTGGGCGGCGCCCAGGCGGTGGCGGCCCTGGCCTACGGCACCGAGACCATCCCGGCGGTGGACAAGGTGGTGGGCCCCGGCGGCATCTTCGTGGCCACCGCCAAGCGGAAGGTGTTCGGCCAGGTGGGCATCGACATGATCGCCGGGCCCAGCGAGATCCTGGTGCTCTCCGACGGGGACAGCGACCCCGCCTGGGTGGCGGCGGACCTGCTGAGCCAGGCGGAGCACGACGTGTGCGCCTCCGCCGTGCTGGTGACGGACAGCCGCCCCCTGGCCCAGGCGGTGCAGCGGGAGCTGGAAAAGCAGCTCGCGGCCCTGCCCCGGCAGGACATCGCTGCAAAAGCGCTCAACGACAACGGCAAGATCATCGTGACCGCGGACCTCTCCGCGGCGGTGGAGGCGGTGAACCGCATCGCCCCGGAGCACCTGGAGCTGTGCGTGGCGGACCCCTTCGCCCTGCTGCCTCAAATTCGCAATGCCGGCAGCGTGTTCCTGGGCCGCAGTGCCCCGGAGGCCCTGGGTGACTACTTCGCCGGGCCCAACCACACCCTGCCCACCTCCGGCACCGCCCGGTTCTCCAGCCCCCTGGGGGTGGACGACTTCCGCAAGCGGTCCAGCTTCCTCTACTACACCCGGGAGGCCCTGGCGGAGGCCGCCCCCCGGATCGCCGAGTTCGCCCGCCGGGAGGGCCTGGAGGCCCACGCCCGGTCGGTATTGAGCCGCCGCCAGACCAAGGAGAAGGGAGAAACCGATTGATGAGCCGCTTTTTGTCCGCCGAGGCGGAACGCCTCGCACCCTATACCCCCGGGGAACAGCCCCGGGACCAGAAGTACGTGAAGCTCAACACCAACGAGAGCCCCTTCCCGCCTGCCCCTGGCGTGCTGGAGGCCGTCTCCCGGGGCGAGGTGAAGCGGCTGAACCTCTACTCCGACCCCACCTGCCAGGCGCTGAACGACGCCATCGCCCAGCGGTACGACCTGCGCCGGGAGAATGTCCTCACCGGCAATGGCTCCGACGAGATCCTGGCCTTTGCCTTCCGGGCCTTCTGCGGGGCGGGAAAGCCCGTGGCCTACGCCGATATCACCTACGGCTTCTACAAGGCCCAGACGGCCCTGTTCGGCCTGGACAGCCGCATCGTCTCCCTGCGCCAGGATTTCTCCCTGGCGGTGGAGGACTACCTGGACTTCCCCGGCACCGTCGTCATCGCCAACCCCAACGCCCCCACCGGCATGGCCGTGGCGGTGTCCGACATTCGGAGATTGCTGGAGGCGGACAAAAACCGGGTGGTGATCGTAGACGAGGCCTATGTGGACTTCGGCGCCGAGAGCTGCGTGCCCCTGGTCCGTGAATACGACAACCTGCTGGTGACCCAGACCATGTCCAAGAGTCGGTCTCTCGCCGGCGGGCGGGTGGGCTTCGCCCTGGGCTGCGAGGCGCTGATCGCGGACCTGAACCGGGTGAAGTACAGCTTCAACCCCTATAACGTCAACCGCCTGTCCATCCTGGCCGGCACCGCCGCCATGGAGGACGGGGACTACTTCGCCCGCTGCTGCGCCGCCATTGAGGAGAACCGGGACTGGACGGTCCGGGCCCTGACCAAGCGGGGCTTCACCATCCTGCCCTCCCTGGCAAATTTCCTCTTCGCCAAAAGCGACCGTATCGGCGGCGAAGAGCTCTACCGGAGACTGAAGGCGGCGGGGGTCCTGGTGCGGTGGTTCGACAGCGACCGCATCCGGGACTATGTCCGCATCACCATCGGCTCCCGCCAGCAGATGGAGACGCTGGTAGAGCGGATCGACCGCCTGCTGGCGGAATAAAGGAAGGAGGACGCGCCATGCGCACTGCTGACATTCAGCGCAACACCCAGGAGACCCGCATCCGCCTGAGCCTGTGCCTGGACGGCACCGGAAAGAGCGACATCGCCACCGGCGTGGGGTTCCTGGACCACATGCTGACCCTCTTCGCCCGCCACGGGGACTTCGACCTGACGGTCCGCTGCGACGGGGACACGGAGGTGGACGGCCACCACAGCGTGGAGGATATCGGCATCTGCCTGGGCAAGGCCTTCTCCCAGGCCCTGGGGGACAAGCGGGGCATCTGCCGCTACGGCCAGTTCCTGCTGCCCATGGACGAGACGCTGGTGCTGTGCGCCTGCGACCTCTCCGGCCGGGACTATCTGGGCTGGGCCGTGGAATTGCCCGCCGCAAAGGTGGGGGACTTTGACACGGAGCTGGCCAAGGAGTTCTGGCTGGCCTTCGTCCGCAGCTGCCCCGGTTCCATCCATATCCGGCAGATGGCCGGGGAGAACACCCACCACATCCTGGAGGCGGTGTTCAAGGGCATGGGCCGGACGTTGAAGGCCGCCGTGGCCCTGGACGAAAAGCACCTGGGGGAGATCCCCAGCACCAAGGGCACGCTGTAAGGAGGGCTGACCATGATCGCCATTGTGGATTACGGCGTGGGCAACCTCTACTCCCTGGTCTCCAGCCTGCATCACCTGGGCCTGGCGGCGGAGGTCACCGGAAAGGCGGAGGACCTGTGCGCCGCGGACCGGATTGTCCTGCCCGGCGTGGGCGCCTTCGGCGACGCCCGGGCCAAGCTGGACGCCACGGGGCTGGTGCCGGTGCTGCTGGAGGAGGCAGAGAAGAAGCCGTTCCTGGGCATCTGCCTGGGGATGCAGCTGCTCTTTGACCGGAGCTTTGAGTACGGGGAGCACCCGGGCCTGGGGCTGGTGCCCGGCGAGGTGGCGGACCTGCGGGAGGACCTTTCCGACAAGACGCTCAAGGTCCCCCACATGGGCTGGAACAGCCTGGAATTTCAAAAGAAGGACGATCCCCTGCTGCGGGATGTCAGCGACGGGGAGTATGTCTACTATGTCCACAGCTTCTACGCCCGCCGCTGCGCGGAGAGCACCTCGGCGGTGTCCCGGTACGGCAACGTGGCCGTCACCGGCGTGGTCCGCCAGGGCAACGTCTGGGGCACCCAGTTCCACCCGGAGAAGTCCGGGGACACGGGGCTGCGGATCCTGAAGGCCTTCGGTGAGCTGTGAGGGAGGGACCTATGAGACCCATGAGACGCAAGGACCGGGCCGTCACGGACCCGGCAAAGATCCGCGCCGTGCTGGCGGAGTGCCAGGTGTGCCGCCTGGGCCTGCGGGACGGGGAGCGGGTGTATGTGGTGCCGCTGAACTTCGGCCTGGCGGAACGGGAGGGCAAGCAGTTCCTCTACTTCCACGGGGCGAAGGAGGGCCGCAAGGCGGACCTGATCCGGCAGGGCGGCTGTGCCTGCTTTGAGATGGACACTGGCTACCGCCTCCAGGGCGGGGAGCAGGCCTGCGACTACACCGCGGCCTTCCGCAGCATCATCGGGGAGGGGACCGTCGCCGAGGTGACGGACCCTGCCGAGAAGGAGACGGGGCTCAGCGCCGTCATGCGCCAGTGCACCGGGCAGGACCGGTGGACCTACGGCCCGGCCATGCTGGATGCCGTGGGGATCTTCCGGCTGGAGGTGGAGAGCCTCACCTGCAAGGAACACCTGTGACGCCATTTGAGATGGGAGAGAACGCCTATGGATATTTTTCCCGCCATTGACCTGCGGGGCGGACAGGTGGTCCGCCTCTACCAGGGGGATTACGACAAAGAGACCGTCTACGCCGCGGACCCCTGCGCCGTGGCCCGGGACTTCCTGGCCGCCGGGGCGAAATGCCTCCACGTGGTGGACCTGGACGGTGCCCGGGACGGCACCCTGGCCAATTTTGACTCCATCGCCGCCATCGCCCGCCAGGGCGGGCTGTACATCGAGGTGGGCGGCGGCATCCGGGATGAGGACCGCATCCGCCGCTACCTGGACCTGGGGGTGGGCCGCTGCATCCTGGGCACCATCGCCGTAAAGGACTTCGCCTTCACGGAGCGCATGGCCCGGAAGTACGGCGAGCGTATCGTTGTGGGTGTGGACGCCCGGGACGGCTACGTGGCCGTCAGCGGGTGGAAGGAGCTGTCCGCGGAAAAGGGCGTGGACTTCTGCCGCCGCCTCCGCTCCGCCGGGGTGAAGGCCGTCATCTACACCGACATCAGCCGGGACGGGGCCGAACAGGGGACGAACCTGGACCTCTACCGGGAACTTTCCAAAATCGACGGCCTGGCCGTCACCGCCTCCGGCGGTGTCAGCAGCATCGAGGAGCTGCGGCAGCTGAAGGCCATCGGCACCCAGGCCGCCATTCTGGGCAAGGCCCTGTACACCGGGCGGCTGGATTTGAAAACCGTCATGAAGGAGGTGGGCTGATGCTGGCCAAGCGGATCATCCCCTGCCTGGACGTGAAGGACGGACGGGTGGTGAAGGGCGTCAATTTTGAGGGCCTGCGGGACATGGCGGACCCGGTGGTCATGGCCCGGTTCTACAACGACTCCGGCGCCGACGAGCTGGTGTTCTACGACATCACCGCCTCCGCCGAGGGCCGCAAGCTCTTCACCGACATCCTCCGCCGGGTGGCGGCGGAGATCTTCATTCCGCTGACCGTGGGCGGCGGCATCCGCTCCGTGGAGGATTTCGACCGGGTGCTCAAGTGCGGCGCCGACAAGGTGTCCGTCAACTCCGGCGCCATCGCGGACCCCTCCATCATCGCCGCCGCCGCCAAGAAGTACGGCGACCAGTGCGTGGTCCTCAGCATGGACGTCAAGCGGGTGGACGGACAGTTCCGCCTCTTCGCCAAGGGCGGCCGGGAGGACACCGGCATCGACGCCCTGGACTGGGCGGTCCGGGGCGTGAACGACGGCGCCGGGGAGATCGTGCTGAACTCCATCGACACCGACGGCGTGAAGCAGGGCTTCGACCTGGAGATGCTGGACGCCCTGGCGGAGCGGGTGCACGTGCCCATCATCGCCAGCGGCGGCGCCGGGAACATGGAGCATTTTGCGGAGCTGTTCACCCACCCCGGCATCGATGCGGGTCTTGCGGCCTCCATTTTCCACACCGGAGAGGTGGACATCAAGGACCTCAAGCGCTACCTCCGCGCCCGGGGCGTGGAGATGCGGATCTGAGCCTGCCCTGCTGCCGGCGGGCCGGGCGGGAGCGCGGGCTTCCCGCGGGGGATCCGCCCCCATTTTCTTTTCGGCAAGACGAAAAGACTGCGCCTGCAGGCGCGTGCCGGAGGCCAACCGCCGTAGGCGGCTCTTAGGCCGGAGGCAAACGGCCGCGGCCGGTCAAAAGAAAAGATGCCGGGCGGCAAAGCGCCCCGTCCGGGGCTTATTTGCCGAAGCGCGAGGCCGTGCGAATCGGCTTGCGCTGAATCGACGGCCCCGTCGACCCTGCGCCTTGCCTCGGTGGTCGAAATACCTTGGAGCCGCATAGACTGTGCGGCGGAGGGACGGGGTGCTTTTCGGATCGGCCAGCGTCTCTTTCCGCTGCCGCTCACCTGGTGCTGGCGGAGCGCCCGGCGGCGGGCCGATATGGAATCAGCCCCTACGGCAGACCGGAAGCCCCGGCATCGCCGTACTCCCGTACCCGCCGGGGCAGCGCCTGGCGCAGCGGAAGGCGCGGAACGAGAAGCAGGGGATAAATGCGATTTTGCACCCCGTCTGCCCGCCGCAGTCGTTATGCGGGGCCGGGGCCCTTCGATCGCCGGAGAACGGCGCAGGGACGGCGGGACCATCGACGCCCGCCGCACCGCTTCGCACGACCCCCGTATTTGCCGGACCTTGCGCCGACGGCGCAAGGTTTGGCACTAAACGTTTTCTTTTCCACCGCTCCGGCGGCGACTTTTCTTTGACAAGACAAAGAAAAGTGGGGCCGGAATCCCCGGGAACCTCCCGGTATCCCCTCCCAGCGAGGAAACCTTTCAAAAAGGAGCGTATCCACCATGGAACTGAAATTTGACGAAAAGGGCCTGATCCCCGCCATCGTCCAGGACCACTACACCAAGGAGGTCCTGACCCTGGCCTACATGAACGCCGAGAGCCTGGCCATCACCATCGACGAGGGCCGCACCTGCTTCTGGAGCCGCAGCCGTCAGGAGCTCTGGCGCAAGGGCGAGACCAGCGGCAACGTGCAGCGGGTGGTGTCCATCACCGCCGACTGCGACGCCGACGCGTTGGTGGTGGAGGTGGTCAAGGCCGGTCCTGCCTGCCACACCGGCGCGGAGAGCTGCTTTTTCCAGCCGGTGTATCTGTCCGAGGAACTCAAGCAGTTCAGCTATGAGGGTCTCTACCACCTGATCGAGGGCCGCAAGACCGACCCCAAGGAGGGCAGCTACACCACCTACCTCTTCAACAAGGGCCTGGATAAGATCCTCAAGAAGGTGGGCGAGGAGTGCACCGAGGTCATCATCGGCGGCCGCAAGGAGGACAGGGAGGAGACCATCTACGAGATCGCGGACCTGACCTACCACGTCATGGTGCTGATGGTCCAAATGGGCATTTCCGTGGAGGACATCACCCGGGAGCTGGAAAAGCGCCATGTGGTGGACCACAAGGTCAAGCAGGAGCGGATGCAATGAGGATCTGCACCGTCCACACCCACTCCACCCTCTGCGACGGGAAGAACACCCTGGCGGAGATGGCCCGGGCGGCCTTTGAAGCCGGAGCGGTGACCTTCGGCGCCTCCGGCCACAGCCACACCGATATCCCCTGGGACCAGGGCAACGTGCTGCCGGAGGACCCGTCCGCCTACCGGGCGGAGGTGCTGCGGCTGCGAGAGGAATACCGGGGGCGGATGGAGGTACTGCCGGGCATCGAGCAGGACAGCCAGTCCTCCCAGCCGGTGCCGGACTGGGCGGCGTACTGGATCGGCTCCGTCCACAACCTGTACGATCCCCGGACCAGGCAGTACCACTGCGTGGACTGGGACGCGGACCATGTTGCGGCCTGCCTGCGGGAGATGTTCGGCGGGGACGCCCTGGCCATGGCGAGGGGGTATTTTGCCGACGTGGCCGCCATGGCGCGGCGCAGACCCACCATCCTGGGCCACATGGACCTGATCGTGAAGCTGAACCGGGACGGCCGCTTCTTCGACGAGGCGGACCCGGCCTACCGCGCCGCGGCGCTGGAGGCCCTCCACGCCGCGGACCCGGACGCCACGCTGCTGGAGATCAACACCGGCGCCATGGCCCGGGGCTACCGGGACACGCCCTATCCGGCGCTGTTCTTGCTGCGGGAGTGGCGGGCGATGGGCGGCCGGGTTATCCTCACCGCCGACGCCCACAGCGCCGCCGGGATCGTCCACGCCTACGATCAGGCGGCGGAGCTGGCCCGGGCCGCCGGGTTCCGGGAGCACACCCTTCTGACCAGCCGGGGCCCCATGCCCGATTTCCTGTGAGAATATCCCCTGCGAAATCCATAAAAAAGGCGCGGCATCCGCCGCGCCTTTCAGTTTGTCTGACACTTGTGAAGCGTCGGTAAAGTTGCTAAAATAGACGGGAATTTACGAAATGAGGTGCGCCTATGTACCAAACGGTGATTTTCGATCTGGATGGAACGCTGCTGGACACCCTGGAGGATCTGGCGGACGCCGGCAACTGGGTCTGCCGCCGCAACGGCTGGCCGGAGCACTCCCTGGAGGAGTTCCGGTCCATGGTGGGACACGGGATCCCCAATCTGGTGGAGCGGTTTTCCCCGGAGGGCTGCCGCAGCCCCCTGCTGATGGTGAACACCCTGGCGCAGTTTTCCCAGTACTACGGCGCCCATAATATGGACAAGACCCTGCCCTACGCGGGAATGGAGGAGTTGGCGGCGGAGCTGAAGAAACGCGGCGTGCAGATGGCGGTCTACTCCAACAAGGCCGACGACTTCAGCCGTCAGATCGTGGAGCACTTTTTCCCCGGCGTATTTTCCCTGGTGCGGGGAAAGGTCCGGGGCGTTCCGGTGAAGCCGGACCCCACCGGCGTGCGGCAGGTGCTGGCGGAGCTGAACGCTGACCCGGCCGCGACCCTTTTTGTGGGGGACAGCTCCGTGGACATGGAGACGGCCCACAACGCGGGCCTTCCCGCCTGCGGCGTCACCTGGGGCTTCCGATCCCGGGAGAGTCTGGAGGCCGCCGGCGCGGAGTTCCTGGCGGACACGCCGGAGCAGCTGGCCGCCGTGATCCTGGGCAAAGAGAAAACCTGAACAGCGGGATGCGGCCTGTACGCGCATCCGAAAAAACGGGAGCAACGGCTTATGCCGGGGCTCCCGTTTTGATGTAGACAGCAAAACCGGTCAGCTTACGCGACGGGAAGGAAGAGCGTTGCGAGAGGAACCCAGGAGGGTTCCTTTCGTTTTCAATCATGCGTTTTTAAAACCGCTTGTCCCAATTCGACTTTGTGTTCCCGGCCATAGGCCAATGAATATTACTTGAATACGACCTATAAATATGCAGAGACACTCAGAAATGAGTGTCTCTATCGTTCATAACTTGATGGTAGTCCTATTGCTATATACTGCAGTGATAACAATATGGTATTATTGGATAGAAAAAAGTTTGAAAAAATGTGTGAGATTTAAGTTCAAAAGTTGTGTATATAGGTGAAAAGGTAAATAAGGAAGCGAGGTGAAAACCGATGGATGATGCACAGATAGTCCAATTATACTGGGATAGAAACGAGCAGGCCATCCATGCCACATCTGACAAATACGGGAACTATTGTACCTCGATTGCTAAGAATATACTGGGCAATCAGGAAGATGCTGAAGAATGTGTCAACGATACCTACTTAAACGCATGGAACGCCATGCCGCCTCACAGGCCAAGCATTCTGTCCGCATTCCTTGGGAAAATCACAAGAAACCTGTCATTCAACAGGTATAAACACAATACCGCCGACAAACGGGGCGGCGGAGAAATCCCTGCGGTTCTGGAGGAACTTTCGGACTTAGTATCTGGCAAGGATGATGTTGAGCAGGCATTTGACCAAAAGGAACTCACGAAAGCCATTGATACATTTTTGGATCGTCTATCACCAAAGAAAAGAAGCATTTTTATCAGCCGATACTGGTACACAGATAGTATTTCAGAAATTGCTGTCCGACACAATATGAATGATGGAGCAGTATCAATGACCCTTAACCGCATCCGCCTAAAACTACACAACTACCTTTTAGAAAGGGGCTTTGAACTATGACGAATGAAAAACTGTATGAAGTCCTCGGTGACATCAATGAGAAGCATATCAACGAGGCAAGGGCATATCACAAAGCAAAGAAGCCCGGCTGGGTAAAGTGGGGAGCTATGGCGGCTTGTTTGTGCTTGATGGTACCATTAACCGCATTTGCTATTGATACAATTCAATATAATGCGGCAGTCGATTATCTGAATTCCCTCGGTATTCCTGTTGAAGATTTGGGCGACTACTCCCACAAAGAAATAAAAGAAGCAGTAAAAACCATCGATGCTGGAGAAAGTAGTCCATTAACCGAAGAAATCCTTAACCTATTGCCAGGTAACGAAGAGCAGATTGACGTGCCGACACAAGTAACATCTGAACAGATAAGAGAATTAGAGCCAGCTATGACAAGAGAAGAAGTCCTTTCCCTTTTGGGCAATACACAAGATATTGGTTCTGGCATCTATATTTATGTTTATGAAGTAGACGGAGAATATTTGTTGCACATTCCATTTGCAAGTGATGGTGCTCAATTAGGTGTTACAGGCGAAGATTTATTAAAGGCATTGACCCCTATTTCTGGGGATATAGGTTCTAATGGAACCATTGAATTTAATGGACAGTCATTCAGCAAATCTGACTTGACCGAAGAAACTCTTGAATGGCTTGAATGGTATAATTCCTTGTCGCCAGAAGAACAACTTGCTGTTAGTTCAATTCCTGCCGAACTATATACCGATGACGGTGCAGGAACACTTGATTCAAACGCAGAAGAATAACTTTGTTTCCCCACAAGGGCAGCCGAGAAAATCGACTGCCCTTTTTCCATGCCTACGGGCAGAAAGGAGCGACCAGCTATGACGAAACCAAGAGAGAAAACTCGCAAGGAATTGACTTTCAAGACTTGAGGTGGTGGGGGGGGGAATCATATGCCCCAGATGAATATTTCTGCATCGGCTTCTGGATTTTAGTCTACGGGAACACAGAAGGGAATTGGGAGAACCGCTTTGGGGTTTGAAAAATGTTTGCAGCCTGTTGAAAAAACTCTTTCGGCAGGCTGAACGGGGACCCCGGCTTATGCCGGAGTCCCCGTTTTTTCACGCCTCCAGGAACAGGCGCGGTTAAGTGGCGCCGGGTGTATGGGCGTTTTCGCCGTCCGTCAGGTCGCCGTCGGTGTCGTGGACGGAGCCGTTGCGCACCATCTGATCATAGCTGGCGCCGCTGTCCGTCAGATCGTCCACGCCTCGTTCCAGGTCATCTCCGAGGTCGTTCATGCCGTCCTCCAGATCACCCAGAACACCGTCATCGCCGGCATCCGTGGAATGGTCGTTCTCCATGCCGGTGCCGTCGTCCTGGTTGCGGTCAGAGCTGTCATCGCCCGTCAGAGCGCTGTCGTTCTGATCCGTCACCATGCCGTCGGTACCGTCTGTGGTCCCGGCGTCCTTGTCGTCTCCGCCGCAGCCGGCCAGGGTAACAGCCAGCAGACCGGAGACCAGCAAGAGCGCGAATTTTCTTTTCATTGTGCTCCTCCCTTGATGCGGGATGGTTGTGCGCGATACCCAGTGCCTATTGTCTCCGGCCGGCGTCGATTTATGGCTGGAAAGTTTCTCCGCAGCGGACAGAAAAATTATGGGTAATTTTTTTAAAAAATGCTTGCAATTTGAAGAGAAATGTGTTATATTAATAATAGCAATCATTACTGATTAAGAAAGGGGTGCCCATGGCAGAACGACGCTTCTCCCATCAGCGGGAGCAGATCTACCAGGCAGTGTACGGCCGAAAGGACCACCCCACGGCGGAGATGGTCTACCAGCAGCTCAAACCCGAGATGCCCCGGCTGAGTCTGGGGACGGTATACCGCAACCTCCACCAGATGGCCCAGGAGGGCCGCCTGCGGGAGCTTCCGGGACCGGTGGTTCGCTTTGACGGCGATACCACGCCGCACACCCATTTTCAGTGCGCCTGCTGCGGCCGGGTGACGGATATGGAGTCCGTCCCCTATGACAGCGCGCTGGATCAGGCCGCCGCTGAAAGCGGCTGGCAGGTAAATGGACATATTTTGGTATTCACCGGATGCTGCCCCGCCTGCGCGGCGCAGCGGGAACCGGCTTGAGTATACAAAGGAGATCAAGTATTCAACTTATTTTTTGAAAGGGGAAAGTTATTATGGAACTGAAAGGCAGCAAGACCGAGGCCAATCTGTGGATCGCATTCGCGGGGGAGTCCCAGGCCCGCAATAAGTATGATTATTTTGCCAGCCAGGCCAAGAAAGAGGGCTACGAGCAGATCGCGGCCATCTTCCAGGAGACCGCTCTGAACGAGAAAGAGCACGCCAAGCTCTGGTTCAAGGCCCTGAGCGGCATCGGCAGCACCGAGGCCAACCTGGCTGCCGCCGCTGCCGGCGAGAACGAGGAGTGGACCAAGATGTACGCCGAGATGGCCAAGACCGCCGAGGAGGAGGGGTTCCTGGCCCTGGCCGCTCAGTTTGAGGGCGTTGCCAAGATCGAAAAGACCCATGAGGAGCGCTATCTGAAGCTGCTGGACAACCTGAAGAAGGGCGAGGTCTTCAAGAAGGGCGAGAAGGTCATGTGGTTCTGCCGCAACTGCGGCCATGTGGAGATCGCCGAGAGCGCGCCTGCCGTGTGCCCGGTGTGCAAGCATCCCCAGGCCTACTTCCAGATCAAGGCCCAGAACTATTGATCCGTACGGCTGCCGTGCAGCAAGAGAGCGGGACATCCGAAGGATGTCCCGCTCATTTTCGTTTTGTCGGACACCGGATGGAAAAAGTGATAAAAACCGGGTATAAAATCGCCCTGGAATGGTGCAAACTACCAAAAGACTGGGTTTCCAACAGTTGGTTTTTTTCAAATGTTTGTGAAAAACGCCGTTGACGCAACTGGCAAAAGCGGTTATGATGATAACAGGAAAATGACCTGCTATGCAATCGCACGCGAAACGAATTGGTATAGAAAAGGAGAGCTGTATCATGTATACACAGGAGATCACTGTTAACAACGAGGTGGGACTGCACGCCAGACCCGCTACCTTCTTCATCCAGAAAGCCAATGAGTTCAAGAGCGGCATCTGGGTCGAGAAAGAGGACCGCCGTGTCAATGCCAAGAGCCTGCTGGGCGTTCTGTCCCTGGGCATCGTGAAGGGCACCACCATCACCCTCATCGCCGACGGCGCTGATGAGAAGGAAGCTGTCAGCGCCCTGGTGGATCTGGTCAACGACAACTTCGGCGAGTAATCCTGTCCCTTGCGGAGCGCCGGCTCTGCTGAAAACGGAAGGATCGGAATGCAGCGGCTTCGCCTTGCGCGGAGCCGCGCTTTTTGTTACACTGACAATGCCGGCGGCCGCCGGAGAGGCTCAGAGAGAGGAGGATGCCCCATGACACGGGAGGAGCTGCGGGAGAAGGCCAACGACCTGCCCCTGACGCCGGGAGTCTATCTGATGATGGACAAGACCGGCAAGGTCATCTACGTAGGCAAGGCCAAGAAACTGAAAAACCGGGTCAGTCAGTATTTCCAGGACAGCGCGGGCCACACCGCTAAGACCCGGCAGATGGTGGCCCAGGTGGACCACTTCGACACCATCTTCGTCTCCAGTGAGTTCGAGGCGCTGGTGCTGGAGAACTCTCTCATCAAGCGCCACAGTCCCAAGTACAACATCCTCCTGAAGGATGACAAGGGCTATCCCTTTGTGCGGCTGTCCAAGGGGGAGTATCCCCGCTTTTCCATGGTCAACAAGATGGCTCAGGACGGGGCCCGGTACTTCGGCCCCTTCGGCGGCCGGTACGAGACCCGCCAGGCCCTGGACGCGGTGCTCTCCGCCCTGCGCCTGCCCACCTGCTCCCGGGTGTTCCCCCGGGACATCGGGGCGGAGCGGCCCTGCCTGAACTTCCACATGGGCCGGTGCGACGGCTTCTGCCGCCGGGAGATGACGGCGGAGACCTACCGGGCCCGGATCGAGCAGGCGGTGCAGCTGCTGGAGGGCAAGTCCAAGCAGCTGCTGCGGGAGATGACCGCCCAGATGGAGGCGGAGGCGGAGGCACTGCGCTTCGAGCAGGCAGCGGCTCTGCGGGACCGGATCAACGCCATCGGCGCCCTGGCCAAAAAGCAGACGGTGATCGCTGGCCTCTGCGCCGACACGGACATCTGGGGCATCTTCCGAGGCTCCGGCAAGTGCTGCTATGCCGTGCTCCACATGGAGGAGGGGAACCTGGCCGGCCGGGAGACGGAGCTGTTCACCGCCCCCATTGACGAGGACGAGGGGGAGATGCTCTCCGCTATCACCGCCCAGTACTATCTGCCCAGATCCATCCTGCCCCACGAGATCCTGCTGCCCGCCGAGACGGAGGGCCATTGCGAGGATCTCAGCCAGGTCCTCACCCGCCGGGCGGGGCGGAAGGTGTGGGTCCACGTGCCCTACCGTGGGGAGAAGGCGGACCTTTTGGAGATGGCCCACGACAACGCCGCCCGGGAGGCGGAGCGGGCCACCACCGACGCCGAGCGGGTGGCCCACACCCTGGAGCTGCTGCAGCGGATGCTGGACCTGCCCGCCCCGCCGGGGCGGATGGAGTCCTTCGACATCTCCAACACTGGAAAAAGTGACATCGTGGCCTCCATGGTGGTGTACAGCGGCACCCGCCCCCTGAAATCCGCCTACCGGCGCTTCCGCATCCAGTCCCTGGAGGGCCATCCCGACGACTACGCCTCCATGCAGGAGGTGCTGACCCGGCGGCTCCAGCGGGCCGCTGACGGGGATGAGAAGTTCCTGCCCCTGCCGGACGTGTTTCTGATCGACGGCGGCCAGACCCATGCCGCCGCCGCCCGGGAGGTGGCGCAGCGGTTTGGGGTGGCCGTGCCCATCTTCGGCATGGTGAAGGACGACCGCCACCGGACCCGGGCCCTGGTGACCCCGGACGGCCGGGAGATCGGCATTGTGGCCAACCAGGCGGTGTTCTCCCTGATCGGCCAGATCCAGGAGGAGACCCACCGCTTTGCCATTACCTACCACCATGAGAGCCACAGCAAAAGCGCCACCCGCTCCGCGCTGGACGGCATCCCCGGCGTGGGGCCCAAGCGGCGGGAGGAGCTGCGCAGGCACTTCGGCACCATCCGGGCCATCCGGGAAGCGGACGTGGAGGCCCTGGCCGCTGTGGTGCCGCGGAGTGCCGCCGAGGCGGTATGGCAGCATTTTCACCAGAAAAATCCATGACAAAAGCAGGAAAAAACCGGCAAAGCCTTTGGGCTGAGCCGGTTTTTCTGTTGTGAGATTTGCCAAAAACAGTTGGTTACAAAAATTATATTATTTTCAAATTGAAAAATAATAAGAAACCTGATACAAGCGGTGGAAATTGTGCAAGAAACAGTGCCCCATATCTTGTGCCCGGTTGGTTTGTAAGCGATTTGTGTAAATCGTATAGTCAAAATTTGTTGAAATTATACATAAACACCAGTATAATAAGATACAATAGGTAACATAACAATATTATGGAGAAATATGTGACCGGTTGGGAGGACGATGCCATGGGTTGGCCGCTGAGCCTCTGTGGCTTCGCGCTGTTTTTTCTCAGCGATTATAACGACTGGCGGTGGGGATACCGGGCTCTGCGATTCTGCTTTCCCAGCGGAGGATTGCTGCTGACGGCCGGGACCCTTTTGGACCTGCGGTGGGAGCAGTCGCTGGCTCGGGGCTGGTTCCGGGCCGCGGTGCTGCTTCTGGGCGTAATGTTTCTGGCGCTCTTGGTCTATACGCTGTTTTTTGCCCTGCCTGCGGCGGCATCCTACGCCCGCCCCGGAGAAAAGCGGCGGGCCTGCACTACGGGAGTGTACGCCCTGTGCCGGCATCCCGGCGTGCTGTGGTTTGCCGGCGTGTACGGATGCCTGTGGCTTGCCGCCGGGCTGCCGCTATGGGAGGCGGCGCTGCTGTGCGGAGTGAATGTGGGGCTGGTGCTGTTTGAGGACCGGTGTGTGTTTCCGGCGCTGCTGGAGGGGTATGAGGCCTATCAGGCCGCCACGCCCTTTCTGCTGCCGGGCCGGCGGCGCGGGAGAAGCTGCCGGAAAAAGAGTTGAGGGGGATCGGGCCCGTGCGATTTGAGGACAAGCTGAAAAAGTGTAGCCATGAACAGCTGTGGCAGGAGTACTGCGGCTTCCTGGACATGAGCCTTGCCGACTATATGTATACCCAGCGCCGGCTGATGGAGGAGCAGATCGATCTCTGGAGCAAGAGCGGGCTGGGCCGCCAGATGCTGCGGGGCAAGACTCCCCGGACCATCGATGACCTGCGGGCCATGCTGCCCCTGACCACCTACGCCAACTACGCCGACGTGCTGCTGGCCCGGCGGACGGATATGCTCTGCGGCGAGCCCGCCGTTTGGATCCAGACCACCTGGGAGGGCGGCCTCCGGCCGGTGAAGCTGGCGCCCTATACCCGCAGCATGCTGGATACTTACCGTCACAATCTGCTGGCCACCATGATGATGGCCACTGCCCGGAAAAAGGGCGACTTTGATCTCAAGCGCGGCGACCGGATTTTGTACGGCGGCGCGCCGCTTCCCTATGCCACGGGACTGATGCCCTCCCTTTTCGACGAGGACATCCGCTTCACCTGGCTGCCGGACTCCAACACCAATTCCGACCTGAGCTTCAGCCAGCGGATCAAGAAGGGCTTCGCCATGGCCATGAGCGGCGGCGTGGACTTCTTCTTCGGCATCGGCTCCGTGGCCAATTACATCACGGAGAGCTTCGGCAAAAGCAGCGGCGGCCACAGCGGAAAGGTAAAGGCTTCCCCGGGCAACGCCCTGCGGTATCTGCGGGCCAAGTACATCAGCCGCCGGGACGGGCGGCCTATCGTCCCGGGCGACGTGTTCCGGCTGAAGGCCTTCTTCTTTGCCGGGACCGACGCCAAGTGCTACAAGGACCGGCTGACCAGGGCGTGGGGCATTGCGCCGGTGGAACTGGCCGCCGGGACGGAGTCCACCTGTATCGGCGCTGAGAACTGGGAGCACCGGGGCATGGTATTCTTCCCGGATGCCTGCTTCTACGAGTTCATCCCGGAGGCCGAGTGCCACCGGAACCTGACTGATCCGGACTACCAGCCCCGCACCTGCCTGATGGATGAGATCCAGGCGGGGGAGACCTATGAGCTGGTGATCTCCGTGCTCCACGGCGGCGCCTTCATGCGCTACCGCATCGGCGATATGTACCACTGCGTCAGCGCCGGCAGCGGCCAGCTGCCCCGGCTGACCTTCGTGGACCGGGTGCCGGATGTGATCGACATTGCCGGCTTCACCCGGATCACCCTCTCGTCCATGCAGGAGGTCATCCGCCTCAGCCGTCTGGACCTGGGGGACTGGGTGCTGAAAAAGGAGTTCAACGAAAACGACGACCCCTTCCTCCACATGTATCTGGAGATTCCGCCGGATACACAGTGCAGCGAGGTGACCGTCCGCACGGTGCTGGCGGAGCACCTGAGCTTGTACTTCAAGTATTTCGACAGCGATTACGGCGATCTGAAGAAGCTGCTGAACATGGAGCCTCTGGAGATCACCATTCTCAAATATGGTACCATCTCCGCCTATGAGGCCCATATCGGCCAGCGGATCCCGCGGATCAATCCCGGCATGCTGGACGTGATGGGGCTGCTGCGCCAGCAGGCCCAGCCGGAAGGGAGGCGGCTGCCGTGAGCAACATCCCCTTCCTGTATATCAACGTTTCGGTACTGTGCTGCTTCCTGCTGATGTTCGTCACCATCCTGGCGGTGAAGAAGACGCCGGAGATCTGGGCGTTTCTGGCGGTGCTGGTGGACGTGATCCTGTGGGCCGGCGGCTCCGTACTCATGCGGCTGCAGTTCTGGCCGGGGATGCGGTTTTGGTATGCGGTCTCCCTGGTGGCGCTGTTTATCATGGAGCTGCTGTTTTACATCTTCATCCATGTGTTCACCCGCCGCAAGGGCAAGCTCCTGCTGAGCGTGTTTGTCCTCTGGAATGCCGCGATCATCCCCGGCACCATCAGCGGCTTCTTCCTGGAAATGCCCAGACCCGTAAGCCTGGAAAACGGGGACACGGTGTTTCTGTACAGCCTGAACTGGCATATCATCATCCCCTGCATCATGTTCGTGTGCATCATCGCGGCCACGGTGGCGGCGCTGCTGCAGGCCATCCGGGAGCAGGGGGCCCATTCTCCCGGCATCCAGATGCTGGTGGCCAGCGGTCTGATAATGCTGGTGGGCAATCTGCTGCAGGTGAGTATTCCGGGGAATACGTTCCCCTTCGACATGCTCTCCGGCCTGGTGTTTGCCGCGCTGCTGATTTACACGCTGTACCGCCGCCGTCTGTTCCGAATGACCCTGGTGGTGTCGCGGAGCCTGCTGGCAGTGACCATGGCGGCGGTGTGCGTCACCTTTGCCGCCAACCTGATCGGTCCCATGTATGAATTCTCCCAGCAGCGGCTGGGACTGGATCAGGACTGGTCCATCACCACCGTGGCAGTCACCTTCGCCGGGGTGCTGGCCGTGGCCTATGTGCTGGTACGGCGGCTGCTGGACGCGGTGTTCATCCGGGAGGAGCAGCAGAACAAGCTGGTAAAAAAGTTCTCCGCCGAGGTCTCTCAGACTCTGAGTACGGCGGATATCATGGAAAAGCTGGGCGGCGTGATCGCCTGTGAGATCCCGGTGGAGCAGATCTACGTCTGCCTGCTGGAGGGGAACGCCTATCAGGCCCGGTATTGTTCCAGCCCCTTGGCGACGCTGTCCTTCTCCATCTCCAAGGACAGCCCCCAGATCGCCTATCTCCAGGAGGAGAGCTACCTGCTGCTCAATGAGTTTCGCAACACGCCCCGGTATCTGTCCGTATGGGAGACGGAGAAGGAGCTGTTCCGCCGTCTGAACATCGACTGCGTGGCCGCCATGCGCAGCGGCAGCGAGGTGGTGGGCCTGGTGATGCTCTCCGCCAAGACCCGGGACCACAGCTTCACGGCTGTGGAGGTGGGCTTTCTGGAGACGGTCAGCTCCATCGCCTCCATCGCGCTGAAAAACGCCTCCCTGTATGAGAAGATCTTCCGGGAGGCCCGCATCGATCCCCTGACCGGCATGTACAACTACCGCTACTTCGTGGAGCAGCTGGAGGAGCAGTTCCGCGCCTGCGGCAAGGAATGCCTGACGCTGATGTACATCGATGTGGACGACTTCAAGCTCTACAACCAGCTCTACGGCGTGGGCGAGGGCGACGCGGCCCTGTGCCGCATCAGCGAGGCCATCAGCCGCAGCGTGGGCGAGAGCGGCACCGTGTTCCGCACCAGCGGAAAGGTGTTTGCCGTGCTGCTGCAGCTGCAGGATACCCAGCGGGCCCGGAAGCTGGCCCGGGATATCCAGGAGCGGGTGGCGGACATCAACATGGTGCCGGAACGGCGCCGCTACAAGCCGCTGTCCGTCAGCGCGGGCATCTGCTCGGCGCCCTATGCCGCCTCCAGTGCCAAGGAGCTGATGGACAACGCCGACCTGGCGGTCTACAACGCCAAGCAGGGCGGCAAGGACCAGATCGTCATTTTCCGGGGCGCGTCGGACTTCGTGCCCCAGCAGCTGGCGGAGCGGACCGACGCCATCGTGGACCGCATCGAACAGGGCGAGGGCGAATACCGCACCGCCATGTCCATGATCTCGGCCCTGACCGCCGCCATCGACGCCAAGGACCACTATACTTACGCCCACAGCAAGAACGTGGCCCGGTACGCCGCTACGCTGGCGGTGGCCGCCGGCCTCAACGACGATCAGGTCCGCACCATCTACGCCGCGGGTCTCCTCCACGACATCGGCAAGATCTCCGTGCCGGAGACCATCCTCAACAAGACCGGCAAGCTGGAGGTGGAGGAGTACCGGCAGATGAAGGACCACGTCAACAACTCCATCGAGATGATCCGCCACCTGCCGGAGATGGACTACCTGATCCCGGCGGTGCTGGGCCATCACGAGCGATGGGACGGCAAGGGCTATCCCCGGGGCATCTCCGGGGAGGACATCCCGGTCTCCGCCCGGTGCCTGGCCCTGGCCGACGTGTTCGACGCCATGACCACGGACCGGCCCTACCGCAAGGGGCTGCCCCTGGATTACGCCCTCAGCGAATTGCAGCGGGGCGCCGGGACCCAGTTCGACCCGGCCCTGACAGAGGTGTTCGTGCAGCTGATCCGCAGCCGCAGCATTCCGCTGTCCAATCCCTCCGCCCGCCGCTGAGCGGAACGAACTCAACATAGGCAACCGCCCGGCGTGAAGCGCAGCTTCACGCCGGGCGGATCTCGTTTTGGGCGCCGGATGCGGCGCTTCAAGCGTCCGCTTCGGAGCGCGGCCTGGAAAAACGCCCGGAGCCGGGCGCTCCGGGCGTGTCACCTATGCGTATCTTTTGGGGAACATCCGCCCCAGAAAGGCGCCGATCAGGACGCCGACCAGCATCCCGCCGCAGCACAGCAGGGCAAACAGCAGGAAAAAGCCCGTGGACTCCATGTCATAGAAATCCGTCACGACCGCCACAAGGCGGGCGGCGGTGGAGAGGTCCGCCATCAAAAGGAGCACCAGTCCCAGGCAGGCCGCCAGGACCAGGATCCATGCCCGGGGCCGCCGTCCCCGCCGGACCCAGTGGAAAAAGGGACCGGACATCACCAGAGCCGGGATCCAGAAGAGGATCACGATGTACGAGATCGGGTGGAAGAGACGCAGGCTGCCCAGCAGCGGTGCGGCGGCGAAAAAGGCGGTGGCCGCTGCTGCTGCCGTCAGCACCGACAAAATCAGATCTCTCCAGGGCCAGGACCGCATTACCATTCCCGTCCTTTCTCCCAAGCGGGGCTTTTTTTCATGGTAGCATGGCCGTCCGCACCCTGTCAAGGCGGCAGAAAGCCCCCGGCGGACCCGTCCGCCGGGGGCTGCCGGTCATGGGATATCCTTGTAGCGCAGGTGATAGTAACTCCACTGGCGCCACTGCTGGATCAGCTCCCGAATCTCCGCACCCGTGGCGCCGCTCTCCGGCGCCCACTGGTCCAGATCCCGGTCCTTGATGTAGGTGCCGTCCGGGATCATATAGGTCTTTTTCTGCACCACAGGCACGACCCGCCGCAGCTGGTTGAGGAAGTCGAACCAGGGACTCTCGCCGGCCCGGCCCGTCAGCTCCAGCACCGCCGCGCCCAGGAAGCTGGCGGACAGCCTCCCGTTCTCCGGCAGGTCCAGGTCCGCCGCAGCCTGGTCCCAGTCCAGGGCCTCCGCCGCCGCGTCGTTGGCCCAGATCACATAGGGCGTCTCATAGGAGCACAGGGGGTCCGTCCGGTCGTCCTCCGGCAGGGCCACCTCCAATCCCAGCTCCGCGTAGGCCAGCTGGTTGTCCCCCAGATAGGGCAGGTGGTCCCCCCAGAACACCAGCACCACCGGCTCGCCGGAGGCGGAGAAATGGTCCACCAGGCGGCCCAGCATGGCGTCGGCGTCCCGGGCGCCCTCGATGTAGACCTTCAGCAGCGTCTCCACCTCCTCGGAGACGGAGACGGTCAGGGGCACGTCGGGGTAGACGTAGCCCTCGCCGTACTTGTCGGCGGTGTAGGACATGTGGTTCTGGATGGTGGTGGTGTAGTGGAACAGGGGCTCTCCGGCGTCCACGGCCTCCTGGAATTCCTCCTCGATCAGGCCCGCCATGTAGTCGTCGGTGACCCAGCGGCCCTTGTACTGAAGGTCCGTCATCTGGTCGGCAAACACCGTCTCCTCCGCGCCGAACCAGCGGTAGACGTTCTCCCGGTTGTAGAACCAGTCGTCGCCGGGGTGGAAGAAGGAGGTGGCGTAGCCGTCGTCGGCAAAGACCCGGAACAGACTGTCCAGGTTCCGGTTTACCACCCGGAAGGAGGAAGTGGTGGTGGCGGAGAGGGCGTTGGTCTGCATCCCCGTCAGCACGTCGAACTCCGTGTTGGCGGTGCCGCCGGCGAAGCCCGGCACCACCACGTGGCCGATCAGGGCGTGGGGGTCGCTTTGCAGGGCGTGGAGGTTGGGCAGGGGGTCGGTCTCCTCCGTATAGGCGAACACGTCAGCGTCGGTCAGGTCGGAGAAGGCCTCGTTCATCACCATGATGACATTCACGTCCTTCCCCAGGCCGGTCTCGCCGCCCTCGTCCCAGGCCTCCGCCTCCGCACGGCTGAAGCCCTCGGGCTTGTCCACGGCGTAGGTGGTGAACTGGTGGCAGAAGCAGTAGGGGAAGCCCAGCTCGTTGAATACCGAGGGGATGTAATAGGCGTTGGAGACCCGGAAGGAGTTGTACAGGCCGTCGGAGGCGTACACCGTCAAAATGAGGCCCGCCAGCACCGCGAAGCTGGCGGCGGCCCCCAGCGCCCGGCCCAGAGCGCCCCGGAGACGCCGCACCGGGAAGGGCTTGCCGCCCACTACCACGCCCAGGGCCGCCAGGGCCAGGGTGGTCAGGACCACCAGGGCGATGGCGCCCCAGGGGAAGCGGATCTCGTAGGTGCCCATGGCGCTGCCGACCTCTTTGAGCAGGGCGAAGTCCCGGGGGAACACCGGCTCGTCCCGGACCTCGATCTTGATGCGGTTGGCAATGGACAGCAGGCACACCACCAGGTTCACCAGGGCGGCGCCGAAAAAGACGTTGCGGAACAGGCAGGCGAACACCAGCACCAGCAGTCCGATGGGCATGGCGTTCAGCACGATCAGAAGGGGCTGGCCCCGGAATACCGCCAGCACGCTGCGCAGGGCGTTGGGCTGGCACCAGAGGGCCAGCAGGGTGATGCATCCGGACACCAGCACCGCCGCCAGCAGGGAACCCCACCAGGGCAGGCGGAATTTGGGGAAGTGATCTCGAATTTTCAAAGCCTTGGTCCTTTCCTGTTCAAATTGGTTCTGTTTGACGCAGTATTCCTCTATTATAAGGATTTGGCTGTGAAAAGCAAGCGGGAAGATGTGAACAAATATACGATCCGTATTTTTTGGGAGAAAAATACGGACCGTATCGAACGGAGGCGAAAAATGACGGCGGTCTACGCCCCGTAGGGTGCCCGGCAGGCGGGGGCTGTGGTACAATGTCCCGGAGAACACGGAAAAGGAGCACGCCATGGACGCGAAAAAAACTGGAGAACTGATCGCCGCCCGCCGCCGGGAGCTGGGCCTCAGCCAGGAGGAGCTGGCGGCGCGGCTGCACGTGACGGACAAGGCTGTCAGCAAGTGGGAGACAGGCCGGGGGATGCCGGGCATCGAGTCCCTGGAGCCTCTGGCAGAGGCCCTGGGCCTCTCGGTCAGCGAGATCCTGGGCGGCCGGCGGCTGACGGCGGAGGAACTGCCGAAAGCGGCGGGGGGCCAGATCGTGGAGACCATGCAGGAGCGGCTGCGGCTTTTGCGGGGCGTCCTGGCCGCGCTGATCGTCATTGCCGCCCTGGCAGGGATGTATTTCGGATATCACTACTTCGGCTCGGCTCCGGAGACGGACCTGGAGGCCCTGGCAAAGAAGGCGGAGGAATATCTGGGTGCCCGGGACTCCGGCGCCGCCGTGGGGATCGCGGAGACGGAGCGGCGGGGGGATTACCTGGCCGCCCTGTGCACCGACGATCAGGGGAATTGGTGCATGTGCGTCTATGACCGGGACAGCGTGTTCCCGGACCGCTGGCGGGCCGGGGGCGGAAAGCCCAGCCTGACCGCCGGGAAATTGGGCAGCTGGAACTTCGGCAATCCCCGGGAGGCGGTCATCATCCTCTGCGGCGGGGACCTGCCGGAGGAGGCGGCCTTCTATACCTTCCAGAACAGCGGCATCACCTACACCTGCCCCATTGAGAACCGGCAGGTGCTGGATGTGTTTTTGCTGCCGGACAACACGGACATCAGCTCCAACGGGATGGATCTGCTGGACGAAAACGGAGCACCTCTGGACTGGCCTCTGGAGGGAACCGCAGAGGCGGTCCCGTGACAGAGCTCCCTGAACGAACGACACCCCCTCCGCCCATGGCGGAGGGGGTGTCCCTTTACACCAGCTGGTAGAACAGGCCCCGGGTGGTAGAGTACCACACTAGTTTGCCGTGGGGTTTGCCCGGCAGCCGGGCGTGGATCTCCCACTCCGGGTACTGGCGCAGCACCAGCAGCTTCTCCCCGGTCACCAGGGTCAGGAAGGAGATGTAGTCGTCCTTCCGGGCGGGGTGGTCGCTCTCCACGTACCAGTCCCCGTCGCTGTCTGTGACCCGCAGGGCCTGCTCCGGCGCGGCCTTTTGGGGCTCCAGCGCCTCCAGAGGACGGCCGCAGCAGGACACGGAGGACGGCCCCGTGCAGAAGGAGAGACTGCCGCAGACCGGGCAGACAAAAAAGCGCGTTTTGTTCATGTTGCCTCCTGAGAGTTGATTTTCCGCCAGCTCCCCGGCCAGCAGGGCGGACACATCCACCTGCAGGCAGGCGGAGAGGGCCGGCAGCAGGCTCACGTCGGGGCAGCCCAGCGCCCGCTCCCACTTGCTGACGGTCTTGGCGCTCAGCCCCAGGGCCTCCGCCAGCTGTCCCTGGGTCAGGCCCCGCTCCCGCCGCAGACGGCGGATCAGGGCGCCGATCTTTGCATAGTCCATACGCTCACCTCTCCGTCAGGATAGCGGACGGCCCGCCGTCCGGCAACCGCCGCTCCGTAGACTTTTTGCAAAATTCCCCTCCGTTTGACAACGAAGGGGAATTTTTCGGCCGGATGTTACGATTTGTATTGCGGCTCGTCAGAAGGTGACGACCTCCTGGGCGGGCTTTTCCGCCGGGCCGATGGCCAGCACGTGCATGACGGGGCCCCGGCCCTTGTAGGCCGCGTGCTTCTCCACGGCCATGCGGGCGGTGACCTCGATCCAGTCCCGGTTGTTGTACTGGGCAAGGCCCACGCCCTTGGCAATGAGGCCCATGAACTGGATGTCGTTTTCGCAGCAGGTCATCACGAAGCGGCCGGGGCAGTGGATGCCCGGGTACTTCTTGGAGTGGCACATGATGAGCTTCATGTGGACGGTTTTGCCGGCGTACCGGTCCGGGTGGTCCATGACGTCCACGTACCAGACGCCGAAGTCGTCGTCGGGGATGTCGATGACCTCCTGATTGAGGTCGAAGGGGCACTCGTCGCCGGTGAGGTAGTCCTCGCTGGTGCCGTCCTCCATCTCCAGATAGATGTCCGCCCGGCGGTTCACCATGCGGAGGTTCCGCTTGCGCAGGGCGTCCCGCAGCTCCGGCGTGCAGCGGTTGAACACCAGCATGTCCGCGTTGGTGATCTTCTCCATCATCAGCTGGCCCATGTTCTTGGCGTACATCTCGAAGGTGGGGGCGTGGACGAAGGTCATGATCTGGTAGAGGACCCAGTTGGCCGGCAGGACCTCTCTGTAAAGACGTTCCATCTGCCACATGCCGTTGTACTCGATGAGCACCTGCTTGGGGTGGTACTGCTTCTCCAGCTCCTTGAGCCGGGAGCATTTCAGGTCCTCCTCGTCCTCAAAGGTGACGACCGTCACATTGTCCAGGGCGTTTTTCTCGTACTCCTCCTCGCCCTCCTCGCAGCAGAGCAGGAGCGTGGGCTCCTGGCGGGCGAAGCCGTCCTCCAGGATGCCGTTGATGAAATTGGTCTTGCCGGCGTCCAGGAAGCCGGCCACCAGATAAACAGGAATATCAGCCATGGTAAAGTGCGTTTCCTTTCCAAACTTACAAGCCGAAGAGCTGCGCCAGCTTGTCCTCTTTCAGTTCCGCGCCGATGACGCAGAGGCGCCCCGTGTAGTCGGGATGGCCGGGGCGGACCTGGTGCTCCTCGGGCACGAAGTCGAACTCGATCCACGCGCCGTTCTCGCCGGAGACGATGCCCTTGGCCCGGAGGATCCTGCCGTACTCGCCGGAGTCCAGGGCGGTCAGGATGCGCTCGATGTCGGTCTGGGCGAACACCTTGGGCGTCTCCTTGCCCCAGGAGGTGAACACCTCGTCGGCGTGATGGTGGTGGTGATGGTGGCAGGAGCAGCTGGGATCGTCGCACTCGTGGTCGTGATGGTGCTCGTGCTCGTCGTGGTCATGGTGGTGCTCGTGCTCATGGTCATGATGATGTTCATGCTCATGTTCATGCTCATGGTCGTGCTCGTGTTCATGCTCGTGGGCGTGCTCCGCCTCGTCGGCGGCGTGCTCGGCGCGCATCTTCTCCAGCAGCTCGTCGGCCAGGGACACCTTCTCCATGGCGGAGAGGATCACCTTGCCGTCCAGCTGGTCCCAGGGGGTGGTGAGGATGGCGGCGTCGGGGTTCTTCTCCCGCAGCATGGCCGCGGCGGCCTCCAGCTTCTCCTGGGTCAGCTTCTGGGTCCGGGAGAGGATGATGGCCCCGGCGGATTCGATCTGGTTGTTGTAGAACTCGCCGAAGTTCTTCATATAGACCTTCACCTTGGTGGCGTCGGCCACGGTGACGTAGCTGTCCAGCACCATGTCAGGGATCTCGGAAATGGTGTTCTGCACGGCCACCACCACGTCGCTGAGCTTGCCCACGCCGGAGGGCTCAATGAGGATGCGGTCCGGGTGGAACTGCTCCTGCACGTCCTTCAATGCCTTGCCGAAGTCGCCCACCAGGGAGCAGCAGATGCACCCGGAGGACATCTCGGAGATCTGGATGCCGGACTCTTTCAAAAAGCCGCCGTCAATGCTGATCTCGCCGAATTCGTTTTCGATCAGCACCAGCTGCTCACCCTGGAAGGCCTCGGAGAGGAGCTTCTTGATGAGGGTGGTCTTGCCGGCGCCCAGGAATCCGGAGATAATGTCGATTTTCGTCATGAAATCAAGTCCTTTGCCATAAAATTTTTGACCGACATTATCTTACCATTAAAAATAGAAAATGCAACTCCCCCGGGATAAAAAAGCCGGATTCACCCTATTTCCGTCCGCCCGCTTTCAGCCTGATTTGGAAATTCCGGGCCTCTTTCGCTGCGGTGCCGGAGAGGAGCAGGAGGCACAGAAGGTTCGGCAGAGCCATCAGGGCGTTGCAGATGTCCGCCAGGCGGAACACCGTCTCCAGCTGTACCACCGCGCCCCAGAAGGCCGTCAGGGCAAAGACGGTCCGGTACAGGGAGAGCCCGCGGCCGCCGGTGAGATATCCGAAGGCGGTCTCCCCCTGGTAGGCCCAGCCGATGATGGTGGAGAAGGCGAAGAGAGTCACGCAGACGCACACCAACACGGCGCCGGTCCGGCCCAGCACGGTGGAGAAGGCCAGGATGGTCAGCGCCGCGCCGTCGGTGCCCCGGGCCTCCGGTGTGCCCAGGACCCCGGAGGCGCAGATGGCAAGGCCCGTGACGGTGCAGAGGATCAGCGTGTCGAACACGATGCCGGTCATGCTGACGTAGCCCTGACGGGCGGGGCAGTCGGTCCGGGCAGCGGCAGCAGAGATGGCGGCGGAGCCAAGCCCCGCCTCGTTGGAAAACACGCCTCGGGCCACGCCCCAGCGCAGGGAGGTGAGGAGCGACCCGGCGGCCCCGCCCGCTGCGGCCCGGGGGGAGAGGGCACAGAGGAACAGATCTCCCACGGCCTGGGGCAGGTTCCGCCAGTTACCGAGGATGACCGCCAGGCCCGCCCCCAGGTACAGCACCGCCATGGCCGGCACCAGCACCGAGGACACCCGGGCGATGCCCCGGATGCCGCCCAGGATGATGACCAGAGCCAGGGCCGCCGTCACCGCCCCCACCGCCGCCGGTGGCAGGGAGAAGGCGGTGTCCAGGGCGGCGGAGATGGAATTGGCCTGCGTGAGGCTCCCGATGCCGAAGGAGGCCCCTACGGCAAAGAGCGCGAACACCGCGCCCAGTACGGCGCCGGGGCGGCCCAGAGTGTCTGCCATGACGTACATGGGACCGCCATAGGGCTGGCCCTGTCTGTCACGGCGGCGGTACTTCACCGCCAGGGTGCACTCGGTGAATTTGGTGGCCATGCCCAGCAGGGCGGAGACCTCCATCCACACCAGGGCCCCCGGCCCGCCGGCGGTCAGAGCCGTGGCCACGCCCACGATGTTGCCGGTGCCGATGGTGGCGGCCAGGGCGGTCATCAGGGCGGCGAAGGGGGACACGCCCCCCTCGCCGCCCCGGCGCGCCTCCCGGCTGAGGACGCTGCGCAGTGCCCAGCCCAGGTTCCGCCAGGGAAGAAAGCCCAGACGGACCGTCAGAAACGCCCCGGTCCCCAGCAGCAGCGCCAGGGTGCCGGGACCCCACAGGACCCGCTCTGCCGTCCGGAGCCACGTCTCCAAAGCCGCCATGGACCCGCCTCCTTTTTCCATATGTACCAGCATACGGCGGCCCGACGGGGGTTTATGCCTGAAAAAACGCGGCGGGCGCCCCGTTGGGGAAGCCCGCCGCGGTGAGAGGGGCCGCCGGAGGGTCAACCCTCCATATGGCGGCCCAGAAAAGCGGCGATGGTCTGTGCCAGCTTGTACTCCGTCTCGCCGGTGACGGCGCCGTCGGCCGAGATAAACAGCACCAGGCCCAGCAGGTCCCCCTCCGCCAGAATAGGCGCCGCCACGGCGACGGTGAGCTTGTCGCTGCCGTCGCACACCGGGATGGGCTGTCCCTCTCCGGCAAACTGATAGATCCTGCGGGTCTCCATGATCTGCTCCAGGTCCGCCGTGATCCGCTTGCCCATCAGCTCCCGCTTTCCGCCGCCGGCCACGGCGATCACCGTGTCCCGGTCTGTGACGGCGCAGACGGCGCCTGTGGAGCGGCTCATGGTCTCGCACAGCTCCCCGGCGAAGTCCTCGATGCCGCCCAGCAGGGAATACTTTTTGAAGATCACCTCGCCGTCCCGGCTGGTGTAGATCTCCAGAGGATCTCCCTCCCGAATGCGCATGGTGCGGCGGATCTCCTTGGGAATGACCACCCGTCCCAGGTCGTCGATCCGCCGCACGATTCCAGTTGCCTTCATATCGAAAACTCCTTTTGTCTGATTGATTTTGCTCTGCCTGCCCGCTGGCGGCAGCCCCTTGGCAAAAGCTAGTATCCGCAGGATTTGTTTGCCTATGCGGTCTCTTCCCTGGTTTCATTTGCCAGAGACGGTGCACCGCGCGATAGTAGAAAAGTGGAGGCGGACGGCTCTGCAATTTGTGAAAGCTGTGAAAAGAGATCGCAAAATTTTGACATCATCTTGAGGGAATTGACAAAAACGTCAAAATAATCCTGTTGAAATCCTGGAAAAATTAGGCGATTCAAACAACTCTTCCCCAGCTTTTTCGACAGGACCATCCTTGACGGTATTTTTTGCAGGAAGTATAATATATAAAGTAAAATCGGGTCCGAAACAAGTCATTTATCCCCTAAAAAATCAAGGAACCTGCCCGCCCCGCGGACGCGCAGGGAGAGGAGCTGCTGCCATGGCAAAGAGAGATCTAGTAGACCGTTTCCATAAGGGCGAACTGACCGACGGCTGGCGCTGGTTCGGCGCCCACCCGGAGGAAAAACGCGGAAAGGCCGGCTGGACCTTCCGGGTCTGGGCGCCTCACGCTCAGGCGGTCTCCGTGGTGGGAGACTTCAACGACTGGGACGTGTCCGCCTCTCCCCTCAAACAAAAAGGAGAGATCTGGGAGGGGTTTATCCCTGGGCTCAAGCCCTATACTGCCTACAAGTTTGCCGTCCGGGGCGCTGATGGCGCGGTCCACCAGAAGGCGGACCCCTATGGCTTCCATACAGAGACCCGCCCCGCCACCGCCAGCAAGCTGTATGACATCAGCGGCTTCAAGTGGACGGACGCGGCCTTCCGCAAGAAGAAGGCGGCCCGTCCGGTGTACCATGCGCCGCTGAACATCTACGAGGTGCATCTGGGCTCCTGGAAGAAGCGGGACAACGGGGACTTCGTGGATTACAAGGACCTTGCCAGAGAGCTGGCGGCCTATGTCAAGGACATGGGCTACAACGCCATCGAGCTGCTGCCGGTGACAGAGCACCCGCTGGACGACTCCTGGGGATACCAGTGCACCGGATACTTCGCCCCCACCTCCCGGTTCGGCACGCCCCACGACTTCATGTGGTTCGTCAACCATATGCACAAAAACGGCATCTCCGTGCTGCTGGACTGGGTGCCTGCCCATTTCTGCAAGGACGAGCAGGGCCTGTATCAGTTCGACGGTACCTGCTGCTACGAGTACAGCGACCCCAACAAGTGGGAGCACGCCAGCTGGGGCACCCGGGTGTTCGACTACGGCCGGCCGGAGGTCAAGAGCTTCCTGTTCTCCTCCGCCCGCTTCTGGCTGGAGGAGTACCACATCGACGGATTGCGGGTGGACGCCGTGGCCTCCATGCTGTATCTGGACTATGACCGCCAGGGCGGCCCCTGGACCCCCAACAAGTACGGCGGGCACGAGAACCTGGAGGCGATCGATTTCCTCCGGGAGCTCAACGCCATGGCCTTCTCCGTGGACCCGGATGTGCTGATGGTGGCGGAGGAGTCCACTGCCTGGCCCCTGGTGACCCGGCCTGCCGACGTGGGGGGCCTTGGGTTCAACCTCAAGTGGAACATGGGCTGGATGAATGACATGTGCCACTACCTCAAGCTGGATCCCTGGTTCCGCCAGGACCACCATAAGGACATCACCTTCTCCATGATGTACGCCTTCTCTGAGAACTTCGTGCTGCCCATCTCCCACGACGAGGTGGTCCACATGAAGGGCTCCGTGGTGGGGAAGATGCCCGGTGACTACGAAAATCAGCTGCGCTGCCTGAAGGGCTTCTACGCGTACCTCCTGGCCCACCCCGGCAAGAAGCTCCTCTTCATGGGCGCCGAGATCGGCCAGTGGCACGAGTGGGACTCCGACGGCCAGCTGGACTGGTATCTGCTGGACCAGCCCATCAACCAGAAGATCCACCGCTTCTTCCGGGAGGCCAACGCCTTCTACCAGAAGAACCCGGCCCTGTGGGAGATCGACTTTGGCTGGGAGGGCTTCGAGTGGCTGGTGCCGGACGATAACCACAACAACGTGGTGGTGTTCCTGCGCAAGGACAGCAAGGGCCGCGACCTCATGTGCGCAGTGAACTTCTCCCCCAATACATATGAGGGGTACCGCATGGGCGTTCCGGCCCACCGGCGGTATGTGCCCGTGTTCAATACGGACGACCCCATTTACGGCGGTGACGGCTTCGGCGACACCTCGCCGGTGCCGGTGGAGGCCATTCCCTCCCACGGACGGGAGCACTCCGCCGCCATCCGCATCCCCGCGTTTGGCGCGGTGTTCCTGCGGGGTGAGGGAACCTTCCCCAAGCCCAGGAAGAAACAACAGGCAAAGGAGATGGAGAAAACATGAAAAAAGAGTGTATCGCCATGTTGCTGGCGGGCGGCCAGGGAAGCCGCCTCTACGTTCTCACCGGCGATATGGCAAAGCCCGCCGTGCCCTTCGGCGGCAAGTACCGCATCATTGACTTTCCTCTTTCCAACTGCACCAACTCCGGCATCGACACCGTGGGCGTGCTGACCCAGTACCGTCCTCTGGAGCTCAACAGCTACATCGGCAGCGGCATTCCCTGGGACCTGGACGGTACCACCGGCGGTGTCCACATCCTGCCGCCTTATCAGGGCAGCAAGGGCGGCACCTGGTACAAGGGTACTGCCAACGCCATCTACCAGAACATCGGCTTCATCGACCTGTATGATCCGGACTACGTGGTGATTCTCTCCGGCGACCACATCTACAAGATGAACTACGCCAAGATGGTGGAGCGCCACAAGGCCGCCGGCGCCGCCTGTACCATCTCCGTTATGGAGGTGCCCTGGTCCGAGGCGCCCCGCTTCGGCATCATGAGCGTGGATGAGAACGACCTCATCACCGAGTTCGCGGAAAAACCCAAGGAGCCCAAGAGCAACCTGGCGTCCATGGGCATCTATGTGTTCTCCTGGAAGGCTCTGCGCAAGTACCTGACGGAGGACGAGGCCAACCCCAACTCTGAAAACGACTTCGGAAAGAACGTGATCCCCGCCATGCTGGGCAACGGCGAGGTCATGGCCGCCTACCGCTTTGCCGGCTACTGGAAGGACGTGGGTACCCTGGAGAGCCTCTGGGACGCCAACATGGATATGCTCTCCCCGGAGTCCGGCCTGGACCTGCTGGATGAGTCCTGGCCCATCTACGCCCGCTCCGTCAACGCGCCGCCGGCCTTTCTGGGCCGCGCCTCCCATGTCGCCCACAGCGCTTTCAACCGCGGCAGCGACATTGAGGGAACGGTAGAGAACTCCGTTCTCTCGCCCAACGTGGTCGTGGGCGAGGGCGCCAGGGTCAGCTATTCCGTGCTGCTGCCCGGCGTGGTGATAGAGCCCGGCGCCGTGGTGAAATACGCCATCCTGGGCGAGCGGTGCCATATTGGCGAGGGCTGCCAGGTGGGCGGCGCGCCGGAGGATGTCCTGCCCGACTCCTGGGGGCTGACGGTCCTGGCACCCGGCTGCCAGGTGGAGAACGGGCGGAAGGTCCGGCCCGGCATCATGCTGGACCGAAATGGTGAGGAGGTGTCCAAATGAACGGTATGCACGGCATCATCTTTTCCTACGAAAAGCGCAACGACCTGCGGGAGCTGGAGGAGATCCGCTCCGCGTCCTCCGTGCCCTTCGGCGGCCGCTACCGGGCGGTGGACTTCTCTTTGTCCAATCTGGTCAACGCCGGCGTCACCGATGTGGGCATCGTGCTCCATGGCCATTACCAGAGCCTGCTGGACCATCTGGGCACCGGCAAGGACTGGGACCTGAGCCGCAAGCGCGGCGGGTTGAAGCTGCTGCCGCCCTTCGCCTTCAAGGAGAAGTACGGCGAGGGGGTCTTCCGGGGCAAGATGGAGGCTCTGGCCGGAGTCCGCTCCTATTTGCAGGAGATCCGCCGGGACTATGTGGCGCTGATGGACGGTGACCTGGTGGTGAACCTGCCGCTGACGGAGATCTTTGAACAGCATCTCAAGAGCGGCGCCGATATCACCGTGGTCTGCGGCAACGACAGCTTCCAGACTGAGAACGGCACCTATTTCGAGCGGAACAAGGAGGGGCGGATCACCGACGTCCTCTACCACCTCCACACCCCCAGGGGCTACCGGGGCCTGGAGGTCTACATCCTCTCCACCAAGCTGCTGCTGGAGCTGGTGGACGAGTGCGCCAGCCACGACCAGTTCAGCTGGCGGCGGGATGTGCTGCAGGCCAGAAAGGATACCCTCTATCTCAACAGCTACGTCTGGGGCGGCTTTGCCGCGCAGATCCGCTCCGTGCAGGAGTACTATGACCGCAGCATGCAGCTGCTGGACCCCGCCATCCGGGCGGAGCTGTTCTGCCCCGAGCGGCCCATCCGGGCCAAGGGCACCGACAAGTGCTCGTCCTACATCGGGCCGGACGGCCGCTGCATCAACTCTCTGGTGGCCGACGGCTGCAGCATCGAGGGTGTGGTGGAGAACTCCATCCTCTTCCCCGGTGTGGTGGTGGAGGCCGGCGCCGTGGTGCGCAACTGCGTGCTGTTCAAGGAGACGGCGGTACGCCGCAATGCGGAGGTATCCTATCTGATTGCCGATAAGAACGTGGAGGTCCTGGCGGACCGGACGCTGATGGGCCACAGTTCGTATCCCATCGTGCTGGCCAAGGGCAGCGTCATCTGAGGCGGGGGAGAGCGCCCTGCCTCTGACGGTGCGGCCTGCGGGCCGGAAGTGAACCATTGTTAGGGACGAGGCGTTTTCGCCGCCGAAGGGCGGGATGCCCTGGCGGCGGCGAAAACGCCCGCATTTTTGTGTGTTTGTGTGGGAGGACCCGGCGGGACCGCAGCGGCCCCGGCCTGTTTTCCCGGCCCGTTTCCCACGGGCCGAAAGAAAGGAGTGGACCATGAAGATTTTATATGCGACCAGCGAGGCGGTGCCTTTTTGCAAAACCGGCGGTCTGGCGGATGTGGCGGGCTCTCTGCCTCCGGCTCTGGCTGCCAGCGGCGCTGAGGTGGCGGTGGTGCTGCCCCTGTACCAGAAGGTGCGGGAGCGCTACGGCCATGAGCTGAACTTCCTCTGCTACGACTATGTGGACCTGGCCTGGCGTCACAGCTACTGCGGATTGTTCTCCCTGGAGCGGGACGGCGTGACGTGGTACTTCCTGGACAACGAGCAGTATTTCAACCGGCCGGATCTGTACGGCT
This sequence comes from Dysosmobacter sp. Marseille-Q4140, assembly GCA_018228705.1. Taxonomy (NCBI): domain Bacteria; kingdom Bacillati; phylum Bacillota; class Clostridia; order Eubacteriales; family Oscillospiraceae; genus Dysosmobacter; species Dysosmobacter sp. Marseille-Q4140. The sequence goes on along the minus strand of CP073694.1, from coordinate 1,594,891 downwards.
ACATGGACGACGGCGAGCGCTTCGGCTTCTTTGCGCGGGCCGTGGTGCAGATGCTGGACCACATGAAGTTCTGGCCGGAGGTCATCCACTGCAACGACTGGCAGACCGCCCTGGTGCCCGTCTATCTGAAGGACGACGGTGTGCGGATGGACCGCTACCGCTCCATCCGGACGGTGCTGACCATCCATAACATCGAGTATCAGGGCCGCTACGGCAAGCAGACTCTGGGCGATCTGTTCGGCCTGGACCACGGCTGGGCTGATGACGGCACCATCCTCATGGACGGCGACGTGAACCTGCTCAAGGGCGCCATCCTCTGCGCCGACGCGGTCAACGCCGTGTCTCCCACCTATGCCAATGAGCTGAAGATGCCCTTCTTCGCCCACCGGCTGGACGGCATCATGCGCCAGTGCGGCTACAAGGTCTCCGGCGTGCTCAACGGCATCGACATGCAGCGCTACAACCCCGCTACCGATCCCCACATCGCCGCCAACTACTCCGTGAGCGAGATGAGCGGCAAGGAGCGGTGCAAGGCGGAGCTGCAGAAGATGATGGGCCTGCGGGAAGAGCCCTACACCCCCATCGTGGGCATGGTCAGCCGTCTGGTCAGCCACAAGGGCCTGGACCTGCTGTGCGAGGTGATCCACGACCTGATGGAGATGCCCATGCAGCTGGTGATCCTGGGCAAGGGCGACCGGAAGTACGAGGAGTTCTTCAACTGGGCTGCCCAGCAGTATCCTGGCCGCATGGCGGTGCGCCTGGACTACAACGAGGATCTGTCCATGGCCATCTACGCCGGCGCCGATCTGTTCCTGATGCCTTCCAAGAGCGAACCCTGCGGCCTGAGCCAGATGATCGCCATGCGCTACGGCACCGTGCCCATCGTCCGGGAGACCGGCGGCCTGAAGGATACCGTCCAGCCCTACGAGGCCTGGCGGGACGCCGGCAACGGATTTACCTTTGCAAATTACGCAAGTGGTGATATGCTGTATGTGGTCCGTGAGGCCGTGTATCTGTACAAGGACTATCCCGACGCCTTCGGCCGCCTGCGCCAGCGGGCTATGGAGTGCGACTTCAGCTGGGCACGGAGCGCCGGGGACTACCTGCGGATCTACGCCTCTGTCACGGGCCAGACCTGGCCGCCTCAGACCCCCGAAGCGCCCCCTTTTGAGTCTGCTCCGGCGGAGACGCCGGTGACGGAGGCTCCCGCCGAGGCCGCGCCTGTGGAGGAGCCTGCCGCCGAACCTGCTCCCGCGGAGGCACCTGCCGCCGAGGCCGCTCCCGCCGCGGAGAGCGTCCCCGCCGAAGCCGCGCCTGCGGAGGAACCGCCCGCCGAGGCCAAAAAGCCGGCCGCAAAGACTGCGGTCAGGAAGTCCGCAGCGAAGAAATCCGCCGCCAAAAAGGCGGAGGCCCCCAAGAAGCCCGCTGCCAGAAGGACTTCCAAAAAGACGGAGAATCCCAAGGAGGAAACCACTAAGGAGGAGGCGTCCGTCTCCGCAGAAGTTCCCAAAGAGGAGAGTGCTCCGGAGAAGGCGCTGGCTGTGAAGCCGGAGTCTGCCCTGGCCGTCAAGAAAGAGAGCTCCAAGGCCCTGACGGTGAAAGAGGAGGGGCCCAAGGCGCTGACCGTCCAGGAGGAAAAGGCAGCCCCTGAAGCGGAATCTGCTCCGAAGGAGACTCCTGCGGAGAAGCCCGCCAAGAAGGCTGCCGGGAAGAAACCCGCCGCAAAAAAGACCGCGGCCAAAAAAGAGACCAGCCAGAAGAAAGGACCCGCCGGCAAGTAAAAGGGCGGAGCGAGAGGATTCATGAAGAAATTTACCACCAAGTCACTGGAAGAAGAACTGTCCGCCAAGCTGATGCTGCACTTCGGCAAGACGGCGGAGGAGGCGCTCCCCGGCGAGATGATGCGGGCCTGTGCCCTGACGCTGCGGGATGTAATGGCACTGCGGGAGGTCGAGACCCGCAGAAAGACCCGCAAGGAACAGAAAAAGCAGGTCCACTACCTGTCTTTGGAATTCCTCATGGGCCGCAGCCTGATGAAGAACGCCTACAACCTGGGGATCCTGCCTCAGCTGCGGCAGGCGCTGGAGAACATGGGCTTTAAAGCGGCAGATATCTTTGAGATCGAGCCCGACGCGGCGCTGGGCAACGGCGGCTTGGGCCGTCTGGCCGCCTGCTACCTGGACTCCATGACCACCCTGGAGATCCCGGCTACCGGCTATTCCATCTGCTATGAGCTGGGCATCTTCAAGCAGAAGATCGTGGAGGGCCAGCAGGTGGAGCTGCCGGACAACTGGAAGGACCTGGGCGCCGCCTGGCTGCTGCCCAAGCCTGCTGAGGCCCAGGAGGTCCGCTTTGGCGGCAAGGTCCGGGAATTCTGGGACAACGGCCATCTGCACATTATCCATGAGGATGCCACCGTGGTCCAGGCGGTCCCCTGCGACATGGAGATCGCCGGCTACGGCACGGAGCACGTCAATGTCCTGCGGCTGTGGGACGCCCGGTCCACCAAGCCGGTGGATATGTCCCTGTTCTCCCGGGGCGAGTACCTCAAAGCCGCCGAAGAGGAGGCCATGGCGGAGACCATCGCCAAGGTCCTCTACCCGGAGGACAATCATCTGGAGGGCAAGTCCCTGCGGCTCAAGCAGCAGTACTTCTTCGTCTCCGCCACCATGCAGTCCATCGTGGCCAAGCACCTGGAGACCTGCGGCACCCTCCACAACTTCCATGAGAAGAATGTCATCCAGATCAACGACACCCACCCGGCCCTGGTGATCCCGGAGCTGATGCGGCTGTTCATCGACGACGCCGGCATGGACTGGGATGAGGCCTGGCGCATCACCACCCAGTCTGTGGCCTACACCAACCACACCGTTCTGGCGGAGGCCCTGGAGCGCTGGCCCCAGAACCTCTTCGAGCACTTCCTGCCCCGGATCTGGCAGATCACTCTGGAGATCTCCCGCCGCTGGCAGGAGAAGGTGGAGGACTTCTACCACGATCCCCGCAAGACGGAGAAAATGGCCATCGTCTGGGGCGGCGAGGTCCGCATGGCGAACCTGTGCATCGCCGGCGGAATGGCTGTCAACGGCGTCAGCGGCCTCCACTCCGAGATCCTGCGCAAGGATGTGTTCCGGGACGCCTGCGGTATGGAGCCCTGGAAGTTCCGCAACGTCACCAACGGCATCGACCACCGCCGCTGGCTCAGTGAGATCAATCCCCGGCTGGACAGCCTCATCAAGGAGCTGACCGGCGGAGACGAGTACCTTCTGCACCCCCAGGCGTTGAAGAAGCTGGACGCCTTTGCCGACGACCGGACCGTTCTGGATCGGCTGGCCGAGATCAAGCTGGCCAACAAACGGGATTTCGCCGCCCATGCCAAAAAGACCCGGGGCGTGATCCTGAATCCGGACGCCATCTTCGACGTGCAGGTCAAGCGCCTGCACGAATACAAGCGGCAGCTTTTGAATGTGCTGCACATCATCGCGCTGTATCAGCGGCTGCAGGATGATCCCAATGCCATCACCCAGCCTCACACCTTCCTCTTCGGGGCCAAGGCGGCCCCGGGCTACGCCGTGGCCAAGCGGATCATCCACCTCATCAACTCCCTGGCCGACCAGATCGACCACGATCCCATCTGCAAGGACAAATTGCAGGTGGTGTTCCTGGAGAACTACCGGGTCTCCCTGGCGGAACAGCTGATGCCCGCCAGCGAGGTCTCCCAGCAGATCTCCACCGCCGGCAAGGAGGCCAGCGGCACCGGCAACATGAAGTTCATGATGAACGGCGCCCTGACCATCGGCACCCTGGACGGCGCCAACGTGGAGATGCACCAGCTGCTGGGCGACGAGAACATGTTCCTCTTCGGCCTGCACTCCGACGAGGTGGAGCAGATGAAGCGGGAGGGCTATGTGCCCCAGCGGATCTACAACCGCTCCCCGGTGCTCAGCCGCTGCCTGGATGCCCTGCGCAACGGCTTCCGGGACGGCGTGCGCTACGACGATCTGTACCAGCGGCTGCTCTTCGGCGCCGGCGGCAGCCCTGCCGACGAGTATCTGCTTCTGGCGGATTTCGACAGCTACTACCAGGCCTCCGACCGGGTGGTCCGGACCTATGCCGACCCCGTTCAGTGGAACCGCATGAGCCTGCACAACATCGCCCGCAGCGGCGTCTTTGCCGCCGACCGGGCTGTGGCGGAGTATGCGGACAACATCTGGCGGGTGCCCCACAGAAAATAAGCCCGATGCGGCGGAGCCGGTTTTTCCGGCTCCGCCGAAAAAATATCCCCCGGCCCGGGATTTTTTCCGGCGCCGGGGGATATTCCTGATAGAAAGGCCTTTCCACTCTGGAGCAAACGAGGTGAGACAAGTTGACGGACGCGGAATTCCGCCTGGCGGTGGAACGATATGGGGATATGCTGTTTCGGCTGGCATACAGCTGCACCCGCAGCCGGGCGGATGCGGAGGACGTGATGCAGGAGACACTGCTGAAGCTCTACACAGCCCAAAAAGCATTTAAATCACCGGATCACGAGAAAAACTGGCTGGTCCGGGTGGCGGTGAACGAGTGCCGGCACCTGCTGCGGACACCCTGGCGGCGCCGGACCGGGCCTCTGGAGGAGGCGGCGGATACGCCGGTGTGGGACACACCGGCCCAAAGCGAGCTGTTTCGCCAGGTGATGGCCCTGCCGCCTAAGTACCGGGCGGCCATTTACCTCTATTACTATGAGGGCTACGCCGTCCGTGAGATCGCCGCCCTGCTGGGAGCGAAAATTTCCACCGTCCAGACCTGGCTCCTGCGGGCCAGAGGGCAGCTGAAACTGAGATTGAAGGAGGCTGAAAGCCAGTGATTGACGAAAAACTGTATCGCGAGACCTTTTCCAGGCTGCGGGCCTCTGAGAAGGCAAAAGAGGAGGTCTTTTACAAAATGAAAAACAAAACCCACGCCCGGCGCCTGCCGAAGCTGCTGCGGACGGCAGCCATCGCCGCCGTGATGGCGATGGCCCTGGCCGTCACTGCCGGAGCGGTGAACTATGCCACGGACGGAGCGCTGTTCCGCCAATTCCGGATCATTGCCTGGTCGGGAGAGGATACCCTGCTGGCCCAGGATGAGGAGGGGAATCAGGTCCATATTACTGTGGACAGCGCTGCGCAGGATCTGGTCACCCGGGAGAACGGGCGGCTGATCCTCCATGCGGACCAGGATATCGATATCACCGAGGCGCTGGAGGAGACCGGGGCATACCACTATACCTATGAGGTGCTGACCGTCTGGGAGGATGGCAGTCAGGAGACCCGGACCGTCACCATCGATGTCACCGGTGATCTGGATGACTGGACTGTCACCCGCGGCAGCAATGCCCCGGAAAGGGCGGCGTGAGTGCCGGGCTGAAAAAATAGAAAACGCGGACAGGAAGAGCGTTCCTGTCCGCGTTTTACCGTTCTTTTGACAGCCCCAACAGATAGTCTGTGCTGACCCCGTAGTATTTGCTCAGCGTGATCAAGTGGTGGATGGGCAGCTCATTTGCGCCGCGCTCATAGCGGGCGTACATGGTCTGCGACGTCCCCAGCACCTGGGCGATTTGTGTTTGCGTTTTGTCGGCATCCTCACGCAGATCCCGGAGGATCCGCACGTAGTCCATGTCGGTCATTGGTTGACCCTCCAATCCCATGGGATTTTGCGTTCGCTTACTAATGTAGCATAAAAACAGGGGATCCTTCCATCACAATACAAAATTTTACTACAAAAAATAGAAAAAACAGACAAAATAGAGGAAGATTTTGGCTATTATTACAAATAATGGACGAGAACTTTGCGTAAATGAAACGCCGTGAAGCGAGGAAAACGGGCGGCTCTGCCAGAGAATACTTTACAATCCTTATTTTTATGGATATAATATCATTCGTATGTACTTTTCTGCCGAAACGGCTGGATTTTCAAAGGAGGGACCCGCCCGAGCCATGAGCAAACAGAAAAAGAAAGCGGCCCTGAGCCGGGAAGACGAGATGACAGGGGCCAAGCTCTTCGGCAAGCATGCCTCAGTGGAAAAGCGGCGGGCGCTGCTGGCCGTGACACTGGCGGCCTGTGCGATGCCCATGCTGCTGGGGGGGCGCTTTTGGAGTGAGATTCCCAGAGTTGTGGAGACTGGGCTGATCGGTCCTGGGGGGCAGGACGACTCTCTGCCGCGGTGGATGGTGGCGTTTGGGATGCCGGCCTTTATGTGCCTGATGGACGCGATTACCCACATGCAGCTTCATCTGAACCAAAAGCGTATGACCATTCCGGCTGCGCCGGTGCGCCTGCTGGGGCGGTGGGGATTTCCCGTTTTGTCCGTCATTTTCTGCAGCTGGCTGATTTTCCATTCTGCCGGACAGAAAATGCTGCAGCTGTCTTTTGTCACTCCCTGCGCGCTGGGCCTGCTGTTGCTGCTGCTGGGATCCCATATGTTTGACTGTCCCCTGGACAGCCGCCTGGCGCTGCGGTTTTCCGGCCTGGAGGAAAACCCCCTCCAGTGGAAGGCGGTTCACCGCTTTGCCGGATGGATATGGATGCTGGCGGGTTTGGCGTTGATCGCCTGGACAATGGCCGTGGGAAGTCTCTCGCTGGTTATGCCGGCCGTGGTGCTGGCGGCCTTTGCGGCGCCCTGGATCTTTGCCCGCAGCCGCAGCGGAAAGATGGATTGAAGAGAAAATCGAGAAAATAAGGAAGTAACGACTATGGAATATACACAGGGCGTCCGGTTTGATACGCTTTCCCTGTCTCCGGAGATCATGCGGGCCATTGAAAAGCGGGGGATCGAGGTGTCCACGCCGGTCCAGGCGGGCTGCATCCCGCCCATGATGGACTGGCAGGATGTGATTGCCAAGGCGCCTACCGGCACCGGCAAGACCTTTGCCTACGGCATTCCCATCGTGGAGCACGTAGACCCGGAGGACGAGAGTGTCCAGGCGGTGATTTTGGCGCCCACCCGGGAGCTTGCCATCCAGATCACTGACGAACTGCGGGACCTGGCGGAGTTCAAGCCCGGCGTCCGTACCGTCTGCCTTTACGGCGGCCAGCCCATCGGCAGGCAGATCGACACGCTGAAAAAGCGCCCCCAGATCGTGGTGGCCACGCCGGGACGGCTCAGCGACCACATGAAGCGCCGCACCGTCCGGGTGGACACGGCAAAGACCGTGGTGCTGGACGAGGCGGACCGGATGCTGGACATGGGCTTCATCCACGACGTGACCCGCCTGCTGGACAAGATGAACAAGCGCAAAAACCTGGGCCTCTTCTCCGCCACCATCTCCCGGGAGGTCATGGACATCGCCTGGGTCTACCAGCGCGACGCGGCGGAGATCACCGTCCGGGAGGACGAGCAGAACAAGCCGGACATCAAGCAGTTCCGCATGGAGGTGCCCCAGAACGAGAAGGCCGACGCCATTGCCCGCATCCTGGAGGAGACCGGCTTCGACCGGTGCATGGCCTTCTGCAACACCAAGGGCTCCACGGAGCGGATCGCAAAGTTCCTGCAGATGCTGGGCGTGGACGCCGAGTGCATCCACGGCGATATCCCCCAGAAGCGCCGGGAGCAGGTCATGGACCAGTTCCGCCAGGGCAAGCTGCGGGTGTTCGTCTCCACCGACGTGGCGGCCCGGGGCATCGACGTGGACGACGTGGACATCGTGTTCAACTGCGACGTGCCCGACGAGAACCAAGACTACGTCCACCGGATCGGCCGCACCGGCCGGGCCAAGCGCCAGGGCGTGGCGGTGACCTTCATCTCCGACTACCCCGCCAAAATGCGCATCGACGACATCGCCCAAAAGACCCGGAACGAGATCGTCCCGGTGAAATTCGGCGAGGACGGCAAGCTGACCGTGGTAGAATAAAAGAGCGCCGGAAACCATGCGGTTTCCGGCGCTTTTTGCTGCGCGGGGCGGTCCGTCAGGACGCCAGCAGGGTCTCCAGCTGGCTCCAGAACTCCTCCGGAGTGAAGGTGAGGATGTCGTAGGTGTTCTTCTCCGTCAGCAGCCAGCCGTCGCTGGTGAGAGTAAACTGGTCCTCTCCGGCGGTAAAAACACAGCTGTCTTTCGACGGGGTGGTGTCAATGGTACCAGTGGCCCGCTTCACCTTGGCCTGGTCCAGCAGATCCAGCAGCGCCTCCCGCTGCTGGTCGGTCAGGACCTGGGGGGACGCTCCGTCCAGACAGGCCTCCACAGTCTCCGCCGTCCGCAGGGCGGAGGGCGTCACCGACGAGGCGCTAAGATCGGACAGGCGCAGCATCAGCAGCAGCGCCGCCACAAAAAAGATCACCACTGCCAGGCTCTTGGGCCGGTTATTCTTCAGAAACCGCCGGGAAAGGGCTTGGTTGACTGCCTGGACCTCCGGGTCCTCCATGGCGGCGCGCAGGTCCTCCGCGGTATCCGGCTTCTGGAAATTGTCCTTGTCTCCCATGGGGAATTCCTCCTTGCCGATCGGGTTTTCTTGAGTATACCACGGGGCGGCGAGTTTGTGAACAAACCTTAAAATTTGTAATTTTTTGTTACTTTTTCCGTGAAAGAACTTTACAAGGCTGCGAAAGTTCTTTATAATGTCTTTGCTTTGGAAGCTGTGAGGGTGCCGCGGAGCCGGCACCTCTTCTTTACTCCCAGGAAAGGAGCGATACGGATGAAGAAACAAACGCGATGGGCGTGTGTGCTGCTGGCGGCGGCGCTGTGCCTGAGCCTGCTGGCCGGATGCAGCGGCGGGGAGGAGGGCATGGATCTGTCCGTGTGTGTCGGTGCGGCGCCGGAGAGCCTGGACCCCATCTATGCAGTCAGCGCCGCGGACCAAACGATCCTGACCCACCTGTATGAGAACCTGATGCAGGCGTCCGTGGATGAAAACGGCGCCCTGACGGCGGTCAGCGGCATGGCGAAGAGCGCCGAGTCGGAGACTGACGTGGATGGCAACGTTACCTGGACCTTCCGCCTGCGCAGCGCAAAATGGTCTGACGGGAAGAAGGTCACGGCCGACGATTTCGTTTACGCCTGGCAGCGCCTGGCGGACCCGGAGCGGAATTCCCCCTATGCTTCGCTGCTGTCCATTGTGGCGGGCTATGAGGAAGCTCGGGCCAGCGGAGATATGAGCCTGCTGCGGGTGAGTGCTGAGAACGACTCCACTCTTGTGGTGGTACTGAACGGCAATTACGAGTGGTTCCTGACGCAGGTGTGCACGGCGACCGCTACCATGCCGCTGCGGCGGGATCTGATGGAGCGGTGGGAGCCGGAGAAGACCGGGGAGGATCAGGAGCAGTCTGCGGAAGAGACTGAGAGCACGGCGGAGACGGAAGAGGCGCTTTGGTGGAGTGACGTGTCCGCCCTGGTGACCAACGGCCCTTACCAAGTCAGCGGCTATACCCGGAACGAGAGCCTGACGGCCGCGGCCTATGAGGACTATTACGGCCGGCTCAAGGGCCCGGAGACGCTGACGTTCCGCTTTGCGGACACTGCGGAGGAGGCCTGGGCCCTGTATGAGGCGGGAACCGTGGACTTTGTGGGCGAACTGCCCCAGGAGCAGCTGGAGCTTCGGGCGGCGGACCAGACAAAGTCGCTGACAGCGGAGCTGAGCACCTATGCGGTGGTGCTCAACTGCGCCCGGGATCTCTTCGATGAGGCGGAGGTGCGCCGGGCGCTGACACTGGTCCTGGACCGGAATGCCCTGGCCCAGGCGGCGGGCACGGACGCCCGGGCGGCGGAGGGCCTGGTGCCTCCGGATGTGCCGGATAGTGACGGCACGGCCTTCCGGACGGACAGCGCTCTGCTGGACAACGACCCCAATCACTACGCCGACGCCTGCGCCCAGGCGGCGGAGCTGCTGTCCCAGGCCGGTTACGACGGCGGCCGGGGACTGGGGGATCTGGAATACCTGTATGTGGACGACGGTGCCGGCGCCGCGGCTGTGGCCCAGGCCCTGTGCCAGATGTGGAACCAGAAGCTGGACCTGCGGGTGACGGCCCGGGCCGTCACAGAGGAGGAGTTGTCCCAGGCTCTTGCGGAGGGCACGTTCACCCTGGCCGGAGTGGAACTGCGGGCGGTGGCCAACGATCCGGAATGCTTTTTGATGCCATGGGTCTCCAAAAGCGGGGAGAATATTGCAAATTATGCCAACAGCGCCTATGATACGCTGCTGTCCATCATCGCCAGCGCTCAGGACAGTACCGCCCGCAGCGGCTGCCTCCATGATGCGGAGGCCCTGCTGCTGGAGGAGGGCGTGGTGGCGCCTCTGTACACCACTGTTACCGGCTGGCAGCTGCGGGATACCCTGACAGGCCTGTGGCGGGACGGCCGCGGCTGGTTCCGCTTTGCCAGTGTCGTGGTCAGGAGCGTGTGAGGGTCTGTCGATCCATATAAAAAGCCGCGGCGCCTGTCAGGCGCCGCGGCTTTTTTCGTGCAGCAGTTGCCGGAAAGAGGGGAGATGTGTATAATGAGAGGACAAGACCCTTATAGAAAGGAGCATCCCATGCGATCTCAAACCCATTACCTGGAGACCGGCTCCCGGGATCCCGCCTACAACCTGGCTCTGGAGGAGACAGTGCTGCGCCGCCGTATTCAGGGCGACTATCTGCTGCTGTGGCAGAACGACAATACCATTGTTATCGGCCAGAATCAGAACGCTGAGGCGGAGATCAACCGGGCCTTTGTGGAGACTCACGGCATCCGCGTGGTACGGCGGACTACCGGCGGCGGTGCCGTGTATCACGACCTGGGAAATCTGAATTACTCCTTTATTACCGACGCCGGCGATGCCGAGCGGCTGACCATGGAGCGCTTTACCCGTCCGGTGGTGGAGGCGCTGCGGGGGCTGGGCCTCCAGGCGGAGGCCTCCGGCCGCAACGACATCCTCGTGGAGGGCCGCAAGGTCTCCGGTACGGCCCAGCGCCTGCTGGGAAAGCGCATCCTGCATCACGGTACGCTGCTCTTTGACGCAAACCCGGAAATGGTGGCCGGTGCGCTGAACGTGGATCCCACCAAGTTCCAGTCCAAGAGCTCCAAGTCCGTACGCAGCCGTATCGGCAACATCCGTACCTTTTTGAAAGAGGACATGGATCTGCCGGCCTTCTGGGCCTATCTGAAGGAGGCGCTGGCGGGCGACGGATTGACGCCGGACAGTCTCACGGCGGAAGAACTGGCTGAAGTGGAGGAGCTGCGCCGGGAGAAGTATGACACCTGGGAATGGACGTTCGGCCGGTCTCCGCGATACAGTATGACCAACTGCCGCCGCTGGGACGGCGGATCTCTGGAGCCCCATCTGGAAGTGGAGAAGGGGCTTATCAGCGGTATCGTGTTTTACGGAGATTTTTTGGCGCTGCGTTCTCTGGAGCCGGTGACGGGGGCGCTGCTGGGGTGTCCCTTCCGCCGGGAGGCGGTGACCGCGGTCCTGGATCGATTTCCGCTGTCCCAGTATTTCGGAGCCATTACCCGGGAGGAGATTCTGGATACGCTGTTCCACCCGGCTGGTGAGGACGAATGATCCATATTGGACCATACACTTTGAAGAATATTCAAACGGTGCCCTTTCCGCCTTGGAAAGGGCACCGTTTGTGTGTGATCATTTGGAGTTAAAGGCCCGGTAGAGGTCCAGCAGATCGTAGCAGCTGTTGACATGGGTCTGAATGGCGGAGGAGAGCAGCAGCTCGTCTCCGGTAGCCAGAGCGTCCACCATCTGCACGTGGTGCTGAAGCGTCATCTCCCGATGGCGGTCCGGCTGATTGGTACGGAAAAAGAAATAGAAGATGGCGGCCACAGACCAGTTGGCCTTGTACAGCTCCAGCAGCTGCTTGTTCCCTGCCAGTTCAATATACTTGGAGTGGAAACGAAACTCCACATTTTCCGCTTCGGCATCCCCCTTTTCGTAGGCGCCGTGAAATCCATCCAGCATCCTGCGCAGTTCCGCCAGGGCCTCCGGCTGGGCGGCCACTGTTCGCAGCGCACCGGATATGGCATAGAGCTCCATCATTTTGCGGACTTCCAACACATCCTGCACCTGCTCGGGAGACATTTTTGCCACCACCATGCCCCGGCGGGGAATGGCCTCTACCAGCCCAAGCGATACGAGGCGGTTAATGGCGGAGATCACTGGCGTGCGGCTGATGCCGAGAGAGTCTGAGATCTCCTGGGTGGTGAGCTTTGTGCCAGGGGGGTACTCCCCGCTCTGGATACGGGCGCGGATCTCATTGAGGGCATAATCCAGCATCGATCCGGTTGGCTTCACGGCAGGTACCTCCTTGTCAAAAATGGTGCGCGGTCCAAACGACGCGCACCCTCGTTACGTTTTTTCTATTATAGAGGAAAAACGCCAAAAAGTAAATGCAAATTTTGCCTCTTACAAGGTAAATCTCACAAAACCTTTATGGCGCTGACCTTTAGTCAAACGTTTCCTCCTGCAGGGGCTCCAGCAGCAGCCGCGCATCGGGAATGGTGATGAGCTTGCCCAGAGCCCGCCGGGCGGCCAGACGATAGCCCCAGCGGTCATCCTCCTGAAAGGGCAGATGCCAGATCAGCAGATGGCGGGGCCGGATGCTCTCGATAACAGCTCTGCCCCGGGGCAGGGTCAGCCAGGGAAAATTCAGGATTGCCAGATCGATGGGCTCGCCGCCTACGAATTTCACCAGTGCGGGGCTGGCTACGGCGCAGTCGCCCGCCAGCAGCACCCGGAAATCCCCACTCCGGAGAATACAGCCGTAGTTGGCGACATGGGCGTACTGGGCGCCCTCGTGGGGCAGGGGGGCGAAGCGCAGCTCCAGACCTGCAAGGCTCATGCGGCTTTCGCCCTCCAGCAGGATCTGATCGGGTAAATGGGGCTCGGGCAGTACCAGTTTCGCCCGGGGCCACAGCCGCTGGGCCTCCTTCAGCAAGGGGATGGAGCAGTGGTCGGGGTGGCAGTGGCTGCACAGGATCAGGTCCGGGTCATAGAAGGCCCGGGTCTGCTCAAGAGCCGCCATCAGAGCGGGAGAAATGGTGGAAAATCCGGGAACCTGCTGGCGGTGCATGGCGTCGTACCAGATGCGGGCGGGCCCCAGTGCCAGCGCGCCGCCGGCGTTGGCGCTGAGCGTGACGGTACAATGAGACATGGGAGAACTCCTCTTTTCTATTATCGGTAAAGATCCCTGCATTTTGAGTACAAAATGCAAAATTCAATTTTTATTTAAAATTTAATGCATATAGCACAAAGCAAGGTGAAATTTTCGGCTGTTATCACGAGTATACCACAAACCGGACAAAAAGGAAGTACTATTCCCTTGTTTTTTGATTTTTTTGCTGAAAAGATGAACTTTACGCAAAATTAGGCAACGGCTTGCCGAGAAAAAAGCTCAATACAAAATCTGCTTTTGTGATTGCCAATTTTCCGGGGCGGTGTTATAATTTTGAAAGTCGATGGAGAGGGATTCTCTCCATCCGCGTGCCCAAGTGAGTGCTGCGGGAGAAAGAGTTCTGGGTTCAGAAGAGACTTTTGAATGGATATGTGGTGAATAAATATTCAAAAGCTGCTTTCGCGGCACCGCGCTGGGAGGAAAATCGCATGAATGTGAGGAAGGGAATGATTTCATGAAAGCCTACAAAAAGATCATGGGAGGCATCGCCGAGCTCGAGAAGATCGTCACCAGTCTCGTTTTGACGTTTGTCACCCTGATCACCTTTGCGAACGTGGTCGTTCGGAAGCTGAGCGACAGCCAGTTCGCCTGGACGGAGGAATTGGTCATCAACCTGTTCGTCCTGCTGATCATGCTGGGCTGCGGCCTGTGCGCCCGGGAGGGCAGCCTCATCAGCCTCTCCTTGATCTTCGACCGTCTGAAGGTCGGCGGCAAGAAGGTCTTGGTGGTCATCGCGACCATTGTGAATACCGTGTTCTGGGTGCTGCTGCTGTGGACCGGTTGGGAGAAGGTCCTCTCTCAGATCGCCTCCGGCAAGCACACCAACTCTCTGGGCTGGCCCGAGTGGGTGTTCACCATTTTCCTGCCGATCGGCGCAATTTTCCTGATTTTGCATACCATTGAGTATCTTGTGGACGTCCTGCACGGGGACGCGGACTGTGTGAAGGAAGAGGGAGGAAACGACTGATGATTAACTTTATTCTGTTTGGCTCCTTCTTTGTGATGCTGTTTTTGAACATCCCCATCTGCGTCAGCCTGGGTATGTCCTCCATCTTCGCCATGTTCTGTTCCGGCGATATGCTCTCCATCGTCCCCACCAACGTCTACAACGGCATGGCCAAGTTCCTGCTGCTGGCCATTCCGTTCTTCGTCCTGTCCGGCAACATTATGGCCAAGGCCGGCATTTCCACCCGCTTGGTTCAGTTCATTGACGACTGCATTGGACATCGCCGCGGCGGCATCGCCATCGTGTGCGTGGTGGTGGCCTGCTTCTTCGGCGCCATTTCCGGTTCCGGTCCGGCCACCGTGGCGGCTCTGGGCATCATCCTGATTCCCGCCATGATCAACCGCGGCGGCTTCTCCGCTCCGTTCTCCTCCGCCATGATGGCCAGCGCATCCTCCATTGCCATCGTCATCCCGCCCTCCATCGCGTTCGTGGTGTACGCCTCCATCACCGGCGTCTCCGTGGGCGACATGTTCATGGGCGGTATCATCCCCGGCATCATGATGGGCATTGCCCTGGTGGTGGTCATCATGATCGAGGTCCGCAAGAAGGGCCTGACTGCTTCCCGCGAGAAGGCCTCCTGGGGCGCCCGCTGGAAGTCCTTCCGCACCGCGTTCTGGGGATTCCTGATGCCCGTTATCATTCTGGGCGGTATCTACGGCGGCATCTTCACTCCCACCGAGGCCGCTGCCGTGTCCGTGGTGTACGGCCTGCTGGTCGGTATGTTCATCTATCGCGAGGTCAAGCTTCGCGACCTGTATGATCTGCTGGTGGATTCCACCAAGACCACCGGCGGTATCATGCTCATCATCGGCGCTGCTACGCTGTTCTCCTATGTCTGCACTGTGCACGGCATCTCCGGCGCTGCGCAGAATCTGCTGCTGAGCATTTCTGCCAACAAGTACATCTTCCTGCTGATCGTCAACATCATCTTCCTGATTGCCGGCTGCTTTGTGGACGCCAACTCCGCCATGTACATCTTCATCCCCATCATGTACCCTGTCGCTACTCAGCTGGGGATTGATCCCATCCACTTCGGCGTTCTGTCCACCGTGAACCTGGCCATCGGTCAGGTGACCCCGCCCGTGGGCGTGAACCTGTTCGTGGCCATCGGCGTCAGCAGCAAGCTGCAGGACGTCCGGGACAAGACCAGAGTTACCATCGAGACCATCTCCAAGGCCGTGTGGCCCCAGATTGTGGCCTGCGTGGTGGCCCTGCTGCTGGTCACCTACATCGAGCCCCTGTCCACCATCCTGTTGTTCAAGGCCTAAGTCTCACCCCTGTTGGTCTGTGATCACGTAAGTGATATCAGATAAATCCCAAGCACAATGTTTAAGGAGGAAAACCCATGAAAAAGTTTCTTGCACTGATCCTGGCTCTGGTGATGTCCCTGAGCCTCGTCGCCTGCGGCGGCGGTGACACCGCCACTGAGGAGACTACCGATGATGCCGCCGGCACCGAGGAGGGCGGCACCACCTTCGAGAAGCAGACCTGGAAGTTCACCTGCTCTGCTACCGAGAACACCCCCTGGGCTGACATGGGCCGCGAGTTCGGCGAGCTGGTCAGCGAGGCTACCGGCGGCGCCGTGACCGTTCAGGTCTTTGCCGCCGACCAGCTGACTGCCGGCAACCAGACCGAGGGCATTCAGGGCGTTATGGACGGCACCATCGAGCTGTCCGCTCACTCCAACATCATCTACTCCAGCTTCGACCAGCGTCTGAACGTTGTGTCCCTGCCCTTCCTGTTCGACTCCTTCGACGATGTCGACGCCAAGCTGGACGGCGAGGCCGGCGCAGCTGTGGGCGAGGTCGTGGAGAGCATGGGCCTGCACCTGCTGGGCATTGCTGAGAACGGCTTCCGTCACGTTACCAACAGCGCCCGTCCCATCGAGTCTCTGGCCGATATGAAGGGCCTGAAGATCCGCGTGGCCGGTTCCGAGCTGCTGAACGAGGAGTACACCGCCTGGGGCGCCAACTGGACCAACGCCAACTGGTCCGAGGTTTACACCGGCCTGCAGACCGGCACCTATGACGGCCAGGAGAACCCCCTGCCCACCGCTGACGGCGCTTCCATCGCTGAGGTTCAGAAGTACGTCACCTACTGGACCGGCGTGTATGACTGCATCTTCTTCACCATGAACGGCGATCTGTACAACTCCCTGTCTCCCGAGCTGCAGGCCATCGTTGACGAGTGCGGCCAGAAGGCTGCTCAGAGCCAGCGTGAGAAGGAGCGTGCCATGGACCAGGAGATCCTGGACAAGTGGGTCGCCGCTGGTGTCACTGTCACCGAGCTGAGCGAGGAGGCCGCTGCTGAGTTCAAGGAGGCTGCTGCCTACATCTATGAGGATCAGAAGTTCGTGGACATGATGACTCCCGAGCTGATCGCTGCTTTCACCGCCGAATAAGCTTGCGCGACTTACGCAACCGCTCCGGCGTTTGCAGACTGCGCTGAATCGAAAAAACGTGGCTGCAGGCGACTGTCGCCACGTTTTTTCGAATCAAAATTCAAAAATAACCAGTATTTTCCACAAAAAGCAGGAAACATTCCGCAATACAAATTAAAAACACCGATCAAATCGGCAGAAGGGAGTTCTTTCCTATGGCAGCAACGAAAGCGAAGGCTGAAAAGTACACCAAGGAACAGGCGGCCAAGTTCTACGAGACTATGTGCACCATCCGCAAGTTCGAGGAGACCGTCAAGCACGATTTCCTGGCGGGTGAGATCCCGGGCTTTGTCCACCTGTACATCGGCGAGGAAGCCATTGCCACCGGCGTGTGCGCCGCCCTGCGGCAGGATGACATGATCGAGTCCACTCACCGCGGCCATGGTCACTGCGTGGCCAAGGGCGCCGATGTGAACCGCATGATGGCTGAGATCTACGGCAAGAAGACCGGCCTGTGCCAGGGCCGCGGCGGCTCCATGCACATTGCTGACTTCTCCGTGGGCATGCTGGGCGCCAACGGCGTCGTGGGCGGTGGCTACAACCTGGCCACCGGTGCCGCCCTGGCCAACAAGATGATCCTGAAGAACGACAAGGTCTCCGTGGTGTTCTTCGGCGACGGCGCCTCCAACCGCGGTACCTTCCACGAGGCCATGAACGTGGCTTCCGCCTGGAAGCTGCCCGTCATCTTCGTCAACGAGATGAACTGCTGGGCTTCCACCACTCCCTACCGCACCACCTGCAACGTGGAGAACATCTCCGACCGCGCTGCCGGCTACCATGTGCCCGGCGTCATCGTGGACGGCCAGGACGTGTTCGCCGTGTATGAGGCCGCCAAGGAGGCTGTTGCCCGCGCCCGCGCCGGCGAAGGCCCCACCTTCATCGAGGCCAAGACCTACCGCATCGAGGGTCACTTCGTGGGCGATCCCGAGCTGTATCGTGACCACGCCGAGACCCAGAAGATCTACCACGACACCGATCCTCTGAAGATGTTCCGCGCCAAGGCCGCCAAGCTGAAGCTGATGACCGCCGCCGAGTGCGACGAGCTGGATGCCAAGTGCGACGCGAAGATCAAGGCCGCCAAGGAGTTTGCCCTGAGCAGCGAGTATCCCGATGCGTCCGAGTACATGAAGTACGTCTATGTGGACTAAGGCGAAGGAGGAACGAAACGATGCGTAAGATCACATTTGCACAGGCCACCCTGGAAGCGATGGCCGAGACGATGGCAAAAGACGATAAGATTTTCGTTATGGGCGAGGACCTGGCCCGTCAGGGCGGTATCTTCGGCCAGTTCAAGGGCCTGCCCCAGCAGTTCCCCGGCCGCGTGCTGGATACCCCGATCTCCGAGACCTTCATCATCGGCGGCGGCGTGGGTGCTGCTCTGGCCGGTGCCCGCCCCGTGGTGGATATGCACTTCGCCGACTTCATCGGCGTGCCCATGGACGAGGTGTTCAACCAGATGGCCAAGGCCCGCTACATGTTCGGCGGTCAGGCCAAAGTGCCCCTGGTGCTGCGTGCTCCCGACGGCATGACCATCCAGGGCGCTGCCCAGCACTCCCAGTGCGTGGAGGCCTGGTTCACCCACATTCCCGGCGTTCAGGTCGTGGCTCCCTCCAATCCCTATGACGCCAAGATGGTGCTGAAGGCTGCCATCGAGAGCGACGATCCCGTCATCTACTTCGAGAACAAGATCCTCTACAAGGAAAAAGGCGAGGTTCCCGAGCTGGCCGACGAGGTGCCCTACACCATCGGCAAGGCCCGCGTGGAGCGCGAGGGCACTGACGTGACCATCGTGTCCTACTCCATCGGTATGAAGAACGCCCGCGGCGCCGCGGACCTGCTGGCCAAGGAGGGCATCAAGGCCGAGGTCATCGACCTGATCACCCTGTCTCCCTGGGACAAGGAGACCGTGCTCAACAGCGTGAAGAAGACCCACCGGCTGTGCATCGTCCACGAGGCGGTCAAGCAGGGCGGCTTCGGCGCTGAGATCGCCGCCACTGTGGCGGAGGAGGCCCTGGAGTATCTGGACGCCCCCATCCTGCGGTACGGCGCTCCCTTCTGCCCCATCCCCTTTGCTCCCACGCTGGAGAAGATGGTTCGTATCTTCCCGGAGGACCTGGTCAAGGGCATCAAGGGCATGTTTTAATGCCTGTTGAAAAGGAGATTTTCAAGTATGGCAACTGAAGTATTGATGCCCAAGCTCGGCCTGACCATGACCGAGGGCACCATTGAAGAATGGAAGTTCAAGGAAGGCGACACCGTGAAGGCCGGAGACGTGCTGTTCTCTGTGGCCACCGATAAGCTGACCAACGACGTGGAGTGCGACACCGACGGCACACTGCTGAAGATCCTGCTGCCCGAGGGCGAGACCGCCGAGTGCAAGAGCGTCATCGCTTGGATCGGCCAGCCCGGTGAGGCTGTCCCCGGCGCTGAGGCCGCGGCTCCTGCCGCTGCAGCCGCTCCCGCCGCCCCCGCCGCTGCGGCTCCTGCCGCGGCTCCCGCCGCCGCTGCCGCTCCGGCCAAGACCGCCGGCGGTTTCGTGCTGGCCTCTCCCTATGCCAGAAGGCTGGCCAAGGAGAAGGGCTATGACCTGGCGGCCATCCCCGCCTCCGGTCCCAACGGCACCGTCATCGCCCGGGACGTGGAGAACTACGTGGCCGGTCCCAAGACCAGCCCCATGGCCGCCAAGCTGGCCGCCGAGCTGGGCGTGGACGTCAGCAAGCTGGACGTCCAGGGCCGCGTGATGAAGGCCGATGTGCTGGCCGCCGCCGGCGCCGCTGCGCCTGCCGCTGCCGCCGTCAACGTCCCCGCCGCTGCCGCCGTGGAGAGCAACGACGAGGCTCCCGTGAAGGTCAATCCGCTGCGCCGCAGCATCGCCGCCAACATGAGCAACTCCTGGCACACCTCTCCGCGGGTCACCTATACCCGTCCCGTGGACGTGACCGCCATGAAGGACCTGCGCGCCAAGCTGAAGGACGGCTTGAAGGAGCAGGGGATCAAGCTGACCTACAACCACATCCTGATGAAGGTCGTGGCCAAGGCCCTGACCGAGTTCCCTGACATCAACGCCAGCTTCGCCGACAACATGCTGACCCGCCACAAGCACGTCAACATGGGCCTGGCGGTGGCCAAGGGCGACGGCCTGATCGTCCCCAACGTCAAGAGCTGCGACACCAAGTCCCTGGCGGAGATCGCCAAGGAGACGGAGGCCCTGATCGAGGCCACCCGTACCGGCAAGCTGGGCATGGAGGATATGACCGGCGGCACCTTCACCATCTCCTCCCTGGGGCCCTATGGCATCACCAGCTTCTCTCCCATCATCAACCAGCCTGAGCTGGCGATTCTGGGCGTGTGCGACATGGTGGACACCCCCGTGGTGCGGGACGGCCAGATCGTGATCCGGCCCATGATGAACCTGAGCTTGACCGCTGACCACCGCGTGGTGGACGGCGTCATGGCCTCCAAGTTCCTCAAGCGGATCGCGGAGCTGCTGGAAAACCCCTATATGCTGCTGGTCTGAGTTCAGACCGGATCAAACGGAACCCGGCGTCAGCCGGGTTCCGTTTCCCGAAAGTTTGTTCAAAATTTGACGATTCTGTTCATCCGGAGCCGGAAATCCCGGCGTGATTTGGATAACTTAACGGAAAGAAGGACAAAAAATCATGGCAACTGAAGTGCTGATGCCCAAGCTGGGTCTGACCATGACCGAGGGCACCATTGAAGAGTGGAAGATCAAGGAAGGCCAGCCGGTGAAGAAGGGCGACGTGCTGTTCTCCGTGGCCACCGACAAGCTGACCAACGATGTGGAGGCCGATGCCGACGGCATCCTGCTGAAGATCCTGCTGCCGGAGGGCGAGACCGCCGAGTGCAAGAGCGTCATCGCCTACATCGGCGCCGAGGGCGAGGCTGTGCCCGGCGCCGCTGCCCCTGCCGCGGCTCCTGCTGCCGCTGAGGCGCCCGCGGCCGCTCCCGCAGCGGCCGCCGCTGCGGCTCCTGCCGCCGCCGGCCCCAAGAGCGTTATCGTGGTGGGCGGCGGCCCCGGCGGCTATGTGGCCGCCATCCGCGCTGCCCAGCTGGGCGCCAAGGTCACCGTGGTGGAGAAAGAGCACCTGGGCGGCACCTGCCTGAACATCGGCTGCATCCCCACCAAGTGCCTGCTCCACAGCGCTGAGCTGATCGAGGACATCAAAAACCAGGGCGCCGACATCGGCGTGAAGGTCACCGGCGTGGAAGTGGACTTCCCCCAGGTCATTGCCCACAAGAACGCCATCTCCAAGAAGCTGACCAGCGGCATCGCCGGACTGTTCAAGCTGAACAAGGTCGCCAAGATCGACGGTGAGGCCACCTTCACCGCCCCCAAGACTCTGGAGGTCACCAAGGCCGACGGCAGCAAGGAGACCATGACCGCCGACGCCATCATCGTGGCTACCGGTTCCATCAACGCCGTGCCTCCCATCCCCGGCATCAAGGACAACCCCAACTGCATCGACTCCACCGGCGCTCTGAGCCTGGAGGCCCTGCCCAAGTCCATGGTGGTCATCGGCGGCGGCGTCATCGGTCTGGAGCTGGCCTGCGCCTACGCCGCCTTCGGCACCAAGATCACGGTGGTGGAGGCCATGGACCACATGCTGCCCATGCTGGACGGCGACCTGACCAAGATCGGCGTGGCCCACATGAAGAAGATGGGCATGGAGTTCAACCTGGAGTGCCCCGTGCAGGCGGTCGAGGAGTCCCCCGTGGGCGCCAAGGTGGTCTGCAAGAACAAGGCCGGCGAGACCGTCAGCTTTGAGGCGGAGAAGGTCCTGGTGGCCATCGGCCGCAAGGCCAACACCGCCAGCTTGAACCTGGAGGCCGGCGGGCTGAACAACGACCGGGGCCGCATCCTGGTCAACGACAGGATGGAGACCAACGTCCCCGGCGTGTACGCCATCGGCGACTGCGTGTTCGGCCGCGCCCAGCTGGCCCACACCGCCAGCGCCATGGGCGAAGTGGCCGCTGAGAACATTATGGGCATGGACGCCAAGTACGACGAGTCCACCAACCCCACCTGCGTGTACATCGAGCCGGAGGCCGCCTCCGTGGGCCTCACCGAAGAGCAGGCCAAGGCCAAGGGCATCGACTACAAGGTGGGCAAGTTCCCCATGAGCGCCAACGGCAAGGCCCTGATCCTCAACGGCGGCGAGGGCCTGGTGAAGATCATCGCCGACGCCAAGTACGGCGAGGTCCTGGGCATGCACATCATCGGGCCCCGGGCCACGGACCTCATTGCCGAGGGCGCCCTGGCCATCCGGCTGGAGGCTACCATCGACGAGCTGATCTCCACCATCCACTCTCACCCCACCGTCACCGAGACCATGCGGGAGGCTGCGCTGAACGTTGAGAAACGCGCCATCCACACCAAGAACTGAGTTTCGGGTTTCGGAGGGAAGGAAAGTGTGAAAGGAAACCGTCAGGGTTTCCTTTCACGTTCAATCATCCGCCGCAGCGACGGAGGCGAAGCCTCCGCAGGCGTGCGGAGCACGCAGCGCGCCATTCCCACCGAGAACGGAGTGTTTTCAACCGCATCCCTGGCCCGGACCGCTTCGGCGGCCCGGGCCTTTGTTACGCTGGAATGCGGAATATTTTCGGCCGGTTGCACGTTTCCGTGCAACAAAAGCCTGTATATTATAATAATGTATCCGGCCCTGTGCCCGGATATCCGGAAATCATACGGGGGTTTTGTTACGGCTCTGTTACAAATGGCCCGGTCCCCTTGCAATTGAAATTTGCCTCTGCTAAAATCCAACATGAACAAACGAACTGTCCTGTTCCGATCACCCGGCGCAGATACGGGTAAACGGCTAGCCACGGTATGTGTGCCGTGTAAAAGGAGGGGGACCGCTCGGGCGTTCACAACTCAAGCCGGAAGGGAAGCGGAAGCCTCCCAAAAAGGTGTTTCTCCAGGTGGTGTCTGGGGATGTATACGCCTCACTTGACTGGTTTTTGCAACTTTTCCGGCAAAATTCAAAAGGAGGAAATCCTACCATGAAGAAGTTCCTTTCTCTGGTTCTGGCTCTGGTGATGGCCATGTCTCTGGTCACCGTCAGCGCTGGTGCCAAGGACTTCACGGACAGCGATTCCATCAGCGGCGAAGACTACGCTGAGGCAATCGACGTGATGTCCGCCCTGGAGATCATCGATGGCTACGAAGGCGGCGCCTTCCAGCCCCAGGGCACCCTGACCCGCGGCGCTGCCGCCAAGATCATCGCCTGCATGATGCTGGGCAAGACCACCGCCGAGTCCCTGGGCTCTCAGGCCGCTCCCTTCAAGGACGTGCCCGCTGGCTCCACCTTCGCCGGTTACATTGCCTACTGCGTCGAGGCCGGCATCATCGACGGCTACGCTGACGGCACCTTCCGTCCCTCCAACAAGCTGACCGGTTTTGCTTTCCTGAAGATGCTGCTGACCGCTATGGGTTATGACAGCGCCGTGGAGCACTTCACCGGCACCAACTGGACCGTGAACGTGGCCCGCCGGGCTATCGAGAACGGCCTGACCGACGGCAACGACGACTTTGTCGGCACCGATCTGGCCACCCGCGAGGAGGCTTGCCTGTACGCTGTCAACACCATCAAGGCCACCCTGGTGGAGTATGAGAACAAGGGCAGCTCCATCGTGATCAATGGCGTTGAGATCAGCCAGGGCGCTTCCGCTCCCAAGGTTGTGACCTCCGTCAACAAGGAGCAGGCCAGCTCCATCAACGCCGAGAAGTACATCACCGGCGCCACCGGCCAGCAGGATACCTACACCGTCGAGTTCGGTGAGAAGTACATGCCCAAGCTGTCCCTGAAGGGCGATACCGATGCTTTCTATCGTCCCGTTCATGTTTGGGATTACAAGGGCGTGAAGATCGGCACCTACACCGATGATGCTGATCTGGAATACAACAAGAAGGTCGCTTCCGACACCATCTATGACGACTTGGGCCTGACCTCCGCTGTTGAGGCTACCGTGTACATGGATGGCGTTGTGGTCGATCACGATAGCATCGCCAATGGTGTTCAGGGCTTCCTGGTCCAGAACAACAACACCAAGAAGACCGGCGATACCGGTGTCCTGACCCAGGTTTGGAAGGGCGGCCGCTGGGATAACGGCAAGTGGATCACCACTGTCACCATCACCGAGATGCACTACTATGCTGGCGACGTTGTCTCCAAGACCGCTGCCACCAAGAACAAGGACGCCTATGTGACCGTGGTTGCCCGCGGCGAGAAGGGTTACCTGGGCGGCACCTTCACCACCGAGGACTTCGCTGTTGACGATGTGGTTTACTACAACTACAGCAAGAAGGCCGGCGATACCGGTGTGAAGTACCTGACCGTTGCTGAGACCGCTACCGGCACTCTGACCAGCTACACCACTGGCGACAGCGCTACCGTCGGCGGCACCAAGTACGATTACAGCTGCACCATCGCCAACGAGGCTGCCAACGCTGCCATCAACAAGGACGTGACCGTGGTTCTCGATCCCTTCGGCTATGCCCTCGACATCGACGGCGCCAACGCTGAGAGCTACGCTGTTGTCCTGGGCGTCAACGACCAGGGTGACCTGCGCACCGAGGCCAAGCTGATGTTCGCCGACGGCAAGGTCGAGATCGTCAACACCTCCAGCGATTACGCCGGTGTTGTCTCTCTGGGTGACATCGTTGCCTATGAGATCAAGTCCAACGACCGCTATGCCCTGAACAAGAAGGTTGACTCCTTCAACGCTACGGTCTCCATCACCAATGGCGGCTACACCTTCACTGCCAACGGCACCACCTACTTCGCCAACGGCGAGACCGTGTTCCTGGTCAAGACTGTGGACGCCAATGGCAACGCCATGTACAATGCCTATGAGGGCATCAAGAACGTTCCCACCATCACCCTGAAGAACGCCAACACCTTCGCTGTCTACTGCAAGAACAGCTACAACCAGCCCGCTACCGTTGTGTACGTGGACGCTTCCGGCGCCACCGTGCTGAATCCCTCCTCTGACGTGATCTTCGTCAAGGGCAACGACAAGAACGTCTCCTATACCACCGGCATCGGCTCCTACTACCTGTTCGACGCCGTTGTCAACGGTGAGGTCAAGGAGATCATGGCCGACTCCAAGTACGGCATGAACAAGGGCGTGTACGGCCTGTATGACGGCGTGTCCTACGACGCCAACAACGTCGCTACCCTGTACAAGAGCGACAACGTGATCGAGGGCACCGGCGCCTACAAGCAGAAGAACGACGTTCTGGGCACCATGCTCAGCAACGGCAGCTTCAAGTACTACGGTGTGACCTCCGACTGCTTCGTGGTCGTCGTGACCGAGGATGACGCTGAGTTCGTCACCGGCCTGACCGCCGCTTCCGTGGTCGAGGATACCAACGACAAGGTGTTCTTCAAGCTGAACAACTCCAACCAGATCACCTCTGCTTACGTTGTGAAGGTTCCCAGCGGCGAGATCGCCTCTTCCTTCAGCGTTGGCCCCGTGACCGGTCTGACCTTCAGCTACCTGGGCGGTGCTGATTACACTGCTCTGGGCAAGGTTCCCGCTGGCGTCACCGTGACCGTCAAGGCCTCTGCCAACGTGAACGTTACCTCCACCACTCTGACCCTGACTCCTGTTGAGGGCGGCTACACCTTCGTGATGCCCGCTCGTAACGTTGTCGCTTCTGACTTCGCTGTCAACGCCAAGCAGGGCGAGGTGACTTTCACTAACGCTGGCACTTTCAACATCACCATTCCCGGTTACACTGTTGAAGCCAACAAGGTGACTCTGCCCTACGGCACCTACACCGCCACCTTCGAGAAGAGCAATTACGCTCCCGCCACCGTGACCTTCACGGTTGACGAAGCTACCGAGACTGTTGCGGATCCCGAGTATGTCGAGCTGACGATCGCTGCTGATCAGGATTCCAGCGGTACCGGCGTGAACGGTGTCAAGATTATGGCTTTCAACGTCAACAACAAGATGGTCACCCATGTTGTTCCCGGCGAGAATGGCGTTGAGGTCGTTGTGACTCTGGATTGCAGCAATCTGAGCAAGAACGTTCAGCTGAAGGCTGGCAGCGAGGTTATCGCTGTGGTTGCCGCTGGCGCTGCTACTCAGAACTTCACTTGGACTGTGACTGCTGCTACCGAGTTCAGCCTGGTTACTGTTGCTTGATTTATCGGCACACAGATTCCTGCGTCTCTGACGCATGAATAAACCGAAAAGGTCCCCCGCTCCGAAAGGAGCGGGGGACTTTTTTTCAGCGCTTTACGCCATAGATCCGGATATAGCTGCCCCGGGGAATGCCGTTTTCCTCCGCAGCCCAGATGTTCAGCTCCTTGATCTCATTCAGGGGCTTCAAATGGATCGCGTGCAGCACGGTGAATTCCTCCTCGTTCATCCGGGCAGAGAGGAAGTGTGTCCGGTCCGAGCCGGGATAGGACCACATTTTCACCCGGATGCCGCCTGTACCGGAGGCGTCCGGGACGCCGTAGGCCACAGAGTCTGCAGTATATGGCGTACCGCCCAGCTGGCAGGCCTGAAAAGAATTGTAGCCGTCCGGCCGCATAAACATCTCCGAGCAGCCCGCTTTGGCGTCGACTACCACTTCCACCCACAGATAGGGGCTGAAGTCAAAACGCTGTACATCCATGTTCAGACCCTGAAAGTCCGCGCCCGCGGTAGATGCCAGAAGCGTTACCCGCAGGTTCTCCTGCTCCCGGGTCTGGGCCTCCGCGGCCAGGGCTTCCGTCTGAGCAAGGAGTGCGGCGTCAATCTTGCTGTTGTCGGCGTTGAAATCGGTGCGCCGAATGAAGTCCTCTGAATCCCACTGACATAATTGATAATTGGTCGTTTGTCGCAAAATGATATCCTCGCTTTCCATGTTTCCGCCGCGCCCGGGCGGGGGACCCGGAGCGGTGCAGGCGGCGCGCGGGGGGACGCGCCGGGCAGGGACGCCGGGACTTGTTTCTTCTCTCCCGCGCCGGCGGCCTGTGCCGCCGCTTTGCCCTACACTACCGTGTAGTGTAGGGCAAAAGTTGCACGAAAACGTGCAACTACCTGCAAAAATTTTTCACACCATCCCCGGATGACGCCAAAGGGGCGTACATTGTCACGGCCTTCCCCTCGGGGGAAGGTGGCGCCACGGAGCAGAAAACGGATAAGGGGCCACAAAGCCCGGCCCGGTGTTCCCCTTTCAGGTGCGCCGCGCGCACCTGATCCCCCCAGGGGGAAGCAAAAAAAGAGTACGGCCTCTTCAGGAGGAAGGTCTGGGCGTAATTTGTGGAACAAAAATTTTCTCGTTAGTTGCACGTTTCCGTGCAACTTTTCCCTACACTCCCGGAGGGAGTGTAGGGACTTCTCCGGGGCGGGCGTTTGGTCGTTTGCGTCCGCCCCGGCGGAGGCCCGGCGCCGGGCGGGGACCGGGGGGAAACGGCCCCGCCCCGGCGGGATCTTGAACAAACGGGGGGATTTTTTGAACCAAACCAACAACTATCAGCTCTGCCAGTGGGACGGCGAGGACCGCATCCTGCGCACCGACTTCAACGCCGACAACGCCAAGATCGACGCGGCAATCGCGGACAATGCCGCCGCCATCGCGGCAGAGACGGAGGCCCGGACAGCGGGCGATTTCCGGGTCAGACTGCTGGACATGACCACGACGGAGAGCCAGAGTGAGATCCGGGTCAATCTGACCGGGCTGGACCTGTCTCCGTACTGCTGGGTGGAGCTGCTGGCGGAGTGTCCGCCCAGCGTACAGAGCTTTGAATTGCGCTTTGACGGGGTCACCAGCTACACCGGCTGGCAGGCGGGCGACAGCTCCGCCCTGACGAACCTGACCTACGCCGGACAGGGCGTCCGGGACAACGACGGCGGCGGGATGCTGTGCTGCCGCCTGCGGTCCCGGCCCGGCGGCAGCTACACCCACTGTATGACGGAGGCCCTGGGCGCGTCCAATTACAGGCTGCTGCACACGTCGTACGGGAAGAACCTGAACAGCATCGGGTATTTCACGCTCTACGGCGGCAGCGATCCGCTTCCCGCAGGCAGCCGAATCCGGATGTACGGTGTGCTGCAATGACAGTATCGCAGCAGACGCCCGGACCGGAGGAGGACCTCCCGGAGATTTGTCATCGGAGGCTGCGCAGGCAGGAGAGTGAACACAAAAACCCCGCTCCTTTCGGAGCGGGGTTTTTGTTATCGCAAATACTCAGAAGTATTTTTGATGAAGATTAGTCGGCGTTCAGAGTAACCGTCAGAGCAATGTCACCAGTGATGGGATCAGCGCTCTTGTTGCTCAGAGTGGAGGTCAGGATGAAGGTCACACCATCAGTCTCGTCAACCACAACATCCCTGGCCAGCTCGGTAACAGCAGTAGCGGTGGCGTAATCGCCAACCACAGCCTTAACAGAGTTGGTAATCGCAGCGGTAACGGGGGTCACAATGGTGTAAGCATCGGTCTGGCCCTTCAGAGTAACCTGGATGTTCACAGTGGAACCGGACTTGATGTAAGCCTTGTTGCTGCTGTCGAAGACCAGATTCAGAATGGTAGCGGTGGGGCTGGCCACAAACTCAGCAGCGTTCGTACCAGTAACATTGGTGGTGACGGTCTTGCTAACAGCATAGTAGGTGTCGTAAGAAGCACCGTCGGTCACGGTAACAGCACTGGTGGCGGTGTAAGAGGTAACACCAGCAGAAACAGTGGCCACGTACATGTTGGCGGTGCTGGGAACAGCAGTAGCCAGCTTAGTGCTGGTGCCGTCAGCGGGAACCAGCATGGACACGCCGTCCACAGCGATCTTCAGGCAGCTGAAAGCGCCGGTATTCAGAGTGGTGTTCCAAGTGAAGCTGCGGGTAGCACCAGTGGTCGGATTGCTGGCCTTAATGGTCCAGGTGGGAGCAGCGTAGCTCTCCTCGAAGGTGGTGTAGCCCATGGTGCTCAGCTTAGCACGGATCTGGCCCAGGATGGTCTCCTCATCGTGAGCGGCAGAAGCGTAGTAGCTGACAGTCACAGTGGTGCCGGACACGTTCACCTGATAGTTGGCGGTATCAACAGTACCGGGAGTGGTGCCGTCATACTCGCCGCCAGCAACCTTCACGATGTAGGCAGAGGAGATCTCGCCGGAAGCGTTGCGCTTGAAGTAGATCAGGTCGTTGCTGTCCTTCACCACGGCGCCGATGGTCAGGCCGGTGGTGATGGTGCCATCCTCGTCAACCAGTACAACGAAGCAGTTGTCGGCAACGGGATAGTACGCATAGTTGTTGGGAGTGTAGTCCACGCTGTTGCCGACAGCGGTAACATCGGTGGTGCCCAGGACCTCGTTGGCCTCCTTGTAGACGCCCTTACCAGCGATGACGCTGTTGCTCTTGGACAGGGTGGCCACGCCGTTGGCATCATAGTACACGCCGTCGAACAGATCGTACTTGTCCTTGCCCACATAGTTGACGGCAGCGGTCATGTACTCGTCCTTCAGCTCGCCGTTCAGAACGGCAGTGTACTTGTGGAAGCTGCCGATACCGGTGGTGTAGGAGTGGTTGTCGTCGTTGCCCTCGATGAACACCACGTCAGAGGCGGGGTTCAGGACAGAGGCGCCGCGGGCATCCACATACACAACGGTAGCCAGGTTGCCGGTCTTGCAGTAGACAGACACGGGGAAACCAGTGGTGCTGGTCTTATTGATGGTGGGAACGTTCTTGATGCCCTCATAGGCAGCGTACATGGAGTTGCCGTTGGCGTCCATGGTACGGACCAGGAAGATGGTCTTGCCGTTGGCGGTATAGTTATTGGTGGTACCGTTGGTGGTGAAAGCGTAAGAACCGTTGGTGATGGAAGCAGTGATGTTCTGAGCACCAGCGCTAGCGTTGGCCTTGGTCAGAGCATACTGGTCATTGGACTTGATGGTGTAAGTGACGATATCGGCATCGCCAGTGTAGGCAGCAGCCAGAACAACGTCCTTCACGGTGCCGTCGGTGAACAGCAGGGTGGCCTCGGGACGCAGACCGGTGTTAACGGCCCTCAGGACCACGGCGTAAGAAGCCTCAGCGGCGTCCACGTCGATGGCATAGCCATAGGGATCCAGGACCACGGTGATGTCGGTGTTGACAGAGTTCACACCGGCCTCGCGGGCATACTTGGCAGCGTAGTCATACTTGGTGCCGCCCACAGTGGCGCTGTCGCCAGTGGTGAAGCTGGTCAGAGTGCCGGTAACGGTCTCAGCAACAGCCAGGTTCTTCACGCCGGCCTCGCCGGTCTTGTAGCTGTAGTTATAAACAACCACATCGTCCACAGAGAAGCTGTCGGTGGTGAAAGTGCCGCCGGGATAAGCCTTATCGCTGCGGGCAACCACAGTCACATAGGCATCCTTGACGGAGGTGGCAGCGGTCTTGGAGACAACGTCGCCCACATAGGTGTTGACCTTGGTGATGGTCACGTCGGTGACCCACTTACCGGCCTCCCAGTGGCCGCTCTTGAAGACCTGGGTCAGAACGCCCTTGCCGCCGATCTTGTTGTTGACATCATTGTTCTTGACGGTGAAGGTGCCGGGAGCCACGCCGTCCTCATAGGTAGCGGCGACAACGGTCTCGGTCAGGCCCAGATCGTCATAGATGTCGTTGGAGGTGACCTTCTTGGTGTACTCCAGGTCGGCCTCGTCGGTGTACTCACCAATCTCAACGCCCTTATAGTTCCAGATGTGAGAGGGGCGCATGAAGGAATCGGTGTCGCCCTTCAGGGACAGCTTGGGCATGTACTTCTCACCGAACTCGACGGTGTAAGTAGCCTGCTGGCCGGTGGCGCCGGTGACATACTGCTCACCGTTGATAGAGGTGGCCTGAGCAGCGTTGACAGAGGTCACGACCTTGGGAGAGGAAGCGCCCTGGCTGATCTCAACGCCGTTGATGGTCACGGAAGAGCCCTTGTACTCGTACTCCACCAGGGTGGCCTTGATGGTGTTGACAGCGTACAGGCAGGCCTCCTCGCGGGTGGCCAGATCGGTGCCGACGAACTCGTCGTTGCCGTCGGTCAGGCCGTTCTCGATGGCCCGGCGGGCCACGTTCACGGTCCAGTTGGTGCCGGTGAAGCCCTCGACAGCGCTGTCATAACCCATAGCGGTCAGCAGCATCTTCAGGAAGGCAAAGCCGGTCAGCTTGTTGGAGGGACGGAAGGTGCCGTCAGCGTAGCCGTCGATGATGCCGGCCTCGACGCAGTAGGCAATGTAACCGGCGAAGGTGGAGCCGGCGGGCACGTCCTTGAAGGGAGCGGCCTGAGAGCCCAGAGCCTCAGCGGTGGTCTTGCCCAGCATCATGCAGGCAATGATCTTGGCGGCAGCGCCGCGGGTCAGGGTGCCCTGGGGCTGGAAGGCGCCGCCGGCATAGCCGTCGATGATCTCCAGGGCGGACATCACGTCGATCGCCTCAGCGTACTCGTCGCCGCTGATGGAATCGCTGTCCGTGAAGTCCTTGGCACCAGCGCTGACGGTGACCAGAGACATGGCCATCACCAGAGCCAGAACCAGAGAAAGGAACTTCTTCATGGTAGGATTTCCTCCTTTTAAATTTTGCCGGAAAAGTTGCAAAAACCAGTCAAGTGAGGCGTATACATCCCCGGGCATATTGACGCTGCCGCCTGCGGCCCAGGGAAAAGAACGCCCGTTGGTAGCAATTTCTCGGGGAAAAAGTGCTACCAACAGAAATGCGCGAGAAAATGCCCTAGAGCCGCAAGGGTTTCCGGCGGTGGCTCTGGTAGCAGTTTTGGTAGCAGGGGCCTTTTGGCAGGGGTTGTCGGGAACAAAAAAGGAGGATATAATGGGAAAAATGCAAGAGGAGGTTCATCCATGACGTGCCTGGGAAGATTTGCGCCGTCACCCAGCGGGCGCATCCATTTGGGAAATATCCTGTGCTGCCTGTTGGCGTGGCTCAGCGCCCGGCAGAAGGGCGGACGGGTCCTGCTGCGGATCGAGGACCTGGACACCGCTCGCTGCCCACGGCGCTATGCCCGGCAGATGGAGGAGGACCTCCGCTGGCTGGGCCTGGATTGGGATGTGGGGCCCGGAGCGGAGGGGCCGGACGGGCCCTATTACCAGAGCGAGCGGACGGCGGTCTATGAGGCGGCCCTGGAAACGCTGGAGAAGCTGGGGCTGGTTTATCCCTGCTTCTGCACCCGGGCGGAGCTCCACGCCGCCAGCGCGCCCCACAGGAGCGACGGCCAGACGGTCTATCCCGGCACTTGCCGCGATCTCACGGCCGCCGAGGCCGCGGAGCGGGCCAAAAAACGGGCCCCGGCCCTGCGGCTGCGGGTGCCGGCGGAGGAGATCGCTTTCCGGGACGGACACATGGGCCCGCAGCGGCAGCGGCTGGATACGGAGTGCGGAGACTTCCTGCTGCGGCGGTCCGACGGGCTGTTTGCCTATCAGCTGGCGGTGGTGGTGGACGACGCCGCCATGGGCGTCACAGAGGTGGTCCGGGGAGCGGATCTGCTGGACTCCACGCCCCGGCAGCTGCTGCTGTACCGGCTGCTGGGACTGCGGGCGCCGGAGTTTTACCACTTCCCCCTGCTGCTGGCCCCGGACGGGCGGCGGCTGAGCAAGCGGGACGCAGACGCGGGGCTGGATGTGCTGCGGGAGCGGGCGGCGCCGGAGGAGATCCTGGGCAAGCTGGCGTATCTGGCCGGGTTCAATCCCTCCGCCGCGCCGAAGAGCACCTGGGCGCTGCTGGCGGATTTCGACTGGGACAAGGTGCCGAGGGAGGATGTCCGCATCCCGGAGGGACTGTTTTGAGTCAAAAAGCGGAGACGCGCCAAAAGGCGCGTCTCCGCTTTACAAAGTGCCTATTTGCCCGAAGCTGCGATCTCCGGGATGTCCACCTCCGGCATCAGTTCCCGACTGATGATGGTCAGCATCTCTTCCAGCTTGGCGCAGTCCGCCGGGGGAAAGCGGCGGGAGATGCGGTCCATGACCTCCAGCATGTAGGCGGTGCTGATGTCGTAATAGTCTACGTATTTTTGGGTGACCCGCAGGTGGTACTCCCGGCGGTCCTCCGGGGACTGGATCTTCTCAATGTAGCCCTTTTTCACCAGGCTGTTGACCTTGTAGGCCGCATTGGGCGGCGAGATCCGCATGAAGGTGGCGAACTCGTTGACCGTGGGGGTCCCGAGGGCCTGGATGCTCTCCATGCAGAAGGTCTCCACTGTTGTGAGGCTGGCCTCCCGGCTCTGGAAGCGCTGGAAGATCTCCTGATAAAAATGCAGTTTGAATTTGGTATACACATTAAAAAAGGCGTATTTCAGCATAACGCGCCCTCTCCCATGGCGTTTGATTGCGGGAGCCTTACTCCGCGCTGATGGCAAAGGTCAGCTCCGCCGTGCAGGCCACCTGACCGTTGACCACGGCCTTGCACTCGCCGATGCCCACAGGGCCCCGGCGCTTAGTCAGTACGCACTCCATCTCCAGCACGTCGCCGGGCACTACCTTGCGGCGGAAGCGGGCGTTTTTCACGCCGCCGAACAGGGCGATCTTGCCCTTGTTCTCCGGCAGAGACAGGATGGCTACGCCGCCCACCTGGGCCATGGCCTCCAGGATCAGCACGCCGGGCATGACGTGGAACTGGGGGAAATGGCCGCAGAAAAAGGGCTCGTTGACGGTGACGCACTTGATGCCCTTGGCCCACTGGCCGGGCTCGTAGTCGGTGATCTTGTCCACCAGGGCAAAGGGGTAGCGGTGGGGCAGGATCTCCGCGATCTGATTGGAATTGAGCTCCATGGTCACGCCTCCCACTTCTTCAGCAGAATGCTGCCGTTGTGGCCGCCGAAGCCCAGGGAGTTGGACAGGGCATAGCGGATGGCCTGCTCCCGGCCGGTGTTGGGCACCACGTCCAGGTCGCACTCGGGATCGGGCACGGCATAGTGGATGGTGGCGGGGATGAAGCCGTCGTGCAGGGCCATGGCGGAGATCACCGCCTCCACGGCGCCGGCGGCGCCCAGCATATGGCCGGTCATGGACTTGGTGGAGCTGATGGCAAGCTCGTGGGCGTGGGGACCGAACACGGCCTTGACGGCGGCGGTCTCACCGGCGTCGTTCAAGTGGGTGGAGGTGCCGTGGGCGTTGATGTAGTCCACGTCCTGCGGCTGAACACCGGCGTCGGCAATGGCGATGGCCATGGCCTTGGCGCCGCCGGAGCCGTCGGCTCTGGGGGCAGTCATGTGATAGGCGTCGCAGGTGGCGCCGTAGCCCACGAACTCCGCGTAGATCTTGGCGCCCCGCTTTTTGGCGTGCTCCAGCTCCTCCAGCAGGAGGATGGCCGCGCCCTCGCCCAGGACGAAGCCGCTGCGCTCGGCGTCAAAGGGAATGGAGGCCCGGTTGGGATCCGTGGCCTGGCTCAGGGCCTTCATGGAGGTGAAGCCGCCGATGGCCAGAGGGGTCACGGTGGCCTCGGTGCCGCCGCAGAGCATCACGTCGGCGTAGCCGTCCCGGATGTAGTGGAAGGCGTCGCCCACGGCGTTGGTGCCGCCGGTGCAGGCGGTCACCGGGCAGGAGCACATGCCCCGGAAGCCGGTGTGAATGGCGATCTGGCCGGCGGCCATGTTGCAGATGGCGGTGGGGATGTAGAAGGGAGAGACCCGGTCCCAGCCCTTCTCCGCGCCCTTGTCATGCTCGGCCTCGGTGATGCTGAGGCCGCCGATGCCGCTGGAGACGATGACGCCGCAGCGGTCCTCCTCGCCCTCGGCCAGGGTGAAGGCGGCGTCGGCCATGGCCTCCTTGGCGGCCACTACGGCGAACTGGGTGAAGCGGCCCATGCGCTTAGCCTCGGGCTTGGGCAGATAGTTTTCCGGCACGAAGTCCTTGACCTCGGCGGCCAGCTTGACCTTCATGCCCGTGGTGTCGAACTGGGTGATGGGCCCGATGCCGCACTGACCCGCCCGCACGGCCTGCCAAGTGTCAGCCACGGTGAGGCCCAGGGGCGTGACGGCGCCCATACCGGTAATGACGACTCTGCGTCGTTCCATAGTGTACCTCCGAAATAGAATTGAAGTGACAGGTAACTGCCCCGCGTTCCTCTAAAAGGGAAAGGGGGCTGGGGGAAAACCGTAGGTTTTCCCAGTTGACTTGCCTCCGGCAAATCAAGGATTTTTAATGATTTTCGCCGCGACCGGTCATTCCGCGGGAATTCACTTCCCGCGGAATTCCTCTGCCCGCCGCAGCGACACGCCCGCCGTGCGGGCGTGAGGGGGTTCAGCGGAGCCGGACTTTGTCCGGCGGAGCGTCTAAGGGGGACGCAGTCCCCCTTGGACAGGTTACATCGCCATGCCCCCGTCCACCGCGATCACCTGACCGGTGATGTAGGCGGCGCCGTCGCTGGCCAGGAAGGCCACGGCCTTGGCGATGTCCTCGGGCGCGCCCAGGCGCTGCATGGGGATGGAGGCCAGGGTGGCGGTCTTGGCGGCCTCGGGCATGGCGGCGGTCATGTCGGTGTCGATGAAGCCGGGGGCCACGGCGTTGACGGTGACGCCCCGGGAGGCCAGCTCCTTGGCCAGGGACTTGGTCATGCCGATGACGCCGGCCTTGCTGGCGGCGTAGTTGACCTGACCGGCGTTGCCCCGGAGGCCCACCACGCTGCTGAGGTTCACGATGCGGCCGTAACGCTGCTTCATCATGGTCCGGGCCACGGCCTTCATGCACAGGAAGGTGCCCCGGAGGTTGGCGCTGATGACGGCGTCAAAGTCCGCCTCCTTCATCATCATGAGGAGGCCGTCCCGGGTGATGCCGGCGTTGTTGACCAGGATGTCGATGCGGCCGAAGGCCTTCACGGCCTCGTCCATCAGGGCCTTGACCTGCTCGCCGTCGGCTACGTCGCACTTGACGGCCAGGGCCTTGGCACCCAGGGCCTCGCAGGCGGAGACGGTCTCAGCGGCGGCGGCTTCATTGCCGGCGTAGCACAGCACCACGTTGGCGCCGCCCTTGGCCAGCTCCAGGCACACAGCCCGGCCGATGCCGCGGCTGCCGCCGGTGACCACCGCGGTCTTACCGGTAAAATCCATTTATGCGTCCTCCTTTTTCATCAGGCCCTCCAGGGTCTGGGGCAGGGCCTCCACGTCGGCGGCCGTCTCCACGGCCACCACCGGCACCTCCGGTGCGGTCTTTTTCACAAAGCCGCTGAGGGCCTTGCCGGGGCCGATCTCCACGATGGCGTCCACGCCCATGGCGGCCATGGAGCGGATGGAGTCCTCCATATAGACGCTGCTCTGGACCTGCCGGACCAGCAGCTCGGGGATGGTGACGGTGTCGTCCTTTACGGTGCCCAGGCAGTTGAAGATCACGGGGATGTGGGGCTGGGCGAAGGAGACGGTTTCAAAATACGCCTTCAGGGCGTCCCCGGCGGGAGCCATGAGGGGGGTGTGGAAGGGACCGCTGACCTTCAGGGGCAGGCACCTGCGGGCGCCCTTCTCCTTGGCGAGGGCGGCGGCCTTCTCCACGGCGGCCTTCTCGCCGCCGATGACCAGCTGGCCGGGGCAGTTGTAGTTGCAGATCACCACGCAGCCAAGGTCCGAGGCGGCGTCGCAGGCTTCCTGCAGCGGCGCCCGGTCCAGGTTCAGCACGGCCATCATGGCGCTCTCCCGCCCGGCGGCGGCCTCCTCCATGGCCTTGCCACGGAAGGCCACCAGCTTCACAGCGGTGGCAGCGTCAAAGACGCCGGCGGCGTGGAGGGCGGAGTACTCGCCAAGGGACAAGCCCGCCGCCACAGACGGCACGATGCCCTTCTCCCGCAGTACGGCGGTGAGACCGGCGGCGAAGGCCACCATGCAGGGCTGGGTGTAGCGGGTCTGGTTGATGAGGCCCTGGCTGTCTGTAAAGGAGACCTCCTTGAGGTCGAAATCCACCTCGGCGCTGTCGTAGACGGCGCGGAAGGCGGGGTACTGCTCATAGAGGTCCGCGCCCATGCCGGCGTGCTGGCTGCCCTGACCGGCGAACAAAAAGCCCAGTTTCATCACTCTGCGCTCCATTCCGCCGCGGTGGCCTTCAGCACCGCCTGGCCTCCCTCATACAGTTCACGGAAGATCTGGGCCACGGGCTTGATCTCGTGGAGCATGCCGGCCACCTGGCCGCTCATGACGCTGCCCATCTCCACGTCGCCCTCCAGCACGGCGCGCCGGAGTCCGCCCAGGGTCACCTTCTCCAGCTCCTCCAGGGAGGCGCCCTTCTTCTCCAGAGCCAGGTACTCCCGGGCCATCTTGTTCTTCAGGATCCGCACGGGACCGCCGATGGAACGGCCGGTGACCACGGTGTCGGAGTCCTTGGCCT
Organism: Dysosmobacter sp. Marseille-Q4140; assembly: GCA_018228705.1. Taxonomy (NCBI): domain Bacteria; kingdom Bacillati; phylum Bacillota; class Clostridia; order Eubacteriales; family Oscillospiraceae; genus Dysosmobacter; species Dysosmobacter sp. Marseille-Q4140. The sequence goes on along the minus strand of CP073694.1, from coordinate 1,558,043 downwards.
TCAAAATGGCCTGCTTGTAGTTTTCGTGGATGGGGCACTCCTCGCTTGCCAGCAGGCAGGTGCCCACCTGGATGCCGCAGGCGCCCAGGGCGAAAGCCGCGGCGGCCTGACGGCCGTCGGCGATGCCGCCGGCAGCCACCACGGGCACGCTGACGGCGTCGATCACCTGGGGGACCAGGGCCATGGTGGTCATCTCGCCCACATGGCCGCCGGACTCGGTGCCCTCGGCGATGATGGCGTCCACGCCGTAGCGCTCCAGCCGCTTGGCCAGCACCGCGGCGGCCACCACGGGCATGACCTTGATCCCGGCCTCTTTCCAGGCGGGGATGTACTTGCCGGGGTTGCCGGCGCCGGTGGTGACCACCTTGACGCCCTCCTCCAGAATGATACGGGCGATGTCGTCGGCATAGGGGCTCATCAGCATCAGGTTCACGCCGAAGGGCTTGTCCGTCAGCTCCTTGGCCCGGCGGATCTCCTTGCGGAGGCGGTCGCCGTCCCAGCCGCCGGTGGCGATCATGCCCAGGGCGCCGGCGTTGGAGCAGGCGGCGGCGAACTCGCCGGTGGCGATGTTGGCCATGCCGCCCTGGATGAAGGGGAGCTCGGTCCCCAGGATCTCATTGAGCTTTTTCATATTGACACTTCCTTACGCAAACTCGATCAGGGCGCCGCCCCAGGTCAGGCCGCCGCCGAAGCCCACCACCAGGACCCGGGAGCCGGGACCGACCTTGCCCTGCTCGTGGAGTTCGCTGATGACCAGGGGGATGCTGGCGGCGGAGGTGTTGCCGTATTCGTTGATGTTCTTATAGTACTTCTCCTGGGGGATGCGGTATTTCCGCACCGCCAGGTCGATGATTCGGGCGTTGGCCTGGTGGAACACGAAGAAGTCCACGTCGTCCACGGTCTTGCCGGTGCGGGCAAGGACCTGGTCGATGCAGTAGGGCACCGCCTCCACGGCGAACTTAAAGACCTTGGTGCCCTCCATGTAGACCAGGCTGGGCACGCCCTTCTCCACGCCGGGGACCCGCAGCATCTCGTCGGTGCCGTGGCAGCCCAGGAAGGCGTGGATGGATTCGTAGGCGGGACTGCACTCCACCACCACCGCGCCGGCGCCGTCGCCGAAGAGGATACAGGTGCCGCGGTCGGCCCAGTTGGTGATGCGGCTGAGGTTCTCAGCGCCGATCACCAGGCCGAACTTGCGCTCGGAGGCGCCTAGCAGGCACTCCATGGTGTGCAGGGCGTAGAGGAAGCCGGTGCAGGCGGCGTTGAGGTCGAAGCAGACCGTGTCGTGGGGCAGGCCCAGCTCCCGCTGTACCCGGCAGGCGGCGGAGGGCACCTGGGTGTCCGCCGTCAGGGTAGCCACCACGCAGGCGCCGATCTGGTCGGCGGTGACGCCGGCGTTTTCCAGAGCCCGGCGGGCGGCCAGGACCGTCATGTCGGTGATGGTCTCCCCCTCCGCCAGGTGGTGGCGGTGGCTGATGCCGGTGCGGGTGGTGATCCACTCGTCGCTGGTCTCCACGATCTTGGCCATGTCGGCGTTGGTGACCACCTTGCTGGGGACGCCGCGGCCGGTGCCCCTGATCTTGATTCCGTTCATACGTCCTCCTTGGGAGCCGCCGCTCCCATCTTTCTGAATTTCTGGTACCGCTGGGCGGCTAAGGCAGCCCCGCTCTCCCGGGACAGCTCTATCAGGCTCCGCATCAGGAAGCGGTCCACCTGGCGGAAGGTGATGGCCGGGGACAGATGGGCGCCGCCCTCCGGCTCCGGGATGATATCATCGATGACGCCCAGGGCCTTGAGGTCCGTGGCCGTCAGCTTCATCAGGTCGCAGGCCTCGGCGTGCCGGGCCGCGTCCTTCCAGAGAATGGAGGCGAAGCCCTCGGGGGAGAGGATGGCATAGACGGCGTTTTCCAGCATCAGCACCCGGTTTCCGACGCCCAGCGCCAGTGCGCCGCCGCTGTTGCCCTCGCCGGTGATGACGGACACCACCGGAACGGTCAGGCGGCTCATCTCCATGAGGTTCCGGGCGATGGCCTCACCCTGGCCCCGGGCCTCGGCCTCCAGGCCGGGATAGGCGCCGGAGGTGTCGATGAAGGTGATGATGGGGCGGCGGAACTTCTCCGCCTGGCGCATCAGCCGCAGCGCCTTGCGGTAGCCCTCGGGGTTGGGCATGCCGAAGTTGCACCGGAGGTTTTCCTCCAGGGTTTTGCCCTTGCGGGTGCCGATGACGGTGACCGGGCGGCCGTGGAACAGCGCCACGCCGCCCAGAATGGCGGCGTCCTCACCGCACAGGCGGTCGCCCCTGCACTCGAAGAAATCGGTGAAGAGGGCGCCGATATAGTCGCTGATATTGGGCCGCTGAGGGTGACGGGCAATGGCCACCCGCTCGGCGGCGGTCAGGTTGGTGTTCATGCCCGGCCCCCCTTTCCGTGCAGGCGCAGCAGCCGGATCAGGGTCTCGCGCATCTGGTCCCGGGGGACCACGGCGTCCACGAAGCCGTGCTCCATCTGGAATTCCGCGCGCTGAAAGCCCTCCGGCAGCGTCTGGCCGATGGTCTGCTGAATGACCCGGGGGCCGGCAAAGCCGATCAGGGCCCCGGGCTCCGCCAGAATGATGTCGCCCAGGGAGGCGAAGCTGGCGGTGACCCCGCCGGTGGTGGGGTCGGTCAGAACGGAGATATAGAGCAGGCCCTTCTCGGAGAACCGGGCCAGGGCCGCGCTGGTCTTGGCCATCTGCATCAGGGAGAGGATGCCCTCCTGCATCCGGGCACCGCCGCTGGCGGCGAACAGGATCAGTGGCAGACGGTTCCGGGCGGCGTATTCGATGGCCAGGGTGATCTTCTCACCTACGGCGGCGCTCATGGAGCCCATGAAAAAGCGGCTGTCCAGCACGCCCACCACGCACCTGCTGCCGCCGATGGTGCCGGCGGCGGTGACCACGGCCTCGTTCAGGCCGGTCTTGTGCTGGGCGGCGGAGAGCTTGGCCCGGTAGCCGGGGAAGGACAGGGGATCCCCCGCAGGATACCGGGGGAAGAGCTCCTTGAAGGAGCCGGGGTCCAGGATGGTGCTGAGACGGTAGTAGGCGCCGATGGGGAAGTGATAGCCGCACTTGGGGCACACCGACAGGTTCCCGGCCACGGTCTTGCGGTCGCTGTCCTGCCCGCACTTGGGGCAGGTGACCGCCTTTTCGCCGGGAATATGGTTGTCCCGGATGGCCTTCATGGCCAGAAGGCGCGCCCGGCGCTTGGCAAAAACGCTGTTCATGCCTTACCCTCGCTTTCGTCCAGCTTGCGGTTGAAGTCCAGCAGCGACCGCAGGTTTTCATCCAGGAAGGCCGTGGTGCAGGCACCCAGGATGAATTCCGGATGGTATAGGATCTGATAGCTCAGCTCCGCGTTGGTGGGGAAGCCCTCCAGGGTGAACTCTTCCAGACAGCGGCGCATCCGGCGGATGGCGCCCATCCGGGTGTCCCCCTGGGCAAGGATCTTGGCGGCCATGGAGTCGTAGTAGGGGGAGAGCTCGCAGCCGCTGTACAGGCAGGAGTCCACCCGGACGCCGGGGCCGCCGGGGAAGTGGAGGAAGTCCACCTTGCCCGGACAGGGGCGGAAGTTCTGGGAGGGATCCTCGGCGTTGATGCGGCACTCGATGGCGTGGCCGGTCAGGTGCACGTCCTCCTGCCGCAGCCGCAGGGGCAGCCCCGCGGCGATCCGCAGCTGCTGGCGCACCAGGTCCACGCCGGTCACCAGCTCGGTGACGCCGTGCTCCACCTGGATGCGGGTGTTCATCTCCATGAAGTAGAAGTGCTCCATGTCCGGGTCCAGCAGGAATTCCACCGTGCCGGCGTTCTCATAGCCCACGGCCTTCGCCGCCTTCACGGCGGCCTCGCCCATCTTCTCCCGCAGCGCGGGCGTCAGGCACCAGGCCGGCGCCTCCTCGATGAGCTTCTGGTTCCGGCGCTGGACGGAGCAGTCCCGGTCGCCCAGGTGGATCACATGGCCGAACTTGTCGGCCAGCACCTGAAACTCGATGTGCCGGGGCCGCAGCACCAGCTTCTCCAGATACATCTCGTCGTTGCCGAAGCAGGCCTGAGCCTCGGCCTTGGCCTCTGCGTAGGCGGCGGCAAGGTCCTCGGGCCGGTCGCAGCGGCGGATGCCCCGCCCGCCGCCGCCGGCGCTGGCCTTCAGCAGCACCGGATAGCCCACGGTCTCGGCGGCGGCCAGCGCGTCCTCCACAGAGGTCACAGGTCCGTCGGAGCCAGGGGTCACCGGCACGCCGGCAGCGCGCATCAGATCCCGGGCGGCGGATTTGGAGCCGGCCTTGCGGATGGCGTCCCCCGAGGGGCCGATGAAGATCAGTCCCTCTGCGGCGCAGCGTTCAGCAAAGTCGGCGTTCTCAGACAAAAAGCCATAGCCGGGGTGGACGGCGTCGCAGCCGGTGGCCTTGGCCACGGTCAGCAGAGCCGTCTGGTTGAGGTAGCTGTCGGCGGCCTTGGCCGGGCCGATGCATACGGCCTGGCCTGCCAGCTGGACGTGGAGCGCCTCCGCGTCCGCCTGGGAGTACACGGCCACCGTCTCGATGCCCAGCTCCCGGCAGGCCCGCAGCACCCGCAGGGCGATCTCGCCCCGGTTGGCGATCAATACCCGCTTCAGCATGGCTTGTAACGGATCAGAGGCTCCCCGAAGGACACCAGCGCACCGCTGTCCTTGAGGATCTCCTCGATGACGCAGTCACAGGGGGCGGGGACCTCGCTCATCATCTTCATGGCCTCGATGAGGCAGACGGTCTGGCCCTTCTTCACCCGGTCGCCCACCGCCACGAAGGGCGCCTGATCCGGCGCCGGAGCGGCGTAGAAGGTGCCCACCAGGGGAGCGGTGACGGCGCTCATCTCCTCCTGCGCGGGAGCGGCGGGAGCCGCCGGAGCGGGGGCCGCGGGCGCGGCATAAACAGGCGCCGCAGGAGCGGCGAAAACGGGAGCCGCCGGAGCGGGGGCCGCCCGGCACAGCTCTATGGAAAAGCCCTCTCGGGACAGCTTCAGACTCTGGAGCGCGCTGCGCTCGAAGCGGTCCATCAGGTCATAGATCTCTTCGTTGGTCATGATGATTCCTTTCTTCACGGAAAGCAGCCCGCCGGAGGGATCCCCCGGCGGGCGAAGAATTACTCCTTATGGCTGCTCAGATAGGTGAGAATGTCGTTCACAGTCTTGAGGTTGGCGACGTCGGCGTCGTCAATGTGGATGCCGGTGGCCTCCTCCAGAGCCATCACCAGCTCCACGGAAGCCAGGGAATCAGCGCCCAGATCGTCGGCCAGAGAGGCCTCCGGGGTCACCTGCTCAGCGTCGCAGCCCAGGGTTTCAACAATAATATCGCGTACTTTCTCGAATTCCATGATTGTGGTTCTCCTTATGTCGACAAAATATGAAAATTATTTTAATTAAAATTCTTTAACTAAAATAACAGGGTTATTGTATGTGAAGGCGGGCCGTTTGTCAAGCAAAATTTGGAACAACCCGAAAAAAAGGCGGGAGCTCTGTTGGCGGCGGCAGCAGGGCGTTATTATTTCGACAAGTATCGAAAAAACTATTTCTTTTTCCAGGAAGTTTCGCTATAATGCATCGTAAGCCCATTGTGGGCCTCCGCCGCAGCAAAACTGCTGCGGCTGGAAGTGTGATCGATAGAGGATGGGGACAAAGACATGAAAATCGTCATCGTGGGCATCGGGAAGGTTGGCCTGGCGCTGACCAAGCAGCTGTCGGTGGACAACAAGGTCACCGTGGTGGACGAAGATGACCAGCTGGTGGAGAATATTATTAATGTATACGACGTCATGGGGGTATGCGGCAACGGCGCCAGCTACCAGGTGCAGCAGGAGGCGGACGTGGCTCATGCCAATCTGCTGATTGCCACCACCTCCAGCGACGAGATCAACATTCTGGCCTGCCTTGTGGCCAAGAAGCTGGGCGTGCACCACACCATTGCCCGCATCCGCAATCCGGAGTATGAAAAGCAGCTGCGCTTCATGCGCACGGAGCTGGGCCTCTCCATGGCCATCAACCCGGAGAAGGCCACTGCCCGTGAGATCGCCCGTGTGCTCCGCTTCCCAGCCGCCATGAAGCTGGAGTCCTTTTCCAAGGGCCGGCTGGAGCTGGTGGAGTACCGCCTGACGGAGCACAGCAAGCTGGACGGAGTGCGTCTTTCGGACCTGTACCGCAGCCTCAAGGTCCGGGTTCTGATCTGCGCCGTGGCCCGAAAGGAGGAGACCATCATCCCCTCCGGCGACTTCCAGCTGCGCACCGGCGACAAGATCTACCTCACCTCTTCTCCCAGCGAGCTGGAGCAGTTTTTCCGGCACCTGGGGGTGTTCCGGGCCAGGGCCAATTCTGTCATCGTCGTGGGCGCCAGCAAGATCTGCTATTATCTGGCTTCCGAACTGATCGAGATGGGAATGGATGTGAAGATCATCGACCGGGACGAGCAGCGCTGTATCCGTATGGGGGAGCTGCTGCCAAAGGCTCTGGTGATCGTGGGCGACGGCGCCGACAGTGAGCTGCTTCACGAGGAGGGGATCGAGCAGGCCGATGCCTTTGTGGCCATCACCGGCATCGACGAGGCCAACATCCTTATGGCCATGAGTGCCGCCAAGCAGACCAGCGGCTGCAAGGTGGTGGCCAAGATCAACCGCAAGTCCCTGGTGGACCTGGTGTCCGCCGAGAGTATGATCGACAGTGTGGTCTCCGCCGGCTCCGTCACCACGGAGCTGATCCTCCAGTATGTCAAGGCCATGGAAAACGCCTCCGGCACCCAGCTCAAAACCCTGCACCGGATCGTGGAGGGCAAGGTGGAGGCCATGGAATTCAGCGTCACGGCGGAAGTCCCCTTTGTCAACATTCCGCTGAAGGATCTGAAGCTCAAGAGCGGATTGCTGCTGGCGGGCATCGTGCGGCAAAACGGCAAAATCGTCATTCCCTCCGGCGACGATGCGCTGCACCTGCACGACGATGTGATTGTCGTCACCACGGACACCCGGCTCCAGGATATCCGGGACATCCTGCAATAAGGCGGGAAAGGCGGGCATATCTTGAACTATCGAATGATTTGTTTCGTCATCAGCCGGATCTTGCTGATGGAGGCGGCGCTGCTGGCGCTGCCCATGGCGGTGGCCTTTTGGTACGGGGAGTCCGGGATCCCATACCTGATCCCCATGGCGCTGCTGATTTTGTGTGGGCTTCCTCTGGGACGCCGGCGGCCGGAGCGGGCCTCTCTGTACGCCCGGGACGGCCTGGCTGTGGTGGCGCTGGCCTGGATCGCGGTGTCTTTGTTCGGCGCAATGCCCTTTTATATCTCCGGGTCTATGGAGAGCTTTGTGGACTGCATCTTTGAGACGGTCTCCGGCTTCACCACCACCGGCGCCAGCATTCTGCGGGAGGTGGAGAGCCTGAACCGGGGCATCCTCTTCTGGCGCAGCTTCACCCACTGGGTGGGCGGCATGGGTGTGCTGGTGTTCGTCATGGCCATCGCGCCCATGAGCGGGGACGGCCACGGCATGCACCTGCTGCGGGCGGAGGTGCCGGGCCCCTCCGTGGGCAAGCTGGTCAGCCGCATGAGCGACAGCGCCAAGATCCTGTATGGGATCTATTTTGTCATCACCGTGGTGGAGATCCTGCTGCTGCTGGCCGGAGGAATGCCCCTCTTCGATGCCTGCATCCACTCCTTCGGCTCTGCGGGCACCGGCGGCTTCAGCAGCCGCAACCTCAGCGTAGGTGCCTACGACAATGCCTATTTCGACGTGGTCATCGGCATCTTCATGCTGCTCTTCGGCATCAATTTCAACTTGTACTACTTCCTGATTACCCGCAAGTTCCGGGAGGTCTTTCAGTCGGAGGAACTGCGGACGTACCTGATCATTGTGGGCGTATCGGTGACGGCCATCACCATCAACATCATGCATCTGTATGAGTCGGTGGGGACCAGCCTGCGCCACGCCTTCTTCCAGGTCTCCTCCATCATCACCACCACCGGTTACGCCACGACGGACTTCAACACCTGGCCGACCTTTTCCAAGGCGATTTTGGTGACACTGATGTTTATTGGCGCCTGTGCCGGCTCTACCGGCGGCGGCATCAAGGTTGCCAGGCTGGTGATCCTGGTGCGCAGCTCCCTGGGGGAGATGCGGCGGATGCTGCACCCCAATGCAGTCACTACCACCCGCTTTGAGGGCAAGGTCCTGCCGGAGCGGAATACCCGGGGCGTGCATATGTTCCTGACCATGTACCTGCTGGTATTTACTGTGTCCTGCCTGCTGCTGTCGCTGGAGCATTTCGATCTCATCACCACATTCACCGCTGTGGCCTCCTGCCTCAACAACATCGGCCCCGGCCTGGAGCTGGTGGGCCCCATGGGCAACTTCGCGGATTTCTCGCCGCTGTCCAAGCTGCTGCTGTCCTTTGACATGCTGGCGGGCCGGCTGGAGATCTTCCCCATGCTGCTGCTGTGCGCCCCCTCTATCTGGCGGCGGAAGCTGCCTGCCCGCCGTCAGAACTCTCAGGGGCTGTGACGGGGGAAGCACTCTCCGGTAACCAACAAACAGCATAAGAAGAGGCCGCCCAAAAGGGCGGTCTCTTCTTATGCTGAATTTATTTTCTGAAAGGGGTCCCTGCGTGGTTCGGCAAGCCGCAGGTGAGCGGATTAACCGGCGGAGCCGGAGCGGATGGTGTTGGTGATACGGCCGATGCCGTCAATTTCGCAGGTGATCACATCGCCCTCTTTTAAAAAACAGGGAGGCTCCATGCCCATCCCGACGCCCGCAGGCGTGCCGGTAATAATGATTGTGCCGGCAGGCAAGGTCATGCAGCGGGAGAGTTCGCTGACAATATGGCGGATATCGAAAAACACCTGATCGGTAATGCTGCTTTGGCGCAGTTCCCCGTTGACATAGCAGCGGATCGGCAGCGCAGGCGGGCAGGGGAACTGGTCGGCAGTGACGATAACCGGTCCCATGGCAAAGAAGGAGTCCAGGCTTTTCCCCAGAAAATTCTGCTTATGGCGATACTGTACATCCCGGGCGCTGACATCGTTGGCAACGCTGTATCCAAATAGGTACTCGTGGACATCTTCCGGAGAGACGTGAAGAGCATCCTTGCCTAAAATTACGGCTAATTCGCACTCGTAGTCCAGTTTGGTGACAAAATCCAGATGGCCGTCAATGGGTTCTCCGTCTCCCACGGCCCGGAGGACCTTCTTGTCAAAGTAGACTGCATAGGGCTGTTCGCCGTGGTAATCCACCTTCTGAAAGCGATAGGATTCCTCGGCGTGGCGCATGTAGTTTTCTCCCAGGCAGATCACGTTTCCAACCGGGTGCGGAATGGGCGCACAGGGCTGCGTATCCGACAGAGGGACTCCGCACGGGTGGCCCTGACGGGCGGTTTCCTCCAGGACCTTGCGCTTTTCCGGAGTAAAGCTCCGGATCAGATCATTCATGGAGGCGTCGGAAAACCCCAGCTTCTGAACGGGATATACCGTGCGCTCATCAGAGGAAAGCACGCAGACCTGCTCTGCTCCTTGTATGTTACAGGTGAGAAGTTTCATGTTCTTCAGCTCCTTTTACCAGAGGCGCTGCACTGTGTCAGCGGTATTTGGCTACCAACTGGTCAAAGTCCGCCTCGTCCAGCAGACCGTGCTTTTCATAGCCGCCGGCCTGCAGGACAGAGGGGCAGACCGTATTGATCACAACGCCCAGCAAAAGGGGGATCACCATCATGCCGCCGGGAACTTTTTGCACAGTTCTCAAAATTTTCATTGCAGTATCCTCCTAAAATTCAAACAACTGTATGGAAGCAGGACATATGCAGGGATCGGCAGAGCCAGATATCGGACGGCTTGTCCGTGAGTGGCTGCATAAGTGAATTGATTTGAAACACATGTGCTTCGCAATCCGGATAGCACTAGTGTAATTTGCCTAAAAACAAGAAGCAATATCAAAAACGAATTTGATTGTTTCAAAATAAAACTAATTTTCTTAACAAGATATATACGCAAAGAGTTTGCACAAAACATGCACCAATACGAAACAAACTTGAGCGAAGAGATGCAGAAAAGAGCAGCGGTTTTTAAAAGGCAGACAGAGAAGAACCAATAAAGATTTGAAATGAGACATATAAAACGCGCTTTGAAGGGGGCAAACAAAAAATATTTGAGAACACCACTTGCGAAATGTGATTCGTTTTGATACACTAAAAAAGAGGTGAGCGTGTGGACAAGATCAAGATACTGACCATTGCGCCGTATCAGGAATTGGAGTATCTGGTGCGGGATATCGCAAAGGATTTTGATAACATTGAGATGTATACGTTTACAGGCTATTACAAGAATGCGATCCAATTTGCCAAGGCGTTTCCGGACAAGGAATTTGACGTGATCATCTCCCGGGGCGGTACGGCGACTTTGGTGCGGTCCTTGAATGATACGCCGGTAGTGGAGGTGGAGGTTTCCACGCTGGATCTGCTGCGGGTAATCAAGCAGGCGGTCCAATGTTCTCCCAAGGCTGCCGTGGTCAGCTATCCCGATGTGACGGCTCGTGTGGAGATGCTGGCGCAGTTTTTGCGGCTGGATATCAAAACGTTTTCCTTTGAACTGCCCGAACAGATTGAGGAGACCGTCCGGCGCTGTGTGCGGGCGGGATATCAGCTGATCGTGGGTGGTGCAGCCACCCGGGAGTATACGGTGGCGGAAGGCGCACAGTTTATGCTGATTGCATCCAGCCGGGAGAGCGTGGAGGCCAGCATCCGGCGTGCAATTGAGCAATATCACCTTATGAACAGCGTCCAGGACAGAAACCGTCTTTATCAGAGCATCGTGGATAAGAGCGACGCCGCGCTGTTCCTTTTTTCGGGAGAGAAAAACGTGCAGTACATGAATGTGGCTGCCCGGCGGATGCTGAACAGCGTAGACCGGCTTGAACAGTTCCTTGCGCGGAATATTGATGTTCTGGAGAAGAATCAGCGGCTGCATTTGCTGAAAAAAATGAATAACGACGTCTATGAAGTCAACGGCAATGCCATCATGATCCGCCAGCAGCCCCATTATCTTTTCGAGCTGCATTTTCGGTCTGCGGGGTGCCGGGTAGCCTCTGTGGCCCAGATCGAAAACCCGGAGGAAATCCGACGCAGCCAACAGCTTTTGGGCTCCAGTGAGCTATACCTGCGCCCTCTGGCAAAGGCCATTCAAACGGCCGGTGAATCCATGCTGCCGGTACTGATCCAGGGGGAGGTGGGGACCTGCAAAGGCCTGGTGGCCCGGAAGATCCACGGACAGCAAGTCGGGGAGATCACCAGCCTGATTTGCCTGCGCTGCGGCGACCTGACGGAGAAAAACTGGAATCTCCTGCTGAACAACGCCGACTCGCCCATTCATGCCATGCATTATACGGTGTATCTCGACCACGTGGACGCCCTGACGCCGGAGCTTCAGCGGCAGGTGTCCGCCTATATCGAGGACAGCAAAATGACACGCCGGCACCGTCTGATCAGTTCTAGCTGCTGCGACCTGTCCGCCGAGGTGGCCAGGGGGCGATTTTCGAGCCGGCTCTATATGCAGCTGAGCGGCTTTACCATCAATGTGCCGTCCCTGGCCCAGCGCCGGGAGGATATTCCTGCATTTGTTAACCGGATGCTTCCCCAGCTCAACACCCTTTTGTCCAAGTCCGTGGTGGGAATGGAGCCGGATGCAATGGAGCTGATGACGCGCTTCGATTGGCCGCTGAATCTGGTTCAGCTGGAGAAAGTCCTGCGGCAGATCATGGCGGCGCCTGTCTCCTTTTATATTTCTGCTGAGGAGGTGCAGGCTGTTTTGAGCAACGAGGAGCGAAAAACGGCGGCGGCTTCCTTTGACTTGTCAGGCACGCTGGAGGACATTGAACGGCGCGTTATACAACAGGTCCTCAAAGAGGAGAATATGAATCAATCTGCCGCCGCAAAACGGCTGGGGATCGGACGCAGTACACTGTGGAGGAAGATCTCTGCCGGAGAAGGGCAGCGTTCAAATTAAGAGCGATGACAAGTAAAAGAGCCACCGGAGAGGGGATCCCTCTCCGGTGGCTTTTTGCGGTTGACCGCCGGAGCGACGAGGCCGGCGGTGTTGTGTGTGGAGCATTTTACCCAGAGCGGCGGTATGCCGGGGACTTTGCTGGCGGTATGCGGGCAAGCGGCAGCCAAAAGTGAATGAACGGGAAACCGGCGTCGCAGAAAGTGTCTTAAAACAGCTCCCGTGTGAAAGAGATTTCCTGCGGGGGCGACGGTCTGCTGCCGGGCGTCAGGGCAGCTCCAGCTGGTCCAGCTGGGAGAGGATCTCCCGCTGGCGCTCGTAGAACAGCAGCTCCTTGTTGTGGGCGAAGTAGGCCTCGCAGCCGTAGCGGCTGATGAACCGGGCGGCGCTGGGGTCCATGGTCAGCTCCGTCACCAGGATCAGCATCTCCTGGCCGTCTCCAAAGACCGCCTCGCAGAAGCCGAACAGGTGGGTCAGCTGGGCTCCGGCTGCCTCCGCCCGGCGCTTCATGTCCGCCACGGCGCCGTCGAAGTCCGCCTTGACGGCGGCAAAGGGATCGTCCGGGGCCTTGGCGGCCAGCTGTTTGTGCCTGCGCAGAGCCGCCATGGTCCGCTCCCGGGCCCGCTCCTGCTCCTGGGACAGGCTGCCGGCCCGGCGGGCGCTGTCCAGAAGGGACTGCTGGGCCGAGAGCTGGGCGTCCAGCAGGGCCTGGATGTCGGCGTCCGGCGACGCCATCCCAGCCTTCACGGCCCGCAGGGCCTCCAGCAGCAGACGGAGGGCGTCCTCCGTCTCCGCCACGGCGCGCAGGGGGCGGACGGCCGCGTCCAGCAGCAGCCCCAGCAGGGACAGCCGCTCGTCGAACTTGGCGGCCTTGGCCCGCTTCTTCACGGCGGCGGGGGCCTTGCCGGCGAGGATCTTGTCCACCTGATAGTCACTGCGGTATTTGTTGAACAGGTCGTAATAGATGGCGAACTCCTTGGCGATGCGGGGGTTTTGCAGATACTGGCCCACCAGCTTCTCATCTACGGGCAGGCCGTTCTTCTCATACAGGTGCAGCATCTGGCTCAGATCGTCCCAGCCCCGGGCGGTGACGAACTGCTTGCCGCTGACGGTGGACTCCACCTTGTAGAAATCCCCCTTGCGGATCTCCAGGTAAGTCAGCACCGCCGGGTGGACGCCCTTTTGCAGGGCGAAGGACTTCCAGGCGTCGAAGTCCGGCTCCACGTCGATGCGCTTGAGCCGGTCCCAGGTGACGATGTCGAACTCCCGAACGGACTTGTTGTACTCCGGCGGATTGCCGGCGGTGACCACGATCCAGCCGTCGGGTACCCGGTGGCGGCCGAAGATCTTGTACTGCAGAAATTGCAGCATGGAGGGGGCCAGGGTCTCGGATACGCAGTTGATCTCGTCCAGGAACAAAATGCCCTCCCGCTTGCCGCTCTCCTCCATGGTCTCGTAGATGGCGGCGATGATCTCGCTCATGGTGTACTCGGAGACCTGGTACTCCTTGCCGTCAAAGACCTTCTTCTCGATGAAGGGCAGGCCCAGGGCACTCTGGCGGGTGTGGTGGGTCATGGAGTAGGACACCAGGGCCACGTCCAGCTCCTGGGCGATCTGCTCCATGACGGCGGTCTTGCCGATGCCCGGCGGGCCCATCAGAAATACAGGGCGCTGCTTCTCCGGACGGACGGCATAGCGGCCGAACTCGTCCTTGGTGAAGTAGGCGGTCATGGCGTTTTTGATCTGTTCCTTGGCTTCTTGGATGTTCATATCCTGCATCCCGGCTTTCTGTGTAAGATGTTGGTTGATTTCAAAGGGAGAACTCCGCCTCCGGGTCGGCTGCGGCGCCCAGCTGCCGCCCCCGGTCCAGCAGGAGGGCGGCGGCCTCCGTCAGGCGGCGGGAGAGCAGCAGCTCCACCGCCTCCGGGCATCCGGCGCGGTCCAGCACCCCCAGCTCCAGCAGGCGCTCTAGGCGGGCGTGGAGCTGGGGACTGTCCGTCAGGGGCAGCTTTTGGCGCAAAAAGGCGGCGTACCGGTCCATGCTGCGGAGGTGGCCGTAGGCGTGGTCACCCTGAAGGGCGTAGAAGTCCCGGTAGGAGAGGCCTTCCAGAACGGAGAGCCCGTAGAGCAGCCGCTCCAGGCCGGAGAAGCGGCGGTCGGGGGAGTAGAGGGCGGCGATATCCGCCTCGTAGTCCGCCGCTGCCGCGGTATAGCCCAGGCACAGGGCGTATTCCAGCTGCTTGAGCCGCCCGCCGCACAGGGCGCAGAGGCACACGTCCTGGCGGCCGTAGCCGGCGCTGCGCTCGATCACGTCCTCCATCAGCTCCAGCAGCCGCCCGTAGTCGTCCAGGGCAAAAAAGGGAACCATCCGGGGAGCGGAGAATACCATCAGCTCCGGTGGCAGCGGCGCGCCGGAGCGGAGGTCCATGGCGATCCGGGTGAGGAAGCGGGTGTCGTCCCCGGCACCGCCCGCCAGCCACGCCAGCAGCTCCCCCAGACCCAGCAGGTCCGCCCGGCCCTCGTAGCGCAGGGACCGCAGTCGGGGCAGGGCCCCCAGGCCGTAGAGGGCGGTCACATGGGCGGGGACGGTCAGCTCCTCCACGGCCTCCCAGGCGGGGGCCGGGACAAGGCGCACCACCGCCTCCGGGGCGGTCACCTCCGCCCGGATGCCGTGGACCGCAAGAGGCGGGGAGATGGGACGCATGGCGGGACCTCCTTGCTCACAGTGAGAATTCTGACTCCGGATCTGCTGCCGGGGCGCCGCCCAGGGCCAGCAGGCAGGCGGTGGCGTCGGTCAGACGGGCCCGGGCCAGCAGCTCCGCCGCCTCGGACCGGACGGCGGGCCCCAGCAGCCCCGCCGCCTCCAGGGAGACCAGCAGCGACCGCAGCTCCTCCGTATCCTCCAGGTGCAGCTGGCCGGAGAGAAAGTCCAGGTAGGCCGTCCAGCTGCGCATATGGTGGTAGCCGTGGGGACCGTCGGCGGTGTAGAAGGTCTCGTAGGAGTTCCCCAGGCCCAGGGCCAGGGCGTAGAGCAGCTGCTGCCGGGGGGTGGGGCGGGCTGCTCCGTAACAGGACGCCGTCTGGGCGGAGTAGGGCGGATCCGCGGCGGAGCAGCCCATGGAAAAGGCGTACTCCAGGTGCTTAAGGGCCGCGTAGCTGCGGCAGAGGATCACGTTCATCCGGGCGGAGTCCTGGCGGCCGTTGCTGCACGCCGCCAGATCGTCGATGGCCGCCAGCAGCCGCCCGTAGGCGGGCAGGGCCTGGGGCGGCCGCAGCCGGGGGGCGAAGATAGCCGTGAGGGTGCCGCTCATGGGCGGCGCCGCCAGCAGGTTGGTGGCCAGGCGGTGGAGGAGCACCTCGTCGTCCTCCGTGTCCCCGGCCAGCCAGGCGATGCCCTCCTCCAGGCCCAGCACGTCGCCGCCGCCCAGGCACTCCACCGTTCGCAGGCCGCTCAGCCGCTCCAGGCCGGAGAAGCTGCGGATCCTCTCCGGGATCACCAGCGTCTCCACGCCGCCCAGGCCCGCGGCGTCCTCGGCCCGCAGACACACCACGGGGCCCGGGGCGGCCACCGCAGCCCTGGTCCCCTCGATCCGGAGGGGGCCCTGTTCCCTTGTCTCCATGGTCAGATCTCCTCGCTTTGCAGCACCAGCTTGATGGCCCACACCGGTACGTCGGGGTCCAGGCCCTCGTCGCCCACAAAGACGAAGGCGGCGTCGTAGTCTGGCTTGCGCTCCGGGAAAATGCCCGCTCCGTCGGTGAAGTAGATCATCCCCCGCAGGTTGGTGAAGGCCCCGTCGCGGATCAGCTGGTCCACGTACTGGAACACCGGCCGGAAGTCCGTGCCGCCGAAGCCGTGGAGCTCCATATGGGCCAGGTAGTCCTCAAAGTCCCTCTGGCAGGTGATGTGGGCGTCCTCCTGGATCTGGGCGTCGCACTGGATGATGTGGAGGTTGATCTTGGTGAAGAAGTTCTCCTGCTGGCGCAGGATGTTGTAGGTCTTGGTGACGAACCGCTGGACCAGGTCCCCGCTGACGGAGCCGGAGGTGTCGATGGCCACCACGAACTCCCGGATGCGGCGGACCTCCTTGTACTCCAGGGGCTCCACCAGGGGCATGTTGCCGTAGAGGGAGAGACCGTAGGTGTAGAAGATGTAGTCGAACTCGTCGTTGTTGACCTGCACCACCTCGCCCAGGGACATATAGCGGCGCAGGAAGTCAGCGTAGTCGTAGTGCTCCCGGGTCACGGGCCGCAGGCTCTGGACCAGGGACCCGGCGTCCAGGCCGTGGCGGCGGGAGGCGGTCTCCAGATCCACCTGGATCCGGCGGCTGATCTCCTTCCAGGCCTTTTCCAGCTCCTTCCGCTCCTCGGTCCCGGAGGGGGGATCCTGCTTGCGGCGGGCGCTGGACCCGCCCCGGCCCTGCTTGTCCCGGGCGGGGATGCCGCCCTCCGGCGGGGGTTCCTGTCCCTCGCCTCCGGCGCTGGACCCGCCCTTGACGGGCAGATACCAGGCCCGGTGGTCGTCCGCCAGGAAGGGCTGGCGCAGCTGGGCGGTCTGGTCCGGGCGCAGGTTCTGGTCCAGGAAGTGGCGGTAGAGCTTTTCTGCCGTCAGGGGGTGGACCTGCTCCGCCAGGGCCGCCAGGGTCTCCTCCTGGGCCCTGTCCCGCCGGCAGGCGGCGCAGGGCAGGTCCAGGTCCCGGATGGCGGCCTCCACAGCGATGTCGCAGGCCAGATCCCAGCACCGGCGGTCGATGCCGGGGCCGGTGAAGAGGTGGTGGAACACGCAGTGGAGCACCATGTGCAGATAGTCCCGCACCGGGCGATTCTGCTCCTGGCGGTAGGCGTTGAGCAGGTAGTAGACATCGTAAAAGAGCTTCTGGCCGTCGGTGGCCAGGGTGCCGGGATAGGAGACGGGGGTGAACCGGCTCAGGGCCAGGTCCAGAAACCGCAGGTGCACCAGAAGGGTGCTCCGAGCCAGATCCAGCACCTCCCGGGCCAGGCCGTCCGCCCGGCGGAAGGCCGCCACATGATCCTCCATGTCCCCTCACCGTCCTTTCCGCCGCCGGAGCGGGTCCGGCGGACACAGGTCTATGGTAGCACGCCCTCCGCTCCATTGCAAGGGCGGGCGTCTTGCGCCGCCGGGCGGGACATGATATGATACCAAAAAACCATTGTTGGAGTGAGACCATGAAGAAACTGGTCATCGGCATCCTGGCCCACGTGGACGCGGGCAAGACCACCTTGTCCGAGGCACTGCTCTATGAGAGCGGCGCCATCCGCCGCCTGGGCCGGGTGGACCACAAGGACGCCTTTCTGGACACCGACGCCATGGAGCGGGAGCGGGGCATCACCATCTTCTCCAAGCAGGCGGTGCTGCCCCTGGAGGACACGGAGGTGACGCTGCTGGATACGCCGGGCCACGTGGACTTCTCCGCCGAGACGGAGCGGACGCTGCGGGTGCTGGACTGCGCCGTGCTGGTCGTCAGCGGCACCGACGGTGTCCAGGCCCACACCCGGACGCTGTGGCGGCTGCTGGAGCGGTACGGCGTGCCGGTATTGCTGTTTGTCAACAAGATGGACCTGGCCGGGGCGGATCGCACGGCGGTGCTGGAGGAGCTGCGCCGGCGGCTTTCCTCCGGGTGCGTGGACTTCGGTGCCGCCCCGGAGCAGGTGGCCGAGGAGGCCGCCGTGTGCGGCGAGGCGGCCCTGGAGCAGTTCCTGGATACCGGCGCCGTGACGGACGGGACGCTGCGGCAGCTGGTGGGGGAGCGGGCGCTGTTCCCTTGCTTCTTCGGCTCGGCGCTGAAGCTGGAGGGCGTGAAAGATCTCCTGGAGGGGCTGGAGCGGTACGCCCCAGCCCCGGCCTATCCGGCGGAGTTCGGCGCCCGGGTGTACAAGATCTCCCGGGACGGCCAGGGCGCCCGGCTGACCCATCTGAAAGTCACCGGCGGCACGCTGCGTGTGAAGGATCTGCTCCGGGGCCCCGGCGGCGCCTGGGAGGAGAAAGCGGACCAGCTGCGCATCTACTCCGGCGCCAAATTCAAGACCGTGGAGGAGGCCCCCGCCGGGACGGTGGTGGCTGTCACGGGCCTGAGCCGCTCCCTGCCTGGGGAGGGCCTTGGGTTCGAGGGCCAGTGGACCGGGCCGGTGCTGTCCCCGGTGCTGACCTATCAGGTGCAGCTGGCGGAGGGCACGGACCCCCACACCGCCCTTATGAAGCTGCGGCAGCTGGAAGAGGAGGACCCCCAGCTCCACGTCTCCTGGAGCGAGGCGGCGAAGGAACTGCGGGTGCAGCTGATGGGCGAGGTGCAGCTGGAGATTTTGGGCCGGCTGCTGCGGGACCGGTTCGGCATGGAGGTGACCTTCGGCACCGGCGCCATCTTGTACCGGGAGACCATCGCCGCCCCGGCCGTCGGCATCGGCCACTTCGAGCCTCTGCGCCACTACGCGGAGGTCCATCTGCTGCTGGAGCCCCTGCCCCGGGGCAGCGGACTGGTGTTCGCCTCCCGCTGCCCGGAGGACCAGCTGGACCGGAACTGGCAGCGGCTGATTTTGACCCATCTGGCGGAGAAGGAGCACCTGGGCGTGCTGACCGGCTCCCCCATCACGGATCTGAAGATCACCCTCCTGGCGGGCCGGGCCCACGACAAGCACACCGAGGGCGGCGACTTCCGCCAGGCCACCTACCGGGCGGTGCGCCAGGGGCTCATGTCGGCTCAGAGCGTACTGCTGGAGCCCTGGTACACCTTCCGGCTGGAGCTGCCCGCCGCCCAGGTGGGCCGGGCCATCAGCGACCTCCAGCGGATGAACGGCGAGACGGACCCGCCGGAGACCTTCGGCGAGGAGACGGTCCTCACCGGCGCGGCGCCGGTGGCGGCATTGCGGGATTACGCCCGGGAGGTCACGGCCTACACCCGTGGCCAGGGGCGGCTCTTCTGCCAGAACGGGGGCTACCGCCCCTGCGCCGACCAGGAGGCCGTGGTGGAGGCCCTGTGCTACGACCCGGACCGGGACGTGGAGAACACCGCCGACTCGGTGTTCTGCGCCCACGGCGCGGGGTACAACGTCAGGTGGGATCAGGTGCCCGCTATGGCCCACGTGTCCAGCGGCGTGTCCCTGGAGGAGGAAGAGGTGCCGGAGGACACGGCGCCCCGGCCCCGGCGGGCCATGGACTACGCCGGGACCCTGGCCCAGGACAAGGAATTGCAGTCCATCTTCGAGCGGACCTACGGCCCGGTGAAGCAGCGCTCCTTCCAGCCGCCGCCCAAGCCCCGGCGGCCAGTATCTGGGGAGACGGACGAAAAGCGGTCGATCCCGCCCCGGCCCACGGGGCCGGAGTATCTGCTGGTGGACGGGTACAACATCATCTTCGCCTGGGACGAGCTGAAGGCCATCGCCCGGGAGAACCTGGACGCTGCCCGGAAGGCCCTGTGCGACATCCTCTGCAACTACCAGGGCTACCGCAAGTGCCGGGTGATCCTGGTGTTCGACGCCTACAAGGTCAAGGGCGGCCAGGGCAGTGTGGAGAAGTACCACAACATCCGCCTGGTCTACACCAAGGAGGCCGAGACGGCGGACGCCTATATCGAGCGGGCCACCTATGAGATCGGAAAGCACCACCGGGTGCGTGTGGCCACCTCCGACGGGCCGGAGCAGCTCATCATCCTGGGCCACGGGGCATTGCGGCTGTCGGCCTCCGCCTTCCGGGCGGAGGTGGAGGAGGTCCAGGGCCGGATCGCCGACGTGCTGGAGCAGAACAACCGCGCCGCCGGGGCGAGACCGGTCCGGGCGGCTCTGGAAAAGGCCCAACAGGAAAAGGAGGATGCCACATGATCACCCTGTTGACCGCAGCCCTGACCCTCACCGCCTGTACGCTGGCGCGGTGGTATCTGGAGCGGCCGGGGCGCCGGGAGCGCAGCGCCCTGGGCGGGCGGATCAAGCTGACGGCCCTTTGGAACAGGGGCGCCGCCTTCGGCCTGCCCCTGGGCCGGGAGGCGCTGATGGTCCTCTCCGCCCTGGTGCTGGGCGTGACGGTGCTCTTTCGCCGCCGGAGCCCCTTCGGCGCCGGGCTGGTGCTGGGCGGCGGGCTCAGCAACCTCTGGGAGCGGCTGCGGTACGGGAAGGTGCTGGACTACCTGCGCTTCCCCGCCGCGCCGGGAAAGCTGAAGAAGTACGTCTACAACCTGGCGGACCTGGCCCTGTTCCTGGGCGCCCTTTGGCTGGCCCTGTTTCCCCGGGAGAAATAAGTAAATGGAAACGCCTCCGCGGACAACAGTCCGCGGAGGCGCTTTTTTGTCTTGGCTCAGGTCAGCAGCTCCCAGCCCATCTTCAAAAACAGCAGTCCCAGCACCACGAAGATCATCCGCCGGACCTTGGTGCTGCCGCCCCGGATGGCGTACCGGGCGCCGCACCAGTTGCCCGCCACGCAGCACACCACCGCCGGCACTGCCAGCTGCCAGTAGACCTTCCCGCCGGCGATCCACACCACGGCGGAGGCCACATTGGAGGCCAGGTTGGCGGCCTTGGCGCAGCCGGAGGCCGTCAGCAGGTCCATGCCCAGCACCAGGGTGAAGGCCAGGATCATGAACGTGCCGGTGCCGGGGCCGATGAGCCCGTCATAGGCGCCCATGCAAAGGCCGATGAGTGCGCTCAGCGCCGCGTGCTGCCGGGGCGTCCAGCGGTCGCTCCGGGTCTGGCCCAGGTCCCGCTTCCACACCATCACCGCCGCCGCCACGGGCAGGGCCGCCAGCACGCAGGCCTGGAGCACCTGCTCGGAGCACCACAGGGCCAGCCGGGCCCCCAGAGCGCCGCCGGTCAGAGCGCCCGCCGCCGCCAGCACGGCGGTCCGCAGCTCCACCTTGCCGCTGCGCAGGTACCGCCAGGCGGCGGTTCCGGTGCCGATGGCGTTGACCACTTTGTTGGTGCCGGCAGCCAGGTGGACCGGCACCCCCACAAAGAGGTAAGCCGGCAGAGAGATCAGCCCGCCGCCCCCCGCCACGGAGTCCACGAATCCCGCCAGGAACAGCATGGGGCACACCAGCAGGCACATATGAAAAAAGGAATCCACAGTCCTCACATTCCCTCCCAAAAAACTCACGGCGCCTATTGTAGCATATTTTTTCCACCGTGACAATCGGTTTGGCTTGACAAGGAGCGGAGTGGTCCTGTATACTAACTGTACTAATACGGATAGTACAATTTTGCCCATTTTCTTTATATTTTATTAACACCACTTGACAACGGGTAAAATTGTGTTATTGTATTAAGCAACTAAGACAATAACACAGAAAGACGGACGACCCACTGCCAATGGAAAAGTGCCTGGGATTTTACAGAGAATTGACCGGGGCGCCCCACGGATTTGATGGCCGTGGTGTACCATAGGGACGGGATCTTCCGAGAGATGAAGAAATTTGCCCATGCGGATCGTAATAGAGACAAAGAGAGCGAAGGAGGCACAGCCATGAAAATCCTCATTACCACAGATTGGTACGCGCCGGCGGTGAACGGCGTGGTGACCTCCGTGAAGAATCTGCGCCGGGAGCTGGAGGCCCTGGGCCACGAGGTCCGGATCCTGACGCTGTCGCCGGACCTGCGGTCGGAGGCGGCGGCGGGGATTACCCGCATCGGCTCCATCGGCGCCGGGCGTGTCTATCCCGGGGCCCGGCTGCGGACCGCGCTGGCGGGCCGGTGGGTGCGGCAGCTGGTGGAATGGGGACCCGACGTGGTTCACTCCCAGTGCGAGTTCTCCACCTTCTTCCTGGCCCGGCGCATTGCCGAGGAGCTGAACGTGCCCCTGATCCATACCTACCATACGGTGTATGAGGACTACACCCACTATTTCTCCCCCAGCGTCCGCTGGGGCCGCCGGGCGGCGGCGGTGTTCAGCCGCTGGATCACCGGCCAGACCGACTGCATCATTGCCCCCACCGGCAAGGTGCGCCAGCTGCTGCTGGGCTACGGAGTGACCCGGCCGGTGGTGGTGATCCCCAGCGGCATTGACCTGCGGCGGTTCCGCCGCCCCCGGGACCCTATGGCGGAGACGGTGCTCCGGGCCAGCCTGGACATTCCGGCGGACCGGACAGTGCTGCTGTTCGTGGGACGGCTGGCGGCGGAGAAGAATGTGGAGGAGCTGCTCGCCGCCCGCAAGGCCCTGGGAGACAAGCCTGTGACGCTGCTGCTGGTGGGAGACGGTCCCCACCGCCCGGCCCTGGAGGCCCGGGCGGCGGAGCTGGGCCTGGACGCCCCGGACGTGATCTTTGCCGGGCAGGTGCCGCCGGACCAGGTGGCCGACTGGTACCGCCTGGGCACGGTGTTCGTCAGCGCCTCCACCAGTGAGACCCAGGGCCTGACCTATGCGGAGGCCCTGGCCGCCGGGCTGCCGGTTCTGTGCCGGGCGGACCCCTGCCTGGACGGGGTCATCCGCCAGGGGGAGAACGGCTGGCAGTACCGCACGGAGGAGGAGTTCCTCCGCCGTGTGGAGGAGATCCTGGACGATCCCGCCCGGGCGGCGGAGCTGCGGCCCACCGCCGCAGCATCGGCGGAGCCCTTCTCGGCGGAGCGCTTCGCCCGCCGGGTGGAGCGGGTCTATCTGGATCAGATCAGCCGCCGGAGCGCGGCGGAAAGAGAGGTGTCCGCATGACCAAGAGCGTGGAGAGGACCGCCCTGCGGGCGGCGTCCTTGTGTGGGCTTGTGATCTGCGTGGTGACGGCGGTGTGGGCCTGGCGGATGGGCTTTTTGACCTCCCAGGAGAGGCTGCAGGCCCTGGTGGCCGGCTGCGGCGCCGCCGGGGCGCTGGTATTCGTGGCGTTCCAGGCGGTGCAGGTGGTGGTACCCATCCTGCCCGGCGGCCTGGGGTGCCTGGCGGGGGTACTGCTGTTCGGCGCCGTCAACGGCTTTTTTTATAATTACATCGGCATCTGCGTGGGGTCCCTGCTGGCCTTCGCCATTGCCCGCAACTGCGGCAAGCCCCTGCTGAGCCTGCTGTTTTCCGAAAAGACCATTCAAAAATACAGCGCCTGGACCGAGGACCGGGGCCGCTTTTCCAAGATGTTCGCCTGGGCCATCTTCCTGCCGGTGGCGCCGGACGATTTCCTTTGCTACCTGGCGGGCACCACGGAGATGAGCTGGCGGCGCTTCACCGCCATCATCCTGCTGGGCAAGCCCTTTGCCATCGCCCTGTACAGCCTGGGGCTGACGGTGGCATGGCAGCATGTGACGGCCATGTTGGCCTGAGAGAACGAAACGGATAAAAGGAGGCACGATATGCGGATCTGCATATACAGCGGCGGTGAGCGCCTGGTGGCCAAAAGCGGCGTGGGCCAGGCCATCCGCCATCAGCGGGAGGTGCTGCGCCGGGCGGGCGTGGAGACTACGGACCGCTGGAGCAGCGATACCTGGGCCGTCCATATCAACACGGTGCTGCCGGACATCCTGCCGGCGGTGCTCTGGGCTCGGCTGACGGGGCGGAAGGTGGTCTGCTACGGCCACTCCACCATGGAGGATTTCCGCCGCTCCTTCCGGGGCTCTGACGCCCTGGCCCCTCTGTTCCGGCGGTGGATCACCTTCTGCTACGGGCTGGGGGACGTGGTGCTGACCCCCACGGAGTACTCCCGCTCCCTGCTGGAGAGCTATGGGCTGAGGCGCCCGGTCTACGCCATCTCCAACGGCGTGGACACGGACTTCTTTGCACCAGACCCGGGCCTGCGGGAGGCGTTCCGGCGCCGCCGCGGTCTGCGGGACGGTGAGAAGGCCGTGGTCTCCGTGGGCCATCTCATCGCCCGCAAGGGCCTGCCGGAGTTTGCGGATCTGGCCCGGCGGATGCCGGACGTCCGCTTTATCTGGTACGGCTGGACGGACCCCCGCCTGGTGCCCGCCGAGATCCGGCAGGTGCTGGACACGGCGCCGGAGAATCTGGAGTTCCCCGGCTACGTGGGCCGGGAGGAGCTGCGGGAGGCCTACTGCGGCGCCGATGCCTTTGCCTTCCTCAGCCACGAGGAGACGGAGGGCATCGTGGTGCTGGAGGCCCTGGCCTGCGGGATCCCGACGGTGCTGCGGGATATCCCGGTGTACAACGGCTGGCTGGAGGACAGGAAAAACGTCTACAAGTCCGCCGATCAGGAGGGGTTCCGGCGGACGCTGGAGGGCATCCTCTCCGGCTCTCTGCCGGACCTGACGGCGGCGGGACGGGCCGTGGCCGAGGAGCGGAGTCTGGAAGCCGTGGGGCGGCAGCTGCGGGAGATCTACCGCAGGGAGAACATCCTGCCTCTGCCGGCGCCGGCCCACGCCCAGGCATGAGGCGGATACAGGAGCAAAGGACAAGCGCGCGGCGAAAGCCGCGCGCTTTTTTGCTCATACCAGCCGCACCTGATAGGTCCGTAGCCAGTGGTCCAGCTGGAGAAAGTAGGCGATGGTCTGGGGGGTGGTCATCAGCTGGCCGTACCAGGGCTGGGCGTCCCGGCGGACCAGCAGGGCTTCCAGAGCCTCCCGCCGCACCAGGTCCAGCAGGGGAGAGGTATTGTCCGCCAGCACCTTCCGCAGCTGCCCGGATACCAGCTCCAGATACAGGGGGTGGACAGTCTTGGGATAGGGGCTCTTCTTCCGCTCCAGCACCTCCCGGGGCAGCCACGGCGCCGCCGCGGCGCGCAACAGCCCCTTTTCCTGGCCGCCCAGGTCCCGCAGCTCCGGCGGGACGTTGTAAAGGTACTGGGCGATCCGCCAGTCGCAGAAGGGGACCCGGACCTCCAGGGCGCTCCACATGCTCATCCGGTCCTTCCGGTCCAGCAGGGTCTGCATGAACCAGTTCATGTTTAGATGCATCAGCTGCCGGGCCCGGCGCCGGGCTGGACCGTCCTCTGGCAGGCAGTCCGCCTGGGCCAGGGGGGACCGGCAGCGGGCGCGGACGAATTCCTCCGCATCCAGCCCCTCCGCCCACTCCGGCGAGAGGAAGGAGGTCCGCCAGGCGGTGGACCGGGCCCAGGGGAACTCCCCGGCGGCCGGAGGATCCCGGAACCAGGGGTAGCCGCCGAAGATCTCGTCGGCGCACTCGCCGGACAGGGCCACCGTCACATCCCGGCGGACCCTGCGGCAGAACAGCAGCAGCGAGGCGTCGATATCCGCCATGCCCGGCAGGTCCCGGGCCTGGGCGGCCTCATCCAGGGCGCCGGCCACCTGGGCCGGGTCCAGCACCGCGGCGGTGTGACGGCAGCCCAGGAAATCCACCATGGTCTGGATGTAGGGTCCGTCCTGAGAGGGCTGGAAGTGCCCGGCGGTGAAATAGCGGCCGTTGTCCCGGTAGTCCACGGAGAAGGTCCGCAGTTCCTCGCCCCGCTCGCCCAGGGCCCTGGAGGCCACGGCGCTGATGATGCTGGAGTCCAGCCCGCCGGAGAGGAAGGTGCCCACCGGCACGTCGGACACCAGCTGGCGGCGGATGGCGTCCTCCACCAGAAAGCGCACGTGGGCCACGGTTTGGGCCTCATCCTCCGTATGGGGCTCCGCCCGGAGGGACCAGTACCGCCGCAGATGCAGCCCCCGGCGGGAGAAGGTGCCGCACTGGCCCGGCAGCAGCTCCCGGACATTGCGGAACACGCCGCAGCCCGGTGTCCGGCCGGGGCCCAGGAGAAGAAGCTCCGCCGCTCCCTCCCGGCCCAGCTCCGGCGGCACCGCCGGATGGCGTACCAGGGCCTTCAGCTCCGAGGCGAACACCAGTCCTCCGTCGGGGAGCAGGGAGAAGAACAGGGGCTTCACCCCCATCCGGTCCCGGGCCAGGAACAGCGTCTCCCCGTCCTCCTCCCACACGGCGAAGGCGAAAATGCCGTTGAACCGCTCAGGGCAGGCCTCGCCCCACTCCAGATAGGATTTGAGCACCACCTCCGTGTCGGAGCGGCCCTGAAAGGTCCAGCCCCGGTCCGTCAGCTCCCGGCGCAGATCTTCCGTGTTATACAGCTCTCCGTTGTAGACCAGCCGGCAGGGCCCTGCCGGCCCCTCTCCGCCCATGGGCTGGCGGCCGCCCTCCCGGTCCACTACGCACAGCCGGGTGTGGGCCAGCAGGGCGTGGGGGGAGCGGTACAGCCCCTCCTGGTCCGGGCCCCGCCGCCGCAGCGCCGCCTGCATGGCCTCGATGACCTCCGCCTGCGTCCGCAGGTCCCGCGTGTAGTCGATTTCTCCCGCAATCCCGCACATGGGAAACACCTCCTGAAAAAATAGCAGGGGAGCCCCGGAAAACGGAGCTCCCCTGCTCGTTTCAGAATATGCGGCAGAGGGAAAAGGGTGACGGCGGGCTCACTGGGGCAGGGTCTGGACCACGCCCCGGGCGCAGTCCACAGAGACCATGATGCCGTCCTGGAGCCGCTGGGTGGCGCCGGTGGCGCCCACAATCACCGGCTTATCCAGGGTCAATCCCACGGTGGCGGCGTGGCTGTTGACGCCGGACTCCTCGCTGATCACCGCCGCCGCCTGCCGCAGCCAGGGCAGCAGGTCGTTGGTGGTGTAAGGCACTGCCAGCACGTCGCCGGGGTGGAACTTGGCGGCCACGTCCTCCTGGGACCGGCACACGCACAGAGGGCCGGAGGCGTTCTTGGTGCCGATGCCCACACCGTTGAGCAGGAAGCCGCCCACCAGATGGACCCGGATCATGTTGGTGGTGCCGGCCACGCCCACCGGCACGCCGGCGGTGACCACCACCAGATCGCCCTGGTGGACCAGATCCGCCTTCTCGGCGGCGCGGACGGCGAATTCCACCAGCTCGTCGGTGTTGCTGGCGTAGGGCATCATCAGCGGCACCACGCCGAAGTACAGAGACATCTGGCGGCGGACCTGCTCATCCAGCAGGCAGGCCACCACAGTGGTGGCGGGGCGGAAGCGGCTGACCATCTGGGCGGTGGTGCCCCGCTGGCTGACGGTGATGACCGCGTCGGCGCCGATGTCGGCGGCGGTGGTGCAGGCGGCGTGGGCCGTGGCCGCGGCAATGGACAGGCGGCTGGAGCCGCCCTGGCGCTTCATCCGCTTGGTGTAGTCGATCTGAGCCTCCGTCCGCAGGGCGATGGCGTCCATGGTGCGCACGGCCTCCACCGGGTACTTGCCCGCGGCGGTCTCGCCGGAGAGCATGATGGCGGAGGTGTTGTCGTAGATGGCGTTGGCCACGTCGGTGATCTCCGCCCGGGTGGGCCGGGGATGCTCCATCATGGAGTCCAGCATCTGAGTGGCGGTGATGGCGGGCTTGCCGCAGGCCACGCACTGGGCGATCATCTGCTTTTGCAGAATGGGGATCTCGGTGAAGTCGATCTCCACGCCCATGTCGCCCCGGGCCACCATGATGCCGTCGGCCACGGAGAGGATCTCGGAGAGATTGTTGACGCCGTCCTGATTCTCTATTTTGGCGATGATGCGGATTTTGGAGTCCACACTGTCCAGCAGACTGCGGATCTCCCGCACATCGGCAGCGGTGCGGACGAAGCTGGCGGCAATGAAGTCGAAGCCCTGCTCCGCGCCGAAGAGGATGTCCTCCCGGTCCCGCTGGCTCATGTAGGGCAGGGACAGGTGGACGCCGGGGATGTTGACGCCCTTGCGGTTTTTCATGATGCCGTCGTTTTCCACCTGGCAGCGGATGGTGCTGGAAGTGGTGGCCAGTACGGTCAGGCGGACCAGACCGTCGTCCAGCAAAATGGTATCCCCGGTTTTCACATCCTGGGGCAGCTCGGCGTAGGTGATGGCGCAGCGTGTCTCATCGCCCACGATATCCTCGGTGGTCAGGGTGAACTCCTGGCCGGCGTGCAGCATGACGGAGCCCTCGGCAAAGGTCTTGAGCCGGACCTCGGGGCCCTTGGTGTCCAGCATGGCGGCCACCGGCAGGTTCAGCTCCTCCCGCAGCTGCTTCAGCGCGTCCAGCCGGGCCTTGTGCTCCTCGTGGGACCCGTGGGAGAAGTTGAAGCGGGCCACGTTCATGCCGGAGAGCAGCATCTCCCGCAGAACGCCCTCCCGGTCCGTGGAGGGACCCAGAGTACACACAATCTTGGTTTTTCTCATATGGCGACCACCTTTCGAAAAGTCATGGTTATTTATTTAGCAATCGATTTTATTATAGCACAAGATCAAAAAAAGTACAGTCGCCTCGATGTAAAAAAGCAAAAAAATCCCTGGGTATTTTCACAAAGACACTGCCGCCTCCCGCGGCGGCGCGGGAGGCGGTCACCGCCTCAGTGCGTCCAGCCTGGACAGGAACGCGTTTCGGCGGAACACGATGAACTTGTATGCGCGCCCGCCCTCCATGGTGAGCGTGACGGTGGGGAAGCACAGCGCCCGTCCGGTTCCGACCGTCTGGATGCGGTCGTAGGGCAGTTCCAGACGGCGATAAAATGCGTCCGCCTGGAGCTTGTTCGTCCGGTACAGTACCCGGTCGCTTTGCAGCCAGATCGCGCCGCCCAGAACGCCCTCGTGGAAGAGACTTGCCAGGAAAACATCCTTCATACCGACCCTCCGCTTCTCTGTGGACCGCTTGACAGCGCCCTATAAAAAGCCGGGGAGGGACGTCCCTCCCCGGTATGGGCGCAGGCGTTACATGCCCAGCTTTTCCCGCAGGGCCGCGATCATCTCCTGATACTCCCCGTCGCTCAGCAGCACCGGCTCCGGGTTGGTGATGGCAAAGGCGCCGCCGAACTCAAAGCCGCCCTCGTACTTGGGGACGATGTGGAAGTGGAGATGGGGATTGGTGTCGCCGAAGGACCCCAGGTTGATCTTGGTGCAGCCCCACAGCTCCTTGACGGCGCCGGAGGCCCGGGCCAGATCCTGGGCAAAGTCCGCCAGCTCCTGGGGATCGCACTCGCACAGCTCCTTCTTGTGGTCCTTCAGGGCCAGGGCGCAGCGGCCCTTGTGGGCCTGGTCCTTGAAAAGGTACAGCACGCCGGCCTTCATCTCTCCGACCTTGAACATGATGGCCTCCCGGCCCTCGTGATGCTCGTCGCAGTAAAAGCAGCCCATGGGTATCAGCCTCCTGTCAGAATTTTGGGAAATCTTCCCCTTGCTCCTACCATACTCCAACCCGGCGCCGCCGTCAAGGAAAACGCTTGCGCCATTGCGGCGGCGGACAAAATGTGGTATGCTGGCGGCAGAAATCAGACTGGAGGCGATGGGACATGAAATTGGGCATGGTGACGGACTCCCTGGCGGAGCTGACGCTGGCGGAGGCGGCAAAGGTGTGCCGCGATCTGGGGCTGGAGCAGGTGGAGCTGGGCTGCGGCAACTGGTCTCCGGCGCCCCATGTAAAGCTGGACACCCTGACTGCGGACGCCGGGGAGCGGCGGCGATTGACGGACACCCTGGCGGAAAACGGCCTGGAGATCTCCGCCCTCAACTGTTCCGGCAACCCCCTCTTTCCCGGGGAGAAGGGAGCGCGGGACCGGGCTGTGGCGGAAAAGACCTTTACCCTGGCGGAGCAGCTGGGATTGAAGACCGTGGTGATGATGAGCGGCCTGCCCGGGGGCTGTCCCGAGGACCGGACCCCCACCTGGATCGTCACCTCCTGGCCGCCGGAGACGGAGGAGATCCTGCGCTATCAGTGGCAGGTGGCCGTCCCCGCCTGGCGGGAGCTGGCCCGGCGGGCGGCGGACCACGGCGTGGAGCGGATCGCCCTGGAATTCCACGGCTGGCAGCTGGTGTACAGTGCCGAGACCTTGCGGCGCCTGCGGGGCGAAGTGGGGGACATCCTGGGTGTGAACCTGGACCCCAGCCACCTGTTCTGGATGGGCGCGGACCCTCTGGCGGTGGCAGAGGCCCTGAGCGGGTGCATCTACCACGTCCATATCAAGGACGTGCGGCTGGAGCGCGCCGCCGGGCCCAACACCCTGCTGGACACCAAGGGCGTGCTGGAATTCGCCACTCGCTCCTGGAACTTCGTCACCCCGGGCAGCGGACACGGGGAGGACTGGTGGCGGGGGTTCCTCGCAAAGCTGAAATCGTGCGGCTACGACGGCCCCCTGAGCATCGAGCAGGAGGACTACACCATTCCCACCCGGCAGGCTTTGGAGCAGGCGGCAGCACTGCTGCAGCGGGTGCTGCCGGCATAAGACATCAAAAGCAGCAAAAGCGGCGCTTGGGACCGATCGTCCCAGGCGCCGCCTTGTGTCTCAATGGGCCAGTACCCGCCAGGCAATCCAGGTGGCAAGCGCCAGCTGGAGCACCAAAATGGCTGGCAGGCCGTACCGGAACCGCCTGTGGAGGGTCTTGTGGTGAAAGACCCGCATCCCCAGGATGGCCCCCACGCTGCCGCCCAGAATGGCCAGCAGAAACAGCGTTTTTTCCGGCACCCGGCGGACGGCCTCGTTTTTTGCCTTGCGCTTGGCCTTCCACTTGTCCAGGCCGAACACCAGGAAGGCCGCGGCGTTCACGGCGATCAGCCAGATCCACAGCAGGGGCCAGAAATCGCCCAGTACCACAAAGCCGGTGACCGTGGTGCCCTCCGGCAGAAACAGACTCTTTTCCATGGGAGTTCTCCTTCAAAAAAACGGACTGGCCGGGTTTCCGGCCAGTCCAGTGTAGCAGAGGATTCAGTTTTTGGCAAGTTTGCTGAGCTCCCCGGCGGTCTTGGCCGCCAGGGCGGCGTTGTTGTACACCAGCTGGATGTTGCTGGCCAGGGAGTCGCCGCCGGTCAGGTCCTTGATCTTGGCCAGCAGGAAGGGCGTGGTCTCCTTGCCGTGGATGCCCAGGGCCCGGGACTCCGCGATGGCCTCGTCGATGGCCTTGTTGATGACCTCGTGGTCCATGGAGTATTCCTCCGGGATGGGGTTGGTCACCAGCATGCCGCCGCCCAGACCCATGTCCTGCTTGACGAAGAAGGTCCGGGCCAGCTCCTCCGGGGTGTCCAGCCGGTAGTCCACCTTGAAGCCGGACTTGCGGGTGTAGAAAGCGGGCAGCTCCTCCGTTCCGTAGCCGATGACGGGCACGCCGTGGGTCTCCAGATACTCCAGAGTCAGCCCCAGGTCCAGGATGGACTTGGCACCGGCGCAGATCACCATGACGGGGGTGTGGGCCAGCTCCTCCAGGTCGGCGGAGATGTCCATGGTGGTCTCTGCGCCCCGGTGGACGCCGCCGATGCCGCCGGTGGCGAACACGCTGATGCCCGCCAGGTGGGCGATGATCATGGTGGTGGTGACGGTGGTGGCGCCGTCCATCCCCTTGGCCACCAGCACCGGCAGATCCCGGCGGCTGGCCTTGGTGACAGCGGTGCCGGTCTTGCCCAGGTAGTCGATCTCCTCAGGGCTGAGACCAGCCTTTAGGCGGCCGCCCAGCACGGCGATGGTGGCGGGCACGGCGCCGTTTTCCCGGATGATCTTCTCCACGTTCAGCGCCGTCTCCACGTTCTGGGGATAGGGCATGCCGTGGGAGATGATGGTGGACTCCAGCGCCACCACGGGACGGCCCTCCGCCAGGGCCTGCTGCACTTCGGGGGCGATGTCCAGATACTTGTTGAGATCCATGGTAGATTCCTCCAAATTCAAATGGTTGTATCAGATCGTGTTTCGAAGGCCGGCCCGCTGTTCCAGGGCGCCGGCGCTGAGGGCGGGGTTGATGGTCTCCCGGCTCTCCATGGCGATGGCGGAGGCGGCAAGGCCCGCCCGGGCGGCGTGCTCCAGGTCCGCCTGGCGCAGGTGGGACCACACCAGGGCCGCCATGAAGGCGTCGCCGCAGCCGGTGGTGTTGACCATATCGGCGGCGGGAGCGGGCAGCAGGACCCGTCTCTCATGGTCGGCGGCGTAGACGCCCTCTGCCCCCAGGGAGATGAACACCTGCTTTAGGCCCGTATCCAGCAGGGCCCCGGCGGCCTGTTCCAGGCTGGCCCGGTCCGTGATGGTCACGCCAGAGAGAAGCTCTGCCTCGATCCGGTTGGGCTTGAGGGTGTGGAGCTTTCCCAGCACCGGCCGGAGCTTGACCGCCTTGGCGGTGGACACCGGATCGGCGAAGATGGGCGCCGTGCAGGTCTCTGCCAGGAAGCGGATGCTCTCCTCCGGAAGATTGGTGTCGATGACCACCGCCTCGCTGCCGGAGAGCAGCTTCATCCGGCCGGAGAGGACCTGAGGCGTCAGGTAGCGGTAGATGTCCATGTCGCTGACCGCCAGGGCCATGTCCCCCTCGGGGCCGTTGATGAAGAGGTAGGTGGAGGTCCGCCCGCCGGGGATCACCGGGGACTGGGAGATGTCGATGCCCAGCTCCGCGCAGCTGCCGGCGATCTTCTGGGCGTTGGCGTCGTCGCCGAAGGCGGTCACCAGCCGCACGTCCAGGCCCAGCAGGCTCATGTTGTGGGCGATGTTGCGGCCCACGCCGCCCAGGCTCATCCGCACCTCGCCGGGGTTGGAGTCCCGGGGCACCAGTTCCCGGAAGGGTCTGCCGCCGATATCCACGTTGACCCCGCCCACCACGGTGACATAGGAGGGAGTGCGCAGGATGTAGCCCTTGCCGGTGATGTAGCCCTTTTTCATCAGGTTGGAGATGTGGACTGCCGCGGAGGACCGGGTGATGCCGGCCTTGTCCGCCAGCTCCTGCTGGGAGATCATGGGGTTTTCCGCGATCCAGTTCAGGATCTGCCGTTCCCGCTGGGTCATGGCACCACCTCCGTAAACAAAAATTTATAAAAATAATCTTATGCTTATTTTACCTGACTTTTTGGGTTTGTCAATCCCTGTTTTTCCGCCGCCGGTCCCGCCGGCCGAGCCGATGGTCCGCCGACACTGGACGGCGGCTGGAAAATCCCCTATACTGAGAGCGAGAAAGGGGGGAGGACTGTGGAGATCAAGGTGGTGGTGGATCCGGCGGAGACCGGCATCCGGGTGGAGGTCCGCGCCCCCGCCATGACACCGGAGGTGGAGGCCCTGCTGGAGCGGCTGTCCCGGGAGGGACCGGAGACCCTGCCGGGATTCCGGGACGGGACGGCGGTGCTCCTGGCGCCGCCGGACATCCTCCGGTTTTACGGGGAGGACAAGGCGGTGCTGGCCCAGACGGCGGACGGCGTCTACACGGTCCGCCAGCGGCTCTACGAGCTGGAGCAGCGGTTCGCCCCCCTCCGGTTCGCCCGGATCTCCCACTCGGAGATCGTGAATCTGAACAAGGTGACGGCGCTGGACCTGACCCTCACCGGCACCATCCGGGTGACGCTCTCGGACGGGACCGTGTGCTGGGCCTCCCGCCGGTATGTGCGCAGGATCAAGGAGGTGCTGGGCCTGTGAGAGAGTGGTTGAAGATGCCCCTGAACCGTCAGCGGGCGGCCTGGGGTGTGGGCATGGGCCTGGGAGCCATGGCCCTGGTGCCCCTGGCGGTGGTCTGGCTCAACAGCCTCAGCGTGCTGCCGGGGGATCCGCTGCTGGTGCGCCCGGCAGTGCTGGCGGCCCTGGGCTGGCCCTGGGGCGCTCTGCTGGCGCTGGAGCTGGCTCTGGGCTTTGGCTTCGGCGCGTCCGTGGGTCTGGCGGTGCCGCCTATGGAGGGCTCTGGCCGCGCCGTGGCGGGGCGGACGGCGGTCCATCTGCTGGCCTCCTCGGCGCTGTTTGCCGGGATCTGCTGGGTGTGCGGCCTGCCGCCCCGGAACTGGCAGGGATTGACGCTGCTGCTGGGCCTCTACTGGCTGATGTATCTCACCGTGTGGCTGCTGCGCTGGCTGCGCTGGCGGACGGAGTTGGAGGGCATCCGCCGGGAGCTGGGCCTTGCGGCCCCGGAACCGGCGGGCGGGCCTCTCCAGGTGCGGCCCCTGGCGCCCTACCTGCTGCTGGCGGGGGCCCTGGAGCTGGCGGTGCCGCCGCTTTTCCGGCTGGTGGAGGGGGGCAGCGATGTTCCGGTGCTGACGGGACTGTTCTACCCCTACCTGCTGCTGCCCTTCGCGTGCCTGGCCGTGGGCTGGGCGGCGGGACGGCGGCGGGGCCTGGGCCTGGTACTGCCGGTGATCTGCGCGGCGCTGACGGTGCCCCACGTGTTCCTGCTGTACAATGAGAGCGCGCTGTTCCAGGCGGGCGTGGCCGCGGGGTTTGCCCTGGCGGGCAATCTGGCCGGTGCGCTCCGGCGGCGGGTAAAAAGAGGCCGTGCCCACGAGGCGCCGTGAGGCGGCGCTGTACGGCGGCACGGGAAAGACGCTGACTGCCGCCCTGGGTGCCGGCACCGAGCCCCGGACTTTTTGCTCCGAAATGAATATTCCCGGAACCAAATCGCCGCCCTCTGCGTCTGAATAGACAAAGAGGGCGGCGGCCGCGCTGTCCGGAACGGGGCCGGGCCTGAGAGAATCGGCCGGTCCCGTGGAGCAAAGGAGGATCTTGCCATGAAAAAATGGTGCTTGTTTTTATGCGTATACGCCTGCCCGTGCCTGCTGGCGGCCTGCGCCGCCGACGGCGCTCCCACTTTGGAGGAAACACCTGCGGAGGAGACAGCGGAGAGCACCGTGGTGTGCCGCGTGATTTCAGAGCTGGAGGGCGGCTCCCTGATCTTGGCAGAGCAGGGCCGGGACGCCGGGCTCTACACCCTCTCCTTGGCGGACAAGGCCGTCACGCTGGACGGGGCGGATTTTGACCCGGCGGCGCCGGGGGCGTATCAGGCCCTGCCCGGGGAGTCCCTGGCGGGGACCACGGTGACCGTGACCTTTTCCAGCGGCATCCAGGAGTCCTGGCCCATGGGCTTTTCCGGTGTCACCGCCCTGGACTTCTCCACGGAGGACTTCGACGACACCTGCCGGCTGTACCTGGACGTGCTGGAGGATCTGTGGAACGCGGACGGCGCCCTCAATGAGAACCTCACGGAGCTGGCACTGGACCTGACCACCACCGGCCTTACCGGCAGCGAGCGGGAGGCGGTGGCCTACGCCTTCGGCGCAGCCCACGGGCTCATGGCCATGGAGGCGACGTTTGAAGAGCTGGTGGACCAGGGCTATGTCGGTGCCACGCCGCTTCCTGCCTCCGGGTCGGGGGAGGAGGCCGAAGCCCCGGAGCACTTTTTCTATGAATGGGAGGACGGGTGCCTGTTCTCCATCACGGAGGGGGATGAGCCGGTGATCTTCAACGAGGCGGCCATGGGTCCCCAGACCGGCGACGAAGTCCACTATGAGGGCATCCGCTTCAACGCCGGAAAGTGGCGGACCTCCCTGGCGGCCTATATCTTCTCCAACTGCACCGCCGTCCGGACGGCGGGCGGCGCCTGGGGCGATTACACGGTAGAGGCGGAAATGGTGGCCTGAAATGACGGAAAAATCCGCTTTCCTCTTGTAAAAGATTCCCGGATGGAGTATAATACTCTATTATTGTCCAGCAAAAACGAGAAAACGGGTGAATTTCAAATGAGCTACACGAAAATCGCGGCGATTTACGCCGACAGCCAGGCCCTTTCCGGAAAGACCCTCACCGTGGGCGGCTGGGTCCGTACCATCCGGGACATGAAGACGTTCGGCTTCATCGAGCTCAACGACGGCTCCTGCTTCCGCAATCTCCAGGTGGTCATGGACGCCAACTCCCTGGAAAATTATAAAGATATCGCCGCCCAGAACGTGGGCGCGGCGCTGATCATCACCGGCACCGTGGTGCTGACCCCGGAGGCCAAGCAGCCCCTGGAGCTCAAAGCCAGCGCCATCGAAGTGGAGGGCACCTCCACCCCGGACTATCCCCTCCAGAAGAAGCGCCACAGCGTGGAGTTCCTGCGGACCATCCAGCACCTGCGGCCCCGGACGAACCTGTTCTCCGCCGCCTTCCGGGTGCGCTCCGCCACGGCCCACGCCATCCACTGCTTCTTCCAGGACCAGGGCTTCGTCTACGTCCACACGCCCATCATCACCGCCAGCGACTGCGAGGGCGCCGGTGAGATGTTCCAGGTGACCACCCTGGACCTGGAGAATGTGCCCAAGAACGCCGACGGCACCGTGGACTACACCCAGGACTTCTTCGGCAAGAAGGCCAACCTGACCGTCTCCGGCCAGCTCAACTGCGAGAACTTCGCCATGGCCTTCGGCAATGTCTATACCTTCGGCCCCACCTTCCGGGCGGAGAACTCCAACACCCAGCGCCACGCCGCCGAGTTCTGGATGATCGAGCCGGAGATGGCCTTCTGCGACCTCAAGGGCGACATGGACGTGGCCGAGGCCATGATCAAGTACGTCATCCGCTACGTGCTGGAAAAGTGCCCCGATGAGATCAACTTCTTCAACTCCTTCGTGGACAAGGGCCTGAAGGAGCGGCTGGAGCACGTGGCCTCCTCTGATTTCGCCCGGGTCAGCTACACTGAGGCGGTGGAGATCCTGGAGAAGAACAACGACAAGTTCGACTTCAAGGTCTACTGGGGCTGCGACCTGCAGACCGAGCACGAGCGGTATCTCACCGAGCAGGTGTACAAGCGCCCGGTGTTCGTCACCGACTATCCCAAGGAGATCAAGGCCTTCTATATGCGCCTTAACGACGACGGCAAGACCGTGGCCGCGGCGGACTGCCTGGTGCCCGGCATCGGCGAGCTGATCGGCGGCAGCCAGCGCGAGGAGCGGCTGGATCTGCTGGAGGCCCGTATCCAGGAACTGGGCATGGATCCCAAGGACTACTGGTGGTACTGCGACCTGCGCCGCTACGGCTCCTGCCGCCACGCGGGCTTCGGCCTGGGCTTCGAGCGGATGGTCATGTACCTCACGGGCATCAACAACATCCGGGACGTGGAACTGCATCCCCGGACCGTGGGCAACGCGGATTTCTGAGAAAAGCGAACAGACAGGGGGAGCGGCCGCCGGGCCGCTCTCCTTTTTTGCGCGTTGGCCTGCTAACATCGGCGCTCTTGCTGAAAGCCCTCCCCCTTGGGGAAGGCGGCTGGCCGCGGGCCGGACAGGGGAGGGGGCAGGGTTGCTTGAGTTTTTCACAGAATGCGTTTTCCCGGCAGGCCGGGTGGGGAGTGCAGGCTCCCTGCGAGGGATCCGCCCCCATTTTCTTTTGTCTTGACAAAAGAAAACGGCCGCGGCCGGTCAAAAGAAAACCGCCGGGACGAAAGGGCGGCCCTTATGGGCTGCCCTTTCGTAAGCGCGAAGGTCGTGCGGATCGGCCCGGTGGCGATCGTCGGCCCCGTCGACCCTGCGCCGGACCTGTCCCGCGAAGGACTGCGCCTCCGCATCCGATGGTGCGGCAGAAGATCGTGGGTGCAAGACCGGATGGGCGTATTTCTGCTCCCGCGCGTTACGCGCTGCTCCGGCGGTCGTTGAAGGGCATTCCGCAGGAACGGGTCCTGCGTCCGGCTGAGGGCGGCGGGCGGATATGGAATCCACCCCTACATCCCGCCGGGGCCGGGACCCCTCGACGGCCGCCCCGGCAGCGCGCAGCGAAGCGGACCGGGCGGAAAGAGGAGCAGACCAAATCCGACCGCGGCCCCGTCCATCTGCCCGGGGCGTTATGCGGAGAGCAGCCCCTTCACCCGCCGGGGCCGGGCACCCTCAACGGCCGCCCCGGCAGCGCGTAGCGAAGCGGAACGCGCGGGAGCAGAAATACGCCGATTCAGGTTTCCACCCCGTCCGCGCTCCGCCCCATCGAATGCGGAGGTGCAGTTCTTCGCGGGACAGGTCCGGCGCAGGGTCGACGGGGCCATCGATCTCCGCCGGACCGATTCGCGCGACCCCCGCATACACAAACAGGAGGACCGTCCGGTCCTCCTGTTTGTCAAAACGCTTTTCTCTTCCACCGGGCGCGGCGCATTCTCTTTTGCCAAGACAAAGGAGAATGGGGGGCGCATCCCCGCAGGGACCCTGTGCCTTCCGGAGGCTCCGGCCCATAACCCCGCCCCGCTCAGCGGTCCCTCTTTCCGTACTTTTTCAAAAGGTCCTCCACCGCCTCATCCAGCAGGCGGCTCTTGGGGATGCGGGTCTGATCCGCCAGGGTATTGAACCCCTCCATCAGTTCGTTTTTCAGCGATGAGGTGAACCGCGTCCGGTTGACCAGCACAGGCTCAGCCATTTTGAACGCCTCCTTTACCACAACATGGGTACTATATAGTCACCATGTTACACTATGGTAATTCTCTGAACAAGTGGTTGCACATAGTGCTATATAGTGCTATAATGCGGACGAGGTGATGAATATGAACGACGCGCTGGAACTGCTCTGCACCTGGCTGGAGACCAACCGGCGGCAGATCCAAAAAGACGACCCCCAGTGGCGGGAGTTCTCCGCCGAGGCCAACGAGCGGATGGAAGCCTTTTACCGCACCCACCGCCGCAACAAGCCCCTGGTCCACGCCGTCAACGACCTGCTGGACGCCCTCTGGTTTCAGGCGGAGCGGGAGGCCCGGCTGTCGCTGCTGCTGGGACTCCAGATGGGGGCGGCCCTGGACGGTGCGGGCCCGCTGCGGCGGGAGCCGTGAGAGAAGAGCGGGCCGCGATTGACAGGATCCCCCCAAAAAGGGTATGATACAATTAAGAACCAGTTAAAAAGGAGGCTTTCATGCTGCAGCGGGAACTGCTCTACGCCGCCATCGGCACCGGATGCACCTGCCTTGCCACGGTGCTGGGCGCCGCCATGGTGTTTTTCTTCAAAAAAGAGATGTCCGCCCTCACCCAGAGGGTCTTTCTGGGGTTCGCGGCGGGCGTGATGATCGCGGCCTCCGTGTGGTCGCTGTTGATCCCCGCCATGGAGATGGCGGAGAAGGCCGGAGGCAGCGTGTTTCTGCCGGCGGGCGGCGGATTTGTGCTGGGCGGCGTGTTTTTGATGCTGCTGGACCGCCTGCTGCCCCACCTGCACCTGGACAGTGACCGGCCGGAGGGTCTGCCTGCCCGGTGGAAGCGCACCACCATGATCGTCCTGGCGGTGACCCTCCACAACATCCCCGAGGGCATGGCCGTGGCATTGAACTTTACCGTGGCCGCGCAGGACGGCGGCGCCCTGGCGGGGGCCGTGGCCCTGGCCATCGGCATGGGGCTCCAGAACTTCCCGGAGGGCGCGGCGGTGTCCCTGCCCATGCGGTCCCAGGGCGTCCCCGTGTGGAAGGCCTTCTGGTGCGGCGCGGCCTCCGGCGTGGTGGAGCCGGTGTTTGGCTTGCTGACCGTTTTGGCGGCGGGCAGCGTCACGGGGCTCATGCCCTGGATACTGTCCTTTGCCGCCGGCGCCATGATCTACGTGGTGGTGGAGGAGCTGATCCCGGAGGCCCACCTGGGCGAGCACTCCCATGCGGGCACCGCCAGCGTCATGGCGGGCTTCCTGGTAATGATGCTGCTGGACGTGGCCCTGGGCTGAGCCCAAGGCGGAAATAGATGCTGGAACGAGCCCTCCGGGGCCCGAAAGACGGAGGAAAAGGAGGAGACAGCCATGGAACGCACACCCCATTACGACAGTTATGTGAAGATCCTGAAAGAGGAGCTGATCCCCGCCATGGGCTGCACGGAGCCCATCGCCATCGCCCTGGCGGCGGCCAGGGCCCGTCAGGCCCTGGGCGTGGAGCCGGAGGCCTGCCGGGCGGAGGTCAGCGGCAATATCGTGAAAAACGTCAAGGCTGTCACCGTGCCCAACACCGGCGGGCTCAAGGGCATCGAGGCCTCCGTGGCCGCCGGCGTGGTGGGCGGACGGCCGGAACTGGAGCTGGAGGTCCTCTCCCGGGTGACGCCGGAGGAGATCGCCGCCATGCGGGACTTTCTGGACCGGTGCCCCATTAAGGTGGCTCTGGGCGGCGAGGGCCGGATTTTCTACATCAACGTGACCGTCATCGGCGGCGGACACTCCGCCTGCTGCGAGATCATGGACTTTCACACCAACGTCACCCGGATCATGCGGGATGAGAACGTGCTGTTCCAGGGCGGCGCCGCCGGCGGAGAGGCGGAGGAGACGGACCGGTCCGTCCTCAGCGTGGAGGAGATCATCCGGTTTGCCGACTGCCTGGATGTGGAGGACGTGGCGGAGGTGCTGGAGCGGCAGATCGCCTACAACAGCGCCATCTCCGCCGAGGGCCTCAAGGGCGGCTGGGGCGCCGAGGTGGGCAAAACGCTGCGGACCGTGTACGGGGACAGCCTGCCGGTCCGGGCCCGGGCAGCGGCTGCCGCCGGGTCCGACGCCCGGATGAGCGGCTGTGAGCTGCCGGTGGTCATCACCTCCGGCAGCGGCAACCAGGGCATGACCGCCTCTCTGCCGGTGATCGAGTACGCCCGGGACAAAGGCGCCAGCCGGGAGGAGACCCTGCGGGCCCTGGCCGTGGCAGACCTCATCACCATCCACCAGAAGACCAGCATCGGGCGGCTGTCCGCCTTCTGCGGGGCGGTCAGCGCCGGCAGCGGCGCCGCCGCGGGCATCGCCTATCTGGAGGGCGGCCGGTACGAGGTCGTTGCCCACACCATTGCCAACGCCCTGGCCATCTGCTCCGGCATGGTCTGCGACGGGGCCAAGCCCTCCTGCGCCGCCAAGATCGCCTCCGCCGTGGACGCGGGGCTGACGGGATACTATATGTATCTCCACGGCGGCCACCAGTTCGTGGGCGGCGAGGGCATCATCCGCAAGGGCGTGGAGAACACCATCGGCAGCGTGGGCCGCCTGGCCCGGCAGGGGATGCGCCAGACCGACGAGGAGATCCTGGACATCATGGTGGGCCAGCAGTGAGAATCATGAATCAGAAAAAGGGTACGGCCGGAGGGCCGTACCCTTTTTATATGAAAAACACTTCAGCTCTGGTTGGGGGCATGGCGCCGCAGAACCGGCTCCATCACCAGCAGCTTCAGCAGCGCCAGCAGCGCAAAACCCAGCAGGATCCAGAAGCCGGACAGCAGCATGAAGGTCTTGGCGTACAGGAAAAACAGCGCCAGAGGTACCAGCTCGATGACCAGCATCACCATGGACCGCCACAGCTCCCCCAGTCCCAGCAAAAAGGCCTTGCGCAGCAGCGCGCCGGGCCGGCCGCCGCCAATGGCCAGCAGCGGGAACAGCCACAGCACCACAAAGGCCCACACTGCTCCGGATACCAGCAGCGGCAGAAGGGCGAAGGCGTTGTTCAGAAGGTTCTGAACGGCTGTCAGCCACGCAGCCCACAGCCACACCACGCCCAGGACCAGCGCGGGCAGCCACAGCGCCGTAGCTGTGCGCCAGCAGCGGCGGAAGGCGCGGAAAAAAGCAGTGAATGCTGTGTCAAAGCTCAGCTCCCGGCGCTCCAGCAGCACTGCGTACAGAGCGGTGGTGGCGGCGCCCGTGGTCACCACCGGCAGGCTGCACACCAGCCAGCACAAATTGCACACTGCCAGCAGGGCTACCTGGCCCACCCGGGTCATCAGGGGAGAGCTGTCGGAGACCAGGTTGGAAAACCTCTGCCACAGTCCCGGCTTTTTCATAACGACCTCCCTCTCCGGCAGACGGCCGGTTTTGCAGTTTTCCAGGATTTTCTGGAGCCAGTATAGGGGAAAACAGACAGCTTGTCAACGAAAAGGGAGGATTTGAAGGAATCAGGCAAAAGTGTAAGCGGTTACAAATAATCGGCAAAATCAATAAAGCGGATAAAAATAATTTATTCAATTTGGATAAATTTCCAATTACGCCTTGCTTTTCAATAGAAACAATGTTAAATTGGCACTAGAAGGGCAGGGGCAAGAGCCGCCGCCCGTATGTTTGCAAAGATAATTGTAACCGCTTACATTACTGGGACGGAGGACACCGTGAATCCAACCATCTATGATGTTTCCAAACTCTCCGGCGTCTCCACCGCCACCATTTCCAGGGCCTTCTCCAATCCGGAACAGGTGCGGGAATCCACCCGGCGGAAGGTGTTCGAGGCGGCCAAGGTGCTGCATTATTCCCCCAATGCCATCGCCCGGGCCATGGCCCGGCAGCGGACCGACAAGCTGGCCTTTCTGATCTGTAAGAAGGATGCCACCATTCTCGACGAGTTCTACGCCGCCATCTGCGAGGGCATCATGCGGGAGACCAACAAGTCCGACCACCAGCTGCTGATCTCCACGGCGGCCGACTGGCGCCAGACGCCCAGTACCGCCCAGCGCAAGCAGGTGGAGGGGGTTATACTGGGCGGAAATGCCCAGCCGGATCTGGTTTCAGAGTTCCAGAGCCAGCACATTGCCGTGGTTCTGGTCAACAACCGCATGACCGGCTTCGATCTGCCCTGCGTCCTCTCCGACGAGTACGGCGGAGTCCGTCAGGCCATTGAGCATCTGGTGGACCGGGGCCACCGGCACATCGGCATGATCGCCGGCCGGTTTTCTCCCTTCATCGTGGGGGCCCGGTACAACGCCTTTTTGAGCGTCACTCAGGCCCACGGCATCCGTACCGGCACCCAGGACATCCAGATGTGCGACGCCAATGTGGACGATGCCGCCCGGGCGGCGCAGGAGCTGCTGGACCGGCCGGACCGGCCCACCGCCGTGTTCGGCGTCAACGATGTGGTGGCGGCCGGGATTCTGAAGGCCGCCAGCCGTTTGAAGCTCCGGGTACCGGAGGATGTGGCCGTGGTGGGATTCGACGACTCCGCCATCTGCGGGATGCTGGAGCCGGAACTGACCTCCGTGCGGATCAACTGCCGCCGGATGGGCGAGCTGTGTGTGGAGCGGCTGCGGGCGCTGCTGGCCGGGGAGGAGTGTCCCCCCGTCACCACGGTTCCTGCGGAGCTGCATGTCCGGGGTTCTAGCTGAGAGGCAAATTTACCTGGATTTGACATAGGCTTCACAAAGCCGGGATAGCAACAGCCGGGGCGGCCCGGTATACTTGGGAGCCGGGGTTTGACGGCTCCCCGGTAAACGCAAGGAGGAAGATAGCATGAAAGCGAAGAGAAGAGCGGGATCGGTCGGGAAATTCCTGGGGTGTGCGGCACTGCTGCTGGTTGCGCTGTTCCCCATCTACTGGCTCCTGGCCATGGCCATCCGGCCCACGGATGAGATGCGGGGGCATATCTCCCTGATCCCCCAGACTCTGACGGGAGAGCACTTTGCCCAGCTGTTTTCCAGCGAAGGCTTCGGCCAGGCCATCGTCAACAGCCTGCAGACTACCTTCGGCTCCCTGGTGATCTCTCTGCTGGTGGGTATCTGCGCGGCGTACATCATTGCCCGCCGCCGGTTCCGGTTCGGCCTGAAGAAGCCGCTGACCTACTGGGTGCTGCTGGTCCGTGTGCTGCCGCCCGTGGCGTTTACCATTCCTCTGTACATCATGTTCAACAAGTTCGGCATCCTCAACACCAAGCTGCCGGTGATGCTGGCCTGCGTGCTGATCAATGTGCCGCTGATCATCTGGTTTCTCATCAGCTTCTTCCAGGACCTGCCGGAGGAGGTGGAGGAGAGCGCCAAGGTGGACGGCGCCACGGAGTGGCAGCTGTTCTGCCGGATCGTGCTGCCTCTGGTGGCTCCCGGTATCGCGGCGGTGGCCATGCTGTCGTTTATGTACGCCTGGAACGAGTACACCTATACCGTCATCTTCACCCGCAGCCCCGCAAACAACACCGTCCCCCTGGCGCTGTCCCTGCTGAATACCGAGGATAACCTCACCAACTTCGGCCTGGTGGCCGCCGGCGGCGTGGTGTCCGTGATTCCCATTACCCTGTTTGTGATCTTTGCGCAGAACTACTTGATCTCGGGTCTGTCGAGCGGTGCTGTCAAAGAGTAACAAAAATACATGCAATCTGCTTCAAAACAAAGGAACAACTGAGATTAGGAGGAAAAGAAATGAAGAAATTGTTTGCCTTGCTCCTGGCCCTGGTCATGTCCCTGTCCCTGGTCGCCTGCGGCGGCGGTGGCGACACGTCCACGGATGCCAGTGAGGACAGCGGCGACGCTGCTTCCGGCTCTCCCACCAAGATGACCCTGGTCCTGCGGTCCGGCGTTTATGCCGACGTCATCAAGGAGTGCCTGCCTGCCTTTGAGGCTGAGAACAACGTCACCTGCGAGGTGCAGGAGCTGTCTGAGGCCGACCTGTACTCCAACATCGCGCTGGATGCCATCAACGCCCAGGGCACCTATGACCTGTGCATGGTGGACGGCTCCTGGATGGCCGAGTACACCGCCAACGGTGTTCTGGCCAACCTCAGCGAGCTGGGCTATGAGCTGGACGATGACATCATTGAGGCCACCACTTCCATCTGCTATGTGGACGGCGACGTGTATCTGGCTCCCTACTACGGCAACGTGACCGTTCTGATGTTCAACAAGGCCAACGTGGAGGCCGCCGGTTACAGCGCCGATACCATTGCCTCTCTGGACGATGTGCTGAAGATCTGCCAGCAGGCCAAGGCCGACGGCAAGAAGGGCTTCATCTATCGCGGCGACGGCCAGAACAACCTGGTGGTCGACTTCCTGCCTATCCTGCTGTCCTTCGGCGGCTGGGTCATCGATGAGAACAACCAGCCCACCGTCAACACCGACGAGTTCAAGGCTGCCATGAACTACTATCTGGAGCT
This sequence comes from Dysosmobacter sp. Marseille-Q4140, assembly GCA_018228705.1. NCBI lineage: Bacteria > Bacillati > Bacillota > Clostridia > Eubacteriales > Oscillospiraceae > Dysosmobacter > Dysosmobacter sp. Marseille-Q4140. The sequence goes on along the minus strand of CP073694.1, from coordinate 1,513,675 downwards.
GATCGCCACCGGCGACGCCGAGGTGAAGGATGACCTGATCGCCTCCATCGACACCGGCGCCGGCACCATGGGCATCGGCTGGCCCGGCTGGTACACCCCCACTGCTGACTCCACCGGCGACTATATCGCTCTGTCCGGCGCCGCTTCTGAGGGCGCTGAGGCCTATAACTCCAACGTCTACGGCATCTGGACCATCGGCGTGCCTGCCAACAGCCAGAACAAGGAGCTGGCTGTGAAGCTGCTGAGCTACCTGATGGATCCCGAGGTTCAGAAGTCCACCGTGCCCTCCGGCGGCGTGCCCTGCCGGTATTCCAGCCTGCAGGACGAGGAAGTCCTGGCCACCTATCCTCAGTATGAGGTTGTCTGCCAGGCTCTGGAGAGCGGCGTGTACCGCCCCGTCATCGCTGAGTGGACCCAGTTCTATACCATCCTGGGCACCGAGATGGACAACATCATCAACGGCATGAAGACCGTGGACCAGGGCCTGGCCGACGCGCAGGCCAACCTGGAGGAGCTGATGGCCGGCTGAGCGCCGCATCTTTGCTCCTGACCTGATCGAAACAGCGGCCGGGGCGCTCTGCGCCCCGGCCGGACCCCAGCCGGTGCCGTCCCGGTACCGCAACCTCCCGGAATGTGAGGTCATCGCAGTATGAAAAAACAACAGATCGAAAAAATCCATAGCGCACAGTCCCTGACCAAGCGGTTCGGCATCGGGATGCTGACGCCCACGCTGGTGGTGCTGCTGATCATGACGGCCTACCCCCTGGTGTTCACGCTGGTATATAGCTTTACTGACTATAACCTGCTGCGGGCGCTGAAGAATCCGGCGACGTTCATTGCCTTGAAGAACTACACGGACCTGCTCAAGGACGAGTACTTCCAGCAGGCTATCTGGAACACCGTGAAGTTCACCATTCTGGCGGTGATCTTCGAGATGCTCATCGGCTTTCTCATGGCGCTGCTGGTCAACAGCCTGCGCCGGGGCCAGAAGGCCATGCGGACGCTGCTGCTGCTGCCCTACCTGCTGCCCACCGTCACCGTGGCCATGAGCTGGCGGATGATGCTCTCTCCCAACTACGGCATCGTCAATCAGGTGCTCACGGCTCTGAACCTGCCGGTGTACAACTGGTTCTCCGACGTCAAGACCGCTTTCGGCATGCTGGTGGTGATCGACGTGTGGCAGAGCGCCCCCTTCGTCTTTTTGCTGCTGTACGCCGCTTTGCAGTCCGTGCCCGCCAGCCAGTATGAGGCGGCCCGGATCGACGGCGCCAGCTCCATCAAGACGCTGTTCTACGTCACCATCCCCAATATCAAGAACTCCCTGGCCCTGTGCGCCCTGCTGCGCACCATCGACAGCTTCCGTCTGTTTGACAAGGTGAACCTGCTGACCGGCGGCGGCCCCGCCAACAGCACGGCCACCATCACCCAGTACCTGTACAACTACGGGATCAAGTCGCTGGACTTCGGCTTCGGCAGCGCCGGCGCCATCGTCATGACGGTCCTGGTGCTGATCCTGTCCAGTTTCTACATCAAGCGGGCCCTTGGGTGAGCCTATGGAACAGATGAGACTGACGTTCGTCAACGTGGGCTACGGCGAGGCTATGGTGCTGGAGTGCCCGGACCCTTCCCGGCAGAACGGCGTGTTTGTCATGGTGATCGACGGAGGCGGCAACGACCCCGCGGAATTTGCGGACTGCGCCTCCGGCCGCGTGCCCATGGCGGAGTATCTCAGCGGCCGGGGCCTGGACCACATTGATGTAATGGTCTGCACCCACATCCACGAGGATCATCTCAGCGGCCTTTTGCCCCTGCTGGAGCATTGGACGCCCGGTGAACTGTGGCAGACGCTGCCGGCGGACTTTTTCCGGCGGATGCGCCCCCTGGAGATCCCGGACGACGCCAATCTCTCCCGGCGGAAGTTCCTCCAGGCCCTGAACGATTACCAGACCCTGTGCGCCCTGGTGGAAACGCGGGGCGGCGTGATCCGCGCGGTGACCGCGCCCCTTGACGGGGTCCTGTGCAGCGGTTTGTCGGGCCAGGTGCTGGCGCCTTCCGCCTCTCAGGCAGAGGAGCTGGCGGTGCTGCTGGACGGAGTCTATGCTGCGGAGGATGCGGAGTTCTGGTCCCGTCTGGACCGCCTGGACGCCCGCATGAACAACTTCAGCCTGGTGCTGCGGCTGGACTTTCGCGGCACCTGTGTGCTGCTGCCGGGCGACACCAACTGCCTGGGTTACGGCGATATCCCGGCAGAGGCCCTGCAGGCGGACCTTTTCAAGGTGGGGCATCACGGCCAGCGGGACGGTGTCAGCGCCCAGCAGCTGCGCGCCATCGCCCCCAGGGCGGTGGTGTGCTGCGCCTCCAGCGACCGGCGGTACAACAGCGCCGATCCCGGCGTGCTGACCATGGCGGCGGAGGGCGGCGCCCGGCTGTACTTCTCCGACTGCCCCCCGGTCCCCGGCGCGGCGGAGCCTCTGCCTCCCCATCATGCTCTGGAGTTTACCATCGGCCCCGGCGGCGTGGTGGAAGGACGGTATCTTCCCCTTTGACCGATCCTGCAAGCCCCGGCCCCTTCTGGGGCCGGAGCTTGTTGCTTTCCCCTGGGGGATACAGAGGTTTGGTAAACGTTTTCAAAAAATGGAAAAAGATGGATTATACTTCAAAAACCGCTTGAAAAAAGCGGATTTTTTGGAAAACTTGCCTGTTAAAGACCGGAAAGCCATTGACTTCTCTCCCCTGGCATGATACAAAATAGGAAACGATCAGGAGACGGCAAAGAAAGTTTTTTTGCGAAATCAAGTGGAAATTTTCCGAAAGGAACCATCTTTTTTGCTTCGCAAGCGTTTTCAAAGACCGCCTCCAAAAATTCTCGGAAAAGGGAAGGAGGGGGCGGGATGATCGCCCAACTGGATTGGCTGCGGGAAATGAGTACCGTTTCCGTCCTGCTGCGGCTGCTGCTGGCGATGCTGTTCGGCGGACTGATTGGCTTGGAGCGGGTGCGCAAGCGCCGGCCTGCCGGCTTCCGCACCTATATGCTGGTATGCATGGGCGCGGCGCTGACGGTGATCCTCAGTCAGTATGAATTTTATATGGTGACTCACGAGTGGACGGAGCTGGCGGCAGAGATCGGCCTGCGGACCGACGTCAGCCGTTTCGGCGCCCAGGTCATCAACGGCATCGGCTTCCTGGGCGCGGGCACGATTATTGTCACCGGCAAGCAGGAGGTCAAGGGCCTGACCACGGCGGCGGGCCTGTGGGCGTCGGCCTGCATGGGCCTTGCCATCGGCGCGGGCTTCTACGAGTGCGTGGCGCTGTGCTTCGCTCTGATCTTCCTGGTCATTCGCCTGCTGCCCTTCATTGAGACCGCCATCATCGAAAATGCCCGGAACATGAACATCTACGTGGAGTTTCAATCCCTGGACGATGTGGGCGAGATCATCAACCGCATCAAGTCCCAGGACGTCCAGATCTACGAGGTGGAGATCGAGCGGGGCCGCGAGGAGCGGTCCCGGAACCCCAGCGCCATCTTCTTCATCCGAATGAACCAGAAACAGGCCCATACGCGCGTGCTGGCGGCCATTTCGGAGCTGGAGAGCGTCTACGCCATCGACGAGATCTGAGAGGGGAGGAAACGAGATGTTATCCATTTTTGACGGCTTGCGGGATGTGACGATGGCCTCCATCTGCCTGCGGATGGTCCTGGCGGTCGTCTGCGGCGGCATCATCGGCCTGGAGCGGGAGTACAAGCGCCGGCCCGCCGGTTTCCGCACCCACATTCTGATCTGTCTGGGTGCGGCCATGACCACGCTGACCAGCCAGTACCTGTATCTGTACATGCACTACTACACCGATATGGCCCGGCTGGGCGCCCAGGTGGTGGCCGGCATCGGCTTCATCGGCGCAGGCTGCATCATCGTCACCCGGCGCCGCCGGGTGAAGGGCCTGACCACGGCGGCGGGCCTCTGGGCCGCGGCGGTGATCGGTCTGTGCCTGGGCGGCGGCTTTTTCGAGGGCGGCATCTTCGCCACGCTGCTGATCCTGGCCGCGGAGATGTTTTTCTCCAAGCTGGAATACCGGGTGCTGGACAACGCCCCGGAGGTCAATCTGTACATGGAGTACACCAATAAGGACTGTCTGGAAAACGTGCTGAAGCTGTTCCGGGAGCTGAATCTGAAGGTTTTGAACATGGAGATCACCCGCTCCACCGAGACGGAAAAGCACAACGCCTGTGCCCTGTTCACGCTGCAGCTGAACAAGAAGTGCGGTGTGGAGCGGGTGCTGGCGGGGGTACACGCCACCCAGGGCGTGATCTCCGTGGAAGAGCTTTGATACAACGAAAGGAGAATACATATGGCAAAGGCCTATGACGTGCTGGTCATCGGACCGGTATCCCTGGACCACAACATCGACTATCAGGGCAACGAGCGCAAGGAGGTGGGCGGCGCCGTGGTGGCCTCCGGCTTCGCGGCGGCCAAGTCCGGCAACCGTACCGCCGTGTTCACCAAGCTGAACCCCGCCGACGCCAATGTGGAGGAGCGCTTTGCCGGCTCCGGCGCCGACGTGTACTGGAAGCCCTCTGCCGCCACCTGCTCCATCCGCAACCAGTACTTCACCGCCGACAAGGAGAAGCGGGCGTGCACCTCCATGGGCGTGTGCGATCCCTTCCGGTTCGACGAGCTGCCGGAGGTGGAGACCAAGATCTACCACTTCGCTGGTCTGGTCTACGGAGACTTTGACGGCGCCCTCTTCGCCGAGGCTGCCAAGCACGGCAAGGTGGCCGTGGACGTCCAGTGCCTGCTGCGCCATGTGGAGGCCGACAAGACCATGGCCTTCCACGACTGGGCGGAGAAGAAGGAGTACCTCCCCTGCATCGACTATCTCAAGACCGACGCCGCCGAGGCGGAGATCCTGACGGGCCTGACCGACCGGGCCGAGGCCGCGAAGCTGCTGTACAGCTGGGGCGCCAAGGAGGTCCTCATCACCCACAACACCGAGGTCCTGGCCTACGACGGCAAGGAGATCTACACCTGCCCCATCAAGGCCCGGAACCTCTCCGGCCGCACCGGCCGGGGTGACACCACCTTCGCCGGCTACATCACCGAGCGCCAGCGCGCGGACATCAAGGACGCCCTTCAGTACTGCACCGCCCTGGTTTCTTTGAAGATGGAGACCCCGGGCCCCTTCCAGGGCACCCGGGAGGATGTGCTGGCCTACATCAAGGAGTTCTATTGACCGGACATAGTCCCCGCCCGGCGGATGCCGGACGGGGACTGCGCAAAAGCCCTGTTGACTTCTGCGTTGTAAAGTGCTATATATTACTACATAATTTCATAACGGCAAGGGAAGTTTTTAGGAAAACGGCGCACAGCCTGCCGAAGGAGTAACACTCTCAGGCGCCCGGGACCGGGCGGGGACTAAAAACGGATGTCGCTCTGGAGAAGCTCAGCAACGAGTACCGAAGGTGCAAGGCGGAGAAATCCGCTGAATCTCTCAGGTAAAAGGACAGAGTGGGAACGCACGGCACCGTCCGCGGTGCCGCGGCTGTTCGTCGCTGTTGGGCTGGATACCGCCGCTGGCGGTCTCCGGCTCTTTTTTGCGTCGTCTTGCCGGGAAAAGAGAGGGAGAAACATGCTGCTCAACATCGTAAACACCGTCAATACGTACCTGTCGGACTACATCTTGGTGATTTTGCTGATCGCCGTGGGACTGTGGTTCTCCGTCAAGACCCGCTTCGTCCAGGTCCGCTGCTTCGGCGAGGGCATGCGGAAGGTCTTTGGAAACCTGTCCCTGCGGGGCGGCCGGCAGGAGAGCGGTATGAGCTCCTTCCAGGCTCTGGCCACCGCTATCGCCGCTCAGGTGGGCACCGGCAATATCGTGGGCGCCTCCGGCGCCATTCTGGCCGGCGGCCCCGGCGCCATCTTCTGGATGTGGATCATCGCCTTCTTCGGCATGGCCACCATCTACTCTGAGGCCGTGCTGGCCCAGCAGACCCGGAAGAAGGACGCCGACGGCAACATCCAGGGCGGTCCCGTTTACTACATCACCACCGCCTTCACCGGCGGCTTCGGCAAGTTCCTGGCGGGCTTCTTCGCCATCGCCATCATCCTGGCCCTGGGCTTCTTCGGCTGCATGGTCCAGTCCAACTCCATCGGCTCCACCTTCAACACCGCCTTTGGTGTCCCCACCTGGCTGGTGGGCGTGATCCTGGTGATCATCTGCGCCGTGATCTTCCTGGGCGGCGTGCAGCGCCTGGCCTCCGTCACGGAGAAGCTGGTGCCCATCATGGCGGCCATCTTCCTGCTGGGCGGCCTGGTGGTGCTGGTCATGCGGATCACCTATATCCCCGCCACCTTCGCCATGATCTTTAAATACGCTTTCGCCCCCAACGCCATCATCGGCGGCGGTATCGGATCCGCGTTGAAAATCGCCATCAGCCAGGGTGCCAAGCGCGGCCTGTTCTCCAATGAGGCCGGCATGGGCTCCACGCCTCACGCCCATGCCCAGGCCAACGTGGCCAAGCCCCACGATCAGGGCGTGGTGGCCATGGTGGGCGTGTTCATCGACACCTTCGTGGTGCTGACCCTCAACGCCCTGGTCATCATCTCCACCATGTACACCGCCGACGGTCCCCTCAGCGCCGGGTATACCGACGCCGTGGCCGCCACCATCAACAACACCAACCTGGCCCAGAATGCCTTCGGCTCCGTATTCGGCTCCAACGCCGGCGCCATGTTCGTGGCCGTGTGCCTGTTCTTCTTCGCCTTCTCCACCATCCTGGGCTGGAACCTCTTCGGCAAGATCAACATGATCTACCTCTTCGGCCGCAAGTCCGTGGTGGTCTATATGCTGGTGGCCCTGGTGTTCATCTTCCTGGGCACCGTCACCTCCAGCGACCTGGTGTGGGGCCTGACCGATATGTTCAACCAGCTGATGGTCATTCCCAACGCCATCGCCCTGTTTGCCCTGACCTCCATGGTGGTCAAGGCCGTGAAGCAGGGAGACGAGGCAAAGAAATAACTGCCGCTTCGCAGGCGCCGCCGGCCTATCTGACCGGCGGCGCTGCTGTTTCCTCCGGTGTCTCCCGGACCGGGAGCGCAGGCCCTCCGGCCCCGTAGGGCAGCGTGAACACCGGGATGCCGGAGGCGGCAGGAGCCAGGGCGTACATGGGGTAGAAAAAGGCCAGACCGTCGCCGGTCAGATAGAAGTTCTCCGGGTTGAACCGCCGCCGCAGAGACCGCCGCCAGTCCTCGTTCCACCGGGCGGCTCCGGCGGCTTCCCGGCGGCGGATCTCCGCCTCCGCGGCGGCCAGCAGCGCCTTTTTCCAGCCGCAGCGCCTGGGGAAAAAGGCCGCCAGCGGCACCGGATAGCCGCTGGCCAGATCCCAGGTGTCGCCCCGGCGGGTCAGCAGGGTCCGGCCGTCGGCCCCCCGCTCCCGGGACTGGGTGTAAAGGCTCCAGAGCCCGCCTTCGTTGTAGGTGACCTGGTACGACAGCTCCGCCCGAAGCTGCGGCAGAGGCGCGCTGGCGGTCAGGGCGGCGCGGTATTCCGCCTCCGCCTCCGGCAGAAGCCACCGTTGGCAATACCGCAGGAAAGCACGGCTCTGCAGCTGGTAGTACCGTCGGATGCGGCGGGCGGCGGCGCCGGACGCGCCCTCCGCCGGAGTGGGCAGGGAGACGGAGGCGGTCAGGACCGGGATCTCCTCCACGGTCCAGGTCCGCTCCGCCGCCAGTGGCTCCGTGGACAGTTGGGTCAAAATTGTGGGCATGGGCCGCCGCTCCTTCCTGACGTGAAACTTTGCTCCAGCCTATGCCGGCGGTGCCAAAGGGGTGACGGCCCGCGCTTTAAAGTGTGAAAAATTTCCCTGTCAGCCCCCTTTACTTTCACGCAGTAGAATGTTAAAATACTTGAAGGCGGACAGCCGCCCAGATTGCTGGAACGATCCCAGAAAGGGTGTGCCATATGGTTAAGATCGGCAAAAAGGAAAAAAGCGATCAGCTGTACAAAGCCATCCTGCAGCTGAAGGACGAACAGGAGTGCTACGAGTTCTTCCAGGATTTGTGTACAGTGTCGGAACTGCGGGCCATGGAGCAGCGGTTCGAGGTGGCTTCACTGCTGTACGACGGCATGATCTATAACGATATCCTGGAGCGCACCGGCGCCTCCAGCGCCACCATCAGCCGGGTGAACCGGTCCCTCAGTTACGGCACCGGCGCCTATGCCAAGCTGTTTGAGCGATGCAAGAAGAAGTGAGCCGGTATCAGGCCCTGGCCGCCAGCTACGATGAGCTGACAGTGGATGTGGGGTATCTGCGCCGGGCAGACTATCTGGAGCGGCAGTTCCGAAAGAGCCCCATTCCGGTGCGGACGGTGCTGGATCTGGCCTGCGGCACCGGCACCATGGCCTGCCTTCTGGCCCAGAGGGGCTATGAGGTGACAGCCACCGACGCCTCGGAGGAGATGCTGACCCAGGCTATGACTAAGGCGGCGGCTCTGACGGAGCGGCCGCCGTTGTTCCTGCACCAGACCATGCCCCGTCTGCGGCTTCTGGAGCCGGTGGACGCGGCAATCTGCACCCTGGATGCGGTCAACTACCTGACCCGGCCCGCGGATCTCCAGGAGACCTTCCGGCGGGTGTTCCGGTGGCTCAGGCCCGGCGGATGGTTTCTCTTCGACGTGAACACCCCCTGGAAGCTCCGGCGGATGGACCGGCAGATCTACATGGACGAGACGGAGGAGAGCTTGTGCGTCTGGCGCACCTTCTTCTCCGAGAAGCGGCAGACCTGCACCTATCAGGTGGACTTGTTCCGCCAGCGGGCCGACGGCGCCTGGGACCGCTCCTTTGAGGAGCACCGGGAGCGGGCCTGGACGGAGGAGGAGCTGCGGCAGGCCCTGGCGGAGGCAGGCTTCACGAACGTGAAGCTGACGGGCGACCTGACCAGCCGCCCGCCCAAGCCCACGGAGGACCGCTGGATCATCACGGCCCAGCGGCCGGCAGAATGAAATTGAGAAAGGCGAGAATATGAGCGATCAACTGGTACGCGCCATCTCCAGAGACGGCGCGGTAAAAGCGGTGGCGGTGTCCACCCGGGGATTGACGGAGCGGGCCCGGCAGATCCACAAGACGCTGCCGGTGGCCACGGCGGCCCTGGGACGGACCCTGGCGGCGGCGTCCATGATGGGCAACGCCCTGAAGGGGGACGGCGCCAGCGTCACCCTTCAGATCAAGGGCGGCGGCCCCCTGGGCACGCTGCTGGCGGTGTCCGACAACGAGGGCAACGTCCGGGGCACTGTGGACAACCCGGCGGTGGACCTGCCCCTGCGGCCCGACGGAAAGCTGGACGTGGGCGCCGCCGTGGGCTGCGACGGCACTCTGACGGTGATCCGGGACCTGAACATGAAGGAGCCCTATGTGGGCAGCGTGGGCCTGCTGGGCGGCGAGATCGCCGAGGATCTGGCGGCCTACTTCGTGGAGTCCGAGCAGATTCCCACGGCCTGCGGCCTGGGGGTCCTGGTGGACCGGGACCAGAGCGTGCTGGCGGCGGGCGGCTATCTCATCCAGCTGCTGCCCGGGGCCAGCGAGGACACCATCTCCAAGGTGGAGGGCGGCATCCTGGCGGCCGGGTCCGTGACGGGCCTCCTGCAGGAGAATGACGACCCCGAGGCCCTTTTGTACCGGGTGCTGTCGGACTTCGACCTGGAGATTCTGGAGCGCAGCGACGTCGAGTACCGCTGCTACTGCAGCCGGGAGCGGATGGAGCGGGCCCTGCTCAGCATCGGCCGGGAGGAGCTGCGGGCCCTGATCGACGAGAAGGGCGAGGCGGAGCTGACCTGCCGCTTCTGCGACAACGTCCAGCACTTCAATCGGCAGGACCTGGAGGCCATGCTGGCGTCTCTGGAGAAAAAAGAAGAAAAAATTTGATTTTATAGTTGACAGACGCGGGTCCTTTGAGTATAATAACTTTTGCCGTCTGACGAGTGCGGCGATCTGGGAGCATAGCTCAGCTGGTTAGAGCATCTGCCTTACAAGCAGGGGGTCACTGGTTCGAGTCCAGTTGTTCCCACCATTTTGAAGAAATTCAAAATGGAAGAGTTGTTATATATGGCCCGGTAGTTCAGTTGGTTAGAACGCTAGCCTGTCACGCTAGAGGTCGACGGTTCGAGCCCGTTCCGGGTCGCCATCTCCCACGGGATGGTCACCATCCCGTGGGTCCCCTTGGGGTTGAAATTCCCCGGACCGCGCCTTCGGGCGCGGGAAAGACTTGCCCAGATAGCTCAGTTGGTAGAGCAGTGGACTGAAAATCCACGTGTCGCTGGTTCGATTCCGGCTCTGGGCACCACCTGCGGGCATAGCTCATCTGGTAGAGCGCCACCTTGCCAAGGTGGAGGTAGCGAGTTCGAGCCTCGTTGCCCGCTCCAGTTCAATGCCCACACTGAAAAACGGTGTGGGCATTGAAATCTCAAAAATAAGTGTGGACTTTTTCGGAAAGACCGCATATAATAATAGCAGTGATGGTGACATAGCCAAGTGGTAAGGCAAGGGTCTGCAAAACCCTGATTCCCCGGTTCAAATCCGGGTGTCACCTCCAAAAAGAAACACCAGCCAACAGGCTGGTGTTTCTTTTTGGATACCTGGAGATTTTAAAATGCTCGGCGGAAATGAATTCCGCCTGCGCCGAGGTTTTTGCCTGCGGCAAAACGCTCGGACGGCGCAAACGCGCCGTCCCACTGTGTGGGGCCCCGGTTTGGGCGGGCATCTATACTTTACGGACTACCCAAAAAGAAAGACACGCTTTTGGCGTTTCTTTCTTTTTGGATTCCGGTCGCCAAGGCCGCCTCCACCCTTCGGAGATTCAGATGCTCGGGGTCGGCAAAGCCCCCCTTGCGCAATTCTCCGCTGTGCTCCGAATTTACGCCGCATTTGCGGCGCGGCCCAGAAGGGCCGTTTGATGATTTGGCAGCGGCATCTGAAGCGTTCGGACAAGGCAAAAAAGGAACACCAGCCGGCAGGCTGGTGTTCCTTTTTTGCTTCCCGGAGATATTCGCATACTCGGCACAGATGGATGCCCTGCCGGGCAGGAAAACTGCCTCTGCCCGGCGCGTTCGCTTTGTTTAAAGGCACCTGCACTCAGCTCAGCTCGAACATCCCGTGGTAGAGCCGGTAATACAGGCCCTCCTGGGACAGCAGCTCCTCGTGGCTGCCCCGCTCCACGATCCTGCCCTGTTCCAGGACCATGATGGCGTCGGCGTTGCGGACGGTGGAGAGCCGGTGGGCTATGACGAACACCGTCCGGCCCGCCATCAGCTGGTCCATGCCCTTTTCGATCAGAGCCTCGGTGCGGGTGTCGATGGAACTGGTGGCCTCATCCAGGATCAGCACCGGCGGGTCCGCCACAGCGGCCCGGGCGATGGCCAGCAGCTGCCGCTGGCCATGGGAGAGGTTGGCGCCGTCGGCGGTGACCATCGTGTCGTAGCCCTGGGGCAGGCGGCGGATAAAGGAGTCGGCGTTGGCGATCTGCGCCGCCCGGCGGATCTCTTCCTCCGTGGCGTCCAGCTTGCCGAACCGGATGTTGTCGGCAATGGTGCCGGTGAAGAGGTGGGTATCCTGGAGGACGATGCCCAGGGACCGCCGCAGCGCCGCCTTTTTGATGTCCCGGACGTCGATGCCGTCATAGATCACCCGGCCGCCCTGGACGTCGTAAAAGCGGTTGATGAGATTGGTGATGGTGGTTTTGCCGGCGCCGGTGGAGCCCACGAAAGCGATCTTCTGGCCCGGCTTTGCGTAGAGGCTGACGCCGTGGAGGACGGTGTGCTGCGGATCGTAGCCGAACTCCACATCCTCGAAGCGCACGTCGCCCCGCAGAGGCCGCAGAGCGCCGTCGGCCCGCCGCCAGGCCCACCGGCCCGTCTGTTCCCGGCAGGAGGTCAAAACGCCGTGTTCCTCCCGGACATTGACCAGGTCCGCGGTGCCCGCGTCCTCCTCGGCCGGCTCGTCCATGGCCTCAAAGACCCGCTCGGCGCCGGCAAGGGCGGCCAGCAGGAAGTTGCCCTGCTGAGTGAACTGGTTGATGGGAGCCGCCGCCTGGCGGACAAAGACCAGATAGCTGGCCAGGCTCCCCGGGTCTGTCATGCCCTTGAGGGCCATGATGCCGCCCAAGACGGCTACCACCGCGTAGTTGATGTAGGAAATGCTGACCACCGCCGGGATCATGGTGGCGGCGTAAGACTGGGCGCCGGTGCCGGAGCGGCGGAGGGCCTCGTTTTTCCGGCGGAATTCCTCCAGGCTGGCCGCCTCGTGGCCAAAGACCTTCACCACCTTCTGTCCGCCCATCATCTCCTCAATGTAGCCGTTCAGGTCACCCAGGCATGACTGCTGGCTGTTGTAATAGACCTTGCTGCGGCGGCTGCTGAAGCGGATGTAGAAGAACATGGCAAGATAGCACACAGCCACGATCAGGGATAACCGCCAGTTCAGAATGAACAGAAGGATCAGCGTGCCGGTCATCTGGATGAAGCTCTGGATGGCCATGGCGAAGCTGTTGTTCATGGCGTCGGCGATGGTGTCCACGTCGTTGGTGAAGTAGCTCATGACATCGCCGTGGCGGCGGGTGTCGAAAAACCGCAGGGGCAGGGTCTGGAGATGGTCGTACAGGTCCCGGCGGATGTCATAGACCACCCGCTGGGCCGCCCGGACCATGGTCTGGGTGTAGCCGAAGGAGCAGAGGACGCCCACAGCGTAGATCCCCGCGGTCACGGCCACGCCCCGCTTCAGCGTGCCGGCGTCGCCGTCCACCAGGCTGTTGACCACCGGTCGGATCATATAGGTGCCCAGCAGGTTGGCGGCGGCGCTGACCGTCACCAGCACCGCCACCGCCAGTAGCAGGTAGCGGTGGCGGCCCAGATAGCGCAGGAGCCGCCCCACGGTATAGCCCAGCCGCTTGGGCTTTTTGGCGCTAAGCTGTCTGGCCGCCATGGATGTCCCCTCCCTTCATCTGCGAGGCGTAGATCTCCTGATAGATGGGGTCCGACTCCAGCAGCGTCTCGTGGGTGCCCACGGCGTGGACGCGGCCGTCCTCCAGAATGAGGATCTGGTCCGTGTGCATGACCGAGGTGATCCGCTGGGCAATGATGATCTTGGTCACGTCCGGCAGGCGCTCCAGGGCGGCCCGGATCTTTCCCTCCGTGGCGGTGTCCACGGCGGAGGTGGAGTCGTCGAAAATCAGGATCTTGGGCCGCTTCAGCAGGGCCCTGGCGATGCACAGCCGCTGCTTCTGGCCGCCGGAGACGTTGACGCCCCCCTGGCCCAGGTCCGTGTCCAGGCCCTTGGCCGTCCGCTCCAGAAACTCGTCGGCGCAGGCCGTCCGGCAGGCCTCCCACAGCGCGCCGTCCCCGGCCTGGGCGTCGCCCCAGCGCAGGTTTTCCCGGACAGTGCCGGAGAACAGCACGTTCTTTTGCAGCACGATGCCAACGGCGGCGCGCAGGGCGTCCAGATCGTAGCTGCGCACATCCTTTCCGCCCACGGAGACGGTGCCCTCCGTGGCGTCGTAGAGCCGGGGGATCAGCTGGACCAGGGTGGTCTTGGAGCTGCCGGTGCCCCCCAGGATGCCCACAGTCTGACCCGCTGGAATGTGGAGGGTCACGTCCTCCAGGGCATACTCCTCCGCGCCGGCGCTGTACTTGAAGGAGACGTGGTCGAAGTCCACGCTGCCGTCGGCCACCTCCGTCTCCGCCTGGGGCGGGGAGGTCAGCTCCACGGTCTCATTCAGCACCTTTGCAATGCGGTCGGCGCTGGCCAGGGACCGGGTCAGCAGCAGAAAGACATTGGAGATCATCATCATGGAGTTCATCACCTGGAACACGTAGCTGAGAAAGCCCGTCAGCTCTCCCACCAGAAGGTTGCCCGCCAGGATCATATTGCCGCCGAACCACATGATGAGCACCACGGAGATGTACATGACCAGCTGGAGAGAGGGCAGGTTCAGCACGGCCCAACGGAAGGTGTTCTGGCTGGTGTCCCGGAGGGCGCGGTTCACCTGGTCGAATTTCTCCGCCTGATATTCCTCCCGGACGAAGGCCTTCACCGCCCGGATGGCGGCCAGTCCCTCCTGGACCACGTTGTTCACATGGTCCACCGCCTGCTGGAGGCGGCTGTATAGGGGGGAGACCTTCCCCACGATGGCAAACAGGATGCACCCCAGCACCGGCGCGCCCACCAGAAAGACTAGGGCCAGCCGGGCGTTCATCCAGAAGGACAGCCCCACGCCCATCAAAAGCATCACCGGACTGCGGATCAGGGGGCGGAAGCCGCCGTTGACGGCGTTTTGCAGCACCGTCACGTCGGTGGTCATCCGGGTCACCAGAGAGGACGTCTCAAAGTGGTCCAGATTGGAAAAGGCGTAGCGCTGGATCTTCTCGAACTGGGCCTCCCGGATCCGGGCACCCCAGCCGTAGGCTGCCCGGGCGGCAAAGCGGGCATAGAGCAGGCCCGTGGACAGCGACAGCAGGGCGCACACGCCCATCTGCACGCCCTTGCTTAAAATGTAGTCCATATCCCGGTTGGCAACGCCCACGTCGATCAGATCTGCCATCAGTACCGGGATCAGCAGCTCAAAGCAGGTCTCCGCCAGTACCAGAGCCGCGCCGATCACCATGTCCCGGCGGTAGGGGCCCAGATAGCCCAAAAGACGCCGCAGCTGACTCATTTGCGCCCCTCCTCAAAATCCCGCAGATTGCGGCGGGCCCGGGTCAGATAGTCAAAAAACTGGGACCGCTCCTGCGCTGTAAAGTCTGAGAGCATCACTTGTTCCAGCTCGCCGCAGCGCGCCTCCCACTGCTCATGGGCCCGGCGGCCCTTGTCGGTGATCTCCACCAGATCCCGCCGGCGGCTGGCTTGATCCGGCTGCCGTGTGACGAAGCCGTTTCGCTCCAGGGCCTCCAGCATCCGGGATACCGCCGCCGGGTCCACCTCGTAATACGCGGCCAGCTCCCGCTGGTGGCAGGGTCCTTTGGCGGCCAGATAGGCCAGCAGCTTAGGCTGGCCGGAGCCCAGGCCCAGCGGAGCCAGGTTCTGGCGCAGGTGGTTGCGCTGGGCGTGAAAGGCCCGGTAGAGCAGCAGATGGAAGGTCTGCTCCAGATCCATCCCGATCCCTCCTTTCTTAAATATTGACTAGTCAACAGTTGATATATCAATTATATGCGAGCGGCTGGCCGCTGTCAATTCCCGGGGACGAAAACCCCCTCCGGCACAGCCGGAGGGGGTTGCAAGCGCCGTTCAGCGCCGCAGAAGGACCACCGCCACGTCGTTGACGTTGGTGCCGGTGGGGCCGGTGCGCAGCAGGCCGCCCACCGCCTCCAGAGCGTGGTAGGCGTCGTTGCGGCGCAGCACGTCGTGGACGGTGAGGCCCGCGGCAGTGAGACGGTCCAGGGTGCCGCCGTCCACCAGGCCGCCGGCGGCGTCAGTGGGGCCGTCGGTGCCGTCGGAGCCCAGGGAGAAGAGCACCGTGTCCGCCATTCCCGCGATGCCCGGGGCCGCCGCCAGGGCCAGCTCCTGATTGCGGCCGCCCAGGCCGTCCCCAGTCAGGTGGACCACCGTCTCACCCCCGGCCAGGAAGGCCAGGGACCGCTCCGTACCGTCGTGACTCCGGGCGATGGAGGCCAGGAAGGACCCGGCCTCCCGGGCCTCGCAGCAAAGCCGGTCTGTCAGAACCAGCGGCTCATAGCCCAGCTCCCGGCAGACCTTTGCCACCGCGGCGCACAGCTCCCGGACGCTGCCGGTGATGGCGGTTTCCACATTGGAGAGGGATTTGGGCGTCTCCCGGGCCAGCAGCTCCGCCGCATGGGGAGACAGGGGCAGGCGGTACTTCTCCGCCACCGCCAGGGCCTGGGCGCAGGTGGAGCTGTCCGGGCAGGCGGGACCGGAGGCGATCATATCCAGGGGATCCCCCAGAATGTCCGACAGTACCACGGCGAACACCTTCGCCGGGGCGCACAGCTGGGCGAACCGGCCGCCCTTGACGGCGGAGAGCCGCTTGCGGACGGTGTTCATCTCCACGATGTCCGCGCCGCCGGCCAGCAGGGCCCGGGTGATCTCCGCCAGCTCTGCCTCCGGCACCAGGGGGCTCTCGAACAGGGCGGAGCCGCCGCCGGAGACCAGAAACACCACCTGGTCCTCCGGTCCCAGGTCCCGCACCAGATCCATGGCCGCCTGCGTGCCCCGGAAGGAGTTGGCGTCGGGCACCGGATGGCCGCCCTCCCAGACGGCGCAGCGGGGAATGGGGCCCATGCTGTGGCCGTACTTGGTGACCACCACGCCGGCGCGCAGCTTCGGACCCAGCACCTCGGCGGCGCAGGCGGCCATCTGCCAGGCGGCCTTGCCGATGGCCACCAAGTACACGCCCCCGGCGGGGAATTCCCGGCCCTCCAGGGCGCGGCGCACCGCCGCGTCAGGCCGGCAGGCGGCAAGAGCGGCGCGGATGACGGTCTGGGCGTCAGAGTGAACAGACATGGGATTGCCTCCTCTCAGGATTCCTCCAGCCCGGCAAACAGGCTGCAAAGACACAGCAGCACGCTCTCACGAGGATTGTGCACGCTGTATCCGGTTTTTTCCTTCAGTTTTTGCAGGCGGTAGTGGCAGGTGTTTTTGTGGACGTACAGGGCCTGGGCCATCCGGTCTACCTGGCCGTCGTATTGGAAATACAGCCGGACGGTCTCCAGCAGCTCCTGCCGCTCCCGCTCCGGACAGCTGCCGAACACCTGCCGGAACAGGTCCCTGCGGATGGCGGCGGGAATACTGCGGGCCAGAAATTCCAGAGACACCTGGTTATAGAACAGGATACCGCCGCCGGACCGGGCGGCCAGGCAAGCGGTCCTGGCCTCCTGATAGCCCCGGCGGACCTCCAGGCCCCGGCGGCCCTGGGCGCTGACGCCCCCGCAGATCCGTGCGGAAAAGGCGGATTCCAGCTCGCTGCGCAGCCGGTCCAGGGCTGCCAGCAGGGCGTGACGGCCCCGGCTGTGGTACATCAGCAGGATCCGCTGGTTCACCACGGCGCACAAAGCGCCGTCCTCTCCCCGGAGGTAAGGCTGGATATGCTTGAGATAACGGGCGTTGCGCATCTCCCGCAGATCCTCCGGCGTGCCTGCCGACTCCTCTGGAGCGTCCACCTCCAGGATCACCACGGTCCAGGCCTGGGTGGTGTCGATCCCCAGCAGCCGGCCCCGCAGTTCCAGGTCGCCCTGGTCTGCATGATCGGAGAACAGCCAGGTCTCGATGAAGCACTGGCGGGCGCCCTCCAGCAGCGTCTCCTGCTCCTGCCGGCGGGCCTCCCGCAGCAGGATCTCCGTCATCCGCTTGATGACGCTGCCCAGGGGCTCCACCTGCTCCGGCGGACCGGTGATGCCGATGACCCCCACGGTCTGCCCGTCCATGTGAATGGGCAGGTTGACGCCCCGGCGGGTGCCGGCGGAGGAATCGTCCTGGCGGACCACCAGCTTGTCCTGCCCCGTGCGAAGCAGCTGCTCTGCTCCGGCATGGCGCTGCCCCACCCGATGGGAGTCCGTGCTGGCCAGAATGGTGCCGCTGCCGTTCATGAGGTTGATGTCCCGGCCGGTGACGGACTTCATCTCGCTGACGATGGCGCGGGCGGTCTCCTCTGCGATAAACATACCAGCCCCTCCTTTGTGCGGAATACAAGAAACAAGATAAAATTTTATACAATATACAATTTTACCTTTATTATACTGAAAACAATGAAAAAGGCAAGCACGCAGACGGCATTGAATAAGGAGGAACGCTATGAAGATCGTGATTCTGGATGGATATACGGAAAATCCCGGCGACCTGAGCTGGGGCGAACTGGAGAAGCTGGGGGAGCTGACGGTCTATGACCGCACCAGCCTCACCGATGAGGCGGAGATCATCTCCCGGATCGGTGACGCCGAGGTGGTCCTCACCAACAAGACGCCCATCAGCCGCCGGACCTTTGACGCCTGCCCGGGCATCAAGTTCGTGGCCATGCTGGCCACCGGCTACAATGTGGTGGACGTGGCCTATGCCCGGGAGAAGGGCATCAGCGTGTCCAACGTGCCGGTGTATGGCACCCGCTCCGTCAGCCAGTTCGCCATCGCCCTGCTGCTGGAGGTCTGCCACCACATCGGCCACCACGACCGGACGGTCCATGAGGGAAAATGGGAGAACTGCGCCGACTGGTGCTACTGGGACTATCCGCTGATCGAGCTGGCGGACAAGACCTACGGCCTGCTGGGCTGCGGCAACATCGGCATCCACACTGCGGAGGTCGCCAAGGCCCTGGGCATGCACGTGATCGCCTATGACGCCAGGGAGACCGAGGCAGGCCATGCCCTGGGTGTGGAGTATGTGACGCTGGACGAGCTGTTCGCCCGGTCCGACGTGCTGGGCCTCCAGATGCCGCTGTTCCCCTTCAACACCGGCATCATCAACAAGGAGAACATCGCCAAGATGAAGGATGGCGTCATCATCATCAACAACAGCCGCGGACAGATGGTGGTGGAGCAGGACCTGGCAGACGCCCTGAACAGCGGCAAGGTGGCCGCCGCCGGTCTGGACGTGGTGTCCACGGAGCCCATCCGGGGCGACAACCCCCTGCTGAAAGCCAAAAACTGCATCCTCACGCCCCATATGTCCTGGGGGGCCAAGGAGAGCCGCCAGCGGATCATGGACTGTACGGTGGACAATGTGAAGGCCTACCTGGCCGGCGCGCCTATCAATAATGTGGTAAACTGAAGAGAAACGATCCCCGGCCCGGAGGCTTTGCCTCCGGGCCGGGGATCTTGCTGTATGGAATCAGGTGGGGAAGAGGCGGCTCACTGGGCCACGTCGGTCAGCTCGGAGACCACGCGGGCCAGCAGGGTCCGGGGCAGGACCACCAGCTTGCCGCTCTCCCGGGCGAAGAGCTCCTTCATCTCCTGGGTGAAGCCGATGCAGTCCAGCACCACCAGGTCGCCGTCCAGGTCTTTGACCTGCCGGGCGGCGGATTCCAGGTCGGCCATGGGGCCGTAGGGGGAGGCGGGGATGGTGGTGACCTTCTCCACGTACTGGCCCCACTTCTCCTGGCACTGCTCCACCTGGAGGGGAGAGGGGGTGACGGTGATGATGTGGGAGGTCTTGGTCAGCAGGGGCACCACCCGGTCCAGAATGTCGCAGGGGTAGATCAGGGGCACCTTGGCGGTCAGAGAGGCGGGGAACTTGCCGGTGCAGAAAAAGACGATCAGCCGGGCGCCCGCCTCCTCCAGCTCGTGGATGGCCTCCTGGAGCCGGGGCAGGATGTACCGCTCGGCGAAGGTGACGGAGGAGCCGTCCAGCAGGCGGGAGACCAGCACGTAGTCCCCCTCCTGGGGCTGGAAGGCGGAGATCTGCTCCACAGTCAGGCCGTCCAGGCCGCCCCGCTGCATGAGCTCCACCTTTCCGTTGAAGATGTCCATGATGTCGCTGGTCACGTCGGTCCGGGGGGCCTGGCCGATGGTGATGGCGCCGATTTTCATTGCGTGTCCGCTCCTTTCTTTGTGAAAGGCCCCCGGCGGGTGCGCCGGGGGCCGTGATCTCATTCCTTGCCCAGGGTCTGCAGGTGCTTCATGGAGCCATAGAGCTTCTGAATGCGGGCGTACTCCGCCTCGTCGTAGAAGGCGAACTCGCCGCGGCCGTAGGCCTTGGCGGCCTCCAGCATGAAGCGGGCGGCCTCCTCCACATCGGTGTAGTGGCTGCAGCCGGTGCCGCAGCCGGGGACCATGGTCTCGGCGGTAATGGCCACGCCGATCACCGGGGCGGAGGTGCAGGTGCAGGGCTGCATGATGCTGTTGATGTGGTGGATGTCGTTGCCGTAGGGGGTGATGTCCTGCATGTTCACGGGGAACACATAGGGCAGGCGGCCGGTGGTGCGCTGCATGATGTCCAGCAGAGCCTCCGGCAGGCGCAGGATCCAGCCCTCCTTCACCGGCTGGGACAGGGCGAAGCCCCGGGTGTTGATGACCCGGTTGCCCTTGGTGGTGTCCACGGAGAAGATGGCGTCCAGCTCCGGGGAGACCTCCTCCTGGTTGATCTGGTAGGTGTCCACGGGAGAGTTCATGAAGGGCACGGGATCATGGGGCTGGGTGGGGGAGAAGGGGCTGATGTGCGTGGAGATGAACACGTCGCCGGGCAGGAAATCGCCCTTCATCTGCATGTCCAGCAGCTTGGCCGCCACGGTCAGGGCCGCCAGGGCGCCGTCGCCGTCGGAGACGTAGCCGATCATCTCAGGCCGGGCGCCGATGGCGCCCAGACGGCCCAGGATGCCGATGGTGGGCACCTTGCCGCCCTTGGTCTTGCCGTCGGTGCCGGGGATGCGGACCTTCACCATGTCGGTCTTGCCCCGGGGCCCTACCAGCGGGTAGGTCTCGATGTTGGCGTCGGGATTGATGCCCTTGAGATAGGCCACCACGTCGGCGCCGGTGACCACGCTGCTGTCCAGCAGGTCGTAGACCTCGATGAGTTGTTTGATCAGCATAGAAACTTCCTCCTTAGAAATATATGTAATGTCAAATGTCAGTTCTGCGCCGGGGCGGGCTGCTGGGCCCGCCGCAGAAGTTCAAACAGAGTCACGGCGCCCTCGCACAGCACCGGGTCCAGCACGGGGATGCCCAGCTCGTCCCGGATGAAGGGAGCGATGCCGATGGTGGCCATGCCGGTGCAGCTCAGGGCCAGCACCTGGGCTCCCAGTTCCTGCTGGTGCCGGGCGGCGGCCATGGTGGCCTCCCGGCCGGCGGGGGTCATGAGATCCAGGGTGGAGCGGACCCCCTCGCCGATGCCCGCCTCGGGGATCAGGGCGTCGCCTAGGATCCGGGGATAGGCCTCGGGGATGTCGGCGGTGATGCCCAGGGTGCCCACCTTTCCGCCGTAGAACCGGGCCAGGGTGGCGGTGCTCTCCCCGCCGCCGATGACGGGGATGGGGACCTCCGCACGGGCCTGGGCCACGCCGGGATCCCCGGCGCAGCTGACGATGATGGCGTCGAAGCCCTCCTCGTACATCTGCCGGGCCATGGCAACCACCTTGGGCACACCGGCGGCCATGGTGGCGTCGTCGTGGATGCCCTCCCACTGGTCAGGGATGCAGCGGGACACGGTCTGGAACATGGGGTAGTACTGCTCCAGCAGACGGCCGTGGAGGTTCAGCAGCTCCGGGTCCTCGGTGGTCAGCACGCGGATCACGCCGATTTTGTATGTATTCATGCGCTCGCCTCCCAATTTTTTGATGTGGTTGACGCTCAGATGACGAACTCGCCGTCCTTCAGGATCAGCTGGTCGTCGAGGTACAGCGTGGGGTTGAGGATCACGCCGTCTATGTGGCAGTCGGCCTTGTTGGTGCCCTGGAAGCCGATGTTGGTGCCGAAGGCGATGTGGACGGTGTGGTAGGCCTTCTCGTCCTCCAGGATGATGCCGGTGACCCGGGCGGCGTGGTTGGTGCCGATGCCCAGCTCGCACAGCGTGGCGTTGCGGTCGTTGGCCAGCAGGACGCCCAGCTTCTCGGCGCCGGGGCCGGTGATCTCCTTCAGCTTGCCGCCCTCCACCCGCACGCGCAGGGGCTCGTCCAGCTTGCCCAGGCCCACCATGGACCCGTCAATGACCATCTCGCCGTTGGAGCCGTCCTCCAGGGGGGCGATGTAGGCTTCGCCGGAGGGCAGGTTGCCGGACTGGCCCTTCTCCCGGTACACACCGGGGCTGGGGATGCCGGGGCGGCCGGTCAGGTCCAGGGTCAGCACGCAGCCGTCCTTCTCGATCCGGGCGGTGGCGGCCTTGGTCAGCAGCTCCGTCACCCGCAGCGTCAGGTCCATGACCTGGTCGTAGTCGGCGGTCATGGCGCCCTGGCTGAACATATCCTCAGTGATGTTGGGCATGGTGGCCACCCGGGCGCCGGCCTTGGCGGCCTCGATCTTGGCCCGGGTGTGGGTGATGGAGGTAGCCATGGGGGCGATGACCACGTCGGCGGCCTTCATGGCGGCGGCCACGGCGGCGGGGGGCTCCTCGCCGCTGACCTGCCGGGGGGTCATGGTCATCAGCAGGGCCTCGGCGCCCAGATCCTGGGCGGCGTTGTAGAGGGCGGTGCCGATGGGGAGCTTTTTGTCGTCAGTGATGATCAGCACCTGCTCGCCCGCCCGGACGTTCAGGCAGGAGACCATCATGCGCTTGGCGATCTCTCGGAGTTCCATGTTGTGTCAGCTTCCTTTCTCGTTCACAGTCCCAGGGGCTCCAGCATGGGCCGGCGGATGATCTCCTCGGCCTGGGCCAGCAGCTCCCGGTCGTGCATGGTGGGGGACAGGTTCAGGTTGCGGTTGTGGGTGGTCAGCACAAAGACTTCCTGGCCCTCCCGGATGTCGGAGGAGGGCAGGGGCCGGCCGGTGGCGGCGTCCACGGTCATGATGAGGTCCGGGAAGGTGGCCACGCGGCTGCCGTCGGGGGCGTCCAGGGTCATGTACTCGTTCCAGAAGGTCAGCTCGTGGCCGTCCACGGTGACGGTGCCCACGTCGAAGCCGCCCTCGCCCCGGAGGGTGTAGTGCTCCACGGCGCCCCTGCACAGCACCCGGCCGTGCAGGAACTCCGCCGCGGCCTCCACGGCCTTCTGGGGAGAGACTTCCAGGCCCTGCTCGTACACCTGGCCCAGCTGGATGGCCTGGGAGATGCCGCCCACGGCGCCGTTTTCCCGGACGTAGGCGGCGGTAACCGGGTTGCGGGCCACGCCCACCACGCCGCCGGCCTCCACGGAGGCGGCACGGACCAGCCGGGCAGTGGCGTCGATGGTGCCCCGGAACACGCCCTCCACATACCGGCCCGTGGCCGGATTGCCGCCGGCGCAGGTCATGGTGGTGACGTAGCCGGGCAGCCGGTGGAGGTTCATGCTGCCCATGACGCCGGTGGGATGGGCCCGGCCGTTGCACTGGGCGTCCACCAGGGGCAGTCCCAGAGCCGCCGCCTGCACCCAGCCGTTGACCGTGGCACACCAGCCGTTCTCATTGGTCATGACGGCGGCCAGGGGCGCGCTGCCGGCGTTGCGCTGGAACAGCTCCACCGTGCGGATCATATCCTCGGGGGTCAGGAACTGCTCCTTGGCGGCGGGAGCGCCCACCAGGGACACGGAGAGCACGGTGGCCTCCGGGTCGATCTCCTCCAAAGGCGTGAGGTACAGCGGCGGCATGGACTCCAGCTTTTCCAGCAGCATTTGGCCCATGGCAAAGGAGCCGCCTCCGCCGCCGCCCAGCAGACAGCCGCCCAGCATGGCCCAGCGGCCCGTCTGGCGGTCCAGCAGACGTTTTTCCTGTTTCATCGTGATCCTCTTCTTTCTTTTCGGGAACCGCTGTATCCGCCCGCACCGGACCCTCCGGCACCGACATTCCGACTGTCAGCGGCAATTTTCCGATAATCGGAATAATTAACGAGAAAATCCGGCGGAAATCGTACATAATATACAAATACACTGCGGTTCTTCTGTATATTTATATAGATATCACAAGCGGGTAGCGGTGTCAAGCCGCGGTTTGTGCGCAAAGGTATCTTCCTTTTTCCGACGGGACACGATATAATATCAGCAATCATAAAAAAACCGCCTTCAGGCGGGGAAAGGAGGCGGAACGTCATGGACAAAGCGGGCGGAGCCAAGTATCAGGATGACCCCAACTATTTGCAGACAGCCGGCCGTACCCTGGAGGTATTGCAGCTGTTTTTGGAGGGAGAGAGCCTCTCTCTCACCGCCGTGGCCCGGCGGATGGAGCTCAGCAGCACCGTGGTTTACCGGCTGCTGTATACCCTGACGGCCCACGGCTTTCTGATCCAGGATGAGGACAAGAGCTACCGGGTGGGTCCGGCCCTGGTGTCGGCGGGCCTCCGGGGCCTCCAGGCCCACAAGGCCCGGGCGGTGGCCAGCCGCTATATGTGGGAGTTCTTCCGCCAGAGCGGCTGCACCGTCACCATGACCGCCTGCCTGGATATGCGCAGCGTGGTGGTGGAGCGGTTCCGCTCCATCCAGGACCAGAACGACACCCCCTTCGTGGGCCACAGCTATCCCCTTCACGCCGGTGCCTCTCACCGGATCCTGCTGGCCTTTCTGGACAGGGAGCGGCAGGAGGCGTACTTACAGGACCTGTTCATGGACGAGCGGACCCGGGAGGACCTGCGCCGGGAGCTGGCGCGGATCCGGGAGCGGGGCTACGACTACACGGAGCAGGCCATCACCAAGGACGTGTGGGGCATGTCGGTGCCCCTGTTCGACAGCCGGGGTATCTGTGTGGCGGGGCTGAGCATCGGCGGGTACCTCTCGGAGATGACGCCGGAGGTGTTCCGGGACCGGCTGCGGATGCTGCGCCA
Source organism: Dysosmobacter sp. Marseille-Q4140 (assembly GCA_018228705.1). Taxonomy (NCBI): domain Bacteria; kingdom Bacillati; phylum Bacillota; class Clostridia; order Eubacteriales; family Oscillospiraceae; genus Dysosmobacter; species Dysosmobacter sp. Marseille-Q4140. Next base: position 1,489,318 of record CP073694.1, on the reverse strand, counting down.
GCTGGCCCGTCAGATCAACCGGGCCCTGGGTGCGCCGGAGCGATGTATGGAGTTCCCCATGGCAGAGGAGCTGCCGCCCCGATGAGGAGGGGCCGGATGACAGAAGAGCGGACGGAGGCTGCTGCCTCCGTCCGCTTTTTGGGCTCCGCAGGTCATGCCTCCAGAAGAATGTCCCGGATGTAGGGCACCAGCGGTCGGTCCACGATCCGCTCCAGCTGGCCGTACAGGGCGCCATCCCGAACTCCGTCCGCCAGCAGCAGGCGGTGCCGGTCCGCCGCAGTCACCGCGATCTCCATACCCTCCCGCAGGGCGGCGGTAGTCACCACGGCGCCGGTGACGGCGTCAAAGGTGGCGATCAGGTCCGGGAAGGTGGCCAGCCGCTCCCCCTCTGTCTCCAGGGTCATGTACTCATTGTAAAAGGTCAGATGACAGGTGCCCTGTCTGCTGCTCACCAGGGCCTCGCCATGGTCCAGACCGCCCTCTGAGATCAGGCGGTACCCCGTCACCCGGCCCCGCAGCACCACCCGGCCTCCCAGCGTCTCCATGGCGGCCTCCGGGCGGTCCGCCGGAGCGGCCCCCTCCATGGCCCGGCCCAGGGCCAGGGCCTGGGTGTAGGTGCCCAGGGCGCCGGTCCGGAGCAGATACCCGGCGGTCACGGGGTTGCGGACCACAGCCACCCGGCCGCCCGCCAGATCTGCCGCTTGACGGCACAGGCCGGCGGCGGTGGCCACGGAGCCGGTACAGGCCAGTTCCGTGTAGGTGCCGTCGGCCCGGCTGCCGCCGCAGGCGGCCTGTATGGATAGGTACGCCGGCTCTCGGGTCAGACCCAGGGAGCCCATGGTTCCCAGGGGGTGGGCCCGGCCGTCGCAGGCCGCGTCCACCAGAGGCAGGCCCCGGGCCGCCGCCGTCAGAAAGGGGCCGAAGGCCGCGTTGCCGCCCATCTCGGAGGGGATGAAGGCCGCCACGGCCTGCCCCAGACGCTGCTCCAGCAGTTCCAGGGCCCGGAGGTAGTGGGCGCTGGTGTACATGGTGCCGCCCCGGGAGGGAGCCCCCACGCCGGAGACCGTGGCCACCAGGGCCTCCTCCGGCAGGGCCTCCGCCGGGATCAGCTCCACGGGGCCCATCTCCAGAGCCGCGGCGGCAGACCGGAGTCCCTGCTCGGCGGAGCCGCCGCCTCCGCCGCCCAGCACCTGCGCCCCCAGGGACAGGGGGGCGATATCGGACCGTTCCAGAATCATACTCAAATTCCCCTCTCCGCCGCCGGAGCAGAGCACCCGGCGGACATTTTCTCGAAATCTGCATTTTGCATGGAAGAATATGCGCCCTTGCATGCTGTCCAACTATCCGGAGGAGCGAAACCGCTGAGCGGAAATGCTTGTTCCGATAATCGGAAAACAGGAAAATATATAAAAAGTTTTTTCATTTCAGGAAAAAAACAGGGATTACATAGGATATTGTTAGGATTTTAACTGAAAACTCCGGCAACGTCAATCGGGAAAACCAGGGATTGACAAAATATTTATGATGATGTAATCTGCATACATGAATCGATCGGCTTTCATTTTTTACCCGGTTTGCCAATGGGAGCTGAAGGAAAGAGGAGGAAGAAAATGGAAGATAAAAACCTGAGCGGTCTCAACATTACCGCGAAAGAGCATCCCAAGTGGTACGAGCCGGCTTCCCTGATCTTCGCTACCCTGATGTGCATTCTGGGTGCGATCATCGGCATGGAGCTGATCGTGGCCACCGGCACCACTCCCAACACCTCCCTGGTGGGCGCCCTGTTTGCCATCGTGTTTTCCCGGATCCCCCTGAGCGTGTGCAAAAAGTTCCGCAGCATCCACCGGCAGAACCTGATCCAGACCTCCATCTCCGGTGCCACCTTCTCCGTGGCCAACTGCATGCTGCTGACCATCGGCATCCCCGTGGTCATGGGCTATCCGGAGCTGATGGTTCCCATGCTGATCGGCTGCACCCTGGCCACGATCATCGACGCCTCTATCCTCTACAAGTGCTTCGACACGCCCATGTTCCCGGCTGAGGGCGCCTGGCCTCCGGGCGTGGCCTGCGCGGAAACCCTGCTGGCCGTCATTGAAAAGGGCAAGAAGGCCTTCGGCATCATCATCGGTATGCTGATGGGCGCCGTGGGCAAGGCCGCCGGCATCCCCATGGACCTGCTGGGCGTTTCCTGGTTCGGTAACTTCTGGGCCATGATGGCGCTGGGCATCGGCAGCATCATCATCGGTGTCATCAAGACCAACGCTTTCTCCTTCGCCCTGTTCGGCTTCAACTTTAACTTCGTGGACGGCATCTTCGGCGAGAATTTCGTGTACAGCGATTACATCTCCCTGAATTACCTGCCCCACGGCATCATGGTGGGCGCCGGCATCGTCTCCTTGATCCAGTGCGGCATCATGCTGATGAAGAAGAGCGACGGCAACACCTCCGCCGCCGGTCAGTTCACCTCCAGCATGAAGAACATGAAGGGCGCCCTGGGCATCGGCTTCGGCGCCTACGCCGTGGTGGCCATGGTCCTGGCCGTGGTCTGCGGACTGCTGACCGACATGTCCATCCCCATGTTCATCCTGTGGGTCCTGTTCGCCGCCTTCGCGGCCCTGGCTTCCGAGCTGATCGTGGGCATCTCCGCCATGCACTCCGGCTGGTTCCCCGGCTTTGCCACCGCTCTGATCTTCCTGATCGTTGGCATGCTGATCGGCTTCCCGCCCCTGGCCCTGGGCATCCTGGCCGGCTACACCGCCGCCACCGGCCCCTGCTTCTCCGACATGGCCTATGACCTCAAGTGCGGCTACATGCTCCGCGGCGAGGGCAAGGACCCCGAGCTGGAGAAGGTCGGCCGCCAGCAGCAGTTCTATGCCGAGCTGTTCGGCTTCGCCGTGGCCTTCGTCATGGCCCTGCTGTTCGCCAACAAGTATTTCGATCAGGGCATGTTCGTGGCCGTCAGCAACACCTACAAGTCCACTATCGAGGCCGGTACCAGCATGGAAGTGGCCAAGTGGCTGCTGATCTGGGCCGTGCCCGGCGCCGTGATCCAGTGGCTGGGCGGCCATAAGCAGATCGGCATTCTGTTTGCCACCGGTTTGCTGGTGGGCAGCACCATCAACGGCATCACCATTCTGGTGGCTCTGCTGATCCGCTACATCGCCGTCAAGCGCAACCCCGAGAACGAGGCCACCCTGACCATCCTGGGCGCCGGTGCTCTGGCGGGTTCCGCGCTGTACAGCTTCTTCACTGCCACTTTGGGTCTGGTCAAGCGCAACTGATCTGCGCAGGCTGCGTCAAAAACTGCAAAAAAGCGCCTGCCTCCGGAAGGAGGCAGGCGCTTTTTTGCACCCGTTCGGGAGAAGCATAATTCCGGCCTTTTTACTCAGACTTTACATAGGATTGGTGTCGGATTTTACTTGCGGCCGCCTATACTATGGCCGTGGCACCAAGCAACAGACATATGTAAAGGAGTAATGATTGATGAAAAGAGCGATTTCCATTCTGCTGTCTCTGACCCTGACTGCCGCGCTGCTGGCCGGCTGCGGCTCTGACAAGACCACGGAGGATACCACCGATACCACCGGCGACACCACCACGGAGGAGGCCGCTCCCCAGCTCAGCGGCTCTGTTTCCACCGACGGTTCCACCTCCATGGAGGAGGTCATCGGCGTCCTGGGCGAGCAGTTCCAGGCCGACACCGGCGTGTCCGTCACCTACAACCCCACCGGCTCCGGCTCCGGCATTGAGGCCGTGAAAAACGGCAGCTGCGACATCGGCCTCAGCTCCCGCGCCCTGAAGGACGAGGAGAAGGCTGCGGGCCTCACCGAGACCATTGTGGCCCTGGACGGCATCGCCGTCATCGTCAACGCTGAGAACACCGTCACCGACCTGAGCCTGGAGCAGATTGCTGAAATTTATACCGGCGCCGTCACCGACTGGTCCGACCTGGACGGCACTGCCGGCACCATCGCCGTCATCGGCCGTGAGTCCGGTTCCGGCACCCGCGACGGCTTCGAGTCCATCACCGGCACCGAGGACAAGTGTGTCCTGGCTCAGGAGCTCAGCTCCACCGGCGCCGTCATCGAGGCGGTCCGCACCACTCCCGGCGCCATCGGCTACGCCTCCCTCTCCGCCGTGGAGGGCCAGGAGGGCATCACCGTTCTGACCGTGAGCGGCGTGGCTCCCTCCGAGGCCACTGTTCTGGACGGCAGCTACGCCATCCAGCGGCCCTTCGTGTTTGCCACCCGTGCCGACGAGCCTCTGTCCGAGGCTGCCCAGGCCTTCTATGACTTCGCCACCTCTACTGCCGCCAACGACCTGATCGCCGCTGCCGGTGCCGTGCCTGTGGCGCAGTAAAAGGGACCTGACGGACCAACATTCCAACAAACGCGGGTCAGCCGCCGCACCGCGCAGGGTGCGGCGGCCGTTCCGCTGGGGTGCGTCTGAAAGCAGCCGGAGGGTCTCCGGCGGTTTTGAGATGCACCCCCACACCGGGGCCAGCGCCCCTGACAGCAAAGGAGAATCTGCATGGAACATGAGATCGCGGGGATGGCCTTTCGGCCCGTGCCGGGCGGTGTGCTGACCGCTGATGGGCGAAAGAAGGGACCGGGCCCCCGGGGCAAGGGAAGCCGCAAGGCCCTGGAAAAGGGCATGGGGCTGCTGTTTTTTGTCTGCGGCATCGTTGCCGTGGCCTTTGTGCTGGCTATCAGCGTCTATCTGGTGGTCTCCGGCCTGCCGGCTATTGCGGAGATCGGACCGGTCAAGTTTCTTTTCGGAAAGCGCTGGTACGCCTCCACCAATGACTTCGGCATTCTGGCCATCATCCTCACCTCGTTTGCCGGCACCGCCGGCGCCATTCTCGTGGGCGTGCCGGTGGGGCTGATGACAGCAGTGTTTTTGTCCAAGGTGGCGCCGCCCAGGGTGGCCGCCGTGATCCATACCGCCGTGGAGCTGCTGGCGGGCATCCCTTCGGTGGTCTACGGCCTGGTGGGCATGATCCTGCTGGTGCCCGCCATCCGTGTGGCCTTCGATCTGCCCTCCGGGGCAACGCTCCTGGCGGCCATCATTGTGCTGGCGGTCATGATCCTGCCCTCTATCATCTCCGTGTCGGAGACGGCTCTGCGGGCCGTGCCCCGGGAGTATGAGGAGGCGTCGCTGGCACTGGGGGCCACTCACATCGAGACGGTGTTCCGCGTCAGCGTGCCCGCTGCCCGCAGCGGGATCGCCACAGCCATCGTCCTGGGCATCGGCCGGGCCATCGGCGAGGCCATGGCCATCATCATGGTGGCGGGCAACGTGGCCAATATGCCGGGGCTGCTGACGCCGGTGCGGTTTTTGACCACCGCCATCGTCTCGGAGATGTCCTACGCCTCCGTGGGCTCCCTGCACCGCAACGCCCTGTTCTCCATTGGGCTGGTGCTGTTTTTATTCATCATGATGATCAACGTCTTTTTGAACGTGTTCATCAAGCAGAAGAAGGAGGACTGAACCATGGGCAACCGGTCCCTCTCCACCCGCCGACGCCTCTACGACCGGACGCTGCGGGCGCTGCTGTACCTCAGCGGCTTCATCACCTGCGCGCTGCTGGTGCTGATCATCGGCTATATCTTTTACCGCGGGATCCCCAACGTCACCTGGCAGCTGCTCTCCACCCAAACCAGCTACCTCAACGACACCATCGGCATCCTGCCCAACATCCTCAACACCCTCTATCTGGTGTTGCTGGCCATGGTGATCGTGCTGCCCCTGGGCGTGGGCGCCGCCATCTACCTGACGGAGTATGCCACCAATCGCAGATTGGTGGCGGTCATCGAGTTCGCCACCGAGACCCTGACGGGCATCCCCTCCATCATTTTCGGCCTGGTGGGCATGCTGTTTTTCATCCAGCTTTTCGGCCTCAAGACCGGCGTGCTGGCGGGCAGCCTCACCCTGGTGGTGATGATCCTGCCCACCATCGTCCGCACCACCCAGGAAAGCCTCAAGACCGTGCCCCAGTCCTACCGGGAGGGAGCTCTGGCTCTGGGGGCCGGTAAGTGGCACATGGTCCGCACCGTGGTGCTGCCCAACTCTGTGGACGGCATCGTCACCGGCTGCATCCTGGCGGTGGGCCGTATTGTGGGCGAATCCGCCGCTTTGCTGTACACCGCCGGCTTCGGTGTGGTGCTCAATGATTTCCTCACCTCTCTCCAGGCGGCCTCCGGGTCGCTGACGGTGGCGCTGTATATGTACAGCGAGCGGGGTGAGACGGCCGTGGGCTTTGCCATCGCCACCATTTTGATGCTGCTGACCCTGCTGATCAACCTGGCCGCCACCCTCGCGGGGCGGAGACTGAAGAAATGAACGGGAGAGAATCCGATATGTCTGCCATCATTGAAGTAAAGGACCTGAACCTGTGGTATGGCGCGCACCACGCCCTCCACAGCGTCAGCGTGGACATTCCGGCCCATGAGATCACCGCCCTGATCGGGCCCTCCGGCTGCGGAAAATCCACCTTTTTGAAAACCCTCAACCGCATGAACGATCTGATCCCCGGCATCCGCATCGAGGGCTCGGTCAACTACGGCGGTCAGGACATCTACGACCCCACGGTGGACACCACCTGGCTGCGCAAGCAGATCGGCATGGTGTTCCAGAAGGCCAATCCCTTCCCCATGAGCATCTATGACAACGTGGCCTACGGACCCCGGACCCACGGCATCCGGTCCCGGGCCAAGCTGGACGAGATCGTGGAGAACTCCCTGCGCGCCGCCGCCATCTGGGACGAGGTCAAGGACCGGCTGAAAAAAAGCGCCCTGGGCCTCTCCGGCGGCCAGCAGCAGCGCCTTTGTATCGCCCGGGCCCTGGCAGTGGAGCCGGAGGTGCTGCTGATGGACGAGTCCACCAGCGCGCTGGACCCCATCTCCACCTCCAAGATCGAGGACCTTGCGGTGGAGCTGAAAAGCAAGTATACTGTCATCATGGTGACGCACAATATGCAGCAGGCCGCCCGGGTGTCTGACAACACCGCGTTTTTCCTGCTGGGTGATCTGGTGGAATTCGGAAAGACGGAGCAGATCTTCTCAACCCCCTCCGACAAGCGCACCGAGGACTACATCACCGGACGGTTCGGATAAGGGAGGAATGGAGAGATATGCGCAATCGTTTTGACCAGCAGCTGGAGCGGCTGCATGTAGAGATGATTCAGATGGGCGCACTGTGCGAGGATGCCATCGCCGCCGCGGCGGAGGCCCTGATCCGGGGGGACGAGGCCCTGGCCCGGTCCGCGCAGGAGGCCGAGCGGGAGATCGACCAGAAGGAGCGGGAGGTCGAGAGCCTGTGCCTGAAGCTGCTGCTGCAGCAGCAGCCGGTGGCAAAGGACCTGCGGGAGATCTCCTCGGCACTGAAGATGATCTCCGACCTGGAGCGCATCGGCGACCAGGCGGCGGACATCGCGGAGCTGACCCGTTTTGCCCGAGTGCCCGAGGGTTCCGGAAGGGTCCACATCGGGGAGATGGCCAGAGCCGTCATCCGCATGGTCACTGACAGCGTGGACTCCTTTGTCAAGGGGGATCTGGACCTGGCCCGGGCGGTCCGCGCTCAGGACGACCAGGTGGACGCGCTGTTTGATCAGATCAAGAAGGAACTCATCGCCCTGATTGCGGTGGACGCAGCCTCCGGAGAGCTGTGGCTGGACCTTATTATGGTGGCCAAGTATCTGGAGCGCATCGGCGACCATGCCACCAACGTGGCCGAGTGGGTGGAATACGGCATTACCGGTATCCATCCCGCCGGGGACTGAGTACCGCCGCCCACCGGCGGAGAGCGGGCGGCCATAAGCCGGGGGAGCCCCCGGCCTATGGGCCGAATTTCACATAGGAGGCAAGCCATGATCTACTTACTGGAAGACGACGACAGCATCCGGGACTTTGTCATCTACTCCCTCAACAGCCAGGGAATGGAGGCCCGGGGCTTCGGTCTGCCCTCGGAGTTTTGGCGGGCAGTGGAGGAGACGGCGCCCACCCTGGTGCTGCTGGACATCATGCTGCCGGAGGAGGACGGCCTCAGCGTACTGAAAAAGCTCCGTTCCGCCCCCAGGACTGCATCAGTGCCCGTTATTATGCTGACAGCCAAGAGCACGGAATATGACAAGGTTCTGGGGTTGGACGGCGGGGCGGACGACTATGTGGCAAAGCCCTTCGGCATGATGGAGCTGCTCTCCCGGATCCGCGCGCTGCTGCGGCGCACAGAGCGCAGCAGCGGGCCTTTGCACATGGGCTGCCTGGAGGTGGATCCGGACCGCCATACCGTTCATGTGGAGGGCCGGGAGGTGGCGCTCACCCAGAAGGAATTTGAGGTGCTGTGCCTGCTGCTGCGCAGCCGGGGGCGGGTGCTGTCCCGGGAGACCCTGATCCAACAGGTCTGGGGCTACGCCTTCACCGGTGAGAGCCGCACCGTGGATGTGCATATGCGCACGCTGCGGCAGAAGCTGGGGCCCGCGGGCGCGTATATCGAAACCGTTCGGGGCTACGGCTACAAAATCAGCGAGATGTGAGGAGGCGGAGATCATGACAAAGCGGATCTTCCGCTCCATCCTGGGTGTGACGCTGGTGGTGCTGGCGGCCAGCCTGGTGCTGGTGACCGGCGTACTCCACGGTTATTTTGAGGACCAGGTGGGCCGGGAGCTGGCCGCCAGGGCGGCCTATATCGCGCGGGGAGTGGAGCAGAGCGGGACAGAGTATCTGAAGGACCTGCCGGGTGAGAGCCGGATCACCTGGGTGGACTCGGACGGCACAGTCCTCTGGGACAACCAGGAGAATCCCGCCGCCATGGACAACCACGCTCAGCGCCAGGAGATCCGCCAGGCTCTGCTGGCCGGAACCGGCACCGCTGCCCGTTACTCGGATACCCTGGCGCAAAAGACGCTGTATTACGCTCTGCGGCTGTCCGATGGCTCCGTGGTACGGGTAGCGGATACCCAGTACACCGTCTGGGCCATGGTACTGCAGGCCGCCCAGCCCGTGGCGCTGATGATGCTGCTGGCGGCGGTGCTGGCTCTGGCGCTGGCGTCCCGGGTTTCAAAGCAGCTGGTGGCGCCCATCAATCAGCTGGATCTGGACGCACCGGAGACCGCGGAGTGCTACGAGGAGCTCTCCCCGCTGCTGGGGAAGATCCGCAGCCAGCAGCGGCAGATCCGCCGGCAGATGGAGGATCTGCGTCAGCGGCAGGAGGAGTTTGCCGCGTTGACGGAGACCATGAGCGAGGGCTTCGTGGCGGTGGATCAGGAGACGAGGGTGCTGGCCTGCAATCCGGCGGCGCTGCGGCTGCTGGGCGCCCAGGCGGCGCCGGAGGGCGAGAGCGTCTACGCTCTGAATCGGGAGGCGCCCTTCCGCCGCTGTGTGGAGCAGGCCCTGGCGGGCCGGCGGTGCGAGGTCCTTCTGGAGAGTGAGGACAGCTGCCGCCAGGTGATCGCCAGTCCCGCCCGGCGGGAGGGGCAGACTGCCGGCGCGGTGCTGATGGTGCTGGACGTGACGGAGAAGGAGCGCCGGGACGCTCTGCGCCGGGAGTTCACCGCTAATGTCTCCCACGAGCTGAAAACGCCCCTGACCTCTATTTTGGGTACCGCAGAGATTTTGAAAACCGGTATGGTGGCTCCGGCAGATGTGGAGCACTTCGCCGGCAACATCCACCGTCAGACACAGCGGCTGATCAGCCTGGTCAACGACATCATCCGATTGTCCCGGCTGGATGAGGGCGGGGACCTGGGCCCCTGGGAGAGCGTGGACCTGCACGCCGCTGCCCGGCGGGTGCTGGATCGCCTGACTGACGCGGCCCAGGGCAAGGGGGTCACCCTCACTCTGACCGGCGGCGGGGCGGTGGTCCGGAGCGTGCCCCGGATCGTGGAGGAGATCCTCTACAACCTCTGCGACAATGCCGTGGTCTACAACCACCCCGGCGGCAGTGTCACCGTCACCGTGGAAAACGGGTCTGATGGGGCGCGGGTCAGTGTAACCGATACCGGTGTGGGAATCCCCCGGGAAGCTCAGAGCCGGGTGTTTGAGCGATTCTACCGGGTGGACAAGAGCCACTCCGGCGGCGGCACAGGGCTGGGATTGTCCATTGTCAAGCACGGAGCGGCCTACCTGGGCGCCCGGGTGGATCTGGAGAGCCGGGAGGGCAGGGGCAGTACCTTCACGGTGACCTTCCCGCCGGAGAGAGACGGGACTTGCGTCCCGGACGACAGCGTGGTATCATAAGAACAGAATTTGACGAAGGGGTGGGAAGATGCGCAGCTGACTTGCGAGTTTCACGCGGAAAACGGACGGCTCACGGCCGTCCCGGTGCCGCGCGCCCGCAGGAACGCTGACGCTCTCTTCCCGGACCCCTTGTGAACGGACCTCCGCTGCGGCGGAGGCTTCGCGGCTGTGTGTCCGGCCGCGGGAGAGGTGCGCCTTTCCCGCGGCCGATTTTATTTGATTGGAAGGAGCACAGCCATGTCACTGATCGAACTTACGGATCTGACCTTTGCCTATGAGGGCAGCCCGGAGCCGGTATTTGAGGGGCTGACCCTCCAGCTGGACACCGACTGGAAGCTGGGCTTCACCGGCCGCAACGGGCGGGGCAAGACCACGCTGCTGCGGCTGCTGGCGGGACAGCTGCCCTCCGGCGGCAGCATTGCCGCCTTCGTAAACTGCGTGTATTTTCCGTACCCGGTGGACCGGCCGGAGCAGACGGCCCGGGCCGTGGCGGCCGCCGCCGCGCCGGAGGCGGAGGAGTGGCAGCTCCGGCGGGAGCTGGGACTGCTGGACCTGCCGGAGGAGATCCTGGACCGGCCCTTTGCGACCCTCTCCTTCGGGGAGCGGACGAAGGTGCTGCTGGCGGCGCTGTTCCTCCGGGACGACGCCTATCCGCTCATCGACGAGCCCACCAACCACCTGGATCTGGAGGGGCGGCGAAAGCTGGCATCGTATCTGAGCCGCAAGCGGGGGTTCCTCCTGGTGTCCCACGACCGGGACTTCCTGGACCGGTGCACAGACCACACCCTGGCCCTGACGCCCACCGGGGCTCAGGTGCGGCGGGGGGGCTTTTCCGTCTGGTGGGAGAACAAGCAGCGGCAGGACGATTTCGAGCGGGCCCGGCAGGAGAAGCTGCAAAAGGACATCGGCCGCCTGAATGAGGCGGCCCGCCGGGCCTCCGCCTGGTCTGACCGGACCGAGCAGGGGAAGTTCGGCGTGGACAAGACCGGCGCCAAGGCGGCGGACCGGGGCTACGTGGGCCACCAGGCGGCCAAACTGATGAAGCGGTCCAAGGCCATCCAGCGGCGGCGGGAGGAGGCCGTGGAGGAGAAGTCCCGGCTGCTGCGGGACGTGGAGAAGCAGGAGACGCTGCTGCTGCGGCCCCGGCCCAATCCGCCGGGCCGGCGGCTCCTGGAGCTGCGGGACGTGTCCGTGGCCTACGGCGGCCGCACCGTCTGCGCCGGCGTCGGCTTTGAGGTGTGTTCCGGGGAGCGGATCGCCCTCCGGGGTCCCAACGGCTGCGGTAAGACCAGCCTGCTCCGTCTGGCCCTGGGGGAACTGGACCCCACTGCCGGGCGGGTGGAGCGGCGCAGTGGTCTGGCGGTCTCCTATGTGTCACAGAGTACCGAGGGTCTCTCCGGCAGCCTGACGGATTTCCTCCGGGCCCGGGGGCTGGACGCCACCCGGTTCTACACGGTGCTGCGGAAGCTGGATTTCCCCCGGTCCCAGTTTGAGGTGGACCTGTCCCGGTACAGCGCCGGGCAGAAAAAGAAGGTACTGCTGGCTGCCAGCCTCTGTGAAGAGGCGGACCTTTACATCTGGGACGAGCCGCTGAACTACGTGGACGTGCTGAGCCGGATGCAGGTGGAGGAGCTGATCCTCTCCTGCCGGCCCACGCTGCTGTTCGTGGAGCACGATGGGCGCTTCTGCGGCACCGTGGCCACCCGGACGGTGGACCTGGGATAACAAAAAGGGAGCGTATGCCGAAAGCATACGCTCCCTTGATCTTCGTTACCACCGGTCCGGCCAGTATACGCCGTCGGGGCCCTCTGCAAAGGGCTCGGGGATGATGTCCTCGCCCTCCATGGCCGCCCGGATAGCGGCGGAGGTGTCCGGCACCGTGTCGGGTGCAAAGTCCCGGAAGGCGGCGCTGTCCATCAGGATGGCGCCGGCCCGGCCCATGTCCTCCAGGTTCACCCGCTGGATCTCCTCGGTCTGGGAGGAGCAGCAGTCCGTCAGTACCACGGTGTTGTACTCCAGGGCGATGGCGTCGTAGCAGGTGGTGCGGACGCAGTTGGGGGTGGTAGTGCCCGCCAGGATCACGGTCCGGATGTCCAGCCGCCGCAAGATCAGGTCCAGCTCTGTGTGGAAAAAGGCGCTCCACCGGGGCTTCCAGATGGTGTAGTCTCCGGGCCGGGGCCGCAGGCCCTCCGGCGCTTGGGCGCTGTTGGGACCGGTGGAGGCGGGACCGCAGGCCCGTCCGCCTGCCACCCACCCGGCATACCGGGTCAGCTCCACATCGCTGCCGTCGGCGCGGTAGATGCGCTTGACGAAGAACACCGGGATGCCCTTTTCACGGGCGGTCTCCACCGCCCGCACGCAGGCGGGCACCGTGGACTTGGCAAAGCGGATGCAGTGGCCGCCCTCCGGCTCCACGAAGCCGTTTTCCATGTCAATGAGGATCAGGGCCGAACGGGTGGGATTGGCGTTCATAGGGAGTCCTCCTTTTTTTGGAAGATATGGATGCGGAAGGCGATGCGGCAGTCCAGCTTCTCCAGCTGCGCAAGCCGCTCCGCTCCCTCCTTCGGGGTTTTCCAGCAGTAGGGGGTCATGTGGTACAGGGCCTGGATGTCCGCCGGGCAGGGCAGGTGGATGGTATCCTCCGCCGGCACGATGGCGCGGTAGGTGAAACCCTCATAGGGCGTCTCCTTCTCCTCGTTGGGGTAGGGACGGTCGTAGAGGACCTCCTTGAGCTGCCACAGGTGGTCCGCCGCAGGCACCACATAGAGAAAGCAGCCGCCGGGCCGCAATACCCGCCGGAACTCCTCCAGGGCCAGAGGGGAGAAGCAGTTCAGCAGCAGGTCCACACTCTCGTCCGCCAGGGGCAGGCGGTAGGACGAGGCCACGGCGAACTCGATCTCCCGGCACCGGCGGGCGGCGTAGCGGAGGATGAACTTGGAGATGTCGGTGCCCGCCATGACCGGTTGCCTTCCGGCGGCGGTCAGGGCCGCATAGATGCCGGCGGTGTAATACCCTTCGCCGCAGCCGGCGTCCAAAATCCGGGGTGCTTCGCCGGAAAGGGACAAAATCTGACTACAAAGCGTATTAAGCAGCGGCCTGTAATACTCTTTGGAGAGGAATTCCCGCCGGGCAGCGGCCATGGCCTTGTCGTCTCCGGGAGCGGCCGAGTGCTTTTGGTTGGGGGGCAGCAGGTGGACGTAGCCCTCCCTGGAGATGTCGAAGCTGTGGCCTGCCGGGCAGCGGTAGGTGTGTTCCGTCCGCTCCAGAGGCGCGGCGCAGAGGGGACAGCAGAACAGGCTCATGCCGCAGCGCCTCCCCGGGTGATGTCGTTGATCCATTTCCGGCTGCGCAGCCGCAGTACGCCCAGAGGCATTTTACACACGTTTTCCGTCTGGATGCACAGGCACACAATGGTGACCGGCGCGTCCAGCACCAGGGCGGCCAGGGCGGTCAGGGGCACCGCCACCACCCACAGGGGGGCCAGGTCGATGACGGAGGCCATGCGGGCGTCGCCGCCGGCCCGGAGGAGGCCGGTGATGTTGGTGATGTCAAAGGCCTTCATAGGCATCATGCAGATGTATACCACACACATGGTGACGGCGATCTGGAGGGCCAGCCCGTCCAGGTGGAACAGGGGGTAGAGGTAGGGAATGAAAATAGTGGGCAGCAGCACCGCCAGGGCCGCGGCCACGGCCACGCCCACCCCCAGGGACACCGTCAGCAGGCAGCAGCCCAGGGAGTAGACCTCGTCCTTCCCGGCGCCCTCGCCGATCCGCTTGCCCACGATCACGGCGGTGGCCCCCGCCACGCCGAAGCAGGTGACGGTGGAGAACTTGTCGATGTTGCCCATGATGGCGTAGGCCGCCAGCATGTCGGCAGAGATGGCCATGTGGCCCATGATGGCGGTCATGACCGTGGTGCCCAGGCCCCAGAAGCTCTCGTTGACAATGACCGGGGAGGCGTACTTGAGGAAGCTGGCGGTCATGGCCCGTCCGGGGCGCAGCAGTGCCTTCGGCCGCAGAGGCACCCGGTGGGTGACTGCGGCGGCCACTGCCACGATGGCGAACTCCACGATCCGGGAGGTGAGCGTGGCGATGGCGGCGCCGGTGACCCCCAGGGCCGGGGCACCCAGCTTGCCGAAGATCAGGACATAGTTGAGGAAGGTATTGAGCAGCATGGACGCGGCAAACACCGCCAGGCCGAACACCGGCCGCTCGGTACTGCGCTGCATGGACACATACACGCTGGAGACGGCGTTGAACACATAGCTGACGCCCACGATCCGAAGGTACGGCATCCCCAGCTCGATCAGCAGGGCGTTGTTGGTGACAAGGCCCATGACCTGCCGGGGCAGGAAGAACATGGCGGAGGCCATGGCCAGGGCGATGCCGAGGCCCGCGTACATGGCCACGCCCATGGAGCGGTTGATGGCGTCGATGTCGCCCCGTCCCCAGTACTGGCTCACCAGTACGGTCAGGCCGCTCATCAGGCCGAAGATGATGACCTGGAGCAGGAAAATGGGGGAGTTGGCAGCGGTGACGGCGGAGAGCTCATTCTGGCCCAGCAGACCCACCATGAAGGTGTCCACAAAGCCCAGCGAGGTGGTGATGAGGTTTTGCAGGATCAGGGGCAGGGCCAGCAGCCACATCCGCTTGTAAAAGCCCCGCTCCCGGCGGAGGAAGGACGGCATGGGGTACACTCCTTTGTCAATATCATGAAGATGGATGCCGGTACAGAGCGCTGACAGACCAAAGCGCTTGAAAAAGTGCGCTGACGGCAGTTACAGCATAGGCATCCGGGTGTCGTGATGGCGGCGCAGTGCCTCGGCACACCGGTCGATGTCGTCAAAGGTGGTCTCCGGGCCGAAGCTCAGGCGGATCACGCCGCCGGAGACCTTTTTGGGCAGCTTCAGCGCCGCCACCACATGGCTGGGCTTGCCCCGGTGGCAGGCGGAGCCGGCGGAGATGCAGATGCCCTGGCTGCCCAGGTCCGTGACGATATTCTGGCTGGGCCAGCCCTCCAGGGACACGGAGAGAATGTGGGGCGCGGCGGGGCCGCCGCCCAGGATCTTCAGGTCGGGGATGGCGCCGAGGACTTCCGCGGCGTGGGCCCGGAGGGCCGCCATGTGGTCCAGGATCTCGGTCAGGCGCTCCGTCCGCAGCTCCACGGCCTTGGCGAAGCCCGCCATTTGGGCGGTGGCCTCGGTGCCGGAGCGCAGGCCTCCCTCCTGGCCGCCGCCGGGCAGCAGGGGGCGGGGGTTCTTCACCCGGGGGCCGATGTACAGCGCGCCGATGCCCTTGGGGCCGCCGATCTTGTGGCCGGAGATGGAGATGAAGTCCGCGCCCAGGGTGTTTGCGGCAAAGGGCACCTTCAAAAAGCCCTGGACCGCGTCGGTGTGCAGCAGGGTCTTGGGGTTTCTGGCCGCCAGCCCCCGGGCGATCTCTTCAATGGGGTAGAGGCAGCCCAGCTCGTTGTTGACCAGCATGCAGGAGACCAGGGCCGTGTCGGGGCGGACGGCGGATAAGATGTCCTCCGCCGTGATGACACCGTCGCTGCCGGGGGCCACATAGGTGACCTCATAGCCCTGCTTCTCCATCCAGCGGCAGGACTCCAGGACGGCGCTGTGCTCCACGGCGGTGGTGACGATGTGCTTTCCCAGGTGCCGGTTCTGCCAGCAGGCGGCGGTGACGGCCCAGGCGTCGGCCTCGGTGCCGCAGGAGGTGAAATACAGCCGCCCGGCATCGCAGCCCAGAGCCTGGGCGACCGTGCGGCGCCACTGCTCCACCGCCCGCTTCATGTCCGCCCCCAGGGGATACTGGGAGCTGGGGTTGCCGAAGCGCTCCGCCAGCACTTCATACATGGCGTCTGCCACGGCCCGGGGGATCGGGGTGGTGGCGGCGTGGTCCAGATAGATCATGGTGAAAAAAGACCTCCTTTGTTGGGACTTGCCCATTGGAGAAAAAATCGGTATAATATGAGCGCGTCAGACCATTATATAGAGGATTTTCGGAAAGTGCAAGGAGATTCCATGAAAATTGCCATTTACACCTTGGGCTGCAAGGTGAACCAATACGAGACCCAGGCCATGGAGCAGGAGCTGCGCCGCCGGGGCCACCAGGTGGTGCCCTTTGAGGAGGCGGCGGACGCCTATGTGGTCAATTCCTGCTCCGTCACGGCGGTCAGCGACCGCAAGTCCCGGCAGATGCTCTACCGGGTCCGGCGGGAACATCCCCAGGCGGTGCTGGCCCTGTGCGGCTGCTACTCCCAGACCCACCCGGAGGACGTGGAGCAGCTGGACGTGGACCTGATCGCCGGCACCGGGGACCGGACCGGCTTTCTGGACCTGCTGGAGCGGGAGACGGAGGAGCGGCGGCGCCTGGTGGCCCTGGACAACTCCTTCGACCGCCGGGAGTTTGAGGTGCTGCCCGCGGGGGGCCTGGAGGACCGGACGAGGTGCCTTTTGAAGGTGGAGGACGGCTGCGTCAACTTCTGCTCCTACTGCATCATCCCCTACGCCCGGGGGCGGGTCCGCTCATTGCCGCTGGACCGGGCGGCGGAGCAGGCGGCGGGATTGAAGGCCGCCGGATACCGGGAGATCGTCGTCACCGGCATCGAGATCTCCTCCTGGGGCCAGGACTTCAAGGATGGCAAGAGCCTGATCGATTTGCTGGAGACCATCGCCGCGGCGGCGCCGGGGGTGCGGCTGCGGCTGGGGAGCCTGGAGCCCCGCACCGTCACGGAGGCGTTCTGCCGCCGGGCGGCGCAGCTGCCGGACCTGTGCCCGCAGTTCCACCTGTCCATGCAGAGCGGTTGTGACGAGACGCTGCGCCGCATGAACCGCAAGTACGACACCGCCCGGTATCTCCAGTCCGTGGAGCTGCTGAAGGCCCACTTCGACCGTCCCGCCGTCACCACGGACCTGATCGTGGGCTTCCCGGAGGAGACGGAGGCGGAGTTTGAAAAGACCCTGGACTTCATCCGCGCCTGCGGCTTTGCCCGGATGCACATTTTCCCCTACTCCATCCGCCCCGGCACCCCGGCGGCCAAGATGCGCCAGGTGCCCAAATCCGTCAAGGAGGACCGGGCCCACCGGGCGGCGGCGGTGGCGGCGGAGCTGCAAAGGGCCTATCTGGCCGGCTGCGTGGGACAGACCTACCCCGTTCTCTTCGAGCAGCCCAAGGACGGGTGGTTCTTCGGCCACGCCCCCAACTACGCCGAGGTGCTGGTGAAGGGGGAGGACCTGCACAACCAGATCCGCTCCGTGACCATCACCTCCGCCGACGGGGAATTCCTCTACGGGACCATCAAGGAGTGAGACCATGAACAGCCACTTTTTCGCCTATATCTCCCGGATGCGGTTCATCCAGCGCTGGGCCCTCATGCGCAACACCGCCCCGGAAAACGTCCAGGAGCACAGCCACCAGGTGGCGGTGCTGGCCCACGCCCTGGCCCTGATCCGCAATGAGAAATTCGGCGGTCATGTGGACCCGGGACTTGTCGCATCGGCGGCATTGTATCACGACGCCAGCGAGATCCTCACCGGCGACATGCCCACCCCCATCAAGTACGACAACCCCGCCATCCGCACCGCCTATAAGGATGTGGAGGCGGTGGCGGAGGGGAAGCTGCTGCGGATGCTGCCGCCGGAGCTCCAGTCTGCCTACGCCCCGGTGCTGACCGCCATGGACCCGGAGGTGGAGCGGCTGGTGAAAGCGGCGGACAAGCTCTCCGCCCACATCAAGTGCCTGGAGGAGCTCAAGGCCGGCAACGCCGAGTTCCGGGAGGCCGCCGCCCAGACCCGCAGGGCCCTGGAGGCCTTTGACCTGCCGGAGGTGGCCTACTTCATGGACACCTTCCTGCCCAGCTTCTCCCTGACATTGGACGAGCTGAAATGACATACGAGGAAGCGCCGCCCCGGACGGGATCGTCCGGGGCGGCGCTTTACTCAGGCCTGTTCCAGTTTGGAGCGGATCAGTCCGCCCAGACGGCGGACGCCCTCTTCGATCAGGTCCTCCGGCGTGCTGCCGAAGCTCATGCGCATGCAGTTTTTCCCCTGACCATTCCGGTCGGAGAAGAAGCCCTCGCCGGCCAGGAAGGCCACGTTCACCGCCGGATCGGCGGCGGACTCCGCCAGCAGGGCGGTGGTGTCGATGCCGCCGGGCAGCTCCACCCAGGTGAAGAGGCCGCCGTCGGGGTTGCTGTGCTTGGCCCCGGCGGGGAAGTAGGCGTCCAGGCTGCGAAGCATGGCGTCCCGCCGGGTGCGGTACAGGTCGCAGATCCGCTTGTGGTGGGCGGGATAGTAGCCCCGCTTGAAGAACTCCGCGCACAGGATCTGGGGCAGCATGGAGGTGTGGGAGTTGGTGGCGGACTTGACATCCACCAGGCGCTGGATGGTCTCCGCCTCCGCCGCCACGTAGCCCAGCCGGGAGCCGGGGGAGAAGATCTTGGAGAAGCTGCCAGCCATGATGACATGGTCCGTGGTGTCAAAGTGCTTGATGGGGGGCAGGTCCTCACCGCTGTACCGGATGTCCCGGTAGGGGTCGTCCTCCAGCACCAACATGTCGTACCGCTGGGCCAGTTCCGCCACGGCCTTCCGCCGCGCCAGGCTCAGGGTGCGGCCGCTGGGGTTCTGAAAGGTGGGGTTGGTGTAGAGCATCTTGGGATGGTGGAGCCGGATCTTCTCCTCCAGATCCTCCGGGATCAGACCGTCGTCGTCCATGGCCACGCTGACGCAGCGGGCCTCCAGCATATCGAAGATCTCCACGCACTGGACGAAGGTGGGCGCCTCCACCAAAATCACGTCGCCGGGATCGATGTACGCCTGGCAGGCAAGGTAGATGCCCTCCAGGCCGCCGGTGGTGATCATCACGTTCTCCACGCCGCAGTCGATGCCCTTGGGCCGCAGCAGCTCCCGGACCACCACCTCCCGCAGGTCGGTCACGCCGATCAGCGGGCCGTATTGCAGGGCCTCCACGCCCCGGCCGTCGGTCCGCAGGACCTCATCGGCCAGCTGGCGGACGATGTCCACCGGCAGGGCCTCCTTGGCGGGAGAGCCGCCCCCGAAGGAGATGATGTCCGGATTGGTCATGGAGCCGAACAGCCCCTTGACCACGTTGGCCGTGAAGGCCATGTGTTCCATGCGTTTCGCATAAGGTATCATTTTCTCTGCCCCCGTTCCGCGGCGCGCGTTCAGTGGGCGCCGCCGATTGTTTTTCGCTTCTCACCATACCATAACCTGGGGAAAAACTCAATGAAAAAGGCCGGACGGTCAGTTCAGCGTGTCCGCCGCCTGGTCGAACAGGTCCTGGACCCGCTCCGCCGTGGCGGGGTGGGCCGTCAGCTCCGGGTCCGCCTCCAGCAGTGTGAGGGCCGCCTGCTGGGCCTCCTGTAAAAGCTGCGTGTCGCAGCCCAGGTCCGCCACCTTCAGCCCCGGCAGGCCGTGCTGCCGGACGCCGAAAAAGTCGCCGGGCCCCCGGAGCCGCAGGTCCTCCTCGGCGATTTTGAAGCCGTCGGCGGTCCTGGTCATGACCTTCAGCCGCTCCCGCGTCTCCTCGTTGCGGTTGTCGGAGATCAAAATGCAGTAGGACTGCCACTGGCCCCGGCCCACCCGGCCCCGCAGCTGGTGCAGCTGGCTGAGGCCGAAGCGCTCCGCGTTTTCCACCACCATGACGGCGGCGTTGGGCACGTCCACCCCCACCTCGATGACGGTGGTGGAGACCAGGATGTGGCTCTCCCCCGCGGCGAAGGCGGCCATGACCGCCTCCTTCTCCTTGGGCTTCATCTTCCCGTGGACGTAGGCCACCTTCAGGTCGGGAAAGACCTCCTCCTGGAGCATTTTGGCGTATGCCGTCACCGCCTTGCGGTCGTCGCTGGCGGCGTCGTCGCTCTGCTCCACCATCGGGCAGACGATATAGGCCTGTCGGCCCTCGGCAATCAGCTTGCGGAGGAAGGCGTAGATCCGGGGATGGTAGCTGCCGGGGACGGCATAGGTCTCCACCGCTTTGCGCCCGGGGGGCAGTTGGTCGATGACGGACACGTCCAGGTCTCCGTACAAAATCAGGGCCAGCGTCCGGGGAATGGGGGTGGCGGACATGACCAGGGTGTGGGGGTGCTCTCCCTTCTCCGCCAGGGCCGCCCGCTGGCCCACGCCGAAGCGGTGCTGCTCGTCGGTGACCACCAGGCCCAGGTCCTTGTAGTCCAGGTCTCCGGTAATGAGGGCGTGGGTACCGATGGCAAAGTCGATCTCCCCGGTGGCCAGCTGCTCCGCGATGGAGCGTTTGGCGGCGGCCTTGGTAGACCCGGTCAGCAGGGCGCAGCGGATGCCGAGCCGCTCCATCAGGGGGGCCAGACCCTCGTAGTGCTGCCGGGCCAGGATCTCCGTGGGGGCCATCAGCGCCGCCTGGCGGCCGTTCTTCACGGCAAAGTACACGCAGGCGGCGGCCACCATGGTCTTGCCGGAGCCCACGTCCCCCTGGCACAGGCGGTTCATGGGCACGCCGGAGGTCATGTCGGAGAGGGCCTCCTCCACGCACCGCCGCTGGGCGTCCGTCAACGTGAAGGGCAGGGCGCCGTAGAAGGGCTCCATGTCCACGGCGGCGCAGGGGGCCACGTGGACCACCTCCCGCCGCCGGCGCAGGCGCTGGAGGCCGATGGTGAAGAGAAACAGCTCCTCAAAGGCAAGACGCCGCCGGCTGAGGTCCAGGGCCTCCATGCTCTCGGGGAAGTGGATATTCTCGTAGGCGAAGTTGATGCGGCACAGGTGGTGGGCCCGCCGGATCTCGTCCGGCAGCACGTCCGGCAGGATATCGGCGCAGGCGTCCAGCCCCTGGCGGATGGAGCGGGACAGCACCAGCTGGCTCACCCCAGCGGTCAGGGGATAGATGGGCACGATGCGGCCGGTGATCTCCCTCCGCTCCAGGGGCTCCACCACCGGAGAGGCCATCTGTTTGCGCAGGAGGCTGCCCTCCGCCCGGCCGTAAAAGGCGTAGGTCTCCCCCTGGCGGAGGTTGTTTTTCAGCCAGGTCTGGTTGAAGAAGGTCACGTCCAGGGTGCCGGTCTCGTCCACGGTCCGGACCTTGACAAGGTCCATGCCCTTACGGATATGGGACAGCGTAGGCGGCGCGGCCACCATGGCAGCCACGCAGGCGGCTTCTCCCGGCGTCAGATCCGCGATCCGCCGGAATCCCGTCCGGTCCTCATACCGGCGGGGCAGCCAGGCGATCAGGTCCCGCAGCGTCTCGATGCCCAGCTTGGAAAGGGCCTTGGCCTTCTGGGGACCGATCCCCCGGATGAATTGTACGTTGGTGGTGAGGTCCGCCATGGGCCGCCTCCTCTCTTGCACAGTACGTTTGTTCCATTATATAATACCCGCCGGAAAAACACAACGCGGCTTTTTTTGCCGAAAGTCTGTAACGAACGGGCGGCATCGCCGTCCTATGGAAGAAGGAGGTGAGAGCGTGCCGGATTTTGAGGAGATCTACCGGCTGTACTTCGCGGACGTGTATCGCTACGCCCTGGCATTGAGCCGGGACGAGCAGACGGCGGAGGAGGTGACCCAGGCCGCCTTTGTCAAGGCCCTTACCGCCATCGACAGCTTCCGGGGGGAGTGCCGGCTGCGGGTGTGGCTGTGTCAGATCGCCCGGAACCAGTACCTGTCCCTGTGCCGGGAGCAAAAGCGCTTCGTGGGACTGGCGGGTGAGGCCGGGGACGGCGGCATCGAGGAGGCCTTTGCCGACCGGGAGGCCGCGGCGCGCCTCCACCGGCTGCTCCACGACCTGCCGGAGCCCTACAAGGAGGTGTTCTCCCTGCGGACCTTCGGGGAGCTGCCCTTCGGCCAGATCGGAGAGCTGTTCGGAAAGACGGAGAGCTGGGCCCGGGTGACCTATTTCCGGGCCCGGCAGAAACTGAAGGAGGAATTGGATGGAACATGAGATTATCCTGGACCTGCTGCCCCTGTACCACGACGGCGTCTGTTCGGATGCCAGCCGCCGGGCGGTGGAGGCGCATTTGAAGGATTGTCCGGACTGCCGGGCAGCCCTGGCGGCCATGGACGCGCCGCTGCCGGATGCACAGCCCCCCGTCCCTGACGAGGAGGCTGCGGTGAAGGGGCTGTCCCAAACCTGGGAGAAGAGCAAGCGTCGGGCCTGGTGGAAAGGGGCTCTGATCGCGGCGGCGGTGTGCGGGTTGCTGGCTGTCGGGGGTTGGGCACTGAACAACTGGACGATACTACCTGTTGACGGCAGCGAGTACACAGTGCGGGCCAGCCGGTTGGAAAACGGTATGATCAGTGTCCATTGGCAGACAAATCGGGCGGGATGGTATGCCGTGACCTGGCGGGAAGATGAGGACGGCGTTCACTGGTATTTGGAGCGTCCCCTCCTGCGAACCACGGTTTTCAACTTTAATAACAAGCAATATCGGAGCAGCGGAGACATTCTTTTTTCCGGGGGGGATGCCCTGGACACCAGCGCCCTGTATTTCGGGCTGGGAGAGGATGCCTTGCTGTTGTGGCAGGAGGGAGAGACGGTTGATCTTCCAGCGGCCACATCCGCTGAGGAGGAACAGTGGGCACCAGCGATGGAGGAGCCGCAGGAACTTTCCTAAATGTAACAGACAAACGAACAGATTGCCCGCCGGGGAATTTCCCCGGCGGGCGGTTTTCTGCATCATTCAGATGTTTTTGTTGATATACTCGATGAACCGGAAAGTCAAGCCGTTCTCCTCCACGGGCTCGCTGACAGTTTCCACCTCCCAGCCGGGCAGCTTGTCCAGGTTGGGGAAGAAGGTGTCGGCGCCCTCTGCGGCGGCGTCCACCTTCGTCAGGTATACCCGCTTGCAGCGGCTGAGCAGAGCGGTATAGACGCTGCCGCCGCCGATGACCCACAGGTGCTCCGGGTCCGCTCCCGCGGCCAGGGCGTCGGCCAGGGAGGTGAAGGCCTCCACACCCTCCCGCTGAAAGGCGGGGTCCCGGGTGAGGACGATGTTTCGCCGGCCCGGCAGAGGCCGGCCGCCTGGGAAGGTGTCCAGGGTCTTGCGGCCCAGCAGCACCGTGCCGCCCAAGGTCAGGGAGCGGAAGCGCTTCATATCCGTGGGCAGGGAGAACAGCAGGGCGTTGTCCTTTCCGATGGCCCAGTTCCGGTCCACCACCACGATGGCGTTCATATCGGTCCCTCCTTAAATGGCAATGGGGATCTTGTCCTCAAAGGGGGCGGGTGTGTAGCCCTCCAGAGAGAAGCTGTCCCGGGTAAAGGCGTAGAAATCCGTCACGGTGGGGTCCATGTGGAACACCGGCGCCGGGGCGGGGACCTGGGTGAGCATCTTCTCTATGATGGGCACGTGGCGGTCGTAGATGTGGGCGTCGGCGATCACGTGGACCAGCTCGCCGGGCACCAGGCCGCTGACCTGAGCCAGCATATGGACCAGAACGGCGTACTGCACCACGTTCCAGTTGTTGGCGGCCAGCATGTCCTGGCTGCGCTGGTTCAAAATGGCGTTGAGGACGTTTCCAGAGACGTTGAAGGTCATGGAGTAGGCGCAGGGGTAGAGGTGCATCTCGTGGAGGTCCTGAAAGTTGTAGATGTTGGTCATGATCCGGCGGGAGGCGGGATTGTGCTTCAGGTCGTACAGCACCCGGTCCACCTGGTCCATCTCGCCCTCGGGGTAGATGTGCTTCACGGCCAGCTGGTAGCCATAGGCCTTGCCGATGGAGCCGGTCTCGTCGGCCCACTGGTCCCAGATCTTGGCGTTCAGGTCGCGGATGTTGTTGGACTTCTTCTGCCAGATCCACAGCAGCTCATCCACCGCCGTCTTCCAATAGGTCCGGCGCAGGGTCAGGATGGGGAACTCCGAGCGGAGGTCATAGCGGTTGACGATGCCGAATTTCTTGATGGTGTGGGCGGGGGTGCCGTCTTCCCACCGGGGACGGACAGGCAGATCGGTGTCCCAGACACCGGTGGAGAGGATCTCCCGGCAGTTTTGCAAAAACAGTTCATCGGCGCGGCTCATGGAGCCACCTCCTTGATCTCGACATTTCTCACAGTATACCAGACCCGGCGGTGATTGGCAATCAGAAAGCCGGGTCCGGTACAAAACTTTCCGGAACAGCAGGCCAAAAAATGCGCACTTTTGTGAAAAACTCCATTGAGGAACGGCAAAAAGTGCGGTATGATAAAATGACATTGCAAAGGGGAAGGGGGGCGGCGCCATGCTGGACCGCAGCGAGATCGGAAAGCGGGGATATCTCCATGAGGATTTCCGCCTGTTTCATCTCAAGGACAGCCGGGCCCAGAAGCTGGACTATCATTACCATGAGTTTGACAAGCTGATTTTGCTGCTGGGCGGCAAGGTCACCTATGTGGTGGAGGGCGTCACCTATTTCCTCCAGCCCTGGGATATGCTGCTGGTAGGGCGGGACCTGATCCACCGGCCCATGATCGACCCGACGGAGCCCTATGAGCGGGTGGTGGTGTGGCTGGGCCGGGAGTGGCTGGAGAGCCGGTCCGACCCCGGCGAGGCGCTGGATACCTGCTTTTCCACCGCCCGGGAGCGGGGGTTCCACCTGCTGCGCTTTGGAGCGGAGCGGCGGCTTTGGTACATGGATCACATCCAGCGGATGGAGCAGGCCCTGCGGGAGCGGGAGTTTGGCGCCGGCCGCATGGCGGACACCCTCTGCCAGCAGCTGCTGATCGCCGTGAACCGGGACATCCTCCGGGACCGGACCGCCCAGGACCAGCGGGACAGCTACCGCCTGGACGCCAAGATGGAGGAGGTCCTGCGCTATATCGCCAGGCACCTGGAGGAGGAGCTGACGGTGGACGCCCTGGCGGGGAAGTTCTACATTAGCCGGTACTATCTCATGCACCGGTTCAAGGCCGTCACCGGCTACACCCTCCACCAGTACATCAGTCAGAAGCGGCTGCTGCGGGCGGGGGAACTGATCCGCGCCGGGGTGCCGGTGATGAAGGCGGCGGAGCAGGCGGGCTTTGGCGATTACTCCACCTTCCTGCGGGCCTTCCAGAATACCTTCCACATGAGCCCCCGGGAATTCCGGTAAGAGAAAAGAGGAACAAAGGACTTTGGAAAACAAGCAATTCAGTGTGGACTTTACTGCGAAAGATCTGCGGAGGCTGGTGCTCCCCCTGGTGATCGAGCAGCTGCTGGCTATTACCGTGGGACTTTCGGATTCGCTGATGGTGGCCCAGGTGGGCGAGGCGGCCATGTCCGCCGTATCTCTGGTGGACACGGTGAACGTGCTGCTGGTCAACGCCTTCGCGGCCTTGGCAACCGGCGGCGCGGTCATCGCGGGGCAGTACCTGGGACGGCGGGAGCCGGACAAGGCAGGTCACTCGGGCCAGCAGCTGCTGCTGTTCATGGGGGAGATCTCCCTGGTGGTGACCCTTTGCTTCTATCTGGGAAAGGGCTTCATCCTGGGCGTGGTGTTCGGCCAGGTGGAGCCGGATGTGGCGGCCTACGCCAACACCTACTTCCTGATCGTGGAGGCGTCCACCCCATTCCTGGCCATTTACAGCGCCGGGGCGGCGCTGTTCCGGGTCATGGGCAACTCCGGCATCTCCATGTGGGTGTCTCTGATCATGAATGCCATCAATGTGGCGGGCAACGCCATCTTGATCTTCGCCGTGGGCATGGAGGTGGAGGGCGTGGCCTGGCCCACCCTGGTATCCCGGATCTTTGCCGCGGCAGCCATGGTGGTGCTGCTGCGCCGGCCGGACCTGCCGCTGAAGATCTCCCGCTTCACCCTCCGCCACGACCGCTATGTGGTCCGGAACATCCTGCGCTTCGGCGTGCCCAACGGCCTGGAGAACAGCATGTTCCAGCTGGGCAAGATCCTGCTGCTGTCCACGGTGTCGGTGCTGGGCACCGCCTCGGTGGCGGCCAACGCCATCGGCAATACCATCGCCGGATTTCAGTGCGTGGCGGGTACGGCGCTGGGCCTTGGCATCGTGACGGTGGTGTCCCGCTGCATCGGCGCGGGCAGCTACAAAAAGGCCCGGTATTACACCAAAAAGCTCATGAAAAGCGCTTACATCTATATGACGGCCACCATCGTGCTGCTGTGGCTGCTGATGCCGGTGATCCTGCGGATCTACAACGTCTCGCCGGAGGCGGCGGACTACGCCCGCAAGATCATCTGGATGCACGGCGGTTTCGGCATCCTCATCTGGCCCGCCGCCTTCACCCTGCCCCAGGCCCTGCGGGCTGCGGGGGACACCCGCTTCACCCTGGCGGTGTCCACCGTGTCCATGTGGACGCTGCGGGTGGGCCTGGGCGTGCTGATGGCCCGGGCCTGGGGCTTCGGCGTGCTGGGCATCTGGATGGCCATGTTCTTCGACTGGATCTTCCGGGCGGTGCTTTTTGTCATCCGCTTCCGGGGACACCGGTGGGAGACCATGGGCCTGACGGAATAAACGGACCGCTGAAAAAAACCGAACAGCGCCCCGGGAGCAATTTGCTCCCGGGGCGCTTTTATTTTGGGATTTACAGGCCCGCGGCCAGACGGAGAATGGCCTCCATGTCGGCGGGCTGGATCTTCACGAAGCCGCCGAAGGGGAAGCCGCCCGGCTTCTCCGCCCGGTGGGCCACCATGGCGGGGATGTCCTTGGCGTCGGCGCCCAGTTCCTCAAAGGTGATGGGCATACCCAGGGAGTGGAAGAACAGGCACAGCCGCTCAATGCCCTCCCGGGCGGTGCGCTCGGGGGCGGCGAAATCCATCTCACAGCCGAACACCCGGACCGCGAACTGGGCCAGACGCATGGGATCGTGGGGCAGGACGTACTCCATCCAGGCGGGCAGCACCACCGCCAGGCCCGCGCCGTGGGCGCAGTCGTAGAAGGCGGAGAGCTCGTGCTCGATCTGGTGGCTGGCCCAGTCCTGGTCCCGGCCCACGCCGCAGGAGTTGTTGTGGGCCAGCATGCCTGCCCACATCAGGTCCGCCCGGGCGGCGTAGTCGTTGGGGTCCGCCAGGGCCTTGGGAGCGGCGTCCAGAATGGTTTTCATCAGCGCCTCGCACAGCCGGTCCGTCAGGCCCACGTCCGGCGTGTTGGAGAAGTAGCGCTCCATAATGTGGGCCATCATGTCCACGGCGCCGCTGGCGGTCTGGTAGGCCGGCAGGGAGCAGGTGAACCGGGGATTGAGGATGGAGAACTTGGGACGGATTACGTCGGTCTTGGGGCAGCCCCACTTCAGGTTGCCCGCCTCCTGGGTGATGACGCAGCTGTCGGAGCCCTCGCTGCCGGCGGCGGAGATGGTCAGCACCACGCCCACCGGCAGCGTGGACTCGATCTTGGCCTTGCCGGTGAAGAAGTCCCAGAAATCCCCGTCGTACCCAGCGCCGAAGCCGATGGCCTTGGCGGTGTCGATGACGCTGCCGCCGCCCAGGGCCAGCAGGAAGTCCGCGCCGGTGCGCCGGACCAGGTCGATGCCCTCGTAGACCTTGCCGCTGCGGGGGTTGGCCTGGACGCCGGAGAGCTCCTCAAAGGGGATGCCGGCCTCGGTCAGGGAGGCGGTGACGGCGTCGTAGGCGCCGTTGCGCCGGACGGAGCCGCCGCCGGTGACCAGCAGCACCTTCGTGCCGCCGAAGCGGCGCACCAGGGCGCCGGTGTTCTTCTCCTCGCCGTCGCCGAAGGCGAAGAGGGTGGGAGCGTAGAAGGTAAAATTGTTCATGGGTCGTGTTCCTTTCTATGAGAGTTTATGGATGGATGCGGTCCGGAGATGTGCCAGAGGACGCGAAGGCTTAATAGCCCCGCTTTCGGTCCACGAGGCCTGCCAGAGGACGGCCCGCGGCGTAGCTGCGCAGGTCGGCGCAGAACAGCTCCACGTTGCGGTCGCAGGTGTAGCCCAGGGTCATGTTGCCGGAGACGTGGGGGGTCAGGATGATGTTCCGGGCGTCCCACAGGGGATCGTCCTTGGGCAGCGGCTCCGGGTCCATGACGTCCAGGGCGGCGCCGGCCAGCCTGCCGCTGTTCAGGGCCTCGATCAAGGGGGCCTGCTCCACGGCGGTGCCCCGGCCCACGTTGATGACGATGGCGTCGGCGCTCAGCAGGGCGATCCGCTCCCGATTCAGGATGTGGTAGGTCTCCGGCGTGCTGGGCAGGCCCATAATGAGGATCTTCGTCTGAGGCAGCACCGCGTCCAGGTCCGCGATGGGCCGCACCTCGTCAAAGGCCGGGTGAGGCCGGCCGCTGCGGCTGAGGCCCAGGATGTGGGCGGCGCCCATGCCCCGCAGCCGCTCCGCTGTGTTGACGCCGATGTCGCCGGTGCCCAGAATGGTGAAGGTGTTGTCCCGGATGGACCGGACCGCCAGCTGGTTGGACCAGCCATGGCCGCGGACCACGGCCTCGTACTCCGGCATCCGCCGCAGCAGCATCAGCGTGACCATGACCACGTGCTCGGCGATGGTGACGCCGTAGACGTTGGAGTTGGTCATGAGACAGTTGGGGTTGGCGAAGAGAGTGGGGTCCTTGCAGTAGGGGTCGATCCCGGCGAAGGAGCAGCAGTACCACTTCAAAGAGGCGGGGGCGGTCCGCAGCAGCTCCGGGGAGTGGGCGTAGAGGACTTCGCAGTGCTGGACGCAGGCTTTGGCCTCCTCGAACTGGTCCAGATCGAAGAAGTGGGGGACGAAGCCCGCCTCCTTCGCGGCTTGGCGGATCTGGTCCTTGTGAGCCTCGGTGAGGAATTCCAGATAGATGCAGAGATCACGGCTCATGGTTGGTTCAGCTCCTTTTTGTAAATAGCATAGACTTGCTCCGCGCAGCGCATGCCGTCCGCCGCGGCGGAGAGGATGCCGCCGGCATAGCCGGCGCCCTCCCCGCATGGGTACAGCCCCCGGAGAGAGGATTGATATGTCTCATCCCGGACGATGCGCACCGGAGAGGAGGACCGGCTCTCCACCGCCGTCAGCACGGCGTCGGGATTGTCGTAGCCCCGGAGCTTCTGCCCCAGCAGCGGCAGCGCCTGGGCCAGGGCCTCCGCCACGAAGGGAGGAAGGCAGTCCCACAGGCTGCACCAGGTGACGCCGGGGCGGTAGCTGGGCCTGACCCGGCCGGGGCCTGTGGAGGGGCGATGGGCCAGGAAGTCCTCCACCCGCTGGGCCGGGGCCCGGAAGCCCCCGCCGCCCAAGGTGAAGGCGGCCTCCTCCAGCCGGCGCTGGAAGGCGATGCCCGCCAGGGGGCCCTCGCCGCCGAAATCCGCCGGCGTGACGCCCACCAGCATGGCACCGTTGATGTTCTCCCTGTCCCGGGCGTATTCGCTCATGCCGTTGGTGACCACCCGGTCCTGCTCCGAGGCGGCGGCCACCACCTCGCCGCCGGGGCAGACGCAGAAGGAGAATACGCCCCGGCCGTCCGGCAGGTGGCAGGAGAGCTTGTAGGTGGAGGCCGGGAGCCCCGGGTGCCCGGCGAAGCGCCGGTACTGAGCGGCGTCGCAGTCCGCCTGGCGGTGCTCGATCCGCACGCCCACGGCGAAGGGCTTGGCCTCCATGGCCGCGCCCCGGCCGAGGAGCATCTGGAAGGTGTCCCGGGCGGAGTGGCCGGGGCAGAGGATCAGGCGGCGGCAGGGCAGGGAATAGGCCCCCTCCGGGCCTTCCGCCGTTACCGCCGTCAACGCGCCGTCCTCCGTGGTCAGGTCCGAGAGGCGGCTCTCAAAGCGGATGTCCGCCCCCAGCTCCAGCAGCTCCCGCCGGAGATTTTTCAGGGCGATGTGGAGGTAGTCGGTGCCCACGTGGGGCTTGGCGTCGATGAGGATGTCCTCCGGCGCGCCGCAGCGGACCAATGTCTCCAAAATGAAGCGGTGGCGCAGGTCCTTTGTGCCGGTGTTCAGCTTCCCGTCGGAGAAGGCCCCGGCGCCGCCCTCGCCGAACTGGACGTTGCTGGTGACATCCAGCTCCCCGGTGGACCAGAAACGCTCCACATCGGCCTTCCGGTCCTCCACGGCCTTTCCGCGCTCCAGCAGGATGGGCCGCAGTCCGGCCCGGGCCAGGACCCACGCGGCGAAAAGACCCGCGGGTCCCGCACCCACCACCACCGGCGGCACCGCCGGGGGGGGGGGGGGCGGCGCGTATGCCGGGGCGGGGATCAGCCGGGTGATCTTTTTGCTGCGGCAGCGGCGCAGCACGGCGGCCTCGTCCTTCACGGCGGCGGCCACGGTGTACACCACGGACACGTCCTCCCGGGCGTCCACGCTGCGGCGCAGGACCGTCAGGCGCTCCAGGTCTTTTTCCCGCACCCGCAGCAGCCGGGCCGCGGCGGCGCTCAGCTCCGCCATGCCGGCGCCGGGGGGCAGTTTGAGGGATTCGATCTTCAGCAAGGCAAGCGCTCCTTTTTACGGGGTGTTTTGATCAGGTCTATCATACCACAGCTTTCCGCCGGGGAAAACCGCCTTTCGCTTTTTTCTGTTTTCCCGATGTTCAAAGTTTCTTTAAAAACCTTTCAGACTTTTTTAAGTTGCCGCTTTTATACTGTGACCAAAGGTTAAGAGAGGGACACCGAGAACCGGATCCGCTCTCACGGACCATTTAAAATCCAGACAAACTTTTGTCACACATTGGACACAGGGTCCTGCTATGATCGGTTCTAATGAGCAGACCGGCGGGATACAATAGGAGGAATCGAGTATGTATAACGACGAGAAGAATCTGTATCACTACACATATCGCAAGGACGGCAGCGAGAGCGGCCATGAGCCCCAGGCGGAGGCGCAGCCCTCCGTGGACGACCAGCTCCGCGCCTTCCAGGATCAGAACGGGCCTCAGCGGCCCATCCAGGAGATGAAGCCAGTGAAGAAAAACCGCATGGGCCTGAAGATCACCGCGCTGGCCCTGTGCTGCGCCCTGCTGGGCGGCGCCGTGGGCGGCGGCGTGGCCTGGGGCATCTCCCGGTCCGGCAGCGGCACCTCCATCAATGTCAGCAGCCGGCCTGCCACCACCGTTTCCATCAACAAGGTGGACGGCAAAACCGAGATGAGCGACGCGGAGGTCTACGCCGCCACCGTCAACAGCGTGGTGTCCATCCGGACCAGCGCCACCAGCGGCACCAACTTCTTCGGTCAGGCGGTGGAGACCGCTTCTGCCGGCTCCGGCTTCGTGCTGACGGCGGACGGCTATATCGTCACCAACTACCATGTGGTCAAGGACGCCGACACCGTCACCG
The DNA here is from genome assembly GCA_018228705.1 of Dysosmobacter sp. Marseille-Q4140. Lineage (NCBI taxonomy): Bacteria > Bacillati > Bacillota > Clostridia > Eubacteriales > Oscillospiraceae > Dysosmobacter > Dysosmobacter sp. Marseille-Q4140. Next base: position 1,457,922 of record CP073694.1, on the reverse strand, counting down.
TCACCATGTACAACGGTGATGAGTACAACGCGCTGTATGTGGGCGGCGACGAGGACTATGACATCGCCGTCATCAAGGTGGAGGCCACGGGCCTGCCGGCGGTGACGCTGGGCGACAGCAGCACGCTGAACGTGGGTGACCACGTGCTGGCCATCGGCAACCCCCTGGGCGAGCTGACCTTCTCCATGTCCGGCGGCATGGTCTCCAGTGTGAACCGCACCATCAACGTGGACGGCACGCCCTTCAACATGATCCAGACCGACGCCTCCATCAACCCCGGCAACTCCGGCGGCCCCCTGATGAACAGCTACGGCGAGGTGGTAGGCATCGTCTCCGCCAAGTACTCCAGCTACTCCGATGAGTCCGTAGAGGGCCTGGGCTTCGCCATCCCCATCAACGACGTGTACGCCATGATCGAGGACATCATGACCAACGGCTACGTGACCAACAAGCCGTACCTGGGCATCTTCGGCGGCTCCATGACCGAGCAGATGGCGGCTCAGTACCGCTATGATATCTCCGAGGGCGTGTTCGTCTACTCCGTGGAGGAGGGCAGCGCCGCAGAGAAGGCGGGACTCCAGATGGGCGATGTGATCACCAAGGTGGACGACACCACTATCTCCACCATGGAGGATCTGACCGCCGTCAAGAAGCAGTATTCCGCCGGCGACACTGTGACCTTCACCGTGTACCGCCAGGGCGAGACCATCACGTTGTCCCTGACCTGGGACGCCACCCCGGCCGATACCGCCGCCAATGAGAACCAGGACCAGACCGTCCAGGACAACAGTCAGTACGGCGGCTACGATCCCTACGATCTGTTCGACTACTTTTTCGGCGGCGGCCGGTAAACCAGCATCGCATCGCGCCTGAGGAGGCCTGCGGCAGCAGCTGCGGAAAGGCACAGCCTCCATGCGGCAGGAGCGGCGTGTGAACATAGAATCGCAACCGTTGAATTTGGAAAAGCGCGCCGGGACTCCCCGGCGCGCTTTTGGGCGATACGGAGACTTTTTGTGGGAAAATGCCCCCCTTTCGTCTGCTGCTCTTGCGCTTTCGGCGGGAGAATGGTACAATACTAAGTCGAAAATACGGCAAAGGAGATTTGCTTTTATGAAGCTCGGTATTGTGGGACTTCCAAATGTAGGAAAATCGACCCTGTTCAACGCCATCACCAACGCCGGCGCCGAGAGCGCCAACTACCCCTTCTGCACCATCGACCCCAACGTGGGCATGGTGGCCGTGCCGGACGAGCGGCTGGACCATCTGGCGGAGATGTACGAGCCGGATAAAAAGACCCCGGCGGTGGTGGAGTTCGTGGACATCGCGGGTCTGGTCAAGGGCGCCAGCCAGGGCGCGGGCCTGGGCAACAAGTTCCTGGCCAACATCCGGGAGACCGACGCCATCGTCCATGTGGTGCGCTGCTTTGACGACGAGAACATCATGCACGTGGTGGCCGACGCCGGCACCAACGTGCCCGTGGACCCCAAGGGGGACATCGAGACCATCGACCTGGAGCTGATCATGGCGGACCTGGAGATGGTGAACCGCCGGATCGAGCGGGCCGCCAAGGCCGCCAAGGGCGACAAGAAGTTCCTCCACGAGGTGGACGTGTTCAAGGGCCTGGCGGAGCACCTGAACAACGGCAAGTCCGCCCGGACCTATGACTGCTCCGACGAGGACATGGCCCTGATCGCCACCAGTGACCTGCTGAGCCTCAAGCCCGTCATCTACGCCGCCAACACCGACGAGGAGGGCTTCACCCATCTGGACGCCAACCCCTACTACCAGCAGGTCAAGGCCATCGCCGATGCCGAGGGCGCCCAGGTGCTGCCCATCTGCGCCAAGCTGGAGCAGGACATCGCCGAGCTGGAGGGCGAGGAGAAGCAGATGTTCCTGGAGGAGCTGGGCGTGGAGGAGTCCGGCCTGGACCGGCTCATCAAGTGCTCCTACGCCCTGCTGGGCCTGATCTCCTTCCTGACCTACGGCAAGGACGAGTGCCGGGCCTGGACCATCAAGAAGGGCACCAAGGCCCCCCAGGCCGCCGGTAAGATCCACACCGACATCGAGCGGGGCTTCATCCGGGCGGAGGTCATCGCCTACGAGGACATGGTCAAGTGCGGCAGCGTGGCCGCGGCCCGGGAGAAGGGCCAGCTGCGCAGCGAGGGCAAGGAGTACGTGGTCCAGGACGGTGACATGATCTACTTCCGCTTCAACGTGTGAGGGGAACGCCATGACCGACCAGGAGCGCCTTGCGGCGTATGACCGCCTGTACGCGGACCTTTTGAAGGAGCGGGACCAGGTGCTCTCCCGCCTGGAGGAGCAGCGCGCCGCCGGAAAGGTCCGGGGTGTCACCCACCAGCAGCTGCTGGCCCAGAAGCTGACGCTGCAAAATCTCATTGCCCGCTTTGCCGCCTACGGTATCCGGGAGGATGGACAGTCATAAAGAGCGATGAAAAAAGACACGACATTCGTCGTGTCTTTTTTCGCTCCTCCGCCCTCAGAGCGGAGAGAACCGGGAATAAGCCGGCTGGCGGTCCTCCTCCGGACGCTCCCCGGAGGCGGGTCAATAATTTTCGCAGTGGACTTCGAAGAAGCTCTTGGAGTAGAGGCAGGTGGGGCAGACCTCCGGGGCGGCGGTGCCCACCACGATGTGACCGCAGTTGCGGCACTCCCACACCTTGACCTCGCTCTTTTCAAAGACCTGGGCGGTCTCCACGTTCCGCAGAAGGGTCCGGTAGCGCTCCTCATGGTGCTTTTCGATGGCGGCCACCAGACGGAATTTGGCGGCCAGCTCCGGGAAGCCCTCCTCCTCGGCGGTCTTGGCAAAGCCGTCGTACATATCCGTCCACTCGTAGTTCTCGCCCTCGGCGGCGTGGAGCAGGTTTTCCTCCGTGCCGCCCAGACCATGAAGCTCCTCGAACCACATTTTCGCATGGGCCTTCTCGTTTTCCGCGGTCTTGAGGAACAGGGCCGCGATCTGCTCGTATCCTTCCTTCTGGGCCACGGCGGAGAAATAGGTGTATTTGTTCCGGGCCTGGGACTCGCCGGCAAAGGCGGCCTCCAGGTTCTTTTCGGTCTGGGTGCCGGCGTATTTGCTGCCGCTCTTGGCGGGCGCTTCCTCCAGCTTTTCAAAAGCGGAGGCGGGCTGCTTGCAGAGGGGGCAGGTGAAATCCTCCGGCAGGCTCTCGCCTTCATAGATATAGCCGCAGATCTTGCACTTCCATTTGCTCATGTTGCTGTCCTTCCTTCGATGTAAAATGTCGCTTCGGTCCTGATAGGTGGTGTGGAGCATCTGCTCGGCCATCTGGCTGAGCGGCTGGCCGTAAAAGGCCTCATAGACCTGCTTGATCTCCGGATTTTCGTGGCTGGCCCGCAGTGTCATGGATTCGTCCCGCCGGTACAAGGCGGCGATGCGGCTCTTCCGGGTGTCGTCCGCGTTTTTTGACAGGTCCTTGGGCTGTCCGCCGCCGCCGATACAGCCGCCCGGGCAGGCCATGACCTCCACAAAGTGGTACTGTGTCCCGTGCTCCTTCATTTGCGCCAGGAACTTCCGGGCGTTGGCGGTGCCGTAAACAACGGCCACCCGCAGCGTCTGGCCGCCGATCTCCACCTGCGCCTCCCGCACACCCTCGTAGCCTCTGACCGGATTCAGCTCAAGCAGGGCTGTCGGTGCCTCCTGACCGGTGAGGTAGGTATAGGCGGTGCGGAGGGCGGCCTCCATCACGCCGCCGGTATTGCCGAAGATGACCCCGGCACCGGACGCCTTGCCCATCAGGGAGTCATAGGCGGAGTCCTCCAGAGCGTTCCAGTCGATGCCCTCGGCCTTGGCCCACCGGGCCAGCTCCCGGGTGGTGATCACCTGGTCCGTATCCCGCATCCCCTCGATGCCGTGATAGTCGGCGGCGCTGTGCAGCTCCTCCCGGCGGATCTCGAATTTCTTGGCGGTGCAGGGCGTGAGGGCCACATGGACGATCTGACGGGGATCCAATCCCATCTTTTGGGCAAAATAGGTCTTGACCGTGGGACCCTGCATCCCGATGGGGCTTTTGGCCGTGGAGAGGTGGGGCAGCAGCTCCGGAGCGTAGATCTCCGCGAAATGCACCCAGCCGGGACAGCAGCTGGTGAATTGGGGGAGGGGACGGTCCTTCCGGCTGATCCGGCGGATCAGCTCGCTGGCTTCCTCCACGATGGTGAGGTCCGCGGCGAAGTTGGTGTCCAGCACGTAGTCGGCGCCCAGAGCCCGCAGCAGCGCCACCATTTTCCCCTCCACGAAAGCGCCGGGGTCCATGCCGAAGGCCTCGCCCAGGGAGGCGCGGACTGCGGGGGAAGTGCTGACCACCACGATTTTCCCGGGATCGGAGACCGCCTGCCGGACCTGAGGGACCTCGTCCCGCTCGGTGATGCTGTCCACCGGGCAGACGTTGGCGCACTGGCCGCAGTAGATGCAGACCGCATGTCCGCCGGTCTGCTCCAGGGTGTAGGTGCTGTGTACGCCCATCAGATTGGCGCAGGCGTCCTTGCACATGCCGCATCGGATGCACGCTTCTTCCCGGCGCACGATGCTGGGATTGTCCTCCTCAATGGGGACGCGGACGGATAGGGGCAGATGTTTCAGAATCCTCACATTCCTTTCTGCTGAGAGTTCCTCTTGCAGTCCTCGCATACATACAGCAGCTTCAGATCGTAGGACAAAAACGGTATCCCTGCCTTCTGCTCCAGCTGCGCGGTCAGGTCTCCCAGATCCACGTCCAGCAGCCTGCCGCATTTTTCACATACGAAATGATCGTGCCGCTGGATCCGGTCATACCGGTCAGGCAGCCCCTCTACGGATACCCTGCGGATCCTGTGCGTCTCCCACAAGCGGTTGAGGTTGTTATACACGGTGGCCAGCACCACGGTGGGATACGTTTTCCGCAGTTCCTCAAAGACCTGTTCTGCCGTCATATGGCTGTAAGAGGATTCCACGATCTCTAAAATTTTTTTTGCGTATTTCGTCATGACGATCAGCTCGCTTTTTTAGAATCGTTCTAAATTATTATATCGGCCTTTCAACAGATGTCAAGAAAAAACTCAAAAAAAGAAAGACACCTGCTTCCAGCAGATGTCTTTCTTTTTTGGTGCGCGAGGCGGGACTTGAACCCGCACGTCCGTAATGGACACTAGAACCTGAATCTAGCGAGTCTGCCAATTCCACCACTCGCGCGTATGATATGCAGTTGTACCGGCGCCCGCCGGAGGGGAAACATCCAGTGAAAGGGACTCCGCTCAAAGCGGAGTCCGCTTTCCGGATTTGGTGCGCGAGGCGGGACTTGAACCCGCACGTCCGTAATGGACACTAGAACCTGAATCTAGCGAGTCTGCCAATTCCACCACTCGCGCATATGATCGGATTGACCGTTTGGGAAACGGACTGGTGCGGCTGACGGGACTTGAACCCACACGTCGAATCGACACCAGCACCTCAAGCTGGCCTGTCTACCAGTTCCAGCACAGCCGCAAATATCGCATCCCTTAGAAAAGACTGCTTGATTATTATAGCCAGAAGCCAACCGGATGTCAACCTTAAATTTCCGTTTTTCCCGAAAAAATTTCCCCGCCGGTTTTCCGGCGGGGAAATGATGGGTCAGCGGTTTTCCACGGGGGTGTAGGTGCGGTGCTCCTCCACGCACTCGTACCGGGGACGGATCAGCTTGCCGCCCACGGACAGCTCCTCCATCCGGTGGGCGCTCCAGCCCGCGATGCGGGCCACGGCGAACAGCGGCGTGTACAGCTCCATGGGAAGCCCCAGCATCTCGTAGACGAAGCCGCTGTAAAAGTCGATGTTGGTGGAGAGCACCGACTTGTGCTGCCGCTCCATCAGCAGCTGCTTGCCGATCCGCTCCACGTTGGCGTACAGCGCCAGCTCCGCCTGGCGGCCCTTTTCCTCCGCCAGATGGGTCACATAGTCCCGGAACACCTCGCACCGGGGATCGGTCTTGGTGTAGACGGCGTGGCCTAGGCCGTAGATCAGGCCGCTGCGGTCGAAGGCCTCCTTGTTCAGCATCTTCGTCAGGTAGTCGGCCACGCAGCCGTCGTCGTTCCAGTCGGAGATGTTCTCCTTGATGTCGGCCATCATGGCCATGACCTTGTTGTTGGCGCCGCCGTGGCGGGGGCCCTTCAAAGAGGCCATAGCGGCGGCGATGGCGGAGTAGGTGTCCGTGCCGGAGGAGGTGACCACGTGGTTGGTGAAGGTGGAGTTGTTGCCGCCGCCGTTGTCCGCGTGGAGCACCAGGGCCACGTCCAGCGTCCGGGCCTCCAGCTCCGTGTAGCTGCAGTCCTCCCGCAGCATCCGCAGGAAGTTCTCCGCCGTGCTCAGGTCCTCCTTGGGCACGTGGATGAACAGGCTCTCGCCGTTGCTGTACCGCCAGGCCTGATAGGCGTAGATGGCCAGCACCGGCATGTTGCTCATCAGCTGGAGGCACTGGCGCAGCACATTCTCCAGGGAGATGTCGTTGGGCTTGTCGTCATAGCAGAACAGCGTCAGGATGCCCCGCTGCATGGTGTTCATCATGTCCCGGGGCGGCGCCTTCATGATGACGTCCCGGAAGAAGTTGGTGGGCAGCGTCCGGTAGGAGGCCAGCTGGTCGCAGAAGGCCTGGAGCTGGTCCGGCGTGGGCAGCTCGCCAAACAGCAGCAGATATGCCGCCTCCTCAAAGGCGAAGCGCCGGCCGGCGGAGCCGGTGACCAGATCCCGGGTGTCGATGCCCCGGTAGTAGAGCACGCCGTCCTGAGGAATGATGTGTTCGCCTTGGGTGACGCTGTAAGACTGGATCTCGCCCACGCGGGTCAGACCTGTCAGCACGCCGCGGCCGTCCTCGTCCCGGAGGCCCCGCTTGACGTTGTATTCCTTGTACAGTCTGGGATCGATGTAGTTCTTCTTCTCCCACTGTTCCTTCAGCGCCATGATGGCGGGTGTGATCTCGCAATAGGCGTTTTCGCGGTTCTCTTTCCAGATCATGGACAGGACGCTCCTTTCAGCGGCAGCCATCGCCGTTCTCGTTATTTGCAATACTAACATGAATGACTTTCATTTTCAATAGATAAATCCCGAAAAATTAAAAAATATTTTGCGAAATTTGCATGAATACAAAAATGACTTGCATTTATGGGGCGGCTTTGGCAAAAACGGCGCCACTCCCTGCGGAATGGCGCCGTTTTTTTTCGCTCTTTTGGCGGATCTGACAAAGGCGGACCTTTACAGCTGGTCCAGAGTGGCTCCAATGGGATTGGTGATCACCAGATCCGCCGCCAGATCCCGGGCCACGGCGGACTTGTTGATGAGCACCAGCTTGTGGCCCCGGTAGTAGTTGATGAGCCCGGCGGCGGGGTAGACGTTGAGCGACGTGCCGCCGATGATGAGCATATCCGCCTCGGAGATAAAGCGGACAGCGTCATTGAGGGTCTTTTGGTCCAGTCCCTCCTCATAGAGCACCACATCGGGCTTGACGGGGCCGCCGCAGGTGCAGCGGGGCACGCCCTGGCTGTGGAGCATGAAGTCGAAGTCATAGAACTTCCCGCAGCGCTCACAGTAGTTGCGGTGGACGCTGCCGTGGAGCTCCAGCACGGTTTTGCTGCCGGCGGCCTGGTGGAGTCCGTCGATGTTCTGGGTCACGATGGCTCTGAGCTTTCCGGCGGCCTCCCACTGGGCCAGCTTGCGGTGGGCGGCATTGGGCTTTGCTCCGGGTGAGAGGAGCTTGGCCCGGTAGAAGCGGAAAAATTCTTCGGGGTTGCTTTCATAAAAGGTATGGCTTAAAATCACCTCAGGCGGATACCGCCACTGCTGGTGGTACAGCCCGTCGGTGCTGCGGAAGTCCGGGATGCCGGATTCGGTGCTGACCCCGGCGCCGCCGAAAAAGACGATGTTGTCGGAGCCGTCCACCAGTTCCTTCAGCCGTTTTACGCTCTCCGCCATCATGATTCCCTCCATTTCCCCCTATAAGGAGTGTTACAATGAATATCCAGATCTTCGGCGCCTCCAAGTCCTTCGATACCCGGAAGGCCGAGCGGTGGTTCAAGGAGCGCCGCATCAAGTACCAGTATATCGACGTCCCCTCAAAGGGATTATCCCCCCGGGAGTACCAGTCCGTCAAGCAGAAAGTGGGCTTTGAGGCCTTGGTGGATACCAGGAGCCGGGCCTACGAGGCCCATTACATGGCCTACCTTACGCCGGAGGCCCGGGAGGAGAAGCTCCTGGAGCACCCGGAGCTGTTTCGCACCCCCATCGTCCGCAACGGCCGGGAGGCCACCGTGGGATACTGTCCGGAGGTCTGGGCGACGTGGGAGTGAGGCCGGGGCGTTGAAACGGCCCCAAACCGCGCATACTAAGTCGAACGTCTGAGGAAAATCGGAGAGGAGGGTGGCCCATGGTCCTGCCGAAAAACCGCTGGCTGCGGGGCGCGTATCTCATGACCCAGCGGTATCTGCGCCACAATGTGGGCAGCCAGAGCGCCGCCCTGGCCTTCTACCTGCTGTTCATGATCTTTCCGCTGCTGATCTTCATCAGCGCCCTGCTGGGATTGCTGCAGCTGGATGTGGCGGCCATTTTGGACGCTCTGGTGGAGTTTTTGCCCACGGAGGTGGTCAGCATCGTGGGAATGTATCTGAACTATGTAGGGGAGGACCCCAGTCCCCAGCTGCTGCTGTTCGGACTGTTCTTCTCCATTTACTTTCCCATGCGGGCCACCAACACGTTGATGCGGGCGGTGCGTACCGCCTACCACCTGGGGCCGCCCCGGGCGGCGGTACGCCATGTGATCAAGACGTTTCTCTACACGGTGGTGCTGATCGTCACCATCACCGTGACCCTGGCACTGATGACCGTGGGCGACCGGCTGCTGCTGTACGCGGTGGAGAACTTCCATCTGCCGTCGTTTCTGGCGGAGCTGTGGGCCCGGCTGCGGTTCCCGGTGTCGGCGGTGGCGGGGTATTTCGCCCTGTTCTTCCTGTATGCCCTGGCCCAGGATGTCCGCCAGCCCTGGCGGAACATCTGGCCCGGGACCCTGGCGGCGTTGGGGGCCTGGCTGGCGCTGAGCTGGCTGTACGCCTTCTATGTGGACAATGTGGCCCACTACTCGCTGCTCTACGGTTCCATCGGCGCGGTGATCGTGCTGCTGATCTGGCTGTATATGAGCGCCGCCACCCTCATTCTGGGGGCGGAACTCAACGGCACCATCATGAGTCTGCGCAAGGACGGGCAGGGGGACGTGTAGCCTTTACTTCCGACCGGAAATCCGGTACAATGGGAAAAATGATCCAGAAAAACGGAAAGGATGAACGTGCCTTGATGGATGAAAAACTGCGGGAATACGCCAGCTTGCTGGTGCGGGTAGGTTTGAACGTGCAGAAGGGCCAGACTCTGGTGATCTCCTCCCCGGTGGAGTGCGCCTTCTTCGCCCGGCTCTGCGCGGCGGAGGCCTATGACGCCGGCTGCCGGGAGGTGGTCATGAACTGGAGTGATGACGCCCTGGCCCGGATGAAATACCTCCGCGCGGAGGACGCCGTGTTCGATACGGTGCCCCTGTGGCGGCGTCACTTCTACAACGACTACGCCCTGGAGGGGGCGGCATACCTGGCCATCTCCGCCTCGGACCCGGAGAACCTCAAGGGCGTGGACCCCGGCCGTCTGGTCCGTAGCCAGCAGGCCAGCGGCAAGGCACTCAAGGACTTCGACCGTCTGCAGATGTCCAGCGGCTTCCCCTGGTGCATCGCCTCCATCCCCATTCCCTCCTGGGCCCGGAAGGTGTTCCCGGACCTGCCGGAGGCGGAGGCTATGGAGCGGCTGTGGGAGGCCATCTTCCGCGCCGTCCGGGTAGGGGGGGACGGCGGCGCCGTGGCGCGGTGGCAGGCCCATCTGGAGACCCTGGCCCACCGGCTGGAACGGCTCAACGCCCTGGACCTGCGGACTCTTCACTACACCAACAGCCTGGGCACCGATCTGACCGTGGAGCTGCCGGAGGGCTGTGTCTGGGAGGCCGGCAACGACCGCACCCTCTCCGGCGTGCCCTTCATCGCCAACATCCCCACGGAGGAGATTTATACCGCCCCGCTGAAAACCGGGGTCAACGGCGTGGTGTATTCCTCCATGCCCCTGGCTCACGACGGCCACATCATCGACAAGTTCCGTTTTGTGGTGAAGGAGGGCCGGATCGTGGAGGCCCGCGCGGAGCAGGGAGAGGCGGCGCTGAAAGCCGCCATCAGCGTGGACGAGGGCGCCGCCTGCTTCGGCGAGGTGGCCCTGGTGCCCTACGACAGCCCCATCTCCAATCAGAAGATCCTGTTCTACAACACCCTCTTTGACGAGAACGCCGCCTGCCACATCGCCTTCGGCGAGGCATACCCCTGCATCCGGGGCGGCCGGGAGATGACCAAGGACGAGCTCAAGGCGCGGGGGCTCAACGACTCCATCACCCACGTGGACTTCATGGTGGGCACGGCGGACCTGAATATCACCGGCACCACCCGGGACGGGCGGGAGGTACCCGTGTTCGTAAACGGCAACTTCGCCCCGGAGATCTGAACAGAGAAACGATACAAGGCCGCACTGCCCGCCCCGAGAGGCGGGCTCCCCGGCCTTGGCGGGAAACATCACATAGGAGGAACCAACATGGCTTACAAACAGAGAGAGAGCGACGAACACGTACTGATCTGCCCCGGCGCCTCCGTCACCGGCGAGGTGACCCTGGGCAAGGGTGTCAACATCTGGTACAACGCGGTCCTGCGGGGCGATGAGGGGGCCATCACCGTGGGTGAGAACACCAACATCCAGGATTGCGCCGTGCTCCACGAGGAGACGGTGGTGGGCGCCGGCTGCACCATCGGCCACGGCGCCATCGTCCACGGCTGCACCATCGGCGACAATGTGCTCATCGGCATGGGAGCCACCGTGCTCAACGGCGCCCGGATCGGCGACGACTGCATCGTGGGCGCCGGGGCCCTGGTCACCGGCAAAATGGACGCCCCCGCCGGGTCCATGATCCTGGGCAGCCCCGCCAAGGTGGTCCGGCCCCTGACGGCGGAGGAGATCGAGGGCAACCGGATCTCCGCCCGGGGCTATCTCCACACGGCGGAGAAATACCGCCGGAGCTGAGCCGTGCCGTCCTTATCGGCGGAAGGCACACAAAGGGAAACGCTATGGAGTTGAACAAAGGTAATATCAAGGGCCTGCTGCTGGTGATCTGCGGCGGCGTGGCCTTTTACTGCGCGCTGCAGAATCTGGGGACCGTGATCGCCGCGGCAGCCTGGCTGCTGGGGATCCTCAGTCCCTTCCTGCTGGGCTGCGCCATCGCCTTCATCCTCAATGTCCCCGTGCGGGCCATCGAGCGGCACCTGTTCCCGGGAGCAGCCCGGGGCGCCGGGGCACGGCGGCCGCTGGCGCTGCTGCTGACGCTGGTGGCAGTACTGGGCGTGCTGGCTCTGGCCTCCTCGGTCATCGGGCCCGGCATCACCGACGCCGTGCGGTCCATCGCCAGCCAGGTGCCCGGCGCCATTGAGCGCCTGCAGGAGTGGCTCAATGGGCTCTCCGCCTACCTGCCCATGATCCAGGATTTCATCGCGGAGCTGGATATGGACTGGCAGAGCCTCTCCCGGAAGGCGCTGGACTTTGCCCAGAGCCTGGGCAGCGGACTGCTGTCCTCCGGCGGCGGGCTGATCGGCGGCGTGGTCAGCGGTGTGAGCACCTTCGTCATCGGTCTGATCTTTTCATTCTACATCCTTCTGCAAAAGGAAAAGCTGGCCCGGCAGGGCCGGCAGGTGATTTACGCCCTGCTGCCGACCCGGTGGGCCGACCGGGCGCTGGAGGTTTTGCGTCTGGCCGGGCGGACCTTCTCCAGCTTCCTCTCCGGCCAGTGCCTGGAGGCCTGCATCCTGGGCACGCTGTTTGTGGCGGCCATGACCATTTTCCGGATGCCCTACGCGCTGCTGGTGGGTGTGCTGATCGCCCTGACCGCCCTGATCCCCATTGTGGGGGCCTTTATCGGCTGCGGTGTGGGAGCGCTGCTCATTGCCATCGGGGACCCCTGGAAGGCCCTGTGGTTCATCGTGCTGTTTTTGGTTTTGCAGCAGGTGGAGGGGAACCTCATCTACCCCCATGTGGTGGGGTCCTCCGTGGGTCTGCCCTCCATCTGGGTGCTCTCCGCCGTGACCTTGGGCGGCAGCCTTATGGGCATTCTGGGTATGCTGGTATTCATCCCTCTGTGCTCCGTGCTCTACGCCCTGTTCCGGGACTACGTGAAGCAGCGTCTGCGCCAGCGCGCGGTGCCGGAGGAGAAATGGCGGGAGGCGCCGCCTCCTCCGAGGCCCGCTTCGGCGAGGGAGGCGAAACCGCCCCGGGAGAAAAAACCCAAACGCTGAGGACTGCGGAGCCCCGCAGGGGATCCGCCTCCATTCTCTTTTTGACGGCATCAAAAAGAGGACTCTCCAGAGGGGCATCTCTTGCCCCTTTGGGGCAATTCACCTTCCGGGCCGCGGCCGGTCCAAAAGAAAAAACGCTTTGATGAACAGGCGGACCCACTTTGTGGGTCCGCCTGTTCGTGCGTACGGGGGGGCGGGCGAATCGGTGCGGCAGAGGCCGGTGGTCCCGCTGTCCCTGCGCCGTTCCCCGGCAAACGAAAGACCACGGAGCCGCACAGACCATAGGGCGGATAACTGGGGGGTCATCGGACTTGCCGCTGCTTCTCTCTTGCTGTCTCGCGCTGCGGCGCTCCTGGTATTTCCGCCACCAGTGTTCCACCGGTTCCTCCTCCCCCGCGTTATGCGCTGCCCCGGTGGTCGCTGAGGGCTTCTCCATTTTACCGTAGGGGCGGAGTCAATATCCGTCCTCTTCCTGCCCTTCGCCTGCCCCAAGCCTTCCCCCGGGGGGGGAGATGCTGCCTGCGCAGCAGGCGCCGGATGAGGGCCCGGCATCGGACCAACTCCGATCAACGTACCCGCCAAAAAAAATTCACGTTTTCTATTGACAACGATCCTTGTCAATGCTATCCTGTGAATGACAAGGATAGTTGTCATGTTGACGGAAAAAGTTGTCAGAGAGGAGGCGCGCCATGCCGCTTTACAACCGGCTCAAGGAACACCGGGCCCGGCTGGGGGTCAACCAGCAGGAGATGGGGCGATTGGCGGGAGTGTCCCGCCAGACCATCAGCCAGATCGAGCGGGGAGACTACTCGCCGTCGGTGACGCTGGCGCTGAAGCTGGCCAAGATCTGCGGCACTGCCGTGGAGGACATTTTTTCCTATGAGGAGGACGGAGACGATGAAAACCAGGAGTGACAACCGCAGGGCTCTGCCGAAATTTTTCCTGACCATTCTGGGCGCCGGGCTCTTTGGCGGCGTGCTGGGCTTTGCGGCGGGCTTTCTGAACGTGGGCAATCTCGCCGACAGCGTGCGGCAGGCGCTCAGTGTGGCCCTGACCGCCTCCGCCCCCTGGGGCATCCCGGTGACGAACCTGATTGCCCTGGGCATCGGCTGGGGGCTGTACGCCAAGGCCAAAGGCCTTTACAGGACCTGGGACGGTGAGGATGAGGACACCATCGATGCCGCCGAGGAGCAGCTCAGCTGGGCGCTGCTGATGTCCGCTGTGGCGTTGCTGTGCGACCTGTTCTTCTTCTCCGTGGCAGTGGTCTACGCCGGCAGCCCCGCGGCCATGGGAGCCTTCATCGTGGAATTTTTCGTGGGTGTGGGCGTGGCCACGGTGCTGCAGCAGAAGGTCGTGGACCTGACGAAGAAGATCAACCCGGAGAAGCGGGGCAGCGTCTACGACATGCAGTTCCAGAAGAAGTGGATGGACAGCTGCGACGAGTCGGAGCAGCGGCAGACCGGTCAGGCCTGCTACAAGGCCTATCTGGCGGCCACCAAGGTGTGCCTTTGGATCTGGGTGGCGCTGATGGTGTTCCACTTCGCCTTTGGTACGGGGCTGCTGCCCGCGGCGGCGGTGCTGGCCGTGTTCGGCGTTTTGCAGATCACCTATACTCTGGAGAGCATCCGGCTGGGCCGGAAGGGAGGAGCGCTGTAATGGATATCACCTTGCTGATCGCAGTACTGGTTGCCTGCTGCATGCTGCTGTTACCGGGACAGCGGAAGCGGAGCTGACCAGCCGGTCCATACAAAAAGCGGAGGCGGAGCGCAAGAGCGCTCCGCCTCTTCCGGCCTCCCTTGCAAGCGGCGGCGCTTTGTGGTATGCTGGCTCCATTGCGAGAGGAGGCGCGGACGTGGATCTGAGCAAAAAGCGACTGTTCCTGCTGGACCTGGACGGCACCATTTATCTGGAGGACTCCCTGCTGCCTGGGGCGGCGGAATTTTTGAAGGATGTCCGCGCCCACGGCGGCGCCGTGCGGTATCTGACCAACAACTCCTCCCGGGGCGTGGACGCGGGACTGGAGAAAATGACCCGCCTGGGCGTGACGGCGCGGCGGGAGGAGTTCCTCACCGCCGTGGAGGCCACGGTCCACTACCTGCGCACCAGCCGCCCGGCGGGGGAGGCGTACTTCGCCGTGGGGACGGCGTCCTTCTGCCGCCAGCTGCGTCAGGCGGGCTTTGATATCCGGGAGACCCCGGACGATGACGTTGGGGCAGTGCTGGTGGGCTTCGACACGGAGCTTACCTACCGGAAGGTGGAGGACGCCTGCCGCCTGCTGTGCCGGGGGGTGGATTTCCTCGCCACCAATCCGGATCTGGCCTGCCCCACCCTGTACGGCTTCATGCCGGACTGCGGCTCCATCTGCGCCATGCTGCGGGGCGCCGCGGGCCGGGAGCCCCACTACATCGGAAAGCCAGACCCCACCATGATCCGCCTGGCCCTGGAACAGACCGGGTGCGCACAGTCGGAGGCGCTGATGGTGGGGGACCGGCTGTATACGGACATTGCCTGCGGCGTCAACGCCGGGGTGGACACGGCCCTGGTGCTGACCGGGGAGGCCACAGCGGCCGACGCCGCTGTCAGCCCAACGCCGCCCACGGCCATTTATCAGGACATGGCGGCTTTGCTGGCCGCCATTCGGGAGGCACGGAGATGACGACAGTTCTTGTGACCGCGGTAGTGGTATTGGTGCTGGTCGCCCTGGTGGTGGCCGGGCTTGCCGGGGCGCTGTTTTTCGGAGGCTTTTTACTGACGCGGGTGCTGGAGATCCTGGCGCCGGTGCTGCTTTTGATTTGGTTCGTGCTCCACGGCCGCCGCGGCGGCCCGGGGTGGGAGAGGCTGGCGGGGAAACGGTATGCCCACCGCGGGCTCCACGGCTCCGGCGTGCCGGAAAACTCCCTGTGGGCCTTCCGCCGGGCGGCGGAGGCCGGTTACGGCGCGGAGCTGGACGTCCACCTGACGGCGGACGGGCATCTGGCAGTGGTCCACGACAGCAACCTCTCCCGGATGTGCGGCGTGGAAGCGAAGGTGGAGGACCTGACGGCGGCGCAGCTGGGGAAGCTGCGGCTGGCCGGGACCGGGGAGTCCGTTCCCTTTCTGGAGCAGGTGCTGCCCCTCTTCGAGGGGCGAGCGCCGCTGGTGGTGGAGCTGAAAACCGCCGGGGGCAACCACGCGGCCCTGTGTGAAAAAACCATGGAATGTCTGGACCGCTTCGGCGCAGACTACTGTATCGAGAGCTTTGACCCCCGGTGCCTGGCATGGCTGCGGAAACACCGGCCGGAGGTGCTGCGGGGCCAGCTGACCCAGGACTTTCTGCGGCGGGGGGAGGACCAGCCCCTGAAAAACCGGCTGGCCCTGACGGCGCTGCTGTGCAACTGCCTGACCCGGCCGGATTTCGTGGCCTGCCGGTATCAGGACCGGCGGATGGCACCCATGGCGCTGTGGCGGCTGTGGGGCGGACGGACGGCCCTGTGGACCATCCGGGCGCCGGAGGAATTGGAGGAGACGGAGCGCCTGGGGGCGCTGCCGATCTTTGAGGGATTTGACCCGGAGGAGGGGTCGGCGAAATGACCAGAGAAGAAAAACAAGAAAAAAAGCGGCTGAAGAAGCGGGAAAAGCGCAGCTTCCGCCAAGCCATGGCCATGGAGCTGCGGGAGCACAAGAGTTCCTTCATCGTCTTTGCCGTGCTGCGGACCCTGGTCATCGTGACCCTGGTCCGCCAGATCATGCTGGGCAGCTATGAGAGTGCCTTCTTCTGCGGCCTGGCGCTGCTGCTCCTCTATGTGCCCAGCTGGATTCAGGTGAAGCTGCGGATCGAGCTGCCGCCGGCCCTGGAGATCACCATTCTCTGCTTCATCTTCGCCGCCGAGATCCTGGGCGAGGTCAACGCCTTCTACGTGGTGGTGCCCAACTGGGACACTATGCTCCACACTCTCAACGGTTTTCTGGCCGCAGCGGTGGGCTTTTCCATGGTCATGCTGCTCAACGACGACGAGCGGCTGACCTTTGACCTGTCGCCGCTGTTTCTGGCCCTGGTGGCCTTCTGCTTTTCCATGACCATCGGCGTGCTGTGGGAGTTCTTCGAGTTCTCCATGGACTACTTCTTCGGCACCGACATGCAGAAGGACACCATCGTCCACGCGCTCCACACTGTCGCTCTGGACACCACCCGGTCCAACAAGGTGGTCACCATCCCCAACATCCAGGAGGTCTATATCAACGGCGAGGCCCTGGGGCTTGGCGGATATCTGGATATCGGCATCATCGACACCATGAAGGACCTGTTCGTGAACTTCATCGGCGCGGTGGTCTTCTCCGTCACCGGCTTCTTCTATGCCAAGAGCAAGGGCAGGAAGCGGACCCCGGCCCAGAACTTCGTCCCCAGCCGCAAGACTGAGGACCACGACTACCTGCGCCAGGCCATGGAGGAGGCTGGTATCCTGCCGGAGGACTCTGCGGAAAAGGCGGAGGAGGCGGCCGCCCCCGACGCCGGGCAGACGCCCCCTGCGAAGCCGGACGCTCTGCCGGAACCCTGAATACACCGCGATCAAAACAGCGCCCCGGACCTTTCGGTCCGGGGCGCTTATGGCTGCGATCAATCAGTCGTGATCCTGCTGGGCTTTCAACACGGCGCCGGTGCGGGCGTCAATCTCGTACTCGTACTCCGTCTGAGCAGATTTGAATTCGATCTCGTAGCGGTAGGAGCCGTCGTCCTCGTCCAGCTCGCACTCCATCTCCCGGACCGCCGATGCGCTGACGCCGGCGTGGGCCAGGGCGGCGGCCTTGGCGGCCTCCGCGCCGATGAAGGAGGAGCCGGAGGAACTGCTGCCGCCGGAGGCGGCGGAAGAGGTGGCTCCGCCGGTGGTGCCGGAGGTGGATACAGCGGCGTGGCTCTCCCGTTCCGCCTTCCACACGGCACCGTCATAGGGGCCGATCTCGTACTCGTACGCGGTGTTTCCCGCCCGGAATTCCACCTCGTAGCACTCCAGCCGGCCGTCGTCGTATTCCAGGCGGCAGGACAGATAGGAGGTGTCCGCTTCTTTGACCCCGGCGTGGGTCAGGGCGGCGGACTGGGCCGCGGCTTCGCCGATCAGGGCGCCGGAGGAAGAGGCGGCGAAGTGGGTGTAGTTGTTGTCCTCGTCCCGCTCGGACTTGAGGATAGCGCCGTCGGAGAGACGGATGTCGTATTCATACTCGGCACCGCCGGAGCGGAACTCCACCTCATAGAGGGCGATCCCATCGTCCCAGTCCTGCTTGACCTGCAGGCCCAGGGCTGCGCTCTCGCTGACACCGGCGTCAGCCAGGGCGATGGATTTGGCCTTGTCGGCGGTAATGCCGCCGGAGGCGGCAGTGGTCGGAGCGGAGGTGCCGAGATTGGAGACATTGGCGGGGCCCTTGAGGACCTCCCCGGTCCAGGCGTCTACGTCGTAGCTGAATTCACCGCCTGCGGTGTACAGCTCCACCTCATAGTGGGCCGGGTACTCGTCCAGTTCGGGATCCACGTCATAGTAGGTGACGGCGGAGGCGGCCAGCCCGGCGTAGGCGATGGCGGCCTGGGCCGCGGCGTCCTTGCCGACGGGCATGGCCGGGGCGCCGGTTTCCCGCAGCTGCTTGAGCTCCTCCACGGACAATGCGGACAGAGCGTTAAAGTCCAGCTGGCCGTTGAGGGCCTGGACATCCCGGACCATGGCGGCCTTGCCGACGGAAATGCTGCTGCCCTGAGCCAGGGAGATCAGCTCGGCGTCATAGCCCACCACCTGGCTGAGGACGGCGGCACCGGCGGAGGCGTTTTGCAAAGCAGTGCCCACCTCGGAAGTCAGGTCGCTCTCCAGCCGGGCGGCCCGGAGGGCGTCGTCGTCCTCCACGGAGATCAAAATGGCGGAGGACAGCCGGTCCAGATACCCGTTTTGCAGCAGGGAGCCCACGATGGCGTTGACCGCCACCTTCAGCTGAGTGCCCTTGAGATCCATACCGTCCAGGATCACCTCCGCGTCCTCATTCAGGGCGTCGGCGGAGAGGACCTTCTCGTTTTTGTTGACCTGCAGCTGGATGCTGGGGTTCACGTCCAGGGAGACCACGGAG
This sequence comes from Dysosmobacter sp. Marseille-Q4140, assembly GCA_018228705.1. NCBI lineage: Bacteria > Bacillati > Bacillota > Clostridia > Eubacteriales > Oscillospiraceae > Dysosmobacter > Dysosmobacter sp. Marseille-Q4140. The sequence goes on along the minus strand of CP073694.1, from coordinate 1,439,454 downwards.
GCCACGGCGCTGGCGCTGCGCCAGCTGGTCAGGCCGAAGGCGCAGCACACCACGGCCAGGGCGGCGGCCACGGCCAGGGGTGCCCAGCGCCTGCGGGGCTTTTTGAATTCGGTCATGGGGATCACGGTTCCTTTCTGCTCCGTACAGGAGGCCAGGATGCGATCCAGAGGGTCCGGCGCGGCGTGGTCCATGGCGGTGCGCAGCCGCTGCTCGATCTCCTGTTCCCGGATATCCATATCAGTTGGCCTCCTTCCATGCGAGCTGGAGCTTTTTTAAAGCTCTGCTGTATTTGGACAGAACAGTGGGAAGCGGAAGCGCCAGCATGGCCGCGATCTCCCGGTGCTTCAGTCCGGCCAGGGCGTGGAGCGTGACAATCTGCCGCTCCTGGTCCCCCAGGGCCTCAAGCAACGCCAGCAGGGTCATCCGGTCCTCCTGGGAAACAGCGGGATTGTCGGCCAGACGGTCCTGCCAGTCCTCCTGAACCAGAGGCTCTGTCCGGCCCTGCTGGCGCAGGCGGCTGAGAGACAGATTCCGCACGATGGTCATGATCCAGGCCCGGGGTTTGCCCTGGGTCCGGTACTGGCCGGCGGACTGCCATACCTGAAGGTAGGCGTCGTGGAGCACATCCTCGGCGTCGTGGGGATTTTTCAGGATCGACAGCGCGAAGCCGTATACGGCGGGGCGGGTGCGGCTGTACAGGTCCGCAAGAGCCTCCTGGTCCCCACCCGCGATCCGGGCGATGCACTGGTCCAAAACGGCGTCGTCTCCCGGGGACGGCGCCGCCACGGTCATGCAGAACATGGTGGCTTCCTCCTGTTCACTCTATCAACGGGCGAAGAGGGCCCTTTATTGCACGATAGAGGAAAAAGTTTTTCAATTCAGTATACCACCGCCCTGCAGGGGAGGGAAGTATGGAAAGCGACAAAAAATCTGCTGCTGCAAAAAAGCGGCCCCCGGAAGGGGACCGCCTGAAAGGAATTCAGTTCTTGACGCCGCAGACGCACAGCCCCAGGAAGGTCCTGCGGACCTGGGCGTCGGACAGACGGGTCTGATGCAGGATGGCAGTTAACTCCGGGGCTGTATAGGCTGCCGCCATGGAGGATTCCAGTCCCATCCGCAGAGGGCGGTAACGCACCAGCAGCCGCAGCAGCCACTGCTTCCACACCGCTGTGTCCCGCCGCAGATCCGTGACGCAGAACCGGCCGCCGGGCCGCAGCACCCGCCAGATCTCGTCAAAGACCAGCCGGGGCGTCTCCCACTCGTGGAGGGAGCCGTTGGACACTACGCAGTCGAAGCTGCCGTCGGGAAAGGGCAGATTCATGGCGCTGCCCACTACATAATCGGCGGGCATCCCATACTCCTGGGCGTTTTTCCGGGCGATCCGGACCATCAGGGGACTGCTTTCACAGCCGGTGAGGCTCCGGGAACCCAGCTGCCGGGCCAGCTCCAGCCCCACATAGCCCGGGCCGGGACCCAGCTCCAGCAGCGCACCGCTGCCCAGGTCGGCGGAGAGCATCTCCCGCACGCCGTTCCAGCCCCAGTCCCGCAGCTGGCGGGCCAGGCGGTCGTACATCCCGGCGGTGACCGGGTCCTGGATCCCGATTTCCGATTCACTAATCCGTGGCTTTTTGATCATGGGGCCTCCTTTCAGCCGGCAGGCGGAGATGTGTCTGCTCTAGTGTGCCTCCCTGTGATGAAAAACAACGCCGTTTCCAGCGCTTTTTTGCCCGGGAGCGGAAAAAGCAGCCTGTTTAGAAAAATCGTGGAAATTAAATACAATTATAGTTAGTTTTGTGCAACTCTGTCAAGCCCCTGCCTCATGCTGGCATGTGGGACGGAAAGCAGAGAGCGCCGGAACAGCTCTTGGGCTGCTCCGGCGCTGGCACCCCGAACTGGATTCGAACCAGCGGCCTATCGCTTAGGAGTACGGCGTACCATTTCGTAAATTGTTCATATCATATCTTCCCGTGTTGTTTCTTCGCAAATTGTGCTGCCTGGAGGCAGGTCAATTTGCACAAATTCCCCTGAAATATGCTGCCTTACAACGGCTTTTCAAATGTCGTATTAGCAAGGTATTAGCAGGAACCCCTTGTGACAGAGGGCTTCCAGGGGCCATTTCAAAATGCTATTAGCACAGATGGAGGATAATCTTATGAGCACCAACACACCCAACGAAAAAGGAACGCCCCAAAGCAGAACATACACCGTGAATGACATCGCAGCCATTCTCGGTATCGGCCGCGCTTCGGCCTATAAACTCGCCAACTCCGGATTGTTCAAGACGATCCGCATCGGCAACATGATTCGCATCTCCAGAAAGTCCTTTGAGGATTGGCTAAAGGCAGAGGGGCTGGACGACGAAATGGAATAAGTGCTTAAACTGCCGCAGGCTGTTAGCCTGCGGCAGTTTAATATAGTCGCCCTTTGTAAAGGTCTGGCTTTTAACTTTGCAATATAGAAATATCGGCAGAAAATCTATCAAGTTTGGTGCTTTCCTGATGTAACTCTTTGCGAGCCTCTCTTAAATTTGCATCTATAAGTGCAAGTTTTTCTTCAGCCCTCTCCTTTTGGTGTACAGCCTGTTCCACTTTTTCGGCTGAATAGCGCCGCAAATTTGCTTGGCGGTTAAATAGTGCTTTTCTCGCTCTTGATATTAGAGAAAGAATCTTGATTTCATCTTTATTCCAAATCGTCACAACAATTAGGAGTATCGGAAGTACAGCCGTAATAACGCCTAATACTTCAGAATAATTTGTGCCAATGTAAATCGCAATTCCTATTACTATCAAAGATGCTATTGATATAACTATTTTTAATCCCAAAATCTGCTTGTTGACAAACATGTCAATTGCATCTTTTACCTGCTTTTGTTCGCCCAGAAATTCAGAAAGATCTTCTATCTCTTTCTTTGTGTCCGTTCTCTCTTTCTCTAATACCTCAACTTTCCGCTGACACTCAAAAATAATCCTTTGCTGTTTAGCTTTTGCAAGTTCAAACTCCGCCATCTCGTTTTTTCTTGTTAAATCATCAATTTCTTCTTGGCGAGATATACTTCCTTCTGCATATGCGCTCTGACGAATTTCTTTTAGAATTTCTAGCGGTGTAGAATCAATGAGCTTATCAGAATCGTTTGCCGTCAGTTTCCCAAGAATTCTTTGAGCAACAGGGCTAACTTTCAAGAAATAGCACTGTTCCGGAGTAATATCACCTTTTTTCTCCAACTTTATTAGAGCATCATTTAATTTTTTTGTCACATCATTAGAAGGTCGAAATGCAGCATATGCAGCAGAAACCAGCCTGGGCCTATTAACCGAAAATAGCGTAGACGGGCTATTAAACCAGATTAAAGTGCCCCATTTAATATCTGTCATAACAGTTGGTATAAAAAAGTCCTTGGTGAGCGCATAATCATGAGAAATCTTATAGCCAACCCGTGCTAATGATCTATTTGCTGTAATAAAAATATTTTTAACATCATTTAGGTGATATGGAACAACCGTATTATTTTTATGCTGAGTAAAGAAGATAGATTTTGCATCTTGGTTAATACTATAATCTATATCATCAATCTGAACATCAGGGTTTGAATCCTTATATTCCGTGATGATCATTTCTTTAATGGTTGCCTCTGTTAAAGTCTGAATATCTTCTACTTTGGGGTACGCCATATTGTCTATAGTAATGTTGAAATCTTCCTTTAATCTAGTACGTACATTGCAAGAGAACTCATCAATTTCATCTATGCTCCACTGATTGCGTACAAAGAAATAGGTTGCTTCAGAAGAAAGCGTTGCATCATAATTGGGATTGTTAATCCACGGCTTTGAACCTTCGATGATACCGATCATTTCGCTAACGGTATGATCATATACCTTGACATGCATGCCTAGTTTTTGAATATTTCTGACAAATAGTTCGTAGCTATCAGCACGGTCAGAGCTATCAATGCCAAATAGCTTAAACAGCAAGCCAGTATCCAAATACACACATGCGTCCGTAGCTGTATAAGATTGCGGAGATTCACAATATGCAAAGACTTCCGACAATGCTAGGCCAATGGTATAATCGTTCAAATAGTCCAAAATGTCGGCCTGACCTGTTTCTTCACAATGGACCAAAAAAGCTGCAAACAAATAATCGTCTTTGACTTCTCTTAACACCCTTCTATCTACTTTAGTTTTAATGCCATATCGCTCAATAAATGCAAGTATTTTGTCACCCATATCTTCATCAGAAGAATAGATGTTATACTCTTGTTGCAAAAAAACTTTGAATCGAGCAAGGATTTCTCGATATTTTTGGTCTGTTTTTTCAACAATATCCATAAAGTCCTCTTCATCAATATGGGCATAGTCAGGGACAAACTGATGTATAGAGGAATTATATGTTAGAAACCCAAAGTTAATACATGTAGAAAGAATTGTTTGCATTGGATGATAGGGAACTGAAAAGCCATAATAGGCTTTGAAATCTTTACATAGAGTGTCTATATCGCATGTTTTGTATCTATTTCTCTGTATGAGAGCCGCAATCATTCTGGCATAAGCGTGGAGTATATCTTCTCTAGAACAGGAACTTAGAGCAGCATAGCAGGCTATTGTCGAAAATGAGCTCATGGCTGTTACCTCTCTGTATCTATTTTGGGGTAAATTTCATTTTAAAGTATAAATCCAATTCAGGTAAATTTCAATTCTATGAGTATTGATTTCTGACATAAATCGACTTTCCTTGTAAATCTCAAGAACAGAGCAGTTTAAAGGTCATAGGTTTAGTCCTATGGCCTTTTTTCATATCCATTTGTATCTTTGTATCATTTATTCTGGCTCTGAGATTACCACAACGATATTTTGATTACCAAGTCAAAACTGACACGAAAGGAGTCGAAAATCCCATGTTTTTTCTCCCACAGTCAGCCGGAACCCCCCCGCCCATAGATTTTCCCCTCCGGGGTGTCCGAGCGGAATAGAGACCGTCTTTTCCCTGAAAACGAACACTTTTTTAGACCGCCGAAAGGAGGTGATACCATGGCGGTATTTCGCATTGAGAAAACCCGCGACTACACGGTGATGTCCAACCACCACCTGCGCAACGCGGGATTGTCGCTGAAATCCAAAGGCCTGCTCTCCATGATGCTGTCCTTGCCGGAGGACTGGAACTACACCACCAGGGGCCTGGCGAAAATCTGCAAGGAGGGTACGGACAGCATTGGCTCCGCCCTAAAGGAGCTGGAGCGCGCCGGGTACATAGTCCGCAATCGCCTGCGTGACAGCAAGGGCAAAATCGTGGATGTGGAGTATGTCATCTACGAGACGCCCCATCCCCCGAACACGGGCCAGCCGTGTGAGGACGAGCCGGATGCGGCTTGTCCAGATACGGAAAACCCGGATATGGATAACCCATGTCTGGAAAACCGGCCGAAATTAAATAAAGAGAAAAGAAATCCTGAAAAACAAAATACTGATTCATCAAGTACGGAAGGATCAAATCCTATCCAATCAAGCCCCCAAACCCCCGCAGGGGCCAAACGGACCGGACGGGACTGGATGCGGGAGCGAGAGAGCTATCGGGAATTGATTTTGGAGAATATCGAGTATGACTATCTATGCCGGGATGACCGGCTGGATCGGGATATGCTGAATGAGCTGGTGGAACTCATGGTGGATACCGTCTGTTCCCGCAGGGAGACGATCCGCATTGCCGGGGACGACTATCCGGCGGAGGTGGTCAAATCCCGGTTCCTGAAGCTGAACAGCTCCCACATCGAGTATGTGCTGGACCGTATGCGGGAGAACACCACCTATGTCCGCAACATCAAGAAATATCTGCTGGCTGCCCTGTATAACGCCCCGGCCACCATCGACAGCTACTATGCGTCCCTGGTGAACCACGACCTGTACGGCAGCGGAGAAAGGAGGTAATCACTCATGCAGGAAGAAGTGACCCAGCGCACCGTTGCTCTCTGTGTGGAGGCCACCAAGCTCTCCGCCGGGATGCTACAACAGGCCATGAAAAAAGTGCTGGACGAGATGCAGAAAGGAGTGACCGGCCACAAAACCAAGCTGCACTACGGCAAGCAGACCCTCCGGCAGCTGATGAAGCATAACACTGGCGTTTCCAACATTGAGATCACCGACCAGAACATCCGGGCCTTTTCCGCCACCGCCAAGAAGTACGGCATTGACTTCGCGCTGAAAAAGGACACCAGCGGAGAGATACCCCGCTATCTGGTGTTCTTCAAGGGGCGAGATGCCGACGTTATCACGGCGGCCTTCCGGGAGTTCTCCGCAAAGAACCTGGAGAAAGAGAAAAAGCCCTCCATCCGCAAGGAGCTGGAGCAGGCAAAGCAGCAGGCCAAAGCCCAGCACCGCCAGCGGGAGAAGGTCAAGACCAAAGACCGGGGTGTGGAATTATGACGGTTGATTTGAAAAAGATTCTCATCCTCAACCTCCCGTATCTGCTGTTCGTATATCTCTTTGATAAGCTCTGCCAGGCGGTGCGCCTTGCGCCCGGCCTTGACGCCTCTGAAAAGTTCCTGCATTTGAGCCAGGGCTTTGCGGAGGCGTTTTCTTCTGGGCTGCCCAGCCTGCATCCGCTGGACCTGCTGGCAGGTATCACTGGGGCGGTCATTGTCCGGCTGGCGGTATACGCCAAAGGGAAAAATGCCCGCAAATACCGCCGGGGCATCGAGTACGGCAGCGCCCGATGGAGTGCATAATTTTAAGTGTAAAGGAAGCCTATATGGACGCACAGGAGGTTATGCACATGACTGATTATAGTAAAATTACAGCCCTTTACTCCCGCCTTTCCGTGGGCGACGAGGACAGGGACGGCGGTGAGAGTAACTCGATACAGAACCAAAAAATCTTTTTGGAGAACTACGCCAGAGGGCAGCACTTAACCAATATCCGGCACTACATTGACGATGACGAAAGCGGCAGATTTTTTGACCGTTCTGCCTACTCCCGCATGATGGACGATGTAGAGAACGGGAAAATCGGTGTCTGCATTATGAAAGACCTGACACGCTGGGGGCGTGACTATCTCCAAGTCGGCAATGCGATGGAGATATTCAGACGGAACAATGTGCGCTTTATCGCAGTCAACAACGGGATAGACAGCGAAAAGCCCGATACATTGGAGTTTGCGCCCTTTATCAACATCATGTCGGAGTGGTACGCAAAGGACATCAGCAAGAAAGTAAAGACCGGCATTAAGACGAAGGGCATGAGTGGAAAGCCGATTGCCACCGAAGCCCCCTATGGCTATGTCAAATCCCCGGACAACAAGGATTTTTGGATTATCGACGAGGAAGCCGCCGGAGTTGTTCGTTTGATTTTTCGCCTGTTTCTGGACGGAAAAAACCGAAACCAAATTGCCGTATATCTCACGCAGGCGCAAATCCCAACGCCCACATTCTACATGAAAGAGCGCGGGCGGGGAACCTGTAAAAACAGGGCGCTCAATGAGGCCAACCGCTATAAGTGGAACAAAGCCACCCTGACCCATATCCTCACACGGCAGGAGTATTGCGGTGATGTTGTCAACTTCAAGACCACAAAGCACTTCCGCGACAAGCGGAACCACTATGTAGACCGGAGCCAATGGCAGATAACCGAAAATGTGCATGAGCCGATTATTGACCGCACCGACTTTGAAACCGTACAGCGGATTTTGGAAAATGCGCCCGTCAAACGCCCCAACGGGGACGGGGAAATCCACCCTTTGTCGGGCTTGCTTTTCTGTAAGGATTGCGGTGCGAAAATGCACATTCGCATAGATTATCGGAATGGCGGCAAGCGTCATGTTGCCTATTGCAGCGAGTACCACAAGGGAAAAGCCAAAAACCCCAAATGCAATTCCCCGCACATCATTGACGCGGATTTGCTCATGCAGACCATCGCGGAAGTGCTGAAGAAAATCGAGGACTATTCTATCAGCAACTGGGCGGAATTTGAAGCCTTAGTGAAAAAGAACCTTGCCATGCAGCAGACCGACAAGACCAAGAAACAGCAGAAGCGTATCCCGCAAATCACGACGCGCCTTGAACAGATTGACAAGGTGCTGAACAAGCTCTATGAGGACAACGCCCTCGGCACGATCCCGCAAGACCGCTATGAGCAAATGTCGCAGAAGTATTCAGAAGAATACTATGCGCTGAAAGCGGAGCTTGCCGAGCTGCAAGAGCAGCTATCCGCTTTTGAGAACGCGGGCGGACGGGCGCAGAAGTTTTTGAAGCTGACGGAACGCTACGCTGCCTTTACCGACCTGACCCCCGCCATTCTCAACGAGTTTATCAGCCGGATTGAAGTGCATGAGCGCGACAAGAAAAGGGCAAAACAAGCCATTCAGCACATCGGGATATATTTCAACTATATCGGCAAATTTGAGAACGAAGTGACACAGCTTACAGAGCCAACGGAGCAGGAAATCCGGCAAATGCGGGAGAAAATCGAGGAAGCCCAAAAGGAAAAGAGCCGCGCCTACCACCGGCAGTATTCAAGGGAGTACCGGGCGCGTAACCTTGAAAAGCGACGGGAGTATGACCGCATGAAAGCACGGGAATACCGGGCAAAGAAAAAGGCACAGGAAGCCGCCGCAGCACCCGCACAGTAAAACCGAATACTGACAACCAAGAGGGATTTTCCGGGCTACGGGAAATCCCTCTTTTGCACCCAGAGAAAGGAGCCGCCTATGGCAGAACAGAACGGGACACCTCAATCCCCCGACAGTGTTATCACGACACAGAGGGACGGACAGACCATCGTTGCGGAGTTGTTTTTCAACCACAGCGGCACAGAAACATTCCGCGACAAGCTGCTCAAAGTGATACTTGCCGACAGCTTGCAGGACGGTCAAGAGCCGGAAAAAACGAAAATCACGCGATAGGAACCGCCCGGACGAAGAATGGTTCGCCGGGGCGGTTTCTATTTGAAAATCCCCATTTTCCCCAAGTCAAGAGCCGGAGAAAACACCCGAAAAATGCCCCTATTGCGTAACAGGGGCGCAGAAAGGAGAGTTTATGCGAACAGGGCTTCCCAAGCAAAAAAAGACCACAGACATCTGGTTTGATGAGAAAGACCCGTTGATCCATATCCGTACCCACAATACCGACTTGAAGAAGCGGCTTGCCGCCTATGCCGAGCAGCACCCCGATGTGTGCCGCCAGACCGACGCAGACCCGGAAACGGGCTGCATGGAGTTTGACATTGAGAAAGGCCGCTTCTCTTTCCGTCTGACCGCCCCATACAGCGAGGAACGGCGGGAAGCGGCGCGGCGGTACGCCAGAGAGAGCAACGCCGCCGACAGGCTGAAATAGAGTGGAAATGTTCATAGTTTTGTGCTATACTTTTTCTAAAAGCAGAGTAATACTGCGGAATTGATTGGAGGACAACACAATGGTTACATTCATGAGATTAAGATAAAACCGCGAGTTATGTTGCGGTTATCCGTACTGCATAACTCGCTTATTGAAGCAGAGATGTAATTACGGAGGAAAAACAAATGAATAATAATTTATCACGCTTTGCAGACAGCAAGGTTTATTTTCAATGCCCAATTTGCACAAAATCAATGGATATACAAGGCAATAGCCTAATTTGTAGACATGGACATTGCTTTGATATTTCAAGATATGGGTATGTAAATTTGTTGTTAAAATCATCGCCCAAAACCAACTACAGCAAGCGGTCTTTTGACAACCGGCACCAAATTTTGGAGTATGGCATGTATGATGTTGTGTTGGAGAAAATCATACAGTTTATTTCTGATACGCCATCTATAAGAAACATTTTAGATGTTGGTTGCGGCGAGGGTTTCTATGCAAGGCAGATACAGCAAAGAACAGAACGAAACATCTTTGCTTTTGACTTGTCAAGGGAGGCAATACAGATTGCATCAAAAAAAGACAAGCGCAAAGCAGTGAAGTGGTTTGTTACTGACTTATCAAAAATCCCTTTGAAAGACGGAAGTATGGATTGTATTTTAGACATATTTTCGCCTGCACACTACAAAGAATTTCAGCGATTGCTATCTCCTAACGGATATGTTGTGAAAGTAATTCCTACGAAAAATCATTTGAGGGAAATTAGGACTAAAGTGCAAGCACACTTGAAAAATCCAGATTATTCAAATGAGTCTGTCGTTGAATATTTTGAGAAATATCTTAAAACCATTTCAAGAGAAACGGTTTCAGCCACCGTACAGTTGTCATCAGAACAAAGAATGTCGTTTATTGAAATGACGCCGCTTCTCTTTTGCGTTGAAAAAGATTGCGTTGATTGGTGTACTCTCACACATTTGACAATCGAAGCTGATGTTTTAATAGGAATGTATTAAAGGGCGTATTGATATTTAATATTCCCATTTATTGAGCAGAACGGAGTAAACCAAACACCCTAATCAAAAGGACAGCCGAGGAAATCGACTGTCCTTTTTCTATGCCGACAGGTAGAAAGGAGTGACCACCCATGACGAAACCGAGAGAAAAAAACCGCGAGGAATTGCAAGCCGAGATTGAGGACGGGAAGAAGAAAATCCGGCAGCTTGAAAACCGGGAAAAGGTGTTGCGGCAAAAGTTATCCCAAGAGGAACGCAGGACGCGCAGCCATCGGCTGATCGTCCGGGGTGCGGTCTTTGAGAGCATTGTGCCGGAAGCCAAGACCATGACCGACGAGGAAGCCGCCGCCTTTCTCCGGCTTGCCTTGACGAGCGAGGAAGCGCGGGCTTATCTGAAAAAACGCACCAAGGGCGGGAAAAGCGAATAATCCCTTTGGCACAAAGGGCGCACTTATACACCCTTACGGGTGCGTGCGCTCTGCCGAGGGCTTGTCGGCACAGAGAGAAAGCCGCTTGCTTCCCTCTCTGACCGACATTGGCGGCTTTGCCGCAACAAGGGGCTGCACCCCTTGCGCCGCTTACGCGGCTATCCCTGCACACCCACAAAAACAGTACACCCGCCGTTGGCGTCTGTACCATTTTTGCGGGTTTTATTATCCTATCCGGGAGGTGATACCCATAGCCATCTACCATTGTAATATCAGCATTGTCAGCCGGGGCAAGGGCAAATCAGCCGTTGCCGCAGCCGCCTACCGAAGCGGCGAAAAGTTGACAAATGAGTGGGACGGAATGACCCACGACTACACCCGCAAAGGCGGTGTTGTCCATACGGAAATCCTATTGCCGCCCCATGCCCCGCCCTCTTTCTCTGACCGCGCTACCCTATGGAACAGTGTGGAGCTTTACGAGAAAACCGGGAACGCCCAGCTTGCCAGAGAGATTGACGCAGCACTCCCCATAGAATTATCCAGAGAGGAACAGATCCGGCTTGTCCGGGAATACTGTTCCTCTCAATTTGTTTCCAGAGGAATGTGCGTTGATTTTGCCATTCACGACACCGACAGCGGCAACCCCCATTGTCATATCATGCTTACTATGCGCCCCCTTGACGAGCGCGGCGCATGGGCGGCGAAGTCCAAAAAGGAATATGACATTGACGAGAACGGCGAGCGCATACGCTTACCAAGCGGCAGATACAAGACACACAAAGTTGACCTCACAGGCTGGAACGACAAGGGCAACGCGCTTTTATGGCGCAAGGCATGGGCGGATATTTCAAATGCCTACCTTGAACGCGCCGGACGCCCGGAGCGTATCGACCACCGCAGTAACGCCGAGCGCGGCATTGACGAGCTGCCTACCGTCCACATGGGCGTAGCGGCTTGTCAAATGGAGAAGAAAGGCATAGCCACCGAGAAAGGCGAGCTGAACCGGAATATCCAAAAGGCAAACCGCCTTATCCGGGAAATCCGGGCGCAGATTGGAAAGCTCAAAGAATGGATTGGCGAACTGTTCAAGGCGCGGGAAAACGCCCCGGAGCAGCCCCCGCAATCCCCCGGCCTTGCAAATCTGCTGATGAAGTATTTAAGCGTTCAGAGAGAAAAGAGCCGGAAGTATTCGCAAAGTTGGCAAAGGCAGCACGCCGCCGATGAACTGAAAACCGTTGCAAAGGCAGTAGGCTATCTTTCCGAGCATGGCATTTCCACCCTTGCGGAGCTGGACGCTACCCTTTCCTCTGTCAGCGACCAAGCCGACGCTATCCGGGCGGGCATGAAAACCGCCGAGAAGCGCATGAAAGAATTACAAAAGCTGATTGAATACGGGAAGAACTACACCGAGTACAAGCCCATTCACGACGAGCTGAAAAAGCTGAAAAATGGCTGGACGAGCAAGCGCGACAAGTACGAGGAAGCCCACCGCGCCGAGTTGACCCTATGGAACGCAGCGAGCCGCTATCTCCATGCAAATCTGCCGAAAGGGACAAAGACCTTGCCTATCTCTGAATGGGAAAAAGAGTACGCCACTCTCAGCGGGCAGAGAACAGCGGAATATACCAAGCTGAAAGAAACCCGCGCCGAGGTTGCCGAACTGCACAATATCCGCAAGTGCGTTGATATTGCGCTGAAAGCCGACCAGCCGGAGCAGACCCGCGCCAAGCGGCATGAACAGGAGCGATAAGGAAAAGGACGGGCAAGCTGTCCAGCTTGTCCGTCCTAAATGCTTTCCGATAAACCGGGATTTGCTTTTACCATTGTAGCTTACATTTACCAGAGGCACTCCTAAATTCCCAACGCAGATAATATCTGCTCTTTCCATCTAAGGCTATTGTACCGGATGGAGAGTGTTCATTGAGTTTTAATATGGGGTGCTTCTTCTTATCCAGCAAAAGGACCTCTATATTCCCTTTCGACAATTGTGTATCTAACAAAAATGAATATGTCCTGCTCTCGTAAAATCTTCCCATGTGCCTAACCCATCCAGTACAAGAATCCAGGGTAACCCTATCTCCGTTTTTGCCAGGCACAAACACAAATAAAATCGCTCTTATACATTTTGTTGTCGCAATTGCCCCCAAATAGTATGGAAATCCCTTAAAAATCATATATCGCACCATCTTTATGATAACTTCCAATTTGTTGTTTTTATTATACTTAGAAACTATGAACAATTCAACCGAAGAAAGCGAGGTATCAACCATGTATTACACCCAAGAACAGATAAACCGGGCGAACCAAGCCGACCTTGTTTCTTTCCTGCAATCACAGGGCGAGCAGCTTACCCGCGCCGGGAATGAATACCGCTGGAAACGGCACGACAGCTTGACCGTCCGGGGAAACAAATGGTACAGGCACAGCCAGAGCAAGGGCGGCGGCCCCGTTGATTTTGTCATGGAGTTTTTCGGCAAGAGCTTCACCGAAGCCGTGGAACTTCTCACAGGAGAAAAGGGAGCCGCACCGCCGCCGGACAGACCTTGCCACGCGTCCCTTTCCGACTTCCGGCTACCGCCCCCAAACAACGACAACAGAATAGCGAGGAACTACCTCACAGCAGCCCGCCGCATTGATGATGATGTGACGGGCTTTTTCTTTGCCCGCGGCGATATTTACGAGGACGCAGCCCACCACAACGCCGTATTTGTGGGGCGGGACGAGGACGGAATACCGCGCTACGCCCACAGCAAGGGAACGGCGGGAAACTTCCGGTTTGATGTGAAAGGCAGCGACAAAGCCTTTAATTTCTGCTACCGAGGCGAGGGTGACAGGCTTTTTGTCTTTGAAGCCCCCGTTGACCTGCTCTCTTTCCTCTGCCTGTTCAAAAAGGCGTGGCAGAAGCAGAGCTATTTGTCATTGGGCGGCGTGGGAGAAAAAGCCCTGTTGCGTTTCCTCTCTGACCGCCCGAACATCAAGACCGTTTACCTCTGCCTTGACAGCGACCAAGCCGGAAACGACGCTTGCAGCCGCCTTGCGGAGCTTGTGCCGGAGGGCTTGACCGTCCACCGCCTTGTGCCGCTTTACAAGGACTGGAACGAGGTATTGCAGCACCGGGCAGAAATCACAGACGGGAAGTATATCCGGGAAGCGGTTTACGGATTGAAAGAACCGCCGCAGGAAGAAACCGTCGAGATTATCCGCATGAGCGAGGTTGACACACAGACCGTTGAATGGCTATGGGAGCCGTATATCCCTTTTGGGAAAGTAACCATTGTGCAAGGCAACCCCGGCGAGGGCAAGACCACCTTTGCCCTACGCCTTGCCGCCGCCTGCACCACCGGGGGAACGCTGCCGGGAATGAAGCCCTTGCCGCCATTCCAAGTGATTTACCAGACCGCCGAGGACGGGCTGGGCGATACCGTCAAGCCCCGCTTGATAGAAGCCGAAGCCGACCTTGACCGCGTGCTTGTGATTGATGAAGCCAAACGGGAGCTTACCCTCTCCGACGAGCGCATAGAAAAGGCAATCACGCAGAACGGGGCGCGGTTGATTATCCTTGACCCCATACAGGCGTACATGGGCGAAAAGACCGACATGAACAGGGCAAACGAAGTGCGCCCCATGTTCCGCCGCCTTGCCGATGTTGCCGAGCGTACCGGGTGCGCCGTTATCCTTATCGGACACTTGAACAAAGCCGCCGGAGGACAGAGCGCATACCGGGGCTTAGGTTCTATTGACTTCCGCGCCGCAGCAAGGAGCGTCCTGCTGATCGGGCGCGTGAAGCGGGAGCCGAATGTGCGCGTTATCGTCCATGACAAATCTTCCCTTGCGCCGGAGGGCAAGCCCGTTGCCTTTTGCCTTGACCCGGAAACAGGCTTTTCATGGATAGGCGAATATGACATAACCGCCGACGAGCTGCTATCCGGCGCGGGCGGGAACACCGCCACCAAGACCGAGCAAGCCGAGAAGCTGATACTTGACCTGCTTGCAGACGGGAAAGAACTTGCCAGCGAGGACATTGTAAAGGCCGCAGCCGAAGCCGGAATATCCGAGAGGACGGTACAGAACGCCAAGCGCAACATGGGCGGTATTTTAGGCGCAAGGCGTGTCGGCGGTCAATGGTATAACTTCATCAAGAAGAAGCAGCCACCCGAACCCGCAAGCTGAAAGTGCAAAACGCAGACCCTTTGCACTTTGCACTTTCGCACTTTCACAAGAATTTGCGTCAATAACTCAAAAAAGCACTTGACAAAACGCTTCATGGGGCACCCAGGCCGACATCGCCCCTTACATGGACAAGGATTTTTTCAACAACATCCCCATGACCCAGACGGAGCGGATCACCATGTCGAGCCGCCCCAAGGAGCCCAAGTACGCCAGGAACAAGAATATTTTGGTCATCGGCGGCAGCGGCAGCGGCAAAACCCGGTTCTTCGTCAAGCCCTCCCTCATGCAGATGCACAGTTCCTATGTGGTCACTGATCCCAAAGGACAGCTTTTGTCCGAGGTGGGAACCATGCTGCGGAGGGGCGCCCCCAAGCTGGACGAGAACGGAAAGCCTATGCGGGACGCCCGCGGGAAGGTCATTTATGAACCGTACCGCATTAAAGTCCTCAATACCATCAACTTCAAAAAGAGCATGAAATACAACCCCTTCGCCTATATCCGGTCGGAGAAAGACATCCTCAAATTGGTCAATGTCATCATTGCCAACACCAAAGGCGACGGAGAAAAATCCTCCGAAGATTTTTGGGTCAAGGCCGAACGGCTTTTGTACTGCGCACTGATCGGGTACATCTGGTACGAGGCGGAGCCGGAGGAGCGAAACTTCCTCACGCTGCTGGAACTCATCAACGCATCGGAGGCCAGAGAGGACGACGAGGAATTTCAAAGCCCTGTTGACCTGCTCTTTGCAAAGTTGGAGAAAGAACACCCGGATCACTTCGCCGTGAAGCAGTATCGCAAATTCAAATTAGCCGCCGGCAAAACTCTGAAATCCATACTGATTAGCTGCGGCGCCCGCCTTTCTCCCTTTGACATCCAGGAGCTGCGGGACCTCATGGCGGAGGACGAGCTGGAGCTGGATACCCTGGGCGACCGCAAATCGGCGCTGTTTGTCATCCTCTCGGATACAGACAGCACCTTCAATTTTGTGGCGGCGCTCATGTACTCCCAGCTTTTCAACCTCCTGTGCGACAAGGCGGACGACTTCTACGGGGGCCGCCTGCCGGTCCATGTGCGGTGCCTGCTGGACGAGTTCGCGAACATCGGGCAAATCCCGAACTTCGACAAGCTGATCGCCACCATCCGGAGCCGGGAGATCTCGGCTTCTATTATTTTGCAGTCGCAAAGCCAGTTAAAGACCATCTACAAGGACGCGGCGGATACCATCGTGGGTAACTGCGACAGCACCTTGTTTTTGGGAGGCAAGGAGAAATCCACCCTGAAAGAAATTTCGGAGCTGCTGGGGAAAGAAACGATTGACAGTTTCAATCAATCGGAGAACCGCGGCAGCCAGGTTTCCCACGGCCTCACCTATCAAAAATTGGGAAAGGAGCTGATGACACAAGACGAATTGGCAGTGATGGACGGAGGCAAGTGTATCTTCATGCTGCGGGGCGTGCGCCCGTTCCTCTCGGACAAGTACGACCTGACGAAGCATCCGAACTACAAATACACCGCCGACGCCGACAAGAAGTACCTCTTTGATATGGAACGGTACATGAAACGCAAACCGGCCATCGTAAAGCCGGATGAGCCTTTCGAGATGTACGAATTGACAGCAACGGACCTTCAATAACAATTCTACAACGAAGAAAGGAAATATGATTTATGGATTTTTTCACTAACGCTATCGACGTATTGCAGACTCTGGTGATTGCGCTGGGCGGCGGCCTGTGCGTGTGGGGCGGCATCAACCTCCTGGAAGGTTACGGCCAGGACAACCCTGCCTCCAATGCTCATGTACGGTAAGGAAGCAAGCAACCGAAAACAAGAGATAGACCGCCAGCACTACACTATTCCGAACCAAAGACCAAAAGATAAGCATTGTGGGAAAATCTAAACTTTTGGATTTTCCTACAATGCCAACTACGGCGGAATCCCTCCCACTCCTTATATCTTTCTGTATACATTGAATTTGTATTTAGTAAAATGCAGACAACACCACGGATCGGCTTTTGGTTGGACAATTCCAACCAAACACCACAGCAGACAGCAGAAAACATTCTGAACGCTAGGAAGCCGGTATGATTGTTACATATAAGGGGAAGAAAAATTTCTTTTAGGTACTTGCTTTCCTAAAACTGATGTGATACAATGATTTAATCCAGAAAAGGAGTAAAAAATATGCGGCAAGGTATTCTTAAATAAAACTATAATCAAATAGTGGGAACAAAGGATTATGATAGCTCCTTTTGTAGGGGCTTAGTTTTTTGTACCCAATTTAAGAATACTTTTGCCTTATCAATTTTGACATATCCCCAAAAACAGCAATCACAAACAGGTGTATGCTGTATATGTGTATGTCCGCAACTTATAATCCCCAGTGGTAAAAGTATTTTACTGCTGGGGATTTTTATGCCCTTTGGGGCTGTAAAGGGAGGACAATCACATGAAAATAATCAATATTGGAATTCTTGCCCATGTAGACGCTGGAAAGACGACCTTGACGGAGAGCCTGCTATATGCCAGCGGAGCCATTTCAGAACCGGGGAGCGTCGAAAAAGGGACAACGAGGACGGACACCATGTTTTTGGAGCGGCAGCGTGGGATTACCATTCAAGCGGCAGTCACTTCCTTCCAGTGGCACAGATGTAAAGTTAACATTGTGGATACGCCCGGCCACATGGATTTTTTGGCGGAGGTGTACCGCTCTTTGGCTGTTTTAGATGGGGCCATCTTGGTGATCTCCGCTAAAGATGGCGTGCAGGCCCAGACCCGTATTCTGTTCCATGCCCTGCGGAAAATGAACATTCCCACCGTTATCTTTATCAACAAGATCGACCAGGCTGGCGTTGATTTGCAGAGCGTGGTTCAGTCTGTTCGGGATAAGCTCTCCGCCGATATTATCATCAAGCAGACGGTGTCGCTGTCCCCGGAAATAGTCCTGGAGGAAAATACCGACATAGAAGCATGGGATGCGGTCATCGAAAATAACGATGAATTATTGGAAAAGTATATCGCAGGAGAACCAATCAGCCGGGAAAAACTTGCGCGGGAGGAACAGCAGCGGGTTCAAGACGCCTCCCTGTTCCCAGTCTATCATGGCAGCGCCAAAAATGGCCTTGGCATTCAACCGTTGATGGATGCGGTGACAGGGCTGTTCCAACCGATTGGGGAACAGGGGGGCGCCGCCCTATGCGGCAGCGTTTTCAAGGTTGAGTACACCGATTGCGGCCAGCGGCGTGTCTATCTACGGTTATACAGCGGAACGCTGCGCCTGCGGGATACGGTGGCCCTGGCCGGGAGAGAAAAGCTGAAAATCACAGAGATGCGTATTCCATCCAAAGGGGAAATTGTTCGGACAGACACCGCTTATCAGGGTGAAATTGTTATCCTTCCCAGCGACAGCGTGAGGTTAAACGATGTATTAGGGGACCAAACCCGGCTCCCTCGTAAAAGGTGGCGCGAGGACCCCCTCCCCATGCTGCGGACGACGATTGCGCCGAAAACGGCAGCGCAAAGAGAACGGCTGCTGGACGCTCTTACGCAACTTGCGGATACTGACCCGCTTTTGCGTTGCGAAGTGGATTCCATCACCCATGAGATCATTCTTTCTTTTTTGGGCCGGGTGCAGTTGGAGGTTGTTTCCGCTTTGCTGTCGGAAAAATACAAGCTTGAAACAGTGGTAAAGGAACCCTCCGTCATTTATATGGAGCGGCCGCTCAAAGCAGCCAGCCACACCATCCATATCGAGGTGCCGCCCAACCCGTTTTGGGCATCCATAGGACTGTCTGTTACACCACTCTCGCTTGGCTCCGGTGTACAATACGAGAGCCGGGTTTCGCTGGGATACTTGAACCAGAGTTTTCAAAACGCTGTCAGGGATGGTATCCGTTACGGGCTGGAGCAGGGCTTGTTCGGCTGGAACGTAACGGACTGTAAGATTTGCTTTGAATACGGGCTTTATTACAGTCCGGTCAGCACGCCGGCGGACTTCCGCTCATTGGCCCCGATTGTATTGGAACAGGCATTGAAGGAATCGGGGACGCAGCTGCTGGAACCTTATCTCTCCTTCATCCTCTATGCGCCCCAGGAATACCTTTCCAGGGCTTATCATGATGCACCGAAATACTGTGCCACCATCGAAACGGCCCAGGTAAAAAAGGATGAAGTTGTCTTTACTGGCGAGATTCCCGCCCGCTGTATACAGGCATACCGTACTGATCTGGCCTTTTACACCAACGGGCGGAGCGTATGCCTTACAGAGCTGAAAGGATATCAGGCCGCTGTCGGTCAGCCGGTCATCCAGCCCCGCCGTCCAAACAGCCGCCTGGACAAGGTGCGCCATATGTTTCAGAAGGTAATGTAAAGATACATAATCGTCAAGACGGCAACAATCAGAAGTTATGGAGGGTAACAATGGAATATAGTAAGGAAGATTTAATGGAAGCAAAAAAGCAAATTTGGGGAGTGGGAGAGAACATGGGAACAGAGGAAAGTAAAAAAATCTGGGAGGAGAACGCACAATTTTGGGATAATGCAATGGGTGACGAATCTAATGAATTTCACAGAGAGGTAGTGCGTCCCAAAGTAACGGAACTTCTATCTCCTAATCCTGCGGATTACATTTTGGATATTGCGTGTGGCAATGGAAATTATTCTTCGTATCTTGCACAAAGAGGCGCTTCGGTTGTCGCTTTTGATTACAGCAAAAAAATGATAGAATTGGCTAAAAGACGGCAATCACAATATGCAAAACAAATTGAATTTTGTGTGGCGGATGCGACCGATAGAAAAAGTATATTAGGGCAGCACCGCACAATTGCTGAGGCAAGCGCTGTCGAATCACCTATCAGGCAGGAAACCATAGGCTTCCCGGCGCATTTCTTCGCGAGAGCGCACAACTTCAAGCCGCCAGGCAGGGCCTGTCAGCCAGAAGCAGATTCGCCAATGCGAACATGATATTGAATTTGGCTCGCTGTTTTTCGAGCCCTCGGTATCGCGTTTTTCGAAATTGCAGCTGTTTCTTGACGACACCGAATACGTGCTCTACTTTTGCCCGAACAGAAGACTTTGCGTGTTCTACTTTCTTTGCGGCATACTGGCCGCTCTTGCTCAGCTTTTTTAATTGAGATGGACGTCGGTTAATTTTGTATTTGATCTTGCGTCCGGATTTGTTCCGAACGATCGCGTCCTCACGGTTCCCGGCTCCAAGATAGCCACTGTCGCCGTAAACGACATCTTCCTCACCGGTCAGCAGGGATGAAGTCTGCGTCACATCATGGACATTGGCTGGTGTCGCCTCCACTGTGTGTACCAGTCCGCTGTCCTTATCCACCCCAACATGGGCTTTATAGCCAAAGTGCCATGTGTTGCCCTTCTTGACCTGATGTGCATCCGGATCCCGCTTTTTCTCCTTGTTCTTGGTGGAAGACGGCGCGGAAATAATGGTGGAATCTACGATCGTTCCCTTTTTCAGGATAAGGCCCTGTTCAGTGAGCGCGGTAACAACTTGTGCAAACAGTTTCTCCTGCAGTCCATTCTTCACCAGCAGGTTCCGAAAGCGGCCAATGGTATCTCCGTTCGGCACCTGATTGCTGGAATCAACGCCGCAGAAATCTGAAAATGCCCGGCTGTCGATTGCCTCCGCCGCTGTTGCTTCATCACTCAGGTCATACAGATTTTGCAGCAGATACAACCGCAGCATGGTCTCCAGTGGATAGGGTTTATTGCCGCGCTCTCCTTTGTAATAGCACGGCTGGATCAGCGTAAGCCATTCCTTCCACGGGACGATCCGCTCGATCTGGGCTAGAAATTCTTTCTTCTTTGTCCGTACCTGCGCCAACTCATCACTAAGCGCAGACATTGTCATCTGTTTATCCATGGTCTTATTATATCACTCCTGGCAGTATCGCGCCTACTTTTCTGTGCGGTATTGCCTTAGAATTAAAAAGAAATCGAGCCTTTACGAAAGCAGTTTCTAATATGGCAATTATGGATATTACGGATATTGAACCACTTCTTATGGCTGTTTATGAACTGTTGCAGGAAAGCGGAATTTTTGTCTTTGCAACGCAACACCCTTGTTTTGTCACGTTGACTGAAAAATATATGACACCGCACAGTTACTATGATATAGCGATTGAAGGGCAACCGAAAGAGCAGATTTATTATCATCGTTCCATACAAGATATTTTTAACCTTTGTTTTAGAGCTGGATTTGTCATTGATGGATTTTATGAAGAATGTTTTAAAACCAACAAAGAAATTCCTATGGTAATGATAGTAAGGCTTAAGAAGGTAAAACGTGATAGCTTAAAATAAATTCAAGTTTGTCGGGTAAATAGCAAACCCAGCCGAGCCAGTCAACGGTCAAGATGAACGGCGCATATGCGCAGCCGTTGACAGCCCCGCCCGCCTTTGCTGGTAGGCAATCAAGGGGCGACAGCAAGAAGTGCCACCGCCCCGCACTATTATTCAGAAAGGGGAATTTCCATGACCGACCAGATAGCCTATCAAGAATATATCCAGCGCAGGTACAACGCCTTTTGCAAGACTGTTATCCGCTGTGCCGCCTTGGACAAGATTTTGAAGCTTAAACGGCAATGGGAACGGCAAGTTTCCCTTGACTATCTGATGAACGAGAAGTTTGTCCAGTTTGCCGCGTCGGAGCCGGACGAGGAATACCCATTTACCGTCTGCGGTCAGACCGTCCTGCTCTGCAACGCCGCCCTTGCCGACGCGATCTCTGTTTTGCCGGAGCAGACGCGGGAAGAAATCCTGCGCTATTACTTTCTGCGCCAGCCGCAGCGCGTGATCGGCGCGTGTATTGGCCGGTCACGCAGCACAGCGGGGCGGCATATCCAGCTTGCCTTGCAGCGGCTACGCGAAGAAATGGGGGTGAGCCGGTATGAGTAGACTTCTCCCCTATGAAACAATCCTCAAAGCCCGTGAGGGCGACCCAGAAGCCGTGAACGCTGTCCTGCTCCACTACGCCGGATATATCCGCTATTTCTCAAAAGTGAACGGGCAGGTCAACGCCGAGGTGGAGGACTATGTAAAGCAGCGGTTAATTGACTGTCAATTCAAGTTCCGGCTTGACGAACCACCGGACAAGTCATAAAAACTGAATACCAGCCGCCACCGACGCGGCCAGCGAAAGCAGTAAGTCTTGAAAAAGATTTACTGCTTTTTTTGTTGTCCGGCTCCGCTCCCGGCCATTTTGCCCCCTGCCGGTTGTAGTAGTAAGCGAGGAGGGAATTTTTCTGCCCTGGTGTTTGGCATTTGGAGCATTTACCCGTAGTAGAGGGCAAAGAGAAAGGATTTCTCCAACACCGGGTAGAAACCACTGCGTCCGGTGTCATTTTAGCGAAAGCGGGCAGGAATGCCCTTTACAGGATTAGTAGTAGCAGAAAAAGAGAAACAAACTTTTGTGGTTGCAGTTTTCCAAAAAAGTGGCGGACGGAAGTGAGAGAAAGTTTGCAGTCACGGAGAGCAAGTTTCTACCACGGTGCCAAAATCCGCAATTCTGCAGTTTTGCCCCTCGCGGGAAACTTGTTGGGGAGTGCCTTCCCCAAACCCTGCTCATGCGCCCTTACGGGCGAGAAAGGAGGTCACACCATGCGAAAGAAATACAACACGCCCCACCGCAGCCGCGTTGTGAAAACCCGGCTGTCCGAAGATGAGTATGCCGACTTCACAGCGCGGCTTGCGCCCTATGGTATCAGCCAGTCCGAATTTCTCCGGCAGGCGATACGGCGGGCGACCATACGCCCGGTTGTCCATGTGTCGTCGGTCAATGACGAGTTGCTTTCCGCTGTCGGGAAGCTGACAGCCGAGTACGGCAGGATCGGCGGCAACCTCAATCAGATTGCCCGGTATCTGAACGAATACGGCGTACCCTACAACACCCTTTCCGGCGAGGTACGCGCCGCCATATCCGACCTTGCCGTCCTCAAGTATGAAGTCCTCAAGAAAGTAGGTGACGCGGTTGGCAACACTCAAGCATATCAACTCTAAAAACGCCGACTACGGAGCCGCCGAGCAATATCTTCTCTTTGAGCATGACGAGTTTACCATGAAGCCCGTCCTTGATGAAACCGGCAGGCTTATCCCCCGCGAGGACTACCGGCTGTCCACGCTGAACTGCGACGGGGAGGATTTTGCCGTTGCGTGTATGCGGGCCAATCTCCGCTATCAGAAAAACCAGCGGCGGGAAGATGTGAAAAGCCACCACTACATCATCAGCTTTGACCCGCGGGACGGGCCGGACAACGGCCTGACCGTAGACCGGGCGCAGGCGTTGGGGGAACAATTCTGTAAAGAGCATTTTCCCGGCCACCAGGCCCTTGTCTGCACCCACCCGGACGGGCATAACCACAGCGGCAACATTCATGTGCATATCGTCATAAACAGCCTGCGGATTGAGGAAGTGCCGTTCCTGCCCTACATGGACAGGCCGGCCGATACGAAAGTCGGCTGCAAGCACCGATGTACCGACGCTGCCCTGCGCTACTTCAAATCCG
Source organism: Dysosmobacter sp. Marseille-Q4140 (assembly GCA_018228705.1). Taxonomy (NCBI): domain Bacteria; kingdom Bacillati; phylum Bacillota; class Clostridia; order Eubacteriales; family Oscillospiraceae; genus Dysosmobacter; species Dysosmobacter sp. Marseille-Q4140. The sequence goes on along the minus strand of CP073694.1, from coordinate 1,415,999 downwards.
AAGTCATGGAGATGTGCCACCGGGAGGGGCTTTATCAAATCGACCTCTTGAACGGCAGCAAGAACCGCGTCACCGACCGGGAGTATTGGGCGCAGAAAAAGGGACAGGCCGCGCTGGACAAGCAGAACGCCCCCATGATTGCCGATAGTATCACGCCCCGGCAGACCAAGTTTGAAACGAACAAGGAGAAGCTGCGGCAGACCCTACGGAAAGCCCTTGCCACCGCCGCCAGCTTTGACGAGTTTTCCTCTCTGTTGCTGCAGGAGGGTGTGACCGTCAAGGAGAGCCGGGGGCGGCTTTCCTACCTCACGCCGGACAGGACAAAGCCAATTACCGCCCGGAAGCTGGGCGACGATTTTGACCGCGCCGCTGTCTTTGCCGTTTTAGAGCAAAACGCCGCCAGAGCAGCCGAAGCGCCAGCCAGATCCCCCGATCCCCCACGCACCATAAAAGACCGCTTGCAGGTTGCCAGAGCCGAGATAGCCGCCCCGAAACAGGACGGAGTGCAGCGGCTTGTGGACATTGAGCAGAAAATGGCCGAGGGCAAAGGCCGGGGCTATGAACGCTGGGCGAAGATACACAATCTGAAGCAGGCCGCCAAAACGCTGTCCGTCTACCAGCAATACGGCTTTACTTCCCCGGAGCAGTTAGAAGCCGCCGTTGACACCGCCTATCAGAAAATGCGCCAGACCAGCGGCGAACTGAAAGCACTGGAAACGAAGCTGCAAGGGAAAAAGAAGTTGCAGCGGCAGGTGTTGGCCTACGCCCAGACCAAGGCCGCCCGCGACGGGCTGCGGGCACAGAAATCCGAGAAAGCCCGCGCCGCATACCGGCAGGCCCATGAGAGCGATTTTATCATAGCCGACGCAGCAGCCCGGTATTTCAAGGCGCATGGCATTACCAAGCTGCCCGCCCGGAAAGCGTTGCAGGCCGAGATCGAGCAGCTTATCTCCGAGAAAGACGGCCTGTATAACACCTATCACGAACAGAAACAGCGGTTCAAGGAGTTGCAGACCGTCAAGCGGAACATCGACCAGATTTTGCGCCGGGACGAGCCGCACCGCAGAAAGGAGCAGAGCCATGAGCGATAACCTGCCCCACATGGACTACCGCCAGCACCGGCGGGCGCGGCGGCTGGTACATGAGTGCTGTAACTACGATGAGGGGAACTGCCTGCTATTGGACGACGGGGAGCCTTGCGTGTGCGTCCAGAGCATTTCCTTTTCCCTCATGTGCCACTGGTTCCGTGTGGCTGTCCTGCCCCTTGACGGGGAGCTGGCCGCAGCCCTCTTGTGCCGGGGAAGCCGGAAACGGTGTGCCGTCTGCGGGGCGGCCTTTGTCCCCAAATCCAACCGGGGAAAATACTGCCCCGACTGCGCCGGGCGCATGAAGAAAATCAAAGCCGCCGAGAGAAAGCGGAAACAAAGGCAGAGATGTCACGCTTTAGAGCCTTTCAAACCCGCATAAATCAAGGCTTTTTTCGTGGGTGTCAAAGGGTACGCGATACATTTATCCTTTTCCCCCGGAAACGGCGTTTTAATGCGTGACAATACGCCAAAATCAACCCGAACACAGGGAGGTGATCCTATCGCTGATTATATCAGGGCAGACACGCGGCTGCCCGCCTATCTGCCGTATCCCCGTTTCCTGCTGAAAATGGAGATTTCACAGACCGCCAAGCTGCTGTATTCGCTGCTGTTAGACCGTTCCACCCTCTCCCAGAAAAACAAGTGGCTGGACGACGAGGGCAGGATTTATATTATCTATCCCATCGCGGAGATAGCAGAAATACTGGATAAAGGCAGCACCACCATCAAGGGGGCGCTTAATGAACTGGACACGGCGGGGCTGTTGGAACGGGAACGGGGCGGCTTCTCCGCACCGAACCGGCTTTATGTCAAAGTACCGCCAGTGCCACAGGTACAGTTTTCAGACCAACTGATGGCCGGAAGTCCGCCCCTCATAGAGCCGGAAAACCGTCCTACTGATGGTCAGAAAACCGACCTTATGATGGTCGGAAAACCGTCCCCTAACCAAACTACTATAAACAACCTTACAGAGAGCCAAACAAAGGGAGTGAGTGGGGGGCCGTCCGCGCCCTATGGCCGATATGGAAATATTTTTCTGTCACAGACCGAATACGACGAGTTGCAGGCAGAGTACCCTGACAGGCTGGAACGGTTCATCGAGGAAATGAGCCGCTACCTTGCCGCCAACGGGAAAAGCTACCAGAACTATGCCGCCGCCCTGCGGATATGGGCGGGGAACGACAAAAAGGAAGCCCCTAAAAAGGGCATACCAGACTACTCATGCAAGGAGGGCGAGAGTTTATGAAGAATGAAATCAACGCGGTTTTGGAGAATATGACGACCACCATCCCGGAGCCGGAGGACTACACCGGCGAGGACGGTTTACTGTACTGCGGCAAGTGCCGCAAGCCGAAAGAAGCCTATTTTGCGCCGGATAAGGCCGCTATCTTCGGGCGCGACCGCCACCCGGCAGAGTGCGACTGCCAGAGAACCGCCCGCGAGGAACGGGAAGCCGCCGAAAAGCGGCGCAGACACCTTGACACCGTGGAAGAACTGAAACGCCGGGGCTTTACCGACCCCACCATGCGGGACTGGACTTTCGAGAACGACAACGGCAGGAACCCGCAGACCGGGCTTGCCCGCCGGTATGTGGAGCATTGGGAAGATATGCGGACAGACAATATCGGCTGCCTGTTCTGGGGCGGCGTAGGCACCGGCAAAAGCTACCTTGCAGGCTGTATCGCAAACGCCCTCATGGAGAAAGAAATCCCCGTCCGCATGACGAACTTTGCTCTTATCCTCAATGACCTTGCCGCCAGCTTTGAGGGGCGCAACGAGTACATTTCCCGCCTTTGTCGTTATCCGCTGCTGATCCTTGACGACTTCGGCATGGAACGCGGGACGGAATACGGGCTGGAACAGGTGTTCAATGTGATTGACAGCCGTTACCGCAGCGGCAAGCCGCTGATCGTCACGACCAACCTTACGCTGGACGACCTGCACAACCCGGAGGACACCGCCCATTCCCGGATTTATGACCGCCTGCTTTCCATGTGCGTCCCGGTACGCTTTACCGGCGACAACTTCCGGCAGGAAACCGCCAAGCGGAAAATGGAGAGCATGAAGAAACTGATTACCGACTGAAAGGAGTATTGCCTATGGCAGATAACAAGCAGCACGACACCCGCACCACCCGCCGCCCTGACTGTGTGACGGAAATCCGCATGGGCAATTCCGTCCTTGTCGTGTCCGGCTATTTCAAGAAAGACACCACAACCACAGCCGCCGACAAAATGGCGCGGGTACTGGAAGCGGAAGCCGCTGCTACACAGGAGCCGACTTATCCGGCGTGAACCGGGGCATGGAAAAGCGGCCATGCCAGGGAGCATGACCGCTGGAACGAAAATCGGAAGTGCTTTAGCAATTCTTAATCTCATTCTCTATAAAATAATTTGCAATTTCAAAGGCTTTTATTCTTCTCTTTGCCAATGTGATTTGTGATTTATAACGCTCGGAATTATCCTTTGATTCAAATGTTTTTACTGTTTCTCTTAGCTTGTGCAGAGTTGAATCAATTTGCCTTTTGGCCGCGGTTAATTCATCTATTGTATACTTCATGTTTTCTCCTTTAACTTCTGATTTTTTTGTTAAATCAGAGTATACCACGGAGTTATGAACTTTTCTACTGCAAATATGGGACGACAACCCATACCATAAAAATCGGAAAATTGAAAAGCTGTAAAGAAGCAAATTTAACGCTTTTGCCGCTGTACAGCCCCCGCCGTTCCGTGGTACAATGAAACCACGGAATAGTGGGGCTGGCTGTCGGAAACGGAGGATTTTATGTTAAGACAAGCCACCCAAAACCTCATTACCGCCCTTTATCCGAGATTGTCCCACGAGGATGAATTGCAAGGCGAGAGTAATTCCATATCGAACCAAAAAAGGATACTCGAAACCTACGCAAAACAGAACGGCTTTACCAATCTGCGCTGGTACACCGACGACGGTTTTTCCGGCGCGAACTTCCAGCGGCCCGGATTTCAAGCCATGCTTGCGGACATTGAAGCCGGGAAAGTGGGTACGGTCATCGTCAAGGACATGAGCCGGTTAGGGCGAAACTACTTGCAGGTAGGGTTTTACACGGAAATGCTGTTCCCTCAAAAGGGTGTGCGTTTTATCGCTGTCAACGATAATGTGGACAGTGCCAGCGAGGGCATGGACAACGATTTTACCCCGCTGCGAAATCTGTTCAATGAATGGCTGGTGAGAGATACGAGCAAGAAAATCAAGGCAGTGAAAAAGTCAAAAGGCATGAGCGGCAAGCCTGTTACCAGCAAGCCGGTTTACGGCTATGTGATGGACGAGGACGAGAATTTTATTATAGACGAGGAAGCCGCCCCGGTGGTGCAGCAGATTTACCAGCTTTGCCTTGCCGGGAACGGCCCGACCAAGATTGCCCGTATGCTGACGGAGCAGCAAATCCCCACGCCGGGGACGCTGGAATATCAGCGGACAGGCAGCACCCGCCGTTATCACCCAGGCTATGAGTGCAAATGGGCGACCAACACCGTCGTTCATATCCTCGAAAACCGAGAGTACACCGGATGTCTGGTGAACTTCAAAACGGAAAAGCCTTCTTATAAGGTCAAGCACAGCATAGAGAACCCCGTCGAGAAGCAGGCCATTTTCGAGAACCACCATGAGCCGATCATCGACAAGGAAACATGGGAACGGGTGCAGGAGTTACGCAAACAGCGCAAACGCCCGAACCGCTACGATGAAGTGGGGCTGTTCTCCGGGATTTTGTTCTGCGCCGACTGCGGCCATGTGCTGTATCAGCAGCGGTATCAGAACAAAGACCGCAAACAGGACTGCTACATCTGCGGCAGCTACAAGAAGCGCACCCGCAACTGTACGGCGCACTTTATCCGCACCGATCTGTTGACCGCTGGTGTCCTGGCAAATCTCCGGCAAGTGACCGAATACGCAGCCAAGCATGAGAGCCGGTTTGTGAAACTACTTGTCCAGCAGAACGAGATCGGCGGCAAGCGAAAGACCGCCGCAGCCATCAAGCAGCTTGAACAGGCGCAGGAACGCATTTCTGAAATCAGCCGCATTATCAAGCGGCTGTATGAGGACAATGTAAACGGCAAAATCAGCGATGAGCGTTTCATGGAACTGTCGGCTGACTACGAAGCCGAGCAAGCGGAGCTGAAAAAGAGAGCCGCCGCCCTGCAAGCCGAACTGGACAAGTCACAGGCAGCTACCGTCAACGCCGAGAAATTTATGGGCATTGTCCGCAAGCACCTTGCCTTTGAAGAACTGACCCCCACTCTCTTGCGGGAAATGATCGAGAAAATTGTGGTGCATGAGTGCAGCTATGATGAGAACGGCACCCGCAGGCAGGACATTGAGATTTATTACAGCTTTGTCGGCAAGATTGACTTGCCCGAATAACCGCCCGACCTATCCGACACAATGGCCAAGTGTCGGATAGGAACGGCAAAATTTTTTGCACTTCTATTGCTTCTTTATCACACATAAGCAAAAAGCCAGGGCATCAAGCAGCTCATGGCCGGCGGCGGTGTCGCCCTCATCGGCCTGACCCTGATCCCCCTGCTGTCCGGCCTGCTCTCCGCCTGATGTCTGCCAGCAGACCCCACGGGAGGCCCCGGCACACGGGGCCTCCCGGAAAGGAGGTGATCCCCGTTGATCTTTGACGCGATACAGGAGTGGTTCCAGGAACTGCTCATCGACGGTATCATTTCAAACCTGACCGGGATGTTTGATACCCTGAATACCAAGGTGGGCGAGATCGCCGGGGAGGTGGGCATGACGCCTTCCGCGTGGAACAGCGGCATTTTCAACATGGTCCGCAACCTCTCGGAGACCGTGATCGTCCCCATCGCCGGCATCGTCCTCACCTTTGTCATGTGCTATGAGCTCATCCAGCTCATCGTAGAAAAGAACAACCTCCACGACTTCGACACCTGGATCTTCTTCAAGTGGATCTTCAAGACCTTCTGCGCGGTGCTCATCGTCACCAACACCTGGAACATCGTCATGGCGGTGTTCGATGTGGCGCAGAACGTGGTCAGCCAGAGCGCCGGCGTCATCATTTCGGACGCGGGCATCGACATATCCGGCGTGACCGCCGACCTGGAGACCCAGCTCGCGGACTGGAGTATCGGCGCTTTGCTGGGGCTGTGGTTCCAGAGCATCTTTGTGGGGCTGTGTACGCAGATCCTCTCCATCTGTATCTTCCTGGTGATCTACGGAAGGATGATTGAGGTGTATTTGGTGACCTCGATAGGTTCCATCCCCTTTGCCACGATGGTGAACCGGGAATGGGGCAACACGGGGCAGAACTATCTCCGCTCCCTGCTGGCCCTGGGCTTCCAGGCGTTCCTCATTATGATCTGCGTGGGCATCTACGCGGTGCTGGTGGAGGGCATCTCCCTGAGCGGCGACAACATTTCCGGCGCCATCTGGGGGTGCATGGGGTACACGGTGCTCCTGTGCTTCACCCTCTTTAAGACCGGCAGCCTCGCAAAGTCCCTGTTTGGGGCGCATTAGGGGGAGGCCGATATGGAGAAGAAATACAATGTCATTTACGCGGACCCGCCCTGGTCCTACAAGGTATGGAGCAAAAAGGGCGCGGGCCGGAGCGCGGAAAGCCATTATCCGACCATGAGCATAGAGGCCATCAAGGCGCTGCCCGTGTCCCGGCTTGCAGCCAGGGACTGCGCCCTGTTCCTCTGGATCACCTTCCCCATGCTCCGGGAGGGCTGGGGCGTTATGGACGCCTGGGGCTTCACCTTCAAGACGGTGGCCTTCGTGTGGGTGAAGCAGTGCCGCAAATCGGACAACATCTTCACCGGGATGGGATACTGGACCCGCGCCAACGCGGAGATCTGCCTGCTGGCGACCCGCGGGCACCCGAAACGGGCAGCCAGGGACGTCAAGCAGGTCATCCTCTCCCATGTTGAGGAGCACAGCAAAAAGCCGGATGAGGCGCGGCGCCGGATCGAGGCCCTGATGGGGGACGTCCCCCGGATCGAGCTGTTCGCCCGGCAGGCGACCCCCGGCTGGGATGTATGGGGAAATGAAGTAGCAAGCAACATTCAGCTTGCGGAAAGGAGCTGATTTTATTGGCCTATGTAACGATCCCGAAGGACCTGAGCAAGGTACAGAGCAAGGTCCTGTTCGGGCTGACCAAACGGCAGGTGATCTGTTTCGGAGCGGCGGCAATTATCGGCGTGCCGCTTTTCTTTTTGACCAAGGGGGCACTTGGCACCACCACGGCGGCCCTGTGCATGATCCTGGTGATGCTTCCCTTCTTCCTGTTCGCCATGTACGAGAAGAACGGGCAGCCCCTGGAGGTGTTCCTGGGACATCTCATTGAAAACAAATTTATCCGCCCAAAGACGCGGATCTACCAGACCAACAACCTGTACTCCGCCCTGGTGCGGCAGTACGAATTGGAACAGGAGGTGAGAGCGATTGCAGGCAAAAACGGCAAGACCCGCAAAACCGGCAGGGGCAAGGCGCAAGCTGACCCGCGCCGAGCGTAAGCAGATCGAGGCGGTGGTCCGCCAAGCCAAGGGGGACGGGAAAGCCCATACAGTGCAGGAGAGCATCCCCTTCCGCAATATGTTCCCGGACGGCCTGTGCCGGCTGGAGGGCGGGGCCTTCTCCAAGACCATCGCCTTCGAGGACGTCAACTACCGTCTGGCTTCGCCGGAGGATCAGCGGGATATTTTTGAACACCTCTGCGATTTCTACAATGGCTACGACCCCACCATTGGGGTGCAGGTGTCGCTCAGCAGCCGGTATGTGGAGCATGGGCCGGAGGAGGACCTGTTCGGCATCCGCCCCCAGGGGGACGACCTGGACCCTGTCCGGGAGGACGCGGCCGGGATACTCCGCTTCCAGTATGAGCGGGGCAGCAACGGCTATGTGAAAACCAAGTATGTGACCCTGACCATCGAGGCGGAAAACCTGGCGGCGGCGCGGGCGCGCTTCGCCCGCATCGAGACCGACACCCTCAACCGCTTCAAGGTCATGGGCGCCGCCGCCCATGTGCTGGACGGGAAAGAGCGGCTGGAGCTGCTTCACGGCATCCTCCACCCGGAGGGAGGCAAGTTTGCCTTCGATTGGGACTGGCTGGTGCCCAGCGGCCTTTCGGTCAAGGACTTCATCGCCCCGTCCTCCTTCCACTTCGGGGAGACCCGCACCTTCCGCATTGGCGAGATGTACGGGGCGGTGAGCTTTTTGCAGATCACCGCCCCGGAGATCCACGACCGCATTTTGGCGGAGTTTATGGAGACCGAGGGCAACATCCTGGTAACTATGCACATCCGGGGCATCAACCAGAACGAGGCCATCAAGATGGTCAAGCGCAAGATCACGGATTTGGACGCCATGAAGATCGCGGAGCAGAAGCGGGCGGTACGCAGCGGCTACGACATGGACATCCTCCCCAGCGACCTTGCCACCTACGGCGGCGCGGCAAAGACCATCCTCCAGGACCTGCAAAGCAGGAATGAGCGAATGTTCAATCTGACCTTCCTGGTCATGCACATGGCGGAGACCAAGCAGAAGCTGGAGATTGCCGTGTCCCAGGCGGCCAGCGTGGCGCAGACCTACAACTGCCTCCTCACCCGGCTGGACTTCCAGCAGGAGGACGGACTGATGAGCAGCCTTCCCCTGGGGCTCAACCGTATCAAAATCGAGCGGAGCCTCACCACTTCGGCGCTGGCGGTGTTCGTCCCCTTCGTCACCCAGGAGCTGTTTATGGGCGGGGACGCCATGTACTACGGCCTCAACGCTTTGAGTAACAACATGATCCTTCTGGACCGCAAACAGTCCAGAAGCCCCAACGGGCTGGTGTTCGGCACGCCGGGCAGCGGCAAGTCCATGAGCTGCAAGCGGGAGATCACTTTCATCATCCTGACCACAAAAGATAATGTCATCATCTGCGACCCGGAGGACGAGTATTCGCCCCTGGTGCGCCGACTGGGCGGGCAGGTGATCCGGCTGTCCCCGTCCAGCACCGACTATGTGAACCCCCTGGACATCAACCTGAATTATTCGGATGAGGAGAACCCCCTGGCGCTGAAAAGTGATTTTGTCCTGTCCTTCTGCGAGCTCATCATGGGGAGCAAGACGGGGCTGGAGGCCATCGAGAAAACGGTCATCGACCGGGCGGTGCAGAAGATCTACCAGCCCTACTTCGCAGACCCCCGGCCGGAGAATATGCCCATCCTGGGCGACCTGATGGAGGCGCTGCTGGCGCAGGGCATCCCGGAGGCCGACCGGGTGGCCCAGGCGCTGGACCTGTATGTGAACGGTTCGCTGAACTTCTTTAATCACCGCACTACCGTGGACATCCGCAACCGGCTGGTCTGCTTTGACATCAAGGGTCTGGGCAAAAACCTGAAAAAGCCGGGGATGCTCATTGTCCAGGATGCGGTGTGGAACACCGTCACCATCAACCGGGCCATTGGGCGCTCCACCTGGTATTTCGTGGACGAGTTCCACCTCCTGCTGAAGGAGGAGCAGACGGCGGCCTATTCGGCGGAGATCTGGAAACGGTTTAGAAAATGGGGCGGGGTGCCCACCGGGGCGACCCAGAACCCCAAGGACCTGCTCTCCTCCCCGGAGATCGAGAACATCCTGGAAAACAGCGATTTCATCTATATGCTCAACCAGGCCGCCGGCGACCGCAAGATTTTGGCGGAGCGGCTGGGCATTTCGGCGGAACAGCTTGCCTATGTGACCAATTCCGAGCCGGGCCATGGGCTGCTGTTCTTCAACAATGTGATCCTGCCCTTTGCGGACGACTTCCCAAAGGACACGGAGCTTTATAAGCTGCTTACCACCAAGCCCAGCGAGGTGGAGCACGCGGCGGAAACGGAGGCGTGAATATGAACATGGAGATATTCAGAAACAGTGAATTTGGCAGTATCCGCGTGATCGAGGAGGACGGGAAATACCTGTTCTGCGGTTCGGATGTGGCAAAGGCCCTGGGGTACAGCAATCCCCGAAAGGCTGTCCGTGACCATGCGAGGGGTGGAACGAAACGTTCCATCCCCACCGCAAGCGGTGACCAGACAATGACCTTCCTCCCGGAGGGCGACGTCTACCGCCTGATCGTTCATAGCCGGCTGCCCGGCGCGGAGCGGTTTGAGAAATGGGTGTTCGATGAGGTGCTTCCCACGATCCGCAGGACCGGGGGCTACATGACGCCCTCCCTGCTGGAGGAGGCGGCCAGGCACCCGGAGATCCTTCTCTCCTTTGCGGACCAGCTCCTGGCGGAGCATGAGAAGAACCGCCGCCTTACCGGGGAGGTGGAACGGCTGCGGCCGAAAGCGGATTTTTACGACGCCTTTGTGCGCCCCGGCAACTGCACCAATATCCGGGCCACAGCCAAGGAGCTGGGCGTGGGCGAGCGCGACTTCTGCCGCTTCCTGATGGAGGAGGGCTTCCTCTACCGCTGCCCGGCCGGATACCTTCTGCCCTACGCCAAGCCCTCCAATAAGGGGCTGTTCCAGGTGAAGGACTTCTGGAAGTACGGGCATTTCCGCCAGCAGACCCTTATCACGCCCCAGGGGAAGGACCTCCTGCGGATGATGCTCTGCGGCGGGCAGATGAGCATGGAATTTGATTTTTGTGAAAGCGAGGCGTGAATATGAAAAACAAGATTTACATTATCGACGGCAAGACCTATCTCAACCACATCAACGATGAGGTCCACCTATACGGCCTTCTCCACCAGCTCGCCTTCCTGGCGGGCCGGATCAAGGACGAGGAGGACGTGTTCCATGTGCTGGACGCGGCGAAGCGCTACGGCGAGATCGCCGAGGAGAAATTCCAGGGCTGGGGCATCCCCGGCCGCTACCTGGTATTCGGCGACCCCAAAGACCTAAAGGACCTTATGGCAAAGGAGCTGGCGGAGGCCACCCCGGTGCCCGTGGAGGAGCCGAAGCCCAAGAAGTATAAGGATGAGTACATCATCCCCGGCTATGGCTTCCGTATGCTGGTGGGCGACATCCACCACCTGATCGTCCTCTACTATTCGCTGGCCCGCCGCCTGTCCGAGACGGAAACGGAGAAGGACTTCCTCCGGCTGAAGAAAAAGGCCGGCGGCTATGAAAAGGTGCTGAAAAAGCTCTTCCGCAGCCTGGGCCTCCCGGAGGACAGCAATGCCGCCCAGGACGTCCTGGAGGAGTCCATCATCCGCCGCCATAACCTGGTCCGCCTGGAGGATGTGGAGGAGCCCCAGGACGAGGGAGACCTTGAAGGGGACGAGGTATGGAGCGACTGACCCATGTGAGCCTGTTCTCCGGCATCGGCGGTCTGGACCTGGCGGCGGAGGCGGCCGGGTTCGAGACCGTCTGCCAGTGTGAATGGGCGGACTACCCCTATTCCGTCCTGGAGCGGCACTGGCCGGACGTGCCGAAGTTCCGGGACATCACCACATTCACGAAGGAGGCGTTTTTTGAGAAAACAGGACTTGAAACAGTCACCATCATCTCCGGCGGCTTCCCCTGCCAGCCCTTCTCCACCGCGGGAAAGCGGAAGGGCTTTGCGGATGAACGCTACCTGTGGCCGGAAATGTGCAGAGTTATTACCGAGCTGCGGCCCCGTTGGGTGCTTGGGGAAAATGTTGCTGGCTTCATCAATATGGGGCTCGACAAAACGATTTTTGACCTGGCAAAAGCGGGATACGCTGTTCTCCCATTCGTATTTCCGGCTTGCGGCGTCGGCGCGTGGCATGAGCGCCAGCGAACTTTTATCGTCGCGGCTGATGTTTCCCACGCCCCTTGCCTCCGACAAATCCACCTGCAGGGACGCGGCAAACCTGGATGTGTACCTGTCGGACAATGGGATCTTCCGCAAGCGGAACAGGGACGGGACGATCTGGAGCCTGAGCCTTTCGGCGGCGGTGTTCTACCTGACGCCGGCGGCGTCGGAGGGCTACCGCTCCACCTTGAAACCGGCGGCCTTCCGGGGCAAGTCCCCGTCCAGCAACCTTTCGGCCCAGGTGATCCACCAGGAGCAGCCCCTGTCGGAGAAGGCGGCACTGAACCCGGATTGGGTGGAATGGCTCATGGGCTTCCCGAAAGGATGGACGGCCGTATCCTCTGGCGAGAGGAACCCGCAGATGTCCCCCGCATAACTGATGACACGAAGGACCGGGCCCTGCGCCTGAAAACCCTGGGCAACGCAGTCTGCCCGCCCCAGGCCTATCCCATTTTTCACTATATCGCGGCGATTGAGACCGGGGCGTGCGCCAGCATCTGCCCCTATGGAGGAGGTGACGGATAAATGCAAGAATGGAAAGCCTCCGAGAAGGAGGCCCAGAAGATGACCCGTGACGGGGCCATTTCGGTGAACCTGGTGACCGGCGAGGCCACCCACATTTCGGACCGCCCCCAGGAACAGGACTATTCCTCTGCTGATGAAACGGCGGGGACATTGAGCCGGGCGGTGGACGAGGTGGAGGGCCATGTGGAACGGCGCCAGGCGAAAAAAGCGCGGCGCAAGCGGCGCGACACCTTCCGGGAGGGTGAGGCGGCCAGGGACCGCCCTTCCTCCCGTTTGCAGTTTTCGGAGGCAGACCGGGCGGCGCCGGAGCTGAAAAAAGCTGTCCGCAAGTCGGACAAGGCGGCGGATAAGCTGGACGCGGCAAAGGCCGCCGTCCCCGTGAAGCCTCCCGGTAAGGAGCATGGCAACCCCTTATCCTGGCCGGTGCAGGAGGTGAAGTCCACCCTCCACAGCGAAGTGAGCAAGGTGGAGGGTGAAAATTCCGGCGTCCAGGCCGGCCACCTGGGAGAGCGGCAGATCGAGAAGGCCGTGGGCTATGGCGGCCGGCGTATCCATCAGGCACGCACGGACCGGAAACTGAAACCCTGGCGGGATGTGAAACAGGCGGAGCAGGCAGCGGTGAAATCCAATGCCGATTTCTACTGGCGGAAGTCCGTCATGGAAAATCCCCAGCTTGCGTCCAGTAACCCCATCTCCCGCCTGTGGCAGAAGAAACGGCTGCAAAAACAGTACGCCGCCGCCCACCGGGCAGGAACCGGCGCAGCCCAGGCCGCGGGCAAGGCGTCCCAGACCGCCGCCTCCGCAGCGAAGAAGGGCGGCGGGACCATCGCCCAGAAGCTGGGCGGCTTCGTCACCAAGAACAAACACACCCTTCTCATTGTGGGCGGGATTGGCTTGATCCTCATGCTCATCATGGGGCTGATGCAGTCCTGCACCTCCATGTTCGGGGGCGGGACTTCCGGCCTGGTGGCCTCCTCCTATCTTTCGGAGGACGCGGACCTGACCGGGGCCGAGGCCGCCTACTGCGAGATGGAGGCGGAGCTGCAAGAATATCTGAACACCTACGAGGCCACCCACGACTACGACGAGTACCACTTTGACCTGGACGAGATCGAGCATGACCCCTATGTGCTGCTGTCCATCCTGTCGGCGCTTCACGAGGGGGTGTTCACCCTGGACGAGGTGCAAGGGGATCTGGAAATGCTCTTTGACAAGCAGTACATCCTCACCGAGACCGTGACCACTGAAACACGGTATCGGACAGAAACGAGGACGGACAGCGAGGGCAACGAGTACGAGGTAGAGGTTCCCTACACCTGGTACATCTGCACCGTCACGCTGGAGAATTTCGACCTCTCCCATGTGCCGGTCTATATCATGGGCGAGGACCAGCTCTCCATGTACGCCGTGTATATGTCCACCCTGGGCAACCGACCGGACCTGTTCCCGTCCTCCGGGTATGTGGGCAAGTACATTGAGAACCCGCCCACGGCCTGGGACATTCCCGCCGAGTACCTGACGGATGAGCGGTTCGCCACCCTCATCACCGAGGCGGAGAAATACCTGGGATACCCTTATGTCTGGGGCGGGAGCAGCCCGGAGACCTCCTTTGACTGTTCCGGCTTCGTCAGCTATGTGCTGACCAATACCGGCCTGTGCAACACCGGGCGGCTGGGCGCCCAGGGGCTCTATAACATCTCCACGCCGGTCTCCGACCCCCAGCCGGGCGACCTGGTGTTCTTTGTGGGCACCTATGACACCAGCGGTATCTCCCATGTGGGCATCTATGTGGGCGACAATATGATGCTGCACTGTGGAGATCCGATTTCCTACACCAATTTGAACACCAGCTACTGGCAGTCTCACTTTTATGCCTACGGCCGGCCGCCGTACAACTGATGGGAGGTGGTAAAGCATCAATATGGTTTCCTACGGGGGCGGTGTCAACAGCACCGCCCTTTTGATCGGCCTGCACCAGCACCGCATCCCGGTGGACCTGATCCTCTTTGCGGATACCGGGGCGGAGCATCCCCACACCTATGCCTACCTGGACATTATGGACCGCTGGCTGAAGGGCCACGGGATGCCGCCCATCACCAGAGTCTACAAGACCACGCGGGACAGCAAGCGGCTGACCCTGGAGCAGGAGTGCTTGCAGAGCGGCACCCTGCCCTCCATCGCCTACGGCTTCAAGCGGTGTTCCCTGAAACACAAGATCGGGCCGCAGGAAAAGTTCTGCAATCACTATTTGCCCTGCCAAAAGGTATGGGCAGCGGGCAAGCGGGTGGTGAAATTCATCGGCTACGACGCCGGCGAGGGCTACCGCAGCGACAAGGTGCTGCTGGGCGACCTGGCCGACCCCAAGTACAGCAAGTGGTATCCCCTGATGGAATGGGGATGGGACCGGGCAGCGTGTATGCAGGCCATTGAAAATGCGGGTCTGCCCCAGCCGGGCAAATCCTCCTGCTTCTTCTGCCCCAGCATGAGGGCGGAGGAGATCATCCACCTGCGGGACCACCACCCGGACCTGTTCCGAAGGGCCATCGCGCTGGAGGACAATGCCCGCCCCAATTTGAAAACGGTCCAGGGCCTGGGCCGGAACTACTCATGGAAAGAACGATTTGGAAAGGAGTTTTGCGAACATGGCAACTGTTGATAAGATCCGCCGCGATATTGAAAAGACCAGGGAGAAGATCTCCGAGCAGCAGAAGCGCCTCCGCACCCTGGAGGCCCAGCTCACCGAGGAGGAGAACCTGGAGATCGTCCGCATGGTCAAGGCGGTGAAGATGGACAACCGGGAGCTGACGGCCTTCCTGAAGGCCTATGCCAGCGGCCTCATCACCCTGCCGAACGGCATGATGGAGGCGGAGCCCGCGGCGGACCCCGGCGAGAATGAGATGGAGGATGCCGAGTATGAAGAATAAGAAGATCATCCGCCTGTTTACGGCGGCCCTGGCCGTGGCGCTCTGTGCCACGGCCTTTGCTGTCCCCGCTTTCGCCGGCGGTGGGGAGGGCGAACCCTACTACACCGAAACTGCCGGGACGGAGGCGGACCCTGCGGAGGACGCCGAGGCCCCGGAGGTCACTGTGACCGATGATGAAGATACTGCTGGCAACAATGATACGCAGGCCGGCGCTGATACTCTGGATCAGCTTGCCGAGCTGCTGGGCGGCCTGGGGACTGTGACTGTCACCGAGGACGGTATCCTGTTTACCCCTGACACGGAGAAATGGGAAACCCAGCAGACCGGCACCGTGACCACCTGCGGCGGCAACCTGAATGTCCGCACCGGCGCTGGGCTGGATAACGACGCCTTCACCCAGCTTCCCGATGGGGCGCAGGTAGAAGTCATCGGCACCGAGGGCGAATGGGTCAAGGTGCTTCTGCCGGAGCGGGAGGGCTATGTTCATTCCGACTACCTGACCATCACGGACACGGGCAGCTTCTCCCTCTCCCTGGACGGGACGGACCTCTCCGCCCTGCTGGAGCTGTTCACCTCCGGCCTCTCCGGGGGCGGAGGGGCAGCCCTGACCCCGGATGGGAACCTGTCCCTCATTGACGACCTGGGCGGGACATCCTCCGGCAAGCAGTTCATCACGGTGGAGACAAAGGGCGGCAACGTGTTCTATCTCATCATCGACCGGGATGACGAGGGGGCGCAGACCGTCCACTTCCTGAACCAGGTGGACGAGGCGGACCTCCTGGCACTGATGGAGGATGGCGAGGCCCAGGAGGCGCCGGCGGTCTGCACCTGTACGGAGAAATGCCAGGCCGGGGCGGTGAACACCTCCTGCGAGGTGTGCGCGGTGAATATGGCCGAGTGCGCCGGCGCGGAGCCGGAGCCGGAACCCGAACCGGAGCCGGAGGCGGAGAAGTCCGGGGGCATGGGCGCCCTGGCGCTGGTCCTGGCGCTGGTGGTGCTGGGCGGCGGCGGAGCCTTCGCCTATATCAAGTTTATCCGTCCCAAGCAGGCGTCCAAGGTCAGCGCAGACCCGGACGACTATGACTTCGAGGATGAGGAATATGAAAATGAGGATACCGATAATGAAATAGTGGGATAGTCAAAAAACGTAAGGCCAACATTCCACTAAGTTAGAATGTTGGCCTTATGCTTATGCAGTTTCTTTCTCAAGTACAAGTTGGAGGGCCTTGCAAATATCATCGATGCTGTGGTTATCAGTGGAGATAGCATATAAGCCTGATAGTGTGGGACTAAACTCGTAAACATCTTCTTGAGTCACATTGTACCAGATTGGAAGTGGGGCATTACCGGATACGGTTTCCTTTGCCAAAATGCCATCCAACTCACGTCTGGGCCATTGCTTCTCAAAAAAGTGTTTAGACAGCACAAGGATAGCAAATTTTGAGCGTTTAATCCCATTGTCAATTTGCTCTCGTAAACTTTTACCCCATTGCAACTCCAAAGCATCATACCAAACCGTGATTCCGGCATCCTGAAGTTTTTCCACAAGGGGGGCCACAAACTCCTTCTTATCTTCACTGGCATGTGAGATAAACACATCGTACATTGCTTGGGACTCCAAATTTTCCGGTTTTCGGCGCTCGTCCAAAGCATAGAAAACATCCTCAACAGGCTTGCTGTAAACACCAGAAGGGAGAGTCCTTCTTCGAGACGAAGATTCAAGTTTTCTCTGCGCATTCTTAACTTCGTTAGACAAGTCGTTCAACGCCTTCTGAACCGGGGCGGTGGAGATTTGAGGTGCGGGTTGGGTGTATGTTATGGGTTGAGAAGTAACTTGCACATTGCGTTGAACACGCACCTGCTGTTTAACAGTTACTTTACGAGTGATTTTTATTTTTCCCATTATTCCCCTTCTTTCAAACGAAAATCCATATTTGGTATTATACTACGAAAATGAAAGCAAATCAATACATTATATAGGTGGTGGTATTAGGTGAAACTTATAATCTGTGAGAAACCGAGTGTTGCAAAATCCATCGCGTCGGCCCTGGGTGTCACATCCAGGGCCGATGGCTGTTTTGAAGGAAATGGGCTCATCGTTTCCTGGTGCGTGGGGCATTTGGTGTCCCCGATGGACGCAGCCGGGTACGACCTTGGTTATAAGAAATGGAAGTATGATGACCTTCCCATCCTGCCGGAGCCCTTCCGCTATGTGCTGGCGAATGGCAAGGAGGACGCCTTCCAGAACTTGAAGCACCTCATGGAGCGAGAGGACGTCACCGAGCTGGTCAACGCCTGCGACGCCGGGCGGGAGGGCGAGCTCATCTTCCGGCTGGTCTATGAGATGGCGGGATGCCAGAAGCCCTTCTCCCGTCTGTGGATCTCTTCCATGGAGGACGCGGCGATCCGGGAGGGCTTCCAGGACCTGCGCCCCGGCGCGGAGTATGACCCGCTGTACCAGTCCGCCCTCTGCCGCCAGAAAGCAGACTGGCTCATTGGGATCAACGCCACAAGACTTTTTTCTGTCCTCTACCACCGCACCCTGAATGTGGGGCGGGTGCAGACCCCCACCCTTGCCATGCTGGTGGACCGGGACAGCAAAATCACAATGTTCCGCAAAGAGAAATACCATCATGTGCGCCTGACCCTGGGCGGGGCCGAGGCGGTGTCGGAGAAGATCGCCGCCCCGGAGGAGGCGGAGGCCCTGAGGGCGGCCTGTGCCGGCGCGGAGGCAGTCTGCGCTTCCGTCACCCGTGAACAGAAGAAAGAGGCACCGCCCAGGCTCTACGACCTGACCACCCTCCAGCGGGAGGCCAACCGCATCTTCGGCTACACGGCGAAACAGACGCTGGACTACGCACAATCCCTCTATGAGAAAAAGCTGCTGACCTATCCCCGGACGGACAGCCGGTTTTTGACCGCCGACATGGCGGAGACCGCTTCGGTGGTCCTCCACCTGGCGGCCAAGGTACCGCCCTTTGACGGGTGCGGGGAGTTCTTCCCGGATGTGTCCTTGCTGGTAAATGACAAGAAGGTGTCCGACCACCACGCCATCATCCCCACGCTGGAGCTGGAGAAGGCGGACCTGTCCGAACTGCCCGTGGGTGAGCGCAATATCCTTCTGCTGGTGTGCCGGGAGCTGCTGTGCGCGGTTGCGGAGCCCTATGTGTACGAGGCGGTGACGGCGACCTTTACCTGCGGCGGGCAGACCTTCACCGCCAAGGGGCGGCGCATCCTCTCCGAGGGCTGGCGTGAGATCGACCACATTTTCCGCGCTTCCCTGAAGGAGCAGCCGGAGGGCGAGGCGGAACCCGCCGCTCTGCCGGACTTCACCGAGGGTCAACTTTTTGACCAGGTGGAGGCCGCTGTCACCGAACACTTCACCGCCCCGCCCAAGGCGTACACGGAGGACACCCTCCTGGCGGCGATGGAGACTGCCGGGAAAGAGGAGATGCCGGAGGACGCCGAGCGCAAGGGCCTGGGCACCCCGGCCACCAGGGCGGCGATCCTGGAGAAGCTGGTGGCGGCCGGGTTTGTGGAGCGCAAAGGGAAAAGCCTCATCCCTACCAAGGCGGGGATCAACCTGGTCACTGTCCTGCCGGATACGCTGACCTCTCCCATGCTCACGGCGGAGTGGGAGCAGAAGCTGACCGCCATCGCCAGGGGTGAGGGCGATCCCGCCGCTTTCATGGCGGGGATCTCTGACATGGCGCGGGAACTGGTGAAAACCTATTCCCACATCTCCGAGGAGGGCCAGAAACTGTTCGCCCCGGAGCGGGAGGCCGTGGGTCTCTGCCCCCGCTGCGGCAAGCCGGTCTATGAGGGCAGGAAGAATTTTTACTGCTCCGACCGCGCCTGCCGCTTTGTCCTTTGGAAGGACGACCGCTTCTGGACCTCCCGCAAGAAGGAGCTGACAAAAAAGATGGCCGGCGACCTTTTGAAGAAGGGCCGCACCTCCGTCAAGGGGATGTGGTCTGAAAAGAAGGGCGCCGCCTATGACGCGGTGGTGGTGCTGGACGATACCGGCGAGAAGTATGTCCGCTTCAAATTGGAGTTCCCCAAACGGAAGGAGGGCGTGAATGGCAGATAAAGCAATCCCGGATATTTCCCTGGGCGGCGCTGAACAGAACATGAGCCGGGAGGAGCTGGCGGCGGTAGCGAAAGCCGTTGCCGCCCTATCCCAGGAGGACCGGGACCTTCTGGCTGCTGTCCAGGAGTCCCCCTATCGGCTGACCACGGCGGAGCAGTTCCTGGAATTTGAGAAAAATGTGGACTGCTTCGTGCTGGAGCCCCATGTTCGGACCCTGGAGGACCTGGGCTGGGAGTACCTGGAGGAGAAACTGACCATCGGCCTGACGGACGACCTCCGGGCCGCCATTGACCCCGCCCCCTTCGGCCGGCGCGCCCTGGAGGAGGACCGGGGGTGCTTCACCAGCCGGGGGTATCTGTTCCCCACGGATGACCCATGGCAGCACGACCGCCCCCAGGCGAAGCAGGCGGACCGCAAGCCCTCCATCAGGGAGCGGCTGGAACAGAGCAAACAGGAGTGCAGGAACAAAAACAAGGCCCAGGCGCCCCGCAAGGGGAAGTCTGAGCCGGAGCTGTAAGGAGGTGCGTATATGCCCCATTATGAATATGACAAGGATTATCCCTTTGCCGCCTTCATCACCAACCTGGGCAAGTACAACGAGGGCGACCTGGTGGGCGAATGGGTGAAGTTCCCCACCACGCCAGAGGAGATGCAGAAGGTGTTTGAACGGATCGGCATTGGGCAGAAGGATGACTTCGGCCAGCCCTATGAGGAGTGGTTCATCACTGACTATGACTGCTATGTGGACGGCCTCTACGACAAGCTGGGCGAGTATGAGAACCTGGACGAGCTCAACTACCTGGCCTCCAAGCTGGACGAGATGAGCCAGGGCGAGTACGAACAGTTCCAGGCGGCGATGGAGATCGGCGACCATTCGGGCAGCTTGCAGGAGATCATCAACCTGACCGAGAACCTGGACTGCTACGACATTTACCCCGACATCCACGACCACGACGACCTGGGCCGGTATTACATCGAGGAGCTGGACGCCATGCAGGTGCCGGAGCACCTGCGGAACTACATCGACTATGAGGCCTACGGCCGGGACGTCGCCCTGGAGGAGGGCGGCGAGTTCACCGACCTGGGGTATGTGCGGGACACCGGGAGCAGCTTCCATGAGTATTACGATGGGGAGCATGGCAGCATCCCGGAGGAATACCGGGTGATGACCTTCCAGGACGCGGAGGAGCTGACCGAGGAGGAAAAATCCGAATGGGCGATGGACATCGCCTACGATATGGACGAGTTCTTCCGCCAGCACGACCCGCAGTATGCCGCCGAGCACCCGGAGGAGCACGCGGCCAAGGAGGAGATCTACGAAAATCTGATGGCCGGCCGCATTTCCGCCCTGGATGAGAAGCTGGCCGCCCTGGGGCAGACCCAGGAGGACTATCTCCCTTCGGAGATTGAGAAATTCAAAGACGCCACCGGCTATGAGGAATTTCTTGACTTTGATCCGGCTGTAATCAAAGCGGCATTGGAGGACCCGGACAAGTCCCATGTGGACGAGATGCTGGCCTTTGCGGAGCAGGCGGGCCGGGAGTATGAGGCGGAGCTGGCCGGACAGACCCCGGCGCCCTCCCCGGATGACCGGGAGACCGGCGAAACGGTGCGGACTCCCAGGGGCACCTTCTATGTGACGGATATGAGCCGGGAGCAGATGGAGGCGGCCGGGTACGGCTTCCACCATCAGTCTGACGATGGGAAGTACCTCATCATGGGCAACGGTTCCCGCGCCTTCGCTATCCGCAGCGAGGAGGCCCAGGAGCACGCCGCCCCGGAGAAGATGACCGTCCTGGTGGTGGAGCCCATGAAGGAGCCCTGTGTGAAGGAGATCGACCCCGGCCTCCACTCGTTACAGGCGGAAGTGGGCGGCGACATTGCCGCCTCCTATCCCTTCTCCGACCCGGTGGGACTGGTCTGCAACGATGAGGGCAAGCTCATCGGCCTGGAGCTGAACCGGAGCCTGCGGGACGAGCATGGGGAGATTTACGACGTCATGGCCGGCACCTTCCTGGTGGTGGGGCTGAGTGAGGACAGCTTCAACTCCCTGACCCCGGAGCAGGTGCAGAAATACACGGAGCACTTCAAGCAGCCGGAGCAGTTCATCAGCCTGAACGGGCAGATCATCGCCCTGCCAGCGGAGCCGGAGAACCCGCTCCGCACCGCCGAGATGACCCTGGAGGACGACTACGGGATGATCGACGGGGTGCTGAACAACGGCCGCAAAGGTGAGGAGCAGGAGAAGGCCCAGGGCGAAGCGCATAGGGGCGCCCCGGAGAAGCGCCCTTCCATCCGGGAGCGGCTGGCGGAGGCCAAACGGGAGTGCGGCGAGCGCAAGCCCCCGGACAGGGCCCAGCAGAAGAAGCCCCCGGAGCATGACCTGTGAGCCGGAGCAAGAAGTGGCGGCTGGAATGGTCCTTCTTCCTCGGGGAGAACGGCCGCCGCAGGTACAACAAGATTTGCAAGGGCTGTGTCCATCCCTGCAAGCAGAGCTTCCGGGCGGTTCTTATCTCCTGCCCTCATTACCAGTCCGCACGCTCAAAAAAGTGCGGGAATAGGGGTTGAAAACGGGCTGAAAAATCGCCTGTGGCGGCTTTTCCGGGAGCCGCCCTTATGATTTCCCATGTAGTCCTCACCCTCTGATTTGAGGGGGGACAAAGAGACTGTTTTGAACACTTTTCCATAACAAAGCGGGAGCGCCGCCTTCGGTTTAGGCCGAGGGTGACGCTCCCGCTTCTTTTTTTGTTCTCTTTTTTCTCTTTCAATCAGGATCGGACGGGAAGGATATTCGCCGTAGTAGGCGCTGTGGGAATGTGCGTAAACGGTCATGCTTGCGGAACTGTGGGAAACGATGTTTGCGGGCTGTGGGAAAGCCGGCGGCTTTTCCATCGGGCCGTGAATATCTGCTTTCCATCGGCGGAGCAGCCGTTTTCCACATTTCCATAGTGCAAAATCGCAGGAAGGCATCAATGGTGCATTGCTTTTTCACGCGGGATAAGGTATACTGAATACATATCAGTTAGTTATTGCTAACCTTATGATTACTTACAAGTGAAAGGGGGCTATATGTGAATTGGACACGCACCATCCTGGACGGGATTGCCATGGCGGCCTATTTTAACCTGTTCGCCGCGGCGGTGGCGCTGTATAGGCCCCGGCTGATGTTTCCCTGCTATCCGCCCGCCATCATCAAGGCGGCAAAAGATCCGCCGACAAAGGCCGAAAACCGTTTTTACCGGCTTTGGATCTGCTTCGGAGAGCTGCTGCCCCTCCTTCTTTATGGTGCGGTCAGCGCTGTGGAGGGAGGGACAACCGGATTCTGGAGTCTATCCCTGATGGGATACATCCAGTGGATGATGATCAACATAGGCGATCTTCTTTTTCTGGATGTGTGGCTGATCCAGAAAAAAGCGAAAGACCGTTTTGTGATCCCTGGTACAGAGGGACATCCCGGCTATGAGTTCACAGACTGGATGAAGGGCTATGCGCTGCCAGAGCACCTGCTCCAATGGCCGCTGCTGCTGTGCCCGCTCATGGCGGCGGCTCAGGCGGGATTGGGGCTGTTATTGCAAAAGATAGGATAGGAGATGGTTCAAATGAAACAACATCAAAAGCAACAAAAAATAATCCGACTCGGCACCCACGGCGAGGACTACGGAAGCTGGATGTCTAACCCGGTTTTTTACATGATCGGTGGGCTGTTGACCCTGTCGGCGGTGCTGGCAGCGCTATCCTTTTCCATGTTTCATATTGCCGCGCTCGGCATCCTGTTCTCTGTTGCCGCAGCGGCGCTGCTTGCCCTGCTGATCTGGTGTGCATGGATACGGAAACAGTACGCTTTCGGCGGCGGAGGAATGATGGAGCGGGTCCATCAGGTCGTCCTCTCCCATCTGGATTTTGACGGGCAGGGACAACTTCTGGAGGTTGGATGCGGCTCCGGCGCACTGAGCATACGGGCGGCTCTCACCTGGCCGGACGCCCAAATCACCGGCATGGACTATTGGGGTGTGGCCTACGGCTATGGTCAGGCCATGTGCGAGAAAAATGCCGAGAGCGAGGGCGTCGGCTTCAGGTGTGCGTTCCGGCACGGGGATGCCAACAAGCTGGATTTCCCTGATGAGAGTTTCGACGCCGTGGTGAGCAACTATGTCTACCACAATGTAATGGGTGCGGACAAGCAGGCTCTGCTGTTGGAGACCCTGCGGGTGCTGAAAAAGGGCGGCGTCTTTGCGCTCAACGATGACATGAAGCCAAAAATGTACGGGGACATGGATGCCTTTGTCCAAAAGCTGCGGGACATGGGCTATGAGGACGTGCGCCTCATCGACACGGCCACGGAGGTCTTCGGCTCCCGCCGGCGGGCGGGCATGATGATGCTGGGCGACTCCCGGATGCTGGTGGGGCGGAAGTAAGACGGAGGTTTGTCATGACCTATACATATTGTGAAAGGCTGATGTGGGCTGCCATCGCTCCTGCCGCATTTCGGTATCTGGCAAGGCAGGAGTTGGGATGGGATATTTCTGCGTTGAAGCAGCTCTCTAAGCAGATTTACCGGCAAATGGTATCCCGTACCCCGGATATTGGCTCCATGATGGAAAACCCGTTGCGGGTCTGCCTGACTGGTGGAATTCTATGGCTGTCTATCTATAAGGCGGCAGAAGAAAAAATGAGTGAAAAGCGCTTTGAGGGCATGGTAAGTGCCAGTATGCGTTCTCCTCTGGTTGTGGCTGCCTTCCGGGGCAAAGCCAAGACTGCATTTACTTTGAAGGCTCAATATAAGCGAGCAGCGACTGCATCTTTGGCGGATGCAGATAGGAACCCCTTTCAGTGGAATGCCGAGGTCATCTTCGGCCGGGATGCAGAGGAATATACGATCCTTTACCACCAGTGCGGTCTGTGTGCCCTGGGCCGACAGGAGGGCCTTCCTCATCTGGTTCCCTATCTATGCGCTCTGGACACGATGTCCGTCGACTGGATGGGTGGGCGGCTCTACCGTACCAAAACGCTGGCGGCCGGCGGTGACTGCTGTGACTTTTATATCTGCAAAAAGGGTTCCCGTTGGGACAAAGAACGGCAGGGAAAATAGAAATCGGGAGATGGAAGATGGTTCAAATGCTGCTGGCAGAGGGTATGCTCCTGTGTTCCTTGTTTTGGGCTTTTTGCTGGCTGGGCACCGGGAGCGACGAGAAAAACATCCGTAATTTTTCTACTTACCCGGACGAGGTACAGAAGATTGTGAAAGCCCGCCCGGAGCTATCAGGAAATATTCGGCAGCGAGGTCCTGCGGCCATCTTCGCTGGAAATCTGCTTTTGTTTACTGCGCTCCTGTTTGCGATGGGGCTTCTCACCCGGCAGGAATATTTTGCAGGCAACTTTTTGAACACTCTGCTTTTAGGACAGGCGCTGAATCTGTTTGATTTTTTGGTGATCGACCTGCTTTGGTGGCGGCACACAAAACGGGTGCGGTTTTCCGGCACCGAGGAAAGTCCGGAATTATATGCGGACCCCCGCAAACACTTTTACGCTTTCCTGCGGGGAGTTCTTCTGTTTTTGGCTGTTGCTTTAATCAACGGGTATCTGCTCACCTGGATCTGAAAGGAGGAGTTCCATGACACTTGCAGAATTTCGCCGGGTTTATCCAACCGCTGCCTTCACGGTCAGCAGCGGGAAACTCTTTACCTATCGCTACTATCAAAATCCCCAGGCCAAAGCCACGCTGGTCCTGCTCACGGGCGGCATTGGGCTGTCCGACCTGTTTTATAAGCACTTTGCCCGGTTCGCCAGGGATTTTTCGGTGCTGACCTTTGACTATCAGCTCCAGTTCGGGGACAACGGCGAGTTTGCCGATGCCGTGGCTGAACTACTCCGCCACCTGAAGGAAAAGGTCTGGCTGGTGGGACAGTCCCTGGGCGGCGTAGTGGCCCAGGTCATCGCCTCCCGCCACCCGGAAGTGGTGGAGGGGCTGGTCCTCTCCAACACCTGCTCGCTGTCCGGCAGCATGAGCAAGGCCGGGTATCAGGATCTGATGAAGATAATCGAAAGCCAGCGGAAGTTCAAAAAATGGCTTGCCTTCCTGCCGTTTCCGCTCATCAAGCGGATGATGAGATGGGCGGTGATGAAAAAGAAAACCGATGGCTTTACAGCCCAGGAAAAGGCCGCTATGGAGGAACTGTGCGGCGCTATGATGGAACTGCTCACCAAGCCCTATGAACAGCACATGATTGACTTTCTCTGTGACGCAGAACACTACTTTGGCATGACCCGCAATGATTTTGCCCCGTGGGAGGGGCGGGTGCTGCTGATTTTGTCCGAGGACGACACCACCTTCACCCCGGCCTGCCGGGAGGACCTGATCGCCCTGATGCCAAGTCCCACGGTGGTCACCGACCTGACCGGCGGCCACCTGGCGCTGATGGTGCGGCTGGAACAGTATGCGGATCTGGTAACAAAATTTATTCTGGAGCGGACACCATGAGGAGAGCCGGCTGGTCAATGCCAGCCGGCTCTCTATCATTTGTCCATCTCAATATCCCACGATCAGGCGGTAGATGGTGAGGGGCACATACCATGCCGCCACCAGCAGGCGCCACACCAGGACGAAGCCGCCGATGATGCCGCCGATCACGAAGTTCAGAACAAACAGGGCGGCGCCGCCGCCCAGGGAGTCGCCGCCCGGCACGATCCACACGCACATCCGATGGATGCCGAAGGGCAGGCCGCAGAGTATCCAGAGCCAGAGAAGATCCAGCTCTCCATTCCTGATGCAGGCGGATTTGAAAATGCAGTACAGCAGCCCGGCGATGGCGACGGGCAAAACTGCCTTCTTGAAAAATTCCTTAACGGCCTCGGTTCTCGTCATTGGCGGCACCTCCATTCCTGCCTCCCATTATACAGATAAAATCAGACCGCGCCCAGGGGCCTTTGAAAAGTCCGGCAAAGCGCACAATCCTACCTATTCCAGTTCGTGATTCCGCTGCCTCTGCGGTTCGGCTTCCCTTGGCTTTTCCAGCAGGGCCTCCACATTCTGGCGGAGGGTGTCGTACTCCCGCTCCTCCCGCTGGGCCTTCCGATATTCCGATTGCAGGGCGGTCCGCCTGGCGGTGAGCCCGTCCATCTCGGCCCGGAGCCGTTTGGTGGCGGGCAGGGGTACAGCGTCCAGGCGTTTCAGCTCTCTTGCCGCCGCCTCAAACAGGATGATTTCGCCCTCATGCCCCCGGAGGAACTTCTCCTTGTCCCTGGACTGGCGGTATTCCTCATACAGGGGACGGAGCTGGCGATAGGTGGCGGCGTGCTTCATGGTGAGGGTCAGCCGCTCCATCTCCTTCTCCGTTGCCCGGAGGTCCGCCTTCACCCTGGCGGTGGCGGCTGCCGCCCCGTCGCACCGCTCGGACAGGTCCTCCAAACTTCCGATGCCATGCTCCGTCAGGAAGTTCAGCGTTTCCGCCGCCCGCTTCAAGTTCTCGATGGTTGCCCAATGCTTGTAACCGGCGCTCTGTTGGGCCTTGATATTGTTCTGGATGTCGATGAGCAGGCTGGGCTTCCCGGTGCGCTGCTTCGGCTGGCGGGAGGGGCTGGGCCTGCCGGCGATCCGGGCGGTCAGGGCCTCCTCTGCGTAGTCGGCGCCCAGGGCCTTCAATCGGGTGAACCGCTCCTGGCCCGGTGCCCTGGCGGAGATGTACTTGCCCCGTTTCAGTTCGTACCCTTCCCGCTGAAGGCGGCGGAGCAGGTCCTCCAGGCCGGCGCAGCCGGGCAGGAGCCGGTCGATGGCGGAGCGCAGCTTCGCCTTGTAGCTGGTGCCGTTCTGTTCCGCCTGGTGTTCGATGTAGCTCTTGCCCTTGTCCCGGCCTGGGACGATGACGGACAGGCTATGCTCCTTGCAGATTCGGTCGCTGGTGCGGCGGATCTCATGGTAGCTCCGCTTATTGGAGTGGTAGTGCCGGTGATCCTGGAAACTGACCGCATTGAAAATCAGGTGGTTATGGACGTGATCCCTGTCTATGTGGGTGGTGAGGACAAACTCATATTTTCCCCCCAGGACCTCCCGCGCCAGCTCCATGCCGATCCGGTGGGCCTCCTCCGGCGTGACCTCCCCAGGCTCAAACGCCTGGATGAGGTGCCGGCCCAGGTTCGTGCCCTTGTCGATGGCATGGCGGCGGGTCCATGCAAATTCAATATCGGCGGTCTCCACGGTGCAGCCGAAGGAGGACACCAGCAGCTTCCCGTCCGTCTTGTCTGGATTGCAGATATAGTCGATGGCCGCTTTCAGCGTTGACTTAATAGGATGCGTCTTTGTAACTGCCATATCTGCTCCAATCTCTCCAGGATCTCCTCCATATCGGCTTGATAGGTTGGGCCGCCGGCGTTCACCCTCTTGGCGATTTGATTGATGTTCCGGCCGATGGAGCCCAGGGCCTTTGTCATCTCCTTGATGTCGGTGGTGTCCACCTGAATGATGTATCCGTCAATCGCCATCTTCCGCAGATATGCCCCATACCGCTTTGTGGGGAGCTGCGCCATCTTCTCGTCGATGAGCCGCTTCTCCTCCTCCGTCACCCAGAACTTCATCTGGATGTTCCGCTTTCTGTTTACCATTCCGCTTCGCCTCCGTTTCTTATAAGGGTCTGGGACTATCCCAGCAAGCAATTTTCGTGTTTAGGGGCAGGGGTCCCCCTAAACCGAAAATCCGCCAGTGGGTACTCGCTGGCTGTGCTTGCTATCGTAACCCTTCCCTCGTATTTACCCTCTACTAATACTACAATTCGGAGACCGCATTTTGGCCATATCTTGACTGGAGAGCAAAAAAGTTGTATCATGGTTAGCATAAACTAACCAACTCGCTAAAGTGGGTGTTGATATGATAAAAGATAACAATTTTCTCGATAAATTATATAGCGAAATGATTGCAAATTCTCCGAGGACTTGCTCTATGAATGTGCCATCAGAAATGGGGACGGGGAGGATTACTCAAACAACGACAAAGCAAGGAGTCGTACTTTCTGACTGGCAAATGTGCTATTCATCTGATGTGAATGTGCAAGGTAGTAATAATGAAACATTTCTTCATATTATTTTTTGCTTAAATGACGGCATTTCGTGGAACTTAATGAAGGGTGAACATGCTGTTAGTATTCAAAAAGGTGAGTCCTGTATATACAAGGGCAGAGGTGAAATGGAATATAGTTGCTATACAAAAGGTAGCAATTTCTCGTTCAAAAGCATCAAAATTCCGGTCTCCTATTTCAATCAGCTACTTAATAGTTATTTTGAGGAACAGGAGATTGCCGCATATGAAAAGAAATTGTTTTCTTCCGTTTCCAAAATAAAAACCACGCCTTCAATGGAGCGATTACTTGCTGAACTAAAAGACTTTGTTTTATATCGTGGTGGGCTGGGATATATCTATTTAGATGGAAAAGTTCTGGAGTTGATCTCCATATATTTAAGTGAGGTATTGGAACTTGATATTTTGGTAAGCAATAGTGTGCCCCTATCCAGAACAGATCGTGCTTCCCTAATTGAAGCCAAAAGAATTATTGACAGCAATTTGTCTGATGCGCCTTCTTGTCTGGAGTTAAGTAGACAGGTACAACTCAGTGTAAGCAAATTAACAAAGGGATTTGTTAATCTTTTTGGCAGCCCAGTACACAGTTATATTATCAATCAGCGATTAGAGAAAGCGGCTCAGCTTCTTACTGAAACAGAAATGACTGTTGGTCAAGTTGCACTTTCTGTTGGGTATTCAAAGCCAAGCAATTTTTCGTCAGCATTTCAAAGAAAATATGGTGTTCTACCTAAGACCTATCGAGAAACCCAAATCTTAGATTGAATAAAAATCATAAAAACCGTTTTTGGGTAAAAATATGCGGGTTTAGGGGGTGAACTCGCATCAAGAAACTAATATAATTGGGATGTACGGTTAGTCAGTGCTAACCGTACATCCCAATTTGTTTGTAGAGGAGGCATTTTTATGAGTATGAACTCAGAAAAATCGAAAAAAGGATTGGAAGGCAAAGACCTTATTACCATCGGCATTTACACTGTGATTTATGTTGTTATTGTCATGCTGGTGGCGATGCTTGGCTTCATCCCCATTTTTATTCCGCTGATGGCGGTGCTGTGCCCTTTGATCGGCGGCATTCCCTATATGCTGTATGTTACAAAGGCTAAAAAATTTGGGATGACCGCAATTATGGGTTTCCTGATTGGCCTGATTATGGTGTTCTTCGGCAACGGCTATCTTACTATGGCAACTGGTCTCGTTGGCGGCCTGTTGGCTGATGTGATCCTGAAAAAGGCTGACTACAAGAGCGCGAAAAGTACAGTCCTTTCCTGCGGCGTGTTCAGCATCTGGGTGTTTGGCAATTTTGCTCCCATTTTCCTGAACCGTGAAAGCTATATGGTAATGCTGACCGAAGGATACGGCGCTGAATATGCAGCTACCCTTAATACATATATGCCTATGTGGATTGCGCCTATTCTGCTGGTTGCCTGCTTTGTGTTTGGTATTGTTGGTGGTCTGATTGGAAAGGCCATTTGTAAAAAGCACTTCCAGCGTGCTGGTATTGCATAATGGCGCGGGAAATTCTACTCAGCAAAAAAGCAGAAACAGGCCTGCGGCTTGATCCGCGTACAAAGCTGTTGCTCATCTTCATCATCAGTATTTTTGTCATGGGAGGGACAGGCGGAGAAGCTATGGGGCTACTCCGCCTTGTTCTTTGTGCCATTCCAGCTTTGTTACTGCTTTTTTCCAAACAATTTGGAAAAGCGGTTGGATACATTGTTATTTTTGCTGCTTTTTATGCTGTTCAAATCTCTGTCCTGCCGCATCTCACAGGAATATTGAATTTTCTTGTGCTGTTTACAACTGGTTTCTTTTGCCGCATTCTTCCCAGCGTTGCAATGGCGGCCTATGCTGTGAAAACAACAACAGTCAGTGAATTGATTTCCGGCATGGAAAGAATTCATATGCCTAAAGAAGTGACAATCCCCTTAACAGTCATGTTCCGCTTCTTTCCGACTGTTTTTCAGGAGTCAGAAGCAATCAGCGATGCTATGAAAATGCGGGGAATTAAGCTTGGAGGGAAAAAATCTTCAAAGATATTGGAGTATAAGCTGATCCCGATGATTACCTGCTCCGTGAAAATCGGTGAGGAACTCTCCGCTGCGGCAATTACCCGTGGTCTCGGCGCTCCTGTTAAACGCACAAACATTTGCCAGCTCAAATTTAATTTTGCCGATGTGGTGCTGATTTTGTTTTGCTGCTTTGTAGTGTTTTGGGCGATTGCTTCCCCGATAATTTCCGCAGGAGGGATTTTGCCATGATAGATTTTCAAAATGTTTCTTTTTCTTATGGTGAAGAATCCCACGGCGGAGGTATTAGAAATATCAATCTAACCATAAAAACCGGGGAATTTGTTTTACTCACAGGGGAATCCGGCTGTGGGAAAACAACAATCACCCGTTTGGTAAACGGGCTGGTGCCTCATTATTATGAGGGCAATTTAGAAGGCGATGTCTTTCTGGACGGAAAAAGTGTATCCGATACGCCGCTTTACGACTTGGCTGCTATGGTGGGATCTGTGTTCCAAAATCCTAAAAGCCAGTTTTTCAACGTAGATACGGATAGTGAATTAGCCTTTGCCTGTGAAAATTTGGGCTATCCTCAGGAGGACATCCTGCAAAGGATGGACAGGACAATTTCCGATTATCATATCGAAGATTTGATGGGGCGGAGCGTGTTTGCTCTGTCCGGTGGTGAGAAACAAAAAATAGCCTGCGCTTCTTCAAGCGTATTGTTGCCGGGAATTATGGTCCTTGACGAACCATCTTCTAATTTGGATATGTCTGCTATTGACGATCTTCGGCAGGTCCTGAGCCTCTGGAAAAAGCAGGGCAAAACAATTCTGATTGCAGAACATCGCCTTTACTATCTTCACGACCTTGTGGACCGTGTGCTGTATGTAAAAGATGGGGAGATTAAACAGGAATACACACCTGCTGAATTTGACAGTTTATCGGATAGCACTCGAAAAGAAATGGGACTACGGCCGTTTTCGCTCTCGAAACTGAAACCAGCTAATCAGTATCAGACGCATACAGCTAAACAGATGGAGCTTCAAAATTTTTGCTTTGCGTATAAAAAGCGGGAGCCGAAAAGTCTCGATATTCCAAATGCAAAACTGCCCGTTGGAGAAACGATTGCCATTATCGGTCTGAACGGTGCGGGGAAATCTACTCTGGCCCGCTGTATTTGCGGACTTGAAAAGAAATGTGGCATTTTGCAGATTGATGGAAAATCCCTTGATTGGAAAGCCCGGCTCAAACATTGCTATATGGTGATGCAGGATACCAGCCATCAGCTATTTACCGAAAGCGTGACAGATGAAGTTCTTCTGAGCATGGATGACGAGGATGAGACTATTGTAAATAAAATCCTTAAACAGTTTGATCTTCTGGAATATAAAGACAGACACCCGCTTTCTCTTTCCGGCGGGCAGAAGCAGCGAGTAGCGATTGCGTCTGCCATTGTGAGTAACCGGGAGATCATTGTGTTTGACGAACCAACCAGCGGGCTTGATCTCAAACATATGCGGGAGGTTGCGCGGGGTTTGAAGTCACTCGCGGATCAGGGCAAAACGCTTCTTGTTATTACGCACGATCCGGAGTTGGTGATGGCGGGATGCTCTTATGTAGTCCATATGGAAAAAGGGCAAATCAAAGAAAGCTATCCATTGGACGAATCCGGCAGTAAAAAGGTTTTGGATTTTTTCCGAATCCGCCAGTGAACTTTAGAAATTATGAATGTCAGGGCCGCCTTGACTGAATAGAAAGATAATGACAGGAGGCCGCTTCACTTTGGCGGCCTCCTGTTTTTGAAGCACAGACAGTACGGCTCAATATAAGGAGGGCTTATATGTTCAAAAAAATCTTTGAGTACGCAGGGCCATATAAGAAAAATATGTATGCGGCCACGGTGGTCGTACTGGTTAGCGTTCTTATGGGCGTCCTGCCCTTTGTGCTGGCCTATCAGGTCATTTCGCCATTGGTTATGGGCGATTCTGTTGAGACAGGATTTGTTTTATTGCGTGTTATAGGGGTTTTAATCTGTCTTATTTTGCAGGCGGTTTTGTATGGATGGGGATTATCAATTTCTCATAAAGCCGCATATAACACATTACTCCGGCTGCGGGTATCTCTGCAAAAGAAGTTTGAGAAACTTCCTCTTGGCATTGTGGAGGAAAAAGGAACAGGAACAATCAAAAAGCTGTTTGTTGATGATGTGGACAGCCTGGAATTGCTCCTTGCGCATTCTGTCCCTGAGGGCATCGCAAATTTACTGATTCCGCTGGTAATTTATATTGCCATGTTTTGCGCAGATTGGAAACTGGCTCTTATGTCTTTGGCCTCTATCCCGATCAGCCTGCTCTCTATGGTTATTATGTACTCTGTTGGAATGAAGCGTATGGGACCGTACTATCAGTCTGCACAGAAAATGAACAATACAATCATTGAGTACATCAATGGCATGGAGGTTGTCAAGGTTTTCAACCGGGAGAGTGAATCTTACGAGAACTTCCGCAATGATGTAATGAACTATCGTGATTATACCCTGGCATGGTATAAGGCCGCCTGGCCCTGGATGGCGATATACGGAAGTTTGCTGCCCTGCACTGTTATTTTGACTTTGCCTCTTGGAGCGTGGTTTGTTCTCTGCGGCATAAGCACATTGCCTGATTTGATTTTAGTCCTTTGTCTTTCCTTAAGCATCGGGATTCCTCTCCTAAAAGCTCTGAGCTTTATGGAGACGATTCCAAATCTGAATTATAAGATTACAGCACTTGAACAGACGTTAAATGCGGCACCGTTGCAAGCTGCTGAAGATGATTTTCACGGACAGGATTTTAACATTTCTTACGATCATGTTTCCTTTGCATATCAGACGGCCCAGCCTGGCCCGGATGGAAACCCGATAATAGCGGAAAACGAAGTCCTCCACGATATTACCTTTGTGGCAAAGGCAGGACAAAAAACTGCCCTGGTTGGTGAATCCGGCTCTGGAAAGAGTACCCTTGCAAAACTGTTGATTCACTACTACGATCCGCAGAAAGGGAGCATTTCCATTGGAGGGCAGAAACTTTGTGATATGAGCCTGGAGGCATTGAACAGTCGCATTTCCTATGTGGCTCAGGATCAATATCTGTTTAATACTTCTCTGTTGGAAAACATCCGGCTTGGCCGACTGAACGCAACAGACGAGGAAGTAATGGAGGCAGCAAAGAAAGCTCAGTGCATGGAGTTCCTGAAAAAACTTCCCCAGGGCATTCATTCTATGGCAGGCGATGCCGGGAAAATGCTTTCTGGCGGCCAGCGCCAGCGCATTTCTTTGGCGCGGGCGATCTTAAAAGATGCTCCTATCGTTGTCCTTGATGAAGCGACAGCCTACGCTGATCCAGAGAATGAGGAAAAAATGGAGGCTGCTATTGCGGAACTGGTGAAGGGTAAGACCCTGATTGTCATCGCTCACAAGCTGCCCGCAATTATGAACGCTGACCAGATTTGTGTTATGGATCATGGTAATCTGGTGGCTACCGGAAAACATCAGGAATTGATTCAGTCCTGCCCGGAGTATCAAAAACTATGGAAAGCTGCACAGGACAGCTCCGAGTGGAAAGTATCTACTGCAAAGGAGGGAAGATAAATGTTTGCATTGATTTCAAGAATCCTGAACCTCTCCGGGAGGTATAAAAGCCGTATTCAAGCTGCGTTTCTATGTGCATTTGTCGAGTCCATTCTCTCCAAAATGCCAATCTTCATGGCGTTTATTGTCTTGGCCGGGTTTGCGGATAATACGCTGACTGGAAAGACCTGTCTGTTTGTCGGACTTGGATTGTTAGCCATTGTAGTGGTTCAGACAGTGGTTCACTATTTGAGCGACCGTCTGCAAAGTGCCGCTGGATTTATGATCTTTGCTGATAAAAGGATGGAGTTGGGAAATCATTTAAGAAAAATGCCGATGGGTTATTTTACATCGGGGAATATTGGTAAAATCAGCTCTGTTCTCAGTACGGATATGGTATTCATTGAGGAAGTTTCTATGAGTACCATTGGAAACATGATGAGCTATATGCTGTCTACTTTGGTTTTAGCTGTGTTTATGTTCGTACTGGACTGGCGACTTGGAATGATTGCAGTAATCATTACCTTGCTGGCATCACTGGTTGCAAAATATATGAATAGGGTTTCCTTAACGGAAGCTGTCGGGCGTCAAAATCAGAGCGAGAATTTGACGGATGCGGTCTTATCGTTTGCTGAAGGAATTGGCGTTATCAAAAGTTACAATCTGCTTGGAGAAAAATCTGATGAATTAACAGAAAACTTCAAAAAATCAAGGGATGTCAATACGAAGTTTGAGCAGAAAATGACACCGTGGACCACTGGCCTAAACATTCTCTATGGCGTGGGCATTGCTGTTATCTTCGGTTTGTCCGTTTTTTTACATCAGGAAGGCGTACTCTCCCTGGCTTATCTTTTGGGCGTGCTGCTGTTTGTCTTTGATCTCTTTGGACCTCTGAAAGCTCTTTATGGAGAAGCAACCCGCCTGACCGTGATGAATGCTGCGTTAGACCGCATTGAAGCTGTTTTGGACGAGCCCGAGCTTCCCAATAACGGAAATCAACATATTCCGTCAAAGGCACAGCCGGACCAGCCAGAAGTACAATTTAGTGATGTGGGCTTTGCCTATCAGGACAAGGAAGTCCTGCACAATATCAGCTTCTCTATGCAGAAAAACACCATGACTGCACTTGTGGGACCGTCAGGCGGCGGCAAATCCACCATTGCAAATCTGTTGGCCCGGTTGTGGGATGTAAAATCCGGCAGGGTTGCAATAAGGGGCGTGGATATTCGGAATGTGCCGCTGGCAGAACTGATGGATCAGATCAGCATGGTATTCCAGCGCGTGTATTTGTTCCAGGATACCATCTATAACAACATTAGTATGGGAAAACCGGATGCCACGGAGGAAGAAGTCTATGAGGCGGCAAAAAAGGCCCGCTGCTATGATTTCATCATGGCTTTGCCTGACGGGTTCCAGACCGTGGTTGGAGAAGGCGGCGCTACGCTTTCCGGCGGTGAGAAACAGCGTATTTCGATTGCGCGCTGTATTCTGAAGGATGCGCCTATCGTTATTTTGGACGAAGCTACCGCAAGTGTTGATACCGACAATGAAAGCTATATTCAAGAGGCTATTTCAGAACTGGTAAAGGGTAAGACCTTGCTTGTGATTGCTCACCGTTTGAATACCATCCAGAATGCCAATCAAATCCTGGTAATTGACAACGGCCAAATCGCACAGCATGGCACCCACGAGGAACTTCTGGAGCAGCCGGGTATCTATCAGGATTTCGTCAATATCCGAAAGAGTGCTGCTGGATGGAGCCTGACTTAATAGCGAAGGGAGGTCTTTATGAAACTTCATGCGTCCGGGGAGGACTATCTGGAGGCCATCCTTGTTCTCCATAAGAAGATGGGTATGGTGCGCTCCGTGGATGTCGCCCGGCACCTGGAGGTCACAAAGCCCAGCGTGTGCCATGCGGTGGCGACCCTGCGGGAAGGGGGCTTCCTGACAATGGACAGCGACTATTTTCTGCATCTGACCGATGTGGGCCGGGAAGTGGCGGAGCAGATCTACGAAAAGCACCGCTTCTTTACCGACCGGCTGATCGAGGCTGGAGTAGACCCGGTAACGGCGGAAAAGGACGCCTGCCGGATGGAGCATGTCATCAGCCAGGAGTCCTTCGAGCGTCTGCGCGATGCCTATAAAACAAAAAATGAATAATCTGCCCGCATAACAAACGGGTGAAACAGTAACGCGGCCGGGCACATCGAACCCGACCGCGTTACTCGTCTTTCTGGAAGGCTTCCACCTGTTTGCAGAGCGCGATAAATTTTTCGATTTCTGCTTCGCTTTTCCCAGCAAAGAAGTCCACAACTGTTTTCGAGACTGTCTGATTTACCATTTCCGGGAAGATGGCGGCGTCCACGCTGATATTCAATTCTTTGGCGACAAGGACCACCGTTTCAAATTTCGGATTACTCTGGCAGGTCTCCAAATCTATGATCGTGCGGGGGTTCATACCGAGGCGTTCAGCTAACTGCTTCTGCGTCAGATGCTGGCGCTTCCGTTCTGACCGCACCTTCCATGCAAATAGATCCAGCGGATTGTTCACTACACATCACCTCTACATCATTGTAGGGTGTGCTTCCGCTCATATAAATAACCATAGAACTCATATAAGGTGAGTTATAACTCATATTTCAGAGTAAAGGGAGATATGGATGAGAGCGCCAACACAAAGGAGGTCAAAATAAGGCGGGGTTCGCCTCTTGTACGGCGGACGCCCATGCCACTACGAAAAATATTCCAATAACGCAGTAGCGAGCCATGCTCATGAAAGTGAGTTATGGCTCGCTTTTTATATACTGCGGCTCATATCCAACAAAGCCCGTCCCCGTGACCGCCTGCGCCTGGGCGTGGGCTGCCGCTCCCCGCCTCGTTTCGTTCCGGCCTGTCAACCTGAACGAAACGAAAGGAACCGATTATGAGCGGCAAAAAATTTTTTGATATAAATGCGGAAAACCAGCCAAACAGCGGCATTGCCATAACAGTAGTGGGCGAAAGGGGAAGAAAAGAACTGCCTCCCGGCACGAAGGGAGGTGAGAACTTGAAACCTGACCGCCACTACGAGCATAAGCAGCACGCCTTTGACAGCTACTGCAAGAGATCCATCAAGAATGAAGCAATGAACGCTTACACGCAGCTTCGGAAACGGAGCCGGCGTGAGGTCTCACTCAGCGAGCTGCCGGAGGATGCAATGGCCCAGCTTGCGGTTTATGACCGCTACTCGTGGGAATACACAACCTTCCCTGTGGGAGGGGCCGTGATTCTGATCGAGGACGACCGGCTGGCCGAGGCGCTGCTGGCGCTGCCCCAGGAGGACCGGGACATCTTTATGATGCACTGGTTCCTGAACATGGTAGATCGCGAGATCGCCGAGTACATGAACATGGCCCGCCGGACGGTCAACACCCGCAGGCAAAAAGCCTATCGGCTGCTGAAGGAGCTGATGGGAGGTGAAGTGGATGACTAAATCTGCAAATATGCGGGCGTCACTGATTCCTTATCCGGTGATCGCCGCCGCTGTCGGAGGCTATCCCGAAGCGGTGAACCGGGTGATCCAGCACTATTCTGGCTATATTGCTGCGCTGTCCATGAGGACAAGCTATGACAAAAACGGCTTTCCTCACTCCTTGGTGGATGAAGATATGCGCAGGCGGCTGGAAACGAAGCTGATTATCTCCATCCTGAATTTTGACCTGAGCTGATTCAGGGCCGGGCGCTGCGTGTTTCCCCCTTTCCATGTGGTGCCCTGTATCGCTCCTTGACAAAGAAAGCCCGGCGGGAGGCCTCCGGCGCAGCATAAGGCAGACGGATACGATCTGTCTGTGTGGAGCCGGGCGGCCGGTGCGCCACGACCCTGTTGCAAGTCCGCAGGACGGGACCCCTACCAAACAGGTGAGCGACAAAACCGAGCCGTAAAACAGGTGTGGCAGCCTGTGGGCGAGGATGCGCAGGCAGGATAATGAGACTCGCGCATTGGACGCCCACAAAGCATCGTGCGCCGCACCCATCAGCATGGGCCGGGGTGAAATTCCCGTGGAGCTGCGGCCAGCAGCCATCCGCTTTCTGCCTCTTTCTTTTTAAGTAATCCTGTTGCTTTTGAGTTTATGGATAATTCATAAACTTTTTGATTAGCAGCAGACAAACCCGGAATGGCGCGTTAGAATGAGGATAGGCAAGTTATGACTTTCCTTCAACGCGCCGTTCTTGTTTAAGAAAGGGGGCTGCCATGTCACAAACATGGAACGGTACGAAGAAGGAGTCCCCCGAGCGAAGAACTTATACGGTAGAGGACATTACTCAAATCCTGGGTATTGGCCGCACATCCGCTTATCTTCTCGTAAAGGAAGGACACTTTAAGATCGTACGAATTGGCAACGCCATACGCATTTCCAAGCGGTCATTCGATGAGTGGCTGGAGTCACTTGACCTATGACTTAGAAAGGAAGTATCGTTATGGCTTCGATTATCAAACGCAAAAAGAATTATTCCATCGTCTACAACTATACGGATGAAAATGGTGAGACCCGGCAGAAATGGGAGACCCGCACCTCTTACCAGGACGCATTGAAGCGCAAGGCGGAGGTGGAAAACCAGCAGTTCACGGGGACCTTCCTTCCGCCCAGCAACCAGACCATCGCAGAATTTCTTTTGGACTTTGTTTCTCTTTATGGGGAAAAGAAGTGGGGCGTGTCCATGTACGACAGCCAAAACTCGCTGATTGCCAACTACATCAACCCCATCATTGGGGATATGAAGGTGCAGGATGTCACTCCGCGGGTAGTGGATAAGTACATCCAGACCCTGCAAAAAACCCCGGCGGTAAATACCAGAACCCATCACGCAAAGACAGACCTGGTCACTAACGCCACCATTGAGAAGATCATCAAGCTCCTGCGCTGCGCCTTCAAGCAGGCAGTACGGTGGGAGCTGATCGCCAAGAACCCCTTTGACAATGTGGTACTGCCCAAGACGGAGTATAAGAAGCGGGACATCTGGACCGCCGATATGATCCGCACTGCTCTGGATCAGTGTACGGACAGCAAGCTCTATGTAGCGATGAACCTGTCCTTTGCCTGCTCCCTGCGGATGGGTGAGATCCTGGGGCTGACCTGGAACAATGTCCACATCTCCGATGACGATATTGCCGATGACAACGCCTATGTTTTCATCGACAAGGAGCTGGCGCGGGCCTCCAAGCGGGCCATTGAGATGCTGGGGCAGAAGGATGTCTACCACATCTTTACGCCGCTGTTTCCCAACACCAGCACCAGGGTGATTCTGAAAAAGCCCAAGACGGATTCCAGTATCCGCAAGGTGTGGCTACCCAAGACGCTGGCCTACATCCTGCGGGAATGGAAGAAAGCCCAGGATGAGCTGCGGGGCTTTCTCGGTGACGAGTATCAGGATTATGACCTGGTAGTGGCGCTGCCCAACGGACGCCCCTGCGAGGACCGCATCATCCTGAAGGAGTTTGAGAAGCTGCGGGAGAAGGCAGGGCTGCCCAGGGTGGTCTTTCATTCCCTCCGTCATTCCAGCACCACCTACAAGCTGAAACTGAACCACGGCGACCTGAAGGCCACCCAAGGCGACACGGGCCATGCGGAGATTGACATGATTACCAGCGTGTATGCCCATATCCTGGACGAGGACCGCAAGATCAACGCCCAGAAGTTTGAGAGCGCCTTCTACGCAAATCCCAACCTGCGCGCGGTCCGTCCCCCAGAGGAGCCGAAGGAACCGGCACCGGCGACGCTTGACCTGGAGGCCCTGGTGGAACAGCTCCGGCAGTCGCCGGAACTGGCAAATACCCTGGCTGCGCTGCTCTCGGCGGCACCAGGCGGCAGGTAAGTCCGAAAACTCCAATTAGCAAAGATGGGATTTTTCTTAGCAGGAACGTGGAAATCGTTCGTTTCTTCTTAGCAGGATATACATTGCAGCGCATAAAATTCTCCCGGTCCCAAACGAGCAAGAGACCGGGAGAAGCAAAATAAAAAACGCTGCAAACCAGCGAAAAATGGCTTGCAGCGGTGTTTTTGGCGTCCCAGACACGACTCGAACGTGCGACCCCGGGCTTAGGAGGCTCGTGCTCTATCCAACTGAGCTACTGGGACATATATCAAAAATATTCAATTTTCCTCCGCCCACGGACTCGAACGAACTGCCGCTTAGGAGGCGGACCCTCTATCCCGGTGAGGTACGGGGGCATATACAGAAAATATTCAATTTTGCAGGGCTCTGGGGTTCGAACGGATCGATTGTTAGG
Source organism: Dysosmobacter sp. Marseille-Q4140 (assembly GCA_018228705.1). Classification (NCBI taxonomy): domain Bacteria; kingdom Bacillati; phylum Bacillota; class Clostridia; order Eubacteriales; family Oscillospiraceae; genus Dysosmobacter; species Dysosmobacter sp. Marseille-Q4140. The sequence continues at coordinate 1,375,672 of CP073694.1, read as the reverse complement.
AGGCGATCGCTCTATCCTGCTGAGCTATCGGGGCATGAAATTGAAGTTTATTGTACCCGCTTTTCCCGTCTCTGTCAATGAGGGAGCCGGCAGGAGGCCTTGCAGACGAAAAGAAGAGGCTCCTTTCTTGTTGGAAAGGAGCCTCTCGTGCGGCACATTCACGCGATGAACCGGACCCGGATGACGTTTTCCAGGTTTTTTACATCCTGGATTACGGCCCCGTCAATCTGAGAACCCAGGTCTACGATGGTATAGGCGTAGTCGCCCCGGGACTTGTTGCTCATGTTCTCCACGTTCACCCCGTCCCGGGACAGCAGGGCGGTGATGTTGGCCAGCATGGCCGGCACGTTCCGGTGCAGGATGCACAGCCGGCAAACGCCGCTGCGCTCCTGGCTGACGGCAGGCATGTTGACGCTGTTGCGGATATTGCCGTTTTCCAGATAGTCCTTCAGCTCATCCACCGCCATGACGGCACAGTTCTGCTCGCTCTCCGGCGTGGAGGCGCCCAGGTGGGGCATGGCGATGACGTGGGGCGCGCCCACCAGACGGTTGTTGGGGAAGTCGGTGATATAGGCCGCCACCCAGCCGGTGTCCAGGGCGGCGAGCATGGCGTCGTCGTCCACGATCTCGCCCCGGGCCAGGTTGATGAAACGGACGCCCCGCTTCATGGCGGCGATGGCCTTGGCGTCGATCATATGCTCGGTCTTGGCGGTGTAGTGGATGTGGACGGTGATATAGTCGGAGCGCTTGTAGAGCTCGTTGATATCCTTGACCACCCGGATGTGCCGGTCCAGCCGCAGAGCGGCATCCACGGACAGGAAGGGGTCGTAGCCGTAGACATCCATGCCCATGGACAGGGCAATGTTTGCCACCAGCGAGCCGATGGCGCCCAGGCCGATGACGCCCAGGGTCTTTTTATAGAGCTCCGGCCCCACGAAGGCGGCCTTGCCCTTTTCCACCACGGTGGTCACGTCCACACCGGTATCCACCTGCTTACGGACCCAGTCGATGGCGCCGGGCACGTCCCGGGAGCCCATCAGCATGGCGCACAGCACCAGCTCCTTCACGGCGTTGGCGTTGGCGCCGGGGGTGTTGAACACCACGATGCCCTGCTCGGAGCAGCGGTCCAGAGGAATGTTGTTGACGCCGGCGCCGGCCCGGGCGATGGCCAGCAGGTTGGCGGGGAAGTCGTAGTCCAAGAGTTTGGCCGAGCGGACCAGAATGCCGTCCTCCTGCGTCTCGGCGTCGGAGACGGTGTAGTGCTCCGGCTCCAGCCGGTTCAGGCCCACGGGGGAGATCTTGTTGAATGTCTTGATACGGTACATGGCGAAAAATGCCTCCTGGGGTGGTCCCAGCGGACCACGGTTACTTGCGGGGAACGTGCGGCGCTGGCGCCGCTTCCACCGCAGCAACTTTATTATAGTGTCGCCGGAAAGGATGGGTCAATGGAGGGGAAACCAAAAAACACCGGACGGGGCAGGGGGTTCTTTGTGGAAAAAGGTAATACTTTTTCGGGACGGAGCGCACTGACGGAAAAGTTGGGAAAAAATTTAAAAAAATGTGAGATATTATATTGAAAAGTCAAAAAAAGCGGACTATAATATTTAGCCGTATGTGAAAAACAGGCGCGCCCCCGGGGCCTGCCGTTAAGGAGACGAATATATGAAGAATGAACATTTGAGAAACGTCGCCATCATCGCCCACGTTGACCACGGCAAGACCACGCTGGTGGACGAGATGCTCAAGCAGGGCGGCGTCTACCGGGAGAACCAGGAAGTGGTGGACCGGGTCATGGACTCCGGCGACCTGGAGCGGGAGCGGGGCATCACCATCCTGGCCAAGAACACCGCCATCCGCTACAAGGACGTGAAGATCAACGTGGTGGACACCCCGGGCCACGCCGACTTCGGCGGCGAGGTGGAGCGCATTTTGAAGATGGTCAACGGCGTCATTCTGCTGGTGGACGCCGCCGAGGGTCCCATGCCCCAGACCCGCTTCGTCCTCTCCAAGGCCCTGGAGCTGGGCCACCGGGTGATCGTGGTGGTCAACAAGATCGACCGGCCCGACCAGCGCATCCACGAGGTGGTGGACGAGGTGCTGGAGCTGCTGATGGATCTGGACGCCACGCCCGAGCAGCTGGACAGCCCCATGCTGTTCTGCTCCGGCCGCAACGGCACCGCCTCTTACTCTCCCGAGACCGTGGGCACCGACCTCACGCCCCTCTTTGAGACCATTCTGGAGTATATCCCCGCCCCCGAGGCGGATGTGGACCAGCCCTTCCAGATGCTGGTCAGCTCTATCGACTACAACGACTTCGTGGGCCGTATCGCCATCGGCCGCATCGAGCGGGGCACCCTGAAGCAGAACCAGGAGATCGCCGTGTGCAACTACCACGACCCCGAGGCCGTGCTGCGCAAGGCCAAGGCCACGGCCATCTATGAGTTCGAGGGCCTGGCCCGGAACGCCGTCACCGAGTCCACCGCCGGCAACATCATCGCCATGAGCGGCATCGGCGACATCACCATCGGCGACACCATCTGCGACCCCTCCGCCGTGGAGGCGCTGCCCTTCGTGAAGATCTCCGCTCCCACCCTGGAGATGACCTTCTCCGTCAACGACTCTCCCTTCGCAGGTAAGGAGGGCAAGTTCGTCACCTCCCGCCAGCTGCGGGACCGGCTGTACCGGGAGACGCTGAAGGACGTGTCCTTAAAGGTCAGCGACACCGACAAGGAGACCGCCTTCAACGTGGCCGGCCGGGGCGAGATGAGCCTCTCCATCCTGATCGAGACCATGCGCCGGGAGGGCTACGAGTTCCAGGTCTCTCCCGCCCGCGTGCTGTACCAGGAGATCGACGGGGTCAAGTGCGAGCCCATCGAGCGGCTGGTGGTGGACGTGCCCGGCGACTGCGTGGGCGCCGTCATCGAGAAGCTGGGCAGCCGCAAGGCGGACCTGGTGGAGATGACCCCCGTGGGCGAGCGGATGAAGATCGAGTTCCTGATTCCCGCCCGGGGCCTGTTCGGCTACCGTAGCGACTTCATGACCGACACCAAGGGCGAGGGCATCATGGCCTCCGTGTTCGACAGCTACGCCCCCTACAAGGGCGACATCTCCCGCCGGGGCACCGGCTCCATGATCTCCTTCGAGACCGGCGAGTCCATCACCTACGGCCTGTACAACGCCCAGGAGCGGGGCACGCTGTTCATCGGTGCCGGTGTGCCGGTCTACGGCGGCATGATCATCGGCGTCAGCCCCCGCAGCGAGGACATCACCGTCAACATCTGCAAGAAGAAGCAGCTGACCAACATGCGGGCCTCCGGCTCCGACGAGGCGCTGCGCCTGGTGCCTCCCCGTCAGCTGAGCCTGGAGCAGTGCCTGGAGTTCCTGGCCGACGACGAGCTGCTGGAGGTCACCCCCAAGAGCCTGCGGATGCGCAAGTCCATCCTGGATCACGAAAAGCGGATGAAGGCCCTTCACGGGAAAAAGTAAACATTCGTACCGAAAGCCCCCGCCTGGACCAGGCGGGGGCTTTTTTATAAAATTTTCCTTCTTCAGCGGGAACTTTTCCCGGCCTGTGGCCGTCTGTACGGGCAAAGGGAGCAAAGGCTCCACCCCAAACGGGAAAGGATGATCGATATGATGAAACGATTTTTAAGAGGTCTGTCCCTGCTGCTGTGCATGGCGCTGCTGACTGTGCCCGCGTTGGCGGCAGAGACGGAGAAAGACCCTGCGGCGGACCGCCTGGGTCCTGTGATGGTCTGGGGCACGCTGTCTCACCTGGAGGACGGCGGCCTGCTGGTGGAAAACAGCAGTGACGGACTCAGTGAGGTGGTCCTCCACGGAGAGGACATCATCTGCCTGGATGCCGTCACCGGCGAAAGCGTGGATATTGACAGCCTGAAGGACGGCGATCTCATCTATGCCTGGGTGGGACCGGCTATGACCTTGAGCCTGCCGCCCCAGGCCACGGCGCTGCTGATCCTCACCAATATCCCCGCCGATTACGCGGTGCCTCAGTTCTATGAGATCGTATCCGTGACGCCCCAGGCTGTGCCCGCTATTGAGCCCCCTCCGGCCCTGACCTGGACCGAGGTCACTGCCGCCGGCGGCAAGGTGCTGAAGATCACCGACAAGGCCGAGCTGACCCCCTACCGCACCAAGAACATCGTCCGCCTGGAGGACCTGATCCCCGGGACCCGGATCCTGGTCTGGTCCGACAGCAAGGGCGAGGCTACCAAAGTCCTGGTGTTCCCCTACCAGTACAAGGGCTATGTGAACTGCTTTGAGGACGGCACCGTGACCCTGAACGGCGCCGCCCTGGCCCAGAAGGCCAAGGTCACGTCTGAGGGCGAGACGCTGCTGCCGGTCCGGGCGGTGGCCGAGGCCCTGGGCATGAACGTCCGCTGGGATGCGGCCAAGGGCGCTGTGGTGACGTACAGTGAGGAACTGGCCCCCGAGAACTGGGCCTCCGAGGCGCTGCTGTCCGCCGTGCCCGGCGGCGCCGTGTACGGCTATGAGGCTGACGGCACCTCCTTCGAGGCGGGCGGCACCTGCGTCATTGAAAACGGCGTCACCTATCTGTCCGAGACCGTTCTGCTGAATCTGCTGGATCTGTATCTGGCTGTGTGATTTGATTTCGTCGTCCCCATTGCCGGGCCGCCCGTAAGGCGGCCCGGTTTTTCTTGACAAGAGAGGTCTATTGTTATAGACTAAAGACAAGAGGTCGATAAAAATAGACCAAGGGAGGGCGGACCATGGAGCGGTATCATCTCAGCGACAGTGAGTACCGGTTTTTGCAGGTGGTGTGGGCGGCGGAGCCGGTGGGCTCCGGACGGCTGGTGGAGCTGTGCCGGGAGCAGCTGGGCTGGAAGAAGTCCACCACGTATACGGTTTTGAAGAAGCTGTGCGAAAAGGGGATCCTCCGAAATGAGAACAGCACTGTCGCGGCGGCGGTGCCCCGGGCGGCCGTGGACCACCATGCGGCGGAGGGGTTCGTGGACAAGACCTTCGGCGGGTCCCTGCCGGGGTTTCTCACCGCCTTTATGGGCGGGCGGAAGCTGACGGAGGGGGAGGCGGAGGACCTCAAGCGCCTCATCGATCAGTATAAGGAGGGGTGAGCATGGAACTGCTGACAGCGGTATTTTCCAGGCTCCTTTCCATGGCCCTGACGGCCCTGCCGGTGATAGTCGCGGTGCTGCTGGTGCGTCTGGCTCTTCAGCGGGCGCCTCGGAAGTACAGCTACGCGTTGTGGCTGGCGGTGGGGTTCCGGCTGGCGTGCCCCGTCAGCACCGAGGACTTGTGGAGCATTTTTGAGCTGCCGGGGCTGTATGAGCTGGCGGAGACCACCGGCGCCGTGGGCACCGGGATGGTGGACGAGCTGCCCCGGGTGGCGGCAGCCCTGGCCCCGGCGGCGCCGTCTGTCACCGCCCCCGCCGTATCGGGCGGCGCCGTGAGCGTCCCCTCTGTTCCGGTGGAGGAGGCGGCACAGGCGATCCCTCTTCTTTCGGACTCCGGTGCCATTTCCTGGAGCCGGCTGCTGCTTCAGATCGGGGCGGTGGTGTGGCTGCTGGGGGTGATCGCCCTGCTGGCGGTGGGCGTCCTCAGCCTGGTGCGCCTGCGGCGCCGCCTGGCGGGGGCCGTCTGGTGCGGCGGCGAGGTGTGGGAGAGCGAGGCAGTGCCCACGCCCTTCGTTCTGGGCTTTTTCCGGCCCCGGATCTACCTGCCGCCGGGCCTGACCGGCACGGAGCGGACCTGCGTTCTGGTCCACGAGCGCCATCACATCCGCCGCGGCGATCCCTGGTGGAAGCTGCTGGGGTGGTGCATTCTGGCGGCATACTGGTGGGACCCGGCGGTGTGGCTTTGCTGGGTGCTGTTCTGCCGGGACATGGAGATGAGCTGCGACGAGGCGGTGCTCTCCGCCCTGGGAGACCAGACGAAAACCGGGTACAGCGAGGCGCTGGTGTCCTTCGCCCTGACCCGGCGGGTGCCGGCGGCCCTGGCCTTTGGGGAGCACGACGCCGCCCGGCGGGTCAGACACGTGCTGAACTGGAAGAAGGAGACGCCCCGCATCGGCTTTCTGGCCTTTGCGGCGGTATTCCTGGCGGTCACGGCCTGCATCAGCAATCCCGCCCCGCGGCCGGACAGCGGCTTTGTCCGGGGCACGGAGGGAACGGACGGAGTCTGGTCCCTGGAGTATCAGTTCCCCGAGGACACCCGCTCCTTCGTCTTTTACCGGGAGGTCTACCGCTATGGGGAACTGGAGGACCGCTCCTGCATGGTCATGGACGGCATGGCGGAAAACGAGGAGGGCGTCACAAAGCGGGAGGGCGCCTTCCCCCTGGAGATCTTCCGGGAGGACGGCAAGACCGGCGTGCGCTTTTCCTCCGGCTCCTTCCCCACGCTGATGCCGGAGGCGGACGGCTGTGAACTGGTGTCCTGGACCTATATCCGGGAGCAGACGGAGCTGTGGCTGGGAGACAGCGCCGCCATCGCGGCAGTGCTTTACAGCGACGCCGAGACGGGCATTCCCGCCATGTCCTGTGACGCTCTGAATCAAGGGGACCCGGCGGAGCTGCTGGCCGCCTGTCCCGTGGCGGTGGTGCTGCGGCTGGCGGTATCCCGACAGATGGCGGACACGCTGGCGGAGCGGATCGAGACCGGCGTCATCGGCCTGCCCGCCGTGCTGTACGGACTGCGGATGGACCGGGCGCTGGAGGGAGACCTGCCCACCCTGCCTTTGCAGGAGACCCTGGACCAGGACCTCTCCGGTGTTCGGGCCATCCTGGAGGCGTTGGGGGTGCCGGACCTGGAGAACTGCACCTTGGAGCTGGGGATCCATCCCCTCTATGAGGACGCGGGAACGCTGCGGGTATTCTGCGAGAGCCCGGCGGACCTGGAGGCGTATCAGAACGCCATGATCACCGCCTCCAAGGTGGTGCCGGCCCTGGTGGGAGACGTGGACCAGGTGATGTACGGCTATGGGCGGGACGGCGGCCGGAACTGGCAGACGCTTTACACCAAGGACGGCTCATACAGTCTGGACAAGTTCGCCCGGGAATTGGGCTGGCGGGATATCCATACCCTGGGGCAGACCCTGGCGGGCCTCCAGGCGCTGGTGGACGACTTGTGGGAGGATCTCCCTGCCGTCACCGCCGCGGACGCCCTGGCCCAGCGGCTGTGGGCGTTGCGGGACGGCTCTGAAATGGAGCTGGAGAAGATTTTGCTGGACCAGGGAATTCCCGGTGTGGATGGTCAGCCCTCCTGGGTCCCGGCGGGGAGCCGTACCATCGCCCGAACGGATGCCCAGACCCTCTCTTTCCGCTTTGACGACCCGGAGGCGGATACCCAGGCGGTCGGGCGGGCCATGGAAAAGAAGGCGGTGGTGCTGCTGGCGCTGCGGGAGGAACTGACGAAGGTGATCTGGGAGTGGACGCCGGAGGGCTCGGACGCCCCGGCTGCCACCGGGGAATTGACGGCGGCGAAAGCCGACGAACTGCTGGCTGCGGCAGGCATGACGGACGGCGTCAAGGCCATGGGGGCCTCTCCTGCCGCCTTGACGCAGTTGCTGGAGTGGCTGGAGAACTGGACGGCGTTCCAGCCCTTGACTGCCGGGGAGCTGTACGACATGGCCCGGACGCTGACGCCGGAGGCCATGGCGGCGGAGGTGGTGTGCCGGGGCCCCTGGGCGGATCCCTATCTGGAGGGGGCCTTCACCGTATCATGGGAGGGAGACGGGCTGCTTCTGCAATTTACAACGGAGGACGCCTGGGATCGGGCTGTCTCCGTGAACCGCCTGGCCAGCGACGGTCTGCTGCTTCTGGCGCTGTATCCCCAGCTCCGGGAGGTCCGGGCCTGGTCGCCGGACGGACGCAGTTACACCTGGGTGACGTCGGAGACCGCCGAGCGGAGCCTGCCGGAGGGAATGACCATCGGGGACTGCGGCGCCTCGCCGGAGGCCTTCGCCGCTCTGGTGGAACTGCTGGCGGCCAATGCGCCCGCCTCCACCCGGGAGGAGCCCTTCACGGACATTCTGGGCTACGACGGCGTGCTGGTGACGGTGACCACCCTGTACGGATGGAGCCAGCGGACCTATTACGCTGTGTCCGATGGCGGCAGCCGGACCGCCGTCGCGGCCAGCTTCGGCTATGGAGAGCCGGAGGACTATACCGTGGACCTGGACGGGGACGGGGCAGAGGAGCTGGTGTGCAACGTCACCTTCGGCGCCGACGGCGGCAGGGAAGTCTATGTGTACCAGCGCCGGGACGGCGGGGTATATCTGGGGACCTGCCGTTTTGAGGAACTGCCGGACTTTGTCCCCGGCGGAGGGCTGAACAATTGGGCGGAATACGACTTGGACGCCGGCTGCTTCCGGCTGCACTACCGGACCAGCGGGGCGGAGGAATTCGCGGAGGTGGAAGTGCGGGGCCTGGAGGGGCTGAGCTTTGAAAAATTCTCCCTCTGAGATGGCGAAGCCTTGACAAACGGAGCCGCAGCCCCCATGATGGAGACAGCAGATGACCATCGTGGAAAGGAGTTCACCCCATGAAGTACGATTTCGACCAGATCATCGACCGCTCCCGGAACCACTCTGCCAAGTACGACGAGCGGGTGAAGAAATTCGGCACCGACGACGTGATCCCGCTGTGGATCGCGGATATGGATTTCAGAACGGCCCAGCCCGTCATCGACGCTCTGGAGGCCCGGGCCCGGGAGGGCATCTGGGGCTACACCGCCCGGCCGGAGAGCTACTTTGCCGCCATCCGGGCGTGGCAGAAGCGCCGCAACGGCTGGGACATCGACCCCGCCCTCATGAGCTTCTCCCTGGGCGTGGTCCAGACCCTCAGCGCCTGCGTGAAGCTGTTCACCCCCCAGGGCGGCAGCGTGCTGATCCAGACCCCGGTGTACTCCGAGTTCTACGACATGACCGAGGCCTGGAACCGCACCGTGGTGGAGAACCCCCTGGTGGAAAAGGACGGGAAGTGGACCGTGGACTGGGCGGACTTTGAGGAGAAGCTGAAGATCTCCGACCTCTTTCTCCTGTGCTCTCCCCACAACCCCGTTGGCATCGTGTGGACCGAGGAGGAGCTGCGGCGGATGATGGAGCTGTGCCTGAAGTACCACGTGCCCGTGGTCTCCGACGAGATCCACTCCGACCTGATCTTCCACGGCAAGAAGCACATCCCCACGGCGTCTCTCTCCCCGGAGATCGCCGCCAACGTCATCACCGGCATCTCCGGCACCAAGACCTTCAACCTGGCGGGCCTCCAGGCCAGCACCGCCGTGTTCCCGGATGCCCACAAGAAGGCGGTGTTCGACAAGTTTTGGATGAACATGGACATCCACCGCAACAACGCCTTCTCCCTGACCGCCATGGAGGCGGCCTTTACCGGCGGCGAGGAGTGGCTGGAGCAGCTGCTGCCCTACCTCTCCGACAACTTCGACTTCGTGGTGGACTACTGCGAAAAACATATCCCCAAGATCAAGACCTTCGCCCCGGACGCCACGTATCTCATGTGGCTGGACTGCCGGGCCCTGGGCCTTACCAATCAGCAGCTCCACGACTTCATGATCCAAAAGGCCAAGCTGGGCCTTAACGACGGCTGCTCCTTCGGGCGGCAGCTGGAGGGGTTCATGCGCCTCAACGCCGCCTGCCCCCGGGCTACGCTGCAGCGAGCCATGGAGCAGCTGGAGGCGGCCGTCAACAGCCTGTGACGGCGCAGAAAAACGCAGAAAGACCGTGCCCGAAAGGGCACGGCCTTTTTTCACGCAGAGCGGCTCAATGCTCCCGCTTTTTCGGCCATAGCAGGCTGACGCCGGAGAGCAGCAGATAGATCCCGAAGGGCTTTCGCAGCGCAGCGGGGTCTGCCGCCGAGGACAGCCAGGCTCCGGCCGCCGCCGCGGCCACTGCCCAGGGGATGGCGGCCCGGAGGGAGGGCCTGTCCAGGCAGCCGCTGCGGGCGTGGCACACCAGGGCACTGGCGGCGGTGGGCAGAAAGAACAGCAGATTGATGCCCTGGGCTGTCCGCTGATCCACGTCCAGCAGCAGCGTCATCACCAGCAGCAGCAGCGTCCCGCCGCCCACGCCCCAGGCGGAGAGGATCCCGGCCCCCAGTCCGCAGGCCAGGGCCAGCAGCCACGCTGTCACAGCAGATACCTCACGCCGCCGTAGAAGAGAAAGGCGGCGAAGAGCCACTTCAAAACCGCGGTAGGCACCTTGCCGTACAGCCGCCCGCCGATCCAGCCGCCGATCAGGCCGCCCAGCAGGTAGGGCAGGGCCGCTTCCAGATCCAGCTGCCCCCGCAGCAGGTACACCGCCGCCGACACCAGGCACACAGGGAAGATCACTCCCACGCAGGTGGCGTACAGCTGCCGCTGGGTCAGGCCGCCCCACCGGGCCAGGATGGGCAGCAGCACCATGCCGCCGCCTCCGCCGAACAGCCCGTTGGCAAGGCCCGCCGCGGCTCCGCCCAGCCGGGCGGGCCATGGATGGGTTTTCGTGAGACCGCCTCCCCTCCGCTGTGGTATGTAAGGCCGGACCTTGGGAGGCCAAAGGGTCTCCCAAAGCCCGGCGGGATGAGAGGGTTCCTGTCTGTCCCGGTCACGGCGCCGCGAGGCGCCCGCTTCCGGTGGAGCGGGGCCTTATTTCATCTGGAAGCTCTGGCAGTCGGTGCACTCCATCTTGGTGGGGTTGGCCTCGTGGGTGCCGACGCTGATGCTGGTCAGGCCGCAGTAGTCCTGGTTCTGGCAGTGATGGGCGCAATTGCTGACCGTGCACTTGATGCTCTGGTTGGGGGTGCAGGCGCCGTTGGTGCAATCCTTCATATACGTGATCCTCCTGCGTGATAAATCTTTTGGCTTTCGCCGCAGGTAGTGTGTGCCGCGGACCGGAAATTATGCGCTGCCAAACAGACGCAAGCCGGCGCCGGCGGTCTTTGGAACAAGCGGGAGTGCTGAGAGCCATGAAAAAAGGCCGCCTGAACAGGCGGCCTTGATCGTTTCAAAAATTCAGATCCCCAGAAGCGCCGTGGCAAACTGGAAATAGATCAGCAGAGAGATGGAGTCCACGATGGTGGAGATGAAGGGGGAGGCCATGACCGCCGGGTCAAAGCCCGCCTTTTCCGCCAGCAGCGGCAGGGAGCAGCCCACCAGCTTGGCGCACAGCACCGTACCCACCAGCGTGCAGCACACCACCAGGGCTACCGGCGCCGTCACCTCCGGATTGTTCATGAGCCAGCGGTCCACCACCATCATCTTCACGAAGTTGGCTGCCGCCAGGCAGGCGCCGCAGCACAGGGATACCCGGAATTCCTTCCACAGCACCCGCAGCAGGTCGGAGAAGCGGACCTCGCCCAGAGACAGGGCACGGATTACGGCGGTGGAGGCCTGGGTGCCGCTGTTGCCGCCGGTGCCGGAGAGCATGGGGATGAAGGCGGTGAGGATGGCGCAGGCGGAGAGGGAGGACTCGAAGTGGGTGAGGATGATGCCGGTGAAGGTGGCCGAGAGCATCAATATCAGCAGCCAGGGTGTGCGGGCCTTCCAGGTCTCCAGCACGCCGGTTTTCAGATACGGCTTGTCGGAGGGGAGGATGGCGGCCATCAGCTCGATGTCCTCCGTGACCTCCTCCTGCAGGACGTCCATGGCGTCGTCAACGGTGACAATGCCCACCAGGCGGTTCTCCGTGTCCACCACCGGCAGGGCCAGGAAGTTGTACTTGCTCAGAGAGCGGGCGGTGGTCTCCTGGTCGTCCAGGGTCTGGACGGAGATGATGTTGGTCTCCATGATATCGCCGATGACGTCGTCCTCGTCGGCCAGCAATAGCGTCCGGATGGACAGCAGGCCGGTCAGGTGGCGGCGCTCGTCGGTGACGTAGCAGATGTTGATGGTCTCCTTGTCAAGACCCGTGCGGCGGATGCGCTTGAAGGCGTCCTCCACCGTCATGGTGGCCTTCAGGTCCACGAACTCCGTGGTCATGATGCTGCCGGTGGAGTCCTCCGGATACTTGAGGATCTCGTTGATGCTCTTGCGCATCTCCGGGTCCGAGTGCCGCAGGATGCGCTTGACCACACCCGCCGGCATCTCCTCCACGATGTCCACGGTATCGTCCAGATACAGCTCGTCCAGCACTTCCTTCAGCTCCGTGTTGGAAAAGCCCTGGATCAGCATTTCCTGCTGGTCGCTGTCCAGCTCCACGAACACCTCCGCCGCCTGCTCCTTGGGCAGCAGGCGGAAGGCCAGGGGCAGCGCGTGTTCCTCCAGCTCGGCAAAGAGCTGGGCGACATCCGCCGCCTCCAGCGGCAGCAGCAGGTCCCGCAGGTCGGCGTATCGTTTTCGGGCTACGTAGTCCTCGATTTTTTCCAGCAGCTCCGTCCGTTCATCCTCAAACATCCCGCGGGACCTCCTCTCTGATCGGCGATCATTTTTTGCCCGGAAAAACAAAAAGCCCCACAGCCGTCCGACCGGTACGGCTGAGGGGGAGATCCCTCTCCAAAAACGGAAATCCGCCCTGGCGGGTTTTCGTCGCCGTTCAAGCTTTAGCCTCACAAGGCGGTGAAATCGCGTTAGATGATACCTTCGTGTTCGATATCGCCTGTTCAAACCATCTCATGATGTCTCCATCACTCCGCGGCAGCGATCCATATCCCTGTGGTAGCCTTACCTACCGGACCCTATGCAGTTTTTCCGCAATCTACTGTTTATATTATGACAATTTGTGGGCGCTGTCAAGGCGGGGCGGGGATTTGAAGGGAATTTTACATCCCGGATTCCCCTTGTGGGAGAACGGGGGCTGTGGTATAATGATACGATTCCAAGGTTTCCGCCGCGGGCGGGGAGAGGAGGGCACTTGATGGGCATTCACGACGGCCACCGGGAGAAGATGCGCCGGCGGTTCCTGCAGGGCGGACTGGACGCCTTTGCGGACCACGAGGCCCTGGAGTTGCTGCTGTACTATGCCATCCCCCGCCGGGACACCAACCCCATCGCCCACGCCCTGATGGACCGGTACGGGTCCCTCTCCGCCGTGCTGTCCGCTCCGGTAGAGGATCTTCAGAAGGTGGATGGCATCGGAGAGAGCGCTGCCATTTTGCTGCGTCTGGCGCCGCTGCTGGCCCGGAAGGCCCGTCTGGCGGAGAGCGAAAAGGAGACCATCCTCAACTCCTCGGAGCGGGCGGGACGATACCTGCTGGAGCGGTTTGCCGGGGAGACCCATGAGGTCATCTACCAGCTGTGCCTGGACCGCAAGGGAAAGCTGCTGGCCTGCAAGCGGCTGGCCGAGGGCGGTGTGGCCGGCGCAGATCTGAACATCCGGCAGCTGGTGTCCAACGCCCTGCTGACCTCCGCCAGCGCCGTGATCCTCTCCCACAACCACCCCAGCGGCGTGGCCTTGCCCTCGCCGGAGGACTATGCCACCACGGACCGGGCCAAAGAGGCCCTGGCTACCATCGGCGTGGAACTGGCAGACCACATCATTGTGGCCGACGGGGACTTTGTGTCCATGGCGGACAGCGGCTACCTGGGATAAACAGGGGGACAGGGGGTTTCTGCCGTGTTTGACGAAGAAGAAAATCGAACAAATGTTGCGATTTTTCGGCGGCTGTGATAGGATGGCCGTGACGGAAAACCGGATGGATTTGTGGAGATACTGCTGTTACGCCGAAATTTGAAGCAGCCTCTGAATACGAGCCCTCCGGCGAGCCCCATAAAGGCTCCGCCTCTGCGGGGACCCCTTAACAGGAAATGACCGGGCAGGCGGGGCCCGGTCCAAGGTTTTGCCACAGGCAAGACACTTGTACGCCGCCGGTGCGGCGGGGCCCCCAAGAGGCCCGGCTGGCCGCCGATCGAGACTGGAACATACAGCGGAGAGGAAACTATGCCGAAATTTGAAGTGGTCTCTGAATACAAGCCCTCCGGTGACCAGCCGGAGGCCATCGCCGCCCTGGCGGCGGGGATCGAGAACGGATTGAAGGAGCAGGTGCTGCTGGGCGTCACCGGCTCCGGCAAGACCTTCACCATGGCCAAGGTCATCGAAAAGGTCCAGCGGCCCACTCTGGTCCTGGCCCACAACAAGACCCTGGCGGCCCAGCTGTGCGCCGAGTTCAAGGAGTTCTTTCCCAACAACGCCGTGGAGTACTTCGTCTCCTACTACGACTACTATCAGCCGGAGGCGTATATCCCCCACACCGACACCTATATCGCCAAGGACGCCTCCACCAATGACGAGATCGACCGGCTGCGGCTCAGTGCTACCTGCGCGCTGCTGGAGCGGCGGGACGTGATCGTGGTGTCCTCCGTGTCCTGCATCTACGGCCTGGGCGAACCGGACGACTTCGCCAAGCTGGTGGTGTCCCTCCGGGTGGGAGCCCAGTGGGACCGGGACGAGCTGCTGCGGCAGCTGGTGGAGATCCGCTACGAGCGCAACGACATCGCCTTTGAGCGGAACATGTTCCGGGTCCGGGGGGACACGGTGGAGCTGTACCCGGCCTACTACCGGGACCACGCCATCCGGGTGGAGTTCTTCGGGGACGAGATCGACCGCATCAGTGACTTCAACCCCCTCACCGGCACGGTCAACCGTGTGCTGAACCATATCGCCATCTACCCCGCCAGCCACTATGTCACCACCAAGGAGAAGATGGACAAGGCCATCGGCCAGATCCGCACGGAGCTGGAGGACCAGGTGAAGGTGTTCACCGACAATGGGCAGCTGGTGGAGGCCCAGCGGATCCGTCAGCGGACGGAGTACGACATGGAGATGATGGCGGAGCTGGGCTACTGCTCCGGCATCGAGAACTACTCCCGCATCATCTCCGACCGGCCCGCAGGATCCGCCCCCATGACGCTGCTGGACTTCTTCCCGGATGATTTTATCCTGTTTGTGGACGAGAGCCACGTGACGCTGCCCCAGGTCCGGGCCATGTACAACGGCGATCACGCCCGGAAGGACTCCCTGGTAAAGTACGGCTTCCGGCTGCCCTGCGCCTACGACAACCGGCCGCTGAAATTCGAGGAGTTCGAGGAGCGGATCGGCCAGGCGGTGTTCGTCTCGGCCACGCCCGGCCCCTACGAGCGGGAGCGGGCGGACCAGGTGGTGGAGCAGGTGATCCGGCCCACGGGACTGCTGGATCCCAGGGTGGAGGTCCGGCCCGTGGAGGGGCAGATCGACGATCTCATGGACGAGATCCGCGCCCGCGCTGCCAAAAACGAGCGGGTCCTGGTGACCACCCTCACCAAGAAGATGGCGGAGGACCTGACGGAGTATCTGAAAAATGCCGGCATCCGGGTGCGGTACATGCACTCCGATGTTCAGACCATCGAGCGCATGGAGATCATCCGGGACCTGCGCCTGGGCGAGTTCGATGTGCTGGTGGGCATCAACCTCCTGCGGGAGGGCCTGGACCTGCCGGAGGTGAGCCTGGTGGCCATTCTGGACGCCGACAAGGAGGGCTTCCTCCGGTCCGAGACCAGCCTGATCCAGACCATCGGCCGGGCGGCCCGGAATGCCGAGGGCCTGGTCATCCTCTACGCCGACGAGATCACCCCCTCCATGCGGGCCGCCATGGACGAGACGGAGCGCCGCCGGAAGATCCAGGACGAGTTCAACCGGGCTCACGGCATCGTGCCCAAGACCATTGTCAAGGACGTGCGGGAAATCCTGGAGATCTCCAAGACCGCCGAGGAAGAGCCCGGCAAGGGCCGCCGCAAGCGCAAGCTCTCCGACCAGGAGCGGGCGGCGGAGATCGCCAAGCTGGAAAAGGAAATGAAGGAAGCGTCCAAAATGTTGGAGTTCGAGTATGCGGCAGTGCTGCGTGACCGGATCATTGAATTGAGAGGGCAGCGGTAGCTTCCTTCATTTTCGGGGCCCCGCACTGCGGGGCGCGCCTGAGGCGCGTCAAGCGCTTTGCCCGAGAGGGCAAAGCCTTGAAATCGGCCGGATTCACTCCGGACGATTTGAGTGAAATCAAAGGGTTCCCGCATGGCGGAGCCATGTGGGACAATGAAGGAAGCGTCCAAAATGTTGGAGTTCGAGTATGCGGCAGTGCTGCGTGACCGGATCATCGAGCTGAGAGGGCAGTAACACTTTGTGCTCCATATATTCAGGTATTCATGCAGAAAATCGTCTGCCTTGCTTGATTTGGAGGTGGATTGTATGATGAGAGAGCCCGAAGTAAAAGCATTGCTGGAGCAAGCTTTTGAAGCGCTGTTTCCAGGCTTTCTGATGTCCTTGTCTCGTAAACAATATGCAAAGCTCCAGATCGAGCGGGAGCAGTATACGGCGCGGGATACCTGCGGCTATGATGAGGCGCTGCTTATGCTGAGCGGCTGTGGCACTGTTATAACAAATGTGTCCAATCAGCGGATTGTGCTGTTCATAGAGAGCGGCGCTGCCCAAAGAAATCCCGCTGTGGCAGAATTGGAGTTTTTTGACCATTCCATCACAATTACCACATGGGCGAAGGAAGGGCTGATAGACCAAAAGACGGCGCACAGAGCCTTGCAGGGCATTCGGGTGTTGCTGGGCCATTGAGGATTTGGGGCCTGTGTACTGCACAGGCACTTATCAGTGCACCGGCGGGCCGGAGTGGCTGTGGGGCCCCCGTGGGGATCCGCCCCCCATTCTCTTTTTGACAGCGCCAAAAAGAGAACGGGCCGCGGCCGGTCCAAGAGAAAAAGCGCCGGGTGCCGGACTTTGCACCGCAGGCGCAAGGTCCGGCAAATACGAGAGTCGAGCGAATCGGTCCGACAGATGTTGGAAGCCCCGTCGACCCTGCGCCGTCCCCCGGTGGTCGAAATACCCCGGAGCCGCACAGACCGTGCGGCGGATGACCGGGGCGCAAGACCGCATTTGTCTCTGCTCCTGTCTCCGCGCGTTACGCGCTGCCCCAGCGGACGATGCGGGCTTTCTGGCTGGGGTTGTAGGGGCGAATTCAATATCCGCCCGCTGCCTCGGTAACCATCGCGCCCCGCCGTCAGCGGGCACTGTGGGCTTTTCCGGTGGGGGCCGGGCCTTTCGGCCAAACAAAAAAACGGCCCTCGGGCCGCGAAAAATTTCATCTTTGGGAGATGACGGTATGTGGTTCCTGTTTGCCCTGCTGTCGGCGGTGTTCGCTGCCCTCACGTCCATTCTGGCAAAGATCGGCATTGAGAACGTGGACTCCAATCTGGCCACGGCCATCCGCACCACCGTGGTGCTGGTGCTGGCCTGGGGCATCGTGCTGCTGACGGGAAAAATCGGAGGGCTGGCCGACATCGGCCGGCGCAGCTGGGTGTTTCTGACCCTCTCCGGCGCGGCCACGGGCCTTTCCTGGCTGTGCTACTACCACGCCCTCCAGATCGGCCAGGCCAGCCGTGTGGTGCCGGTGGACAAGTTCAGCGTGGTGATCTCCCTGGTACTGGCCTTTCTGGTGCTCCATGAGCAGCCGGACCTCAAGACCGTCCTGGGCGGCGTGCTGATCACCGCCGGGACCTTCGTGATGATCTTGTAAGCAACGGGCGGACGGCCGCCTGAATCCATGCAAAGCGAGCGTTTTACGGTGAGAGAGAACAAAAAGAGCGCCGCCGGGGCCTGCGCCTGCATCCTGGCGGCAGCGGCCCTGTGGGGCATCATCGGCGTGTGGAACCGCCGCCTGATGGCCGGAGGACTGTCCCCGGCCTCCATCGTGGTGGTGCGGAACTTCGGCGGCATGGCGCTGCTGTCGGCGGTGTTCGCCCTGCGGGACCGATCCGTGTTCCGCGTGAAGCGGGCCCATCTCAAGTACTTCTTCGGCACCGGCGTAGTGAGCGTGGTGCTGTTCACCCTGTGCTACTTCACCTGCCAGAAGCTCTGCTCCCTGGCGGTGGCCTCCATTCTGCTGTACACGGCGCCGTCGTTCGTGGTGGTGCTGTCGGCCATCCTGTGGAAGGAGCCGGTCACGAAGCGGAAACTGGCGGCCCTGGGGTTGACGCTGGTGGGCTGTGCCTTGGTCTGCGGCGTCTTTGCCGGGGACCTGACGGTGACGGTGCCGGGGATTTTGCTGGGCCTGGGAGCGGGCTTTTTCTATGCCCTGTACAGCGTGTTCGGCCGGTACGCCCTGGCCCACTACGATTCCATGACCGTGACGGTGTGGACGTTTTTGTTCGCGGGCCCTGCGTCGCTGGTGCTGCTGCGGCCGGCGGAGATCGCGGCGGCCTTTTCCATCCGTCCGCCCCTGTGGCTGACGGCGGCGGGGCTGGTGGCCTTCTCTACCGTAGCCCCCTACATCCTGTACACCCGGGGGCTCAGCCAGGTGGAGGCGGGCAGGGCCAGTATCATGGCAAGCCTGGAGCCGGTGGTGGCGTCCCTGGCCGGGGTGCTGGTGTTCCGGGAGCCCATGAGCGCCCTCACCGCCGGCGGCATCGTGTGCGTGCTGGCGGGCGTGTATATTCTGAGGTGAGAGAACGATGGCAAAGAAAAAAGAGGAAAAGACCAACGTCATGCGGATCCTGGATCAGAAGAAGATCCCCTACACCGCGCGGTTTTATGACGACAGCGAGGGGCCTGAGGGCACCCGGGAGTACGGCGTCCACGTGGCGGCGGCCCTGGGCCAGGACCCGGCCCGGGGCTTCAAGACCCTGGTGGCCCGGGGCGCCTCCAAGGGCATCTATGTATTTGAGGTGCCCGTGGCGGAAAACCTGGATCTGAAGAAGGCCGCCCGGGCGGTGGGGGAGAAGTCCATCGAGCTGCTGCACGTGGCGGAGATCAACGCCGTCACCGGCTACATCCGGGGCGGATGCAGCCCCGTGGGCATGAAGAAGCAGTACCCCACGGTGTTCCATGAGACGGTGCTGGACTATGACACCATCTATATCTCCGCCGGAAAGATCGGCGCGCAGGTGGAGCTGGCGCCCCGGGCCTTACTGGACCTGCTGGGAGCGGACACGGCGGACCTGATCGTGGAGCAGGGATAATCCCAGGTGCAGCCTCAGGGCGAAGGCATCGGCGGACCAGCGGAGGTAGCGGTCGAAGAAGGCGTCCTCCAGTTTCAAGCGGGCTTTCTGGTCCGGGGCACACTGCTCCAGCAGGGCGGTGATGGCATCCTCGTCGTAGTTGTCCGCCTCCTTGAGAACGGAGCAGCCGTAGGTATCAAACAGCGCTTCATAGATGGGGTTCATAAAATACCCTCCCCAATAACGACTTTATATGTCGTTCTACGCTCTTATTATACGACGCGAAAAGTCGTATGTCAAGGAGAATATTATGGACACATTACAGATAATGGGACAACGCTTGCGAGAGCTGCGGACCGAGCGAAAATTGCCCCAGAGGGAACTTGCGGGAGTTTTGAATGTTACCCTGCGGCATTACCAGAGGGTGGAACATGGAGAGATCAATCTTCCTGTATTGACATTGTGCGCCCTGGCGGATTACTATGGCGTGACGACGGATTATCTGCTGGGCCGCAGCGAGACCCGGTAGGAGCCAGACTCAGCGCCGCGCCCGTAGGGGCGGATTCAATATCCGCCCGTTCCTGCCCCGTCAGGCGCTCGCATGGGATTGCCCTTTCCTCGTCGGGCCGGGTTAGCTACGGGCTCCCCGCAGGGGATCCGCCCCCCATTCTCTTTTGTCTTGACAAAAGAGAATGCGCCGCGGCCGGTGTAAGAGAAAACCGCCGGGCGGCAAAACGCTCCGTTCGGAGCTTATTTGCCGAAGTACGATGGTCGTGCGAATCGGTGCGGCGGGGATCGGCGGCCCCGTCGTCCCTGCGTCTTACCACGGCACTTGAAGAACCCGGTTCCCGCATAACGACTGCGGTGGGCGAACGGGGTGGTTATCGCATTTGCCTCTGCTTCTATCCCCGCGCCTTCCGCTGTGCTAGGCGCTGCCCCGGCACCGCACCGCACTTCCGGCAGCGCGTAGCAAAGCGGAACGCGCGGGAATAGAAATACGCCGATTCAGGGTTCCACCCCGTCCCTCCGCCGCACGGTCTATGCGGCTCCAGGGTATTTTGACAACCGGGGTAGGGCGCAGGGACGACGGGGCCGCCGATCCCCGCCGGTCCGATTCGCTCGCCCCCCGTACTCACGAACAGGCGGGACGCCTGTTCGTCCAAGCGTGTTTTCTTTTGGACCGTGCACGGCCCGTTTTCTTTTCGACAAGACGAAAAGAAAATGGGGGGTGCAGTCCCCCGGGAATCTCCCGGCCTTCGGAAAAAGAATTACTCGCCGCCATTGCGCGGCATTTGAACGAAATAAAAGGAGAACCATCCCCCATGCAGGACAAGATCATCGTCAAAGGCGCCCGCGCCAACAACCTGAAAAATATCGACGTCACCATCCCCCGGGACAAGCTGGTGGTGATGACGGGCCTCAGCGGCTCCGGCAAGTCCTCCCTGGCCTTCGACACCATCTACGCCGAGGGACAGCGGCGGTACGTGGAGTCTTTAAGCTCCTACGCCCGGATGTTCCTGGGGCAGATGGACAAGCCGGACGTGGACTATATCGAGGGCCTCTCTCCGGCCATCTCCATCGACCAAAAGACCACCAGCAAGAACCCCCGCTCCACTGTGGGCACGGTGACGGAGATCTACGACTACCTGCGCCTGCTCTGGGCCCGGGTGGGTACGCCCCACTGCCCCAAGTGCGGCAAGGTCATCCGCCAGCAGACCATCGACCAGATCATTGACCAGGTCCTGGCTCTGCCCGAGGGCACCCGCATCCAGGTCATGGCTCCGGTGATCCGGGGCAAGAAGGGCGAGCACGCCAAGGTGTTCGAGGACGCCAAGCGCTCCGGCTACGTCCGGGTCCGGGCCGACGGGAACCTCTACGAGCTGGACGAGGAGATCAAGCTGGAGAAGAATAAGAAGCACAACATCGAGGTCATCGTGGACCGGCTCATCATCCGGCCCGACATCCAGCAGCGGCTGACCGACAGCGTGGAGACCGCCTCCAACCTCTCCGGGGGGCTGGTGATCGTGAACCTGCTGCGGGAGGAGCAGGACCTGATGTTCTCCCAGAACTACGCCTGCGAGGACTGCGGCATCTCCATCGAGGAGCTGACCCCCCGGATGTTCTCCTTCAACAACCCCTTCGGCGCCTGCCCCACCTGCACGGGTCTGGGCAGCCAGCTGAAGGTGGACCCGGCCCTGATCGTGCCGGACGGGTCATTGTCTATCCTGGAGGGGGCCATCCAGGCCAGCGGCTGGAACAATATCCGGGGCGACGGCATCTCCCGGATGTACTTTGAGGCGTTGTCCAAAAAGTATCACTTCTCCCTGACGGAGCCCTGGGACACCCTGCCGGAGGAGATCCGTGAGATCATCTTCTACGGCACCGGCGGGGAGAAGCTGGAACTCCACTACGACCAACCCCGGGGCAAGGGTGTGCTGTACCAGCCCTTCGAAGGCATCTGCAACAACATCGAGCGCCGCTGGCGGGAGACCCAGTCCGACGCCAGCAAACGGGAGCTGGAGGAGCTGATGGCGGAGTGCCCCTGCCCCACCTGCAAGGGCAAGCGGCTGAAAAAGGAGTCCCTGGCCGTCACCGTGGGCGACAAGGACATCGATGCTTTGACCCGCCTGTCCGTGGTGGACGAGCTCCAATGGGTAGATCGGCTGGAGCTGACGGAGCAGCAGCACCTGATCGCCGACCGGATCCTCAAGGAGATCCGGTCCCGGCTGGGCTTTCTCCAGTCCGTGGGCCTGGGATACCTGACCCTGAGCCGCAGCGCCGGGACCCTCTCCGGCGGCGAGAGCCAGCGGATCCGTCTGGCTACCCAGATCGGCTCCAGTCTCATGGGGGTCCTCTATATCTTGGACGAGCCCTCCATCGGCCTCCACCAGCGGGACAACGACAAGCTGCTCTCTACGCTCCGGAATCTCCGGGACCTGGGCAACACACTGCTGGTGGTGGAGCACGACGAGGACACCATGCGCGCCGCCGATTACCTCATCGACATCGGTCCCGGCGCCGGCATCCACGGCGGCGAGGTGGTCTCCGCCGGTACGCCGGAGGAGGTCATGGCCGATCCCAACAGCTTGACCGGCCAGTATCTCTCCGGCAAGAAAAAAATCCCGGTTCCCTCTGTGCGCCGTAAGGGCAGCGGAAAGTTCCTGAAGGTCGTGGGCGCGGCGGAGAACAACCTGCGGCACATCGACGTCACCTTCCCATTAGGAACCTTTACCGTGGTCACCGGTGTCTCCGGCAGCGGAAAGTCGTCCCTTGTCAACGAGATCCTCTTCAAGCGGCTGGGGGCGGAGCTGATGCGGATGAAGGTCCACCCCGGCAAGTGCGACCGGATCGAGGGGATCGAGTATCTGGACAAGGTGGTCAACATCGACCAGAGCCCCATCGGCCGGACGCCCCGGTCCAACCCGGCCACCTATACGGGGCTTTTCAACGACATCCGGGATCTGTTCGCCGCCACCCAGGAGGCCAAGAGCCGGGGCTACGGGCCCGGCCGGTTCTCCTTCAACGTCCGGGGCGGCCGGTGCGAGGCCTGCTCCGGCGACGGTATGCTGAAGATCGAGATGCACTTCCTGCCGGATATCTTCGTGCCCTGCGAGGTGTGCAAGGGAAAGCGGTATAACCGGGAGACCCTGGAGGTCCACTACAAGGGCAAGAACATCGCCGACGTGCTGGACATGACCGTGGACGAGGGAGTGGAGTTCTTCTCCGCCCTGCCGAAGCTGCGCAACAAGCTCCAGACCCTCCAGGATGTGGGATTGGGGTACGTGAAGCTGGGCCAGCCCTCCACGGAGCTCTCCGGCGGCGAGGCCCAGCGGGTGAAGCTGGCCACGGAGCTGAGCAAGATCGCCACGGGAAAGACCATCTATATCCTGGACGAGCCCACCACCGGCCTCCACAGCGACGACGTGCGCAAGCTCCTGGAGGTGCTCCAGCGGCTGGTGGAGGGCGGCAATACCGTGGTGGTCATCGAGCACAACCTGGATGTCATCAAGTGCGCTGACCATCTCATCGACCTGGGGCCCGAGGGCGGCGACGGCGGCGGCACCATCGTCGTCACCGGCACGCCGGAGGAAGTGGCCGCCTGCGAGAAGAGCTATACGGGCCAGTATCTCAAACGGATGCTGGGGTAAGGCGGGGTGTCAATGGGTTGAGGTGATTTTCAGACCGATAATACCCACCAGCAAAAGTGCTGCGAAGAGCAGCCGAAGGGCGGTGACCGGTTCTTTAAAAAGAATGATCCCCACTGCTACGGCGCCCACAGCTCCGATTCCCGTCCAGATACCATAGGCTGTGCCCAGAGGGAGTACCTTGGTGGCTTGGGCGAGAAAGAAGAAGCTGAGGGTCATACCTGCTACAGCTATTACGCTGTACAGAGGGCGGGTAAATCCCTCTGAGAGTTTCAGAAAGGTGGACCAAAAGACCTCCAACCCGCCTGCAATCAACAAATTGATCCATGCCATGACCACTGTACCTCCAAAATAAAAAATAGCGCTTGTTTTCACACCTGCGATGGCCTGACGGTGTGAAAGCAAACGCTTCTGTTCCACTCGGCAGCGGAACAGCGCACCCAATATAGCCGATTTGAGCGGTGTTGTCAAGCCGTCTCTTCTCAAAAAATAATGCTCAAATGAAAGAAAGCTGAGGATCACCTATGTCTGAAATCAAAAATGTCGCCATGATCACCGTCTGCGGACGGCCCAATGTGGGCAAGTCCAGCCTGACCAACGCCCTGGTGGGGGAGAAGGTCGCTATCGTCTCCAACAAGGCCCAGACCACCCGCAACCGTATTTACGGCGTGGTGGAGCGGGGGGACACTCAGTTCATCCTGCTGGACACCCCGGGCCTCCACAAGCCCCGTCACGCCCTGGGAGAGTATATGGTGAAGGTGGTCACCTCCAGCCTCTCCGACGTGGACTGCGCCCTTTTGCTGGTGGAACCCATCGCCCATGTAGGCGCCCCGGAGCAGGCCCTGATTGACCGCATCCGGGAAGAACAGCTCCCCTGCATCCTGTGCATCAACAAGATCGACACCGTGGAGCCGGCGGAGCTGCTGCCGGTGATCGCCGCCTACAACGAGGTTTGGGACGGCTTCGATGCCATCCTGCCCATCTCCGCCCACACCGGCGCGGGGCTGGAGGAGCTGATGGGCGAGCTGCGCAAGTACGGCCAGGAGAGCCCCCGGCTGTTCCCGGAGGGCCAGACCTCCGACCAGCCGGAGCGGCAGATGATGGGTGAGATCCTGCGGGAGAAGCTGCTGCTGTGCCTGGACAAGGAGATCCCCCACGGCACCGCCGTGGAGATCACCAAATTCTCCGAGCGGGACAGCGGCGTGGTGGACGTGGACGCGGTGATCTACTGCGAGAAGGCCAGCCACAAGGGCATCATCATCGGCAAGCAGGGGGCCATGCTGAAAAAGATCAGCTCCCTGGCCCGCCGGGACATGGAGAAGTTCATGGGTACGAAGGTGTTTCTGGAGACCTGGGTGAAGGTCAAGGAAAACTGGCGGGACAACATGAATTATGTGAGGGGCTTTGGCTACCGGGACGAATAAGACGGAAGGAAAGCAGTATCCGCCGCCCGCCGGTTTTCCGCAGCGGGGCAGCGCCCCGCCGCCGCGGAAGCGGCGTCAAGCGGTCCGCGGAGCGGACCCTTGAAATCGGCGGAATTCACTTCCGACGATTTGAGTGAAATCGCGGGGCCCCCGCCGGATGGGACATCCGGGGGGGCAAACTGGCGGGACAATATGAATTACGTGAGAGGCTTCGGCTACCGGGACGAATAAGGCGGAAGGAAAGTAGTATCCGCCGCCCGCCGGTTTTCTGCCCGCCTCTGGCGGGCCGCCGCAGATGCAGCGTCAAGCGGTCCGCGGAGCGGACCCTTGAAATCGGCGGAATTCATTTCCGGCGATTTGAGAGCAATCGCGGGGTCCCCGCTGGAGGGGACATCCGGTGGGGCAAACTGGCGGGACAATATGAATTACGTGAGAGGCTTCGGCTACCGGGACGAATAAGGCGGGAGGGGAAGAAGAACTCCCGCCCGCCGGTTTACCAGCCGGACAGACAGGAGGCGTTTTTGATGGAAGAGAGAACCACCATCGTGAAAAAAACGGTAAAAACAGGAATCACGTTTGGCAGCGCCCTGGCCATGGTAATCAGCTATACCACGTGGCAGTCCGTGGGCTGGGCCATCGTACACGGCCTGCTGAGCTGGTTCTACGTGATCTATTTTGTGTTGCTGTACTGATCTCTGCCTGTCATTTCCACCTATAACCTTCGACAAATTCCGCAGACTATCCCTGTAAAAGGAGGTCTGCCGTATGAGATCGGATTCTGAAATCTATTGGGAGATGTTCTGCCTGACCGGGGAGCCCCTGGCCTATATGCTGTACCGTTCGGCGGAGGGAGAGCGCCCTCTGCCCTGACGCCCGGGGCGGCGTTTGCCGCCCCCATGCCGGAAGGAGGGAGGAGCCGTGACGTCCGCGCCCTACATCGTGACCAAAGGCGTCGTCCTGCGGGAGACCGAGACCAAGGACGCCGACAAGATCCTGACCGTTCTGACGGCGGAGCGGGGAAAGATCTCCGTCATCGCCAAGGGGGTCCGCCGCAAAAGCTGCAAGTACGCCGCCTGCGCCCAGATCCTGACCTACTCCGAGTGGACCCTCTTCCAGCGGGGAGAGTGGTTCTATGTCCGGGAGGCCTCCGTGGAGGAGCAGTTCATGGGACTGCGGGCCGATCTGGAGGCCCTTGCCCTGGGGTGCTATCTGGCGGAGCTGACCGAGGCGGTCACCGCCCCGGAGATCCCGGCGCCGGAGACGCTGCGCCTTCTTCTGAACGGGCTGTATGCGCTTTCCGCTTTACATAAGCCGCCGGCCATCGTGAAGCCTGCCTTCGAGCTGCGGCTTCTCTGCCTGGCCGGATACGAGCCCCTGGCGGACAGCTGCGCCTACTGCGGAACTCCCGATCCGGAGAACCCCATGCTGGACGTGGTCCAGGGGGTGCTGCGCTGCGGCAAGTGCGGCGTGGGGGAGCGGCTAAAATCCCTGCCTCTGTGCCGGGACTCCCTGGCCGCCCTGCGGCATATCGTGTACGGAGAGGCCAAGCGGCTCTACTCCTTCACCCTGGGCCCGGAGGCCCTGGGGCGGCTGAACGCCGCGGCGGAGGCCTTCGTCTCTGCCCAGCTGGAGCGGGGATTCCGGACCCTGGATTTCTACAAGAGCCTGCAGCTGCCGCCAAATTAGAATACAAACCGTAATATTAACCATCGTTTCTACAAAAAGGAGCAAAATATGACGGAATTCACCCTCGGCGGCTACCGCCTCTTGGTGGATGTGGAGGCCACCCGGGCTTACTACGCCGCCCACAACGAGCCCTGGATCACCTGCGAGTGCGACGGGTGCCGGAATTTCGCCCAGGCGGTGAAAGACCTGCCTCAGGCGGTAAAAGACTTTTTTGACGCTCTGGGTCTGGATCCGGAGAAGCCGGGGGAGCTGATGTACTACCAGGGCACGGAGAAGGACCTCTCCGGCGGCGGGTGGTACCACCTGGTGGGCTCCGTGCTGGAAGGGTCCTCCCGGCCGGGAGATTACGAGGTGTTCCCGGCGGGGTGGCATGAGCTGGCGGAGGGCTTCTCTGTGGGCTTCAAGAATGAATGCGACCTGCTGCCGGAGGATTTTCCCCGGCCCTGCTGCCAGATGGAATTCAACCATGTGATGCCGTGGGTGCTGGCGGAGGCAAATCCCTATATTTACGAATGACCATCAAGTGAAACCGCTTGACAGGAGATCAATGCTATGAGCGAACTGTTTGACAAATCCATCCGCACCCTGGAACTGCCCCGGGTGCTGGAGCTGCTGGCGGACCAGGCGGTCAGCGCCGCCGCCAAGGACCGCTGCCGCCGCCTGACGCCGGAGACGGAGGCGGAGGAGGTGCTGCGTCTTCTGGACCAGACCGACGCGGCGCGGGCTATGATCGGCCTGCGGGGGAGCCCTTCCTTCTCTGGGGTGAAGCCGGTGGCGGAGGCCCTGGACCGGGCGGACCGGGGCGGCAGTCTCAATAACCACGAGCTGCTGACCATCGCGGATCTGCTGACCGCCGCCCGCCGGTGCAAGGAGTACTTCAACGACGAGGCGGCGGAAAAGACCGCTATCGACCACCTGTTTTTGTCCCTCCACGGCAACCGCTTCCTGGAGGAGAAGATCAAGCGGTGCCTGCCCGACGAGGACACCGTGGCCGATGCCGCCAGCACAGAGCTGGCGGACATCCGCCGCCATATGCGCGCGGCCCAGGCCAAGAGCCGCCAGATTTTGCAAAAGATCATCTCCTCTCCCAGCTACTCCAAGATCTTGCAGGAGACCATCATCACCCAGCGGGACGGGCGGTTCGTGGTGCCGGTGAAGGCCGAGCACAAGGGCGACCTGCCGGGCCTGGTCCATGATATCTCCTCCACCGGCGCCACCCTTTTCGTGGAGCCTATGGGGGTGGTCCAGGCCAACAACGAGTTCATCGAGCTCCAGGCCAAGGAGCAGAAGGAGATCGAGCGGATTTTGGCGGAGCTCTCCGCCGAGGCCGCCGCCCACCGGGAGGACATCCAGTGGGACTACGACGCTCTGGTGCATCTGGACGTGATCTTCGCCCGGGGGCAGCTCAGCTACAAGATGGACGCCGTCCGGCCGGAGGTTCGGTGGGATGGGGCCATCTCCCTGCGAAAAGCCCGGCATCCGCTGCTGGACCCCAAGACGGCGGTGCCCATCGACATCCAGCTGGGCGGGGACTTCGACACCCTGGTCATCACCGGCCCCAACACCGGCGGCAAGACCGTGAGCCTCAAGACGCTGGGCCTGCTGACCCTGATGACCCAGTGCGGCCTCCACATCCCCGCCGGGGACCGCAGCGCTGTGTCCGTGTATGAACAAGTGCTGGCGGACATCGGCGACGAGCAGAGCATCGAGCAGAGTTTGTCCACTTTCTCGGCACATATGGTCAATATTGTGGCTATTTTGAAGGAGGCGGGCCGCCGCAGCCTGGTGCTGTTCGACGAGCTGGGGGCCGGCACGGACCCGGTGGAGGGCGCGGCGCTGGCTATCGCCATCATCCAGGACGTCCGGAAGCGGGGGTCCAAGGTGGCCGCCACCACCCATTACGCGGAGCTGAAAACCTTTGCCATGACCACCGCCGGGGTGGAGAACGCCTCCTGCGAGTTCAACGTGGAGACGCTGAGCCCCACTTACCGGCTGCTGATCGGCATTCCCGGCAAGTCCAACGCCTTCGCCATCTCGGCGCGGCTGGGCCTGCCGGCGGAGGTCATCGAAGCGGCCAAGGTCCAGATGAGCGGCGAGAGCGTCCGGTTCGAGGACGTGCTGACAGAGCTGGAGGCCAAGCGCCAGGCGCTGGAGAAGCGGGAGCTGGAGGCGGACCGCCTCTACGCCCAGCGGGAGGAGGACGCCCGCAAGGCCCGGGAGTTCCGGACGCAGATGGAGCGGGCCAAGGACAACGCCCGCAGCCGGGGCGAGGCAGAGGCCAAGCGGATCGTCCGGGACGCCCGGGCGGCGGCGGATCAGGTGTTCGCGGAGCTCAGCGAGATGCGCAAGGCCCAGGCCAAGGCCGACCGGGCCCTCAACGACAACGAGGCCCGGGCCGCCCTGCGACGGACCCTCAACGAGGCCGAGGAGGCCGTCACCCGCCGGGACGCCCGGCAGGAGCCCATCCCCAAGCCCAGCCGCCCCATCCGGGCGGGGGATCTGGTGGAGATCCCCGGCGTCAAGACGCCGGCGGAGGTGGTGTCCGTGGGCAAGGACGGCACGCTGCAATTAAAGTCCGGCATTTTGAAAATGAAGGCCAGGGCCGACGAGGTGCGGCTCATCGAGGACGACGAGCGGGCCGCCCGGAAGAAGGCCCCCGCCGTCGCCATCCGGCAAAACGCGGACCGGGCGCTGCGGTCCTCCGCCGCCCGGGAGCTGGACATCCGGGGCCTGGAGACCCTGGAGGCCGAGGGCGTGGTGGAGAACTTCCTCTCCGCCGCCGTCATGGGCCGGCTGGAGACCGTCACCATCATCCACGGAAAGGGCACCGGCGCATTGCGCAAGGCCGTCCACGACATCCTGCGGCGGAACAGGGCCGTCAAAAGCTTCCGCCTGGGCGTCTACGGCGAGGGCGAGAGCGGCGTCACCGTGGTGACGCTGAAATAAATGCGGATGGGGAGCCGGCCTTGTAAAGACCGGCTCCCTTTGCTATACTGGGAAAAAGGAAAGGAGTGACTGCCATGCAGGCATTGGAGAGACAGTATCACATCGACTGCACCGCGGAGGACGTGGGCCGCTACTGCATCCTGCCCGGGGACCCGGGCCGTGTGCCCGCCATCGCCGCGCTGTTTGAGGACGCGAAGCAGGTGGCCTGCAACCGGGAGTACAACGTCTGGACCGGGTATCTCATGGGGGAGAAGGTCACCGCCTGCTCCACCGGCATCGGCGGGCCCTCCGCCGCCATCGCCATGGAGGAGCTCCACAAGTGCGGTGCCGACACCTTCATCCGGACCGGCACCTGCGGCGGCATCGCCCTGGACGTTCAGTCCGGCGACATCGTGGTGGCCACCGGGGCCATCCGGTTCGAGCACACCAGCCGGGAGTACGCCCCCATGGAGTTTCCGGCGGTGGCGGACTTCCAGATCACCGACTGCCTGGCCCGGGCTACCAAGGCTTTGGGGCTGCCGCTGCACACCGGCATCGTCCAGTGCAAGGACAGCTTTTACGGCCAGCACAGCCCGGACGCCTCCCCGGTCTACTATGAACTGAAGCAGAAGTGGGAGAGCTGGAAGCGGCTGGGCGTCAAGGCCAGCGAGATGGAGTCCGCGGCGCTGTTCGTGGTGGCGGCGGCTTTGGGCTGCCGCTGCGGCTCCTGCTTCCATGTGGTGTGGAACCAGGAGCGGGAGGCCGCCGGCCTGGACCAGAAGATGAGCGAGGACACCACCGCCTCCGTCCGGGTGGCGGTGGAGGCGCTGAAGCTGCTGATCCAAGAGGACCGGGCCGCCGGCCGCTGAGCCCCCACGACCATACATAGCTCTATATATCATCAAAAGAGGGACCGCCCGTGGGGCGGTCCCTCTTTTCTGTGCCTCGGGGCGGCGGTCCTGGGGGAAGGCGAGGGCCGAGGGCGGGCACATCGGCGGACAGGAGAGCTATCTTTTTTAGCTTGCCTCTTGACAAGTATACTTGGTATATGCTATGTTTTATTTGCAAAGTAAACTTGGCAAAAAGAAAACTAAACTGTGTAGGGAGGCTTTGCTATGGACCGCGATGAGATCCTCAGACGCAGCCGCGAGGAGGGAGAGGACGAGGGCGATATCTTCGCAGAAAACCGGGGCCGCCGCTTCGGCGTGGTGGGTTTTTCCCTTATGTTTGCCGTATTGCAGGTGTTCGACCTCATCACAGGTCAGGCTTCGCATAACATACGAGCGCTATTTTGGTGCTATGTTTCTCTGGAGTCCTGGGGCAGGTATCGTATTTCGTCTGGGAGGATCCTGTTGGCTACGGCTGTTCTATCGGCAATGGTGTCTTTGTGTGACCTGGCTTGCTACGTGCTGGAGGTGCTGCGATGAGGGGCGAGGCCACGGGACGGCAGACGGGGATGGCCCTGCTGGCTGCTGCCGCTCTGGTGCTGACCGTGGTCCTGCCGGGGCTGGCTCAGCCGGTGGAGTGGACCGCGGTACTGGAGACCTGGGAGGTCCTGCCCTGGGGCGGACCGCTGTGGTGGCTGCTGCGGACAGCGCTGGCCTTGGCAGGCCGTATTTTTTGAGTGAACGATCGGGAGGGAACGTCGATGGAAGAACGACTGAGCAAAGAGGAGATCTTGGAGCGCAGCCAGCGGGAGAACCGGAACGGGGACGAGATGGAAAAGCGCGTGCGCATCGAGGGGGAGTCCTTCAGCCTGATCTTCGTGTTTGTAATGGGCATCGTGCTGCTGGCCTGGAAGCGGATCCATGGTCTGCCGGATGAGGACGTGCTGGCCATGTTCTGGACGGCCTGTGTGGCCAACCGGATCTATCGGCTGACCCGGCGGAGGGATACCTCCGACGTGGTGACGCTGCTGATCTCCCTTGCCTTTTTGGGGTACAATCTGGTAAAATTCTTTCAGATCACCGGATAAGGAGGAGAAGCCATGGACCGGGAGGATATCTTGAAAAAGGCCCGGGCAGGAAATGCCGGCCTGGACGAGCGGGAGCAACAGATGCTGGGCGTCTCCTTCGGCTTCGGTGCGATGCTGATGACGCTGCTGTGTGTCATCCTGGCGGCGGTGCGGCTGCTGGAGGGCGGTCAGGCCTATGAGTATGTGGCCATCATCTCTATCTACCTGGCCGGGACCCAGGGCCATCAGTACTGGAAGACCCGCCGGGCGCCTGCTTTGGTGTGTGCTGTGGCCTATGCCCTGGTGTGTGCCGCCAACCTGACCCTGCAGTTTTTGGGGTGACGTCATGGACGATCAGCTGATCTTAAAAAACCGACTGAAGGTGGCACGGGCGGAGAAGGGGCTGTCCCAGACCCAGCTGGCGGAGCTGGTGGGCGTGTCCCGGAATACCATCAGCTCCATCGAGACGGGGCAGTTCAACCCCACCGCCAAGCTGGCGCTGATCTTGTGCATCGCCCTGGACAAGAAGTTCGAGGACCTGTTTTATTTTTGACCGGGACACCGGAGGGCCGGATGTTCCGGATGGAACCCGATGGAAAAAGCGCCGTCTCCGAAAGGAGACGGCGCTGCGGCTGTCGGATGACCGGAAGATCCTGCGCGGCGGGAAGGAAGAGCGTTACGAGAGGAACCCAGGAGGGGTTCCTCTCGTTTTCAATTATAAGTTTTTTGTGTTTCAAAAAACTTGCTCAGCCTGTCAAAAAGATTTTTTTGACAGGCTGAGCGCCGTCTCCGAAAGGAGACGGCGCTTTGTTCACTCGTCGGTGCGGACGCCCAGACGGATGTCCCGGATGTCGTAGGGAGCGGTCTGATAGACGCAGTAGTTCAGCCAGTTGGCGTAGAGCAGGTGGGCGCAGGAGCGCCAGTTCATCATGGGACGCTTGGTGGGATCGTCATTGGGATAGTAGTGCTTGGGGATCTGGATGGGGACCCCGGCGGCCACGTCCCGGTGGTACTCCTTGCTGAGGGTGTCCCGGTCGTACTCCGCATGGCCCATGAGGAACACCTGGCGGCCCTGGTCTGTCTTGACGGCGTAGACCCCGGCCTCCAGGGAGGCGGCCAGGACCTTCAGCCCCGGCACTGCCTCAATATCGGCCCGGTCCACCGTGGTATTGCGGGAGTGGGGGACCCAGAACTCGTCGTCAAACCCCCGGAAGAGGATGTAGTTGGGATCCTCCACCGTGTGGCGGAACACGCCAAAGAGCTTGTGCGGCAGCTGCCGCTTGGGGATGCCGTAGTGGTAGTACAGCCCCGCCTGGGCGCCCCAGCAGATGTGGAGGGTGGAGTGGACGTGGGTCTTGCTCCACTCCATGATCTCGCACAGCTCCTGCCAGTAGTCCACCTCCTCGAAGTCCATCAGCTCCACCGGCGCGCCGGTGATGATGAGACCGTCGAAGGTGCGGCGGCGGACCTCGTCAAAGGATTTGTAGAAGGCCAGCATGTGGGCCTGGGAGGTGTTCTTGGACACATGACCCCTGGGGGCGATCAGCTCCAGTTCGATCTGCAGGGGGGTGTTGCCCAGGACCCGGGCCAGCTGGGTCTCCGTGTCCACCTTGGTGGGCATCAGGTTCAGCAGGAGGATTTGGAGGGGGCGGATGTCCTGGGTGATGGCCCGGGTCTCCGTCATGACGAAGATGTTCTCCCGCCGCAGGACCCCGGTGGCGGGCAGTTGGTTGGGGATTTTGATGGGCATATTACTTCACCTGCTCCAGGGCCTGGGCGATGTCGTCGATCAGGTCCTGCTTGTGCTCCAGACCGCAGCTCATCCGCACCAGGCCCGCGGGGATGCCGGCGGCGGCAAGCTGCTCGTCGGTCATCTGCCGGTGGGTGGAGCTGGCGGGGTTGAGGCAGCAGGTCCGGGCGTCGGCCACGTGGGTCTCGATGGCGGCCAGCTTCAGATGCTTCATGAAGGTGCCGGCGGCTTCCCGGCCGCTCTTGAGCTCGAAGGACACCACGCCGCAGGAGCCATTGGGCAGGTACTTCTGAGCCAGGGCGTAATAGGGGTCGTCCGGCAGGCCGCAGTAGATCACCCGGGCCACCTTGGGGTGGTCGTGGAGGAACTGGGCCACCGCCAGGCCGTTTTCACAGTGGCGGGCCATGCGGACGTGGAGGCTCTCCAGACCCAGGTTCAGGTAGAAGGCGTTCTGGGGGGACTGGATGGAGCCCAGGTCCCGCATCAGCTGGGCGGTGCACTTGGTGATAAAGGCACCCTCCTTGCCGAACTTCTCGGCGTAGGTGATGCCGTGGTAGCTGTCGTCCGGAGTGGTGAGGCCGGGGAACTTGTCGGCATGGGCCATCCAGTCGAACTTGCCGGAATCCACGATGGCGCCGCCCACGGCCACGCCGTGGCCGTCCATGTACTTGGTGGTGGAGTGGGTGACGATGTCGGCGCCCCACTCGATGGGCCGGCAGCCCACGGGAGTGGGGAAGGTGTTGTCCACGATCAGGGGCACGCCGTGCTCGTGGGCGGCTTTGGCGAACTTCTCAATGTCCAGCACCGTCAGGGCCGGGTTGGCGATGGTCTCGCCAAAGACGGCCTTGGTATTGGGGCGGAAGGCGGCATTGAGCTCCTCCTCCGTGCAGTCCGGGGAGACGAAGGTGGTCTCGATGCCCATTTTCGCCATGGTGACGGAGATCAGGTTGAAGGTGCCGCCGTAGATGCTGGAGGAGGAGACGATGTGGTCCCCGCAGCCCGCGATATTGAACAGGGCGAAGAAGTTGGCGGCCTGACCGGAGGAGGTCAGCATGGCGGCGGTGCCGCCCTCCAGTGCCGCGATCTTGGCGGCTACATAGTCGTTGGTGGGGTTCTGGAGGCGGGTGTAGAAGTAGCCGCTGGCCTCCAGGTCGAAGAGCTTGCCCATGTCCTCACTGGTGGCGTACTTGAAGGTGGTGGACTGAATGATGGGGATTTGGCGGGGTTCGCCGTTGCCGGGGGTGTAGCCCCCCTGGACACAGGTGGTTTCGATGCGATTGCTCATAGGTGATGTGCTCCTTTCCGGTCTTGGAACGAAAAAACGGCTTTCGTCCCAAAGAATGATCTTTGAGACGAAAGCCGTGATCGACTTCCGCGGTACCACTCAAATTGCGCCTGCCTCACGGCCCGGCGCCCCTTATGGGGTCCAACAACCCCTCTGCACTGACGCGGCGTCACGGGGCGGCCCTAACGGCGGCGCACCGCCCTCGAACCCCCGGCTCAGGAGCCATAGGACCTGGAGACCCTTGCCGCCGGCTTTCACCGCCCGCCGGCTCTCTGAGGGCGCCGGTCTCCGTCCCTCTCCTTCATCGCTTTGGCAATTATTATAAAAAGCGGGACGCCGTTTGTCAACCGGGGATTTTTCCGCCGCCCTGGGTCCGGTCCTCCACGATATGGACGTTCAGGTGGTCGTAGGTCATTTCCACGTCGGCCTGAGCGAAGGTGGTCCGCAGGTTTTCTCCTACGGACATAAAGACCTGCCAATAGTTTTCCGGCGTGGCCCAGCAGTAAACCGTGTACTCGATGGAGCTGTCCTTGTAGGCGGTCAGGTACACCGTGGGGGCCGGGTCCTCCAGCACGTTTTCCGTCATGGCCACGGCGGCCATGCAGGCAGCTTTGACGGTGTCCGTGGGTGCGTCATAGGATGCGGTGACTTTCTGAACGATCCGCCGCCGGCCCAGGATGGTGTAGTTGATCATCTTGGAGGAGGCCAGTTCCTTATTGGGCAGCATGGCCAGATGGCCGTCGGTGGTGACCAGCTTGGTGTGGTTGAGACTGATCTCCTGAACGGTGCCGGAGGTACCGGATACCTCCACGAAATCCCCGATGGAGAAGGGGCGGGAGGAGAGGATCACCAGCCCGCCGGCCACGTTGCCAAGGATGTCCTCCGCCGCCAGCGTGATACCCAGGGAGCCCACCGACAGCAGGGCCACCAGGGACGTCATGGGAATATTCAGACTCTCCGCCACGATGACCACAGTCACAACGTATAAAAGCAGCTTCAGCGCTGCCAGGGCATAGCGCTGGACCCGCTCGTCCAGCCGGGTCCGGGCCAGGAGCCGCCGCAGCAGCTTGCCCAAAATGTGGACCGCGGCCAGGCAGACCAGCAGCGTCACCGCCGCGGTGAGGACGGTGGACAGCGGGAGATTGCCCAGGGCGCCGGACAGGGCCGAAGCGACGTTGTTCATAGGAAGATACCCCTTTCATGCGCAGATGGATCGCTGCTTCCAGCATAGCGGAAGCGGAAATAAAAGTCAATGCCGCGGTGGACTGGCTGTTCCCCGCGGCGCCAGGAAGGAGTCGCTGTGCGGTCGGAGACTGTCCGCCGCAGGACGAGGGTCTGCTTGATCCGCCGGGAGCAGCCAAGCAGGGCTCTGCTGAAGCCTCCGGCGGTGAACCAGGGTAAGAAGAAAGCTGCCAGGTGATGATGTTCGCATGATCGGGGAGCTAGCTGTCTGTGCGCACCCGCAAGGACGGAACCGGGCGGCAGCTGCTTTTTTCAAAAAGTTGCTTTTGCCCTGCAAGCAGAGCGAAATTTATGCTATCCTAACAAACAGGCTATGAAAGATGGAGGTTCTTATGAAACTGATCGTAAGCGACAGGCCGCTGACTCTGGCGGAGCCAGTCTGCCGGGACATCCAACTGATCGATCTTTCCGGACTTCAGATCACGAACTGCGTGGGCTGCTTCGGCTGCTGGACGAAAACACCGGGAAAGTGCGTGATCCGGGATGATGCCGTCAAGGTATATCCCTGTATCGCGGCCAGCGACAAGCTGATGTACGTCAGCAAAATCAGATACGGAAGCTATGATACCATTATGAAAACCATGCTGGAGCGGGCAATCCCGGTACAGCAGGCCTTTATCCGCCTGCATCACGGAGAGACCCACCATTTCCAGCGCCGCGTGGCATCCAAGCAGGCGGTCATCATCGGATACGGCGAGAGTTCCGATGCTGAAAGGGCCGTCTTTGAAAAGCTGGTGGCCCGCAACGCCCACAACATGAATTTTGAGAGCTGGCGGGTGGTCTTTGCACCGGAACATGAGCTGGAACAGACGGTTGAAAGGGAGGTGCTCGCATGGGAAAAATCCTGATGATCAATGGCAGTCCCCGGGCGCCCCGATCCAATTCCAAGCGGTATGCCGAGTGGTTTGCCCGGGTATGCCCGCTGGAGACGGAATACCGGCCCCTTACAAAAACAAACCATATGGAGCTTTGCCGTGCCATGGATGAGGCCTCGGACGTGTTGTTTGTATTTCCGCTTTACGCTGACGGAATACCCGTCACGCTGCTGAACTTTTTAAAAACGCTGGAGGACCATCCGCCTTCGCACAGGCCGACGATCTCCGTGCTGATCAACTGCGGGTTCCTTGAACCGCATCAGAACGACATTGCAGTGCAGATGGTAAAGCTGTTTGCCGGGAAAAACGACTATCCCTTTGGCTCTGTGCTGAAGATCGGCAGCGGCGAAGCCATTTTGTCGACCCCCTTTCGGGGCCTGGTAGGGAGGGGTCTGAAAAAGCTGTCCAGGGCGATCGCCGGAGGGCGCTGCCAGGTCATAGAGGTTACCATGCCCCTGCCCAAGCGCGTGTTCATCAGAGCTTCCGGGAGGTACTGGGAAAGCTATGGAAAACGAAACGGCGTGACAAAAGCGCAGATGGAAACACTGGCGATCGAAGATCAATTATTATGACACGGGAGCGGCAGGAACTGCCGGCCCAGGGACGAAAAAGGCAAGGAGAGGGGCGCGCCGATAGGCGCGCCCCTCTCCTTGGAACATTGCAACGAGACGAATCCCGGCATGTTCCGGCGGATAAAATGAGAAATTCCTAGGGCAGTTCTGCCAGCAGTTCATTCGCCCCCAGAGCCTCCAGCACTGCGGGGTCATGTGTGACCGGCAGTACGGTTTGCCCAGCGCAGCGGCGCCTGGTGTCCTCCATGACCAACTGCCGGGTCTCTTGGTCCAAGCCCCTGAAGGGTTCGTCCAAGACGAGGAGGTCATAGTCAGCCAACAGCCCGCGGAGAATCGCGACCCTGCGCCCGAAGGGGCCATCAGCCCAGTGACGCACCCGGCCGCCAATGTACCGGATACATTCCGCAGTACCGCCTTTCCCCTGAAAGACTTTCACAGTCCGCGAATCACGATATCCTGCATGACTTACATCCTCTCCAGATATCGGGCAACCAGCTTGAGCAGCGACAAAAAGAATCGTTCAAAGACAAGACTCACCAGTACGATCACCAGCGTCCGGGCAAACAGGTCCGGCGTGTCCAGATAGACCTTATGCTTGGATATGAATCATTCATTTCCAGATCTTTTCGGCTTTTCCCAAGGGGCGGAGGACAAAAAATAATGATCGTTTCTGGTATCCTGAACAGCGGATGCGAACGGAGCGGGGGGCTGGTACGGAAAATAGGGCAGAAACGGTTGAACTGCAGGCCCGCAATTTTTACAAAAAAGTCGCAAAAAATCCGTGAAACTTATGGTTTCACGGATTTTTCTGGTGGACC
Organism: Dysosmobacter sp. Marseille-Q4140; assembly: GCA_018228705.1. Taxonomy (NCBI): domain Bacteria; kingdom Bacillati; phylum Bacillota; class Clostridia; order Eubacteriales; family Oscillospiraceae; genus Dysosmobacter; species Dysosmobacter sp. Marseille-Q4140. The sequence continues at coordinate 1,338,099 of CP073694.1, read as the reverse complement.
TAATCGGGATCGAACCGACGACCTTACGGATGCGAACCGTACGCTCTCGCAAGGTGGTAAGTTTTCTGCCCATGGACTGCGGTGTATGGTTTGATGAAAATGATAGACGAGGGGCTATAAAAAATACCGCTTTCAGTGTTCCGATAAGGAACTGAATGGCGGTGTTAAGGTGGACTGTCCGTAGTCAAAGAAACAGTTCGCAATCTTTCCACTCAGAGCATACCTTCTTCAGCATCAGGCTGGCAGCAGAGAGCATAAAAGTACCGGCAGCGATCTGGTTGTAATCCGCAACATTTTCAGCGCGTTGAAAAAAGCAGGGCTTATCACGGTGCCCAGCTGTGTGCCGATCCATCCCAAACCACATTGTATCTGATCTATAGCGTACTGGAACCTAAAGGGGGCCCCTCTCTGATTGAGATTCATTTCTGCGAGGGCCGTCCCTGCACGGTGGCATAGAATGTCCGCAAAGTGCTGGAAATCCCGTACCACGGGATTGAGAATGCCGTCAAGGAAGGGATGGAACAGACTACACTGGCATCCATGAGTGAGAAGTTCTGCGGACTGGTAAACTGTCGCAGAATTTCCAACATAGAAGTAAGCAGCAGCGCCTCCGGAAGCACATCGTAAGATGTTGCCTTCGGAGGCGCTGCTGCTGATACTTTGTTATTGTCCACAGTCGGCCTTTTTGAACTCAAATACTGTCGTCTGGAGCCTGCCCGTCATGTGCCATCCATTTGCAGTCTGTTACTTCCATATTGGTGAAAGCCGCGCGGAAGGACGAGTCCTCAGGGCTGCAGGCGTAAATGCCAAAGGATATTTTTCCCTCAGCTTCATTCAGGTGACAGATGCGCATCTGATGGAATGACTTACCGTCTTCCGAGCACTCGATGCAAAAATCATTTTCTCTGCGGCTTAAGCGGTACCACATGGATTTTATATGGGCAGAGATCTCCGTGGTCGCCCAGTCAGAATAGCCGTGATTGGTCACCACACTGCCCAGGTGCTGAAAGGTCTCATTTTCATATTCAATAGAACCCTTCAGCCAGTTTTCACTGTCCAGATACAGCACAACCCCACACTGGTCAAAGCGGTGATGGCTTTCCGAAAATTCCGTTTTTACCACAAAGGAAAAAAACGTTTCTTCCGTTTCCATCTGCAATACAGGAGCATTATCGTTGCGGAAATGGTAATAGGTTCTTTGCCAAAGATCCGTGTGGGGTTTCGTGACAATTTCGATTCGATCCTGTGTGATCACACAACTCTTTGGTTCTCGTGTCCATGTTAAGTTTTGAATGTCAAATTTCAAGATAATTTCCCCCTGTAGTTCCGGCTCTTGCTTTTTATCTCCAGCTGTCAACTTTTACATGGTTCACTGATAAGGTTGTGTCATTCGAAATGCCAGGCAAAAGTTGATTCTGCTCCATATACGGCGGTAGTATATCATATTTTCAGCAGATTCTCAACTTTGGCAAAAACTGCCTCGCCGCTGCCGTGGCCGATGCAGCACATGCCCAGGCTGGAAAACCTCAAGCTCTGAACATCATGGCCGCTCTTATACCGGAGAAGATTCGGGGAGATCCAGTCCCTGCACCCAGGAAGCCACAGTGTTCTGGGACACACTGCCGCTGAACCGCTGGCCATCCAGCCACCGAGCGTTTTCCGTCAGTTCCTGCAGGCCGTCGGCACTGGAGCCGATACCGCTGGAGCCGGAGGTGCAGAAGGGAACGATAGTGGCGTCGCCGAAGTCACAGCTCTCCAGGAAGGTGTAAATCACCTTGGGGGCCTGCCCCCACCAGATGGGGTAGCCCAGAAACACCACATTGTAGTTCTCCGGATGTTCCAGAGTACCAGTGATGGCGGGCCGGGCGGCAGGATCATTTTGCTCCTGGTTGGCGCGGCAGTTGTCATTGCTGTAATTGAGATCTTCGTCGGTGTACGGCACTTCCGGAACGATCTCATAGAGGTCGGCATCCAGGATGCTCTGGAGATGCTGGGCAATGCCTTCGGTGTTGCCGGTGGCGGAGAAGTAGGCCACCAGAACGCCGTCCTCCGGTGTTTCCACGTCAGATTCGCCTGCCTCCGGCGTGGAGAAAGCGGGAGGGGTGGATTGGTTGGGAGTGGACGACTCCTCCTTGGAGGATGTCCCCTCCTGCTGCGTCTGGGACTGGCCGGGGTTGCTCTGGGTTTCCACCTGGCCGCAGGCCGTCAGGCCAAGCAGCAGAGTCAAAGTGATTAGAATCGTAAACAGTCGTTTCATTTTTTGGTGCCTCCTCCTGGCGTGGTTTGTGTCTTGCGTATCTCATGGCGCAGGTAATCCAGCCGCTGGAGCTGGCGCTCCTTAAAGTGTATCTCATCCAGAGCAGCTGTGCGCTTTTCCTCCAGCATTCTGAGTCGTTGCTCCTCCGTGTGGGGCTGCTCCAGGAGCAGGCGCATATAAGTCTCCACCTCCGATGTGGTAAAGCCCAGGTCATGGAGCGTCAGGATGGTGCTCAGCCGTTCCAGATCCGTGTCGTCGTACTGCCAGGCCCCCATCACTTCTTTTACCGCCCCGCAGAGCCCCCAGCTTTCATATTCGCTCAGGATGTGCATGGGGATCTGGTAGCGCTCGCTTGCCTCCTGTTTCGTCATCATAAAACCTCCAAAATGAAAATGCAGGCGTCCTTCCTCGGACACCTGCATTGTAAATCAGACTTTTTGCTATGTCTAATGCTTACTTTCTTTTTCCAAAAATGCCTATTGCACATTTTTGATATGCTGATGGAAGGCCTCCACCACCGGTGTCAGTACCAGATCCTTCTTCCAGACCAGGACGGTTCCTGTGTCCATCGTGGGAGAAAGCGGTATGAATCGGAGATCATCAAAAGAAAAATTCAAATCAAAACTCAGCGCGGTTCCCACACCATAGCGTACCATGTTGGCTGCGTTGAGGATCAGATTAAAGCTGGCGGCAATCTGCAGCCGCTCCCATCGGTCACCAAACCAGTTGGCTAACTCCCTCTGGACACGCTCACGGCCGCTGATAATCAACGGAACCTGTTCCAGATCATCGGGTGTGACGGAATCCAGTCCGGCGAGCGGAGAGTCCAGGCGCACCAATACCCCCCAACGATCACGTTCTTTCATTCGGCAGAACGCATATCGCCCTACATCCACTGGTTCTGTCAGAAGGCCCATATCCAAAAGGCCCGTGTCCAACCGTTCCTTCACATCGTCGGCGGTGGCGCTGAAAATTCGGAAGGTGACCTTGGGATAGCGTTCCCGGAAAGAAACCATGGCGCGGGAGAGGAAGGACATGCTTCGGGTCTCTCCTGCACCAATGGCGATTTCTCCCATCAGCTCTGTTTCACGCATGGTAAACTCCCTGGTCGTCTTTTCTGCCAGATCCACCAACTCCTGCGCACGGCGGCGCAGCAGCATTCCGTCTTCCGTCAGTTCAATGTGATATCGGCTGCGGCGAAAAAGCTGTACCCCCAACTCCTCCTCCAGCTGCATCAACTGCCGGGAGAGGGTGGGCTGGGTCAGGTGAAGCAGAGCTGCTGCCTTAGTAATGTTTTCCTCCCTGGCCACCGCCAGAAAATATTTCAAGACACGAAGTTCCATGGTTCTGCCTCCTTGAGTCCATCGTATCATATCCACTCCCATCCGGCAATATAAAAATGCCTTACAAGAATATTTCTAAATAGGAAATGAGTATTTTACATTTTTAGGTGCTGGATTTACAATGAGGTCAAAGGAGGTTTCATCTATGAACGCATTGGTTGCTTATTTCTCCGCCAGCGGTACCACCGCTAAGGCGGCAAAGGTCCTGGCAAAGGCCGCAGATGCTGACCTTTATGAAATCAAACCCGCAATTCCCTACACAAGAGCGGACCTGAACTGGATGGACAAGGGCTCCCGCAGCAGTGTGGAGATGAGCGACAAGCACTCCCGTCCGGCCCTGGCCGATACGGATGCCCCCATTGCTGGGCACGATGTCATTTTCCTGGGCTTTCCTATCTGGTGGTATGTTGCTCCCACTATTGTCAACACCTTCCTGGAGAGTTACGACTTTACCGGCAAGACCATTATCCTTTTTGCCACCTCCGGCGGCAGCGGGCTGGGCAAATCGGCTGTTAGCCTGCGCGCCAGTGTGCCCGGTGCCAGGATCGTGGATGGACGATTACTCAACGGACGGCTGAACGCGGACGAACTGAAAACATGGGTGTCCGGGTTGAAACTCTGAGGTGAATCGATATGAGATATACAAAACTGGGCAAATCTGATTTAAATGTCTCCCGTATCTGCATGGGGTGCATGGGCTTCGGAGACGCCCAAAACGGTCAGCACTCCTGGACCATTGACGAGGCGCATTCCCGGGAGATCATCAAGCGAGGACTGGAGCTTGGGGTTAATTTTTTTGACACCGCCATTGGCTACCAGAGTGGCACCAGCGAGCAGTATGTGGGCCGGGCCCTGCGGGACTTTGCCAAGCGGGACGAGGTGGTGGTAGCTACTAAGTTCCTGCCCCGCACCAATGAGGAAATTGAGGCCGGCATCAGCGGCCAGGAGCACATTCGGCGGATGCTGGACAAGAGCCTTCAGAACCTGGGGATGGACCATGTAGATCTCTATATCTATCACATGTGGGATCACCAGACGCCCCTTTATGACATCATGGAGGGACTGAACAACGCTGTAAAGGCGGGCAAGGCTCGGTATATCGGCATTTCCAACTGCTTTGCCTGGCAGCTCGCCAAGGCCAACGCCTTGGCGGAGAAAGAGGGCTTTACCAAATTTGTCTCCGTTCAGGGGCACTACAACTTGATCTTCCGGGAAGAGGAACGGGAGATGGCACCCTACTGCCGGGAGGAGAACATTGCCATGACCCCTTACAGCGCTCTGGCCGGCGGGCGGCTTTCCAAGCGCTCCGGTGAGACCTCCAAGCGGCTTCAGGAGGACAGCTACGCCCAACTCAAATACGGCGCGGCTCACGATCAGGACGCTCCCATTTTGACCCGGGTGGCGGAGCTGGCGGACCGCCGGGGCGTTTCCATGACAGAAATCTCCCTGGCCTGGCTGCTGACCCGTGTTACCGCTCTGGTGGTTGGAGCTACAAAACTCCATCACATCGAAGGGGCCGCCAAGGCGGTGGATCTCGCCCTGACGGTGGAGGAGTGTGCCTACCTGGAGGAGCTTTACACCCCCCATCCGCTGGTGGGTGTCATGGCCCAGAACACGATTGCTGCAGCGAAAAAGGACCATGTCTGGTCTACCGGCAATCAGATTATCTGAACAATCAACGAGATTACAAAAAACCGCTTGAAGGGCACTCCTTGCAAAAGGGGTGCCCTTCAAGCGGTTGTGGCTAAAATCTTTTGCCTGTTTTAATCGTTCCAATTGGAATCCTGGGTACGACGATACTCGGTTGGGAGTATCTGTGTCACATCTTTGAATGCTTTTGAAAATTTCCCTTGGGTTTCGTAGCCCACCCGATCTGCGATTTCGGAGATCGGAATCCTGGTTTCTCTCAGCAGTTTCATGGCCTGTGCCATGCGGTATTCTTTCATGTAAGTGGCAATGGGCAGGCCATATACGGTCTTAAAGACTTCCTTCAGCGTGGAGGTGTTGATGAGGTATTGCTTGGAGAGTGCCTCAATGGTAAACCGCTGATCCAAATGTTCTGTCAGCTGACGGTGGATTTCCTTGATCAGTTCCGTCTGTTGAGAACCGTATTGCGTCAGTGCATGCTTTTCGGGCTCCACATCCGAGAGATAGAGCAGCAACTCCTGGATTTTGAGCTGTAAGTAAGCCCTGCGCCGGAAAGAGGGGGCTGAATACAGGGGCGCAAAGATCCCTTCCAGTTCCGGGCAGGCCGGGATAGCTACCGGTTTTTCACCGCAAAAGGTGCTTTGTATGGTTGGAAGATCCAAGCCGGACTCTTTTAGAATTTCCGGGCAATTTGCGTCCAGGACCGGCAAATCGATGGAAAGAGAAATGCCCTCCGCATAGCCCAACGGAAACATCATGGCCGAGTCCGCACAGCAAGCGGAGCTGTGAGCGGTGAGATCTCCGGCACCCAAATAGACCGCTGTGCCACCCCGCATATTCCAGCCTACACGGCCGTTACGGCAGTAGAACAGCTCCAGAACAGAGGAGGAAGCAGCGTGGTGTACGGTGATTTCCGCAGCTGACAGCAGGTTGTAGGAAGCGTCGACGCCGGGGAATACATGGTAGGCTTCTATTTTCCCTTTTCCAACTGTTTTTGCAGAAAATTGCCCGGTTAGAAGGACATACTCCTGACCGGATGGAGAATTGCGAACGATTGTCAGGCCTCCGGCCGGAACATCCTGTAATTGCTGTGTGACATGTGTGGGTTCCTGTTGTTTCATGCGAACTTCCTCACAAATTTTGCTTTGATGGGCAGGCAATTACCACTAAGTCTTCAATCATGTGATGGAGCAGCTGAGCCTGCTGTGTGTTTGCCGCGGTATAATATACTTCTTTTCCCGCCCTGCGGTTGACAATCAAACCGGCGGCTCTCAGTAGTTTGAGGTGATGGGATACCGCCGGACTGCTCATCCCTACCATGGCGGAGAGATTGACCACACATTCCTCGCAGTGGCACAGCAGCCAGAAAATACGCAGGCGACTGCCGTCCCCCAGCTGCTTAAAAATATCTGACAGCGTCTGAAAATTCTCCACACTGGGCATATTCTGCAGTTCTTGCTCCATGGGCTGTCCATGGTCGTGAGGCAAAGAAGTGGTTTGCATCGGATCACCCTCCTGTTTGATTTATCATACCACAGGTAGGTGCGGGTGCAAACTTATTCCTGTTCCGGTCCTGCGTCGTGGGTATAGTCCAGGATTTGAACCTTGTCGCCAACGGCATTCTGTACCAGATCCTTCATCCGCTTGGCAAAGGGGCAGGGATAGCCGATGGGCGTGCCCTTTTGGATACAGGAGGCAAACGCAATGGTGTCCGCCCCCTGGCTAACCAGAGAGTTCGCCCGCAGCACTACTTTCTTTCCGGGACAGCCTCCGCAGTTGATAAAACCCACCAGCTCAATATCCTCCACACCTGCAAAAGCGCCTTTCCGCTCACGGATGGTTTGAAAATCCCCACTTCCGGGGCAATAGTCCTCTGTCTGCGTACAACGAATAATTCCCAATTTCATATTTAGTGTCTCCTTTCCTGATATGTTCATCGTTGATCCGCCTCCCGAAGGGCGGATAAAATCTCGCCCAGCGAGCCGTCCAGACCAAATGACTTGCGTTTGATACTGTCTGCAATGTAGACCTCGCCCAGATTGATGGTAGCATAGGTGGCGTTGGGCTCCTGATCCACCAAACGCATCAGAGGCGCTTTGATGAGTTGATTGCGCCATCCGATCCCCAACTCCAACACGACCAGCTTTTTTTCGTGATATTGGTTCAGAAAACTCTGGAATCTCTGCGTGGCGCCGTGGTCCGGAACCATATTCGGCCCTGCTGCCATATGAACCTCCATGGGGCCGCCGCATCGGGGACACCGGGGCACCAAATCAGAGGGGATTCTGCCATCCTGTTCCGCAGCTGCCATCTGCTCTGCCAACTCCAAAATGGGATAGAGGGTATCATGGCAGGGGCGGGCGCATTGCATGGTCAGCCAGGTCCCCTCGATTTCATAAATCTTCTCCGGTGCAAATCCGCTGCGTTCAAAGTGACATTCTCCGTTGGAGGTAAGGACGAAATAGTCCCTGTTGCCCACAATGGCTTTCAAGTCCTGCATGACCTGTGTGGGTTGATACTGTCCGCAGTAGTGGTGGATGAGCCTGCTCCAGAAGGCCCATTTTACTTCTTCTGAAGGCCAGCGGGTTCCCATCCCATGCAGCAGGCACCGAAGGCCGTACTTGTCCTTAAAGTCGCCGAACAAATTCTCAAATGCCTGGTTATCTGCAAAGAGGTGCAGTCCTTCAGTCATGGACAGGCCATTGCTGGCTCCAATCAAGATGGCATCCGCTTTTTGGATTTTCTCTGCAACTGGTCTTAGATCATACATGATGAGTCTTCCTTTCCGGACATATGTGCTGCCGCATCCTGCAAGACAGCGGCAATATCCTCTTTGATGGCCCAACCCTTTTGAGATAACGCTTGGGGCAGGAGCGCGTCTTTTGGGTTGATGGTGATGTAATATGCCTGCGGGAGAGAATAGGTCAGATTCCAAAAGGGTTCCTGAATAAACATGGGGGTCATGCACCCCACCCCCAACTCCAGGAAGAGGATTTTTTTATTCTGATTAGCAGTCAGGAACTCATTGATCTTTCTGTATTCTTCCTTGTACTTCTTACCCTCCAAAAAGGTATAGCCTCGCACCCAAGGTTCCATTTCCGCACCGCATTTGGGACACCGAGGGATCAATTCTGCCGGGATACAGAGATTTTCATCAATTGCATCGTTCATTTCATAAACCATCTCTTTGTTCCAGTAGATCTCGTCGTGGCAGCGGCGGCTGCACTGATAATAACGGGAGTCCCCTTGGATGGCGCTCAGCTTATCTTCTGATACCACGCGGGTAAACTGAAAGTCTTGGTTTGTAGTCATAATGTGGTAATTCCTATCCTGAAGCAGCTTCATCAGGTCATAATAGGGCTGACCTGTGGGACATTCATACTCCATGTAACCCATTCGGGCAAGGAAGGCCCAGTGGGCCTCCGGGGACGGATAACGGTAGTAAAATCCATTGAAGGCACCGGTAAATCCATATTTTCGGTGGAAGTCCCCCAAGTATTGCTCAAATATCGCATCGTTTTGATAGAAGAAGTTGAAGCCGCAGGAAGCTGACATACCCGCCGCAGCGCCCACCAAAATTGCATCGGCCCCACTAATTTTGTCTACCAAGACCTGCACATTTTGGCGGTGGACGGCGGAATCAATGAATATTTTGTGGTTCAGTAGCATAGTTGACATGATTCCTCCAACCTGTTATTATAATAATTACATGTTGCAAGCATAGCGTGTTATTTTATAAATTACAAGTAGGCAATTAAAAATTTTTGAGGTGAGCCCATGAAATACTCTACCAAGTTGAGTGACGCACTTCATATATTGGCCTTTCTCAGTATGGGAGCCGGTCAGCGGATCACAAGTGCTAAGATCGCAGAAAGTGTAAAAACGAACCCGGCCTATATCCGGCAGCTAATGGCCAAGCTGAAGAGTGCCGGCATGATTACCAGCTCACAGGGACAGGCCAATGCGGAATTGACCAGGCGCCCGGATGAGATCACGGTGTTGGATGTCTACCGGGCAATTGAGGGCAATAAGCCCCTACTTCACTGGGATATTGATACCAATCCGGAATGTGGCGTGGGGATCTATGTGCAGCTGAGCATTGCGGACTTTTACCAGGAGATCCAGAAGGCTGCCGAACAAAAAATGCAGACCATCACCCTGCAAGACATCATAGACCGGTACGGTAAAAAGCTGGACGAGCTGGAGCAGAAGGCAGAGCGGGACTTTACCCCATGAGGAGATGTTGACAACGAACACGCAGAAAAAGATCGGATTGGTGGTGGAAGGCGGCGGGATGAAGTGCGCCTATAACGCTGGGATTCTGGATGCCTTTCTGGACGAAGGGATTACGTTTGATTATTGCATTGGCGTATCCGGTGGATCTGGCAATCTGGCTTCCTATCTGGCGGGGCAAAGAGGCCGGAATCTTCGTTTTTTTACGGAGCATATTCATTCGCAGAATTACTTCGGTTTGAGAAGCCTGCTGAAAACCGGAGATCTGTTTGGATTGAAGTACATCTATGGTGAATTGACCCGCAAAGAAGGAGAAGATCCTCTGGATTTTCCCGCTCTGATGAACAACCCGGCGGAGTACGAGATTGTGGTCACAAACGCGCTGACAGGATTGCCGGAGTACTATGGGCGGGAGATGATGGCGCAGGACGATTACCGCCTGATCATGGCCTCCAGTGCCATCCCGGTTGCTTGCCATCCGGTGGAACTCAACGGAGTGCCCTACTTTGACGGAGGCCTTACCGATGCCATCCCGGTTCGCCGCGCCCTGGAGCAGGGGTGTGATAAGCTGGTGGTCATTCTCTCCAAGAACCGGGACTATGTACGAAAGCCTCAGGGTATGCGCAGGCTGTATCGGCGGGCCTGCCGCAGTTACCCCAACATTGTGGATGCTATTGATCGTCGCCATGTAGTGTACAACGAAAATTGGAAGGATGTGTTTTCCCTGGAACGGGATGGGACTGCCTTTGTCTTTGCTGCCAGTGAGCCCATCCGCGTGGGGACTTACTCCATGAAAGAGGATGCGGAACGAAACCTATATGATTTGGGGTTGCGGGATTTTACCGCATGGAAAAACGATTTGTTGGAATTTCTGAGTATTTGACCATAAATGAGCATTAGCAGAGGAAAGGTATGTGAAACAAACGATGGAACCAATGGAACTTTTGACAAGCAGCACTCCGTACAGCGTCTATAACTTTCATCTTCCTCAAAGTCTGAAGAAAAATGCCGAGCAGCTGTGCTGGGAGTATAATCAGCTGCCGCCCGGGCAGGAGGAGCGGCGCAGAGAGATTTTGAAAAAGCTGTTTGGTACATGTGATCCGAAAACCTTTGTCATGCCTGGGTTTCGTTGCGATTATGGGTTCAATATCCATACTCACGGACTGGCGTTTATCAATTATAACTGTGTGATTCTGGATACTTCCCCGGTGCATATCGGGGCCAACGCCTTTATTGCCCCCGGCGTATGTATCAGTTGTGTGGGCCACGCCATGGATGCCCAACAGCGGGCAGAGACGATTACCACATCGGCCCCTATTACCTTGGAGGAGGATGTGTGGATTGGTGCCAATGCTGTGATATGCGGAGGAGTCACCATCGGGAAGGGTTCCATCATTGGGGCTGGAAGCGTGGTGACCCGGGACATCCCCGCGGGCGTTGTTGCCGCAGGAACGCCCTGCCGTCCCTTAAGACCGGTTACAGAGGCAGACAAGCTCGACTTGCGTACCGTTTCCTTTTAAAAAACGCCGGAATGATTTGACCGATTGTCAAACCATTCCGGCGTCTCTTGTTGTTTTGGAGAACTCTTGGAAAGCCACTTGCTCAAGGGATATATTTCATGCCCCACTGGGAGATGGCGTAGAAAATGGGCAGCAAATCCGTTCCCTTTTCTGTCAGGGAATACTCTACTCGGGGCGGGATCTCATTATACTGCTCCCGGTGTACCAGACCATCCCCCTCCAGCTCTTTCAATGCGTTGGTGAGCATGGTGTTTGTGATAGGTTTGAGCATCTTTTTCAGTTCCCCAAACCGCATGGGAGACTGGATACAGAGCTCGTAGATGATCTGGAGCTTCCATTTCCCCTGGAGCATCTGAACCACCGGGGTCACCGGGCAGTTTCCGTTTTCGGTCAGGATAACACTGCCCACTCGGGCTTGAAATTCCTCATAGGTCATGGATTGATTCATAACGCAGCACTCTCTCCATCGGTATGGTTTTTCGTACCAAGTACAAATAATCTGCGTACTTGCACCGTTATTTCTTCTAAGTATAATAATTATATCGACATCAAAATGGGATGTCAATGACAGAACGAATTGAGAGTGAGGTATTGATTTATGAAAGAACTGAACATCATGGAGGCCACTGTCCTGACCTCCCCTAATCCCCTGACCCTGATTTGTTCCCAGAATGAAGACGGCACCACGAACCTGGCCCCCATCTGCTTTGTGTCCTACCTGTCCTTCAACCCGCCCATGGTCGGCTTTGCCGCTGGCAAGCAGTCCCATACCGGCAAGCGGGTGCGGGAAACCGGCAAGGTGATCGTGACAGTTCCGGGGGAGAGTCTGACTCAGGCCGTGGTGGCCTGCGGCAGTTCCACCGGTGCCACCAGCCACAAGGTGGAGGAAAACCACATTGAGATGACCTCCGTAGAGGGCAGCGACATTCAGATTCCTGCGGATACCCGCCTTGCCATGGTAGCTACTTTACAGCAGACTGTAGAGGTGGGCGACCATATCATGCATATCTGCCAGGTGGACAAGTTCCTGGGTGACGAGAGCAAACAGGGTCTCTATGCCTGGAATGGCTTTGGAAAAGTCGCCCCGGCAGTGGAAGGCTAAGACAGAAATGACTGGGGGAGATTCCAATGGCGGTGTGCATCAAATCCCAGATTCAGAACATGAATCTGGTCATTGGCTGTACCATCGGCTGCAGCTACTGTTATGCCAGAAATAATGTACGACGGTTCCATATGATTGATGATTTTGAGAAGCCGGAGTACTTCCCCGGAAAATTGCGGCTTATGGAGAAAACTCGCCCCCAGATTTTTCTGCTTACTGGAATGAGTGACTTTTCCGGCTGGAGAGCAGAGTGGCGGGATGAGGTATTTGCCAAAATGGAGCGCAATCCCCAGCACCAGTATCTGTTCCTGACCAAGCGGCCGGAGGAAATCGATTTCTCTACCCATCTGGATAACGCCTGGTTCGGCGTGACCGTTACCTCTTGTAAGGAAAAGAACCGGATCCCGGCACTGCGGGAGCATATCCGCGGCGGACATTATCACGCCACCTTTGAGCCCATGTTTGACGACATCGGGCCAGTGGATTTCACAGGGATCGAGTGGGTGGTCATCGGAACTGAAACTGGACGCCGAAAAGGAAAATCTGTATCCAAGCCGGAGTGGGTGTGGAACCTGACCGACCAAGCCCATACCCTGGGTATCCCGGTCTTTATGAAGGAAGACCTGCTTCCCATTATGGGAGAGGAACAGATGATGCAGGAATTACCCACCGCATTTCATAAGGTACTGGAGGAACAAGCCAAATGGCAGAAATGATGGAAAACGATATCCTGATCCGGGATGTGGAGACAAAAAACATCATGACCAAATCCAATCTGCCCGTAGGAGGCTACTCCGTAAACCCCTATGTGGGCTGCACTCACGGCTGTAAGTACTGCTACGCCTCCTTTATGAAGCGCTTTACCGGGCACACCGAGCCCTGGGGGACCTTTCTGGATGTAAAGCACTGGCGGGAGATCAAAAATTCTCAAATATACCGGGGACAGCGGGTGGTCATCGGCTCGGTGACCGACGGCTATCTCCCCCAAGAGGAGCAGTTTCAAAACACTCGCAAGCTGTTAGAGCAGCTGAAAGGCAGCGGGGCGGAGATCCTCATCTGTACCAAGTCCGACCTGGTGGTGCGGGATATTGACTTGCTCCGGGAGATGGGAAAGGTGACCGTCTCCTGGTCCATCAATACACTGGATGAGGATTTTCGTAGGGATATGGACAAGGCAGTGAGCATTGAGCGACGGCTTTGTGCCATGAAGCAGGTCTACGACGCGGGTATCCGTACGGCCTGCTTTATCGCGCCGGTATTTCCCGGTATCACGGATTTTAAGGCCATTTTCCATCGAGTGAAGAATCAGTGCGACCTGGTCTGGCTGGAGAACCTGAACCTGCGGGGCGGATTCAAGCAGGAGATTTTAGACTACATCCATGAAAAGTATCCACACTTGATCAACTTGTATCAGGCCATCTATCAAAAGGGTGATCGGAGCTATTTCCGTGACCTTGAGCAGCAAGCAGAGCAGCTGGCGATCGAAAATGGCTGTCCCTTTGTGGATAACGAACTGCCCTATGGCCTGGCGGAGCCGGGCCACCCGGTGATTGTGGACTATTTCTACCACGAGGAGGTCAGGGGGTCGGAGAATACGGGGAAACGAAAAAGAACCTGATGTCGCAGGCAAAAGGAAGGCCGGAGCAACACCGCTCCGGCCTTCCTTTTGATATTTTGTTTGGCCGTTTCGTGAGAGCAGGAATCTCAAATGGATTGTCCCAGTGCATAAGCCTGCTGAAGCTCAGGTTTTCCGTCAATATCCCCCACATCTGCGTTTCCGCCGGCCAAAACATGACCAAGTTCTGTCCATCGAAGATGCTTCATTAGGTGGCTGTAGTATGCCTGTACATCTTCAAAATCGTGGCCTTCCGCAGCCATCAGTAGCACGCCAAAGCGGTCATGTCCCCGGAGCAGATTTCCATCGTTCTCCTCCAGCGCAAAAAGACGGTCCATGGCTGTTCGAAGCTGGCCGCTCAGGTTCCAGTAATACAGCGGCGATGCCAATACGACCACATCGCTCTCCCGCACCGCCGGATAGATCTGATCCATGTCGTCTCTCTGGATACAGGGACATTCTTTTGTACTGTGTCCACTGAAGCAGCCCTTACAGCCGTGGATATTCATATCGCTCAAAAAGAATTCCCGGACGATATGCCCGGCCTTTTCCGCACCCTCTGTAAAGGCGCGTACCAGGGCTGAAGTGTTTCCTTTTCGCCGGGGACTGCCATTGAGAATTACGATCTGCTTGCCCATTCCTTTTCTTCCTTTCAGATCTTATCCACCAGCTCTGCGGCCTGCCGGCAGCCGTCCGTCTTGTTGATGTCGCCTGCGTTCAAGACGCCGGGAATCAGCACTTCGCCCACCATCTTCCACTTGTTGAGGGCAGCTGTTCGCTCCATGGGGATGCGCACACCGTCCAGTACAGACAGATCCTCCTCCTCGCAGCAGGCGATGAGGGCGCACTCTTTCCCGGCAATGTCCTTGCCACCCACCACCAGGGAATAGATCCGGTCGATAACGCCTTTGATCTGGGCGGGAATGGAGTACCAATAGACGGGCATGGTAAAGACAATGGCATCAGCCTTCAGGATAGCCGGTGCGATGATATTGAAGTCATCGTCAAAGGAGCAGGCCTTCCCAGTTTTGAAACAGGTCTCGCAGGCATGGCAGCCGCCGATCTTCATCATGGCTGCGTCAAAGCGGGTGACGGTGTGTCCCTTTGCCTCCGCTGCCTGGATGAAACTATCCGTCATGGCAAAGCTGTTGCCATTTTTTCGGGGACTACCTGTAATGACTACGATGTTCTTACTCATAGAATTTCCTCCTTGTCCTTGAGAAATTGACTTTCTCACCTGCTGATAGTACAATCATAGCAAGAATGGGAAAAAGAACAAGTACGCACATCAAAGTGCGATACTTGCGTAGAGGTTTAATACTTACGAAAAGGAAAGTGTTTATGAGCGAGTTAAAGGAATATAAAACCTGCATTTTATCTGCCAATCTGGCCGATACCGGGTTCAGCTATACTTTATCTCTGATCAGCGGCAAATATAAAATGACTATTCTCTATACCCTCATGTGTTTTGGGGTGGTTCGCTTCAACGAGATGAAAAAGTATATTGGGGGGATCTCCTACAAGACGCTGAGTTCCACACTGAAGGAACTGGAGGCAGATCAGCTGGTCCACCGGGAGGAGTATCCGCAGATTCCCCCGAAGGTGGAGTATAGTCTCACTGAGCGTGGAAAGTCTCTGATTCCCATTCTGGACCAGATGTGCGACTGGGGAGAGCGAAACAGACTGTAACCATAGATTGAAGAAAAGGACTGGAGTTGTCATGGATGACTCCAGTCCTTTTATATGTTAAGAAAACACTCACTATTTGCCCAAACGGAAGGATATCGTCCTGAAACATTGACGGCGGGAGGTTCACCGGCTATGATGACACTACAATTAAATACTTGCTTAATCGTAATAGCGAAAGCAAGGAATTCAGAGAGGAGTTTTCAAGATGAAAAAGACTTACAAGATCGAAGTGGACTGCGCCAACTGTGCCAACCTGATGGAGGAGGCTGCCCGCAAGACTCCTGGCGTTCAGACTGCCACCGTAAACTTTATGACTCAGAAGATGATCGTGGAGTTTGAAGAGGGTCATGAGCCTGCCGGCGTCATGCAGGACGTGGTCAAGGCCTGCAAAAAGGTAGAGCCTGACTGCGAGATCTTTCTGTGAGGAGACCGGTAGAAAGGAGTATAGACGATGCAGGAACTGATCGTGAATATCCTGCTGGCTGCAGTAGCCCTTCTGGCGGCGGTGCTGCAGCTCATTGGCCAGAAGTCCAGCAGCGGTATGACAAAAAAACAAAAGGTCATGCTCTGGCGCATTCTGGCAGCAACGGTCTTGCTGTTGGGCCTCCAGTCTTTGGGGACATCTGTCTTTGATTCGCTGGGCAGTTCAGGCCGTTGGCTGCGGCTGGCTCTCTATTTAGTGGACTACCTGGTCATTGGCTATGATATCCTGCGGAAGGCCTATAAGGGCATCCGTAATGGTCAGGTATTTGATGAAAACTTTCTGATGGCAGTGGCCACACTGGGGGCCTTGGCCCTGGCGGTCTATGAAAACGGGGACTATCTGGAATCCATCGCGGTGATGCTGTTTTATCAGGTGGGTGAGTGGTTCCAAAGCTACGCTGTGGGAAAGAGCCGCCGGAACATCAGCGACCTCATGGACATCCGGCCCGATTACGCCAATGTAGAGCGGGACGGCAAACTGGAACAGGTGGATCCGGATGAGGTGGACATCGACTCCATCATCGTGGTGCAGCCTGGGGAGAAGGTACCCATCGACGGCACGGTGGTGGAAGGAGCCTCTACTTTGAATACCGCCGCCCTGACCGGAGAATCTCTGCCCCGGGAGGTGCAGACGGGAGATGCCATCATCAGTGGATGCATCAACATGACCGGGCTGTTAAAGATCCAGACGACCAAGGCGTTTGGGGAGTCCACCGTGTCTAAAATCCTAGATTTGGTGGAAAATGCCTCTTCCCGTAAGTCCAAGTCGGAGGACTTTATCTCCCGCTTCGCTCGGATCTATACCCCTGCTGTGTGCTATGCCGCCCTGGCGCTGGCCATTCTCCCGCCGTTGGTGCTCATGCTGGGATTGGGACAATCTCCCGCCTGGGAGACCTGGATCTACCGGGCGCTCACGTTTCTGGTAGCCAGCTGTCCCTGCGCCCTGGTCATCAGTATTCCCCTGAGCTTCTTTGCCGGCATCGGCGGAGCCAGCAAGGCCGGTGTATTGGTAAAGGGCTCCAACTATCTGGAATCTCTGTCACAAACTCGCATTGTGGTGTTTGATAAAACCGGCACTCTGACCCAAGGGGTCTTTGAGGTCAACGGAATTCACCACAATGAAATTGAAAACGCCAAACTGGTGGAATATGCTGCGCTGGCGGAGTCAGCCTCCAGCCATCCCATCAGCAAGAGCCTGCAGCGTGCCTATGGCAAGGAAATCGACCGCAGCAGGGTATCCCAAATCCAGGAAATCAGCGGCAACGGAGTCACCGCCGTGGTGAACGACCACACCGTGGCGGCCGGCAATGATAAGCTGATGGATCGTCTGGGTATTCCTTACATCAGTTGCCACAGCGTGGGAACCATCATCCACATGGCGATTGACGGACAATATGCCGGGCACATTGTCATCTCCGACTTGATAAAGCCCACCTCCAGGCAGGCTATCCAGGCATTGAAGTCCGCTGGTGTATACAAAACGGTGATGCTCACCGGGGATGCCAAGCAAGTGGCCGATCAGGTAGCGGAGGAGCTGGGGGTGGATCAGGTGTACAGCCAGTTGCTCCCAGCTGACAAAGTGGAAAAGGTAGAGGAGCTACTTGCCAGAAAGCGAGGCAAGGAAAAGCTGGCCTTTGTGGGGGACGGTATCAACGACGCCCCCGTGCTGGGCCGCGCCGATATCGGTATTGCCATGGGTGCCATGGGTTCTGACGCCGCTATCGAGGCTGCAGATGTGGTTCTGATGGATGACGATCCCATGCAGATTGCCAAGGCGATCAAAATTTCACGCAAGTGCTTGGGCATAGTGTATCAGAACATCGTGGTGGCCATCGGGATCAAGCTGCTCTGCCTGGTGTTGGTCGCTTTGGGATTTGCAAATATGTGGCTGGCGGTTTTTGCTGATGTAGGTGTCATGATTCTGGCGGTTCTCAATGCGATCCGGGCTCTTTTTGTAAAAAACCTATAAGTACAATACACGCAATTCCGGGCATGTAACTTCTGGTTATGGCAAGGGGCTGACGGTTTTGAAAACAAGAGAGTATTAAGCCTGATTATATCAATCGGAACCTTTGGAAGACTAAGACAACTAAATTATTGAAAAATATAATAGTGGATATTTCCTCGAACCTGTGCTATTGTGTCTTGCTATAAGGAGGCGAGGCACATGAATGACACGCTGAAACTACTGTATGACAGATTTTACACTCCGTTGCCTATGGAGGAAACCGAGCAGGAAATTGATGACTGTCACCGGCAGCTCATCGAGCGATTGGAAAAACCAGAAAGGAAGTTAGTTTTACGGATTATCGATGCCCAGAATCTAATAGGCTGACGGGGTCATGGCGGGGACAGCTTGCCAAGGCTGTCTTGGCCTGAGTGGGTATCGCTCTGCACCTTATTTGGCCGTCCTTTGATGCGGATATGCTCCGCACAGGTGGTCTTCGCGCACTCGGCCTAACGCTCTCTCCGTTAGCTAACGTATTCAAGTTGCCGGATATGACCGCCTGGGGCGGTGTTTTTCAAGGTCCACTGAGATGTTTTGATCTCACGAAGATTGTAACTCCGAGCGTATTCTTCCAACAGAAACAGAATGGAAAGTTTACCAACCCAAAATGGAAAGTTTTTAGAGGGATGCCTCCAATTCAGACAGCAGAGCGATGGCCATCCGCAGTCCGCGCTTCTGTTCCTCTGCAAAATCTCCTTTTCCCACCAGGAGATAATCCAGAGAAACCTCAAAGAATGCTGCAAATTCTACAGCCAGTTCGACTGGGCCGGTTTGTTTTCCATTTTCAATTTTTGCTATGTAGGGAGTGCTGACATTCATCTTCTCTGCCAGCTGCTCCTGTGTGAGCCCACGATTTTTCCGCAAACTCCTGATTCGTAAGCCGTAGTCATCTGTATTAAAATGCACAGCAATTTCCTCCGTTTTCTGAAATTTGGGTGTGAGCCAAAGTTCAGAGCGGAGGTCCGCGGCAGCGGCAGACGTACTTACGGGTAAAAAAAGAAGGGGTGCTTATGCAAGTAAATGCAAAAGCACCCCTGTCGGAGAAAATCCTGTCTCAAAGTAACGATCTGTTGACAAAGTAGCCCACCGGCGAAAACCATGGTAAAATGGAATCGGAGGTGGGGTGGATGCAACTGAAGCTGCACATGGTGACCATCGAGGACCTGGTGCCCCAGGAACACTTCCTTCGAAAATTGGAGGCGGCACTGGACCTTTCCTTCCTATATCGTGAGACGGAAAAGCTGTACAGCCGCCGGTACGGCCGGCCACCCATCGACCCGGTGATGCTGGTAAAGTACCTGCTGGTGGGATACCTGTACGGCATCCCGTCGGAGCGGCAGATCGAGCAGCGCATCCAGACCGATGTGGCCCTGCGGTGGTATCTGGGACTGGATCTGCTGGATCGGGTTCCGGATCACAGCACCATCTCGCAGCTTCGCAGACGGAAACCATCCTTCCGGAAGGTGTTCCGGCGGCTGTTTGAGGAAGTGGTGGAGCAGTGCGTGAGCAAAGGTCTGGCAAGCGGGCGGCTGGTGGCGACGGACTCCACCCACGTGAAGGCAAACGCGTCCCCGGCCTCGGAGCACCTGGTGGAGGCGGTGCAGAAGCCGGGGGCGTATTGGGAGCGGCTGGACGCGTATGAGGAAGAAGCGCTGGAGGAACTGGACCGGAGGACCCAGGCGGGAAAGACGGGCAGGAAACG
Source organism: Dysosmobacter sp. Marseille-Q4140 (assembly GCA_018228705.1). Taxonomy (NCBI): domain Bacteria; kingdom Bacillati; phylum Bacillota; class Clostridia; order Eubacteriales; family Oscillospiraceae; genus Dysosmobacter; species Dysosmobacter sp. Marseille-Q4140. The sequence continues at coordinate 1,318,500 of CP073694.1, read as the reverse complement.
GAGGCAGAAGGGACGGAGCAGGCAGGTCAAAAGCCCTCTTCGGTACGACCGGAAATGGGCCAGCCGCACGGATCCGGAGTCGGGGCACTTGAACCGTCCCGGAAAGCCAAAGGGGCCCCATTATCTGTCTCATCAGACGGTGGACTGCGATCACGGCATCATCCTGGATGTGGCGGTGACCTCCGGGGAAGTGAACGACGCGGTGCCATATCTGAGGCAGATCGAGCATATCCATCGGGAGATCCTCCCCGTCCGGGCGGCCGTGGCGGATGCGGCCTACGATCTTCCGCTGTTCCACCGGGTGCTGCGGGACCACGGCATCCGCTTTTATGTCCGGCCCATGCCCCGCTCCGCGGCGGCCCTGGGCGGAGCTCCCGGGTCTCCCTTTCTCTACGATGAGGAGAACGATCTCTATACCTGTCCCGGCGGAAAGGCGCTGCGGCTGCGGAACCTCAACCGCAGCGTGGGCGGACTGCACTGGGTGTATTTCGCGGACAGGAGCGACTGCGCCGCCTGTCCCTTGAAAGAGCAATGCGTGGGAAAGGGACGGGCCAAACGCCTGGAACGCAGCTACTTCTGGAGAGAGATCCGGGAGGATCTGAGGGAGTTGGACAGCCCGACGTACCAGAGGGCCTTGCGCAAGCGGCAGATCTGGAGCGAGGGGACTTTTGCAGCACAGAAGTGGGGGCACAGGTTGGGGCGGCTCCTGCGGCGAGGACGAGAGGCAGCGGAAGACCACTGCCTCTTGTCAGCGACCGCATTGAACCTGAAGCGGATGATCAAATGGACCGTGTGACGCCGTGAGGCGTCTTTTTTGCTATCACTGCCTGCTTCCGTTGCTCTGGGGGATCTACTTTGTCAACAGGTCGAAAGTAACAACCCCCGTAATTCGGATGTCGAGCTCTTGCTCGATCAATCTAAACTACGGGGGTCATTCAGCCCGTTGAGAGGGCGTCATTTAGGGCGTTATATAGGGGAAAAATCAATACCATTGCATTAGATAGTGCGTTAGTCAAATCCATTATTTCCAAGAATTGCGTCATGAATAGTGTTATGCATCTGAAAATGCACTATCTGATCAGCTTTTCCAGAGGAACTCCATCTTCTTTTCTTAGATAGTCTTCCAAGATACTAAATTCTTCTGAAGTGAGTATGTCCTTAGCGTGGCAAAGCTGATGCTTGGCTAAATCAAGAGAGCCCAACTGGTAAGTAGACACAATGAGCCAATAATGTGCTCTCAAATTTGCTGGCATAAATTCTATGGCGTGTAGCGCGTACCGCTGAACGCAACTATAGTCCCGTATCTCAGAAAGACTGCTCAGCAGTTCATTTATCAGAGAAACATATCGAAGGCGGTATAGACTGACCTGGCTGATGATCCAATGTTCATCCTCCGCGCCACGAAATATGGGACCACGATATAACATTACAGCTTTCTTCATGAGATTAATTTTTTGCACCACAGAGGTTGCCTGCCTGGCCCCGTCAATTAGACGGTCGAACTGCTGTACATCGGTGATGATATTCAGGTTTGGATTAAGGCGGTAGCCACTGGGCGTTGACTCAATGAGGGGGAAATCACAGATCAAGGAAAATGTCTGCCTGAATCGATAAATATACCCGCGAATATTCCTGCTGGCCACCTCTGGTTCGACATACTCCTCCGGCCACAGTGCATGATAGATCTCCAGTGGGGGGTGGGTGGTTTTGGGGTTGAGAATAATGTAGGTGACAACTCGGCTGCTCTTAGGCGAATTGAAAAAACGCTCACTCAGAACGCCCTTTCTGGTGCATATCTCCATATCACCGAAGAAGTTAATGGCTACATCTTTATTGCTCTGTACCAAATCAGGCATCGGTGCCAACTTCGCACTTTCAATCATTTTCTGCTGAGCCATAGCACGTTGCAGCACATAGGCAAGTGCGCTGAGCATACTGGACCTCTCAAGATAACGAGATGGATTTCGGATGACCAGGAAGCCCGTTGGCTTCGGCATGAAAGGAACCGCAATCAGCGACTGCGCCAACAGACGTTTATAGACTGCGTATTCCTTTGGATTCTGATCCTTGATGATATCTACATCAGGAATTACAATATTTTTACCATGCTGCATAGCTTCAATCCATCGGGGCATGAAGTCAAGGGATTCGAATTCCAGAATCAGCTGTGTCGTGCGATCCGGAATATAGGAATTGTACCACCATACGGGCGCCCATATATCAAAATCCAAGTCCACTTCCAGTATGCCAGCCCAGTCGCCGCCGTAGAAGGTACACGCTGTCCTCAATGCCTGCATAGCGATTCCTTCCGGATTACTGCTGGTGAGCAAACAGGTTTCCAAAGAACTAAGTGCCTGTTCCAATTCCGTACAATAGCAGACATACGAATCATCACTTTTGTGCAGTCGGCTATCTTTTACAGACGATGGCGAATGCGTAATGGACTGGTCGGATTTTCCTAATAGCGTGTCTAAGAATTTCCCCATGTGCTTTCTCCTTTGCGATAAATAAAAACAGCGCAAAGCTGCTGTACAGGTGCGTAGCAGTCTTGCGCTGTTCATTCTTTCCGCCGATTGCTCGGCAGCTTATGTAAAGTTAAAACAGATACTCAGCCCTTCCTGCTATGTATTATCTTGTCAGGAAAAATGGAAGCATTCAAAAGATCGGCAGGCGCAATCTCTAAGGCATCTGCAATATTAAAGAAAACTTCCAGGGAAAATGGACGGGCAATACCTGGTGCTTCAATAGAACTGATATGTGAGCGGCTGACATTTGCCTTTTCGGCGAGCTGTTCCTGTGAGAAGCCTCGCATCTTTCGTAGGGCAGCAATGACAATACCCAACTGGACATACCTGTCTCTATTCTTAAAATCAATTTCTTTGCTCATGTGCATCACCTGCCGCCCCTATGCATATAATTATACTTTGACCCAGCACAAAACTCTGCATTTGAAAAAGAGCAAATGACTAATATTTTGAGCAATTACCGGATTTAAGAAGAAATTAAAAGAATTCAAATGCAGATGATTGCATTCCAGAGCAAGATGAAATGATCTCGTTTCATTGAATCGGCTACTGTCAATTGCCCTTGGCCGGTATTACATAGGCTTATCTTAACGTTATGGGAGCAGACTCCTCTAAAAAAGACAAAGGCACCAATGCAGTTTTCTACATTGGTGCGCCTGATTCCCAATTCTATGCCGCACTGGCTGGTGCTGTTCCAATCTTAAGACATGATAGAAAACCTCCGGCGAATGTCGGAGGTTTTAGGGATCTAAATTGTCTTCCTGAAAAAGAGGTGAAACAAAAAAAGTGTCTAAACCGATCTCCATGCCCTGACATATTTCGTGAATAATTCGTAGCTTAACCGAATCATAGGAGCAGTTGATAATATTGCTTATTGTAGACTTAGGGACACCGCTTTTCATATACAGTTGATACTGTGTCATGTTGCGCTCTGCCAGTAACTGCAAAAGGCGTTCGCTGACTGCTTGATTCAGCTTCAATTCCTCTCACCGTCCCTGTCCCTGTACTAAAGGTATTATATGGGCAGGTATGAGAAAAATAGTCCCTGTAACTGTACCAACAGTGCTGTTCTGTAGTGATTAATTTCTCTGCCAAGATACAAAAATACAGCCCGTAGTCTCGTTTTGGTAATACTTTGTGTAAGATTGGCAGCCATTATTAAGTTTTTTATTATGTTGCCTTTGTGCACCGTTGCAAACTGCAGATAACATGAAAAACCGGTCGAGATATTGCTCATGAGATCTCGACCGGTTTTCTGTTATTGTGGAATTAACTTATATTACTTCGACTCTTTGCGGAAGCACATGAACCAGTCCAGGCAATACTGATTCTCGCTCTGGTTGTCCATCCGCTCCTTGGCTACGCCGCAACTAATGCCGCTTCCCCGGACCACCATGGCATCTACCGGCTGGATTGGGGCATGGGGAGCAGCACCCATCCTGAGCTGTGCTCCACCAGACACAATCCATATTCAGGGACATACATCGGGTCAAATCAACAACAGGTTTTTTCCTTCACCACTCCTCCGGTGCTTTTTCTACAGCCTCGGTCGATAAAAACAAAAGAGGCTTCTATAAACTGCCTGCACGGACAAAGGGTATGATTCTGGGGTTTATTTCAGGTAATAGAGGAAGGAGTTTAGGCGGGACCAGGCGCTCTCGTCCCAATCACTGTCCATGGCAAGATGTAAGTGGGGGATTCCACCCATTTCACCAGTCATATCCAACAGTGTTGCTGTGTTTTCATACCGGGGAGCCAGCGTCAGCACACCAGCCGATGTTCGGCCAAGTTCCCGTGCCTTGGCCAAACGGTACCGACCGTTGGCTCCGGCAAATCTCGGCAGCAGCTGATCCGCTGCAGTACGCATCCCCTCTGGATCTTTGGAGAAGCTGCTTCTCGCCCCCAATAGGCGCCCCAGTTCTGTCATTTGATCCGTCCAGGAAGCGGCTATGACACTTCCGGAATCTCGCCAGAGAAACCAGAGGTACTCGCTCAGGGGGGCACGATACAGAGGCCGGCCCTGCCTTTCCAGCGTTCCCAGCACCCCGTCGTTTAGAGCAAACAGCGTAAGGGGTTCTCCCACCGCGGCAAGAGGCTGGCTTTTGACAGGGATGCTTCCGATTTGCGCCGCCAACGTGCTCAGGCTGTCCCAATTTGGAATGTCGTCTGGACTTAGTGCGCTGCGCTGCTCAGGCGGGGCGCACAGTATGAGATCTCCTGCCAACACAGCTCGGAACAACAGGTCTGGATCTGGGATGTTCTCCGGCAAAGTTTCCAGTTCCGGGGAAACCAGTGTTACCCGCTCCAGTCCCCGGTTGGCAAGCACTGCCTCCACCGCCCACGGGTACTGGCCGTCGGCCTCCGCGCCTTGGGTGGAGGGAATCAGCATCTGAAAGGAATCGGATTCCTTCTCCGCTGCGTTCAGAATACCACCCAGTAATGCGGGGAAGGGAAGGTACTCTTTGGAACTGGTCTCCCCCCGGCCCAAAACCAGGGAAGTGCCGCCCAGAGGCATGGGATGGGTTTCCACATTCCATACCATTTCAGCATATTTCCTAAGATATGTGGTAAACGGCGGCAGATCCAAAACATATAAAGGGCCGTGGTTTGATTCTGGGATATCAACGACTTTGGTAGAGCAGTGTTCCACAGCTGTGAGCTTAAAGTGATCCGGCAGTGGCTGAGAGGAACGGCTTTCCAGACTCTGGAGAAATGCCTCGATGCGAGTAATAACGCCTACTGGTGAGAAGTGCTCATCCACTTCGATGTGCAGATAGGGTTTTTCGCCCATCTCCTTCCGGAACAGATAGGAGAGCATCGTATCCGGTCCGCAGCCGTGATTGGTGAGATAGACGGCGTACAGATTAGGGTGATGGGCCACGAGTTTCGCCCCGGAGAGGATGTGTTGTCCGAAGGGCCAGTACAGATTGGGGTAGTCCGCTGACAGATCCAGGTCGTGAGCAGGTAAATGGGAGAGAGTAATTACCTTGTGCCCCCGTTCCAGCAGCAGACGAGGGATTCCCATATTCAGCACCGGATCGGAAAGACCGTAGTTCCGGGTGATCAGTACAAGTACTTTGTCCTCAGGATTCAGAGAGGAAAGCAGTTCACGACCCTGCCGCTCTACTGCTGCTGTATGCCGGCGTACCGCTTGGGCTCCGGCCATCAGGGCAGGCAGACACCGCAGTTTGGGGATGCCAAGCTGTTTTCCAAGGCCCAGCATAGCTGATGCCATCGCTTTCTGCCCAAAGTCCAGATCGAACACAGGGTTGAGCAACTCAATGCCCCGCTCCGCCAGACGAAGGGCACGGGCGGCCAACTGAGGTGCGGTCTGCATATAGACACAGCCGTAGTTGTGCTCAACCTTGGAGGTCTCATGCCTCATGGTATGGATGGAGGGGAGAAAGATATAGTCAACACCGCGCTCTGCCAACCAGGCCATATGACCATGGATCAGCTTTACCGGGTAACAGGTCTCCGCCTGGGCTGTCTGTTGGGAGAGGCGTATGATCTCCTCGTTGGTAGACGGCGAGAGCAGTACATTGAATCCCAACTGCCGGAAGAAGGCATTTGCCATAGGAAAGAACTTGTGGATCATCAGGGCAAAAGGTACACCCACCGTTTTCCTTCCGGGGACAGGTGTTGGATCATAACCTTCCAACAGCAACCGTGGGCCACGCTGGTAAAAGGCGATGTTGCGTTGAATCTCCGCGGACAGGGCGACCTCCGCTTCCGGCTGCCTGTCGAACCCATGGAAGCGGGTAGGGCCTTTCTTGGATTCCAGTGCCAGCAGGGCGGCGCCGTATGCTCCACTGATGGAGAAGCAGGGAGAGACTGTGAGCCGATCTCCAAATTCCTGGCGGAAAGCGGCCACGATGCCGGGGTTATAGGCCACACCGCCCTGGAGCACAATATGGTGTCCTACTGGCTTGCTCCCAACTACTTTGTGGAGATAATTTCGGACAATGGACTGGCACAAACCGGCTGCGACCTCTGCCTGGGTGGCTCCCTGTGCCTGGGCAGATTGGATAGCGGTCTCGATAAACACGGTGCATCGCTCTCCCAATTCCACAGGGGCCTTTGCAGTAAGAGCCAGGCGGCCGAAGTCCTTCAAAGGGATGTTCATGCGTGCGGCCTGCTCCTCAACAAAGGAGCCGGTTCCGGCAGCACAGATTTTGTTCATTTGAAAGTCTGTAACCTGCCCATTCTGAAGGGAGATGTATTTAGAATCTTGACCGCCGATCTCAAAGACGGTATCTGCTTTGGGCATACATTGGATGGCAGCTCTTGCTTGGGCTGTAATCTCATCTCGCACGGCATCCGCACCGATGAGCCGGCCGATCCGCTCTCGTCCGGAGCCAGTGACGCCAACTGCCAGAAGGGGAATCCGCCCAAAACGGGAGCGGATATTCTCCAGGCCCTTTCGCACCGCTGCCTCCGGGTCTCCGGCGGTGCGAAGATACTGGAAGTCCACCAGTTCTCCGAATTGATCCGTGAGAACCAGGTCTGTGCTGGTAGAACCTACATCAATGCCCAAAGCGCAGCCCTGTGGTGGGATATGGCCGGAAACAGGCGGATCAGATACAAAAACCTTGGGATCAGGCCCCAGTGGCTGACGACGGTGCAGCCGGTCTTCCGTGTTTGAATCCTGCCCACACAGAGAGGCCAGTAGTTCTCCCATGGAACAGGTGCCTGCCTCCTGAGCAGCCAGCGCAGCCCCGGCGGCGCCGGCGTAGAGGAAATTCTTCGGTAAAATCAATTCTTCTTCCGTGAGACCAAAAACATCCCGAATAGCCCGAAGAACCCCCGCATTGTAGCCAACTCCGCCGCATAAAGCCACAGGCTTCTCCACAGAAAGTCCCCGCACAATGACTGCTTTATAGTTGCGGACCATTGCGTAGCAGAGCCCCAGCAGAATGTCAGGAGTAGGCACTCCCTCCTGCTGTCGGTGAATGATATCCGTTTTGGCAAAGACAGCACATCGGCCAGAGAGGCGTGGAATGGAGCGAGCCTTTGCTACCAGTTCGGAATAGTCTTCGATCCGCAGGCCCAGCCGGGACATTTGGTCTTCAAAAAAGGAACCAGTGCCCCCGGCACAGTGTTCATTCACTGCAAATCTGGGCGGAGTGCCACAATCCAGAGCGGTGAGGAAACGGGCGCTCTGACTTCCAATTTCAATGACAGATTTCGCTTCCGGTGCCAGCAGATGGATGCCGCGATGGATGGCGGGAATATCGCCCAGAGTTAAAAGTCCGGGACAGACATCTAAAAGTCGATTTCCTATGCTTCCGGTAAGCATCACTGGATAGCCGCAAGCATTGCTATCCGCCTGCAGTAGTTCGCCGAGAAGTGCCCGAACTGTTTGAACTGCGGCACCATGATGCGCGGAGGATTTGAACCACAAAAGCTCCCTCTCCTGTGAGAGCATAGCCAGTTTGACAGTAGCAGTTCCGCAATCTAAACCGATCCCATTCATAGACAGCCTCCATACATTGACATTTCATTGTCTAAGCAGTATAATAATGGTTAGTTATCGCTAACTATAAAGAAGCTTTTTGTTTTTGTCGGTTGCCACAGCAACACGGAGGGATCTCATGGGTTCGATTTTTGCGGCGATGCGCCGTTGCCAGCTGTTCGACGGTATTCCGGAAGAAAAGTATCAGAATGTTCTTAACTGCCTGCATGGAGAAGCGCGGGCAATTCCAAAGGACACAATTCTGCTGCGGATCGGTGATTGCCAAAAGCGCCCCGGCGTTGTTATGTCTGGCACCTTAAGGATCTCACTTTACAGCGAGGACGGAAATCTACTAACCATTGATCGCCTGAGTAGGGGGCGCGTGTTTGGGGAGACATTGGTCTGCTCCATGTCCCAAGACAGCCCCATTCAAATTGATGCCCTTAACGATACAGAGGTGCTCTATCTGGACTTTGACCCTTTGTTGCTGCAGCAAGAGAACGGGTGTCCATACCGGATGCGGGTAACCGCCAATTTGTTGCAGGAAATGGGAAGAGGAGCTTTATTCCTCAACCAGAAAATGCGTATTTTGGCACAGAACCGGCTTCGCAATCGGATTAAGGTCTATCTTCAAGGTTTGCCAGTTGCCTCCAATGGTGAGATACGCTTGGAGATGGGACGTGGAGAGATGGCGGACTATCTGTGTGTAGATCGCAGCGCCCTTTCCCGAGAACTGGGCCGAATGCAGAAAGAGGGTATTCTTACTTATCAGGGACAGGTTATTCAAATTTTGGACAGTAAGTTTTTAACCGCATAGACAGAAAAATCAGGGCTATCCGTTGCCATAGCAACGGACGGTCCTGTTGTTTTATGTAATAATCCTGCTTGTGGTTAGCTATGTCTAACCACAAGCAGGATTATATTGATTCAGATTGGAGGATCTCAAATGAAACGCACCCTTGCTTCCATCCTGGCTTCTGCTATGATGCTCTTTGCCCTGGCCGGTTGTGCCGGGGGCAATGCGCCTGCGGACAGCACCAACCAAAACGACACAGCAGAGGAATCCAGCCAGGCCGCCGAACCGATTACCATCTCTGTAGGCGTGCCCACTGCCCCGCCTGCTCTGCCGGTTCTTCACATGATGGAGGAGCAGCTGCTGGGGGAGAATGTGACAATTGACCTGAATGTGTGGAATGCCCCGGAAGAACTTCTGGCTATGGTCCAGGGCGGAGAACATGACCTGTACGCATTTCCCCTGACCGTGATATCCACCCTCTATAATAAGGGACTTGATGTACGTCTGATGAATGTGAACACCTGGGGCGTTACGTACTTTATGACCACCGATCCGAATTTCACAACCTGGAGTGACCTGGAGGGCAAGACGGTATATATCCCGCTTCAGTCCTCTCCTCCGGATGCGCTCACCCAGTATTTTATGAGTGAAGCCGGCCTGACGGTGGGTGAAAATGTCCAGGTGGTCTACGCCAGTACTGCAGAAGTAGCCGCCCTTTTGGCCTCCGGGGAGGCGGAATACGCCACCTTGATCGAGCCCCAGGTTACTTCCGCCATGGTACAGAATGAGAATGTGCGCCGGGCACTCAGCTTTGAAACCGAGTGGCAGCGATCCACCGGCACCGATACCATGATCCCCAACGCGGGCTTCGGCACCACGCAGACCTTCCTGGACGCGAACCCGGAGCTGGCCGCCCAGTTCCAGGCGGCTTATGAGGAGAGCGTGCAGTGGGTGCTGGATCACCCGACCGAGGCTGCTGCTCTGGCTGAGGAGTATCTGGATATGAACGCTGCTGTGGTAGAAGCTGCCATTCCCAATATGGGCTTGACTTTTAAGAGTGCCCAGGATGCCAAAGAGGAGCTGGATACCTTCTATAACCTTCTTTACAACTTTGAGCCCTCTATGATCGGCGGAGAGTTGCCCGATGAGGGACTGTTCTATGCAGGGTAAGACGGGACTATGGTTCCGCCGTGCCTTGGGAGTGTGCCTACTGCTGGGAGCCTGGCAGCTGGCCGCTCTCTTTTTCCCGCCGCTGGTGGTGCCCCCCATTGCCCAGGTCCTTTCCACATTGGTTAGGTTGATGACGCAGTCGGACTTCGGAGCCACCATAGGAACAACAATCCTGAGGCTGATTGCCGGATTGGCCATCGGTGTGGGAGTTGGCGCTGTTCTGGGACTGTTGTTTGGCCTGTGTCCCAAGATAGAGGACGTGGGAACCCCACTGATCCATGTACTCCAAGCCATTCCGCCCGTATGTTGGGTGGTTCTGGCACTGGTGTGGTTCGGATTTAACGGAAAGCCCTGCGTCTTCATTGTAGCCACAGCCACAGTTCCAACTGTGGTGATCAACCTTAGTCACGGCGTCCGCAGCGTAGATCCACGGCTGTTGGAGATGGCACGCCTTTACCAATTTTCCCGCTGGAAGACGCTGCGCCATGTAACCCTTCCGTCTATCCGCCCCTATTTCCGCTCAGCGCTGGAAATCGTGATCGGAGGCGGATGGAAGCTGGCAGTTATGGGAGAGGTTCTTACCACAAACAGCGGAATCGGAGGAGCCATCACCACAGCCCGGCTCAACATTGAGCCCGATGCCATCATTGCCTGGTCGTTGCTGTTGGTATTGGGATGCTATCTTACACAGAGATTGCTGAGGATGGCTTTTTGCGGGAAAGAAGGTGTGACATGCTGAAACTGAGTGGGATTACCAAGTCCTATGACGGATTACCTGTCCTGTCTGATTTGTCTTTGACCCTTTCTCCGGGGGAGATCGTGGCCCTGATCGGTCCCTCCGGCTGCGGAAAGACCACGCTTCTTAACCTGATTTCAGGCCTGGCAACACCTGACACGGGTACCATCGAGGGAACCAATACTCGGCTGAGCTATATGTTTCAAAGTCCACGCCTGCTGCCGTGGCGAACAGTGGAAGAAAACATTCGTCTGGTTCGTGAGGATGCTGAGCCGGAGGCAGTGCGTACCCTCATTTCAGATGTAGGGCTGAAAGGCTTTGAGGGATACTACCCCACGCAGCTCTCCGGGGGCATGGCCCGTCGCTGTGCGCTGGCACGGGCCTTCCATTTTGGCGGAAAGTTCTTCCTGATGGATGAGCCCTTTCAGGGGCTGGACTACGGCATTCGCATGGAGATGGTGAATATGCTTCTGGAGATCTGGCAGATCAAAAAGCCGGGTGTTCTGTTTGTCACCCACGAAATTGATGAGGCGTTGACCGTGGCCACCCGAATTGCTGTCCTGACACCCAGGCCAACCACCATTCAAACATGGATCACCCTGCCTGGCCGGGAAGGCCGGGATGCCTCGGCACCGGAGCTGACTGAGATCCGGCGGGAAATTATTGGTCGCATCACAGCCTGATCGTTGTTGCTGTGGCAATGGAATGATCCCGTTTCCTGGGGTATCATAAGGATAAAACGACCCATGGAGGTATGAGTAATGGACTTTTTACGCAACCTGCCCACACAGCAGCCCCAGCAGCTCACCCAGCTGATTCAGATTCAACCTGGCCGCGTGGTCAGTATGGCTATGAGCCGGCAGGAACACTGCCAAATGACTCTTTTGGCCTTCGGCGACGGGGAGAGTATCAGTGAGGAATGCTATTTTGGCGATACCCTCTACTACATTCTGGAGGGGGCGCTTTATGTCTCTGTGGGGGAGGACAGCCGCTGTCTTCAAACGGGCGATTGCCTGGCAGTTCCCGCCCATACCCCCCACGCAGTAGTTGCTCCGGATGGCTGCAAGCTGCTGCAGATCACGCTTTCATAATGATTTAGGAGGAATAACTCATGGAAACTCTGATTAAGAATGTGCCTCATGCGCAGCCCTTTGCCTTGAAGGGGCAAGTGGAATATGAAGGGGGTAAGGTTGTCAGCCTGACCCTGGCCCAACAGCCCGGTGCGGGGATCACCCTGTTTGCCTTTGATGCGGGTGAGACCATCAGCACCCACGCTGCTCCCGGAGACGCTATGGCGACTATTTTGGAAGGAACGGCACAAATTACCATTGACGGCGTTCCCCACACCCTAAACGCAGGAGAAGCCATTATCATGCCTGCCGGCATCCCTCACGCAGTACAGGCGGTGACAGCGTTTAAGATGTACCTGGTGGTCGTGAAGACCCCGTCCTGCTGACAGAAAAAGAACGGACTCCATAGAAGCATTTTGACATCTGTGAAGCCCGTTTTTTATTCCAGTTCTGTCAGCAATTCGGCACACCCAGCATATCCAGCTCTGTGGGATCATGCGTGACAAGCAGCACGGTTTTTTCCATGCACAGGCGTTGGGTATATAGAGGCATGTATCAGGAAAATAATTACCCATTTAGAAAGAAGTAAAATAAGGAGAGGCGATCTCTGTAGATTGCCTCTCCTTATTCGTCATGGTGTATTCTTTTTGCTAAGTGGTAATGCACTCATACTCCGTAAGCTGACGCCCAGGGTGGAAAGATTGTGCAGCGTGGCGGAGGTGGCAGGCGGCAGGACACCGGCCACGCCGAGAGCGATCAGGGCGCCGTTGAAGCCGATAACAAAGCGATAGTTGGAGTGGATGCGCGCCATCAGCGCCATGGCGATCCGACGCAGCTCTACAAGCTCCCAGAGGCTGTCGGCGGCAATGGTGATGTCTGCAATCTCCCGGGCGATGGCGGCGCCGTCGCTGATGGCAATGCCTGCATCCGCCTCGGACAAGGCCGGTGAGTCGTTGATGCCGTCGCCCACCATCAGGACGGTATGCCCCTCCCGGCGTAGCCGTGCCACATACTCCGCCTTGTCCGCCGGCAGGACTCCGGCGCGGAAGTCATCCACTCCCACCTGTGCGGCGATGGCTGCGGCGGTGCGGTAGCTGTCGCCGGTGAGCATGACGGTACTGGTGACTCCCAGAGCACGGAGGGTGGACAGGACTTCCTTCGCCTCCTCCCGCAGCGGGTCGGAGATGCAGATCACAGCGGCCAGCTGTCCCCCCACCGCCAGATACAGGTGGGAATACTCCGGCGGCAGCGCATCAAAGCGTTCCTGCTCGCCCTCTGGAATGACGCAGCCCTCATCCTCAAAGATAAAGTGGGCGCTGCCGATGAGGACTCGCTCCTCATCGACGGTGCTTGCGATGCCGTGAGCCACCAGATACTCCACCTTGGAGTGGTACTCCTCGTGGCGCAGGCCCCGGCGCTTGGCCTCCTCCACCACGGCGTTGGCCATGGAATGGGGGAAGTGCTCCTCCAGACAGGCAGCCAGCCGCAGCATTTCGGATTCCTCTTTGCCACCGAAGGACACCACCTGAGCCACCCGGGGGCAGGCGTGGGTCAGGGTGCCGGTCTTGTCGAAAACGATGGTGTCGGCGGTAGCCACCGCCTCCAGGAACTTGCCGCCCTTGACGGTGATATGGGCCCGTCCCGCCTCCCGCATGGCAGAGAGGACGGCCAGAGGCATGGCCAGTTTCAGGGCGCAGGAGAAGTCCACCATCAGCACCGACAAAGCCCGTGCCACATTGCGGGTAAGAGCAAAACTCAGCAGGCTCCCTACAAAGGTATAGGGCACCAGCTTGTCCGCCAGATTGGCAGCCTTGCTCTCAGCCTCCGACTTCATCTGCTCCGACTGCTCGATCATGTGAACGATTTGGTCATAGCGGCTCTGACCGGAGGCCTGCTTCACCTCCAGCACACACTCGCCCTCCTCCACCACGGTGCCGGCATAGACTGCGCCTCCGGGTCGCTTGGGCACCGGGATGGACTCACCGGTGAGGGACGCCTGATTGACGGTGACCTCCCCCTCCAGCACCAGGCCGTCCACGGGGACGATGCCGCCGGCGCGGACGACTACCGCATCCCCCGGCTGGATCTGGGACACGGGGACCAGCACTTCGCCCTGGGCTGTGCGCAGCCAGACCCGGTCCACATTCAGCGACATGCACCGGGCCAGATCCGCCACAGATTTCTTTCTTGTCCACTCCTCCAGCAGTTCGCCCACCTCCAGCAGGAACATGACCATTCCGGCGGTTCCAAAGTCCCTTCTGCAGGCGGAAATGGAAATAGACAGGGCATCCAGCAGTTCCACCTTGATGCGGCGGCGCAGCAGGCAGCGCAGTCCCCGCCGTACAAAGGGGATCATGTGCCAGAGTATGCGGGCAATCCGCAATGGAGGTGGGAGAAACAGGGTACAGGCAGCTTTGCACACTACCTTAGTTACCAGTTTCTCCTCGAATTCCCGGTTCAGCGCCCGGCTGCTGTGGGCGGGCAGCGCAGTGGTCTGCTCTGCCTCCTGCCATGAAAACTGCCGGATGGCCTCCAGCACGGTTTGTCGATCCCCATCGTAGTACAGGATCACAGCACAGGTGCGTTCATGGACGGTGACCTGGCGTGTCCAGGATTTTCCTTGGAGCCAGGCTTCCAGCAGATCCGCCTGTGCCAGCGTCATTCGTTTCTGGCGCAGCCGGAACCGGATGCGCCCCCGGCTCTCGTGCAATATGGTTGCGTTCATAGATTCCTCCTTCAAGAAATAAGGGAGCCGCTGGCGGCTCCCTCGGGGTCAATCAGGCTTCTTCGCTTTCCAGATTGGCAGCGGCGGCTTCCTCCGCTTCCTTTGCAGCCCGGTCCTCGTTCAGCTCCTTGGCGGAGGCCAGAATGTCCGCGGCGTTCTCCTGCACCGTGGTCACGGTTCCCATGACCGAGTCCTTCATCCGCAGGCCAGCGGCCGTGATATGGACATAGGCCTTTTTGGCGTCCTTGCTGGACAGCAGCTTAACGCCAAAAGAGCCAAATAACGCACCGCCCGCAAAGCAGGCCAGTTTCGTATAAACACTCATTGCAATACTTCCTTTCCCTTATTTCCGCTTGTAGCCGGTGACCATGACCATAATCATGCAAATCACAGCGCCCCAGGCCCAAAAACGATGCTGTTTCATCGCTCTCACTCCTTTGATCACTTTGGAATGTCTGGTTATTATAACAGGAATTGTGGGAGTTTGTCGCTGTCAAAACGGACGCAGAGTTGCGGTTTCCGACATTTTTCTGTACTGGCCGGGAGTCATGCCATACTCCCGCTTGAACGCTGCGTTGAACTGGCTCATACCCTCATACCCCACAGACTGCGCAATTTGCTGAATGGACATCCGGGTGGTGCAGATCAGCTCCTGTGCTCGCCGGAGGCGCTGCTGGATCAAATACGTGTGGATCGGTACGCCGTAGGCGCGGCGAAAACCTTCTTTCAAGAAGGTCGGGGAAACGGAAAACTGTTTGCAGAGGAGCGCAATGGTGAGCTTATCAGACAGATGCGTCTGTATGTATACCTTGACTTCCAAGAGGCTTTGGGATACTGGGCAGCCTGAGCCGGAGAGAGATTCATCCGATTCAGATACCTCGGTGCAGAGCAGATACAGCAGTTCCACCGACTTGAAAACACAGTAGCGTTCCTGCTCCTGCTCTGACAGACGACGAACGGTTTCAAAAAAAGCCTGTGTCCAAGGTGTGCCGTGCAGGGCCGTGCAGCCGTTTCTTGCTGTCATCTTTTTCTTGACGATCCTGGTGTCCAGCTTCATCCCCAAAGTGGAGCAGACCGTCACAAGGCTTTCCTTTGCGGCTTTTGCGTCTACGGCAATCAAAACACCGCTCAGGTTTCCGCTGTACCGACACGAGCGGAGAGCAGAGCTGTCGGAGAGCAGGAAAATCCCCGGCGCCTCCACCGTGCAGGAGGTACCTTGTAACGTTCGGACAGTAAGGCGGCCGGTCAGGCAGAACAGCACCTCAAACTGGAGCGGTGCGCCGCACACCGGGACAGACCGCAGAGGTTCCTGCTCCGGCTCCGGCAGGGAAAACCGGCAGATCTGCACCCCTGGCATACTGCTGCTCCAACGGCCTGTGGCGGAGCCCTGGCTCGATAAATATTCTTTCAGCATGATTTCTCACGACCTGTTTCTCTGGGTTCGGAAATGGTTTTGCCTATGCTGACTGGGGATACAGGCAGAAGGCAGGAGACGAGCGCCTCCTGCCTTCTGCGGTGTTTTTGTCAGGCCAGCGACGCGCCCAGCTCGCGGCAAGCCGCCAGAGCGTCATCGTCCGGAGTCTCGTTGCAGATCACGCTGTCACAGGCCAGATTGGCGCCGTCGTCGTTGCAGCGGGACTCCCAGCTGCGCATCCATTCGCCATCGCCCCAGCCGTAGGAGCCGAACAGGGCGATATTCTTCCCGCTCAGCCTGCCCTCACAGGCGGTGAACATAGGCTCGAACTCGCTCTCCTCCAGCTGCTCCGACCCCATGGAGGGGCAGCCGAAAGCGATGGCGGAATACTCGCTGACCTGCTCCGGGGAGAACTCTGCGGCGGTGATCACAGACACCTCGGCACCCTTGCCCTTGGCTCCTTCGGCCACCGCCATGGCCATGGCCTCGGTGTTTCCCGTGCCGCTCCAATACACAACTGCAACTTTACTCATAAGACTCAACGACCTTTCTTTCTGGATTTGTTATGGTAGAAACATCAACCAGCCACGGTGAGCTGCTCGATGGATTTCCCTTGCTGCCACTGCCGGGAGTAGATTTTGCTGCACATCTCGTATTTCTCAAAGAGGTTTCTGGCGGCCTGCTCGTCGCCGTAGACCTTCCAGCAGCCCACGCATTTGTGATTGCATGCCCGATTGCAGATGAAGCCCAGCACATCCTCCGGCGGATAGCTCAAAAACAGTCCGATCTCATGGGGAAATTCCCCCTCGCTCCGGAGCCGGTGGATCAGGTGAACCACACAGCCATTGGGATTTTCCGGCACATAGCCGTATTTGAGAAGCAATGCTCTGGCGCGGTGATCAGTCAGATCGCTCTCCAGCGCATGGGGCCGGTAGGCGTAAATCAAAGCTCGGCCTTTGCAAACCCGAAGCGGCAGGATGCGAATGCCCTTGGGCACCAGTTTCTTGTTCAGCCGGCACAAGTCTCGCGTCAGATCCTTCCGGCTGGGGCAGGCGCAGGAAAAGAGATTTCCCGTCTTGATTCCGGCCAGGGTGGGAGAACAGTGACGAATCAGCAGATCCTCTGACATAGGCGTTTCCCTCACAAAATCATGTCCATGCGAAGACTGTACGGCAAAATGAAAAAACGGACAGTAAACACGGTTAGCAATAGCTAACTAAAGTGTCAAATATATAGCTGCCGCCTCTTGGTTAGCGGTAGCTAACTAATGCAATTATATACAGGGCAAATTCGCTTGTCAAGAGGACGGATGGATTTTGCTGACAGAAAAAATGGCGCTTGTCGGACGCCTGTGTTATAATAAGCAAAACGCCCGTTTTTTGGAGGTTCCTATGGCGATTCACGAGTCTGGCCAGATGTATCTGGAAACCATCTATATTCTCTCACAGAACAGCACCTTTGTTCGGGCTATCGATGTGGGAGAGCGGTTGGGCTTTACCAAGCCCAGCGTCAGCAGAGCCATGTCCATTCTGAAAAAGGACGGATATGTGAATGTGGATGCTGACGGAGCGATCACCCTGACGGAGACCGGGCTTGCCATTGCTAAGACGATGTATACCCGCCACACGGTGTTGAGCCAGATGCTGATGGAATTGGGCGTGGACGAGGAGACTGCGACCGAGGATGCCTGCCGGATCGAGCATGTGATCAGCGAAAAATCCTTCGCGGCGGTGCAGGCGCACTTGGAGCAGGTAACGAAAATGCGGGAAGATGCGCACGGACAATGAGCCTATGCAAATTTGGCGGACTTTGCTATCGAGCAGCAATGCGATAAGTGAATACTTGCCATTTGGCACGGAATATTAAATGAGGTGGAGCCTTGATATGGCTTCCACCTCATTTTTATGTGATCTGCGCTTTTGAATCAGGAGCAGCCTGCTGTGTAAGTTCACCGCCAAGTGTACCTGCTCCATAGCTCCAAACGCTTACGGCAGCTCATCCTTATGTGTCTGCTGGCTTTTCAAAACCTTTCGGGCTGCTTTTTTGATTTTATGGCACACGCCAAGAATAGCGATGCAAAACAGCAAGGCCGCTAATCCATATCCAAACGACTGCGTTGCCATGTTCATATTCACGCCTCTTTTCTGGCCGCTGCCGCCAATGAACTCAACCAAACAATCCTCTCTTTTTGTACGGCTCCTTCTGGATCGTGCCGACCTCATACCCCGTGCTGCGAATGGCGTTCATAACAGCCTCCGTGTCCAGCTCTGTTTCAGAGAGGATCACGGTCTGGTTTTTGCTCCGGGAAGAACTCACCTTTTTGACCGGGCAGGCTTTGCGCACGGCGTCATTGACATGAGCCTCGCACATCCCGCACATCATTCCGTTGACTTCCACTGTGTACTTCCACATGTTCTATCACTCCTTCTTGACTTTTGGATCATCGTGCTGTGCGGACCGGACGGTAGCCTGCCGTGCCGCAGTCCGTTCATCCGGGATCTTCCTGGCTATCAGACAGCACAGCGGCGCCAACGAACTTCCGAGAAGCTGATGGCGAACGATGGAATAGCCGCACTCGGACAGGTATGCCATCAGCTCCCCGGCAGTCCAGACATGGTACACCCGAAAGCCTGACAGCCTCATGAACCAGAGCCGGAGTCTGGCGCTTCGGCTTTTGCCCCAGACAAAGGTGGGGGCGAACAGCCATCCCCCCGGCTTCAGAACCCGCCAGGCCTCCGCCAGAGCCTTTTCCGGGTGCGGCATGACATGGAGAGCGTTAGAGATCACAACCGCATCGAAGCTCTCCAGGCCGTAGGGCAGCTTGGTGGCGTCCTGGACGGAGAAATGAAGCCGGGACGAATGCACCTGCTTTTTGGCCTGGCGGATCATTTCAGATGAAAAGTCGGTTGCCTCCCAGCTCCGGACACATGGAGACAGCGGCACGGACAGCTGACCTGTTCCGCAGGCCAACTCCAGCACATCCATATCCCGTTTCAGAAAAGGACGCATTGCTTTGCATATCTGTTGATAGGTTGCCTGAGAGCGGCGCATGAAACCAGAGTAGTGCCGTGAAAACCGCTCCCAAAACTGCTTATTGTCATCCATCAATATGGTCACCTCAACAATGGTTAGCATTTGCTAACTACATCATACTCTTTGTTGCATGAAATTGCAAGATGCCGCCATATTGGTTTTGCATGTTCTCCGGGATCAATCAAGGGAAGAAGCTGGAACGAAGAATGACCGGGACACGCATCCCGGTCATTCTTTTCTTTTGCGCCTCTGCCTTTACCGGCACCAACTGGTGGGATTGGAGCGGGCGGTGATGAAGCGGCGGTAAATGCCCTCCTCCGCCATAAGTTTGTCATGGTCGCCGGCCTGGACGATGCGCCCCTGGTCGATGACCAGGATCTCATCGGCGTGGCGAATGGTATTGAGCCGGTGGGCAATGACCAGCAGGGTCTTACCCCGGCACAGCTGGGTGATGGCCTCCTGGATGTAGCTCTCGTTGTCGGCGTCCACGCTGGCAGTGGCCTCATCCAGAATGACGATGGGAGCATCCTTCAGAATGCAGCGAGCAATGGAGATTCGCTGTCGCTCTCCGCCGGATAGGCTGGCTCCACCTTCGCCGATGACCGTGTCAAAGCCGTCGGGCAGCTCCATGATGAAGTCATAGCATCGGGCTTTTCTGGCCGCCTCATAGACCTCCTCCCGTGTGGCGTCTGTCCGTCCCATGGCGATGTTGTTATAGACGGTATCCTGGAATAAGTAGACCCGCTGGAACACCATAGAGATCTGATCCATCAGATCAGAAAGAGGAATATCGCGGATGTCCCTGCCCCGTACCAGAACCTGCCCCCGTTTCACATCCCAGAACCGGGAGAGCAGGTTGGCTACCGTACTCTTGCCGCCGCCGGAGGGGCCCACCAGGGCCAGCATCCGGTTTCTCTCCAGCGTGAAGGAGACATCATGCAGTACCTCTTTCTCCCCGTAGGCAAAGGTGACATTTCGGAACTCTACCTCCGGGGCACCGCCGGCTTTGGGTAAGGTCTCCCGGCCCCGGTCAGGTAGTTCTGGTTGGGCCAGTACCGCCTCGATCCGGTCCATGCAGGCGTTCATCACCGTCAGGCGGGTGGCTTGGCTGTAGAGTGCCTTAATGGGGCCGAAGAGGTCAAAGACGAAGAGCAGGACACCCAGCAGGAAGGTGATGGAGAGTTGCCCCCGGCCATAGAGCCAGAGAGACAGGGGAATTATCAGCACCGAGCCCAGACCGCACACCAGATAAAGGGCCCGCATCCAGGGGGCCTGGCTTTTCTCGAACGCAATGCTGACCTTGCGGCTCCGGGCGAAATTCTCGGTGAGCTGCGCGGAACGCTCTCCCAGCAGGTTGAAGGTCTTGGCGATGCCGATGCCCTCCACATAGTCCAGTACCGCCCGTGTGAGAGCCTCGCTCTGCTCCTGTCGGACATCAGAGTGAGCCAGGGTGCTCCCCAGGGAAGCGCGGCCCAGCTGCCAGATGATCCCTACCACCACCAAGGCGGCCAGTCCCAGCCAGGAATTCAGGAAGGCCAGCCACAGCACCAGAATGGCCTGGGCAAAGGTATAGCTCATCATGTTGGCAATGTCGTGCATACAGTTCTCCTCAATAAACACCATGTCGGTGGACAGAACGGAACTGATTTTGCCGATGTTGCCCTCTGTGAAATAGCCCATGGGCAGGCGGCGCAGATGCCGCCCCAGCTCCATGCGCAGATCGGCGAATACCATATAGCCCGCCGCGGCCTGGAGCCGGTCAGCGATATTCTGGCACAGGCACTCCAGCAGCACGCAGCCCACCGTGCCCACCGCCAGCCACAAGCACAGCCGTGCCGTTATGGTTCCCTGGAGAAAGGCACCCAGGGCCAGGAAAGACAAGCCGATGGGAGCCTTGGACAGCATGGCCTTCAGGAACGCAAAGACAAAGGCCAGCTTGATCCGCCCCTGATAGGGGCCGGATACGGACAGGATTCGTTTCATCAGCGCGATCATGCCTCGTCGCCTCCTTTCTCCGCAGAGACACGCCAGGCAGCGGCTCCCTCGGCAGCCCGCCACAGTTTTTCATAGGCGGGGCAAGTCTTTCGCAATGTATCGTGGCGGCCGATCCCTGCCACATTGCCCTGGTCCAGCACCACGATCTGATCGGCACCTGCAATGGACTGAAGCCGGTGGGCGATGACGATGACCGTCTTGCCCCGGATCACCTCGGCAATGGCGGCGTTCATTTTCTCCTCATTCTCCGGGTCCAAAAAAGCGGTGGCCTCATCCAGCACCACGATGGGAGCGTCCTTCAAAATCGCCCGGGCCAGGGCGATCCGCTGCCGCTCCCCGCCGGAAAGCCCTTTGCCGCCATCGCCGGCCATGGTATAGATTCCTTTTTCCAGCCGTTTCAGAAACTCTCCGCATTGAGCCCGTTCCGCCGCCGCCAGCACCTCCTCGTCGGTGGCGCCGGGTCTTCCCAGCCGGATGTTCTCCAACAGGCTGGTGTTGAACAGGAACTGCTCCTGCGCGACGAAGGAGATCTGCTCATTCAGAGAGGCGAGGGACATCTCTCGCAGGTCTTGCCCCCCCAGCGTGATGCGTCCGTCCGTCACATCGTAAAAGTGGACCAGCAGCTTGGTAAGGGTCGACTTCCCGCTGCCGGATTCTCCCACCAAAGCGGTAAGGCTCCCCTGTGGGACAGAGAAGGAGATGCCGTGGAGGACTTCGTCCTTTTCATAAGAAAACCGCACATTCTCAAAGCGGATCTGCAAATCGTTTCCGTTGAAATCCGTTTTTCCTTCTTTCAGGGGCGGAATATTGAACAGAGATTCCATTTGATCGATCTTGTAGCTCAGCTGGGGCAGCACCGACATAAAGTTCATGGCTCGGATCAGAGGCGGTCCCACGGAAAAAGACATGCACAATACCAGCGCGTAATCCGGCAGGGTGGAGGCGCCGGTGAGTACCAGATAGCCGCCGGCTGGCAGCAGCACCAGCGCCACGCAGGGCAAAATGCTGGTGTAGAGGGCCATCCACAGCCAGCAGGCCCGGAACCAATCCAGCGTAAAATCACGGTAGTTTTTTACATCGGTCTCAAAGCGGTGATAGGACTCTCCGTCCCGGTTGAAGACTTTCACGACTTCCATGCCGTTGATGTACTCCACGATGGTGTTGTTCATTTTCTGCCCGGCGGCGTAGTAGTCTCCCATCTTGCTCATGCCGGAGCGGTACATCATGCCCATGGCCAGCACGCCCAGCGGAAGGGAGCAGAGGGAAAGCAGACCCAGCTTCCAGTCCGTGAGGAACATGGCCGCAAATACCACCACCGGCACCGCCAGATTGGACAGCCCTTCCGGCAGGGCGTGGGCCAGCAGAAGTTCCATGCTCTCAATGTCGTCAATGAACATCTTCTTCCAGACTCCAACGCCCTTCTCCTGGATCGCGCCCAGGGGCTGCTTTTCCAGCTTGCTCTGGAGATGGAGCCGGAGGTTTTCCAAAGTATGATAGGCGGAGCGATGAGACAGAGCCAGCCCCTCCACATAAAGAAGGCTGTAGAGGACCATGCACAGAGCCATGGCCCCGGCGTTGAACAGGGTTTCCTCCAACGTGAGACTGCCCCCAGTCAGCAGGGGCCGCAGCAGGCGGTAGAGGAAGAAATAGGGCAGCACGCTCATGGCCACGCCGGCCACCAGTACCAGAATGGAGGCATAAGTCGTCTTCCGGTGGCGTCCAGTGTAGCGCAGGACTTTTTGAAACACAGTATCACTCCTTTTTAGTTAGTTATTGCTAACTTATTAGCGAGAAAAAAGCCTCCGCAGAGGCGTTTTTCATCCCTTGGGGAATCCCAGGGCAGCGTACCAGTCAAAGAGACGGCAGACCAAAGTGCAGTGGCGCTGGATCTCCGGCCAGGCGAAGGCGTGGATAAAGGGCTCGTAAATGGTGGTCCAGAAGGCGGACAGGACCACATGGAGTTCCTCTTGCGTCATGTCCACCGTACATAACCCTCGGCGTCTGGCCTCGGCGTAGTAGGTCCAGGTGCCTTCCGTCATTTTCTCCACCCAGTCGTGCTGGAAGTTGGCGTAAGCGGTGCCCTCCGCTCCGGTGAGCAGCAGCACAAAGCCATCCCGCCGCTCATTGAGAAAGCGGAACCACCACAGCATGTATTCCTCATCCATATACCACGCCCGGATCAGGTCTTCGTCGGAGAGGGCGGATGCCGGCACCGCCGTCCGCTCCTCATAAACAGCATCCAAATCCGCCACCGTATCCGCCACCACAGCGCGAAACAGTTCCTCTTTTCCGGCGTAACGCTTATAAAGAGCCCCGGTTGTCACCCCAGCCCGCTGGCAGATGGATTTCAGGGAAGCCTTCTCAAAGCCCAGCGTCCGGAACTCCTCTTTGGCGCTGTCCATGATCCGAGGGTCAATGGAAGTATCCGGTTTTGCCATAACATCCCTCCCAACGCATGATAATTTGATTACCGATAATTTGATTATCAATATAGCAGTTCGTTCCACCTTTGTCAATAGAAAATCATCGCTTGACAAACGCGTTGTGCTGGTGTATATTCAAAACACCGTTACGAAACACCGTTTTGAATTGTGAGGCGATACCATGGCAAAGCAGATTGAAGGGGTCTATGAAAATGTGCTTCGCTGCGCCCGTCAGGAATTTTTGGAAAAAGGTTTTGCTCTGGCATCCCTGCGGGATATCGCCAAGGCGGCGGGAACCAGCACCGGCTCCATCTATACCCGCTTTACTGACAAGGCGGGATTGTTCCGGGCCCTGGTGGAGCCTGCCGCGGGAGAGCTGAAGCGCCGTTTTTTGGAGATTCAGGAGTCTTTTCACCAGTTTGACGGCCCAACCCAGCAGAAGGAGATGGGGCGTTACACCGCCCATGCCCAGGAGGGACTGTTTGACTACATCTATGAGCACCTGCCGGAGTTTGAACTGCTGCTCCGCCGGGCCGCCGGGACGGAATATGCCCACTATATTGACGAGTTGGTGGAGATCGAAGTCAGTTACACCTACAAATACATGGAGGTCATCGGCTGTGAGAGCGTCCGCTCCGGTCAGGTCACCGAGGACTTGATCCATATCGTTACCACCGCCTACTTCAACGGAATGTTTGAGCCGGTGCGGCACCGCATGGATAAGGCCCGGGCGCTCCACTATGTCCGCCAGCTCAACCGCTATCACATGGCAGGATTTGAAACGATTTTTCATCCTGAAAACTTCCGGTAGTGCAAAAGGCCGCTTTTCCGGCGGCCTTTTCATAGAACCAAAGGTTAGCAATAACTAACCAAAGGAGGCTTATTTATGCAGCAAACACAAAGCCCGCTGCTGCGGTTGTGGCAGCTGGGCAAGGATCATCACGGTGGCCTGATTGCCGCCATCTTCTGCGCGGTGGCGGGTGTCCTGCTGGGTCTGCTGCCGTATCTCTCGGCAGGGCGTATCCTGGTAGCGCTTCTCACCGGGCAGCGGGACTGGAACTTCTATCTTCTGTGGTGCATGGTGGCCCTTGGTGGCTATCTGGCCAAAACTCTGCTTTACAATCTGGCGCTCTCCCTCTCCCACAAGGCCACCTTCCAGATCCTGCGGGACATCCGGAAGATGGTTCTGTCCAAAATGCCCCGCTTACCCTTGGGAGACATTCTGGACACCTCCAGCGGACGGCTCAAACAGATCGTGGTAGATCAGGTGGAGAGTATGGAGACGACACTGGCCCACCTGCTGCCAGAGATGACCTCCAATCTGCTGGCGCCGGTATGCGTTCTCGTGTATCTGTTTACGCTGGACTGGCGCATGGCATTGCTGAGTCTGGTGTCCATTCCTGTGGGCATGGCTTTTATGATGGCCATCATGGGCAGCTATGGCAAGGACTATCAGGGTGCGGTGGAGACGACCCAGGCCATGAACGAGACCATTGTGGAGTACATCGGCGGCATTGAGGTCATCAAGGCTTTCAATCAGGGAAAGAACTCCTATGAGAAGTTCTCCTCCCGGGTACGGGCCAATGCTGCCTACTACTACAACTGGATGAAGAAATGCCAGTTCGGAATGGCGCTGGCCTATGCCATCGCTCCCACCACGCTTATTACGGTGCTGCCTGTGGGCTGGATCTTCTACACGGACGGCAGCTTGTCCGCAGAGGTATTTCTCACCACCATCATCCTGTCCATGAGCATTGTGGGACCTCTCATTGCTGCCATGGGCTTTGTGGATAATCTTGCCAAGGTAGGTACCATCGTAGGCTCGGTGGACGAGATCCTCCTGAAGCCGGAGCAGGATCACGGAACACAGCCGGCACAGCTGGGAAGACCGGATATCGCCTTGGATCATGTCTCCTTTGGGTATGCCCAGGACAAGGAGATCCTCCACAACATCTCCCTCACCATTCCGGCCGGCAGCCTCACCGCTTTGGTTGGTCCCTCCGGTTCGGGCAAGTCCACCATTGCCAAGCTCATCGCCGGTTTCTGGGATGTGACCGAGGGCCGCATTACCCTGGGCGGCGTGGAAGAAAGCCGTATCCCGCTGGAACAACTCTATGACCAGGTGGCCTTTGTTTCTCAGGACAATTACCTCTTTGACGATACCATCCGGGAAAATATCCGCATGGGCCGGGTAAATGCCACGGATCAAGAAGTGGAACAAGTCGCCAAAGCCGCCGGATGCGACGGTTTCATCCGCCAGTTGGAGCATGGCTATGACACCCGGGTGGGCGGCGGAGGCGCCCATCTCTCCGGAGGAGAGCGGCAGCGTATCGCCATCGCCCGGGCTATGCTGAAAAACGCCCCCGTGGTGATTCTGGACGAGGCCACCGCCTATATTGATCCGGAGAATGAAGCGGTGGTTCAGCGGGCGGTGGCAAAACTGGTGGAAGGCAAGACAGTCATCATCATTGCCCACCGCCTGTCCACCATTACCGGCGCGGATCAGATCGTGGTGGTGAAGGACGGAAGCATCGAGACGCAGGGAACACATGAAGAACTGCTGCAGCAGTGCCAGTTGTACGCCGATCTATGGCAGGCTCACATGGGCGTAAAGGAGGGTGAAACGGTATGATTGAGACATTCAGAAGCATCTGGCGGTTTGCCGGTGAGGAACAGCGCAACGTCCGGCGTTCGGTGATCGCCTGCTTTTTCAATGCGGTGTTCCATATGTTTGAGATCGCCGCCATCTACTACACCATCCTGGCTCTGCTGGATGGAAAAACCGGCCCTGCCACGGCGTGGCAGGCGCTGGGCCTGTTGGCAGTCAGTATTCTGGGCAGCGCCGTGACCAGATATTTCTCCCAGCTTGAGCAGACCCACGCAGGGTACTTCATGGCGGCAAATAAGCGCGTTGTCATCGGGCAGCGGATGAAATCCGTCCCTATGGGCTACTTCAACGACAACAGCCTGGGAGAGCTCACCGGGGTCTGCACCACCGTGCTGGACAATGTGGAGTCTGTGGCTCCTATGGTACTGGTGACCATGTTGGGTGGGCTGCTCAACGCTCTGGTCTTTACGGTGATGATCCTGATTTTTGACTGGCGGATCGGTCTTATTGTGGTGGTGGCCACCGCGGTTTATCTGTTTATCACCTCTGCCATGGAGCAAAGATCCGCCTCGCTCGCCCCGCACCGTCAGAAATCCGAGGCCAAGCTGGTGGAGGCGGTACTGGAGTATGTGCAGGGCATGAGCGTGGTGAAGTCCTTCAACCTCACCGGACGGGGTGACCGCACCTTGCAGGAAGCACTGGAATACAATTGCCGCAGCAATCTGAACATCGAAAAGATGTTTACCCCTTATATCATGGCGCAGGGGATCGCGCTCCAGCTGGGAAGCGTGGCCATGATGCTCTCAGCGGTATGGTTCTATCTCTCCGGGACCATGATCCTGGCCAACGCCCTGATGGTGGTCATCATGTCCTTCCTGGTCTTTGCTCAGATCTCCTCGGCGGGCAGCGGTATGTCCCTGCTGCGTATCGTCAGCAGCTGCATGGCCCATGCTGATGAGACGGACGCCATGCCTCAGCTGGCAGAGACCGGTCGGGCCGGCACGCCCAGGGATCACGGCATTACCTTCGACCATGTTTCGTTCTCTTATGACCAGCGGCCTATCCTGCGGGATGTATCCTTCTCCATCCCGGATAGAACCACCACCGCCATCGTGGGTCCCAGCGGCTCCGGGAAAACCACGCTGTGCAATCTCATCGCCCGGTTCTGGGATGTGGAGAGCGGCGCCGTCCTGGTGGGCGGTCAGAATGTGAAGGACTATACCCTGGAGGGCCTGATGGATCAGATCTCCATGGTATTCCAGAAGGTCTATCTCTTTGCCGACACGGTGGAAAACAACATCAAGTTTGGATGCCCCAATGCCACCCACGAGGAAGTGGTGGCTGCGGCGAAGAAAGCCTGTTGCCACGACTTCATTCTCACCCTGCCCCAAGGCTATGACACCGTCATCGGCGAGGGTGGTTCCAGTCTTTCCGGCGGCGAGAAGCAGCGCATCTCCATTGCTCGGGCTATCCTGAAGGATGCTCCCATCGTGATTCTGGATGAAGCCACCGCCAATGTAGACCCGGAGAATGAGGACCGACTGCAAAAGGCCATCGAAGCCCTGACCCGGGACAAGACTATCCTGATGATCGCTCACCGGCTGAAGACGGTCCGCAATGCGGATCAGATCCTGGTGCTGGACGGCGGACAGATCGTTCAGCGAGGCACACACAGCCAGCTCATGGCCCAGGAGGGCCTGTATCAAGCGTTCGTATCTGGCCGTAAAGAGTCCGGTCAGTGGAAGCTCTAAGAGGAGGAACGCCTAAACCATCATGAAAAGAGGAGTGCCGCCACCGGATACATTCCGGTGGCGGCACTCCCTTTCTTTTTACAATGTTAATCAGTCGTCCTCCAACAGTTTGGAGGGCTGAATCTTCAATACTTGGGCAATTTTGAACAGGGTCTCCAAGGATACACCCCGAATTGTTCCTGTTCCTTCTACCTGGCCGACAAAATTAACACTTTTTCCGATCCGTTCAGCAAGAACCTCCTGTGTCAATCCTGCCTTTTTTCTGTAATAGGCGATTTTTAAGCCCAGAGTAATATATCGTTCAGGAAACTCTGTCTGCATCATGCCACCTCCCGACATTATGCTACCAACAGAGCAAGCAAAATATAATTGAAACCAATTAGAGGATTATTTACTTTAAGTAAATGTTTATATATAATGAGAGGTGAATTATTTACTTAAAGGAGCTGTTGGCCCCAAAATGCCAACGAAAACGCCATGAACCTATTTACCGTCAGTTTCTTTGGGCATCGGATCATTCCGGAATTTCGGGAAGCGGAAGAGCGTGTGGAGCCGCTGATCCACACATTGCTTTTGGAAAAGGAATATGTGGAGTTTCTGGTTGGCCGTAATGGAGACTTTGATCAGATTGTTTCCTCTGCCGTCAAGCGCCAACAGCGCTGTGTGCGGGACGATAACAGCGCCCTGATTTGGGTGCTTCCCTATCCGACGGCAGAACTGCGGGACAATCTGGAGAGCTTTGAAGCATATTATGATGAAATCGAACTGTGCAGCGCCGCCGCTGGTAGCCATCCGAAGGGTGCAATTCAGATCCGCAACAGGCAGATGGTGGATCGAAGCGACCTTGTGGTATTTTATGTGGATCATTCCAGCGGCGGAGCATATCAAACACTGCGCTACGCCCAGAGAAAGGACAAAGAGATTCTGAATCTTGCATATTTTCGGGATCTAAAAAGAGCATCCACCTGATTCCTATGTGGGATGTTTCATTGCAGCTGTGAGGGAAATTTATCGACCAGATGGGAAATGACTTGACGGGTTAGCGATAGCTAACTATAATCAATCATAGGACGCTACGCCTTTTGCTGAGGATCTATGGAGAAATACAAGATTGAGAAAAACTCCGTGCCGGAGATTCTTATACGGTTCTTGGTTGCGTCCGTCAGCTGCTGGCGAAGCTGGCCGACGGACCGATGCACCTGCAAATCGTCCGGATCGACTTTGCGGAATACAGTCACGGTTAGATTGGAGGAGAATATGCCGATTGAACTATGGCAAGGGCTGCTGATCCCTTTTGCCGGGACGACGCTGGGGGCGGCCTGCGTCTTTTTTATGCGGAACAATTTGGGTGAGATGGTACAGCGTGCGCTCACCGGCTTTGCGGCAGGAGTCATGGTGGCGGCTTCCATCTGGAGCCTGCTGCTGCCCGCAATGGAGCAGGCAGCGGACATGGGGCGGTGGTCCTTTGTCCCCGCCGTTGCGGGGTTCTGGCTCGGCATCCTGTTCCTGCTGGGCCTGGATCGGCTGATTCCGCATCTGCACCGCGGCAACGCGGAGGCCGAGGGCATCAAAAGCAGTCTTGGAAAGACGACCATGCTGACCTTGGCTGTGGCGCTGCACAATATTCCGGAGGGAATGGCGGTAGGGGCGGTCTATGCCGGGTGGCTCTACGGAGACAGCGGTATCACGCTGGCGGGGGCGCTGGCTCTTTCTCTGGGGATTGCCATTCAAAACTTCCCGGAGGGCGCGATCATTTCCATGCCCCTGAAAGCGGAGGGGTTCTCCAAATCCCGCTCCTTCCTGTATGGGACGCTGTCCGGCGCAGTGGAGCCAATAGGCGCCATCCTGACCATCCTGCTGGCGGGGATTTTGGTTCCGGTGCTGCCCTATGCGCTGAGCTTTGCCGCCGGAGCGATGGTCTATGTGGTAGTGGAGGAATTGATCCCGGAGATGTCAGTGGGAAAGCACTCCAATATAGGGACTATTCTGTTTGCAGTCGGTTTTACCCTCATGATGACGCTGGATGTGGCGCTGGGTGCTTGAGTGAGTGAAGGTGAAAAAATGGGACAAGAAGAGCGGATTCAAAACGCCTACCGGGGATTGGGAGGCAAACGGACATTTTATGATGGCATGATCACCTGTTCCACCCTGTCAGGCCGAGCGGTATGCCGCCTGATATGGGGAATGGATCGGGCGGAAACCCAGGACTACCTTTCCGCCGCCCTTTCCGGAATACCGGAGGGGTTTTCCGGAAGACTGCTGGAAGTCCCCGTGGGTACCGGCATACTGACCATGCCCCTCTATCGGGAAATGCCGGAGGCGGAGGTCACCTGCCTGGATTACTCGCCGGAGATGCTGGAGCGGGCAAAATCCCGGGGCGAGGGACTTGTCCATGTGTGCTTTCAGCAGGGGGATGTTGGGGCGCTGCCTTTTGGGGATGGCAGTTTCGACATCGTGCTCTCGCTCAACGGGTTTCATGCGTTTCCGGATAAGGAGGCCGCCTGGCGTGAGATCTTTCGTGTACTGCGGCCAGGCGGGATCTTCTGCGGCTGCTTCTATGTGAGGGGGCAAAACCGCCGCACCGACTGGATAATCCGCAGGCTGTATGTGCCAAAGGGCTATTTCACCCCGCCCTTTGAGACGGCGGAGAGCCTGTGGCATCGTCTGGAGGAAACATTCGGGCCGGCAAAGGTTCGCACCGTTCAGGGCATAGCCTCTTTTGTCTGCCGGAAGGCGAAGGAGAAACACCCGTAAACGAATTGTACACAAATATTGAACAACAGGAGGAAAATCAAATGCAGCAAAAGCGTAATCAACAAGCAGAAATTCGTCTCGGTAGCCATGGCGAAGACTACGGAAGCTGGATGTCCAATCCCGTGTTCTATATTATTGGCGGTATCACGGCTCTGGCCGTAGTTTTGGCCGTACTCTCCTTTTCGGTGTTCCACATCACGGTTCTCGGTGTTCTGTTCTCTGTTGTTGCGGCGGCGCTGGTGGCCCTGCTGGTCTGGATCACATGGATCAGGCGTCAGTATGCCTTTGGCGGTGGCGGGATCATGGAACAGGTTCACCGGGTCGTTCTCTCTCACCTGGACTATGACGGACAGGGCAGTCTCTTGGAGGTCGGATGCGGTTCCGGGGCCCTGTCGATCCGTGCGGCCCTAACCTGGCCGGAGACAAAGGTCACTGGCATGGACTACTGGGGAGCTGTTTACAATTACAGCAAGGCCCTCTGTGAGAAAAACGCCGCAAGTGAAGGTGTGGCCTCCCGGTGTGTATTCCAGCATGGCGACGCCAATCATCTGGATTTCCCCGATGAGAGTTTTGATGCGGTCATCAGCAACTATGTCTACCATAATGTCATGGGAGCCGATATGCACAAGCTGCTGCTGGAGAGCCTGCGGGTGCTGAAAAAAGGAGGCGTCTTTGCTCTGAACGATGATATGAAGCCCAAGCTGTACGGCGATATGGATGCCTTTGCGCAAAAGCTGCGGGAGATGGGCTATCAGGATGTCCGGCTCATTGATACCGCAGAAGAAGCCTTCGGCTCCCACCGCCGGGCTGCCATGATGATGCTGGGATCTTCCCAGCTGCTTGTCGGCAGAAAGTAATTCGTCAAAACGGGAGGGCTGACCATGTCCAAGTTGGGCGTTGTGGAGGACACATTGTTTGTCCCCATGCTGGGCAGGCTCTATGCCAGCGAGCACTGCCCGCAGATCTTATACGATGGGAAGGCGCTGGAGCTGAAGGAGAAGCTGCCGCCCGAGCTGCTGTCGCAGGGCCGCCTGAGTCAGTATACCCTGCTGGCTTCCGCCGCTCGGTCTGCCAATCTGGACCGGATCATCCGGGCCTTTCCGGAGCGCAGGCCGGACGGTGTGATCGTCCAGCTCGGCTGTGGCCTGGAGACGGTCTATTACCGCTGCGACAATGGAAGGTCGCACTGGTATGCCGTGGATCTGCCCCATGTGGTGGAATACCGGCGAGAGCTGCTGCCGGAGCCGGAGCGGGAGACCTATCTCGCCGGAGACGCCTTTGCCGAGGACTGGATCAAGCAGATCCGCGCTGATGTGCCGGATGCTCCTATTCTGGTCACCGCTGGCGGCCTGTTCCACTATTTTGAGGAAAGCAAGGTTGTGGGACTCCTGCGGATGCTCACGGGGTTTGGAGAGATTGAAATCGTCTTTGACTCCGTGAGTAAAAGCGGTATGGCCATGATGCGGAAAAAGTACATGAAGCAAGTGGGCCACGGAGATGCGCAGATGTTTTTCTATGTGGATTCCGCATCGGTGCTGGCCGGAAAAATCGGCAGTGGGGTCAGGGTGCTGGCTGAGGAGTCTTATTACCGCCATATCCCCCGAACCGGATTGAAGCTGTCCGCCAAGATCAGCATGGCAGTTTCGGACCGATTCTGTATGGTGAAGATGGTACATCTCTGTCACAGCGCTAAATTCCATGACTAAACGGGATAAAGTCGTCCAATCGGAGCAGAAAGAACGGCGATGTGTCGCTATACTCAGTAAGGAGGGGCGCGCTGAGCGCCTTTTCTCAGAAATAACGGTTAGCATAATCTAACTATGTTGAAGGAGAGCGGTACATCATGAACACGCAGAAAAAAGGGATGACGGGAAAGGACATCATTACGGTGGGAATTTTCTCCGCCATCTACTTTGTCATCAACTTTGCTTTTATGCTTCTCAGCGGTCTGCATCCCCTGCTTTGGATCTTGATGCCTGGCCTGATCGCCGTATTTGCGGGTATCCCATTCCTGATGATGTGTACTAAGGTGCCAAAGACCGGCGCAGTGGTCCTGATGGGCTTTATTACGGCCTTGATCTACTTTGTTACTGGCCAATTTACGGTGGTGATTCTCATTGCTTTTGCGGTGAGCTGCATCCTGGCGGAGCTTTGCCGGATCTGTAGCCATTACCGGTCTTTCCGTGGTAATGCTCTGGCCTACGTGTTTTTCTCGCTGGGGATGATCGGCTCCCCGCTGCCTGTCTGGATCATGCGGGACAGTTTTCTGGCGCAGATCAGCCAGCAGGGAATGCCGGAAGCCTATGTCTCCACCTTGGCGGCATTGACTTCCCCGGGTATGATCGTGGTTCTGGTGGGGGCGCCTATCGTGGGAGCTATTCTGGGTATCCTGCTGGCCAAAGGAATGTTCCGCAAGCACTTTGAGAAGGCGGGGATTCTGTAACATGGATGAGGCGCGGCGCTGTTTGGTGTTCGACCCCAGGGTGGGTCTTGCTCTGCTGGTCTTCGCCAATCTGGCAGCCTTTAGTGAGCAACCTTTTTGGATGGAAATGACACGGATCGGTTTTCTCCTGTTCCTGATGTTGCTCCATCACTGCTTTACCATGGCGGGGAAAAGCCTCTTGATTTTTGGAGGAATTCTGTGCCTGCAATACTGGATTCTGCCGGCCGCGCCGGGATGGGCTGCTACCAGCTTTTCCATTTTCGCTAACTATGCCCGCCGGATGATGCCCTGCCTGATGATCGGCTTCCTTATGCTTCGCCGGACGCCTATGCCCTATCTGGTGGCTGGAATGCGGAAGATCCACTTCCCTCAGCGGCTGATTGTGGCCGTCTCGGTGACACTGCGGTACTTTCCCGCCATTCGGGAAGAGACAGGCTATATCCGGGATGCGATGCGATTGCGGGGCATCCGGGGATTGGCAAAACTGGAGGGGATCATGGTTCCCCTGATGGTCTCCGCTACCGGCACTGCGGAGGAGCTGTCCGCAGCGGCAGCGACACGAGGGATCGAGGACCCGGCGCCTAAGACCAGTTTGGTGGAGCTGCGGGCCTCGCCGGTGGACGGCGCCGCGTTCCTTGTGGGCGTGGGGTTGACTGCTGCCCTCCTGGCGGTCAAATTGGGGGTGTTTCCATGGTAAAGCTGCAGGATGTATCCTTTTCCTATACAAAAGATGCGGGCACCCTCACCCATGTGGATCTGACCATCAAACCGGGCGAGTGTGTCCTGCTCTGCGGCGCTTCCGGCTGCGGAAAAACCACCATCACCAAGCTGGTCAACGGCTTGATCCCGGCATTTACAGAGGACTGCACGCTGACCGGACAGGTTCTGCTCAACGGCGCACCGGTGCGGGAACAGCCTCTTTACCAGCTGGCCCGGCAGGTGGGGTCTGTTTTCCAGAACCCCAAAAGTCAGTTTTTTAATCTGGATTCCGACAGCGAGCTGGCTTTTGGCCTGGAAAACCAGGGCGTGGCCCGGGGTGAAATCCTCCGCAGTCTGGACGACACCACCAACCGCCTGCACCTGAAGCGGCTGAGGGGCCGGAATATCTTCACTATGTCAGGAGGAGAAAAGCAGCTGCTGGCCTTTGCCTCGGTCTATGTCATGAGGCCGGAACTCTATATTCTGGATGAACCTACGGCTAATTTGGATCGGGAAACCATCGAAAGACTCCATGATCAAATCGCATACCTGAAACGTCAGGGACACACCATTCTCATTGCGGAGCATCGGCTATACTTTCTGGCGGATCTCATAGATCGGGCCGTCTATCTGCGGGACGGGATCGTGGAGCGGATCTGGAGCGGAGCAGAGTTCCGGCGGCTGACTGAGACAGAACGGATCGCTCTGGGCCTTCGCACGCTCACGCCTACTCAGGTGACTCTGCCGACCTCCCGCGCTGCAGGGGAACAGGATGGACTGTCTGTGGAGGGCCTGTACTGCCGGTACAAGCGGGAGCCGCCGGTATTTCAAAACCTTTCCTTCTCCGCCCGCCCGGGGGAGGTGCTGGCCGTCACGGGTGACAATGGCGTGGGAAAAAGCACCCTTTCCCGCTGCCTGTGCGGCCTGATGCGGGAGAGTGCCGGAACGATCCGCCTCAACGGCCGCATCCTTGGTGCGAAGCAGCGGCAGCGGATTGCCTACTGCGTCATGCAGGATGTGAACCATCAGCTCTTTTCCGACAGCGTATGGGGAGAGTGTCAGTTGGCTATGGAAGGACTCTCTGACCAGCGCATCCAGGAGGTGTTGGAGCGGCTCCATTTGCTTGCGTTCCGGGAAAAGCACCCTATGTCTCTCTCCGGCGGCCAGAAACAGCGTTTGGCGGTGGCTACCGCCATGCTGTCCCAAAAGCCGCTGCTGGTATTCGACGAGCCCACCAGTGGCCTGGACTATGCAAGGATGCAGGAAGTGGCCTGTTGCGCACGGGAACTGGCGGACGAGGGCCGGGTGGTTCTGGTGGTGACACATGACCGCGAATTTCTCCAGTGCGCCTGTGATCGAGTCCTGGAACTTTGAGAAAGGAGCTGAGCCGCAGTGGCATTTTTACAGGACAGCCAACCGGATCTGCGCCTCCTGGCCAAGAGCGGTGGGTGCAGCGTTTATCAGCTGCGAAATGAGAGCGGCGAGGGAACCATGACCGTCTACGAGGCGTTCCACGGCGCTACCATCCTGTATAACGATTTCCACATGGCCTATTGCGACTCCTCTTTTGAAACCCGACAGGATCTCCTCTGCATCGACTATTGCCGGGAGGGCCGGATGGAATACGCTGTGGGCAACGATGCGTTCTCCTATGTGGAGGCAGGTGACCTGAAAGTGGATCGCCGCCTGAAGCACAAAGGATACTTTTCTCTCCCGTTGTCCCACTATCATGGCATCTCCATGTGCTTTGACCTGTCCATGATACCCATGGAGCTGGCTCGTCTGGCGGGAGACTATCCTTTGGATCTGGCCGCCATCCAGCAGAAATTCTGCCCGGATGCCCGGCCGCGGGTCATTCACGGAGCACCCTCGGTGGATCACATTTTTCAGGAGTTGTGTACCGTACCGGAGCGGATCAAAATGCCCTACTTTCGGGTAAAGATTCTGGAGTTGTTGCTGTATCTCGACGCCCTGGAATTGGGAAGTGGAACGGAAAAGCCATATTTTTACCGTTCTCAGGTGGAGACAGTCAAGGCTATCCGCTCCTACCTGGCAGAGCATCTGGATCAGCATATCACATTGGAGGCTCTGTCCAGACAGTACCAGATCCCTTTAACCACTCTGAAGGCCTGCTTCAAAAGTGTATATGGCAGTCCGGTGAACACCTATATGCGGGCACTGCGGATGGATCGGGCGGCTCTGCTGCTTCGGAAAGAACCGGAGACCAGCGTTACAGAGATCGCCGGAGCGGTGGGCTATGACAGCTCCAGCAAATTTGCCGCGGCTTTTCGGGCGGTGAAGGGACAAACTCCGCTGGAATACCGGCGAGGCGGTGGGAATCCCGTTCTCTCTTTTCCTGACGAAACGGAGTGACGCTGGCTGTGCGGAGCGGCAAGCACGGGTAAGAACCGATACAATAGGGCATGGTGAGAGATGTCTCACCATGCCCTATTTTTTGAAAGGAGTGGTTTTGTGAAACAACGCAGCTGGCTGGCCATCCTGCTCTCCTTTGCCGGTCCCTGCCGGGGAAAGCTGGTCTTGTCTGTTATATGCGCAATTATCAGCGTGGTGGGGGGCTTTGTGCCGTATCTGGGGGTCTATGAGATCCTTCGCCTGTTTATCCATCAGTCGGCCTCCGGAACGGAGCTTCTCCGATGGGCTGGAGTGTGTCTGGCGGGATATACGGTCAAGGTGGCTTTTTACGCCTTTTCGACTATGCTGGCCCATGTGTCTGCCTACACCATTTTGGAGGGACTGCGCCGTCAAGTGGCCCATAAGCTGATGCACGCCCCCTTGGGGAGTGTGCTGTCGAAGCCCGTCGGTTCCCTCAAAAGCACCATCGTGGATCGGATCGAGGACATTGAGCCGCCGCTGGCCCACATGATACCGGAATTGAGTTCCAATGTGCTGCTGCCTATCGTGGTGGTGATCGCCCTCTTTGCCATGGATTGGCGGATGGGCCTTGCCTCCCTTGCTACGATCCCGGCCGCGCTGATCCCCATGGCGGCGAGCCTGCGGACCTACAACGAAAAGTATGCCGCCTATATGGCAGCCAATGCTCAGGTCAACAGTATCATCGTGGAGTATGTAGAGGGCATCGAGGTGGTAAAGGCTTTCAACCAGAGCGGTGCCTCCTATGAGAAATTCGTCCGGGCAGTGACCAGTTTTCGTGACTTCACGCTGGATTGGTTCCGCTGCACCTGGAAGTCCATGAACCTGTGCCTGTCTATCCTGCCTACCACGCTGCTGGCCACCCTGCCAGTTGGGATCGCCCTGTATCAGACCGGCGTCCTGGACCCGGCCCGGCTGGCTCTGTGCTTGATGCTGGTGCTGGGTATCGTGTCCCCGCTGGTGCAGGCTGCAGCCTTTCTCAATTCCATGAAGAGCATGGAATTTGCCGTCCGGGACACCCGGCAGCTGCTGGATCTGGAGGAGCTGCCCGAGGCGTCCGAGCCCGCCCGCCTCTCCGGCAGCGGTATCACTTTGCGGGATGTGTCCTTCTCGTATAGCGGGAAAGAAGAGGACACTGTGCTGCGTCACATTGATCTGGAACTTCCCGCTGGCACCTTCACCGCTCTGGTGGGTCCCTCCGGTGGCGGCAAATCTACGGCAGCCCGGCTTATCGCTCGGTTCTGGGATGTGACGGATGGCTGCATTGCCATAGGCGGTGTGGATATTCGGAATCTCACACTGAAGCAGCTGGCGGATCAGGTCAGTTTCGTGACACAGGACAATTTCCTCTTTGACTGCTCTCTGAAAGAAAACATTCGATTGGGGAAGCCGGACGCCACGGAGGAGGAAGTTTGGGCGGCTGCCCGGGCTGCTCAGTGTGAGGAGTTTTTAGGGCGGCTGGAGCATGGATGGGATACCCCAGCGGGTGAAGCGGGCAAGCAGCTCTCCGGTGGGGAGCGGCAGAGGATCGCCATCGCCCGCGCGATTCTGAAGGACGCCCCCATTGTCATTCTGGACGAGGCCACCGCCTTTACCGATCCAGAGAATGAGGACAAGATCCAGCGTTCCCTGATGGCGCTCTCCCGGGGGAAAACGCTGCTGGTTATTGCCCACCGGCTGAGCACGATTCAGAACGCCGACCAGATCGTGGTGCTGGAGAAGGGCCGTATTGTGGACAAAGGCACACAGCCGGAGCTGCTCAGCCGATGCCCGCTATATCAAAAGCTATGGCAGGCCCATGTGGGTGCCCAGAACTGGGCGGTTGGAAAGGAGGCTTGACGATGTTTCGGAGTATGAATCGGATTCTGCGTTGGACAAAGGGGTACCACAGACGGCTGTATCTCGGAAGCCTCTGTTCGTTTCTTGCCACCTGGGCCGCCGCCGGGCCGGTGATGCTGGCGGCCTGGGCCCTTGGGCTGGTCATCGAGAGTGCCCAGGAGGGGACGGCGCTGGACGCCAGGCTCCCCTGGCTGTGCCTGGGCGGGATCATCCTGCTGATCGTTTTGCGCTTCGTGTGTGCTTACTGGAAAAACCGGCTCCAGGAGAGTATCGGAACAGAGCGGGCGGCGCAGCAGAGACTGGAACTTGGTGACCTGCTCAAACGGGTTTCCTTGGGGTATTTCTCCAAGAATAACCTGGGCGACATTCTGGCTGCTCTGACTACGGAACTGAGTACCCTGGAGCTGCAGAGCATGAAGATGGTGGATGCAGTCATCAACGGCTATCTGCAGGTACTGGTCATCGTTTTGTGCATGGCGTTCTTCTGCCCGGAGGCGGCGCTGGTGGCAGTGGTGGGCGTGCTGCTGTCCGCCTTTGCCCTCCGCGGCATCGGGCGGCAGAGTGCCCGCACCGCTCCGGTGGGACATCGGGCCCAGGAGGCATTGTCCGGGGCGGCCATTGAGTACATCCACGGCCTGCCCGTGGTCAAATCCTTTGGCCAGGAGGGGGTGTCCTCCCAGCGGTTTTTTGAGGCGTGCCGGGCCAATAAGGACATCCGTATCAAAAACGAGTTTGGCTTTGTGCCTTGGAACTGCCTGCACCTGTTTTCTCTGAAGGCCGCAGCTGTTGGCCTGGTGCTCACCGCCGGCTGGCAGACTATGAACGGAACCTTGGAGCTGCCGGTGCTCCTGATGGCTGCCATGTTTTCCTTCACGATCTTCGGCAGTGTGGAGTCCATCAACGACGCCGCCCACATCCTTTCTGTCACGGACTCGGAGCTGGACCGTCTGGAAGAACTGGAGGGAACGGAACTGCCGGATCAGGATGGGAAAGACATCTCTTTGGAGCATTACGACATCTGCTTCGACCATGTCTCCTTCGGTTACGGAACACGGGAGGTGATCCACGATGTTTCCTTCCAGCTGCCGCAAAACAGCGCCACCGCCATTGTAGGGCCGTCCGGCAGCGGGAAGAGCACCCTCTGCGCGCTGCTGGCCCGGTTTTATGACGTGGATCAGGGACGCATCACCGTGGGCGGCCATGACATCCGGAAGATGACCTGCGACAGCCTTTTGCGCAACATTGCTATGGTATTTCAGAATGTGTATCTGTTCCACGACACCATCCGCAATAACATCCGTTTTGGCCGTCCGGATGCCGCTGAGGAGGAAGTGATCGCCGCGGCCAAAGCGGCCCGCTGCCATGACTTTATCATGGCACTGCCCCAAGGGTACGACACCATGGTGGGAGAAGGCGGCTCCAACCTCTCCGGCGGAGAAAAGCAGCGGATTTCCATTGCCCGATGTCTGCTGAAGGATGCCCCCATTGTCATTCTGGACGAGGCCACCGCCAGCGTGGACCCGGAGAATGAGCATGAGATCCAGGAGGCGCTCTCTGCTTTGGTGCGGGGGAAGACCATCATCACCATCGCCCACCGTCTGGCTACGATCCAGAATGCTGACCGGATTTTAGTGGTGGAGGATGGCCGCATTGCTCAGCAGGGCACCCATCAGGAGCTGATGAGCCAGGAGGGAACTTACCGGAACTTTATCGAGATCCGACAGCGGGCCGAGGGCTGGCGGATATAAAAACAGTATGTGGGGAGGCAGATTTGCCTCTCCACATACTATTTTGGGATGATTCTTTGAATTTTTGCATTGGTATCATTTCCGATTTGCCATTTTCCTGTACTCCAGCGGGAGCAGGCCGGTGCTTCTTCGAAACAGTTCCGCAAACCGGCTGGATGTAGAATATCCTATCGTTTGAGCAATCTGACCAATTTGCAGATCGGTATGAGCCAGCAGATATTCTGCCTGACTCATGCGGCGCTGCTGTATATACTCTGTGATCGTGCAGCCATAGACCTTCTTGAAGCTGCTTTTGAGCTTTGTCGTACCCATGCAGGCAATTTGTGCCAGGCGTTCTATGGGCACTTCACCAGCGTAATGATCACTCAGATAGGCCGCGACGGTTTGAATCCGTTCCAAATCCTGAGGAACCAGTTTATGATCAGAAACTGAACGCTTTTTTTGATATTCAACCACCAGAGAGAGCGCCTCGGCTACCTTGCTCTCATAATAGAGTTTAGCTGCAATTCCGGTTCCACGGTAGCTCTGTAGTTCTGATAGAAGCCGGTACATTTCCGGGAAATCTGTTGTTTGGTCGATTTCCCGAAAAGCCTCGACAGGATTCCGATATACTTCTGGATATTGTTTTTTCAGATAATCCTCATAATATGCAGGGGTGATCTCGATGCCTATGGATCGAACCGGTATATTTTTGTGGACGATTACTTGATATGGCTTGTATCCGCCCACATAGGTCTTGATACATCCGGCTGACAACCGGCGATACGGCGACAACTCTTCACCGGAGATGGAATCGTAACGGGTAATACTGAGACATTCCGGGAGATCAAATTCCAGCATAAAATCCTTATTGAAAGAGAAGTTGTGTATCTTGATGTCGAACAGATCCCTTTGTCCGTAGGTCCAATAGGAACCTTCGCCAACTTCCGGAGATAGCTTCCAGCAAAGCCCCAGAGGACCATACTGATCATTATCTGGTTCCGGTACAAAACCGTGCTTTTTCAGTAATGGGGCATAGTATTGCTCGATGATACCGGTCATTACAATAGATACGCCTCCCTTGTTTTGCAATGATTAGACGAATTTTTGAAATGATAGGACGAACCTCGCTCCAAACGATTGAAAGTAGGTTGTGCATGGTGTAATTATATATAATGGTTAGCCATATCTAACCAAAGGATAGCATACCTATCCCATAAAGTCAACGCATTACAAAATAGGAGGATCAACATGAGCAATCAAATCAATCCCGCAAAAAAGAGTCTCACTATCAAGGATCTTGTGACAACCGGCATTTTCAGCGCAATTTTCTTGGTGTTTACCATGATCGGCGGTATTTTCTTTGCACCAAACCCAGTTTTGACATTCTATATGCCGATAGGCGCAGCCCTGCTGTGTGGTCCCGTGTATCTTCTGATGATCGCTAAGGTGCAGAAGCGGTGGAGTGTCACCATTCTTGGCATCGTTATGGGAATCATCTGGTTTGTTACCGGAATGCACTGGGCCTTTTCTTTAGGCTATATCGGGATGGGAATCATTGCGGATCTGGTGGCTGGTGCGGGACATTACCGCAACAAGGTAGTCAATCTGCTGTCCTATATGCTGATGTCGCTGGGCAGCGTTTATACCTATGTGGTGTTTTTTATTGATCCGCAAGGCTGGGCCAGCACGATGCTGGAAAACGGCACGGAACAGTCCTATATTGACACAATGAGCGCGTCTGCTCCTTCCTGGCTATTGGCTGTCATCATTATCGGAACGCTGGCGATTGCTGCGTTCAGTGGTTGGATCGGTGGAAAGTTGCTGAAAAAGCAGTTTGAAAAGGCTGGGATCACCGCATGATTGGCGGAGCGTTATCCAGGCGTGGACTGTGGCTGGACCCCAGAACGAAGATATTATTGCTCCTGTTGTGTATCCTTTCTGCCATGATGGCTCCATCCTTATTCTATGAACTGGGTCTTGTGGTGCTGATCGGGCTGCTCGGCATTTGCTTTGGAAAGTGGAAGTATGCCTGGAAAGGAGTGCTGTTCTACGCGCTGATCGTTCTGCTCACCTTCTGGATTTTGGATACCATGACCGGAACTTGGCGCACCATGTTTATCGCTTTTTTAGGGTTGTTCCATAAGGTCTACCCCTGCGGGATGCTGTCCGGCATTGTCGTCTCCACTACAAAGGTTAGCGAATTCCTCTCGGCGATGAATCGCATCCATGCACCCCAAAAGCTGGTAATCCCCTTGGCCGTCATGCTGCGTTATATCCCTACCATTCAGGAGGATTGGCGGTTTATCAAGGATGCGATGCGGATGCGGGACGTCTCACCTTCGCTTAAGGGGCTCCTGACACATCCCGGAATAACGGTGGAGTGTATCTATGTTCCGTTGATGATGGCGGCATCCAAAGCGGCGGATGAACTGTCCATCGCTTCCATCACCCGCGGCATTGAAAACCCAAAGCCTCGAACTTGTCTGGTGCAGATCCATATTGGTTTGATGGACATTGCGGCAGTCTTTTGCTTTGCAGGCGCGTTGGTTGTCGGGCTTTATGGAAAGGGGCTGCTGGGATGATTGAGTTAAAGCGTGTGTCATTTACTTATCAAGGACAAAAAGGAGACGGGCTGCAAGACATCAACCTGACCATAGAGGACGGAGAATGTGTGCTGTTCTGTGGCCGGAGCGGCTGCGGGAAGACCACCATCACGAGGCTTGTAAACGGTTTGATCCCGCAATTCTACGCAGGAGAACTGGCGGGCAGCGTACTGGTGGATGGTCAGGAAGTCAGTGATCTTCCCATGCATCAGCTTGCCGCAAAGGTTGGATCGGTGTTTCAGAACCCAAGGACACAGTTTTTCAATGTGGATATAGACAGCGAGATCGCTTTTGGTATTGAAAATCAAGCACTTCCAGTTTGCCAGCTGAGAGAACGCGTGGATCGTACATCGGCAGAACTGCACATTGAAAACCTCCGTAATCGCAACATCTTCGAGTTATCCGGTGGAGAAAAGCAAAAGATAGCATTTGCCTCGGTCTATGCGATGAATCCTCAAATATATCTTTTGGATGAACCGTCCTCCAATTTGGATATGCGTTCCATTCAAGAATTGGGAGAACATCTCAGGCTGATCAAATCGCAGGGAAAAACCATATTGATTGCAGAACATAGGTTGTACTATTTGATGGATCTGGTGGACCGGATTGTGTATTTGGAACATGGGAAAATCACACAGGTCTTTACGCCGGAAGCATTTCGGCAGCTGTCGGAGGATACCCGGGAACAAATGGGCCTTCGAGCGATTGATTTGCATCGTGTTCTCCCACCACGGAATCATTCCCTTGCGCCTGTCTCAGATCCTATCTTGGAACTTAACAATGTAGCCCTTCACTATAAGAAGAGGACCATTTTGCACGACATCAACCTTACAGCAGCAAAGGGAGAGGTAATTGGCGTCGTTGGCCACAATGGGGCCGGAAAAACGACCTTTTCCCGTGCTTTGTGCGGGCTTCACAAGGCCTGTGATGGTCAATTCTTTTGGAACGGTCTGTCCATGGATCACAAAGATCGCCTGCGGCATTCCTATATGGTCATGCAGGATGTGAACTACGAGCTTTTTGCGGATAGTGTGGAGTCAGAATGTACATTCGGTATCCGCAATCCGAAACAGACGCTCGTTGACGCAACACTGGAAGAGTTGGCCCTGGCCCCATTCAGAGACCGCCACCCCAATACCCTGTCCGGAGGTCAAAAGCAGCGGGTGGCGGTAGCGGTCAGCATGATTTGTGGGAAAGACCTGCTGGTGTTTGACGAGCCGACCAGCGGGCTGGATTTTGATAGCATGACACAGGTTGCGGGTCTGATCCGGCGGCTGTCTGATATGGGAAAAGTCATCTTTATTGTCACTCATGATTTTGAATTTGTCAGTCGTACCTGTTCCCGCATCCTCCACTTTGATGAAGGAGAAATGCCCGACGATGTGCCTGTTACCATGGACGCTCTCCCTACATTGAGAGAATTGTTCTCCATTTCAGAAAGCAGGCCGGGACGGATAGAACACCGGAAAAGCCGATTCTGTTCTGCCGATTGCTGACGATTGAAAAAGCCGCATGGTGGAATGTTCCCCATGCGGCCTCTTGGGTTCTATTAGTGAAGTTCCCTGGCGAGGTATTCCTCCAATACCTTGGAATACTGCTCTCCCAGAACGGCGGGATATTGGCAGTGAACATAGCCTTCCCGGATTGTAAAGGAAGCAGACGGATAGTGCTTTGAGACAACCCTGCGCGCGGTCTTGGCGCTGATGTCCTCACTGCCATACTCAAAAAACAGGTGAGCTTCCAACTCCTTTGGATAGTTGGGAAAGGTGCAGTCCGAACAGGCGGCAGCGATGGCTTGCAAAGTTTCCGGACGAATTTGTTCAAAGGTGTGCCCCATGATAAGGCCGAGCGTCTCCCCATAGATTTTCGTCATCCGCTGTGCAGACAAACCGGGATGTTGCTGTGCTTTCCGATGTTTTGACAGAAACATACGGGTCGCTATCATCCGTAGAAAAGCAGCATTGGAATGGAGGGGGCACCCCTCTAAGACTGCGGTATGAACTTTGAATGTGGGCATGGCAATCAACTGCATCGCCACCACGGCACCGATGGATGCACCAAACACTAACTTCAGATCAATCCATCCCTGCGTTGTCAGCCAGCCGGCCAGCGTTGCTGCCTCTTGTTGGGCACTTTGAAAGATCCCAGTATCTGTTCCATGGCCTGTCAGATCCGGCGCGATCACACAATGACTGTTCCGCAGTTCGCCCAGCAGAGGCAGCATACTTTTCCCGTCCAGAAGCATGGGGTGCAGAACAACGATTTTGGGATTAGATGGATCTCCAAAATACTGTATTTTCATAAAGAATCTTTCCTTTCCATATCGTTTACCTCCGTGAAGGAATTCCAGCATGCTCTGCGGTATTCCGCAGGGGAGCGTCCGGTGTTTCGCCGGAAGATCTCCGCGAAACGGCTGGGATTCTGATACCCAACAATGGCCGCCACCTGACTCACCGGCAGGTCAGTTTCCCGCAGTAGCCGCCCAGCCTGCTCCGTGCGCTGCCCCTGAATGTACTGGGTAATCGTGCAGCCATACCGGACATGGAAGGCATCCTTCAGCT
The DNA here is from genome assembly GCA_018228705.1 of Dysosmobacter sp. Marseille-Q4140. Lineage (NCBI taxonomy): Bacteria > Bacillati > Bacillota > Clostridia > Eubacteriales > Oscillospiraceae > Dysosmobacter > Dysosmobacter sp. Marseille-Q4140. The sequence goes on along the minus strand of CP073694.1, from coordinate 1,273,779 downwards.
TGGAAATGCTCATGCAGCCAATACGGCTGAGCCGTTCCAGCGGCAGTTCACCCGCACAGTGGGCCGTGATGAAGGCTGCCACATCAGCCAGCCGTACCATATCCTCCGCACTGACAGAACGGCGGTTCTTGCGCTTCAGGTGCCGCTCTGCCACCAGCGCCACCGCCTCCGCCACCTTCCCATCATAAAACAAACGGGCGGGAAGCCCCTCCCACCGGTAGTCGCGCACCTGTTTCAAGAGCTGCACCATTTCTGGGAAGTGTTCTGTCTGATCCAGCGTTTGAAAAGACTCCAGCAGGCTTTGATACTCCTGGGGAAACTGGCGGCGCAGATAATCCCGGTAGTAAGCCGGGGTGATCTCCACGCCAATGGAAACGATGGGGATCTGCCTGTGGATGAGCGCCCGGTATGGTTCCCGACCTCCGATAAAACTTTTGACACAGCCTGGAACAAGACGGCGGCAGGGGGAGAACTCCTCCCCGGAAATGGATTCATACCAGGTGACACTGAGACTCTCCGGCCAATGGAACTCCAGCAGCTGATCCTCATGGAAAAAGAAATCATGGATCTTGATGGTATAGAGATCCTGCTGCCCGTAGGTCCAGAAAAAACCGCCGCCCTGCTGGGAGGTGTGCCGCCAGCACAGCCCCATGGAGCCGTAACGCCGGTTCTCCGGATCTGGAAGAAACCCGTGTTCCTCCATCGCCCGGCCATATTGCTGCTCCAAGTCTTTGTTTGCCGCCATAACCTGTCACCACCTCGATCAGCCACATCTCCACCCCAATCAGCCGGAACCGCGCCCAAAGCCTTGCGATACTGCTGTTTTGCCGGTAGGATGGATGTTGGTTAGTATCCGCTAACTAAAATATCACTTCCCGGCGCTCTCGTCAAGCCGGGGGAAGGAGGAACAGACGATGAAAGAAAAACGGCCATCACCGGTGATGCGGCTGCTGCAGTGGGCCGGGCCGGAGCGGAAATGGCTGATCCTGTCCGTTTTGTGTGCCTTTGGCAGCGGTATTCTGGTCATCACATCGTATATCGGCATTTACCGGCTGATGGATGCGGTGCTCTCCGGCACCTGTACCAAAGCAGTTATCGCCGATTGCGCTTTGCTGGTCACGGCGGGCACCGTGGGAAGGCTGGTGTTGCTGGGTACTTCAGGTGTGCTGTCTCACAAGGGAGCCTATGGGGCACTGTTTCGAGTACGGTGTATGGTAACGGAGCATCTTGCCAAAGTGTCTCTTGGAGCCTTGGACGAGCGGAGCACCGGCGCGGTCAAGACCGTTCTCAATGAGGACATCGAGAAGTTGGAACTGTTTCTGGCCCACAACCTGCCGGAATTTGTGGCCTATCTCACAGGACCGGTTGTGATTTTCCTGTATCTGCTCTCCGTCAATGCACCTCTGGCCCTGGTTTCCCTGATCCCGCTGCCCCTGGCCGGCATTGTGATGGCGGTCATCTTCCAAAGAATGAAGGGGGTCTTGTCCGATGTCAACCGCTCCCTGGTAGGCTTTAATTCCGTGACGATTGAGTACATCTCTGGTATGCGGCTGATCAAAGCGTATAACATGGGCAGCCGCTCCTTCCAGAAGTTTTCCCATGCCATTGAGGAGGAGAACCGGATCTGGAACCTGGTCACACACAAGACGGCTCCGCCCTATGCCGCCTTTTTGTTGCTGGTGGAGTGCGGGATGGTGCTGATGGTTCCAGTAGGCGGCCTGCTTTTCCTCCGGGGAAGCGTCACCGGCAGCGTATTTCTGCTCTTTGCCTATGTGGGCGGGATGTATCTCACCGAGATCCTGCCCCTGCAAAAACTGGCCACTACCTTTGCCCAGGCGCTTTCCGGCGTGAAAAAGGTGGAGGAGATTCTGGAACTGCCCACCTTTTCCAGTGGCGCGGCCTTTCCGGAGACCTGCGGCATTACCCTGGATCATGTCTCCTTTTCCTACGATGGAAAGACCGATGTGCTCAGGGATTGCTCCCTCACTGTGGCGCCGGGGGAAAAGGTTGCGCTGGTGGGGGTGTCCGGTGCAGGCAAAAGCACCGTGATCCAGCTGATGGCCCGCTCTTACGATGTGACCCAGGGAACGGTCCGCATCGGCGGCAGAGATGTGCGGGAGCTGGACTACGAGGACCTGTTGGACCATATCTCTCTGGTGTTCCAGAAGACCTTTCTGACCCGGGGAAGCGTGCTGGAAAATATCCGCATGAACTCGGGAGCAACACTGGAGCAGGTGCGCGAGGCTGCCAGGCTGGCGCAAATCGATGATTTCATCCAATCGCTGCCCCAGGGTTATGAAACCAAGGTGGGCACTTTCGGCTCCCGTTTCTCCGGTGGGGAGCGGCAGCGCATTGCCATCGCCCGGGCCATTTTGAAAAACGCCCCCATTCTGATCCTGGATGAAGCCACCTCAGCGGCTGATCCGGAAAACCAGGTGGAGATCGACCGGGCCATTGAAAACCTGTGCCGGGGCAAGACAGTCGTGATCGTGGCCCACCGGCTGGGCGCCATCAAGCTGTGCGACAAGGTGGCAGTGGTGGAGAACAACACCATTACCTGCTGTGGTACCCATGAAGAGGTGCTGGAGAAAAATGAATACTACCGCAGGGCTTGGGCGGATTACCGGGCTGCTCGTGCCATTGCCTATTCCGTAGAAGGGGGTGTGCAGCATGCGTGAGGCAAATGTGTTCCGTAAAAATCGGGCCTTCTATTCCGGTGTGATCCTCACGGTAGTGGAAGGGCTGCTGTCCGGGTGCAGCTACTTGTCCATTTATATGGTTCTGTCCGGGCTGTCTGAGGGCAGCCTGAGCGCGCAGCGGCTTGGGCTGCTGACTGCATTTCTTGCGGTCATCTTCCTGATTCGACTGGTCATCTACGCCGCCGGTTACACGCAGGTTCAGCTGGGCGGAGCTGCTGTTTCCAAAGGACTGCGGCTTCGGCTGGGTGACAAACTCAAACAGATCCCTCTTTCCCGCTTCACCCAGGGACAGGTGGGAGAGTATGTGAATACCATGACCAGCGATGTGGGCAGCTACGAGAAGATCCTGACCCACTCCAGCGGCAACATCACCAAAAACGCTGTGCTGGCCGCCATGCTGGTAGGCTTTGTATGCAAGGTGTATCTGCCGGCGGGGCTGATTCTTTTCTTGGTGGTAGCGGGGCTGATCCCCAATCTGTGGCTGTCCTTCCGTGTTGTTGCCAAATACGGCGTGGCCAAGCATGAGGTCAGTGCCGAGACGGTCAGCAGCATCGTGGAGTACATCGACGGCATCCAGACCTTCCGTGCCTATCATATGGGTGGCGTCCAGAATCAGGCCACGACCGAGGCGATGCGGAGGTTCAGCCGGGTGTGTTATCTGTACGAGGCAAAGGGCATCCCTATTGGCTTCGGGTATAACATTCTCAGCTGGTGCAGTGTGCCGGCCATCATGGCGCTGGCAGCCGGTCCCTGGGCAGCCGGTACGCTGAGCAATGTGGATTATCTCATGGTCTCCATGCTGCCCATTCTGCTGACCAAGCTTACCACTGCCATTTCCATCGATCTCTTTGAATGGAAGCACCTGATGGTCTCCAAGAACAATATCCTCCAGGTGATGGCGGAACCGGAGGAGAGAGGTTCCGTGGCGCCCTTCCATCCTGCTGAACAGAACATCACCTTCCGCTCGGTCTCCTTCTCCTATGTGCCGGGAGAGCCGGTGCTGAAGGAGCTGTCCTTTACGGCGCCGGCAGGAAAGCTCACTGCCATTGTAGGAGACTCCGGTTCCGGCAAATCCACCATTCTCAATCTGATCGCCAAATACTACGAACCGCAGAGCGGCGAGATCTCCATCGGAGGGCAGTCCATTGAGACCGTGGCGGCAGAACGGGTGCTGGAGCAGATCTCCATGGTGGATCAGCAGGTGTTCCTCTTTGACGATACCGTTCGGGAGAATATCCGCCATGCCCGCCCCTCGGCCACAGACCGTGAGGTGGAGGCCGCCTGCCGTGCGGCTGGATGTGACGGCTTCATACAGAAGCTGGAGCATGGCTATGACACCCCTATTGGGGAAAACGGAGCCTTTCTCTCCGGCGGGGAGCGTCAGCGTCTGTCCATCGCCCGGGCTATTTTGAAAAACAGCCCCATCCTGCTGCTGGATGAGGCCACTGCCTCACTGGACATTGAAAACGAGCTGGCGGTCAAGCGGGCGATCCTGGGGCTTTTGTCAGAGCGGAAGACAGTAGTCATGATTGCACATACCCTGTCTATCGTCCGAAATGCGGATCAGATCCTGGTGGTAGCAGACGGGAACATTGCGGAGTCCGGCACTCATGAGGAGCTGCTGGCCAAAGGCGGAAAATATGCCTCTATGTGGGCCGCTGAGCAAAGACTGTCCAATTAAACGGAGATGCTTTCCCGGCACTGACAACGATCCCTTCTCCTCCTATCCCAATAAAGAAGTCAAATGGACTGCAAACTGCTGCCCAGTTGATTCCCTTTCCAGAATGTTCATGGCTGCAGACAGAGAAGCGGCCGCCGACAGAATATCCTGTCAACGGCCGCTTTTTGTCATAATTCAGAATTCCGGAATCACGCCATTATAGCGATCCGCCTTTTCCAGAAGCGGCCCTCTGGCGCCCATGGTAAAGGCAATGCCTTGCGGAATCGTGGCGGCGGGGGTCGTAGTTGGTGATGACGATCTCCTCATATTCGCTTCCGGCCTTCTGAGACATACTGTTGGGGCGAGTGGTGTAGAAGATATAAAACTCCTTGTACAGCTCCACGATGAATGGGCAGTAGTTATAGGACACCATGACATATCCCTTACACTCCAGCAGAGCGTCGTGGAGACGCTGATGATCTTCCTTGGGAAACACCGCCGCATAACAGTCCTCTGCATCGTAGTAGGGCGGATCAAAATAAAGAAATGCGTCTGGCCGGTCGTACTGGTGGACGATTTCTACGCAGTCCTTGTTTTCGATGACGACATTTGCCAGCCTGCGGGAGCACTCCCAAATCAGATAGAAGAAACGGCGGATATCGCAGGATTTTCCGGCAAAGGACTTGGCGCCGCCGCTGAAGCTGTATCGAATCAGCTTGAAAAAGTCGGCAGCGCGCCGTACATCACCGCGAGGCGCTCGTTCCAGCATCATTCTCTGGATGGTCTCAGCGTCCGGAAGCTCCAGATACCGCTCCGTCAGCTCCAGCTCCTCTTTCAGATAGTCATCGGTGAATTCCTCTTTGGAGAAGAACTTATACAGCACATTGAAATCGTCGCGTGTATTCAGCGGCAGAAACCCCAACTCCAGCAGGAGTGCCATGGTCCTGTTTTTGACACAACAGAACAGGTTGGTCAGGTCGCTGTTGAAGTCGTTGTAGACCTCCATACATCCCGGCTGGATGGGGCGGCTCAGGGTTACTGTGCCGCTGCCGCCGAACACATCAATAAAACGGGAATACCGCGAGGGAGACAGCTTTCGGATCAGCCACAGCAGCTTGCTTTTACCGCCCACCCAGGGGATGAAGCTTTTCAAGCGGTATCACCGCCCTCCAGCGGAAGGGATATCTGTCCGCTGTCGGTGGATTGCTCCAGCGCCTTGGTGAGACCGCGTTCCGCATGGGCGATCTTCTTGATCCGGCTCCGGAGCTGTCGGATGGTTCTCTGCAGTTCTTCCTCAGTACCGGCGTAGTAATAGCCGGAATCAGAACTGCAGATGGGGATGCCATCTCCACGCAGGCTGTTGATCAACCGGCGCAGGTCGGGGCCGCGGATATGGAAAGCTGCCTCCAGCTCCCGGCTGGATATGACGCTTTGCGCTCCCTTGTGATAGGTCTTCAGGTACTCGGCGATGGGGTTATCCGTTGTCGTGGTCATACGGGCTCCTTTCCGGGGCTGTTACCCGAAAAGAGCGCAAAAAATCAGGGGCCGTTTGTCCCGATTCGGGTAACGGCCCCTGTGGCGTTCAGGCTATTTCATTTTTTATTTCATCACCTCCGTCCCGGCGGCAACTGTTCTGTGGGGGCTTCTCACATGGACATGGTCGGCTCCATATCCGGCTGACTGTACTCATAGACCAGCTCTATGCCGTTCCAGGATACGAAACCATGCTCAGCGGCGGATAAACCCATGTTCTTCATCCGCTGATTGGCATAACCCTCCGCATCGAAGCAGGAGGCGAGCAGTTCATCCTTGGGGTAGACACCGTCGTGTTTCGCCAGTGTTTTGCCGTAGTCCTCCAGCTCCATATCGCGGGGCATGAAGTGATAGCAGTGGAGGTTCTGTGCCAGATCCAGGGCGTAATCCAGACGGTGGCAGTCCTCCAGCTCCATAACAGCCTGCCATTTATCCAGCCACCGGGGTTCGCCCTGACCCTGCTCACCCCACGCATAGCCGAAGTCGATGGCATGACGGACAAGTTCCGCTGCGGAGGCATACTGGGAGAGGATGTTCTCCAGCTGCGGGAGGCAGCAGTCCACATCCACGGCGATACACTCAGTCAAAGAGTCTACCTCCAGTGCATCCAGCGCCAAGAGAAGTTCGTCCGGGTGTGCGGTATCCATATACTCGCCGGTGTCCGGGAATCCAACCCACACGCCTTCCGTATTGGAGCGGCTTGCCAGCTTGACCCGGATGCCGTAGTCACCTTTGTCGGGGTTCAGCGTCGGGTCGCCGTCCAGGAACGGATCGATCAGAGAGGCGACCTTGATGAAGTGCCCATTGCAGAAGGTGTTCCCACCTTTCTGACGGTAAGCTGCCCCCACTTTCTCCGGGTCAAGGAATGCACGTGCCTGGGAGGAGGGGCGCTGGATCTGCTCCATGACGAATTTGCCAAGTCGGGCATCGTCTCCTGCACCGTAGAACAGGTCGTAGTGATCCAGCTGATTGGCAATCAGCATCACATCGCAGGTCATCCTCGGCTGCTCGATCTGCATTGCTCCGCGGAACAGAAGGCTTTCTTTTACCGTCATGTTCTCGAATCGCCGTTCCAGCCAGTCGTGTTGGGATTTGGTCATTTCAAAACCGTCCAGAAGATCCAGGAGTTGCCTGGTTTGCCGACTCGCCATCACATCATCTCCATTCCGGCATTTTCTGCCTGTGTTTCTTCATTGCGGATCGGCTCGCCATCTCTGCGCTGAACCAGCCCGTAGGGGGTCAGCAGAGCGTTGTGTGCTGCCATGACATCCTGACCGTAGTTGTAGAGGACGACGTGCTTCTGCAGAATGGACCGGGAATGCTCGTCCACAATGAAGCGAAGCTCCTCTATGGCCACCTCCTCGGGGTTTCGCTGATCAGGCTCGAGCAGATAGTCATCCAGATTTTTCGCAATCTGGACAGCGGCAGCGATATCGTGACAATCTGCCGCAAGGATAACTGCCTTGAATTTGGAAAGTTCTCCTTGTGTGCTCAGCTCCTTGAAGCATTTAGCCAACTCGTTCAGTCCATGGATATCGTCGCAGTCCATGTTTTCCAGAAGCGCAGGCATCGCGCTGTCCTCCACCCGGAAGACCATTTCCGACCAGGAGGCGCCTCCGCAAGCCTCCAGCACGGCGTCCAGCCGTTCCTGCGTGGCGGGCAGATCCAGGCACATCATGTTCTCCGGCTGCTCATTGGAGTGGAAGGGATACCTGCCGACCATCAGGCGGATGCCATATTCCGGCGCTTTGGGAACCAAGGCCAGGCTGCCATATACCTGCTTCAGCTCGGTGTGCTGCGTAACATAACCGCCGCTTGCGAAAACGCCGCCTTCTTCAAATCTGGCTTTTCTTCCGAGCATCTCAAAGTCAAGATACTCAAAGATGGAATCCGGAACTTTTTCCAGGGCAGGGATGAAATCGTTCTCCGCATAGAACCTGCCGAGCTGCTCGTCCGTTGTGGCGTTGATCACATGGCAGCAGTCTGTGCTGTAGGCCAGGTTGATCATGGTGGCAACGCTGATGGGGCCGTATTTCTTGGACACCTCCATGTTGAACAGCCCTTCGAAGGCAGTTTTTTCTCTGCCGTTCATCTGTCCCAGGCAGGTTGCCAGCGCATTGAGCTGATAGAGATCGCATTCATGGGTCAGATGGACATGGAGGAACTGAAAGCCGTGGTGTTCAAGAAATTCCCACCTCGGCTTGTCGCCCAAGGGCATCTGGAGCTTGTCCAGCGCATCCTGGAGACCATAGTAGCTGGCCGGAAGCTCCAGCTCGCACCACCGATCCGTTTTTCCGCCGAACAGCTCCACACGGAACACTTCATTCAAGGGTCATCCCTCCCATCTGGGGCCTGTAGTCCTCCTCGTATTTGGCGGGATCAGCGCCGGGGACATCCCAGCCGCACATACTGCCCACCTCCATGGCCTGGCGCTGCCACATATTGACGCCAAGCTGTTCGTTCAGCTGGTCGGCCAGTTCCACATTCTGTTCCTTGTCGCCGGTGTCCCAATTGGAGGGGTAGTAGCCGTACTCGCCCCGGCGGATGCAGATGAGGTCGCCGGTAGACTTGAGGGTGGAGAAGCACATCTCCGGCAGCCCCTCCGCCACTTTGGGGGCGAAGCGTTCCGCCTCGGTCTGGATATCCCAATCATCCTCCACGCTCCACAGATGGACATACAGCTCGTCATCACCGGCGCAGATCTCCCGCTGTTCGAAGCCCTCGCCCCAGCCATCCGACGCCTGTCCGGAGATATACTCTTTCAGGGTGGTCAGTTCCTCCGGGGTGAGGGTGCCAACCACGCGGCACTCGGCAACACCCCAAAGCTGGCCGTTCCGATCCTCGACGGTGAACACGACAGATTTGACCTTCTGGTTGACGCTGTCATCCTCGCCATACCAGTGCATGATGCCGCTCTCGGATTCTTCCGGCATCCGGTTGTTGATCAGAGCTCTGAGGATCTCGCCCTCATAGGCACGAAGCGATCTGCCGTCCAACTGAGTGTAGTCATCCTCCATCTCCCCATACTCGTTGCGGGTGTAGAGATCCGCCGTCAGAGGCATATACAGCTTCAGCGTGGTGGGCTCGGGCGGCAGGACAGAGAAGCTGTCCTCTCCGATGGTCAGCGCCAGGGTTCTGCCATTGTCCCACTTCATGTGGAACTGCCCGGCGTCGTCGATGTAGTCCAGAGTCCCCGTACTGCCCGGCTCCAGCGGGGCATAGGGGTCTTTCATCTCTCTGAGCTTGATCCTTGAGCCTGCGGGAAACTGTTCCCGCAGGAAGCTCAGCCATTCTTTGGGTACTGACATTTACATTCCTCCCATCTTCATATCTCGGTCGGAGCCGTTTTCATAGTCCGCCAGGGACTGCGGATTCTCCTCGCCATACAGGTCGAAAAGGATATCGTCCACCTGCTTGCGAACAACCGGGTCATCCGTCAGCGTCTCATAGCGGAAGCCCGTGACCGAATGCTGAGGCAGTTCCTCCTGGATGCACCGGAGATATTCCTGCGTGTCGGTGTAGTCCATCCGGCTTCCATCGGCGAAGGTGACCCGGCCCACAGGCTTTGCCTGCTGGGCCATCTGTTGCTGGCGCAGGTTGTAGCAGTAGAGATACCCCTGGTAGTCGCCAGGGGAAGGGGTGCAGCGGAGGCAGTAGCGGTAATGCTCGGTGTCCACGACATAGCCATAGCACCGGCCATCCTCGGTAAGCTCACCCCCGTTCCGGTAGCAGTAGCTTCTCATCGAAGCCAGATCCTTGAGCGGCCCATCTGCCCGAAGCGCATCCACGACTTCCTGAAGTTCACCCTTGAATTCCTTGGTGTTGAACTGGTCATCGTTGTGGGGCCACCATGTGTGGTAGAATCCTTTTCCGGAAGATCCAAAGTCCATCCGGACATGGCCGACCGTGCCCAGCGCCGCATCCTCGGTCTCCTTCATCTGGGAATAGAAAAGGCCCGCCTCCTCATGGGAAGCGGGCCTGATGTGAATCGGTGTATTTACTTTTTCATTCTGCTTCATGGTATTTGCCTCCGTATCCGTACAGAGATGGTAAATTTGCCAGTCAGGATGTCCCATCCTATAGTCCGACACCTGTTCCGCCACACGAATCATATCGTTCAGATCATTGATGCTGTTGCCATCCAAGGCGCCGGCATAGATGCTCCGTTCACGAGAGTCCATTTTGGCAATGATGCTCGAAAGCAGATTCAGCTGTGCAAGCTGCGTTCTGGAATCAGGGTCGAGTCCGCCGAGATATGACGGCAGGTTGGCAATCACACTTTTGATCTCAACGATCTCTGTTTTTCCTGTTCTGTTAGCTTGTTCAAGCTGGCTGTACGCTTCTGTCATAGCGCCATGAGATGCGGGCAAATTGAGCGGGACAATGACAGAACTCCCGCTGCGGCTCATAAAGAGTTGGATCATGTCATCCCTCCCATCTGAAAGTCCTGCTCCCGCTGATAGGACTCTGCCGGGTCGTCTGCCATCAGTTCCTCCAGACTTACTGTACCGACATAGGCGATGTAGCCGCGGTCGGTAAACACGCCCGACTGATAGTCCATGTGCTGCAGGCCATACCGCTCGTAGTCATAAAACTCGTCCAGATTGGGGTCATACTCAAAATGGCCGGATCTCTGAATCACGTATTTCCCATATTCCTCGGGGGTGTGGGCGCCGGGGGCGAATTCAAACAGATCCAGGTTTTCCGCCAAGCGGCGGATCTGGCTGGCGCATTCCGGTTTAGCCATACTTACTGCTGCTCCCAGCTTTCTGCGGTCGTCATACGAGAGTTTATCTGCGACCAGCGCCAGCTCATTGAGTTCGTGGATGTTGTCGCACCGGAAGTCCAGTGCTACATCCACTTCCTCCGGGAATGAACTGTCTGCCATAAAAAGGCGCATATCCTTTGGGTCAGCAATGCCGGAACGCTGCATGGCGCGCTCAATTTGTCCTTTTGAGGCAGGGAGATAGATCCAGGTCACATTCCTGCTGTTCTCCGGCTCCCACCGGGAGGATATCCCGACAGCGGTCATATCGGCCTCATAGTGATAGCAGGGCAGGTGCTTCCCATCATAGAGCTGTGAAAGCTGCATGCCGTTGTCATAGACCACTCCGTAGCGGGTGATAGTCCCCTCATTGTCCTCAATCAACAGGACAGCGGTTTCCACTCCGTCCAGCTGTTCCAGTTCTTCCATGCTGGCACACCCGCCATGGATGTTCATGTAGTGATCACGGCCAACCTCTTTCAAATTTGTGAAGCCCGTGATCACCGTCGCCTGCTGGCAGCAGAAGGTCAGGTTGATGAGATCCTTCATGCTGGTGAGATGCAGTTTTTCAGCCATTGCCTGAAATTGCGAAAACTCGCCCACAGTAAAGCTGTCCAGCCGCTTGACCAGATAGTCCAACTCATCAAGGTAAGCGTCAAAAAAAGCGCCGGATTGAAGAAGGAAAAGGGATATGGGAAAATACCACCATAGCGCGGAGCAGGCGAAGGTAGCGTCAACTTGCCGGAAGTGCCGGGTAGTGCTGCAACTTTCCTGAAAGCCATGTACTTGCCCCAACTTGCCGGCAGTTTCGGATAGTGCCCTGACTTCCCGGAAGAAAGAGGCACAGCCCTCGTCCCCTCCGCAGAAGGGAAGGTGGCAAGATGGAGAAAAAGAGCATCCGAGAAGTAAAAGGAGAGTATCGGCTTGCCGAATGGGCGGGCCTGGTCCGGGAGTGCCGGCACAGCGGGCTGAATGTCATGACCTGGTGTGAGCAGAAAGGGATCACGACAAATCAGTTTTATAAATGGCAGCGGAAGGTATTTGACGCGCTGATGGAGCAGCAGGAGGCCCAAATTCAGAGCACAGGGCTCCAGGAACCGAAAGTACAGTTTGCAGAGCTGCCGCCTCCGGAAGAAGACGGGACTGCCCCGGATTGTTTGGCGGAGAGGCCCACAGAAGCGGTACGCCGGGCAGCAGTCATTGCCACGCTGCGTGTGGGCGGCGCTGAAATCGATATCTACGAAGGGGCCAATGCCGCAGTCGTGGAGGCGCTGTGCAAGGCGGTGCGCCATGCTGAGTGACTTCACAGGCGCAGACCGGGTATACTTGGCGGTGGGGTACACAGATCTGCGGAAGGGGATAGACGGGCTTGCATCCCTGGTACAGCGGCAGTTTGAGCTGGATCCATTCACGAACACCCTGTTTTTGTTCTGCGGGCGGCGGAGAGACAGGCTGAAAGCACTTTACTGGGAAAAAGATGGATTTGTGCTGCTATATAAACGGCTGGAGGGCGGGAACTTCCATTGGCCGCGCAGCGGAGATGAGGTGCGGCAGCTGACCTGGCAGCAGTACCGGTGGTTGATGGAAGGGCTGCAGATAGACCAGCCAAAGGCGCTGAAAGAGGTGGTTGGCCTGAGTGCGGTTTAGGGGCAAAAATTGAAAGTAAAATATCCGAAACGCCTTGAAAACACTGGTATTTCAAGGCGTTTCATGGTATAATTGATCCATGAAAAACGATTTGAAAACAGCGACAAGCAACACGGAAATGGTGACCATTTCGCGTGCGGAATATGACGCGCTGCTCCAGAAGAGCGAGGGGTATGCGGAGCTGAACCAGAAGCTGGAGTGGCTGATGGAACAGCTGCGGCTGGTGAAGAAAAAGACCTACGGTTCCTCCTCTGAACATACCCGAGAGGAGCTGATGGACCAGTTGAGCTTTGTCTTTAACGAGGCGGAGGCTTGGCAGGCCGCGGAGGAAAAAGCGCGGGAAACAACCACAGTGGCAGAGCATACCCGGAAAAAACGCTCGTCCCGGGTGGAGGAAGTGCTTCCGGAGGATGTGCCGGTTGAAGTGGTGGAGCACTATCCGGATGAGGCGGCCCAGGTCTGCCCGGAGTGCGGCAGCCAGATGTCCATGATTGGCAAAGAGGTGCGGCGGAGCCTGGTGATGATCCCTGCCCAGGTAAAGATCCGGGAAGATGTATACTATACTTATTCCTGCCAGCGATGCAAAAAGGAGAGTACAGAAACTCCGGTCGTAAAGGCAAAAAGGGTTCCGGCCGTGATCCCCGGCAGCTATGCGTCCCCGGAGGCGATAGCCCACATCATGGTGCAGAAGTTTGTAATGGGGTCCCCGCTGTACCGGCAGGAGCAGGAGTGGAACCGGGCCGGGGTAAAATTGTCCCGGCAGACGATGAGCAACTGGATCCTGCGGGCAGCGGAGGACTGGCTCCGGCCAGTATATGACCAGCTCCACCGGGAATTGGTGGGGCGGGATGTGCTGCACGCGGATGAGACCACCCTGCAGGTGCTGCGGGAGCCGGGGAGATCTGCCCAGTCCAAGAGCTATATGTGGCTTTACCGGACGGGGTGCGATGCGGAGCATCCCATTGTACTGTATGAATACCGGCCGAACCGGAAGGCGGAGAATGCGGCGGCATTCCTACAGGGGTTTACCGGGTATCTGCATGCGGACGGCTACTCAGGGTACCACAAGCTGCCCGGAAGCATCCGGGTAGTTGGATGCTGGGCCCACGCACGGCGGAAATTTGACGAGGCGGTGAACGCTCTGCCCAAGGGGGAACAGGCGGGATGTGCAGCCCTGGAGGGACAGCGGTTCTGTAACCAGCTGTTCTCCATAGAGCGGGAAATTGCCGGCCTTCCATTTGAAGAACGATGTATCCAGCGGCAGAGCCGGGCAAAGCCGGTCCTGAACGCTCTGTTGTCATGGGCAGAACGCAGTAAGGCGCCGCCAAAGTCCGCTTTGGGGAAGGCAGTGTATTATCTGAAAGAACAGTGGCCGTATCTGATCCGCTATCTGGAGGACGGGCGGCTGGAAGTGAGCAACAACCGGGCTGAACGCAGCATAAAGCCTTTCGTAATGGACCGGAAGAACTTTCTGTTTGCCAATACACCCAACGGGGCACAGGGCAGCGCAATCATTTTCAGCTTGATTGAAACGGCAAAAGAGAATGGGCTTGATCCATACCGCTATTTGGTCTATATCATGACCAATGCGCCGGTGCTGGAAGATAAGGGTAAGGAGTGGGCAGAAAAATTGCTGCCGGAATACGCACCGGATGAGTGCCGGACTTATTCCATACAAAACCAAAAGGATATTTGATGGGATGGGCCGGTTTCTTACTGGCCCATCTTATTATATTGGATGACAAAATTCTGCTTTTTTTGCAACCCGACACAGGTGCCGTGTTGTTTGGGCAGTATTTCCTCTAAAATGACAACGGGAAGTATCCCGTTAAAAATTTTGTAAGGAGGAGCTACTATGAAAAAAAAAGCAGATTCCGACAAGAGTGGGCGGAGGTCATCCTGAGAATCCACTTCAGCAGGCGCGTATAAAGGCCGGCGTCTCCCAAGAGGAAATTGCGGAAGAACTCGCCTGCGACATACGCACAATCCAGCGGTACGAAGCTGGAGAGCGATTCCCAGACTGGAACGAACTGTTAAAAATGAGGGCTCGTTATTCCTGCGGATTTGCTGACCTGTTCCCGGGGGAAGAACAATGATGGGAACGGGCAGAAAAGAACGGGGGAGATCTAAAACTCAGACGCAAACATCCCTTCCCCCGGCGATCTTTACCAACCTTCTCCTCATCCTTGCTGGCTACCGTATGAAGATGCCCGTAACGGAGGTCATGCTCTTTCCCGATGGTAACAGTTACTATGTTTGTCCCAGATGCCATATAACTATGGAACGGGAGTTTATGAACTTCTGTGACCGGTGTGGCCAGCACTTGGATTGGAAGGGCTACAAAAAAGCCAGAATCGTATATCCTGGCCAGCGTAACATCCTACATACCTGATTCATTAAAACGCAGGAGCGGAGGATAATCCTCCGTTCCTGTGTTTTTTATTTGACGCTTACTCATCAAGGTTGACCTTGGTGCATACCAGCCGATTCAGCACGGGCCAGGCACTGTCGAGGGAGTCCAAGCGGCAGTCGGCTTCAGAGGCATCGCCGATCTCCAGTGCCTCCAACAGCGCAACGCAGTGGTCGTATTGATTTCTGGGAATAGGAAGAGGAATCGTCGCAACACCGTATTCCGGGTGGTCGGCGTTGCTCAGAACTGCTTCCATCATCACATTGCATCACCTTACTTTCCTTCAAAATTCAAAATCGCATCTCCGTACTTGGCCAGAAGCAGAGCGCAGACAATCAGGTGGAACGCCTCATCTGTGACCAATTCGGGGGATGCGAGATCGGCAAGAGTGATATTGGGGCTGCCGGTGGAGATGGCTTTGGCCGCCTGATAAACACTGTACAGCTCCGGTTGGATGCCGGCGAGCTGGACAGATTGGAAGTCAAACCCACTGGCATCAAATTTCCAGATCATCCTGCGCCAGATGTCCCCATACGCCGTGAGAAGAAACAGTGCGGCCAGGTTACGGTTCGGCATTCGAAAACAGCGCTCACGCCAGTGCTGCCAACGCTCCCGATGACTGTCGCTCAGGAAAAATCCAATGGAGCAGCCATTGAAACTCCTCTCTAAGCGGGCCTGAAGCTGCACTCC
This sequence comes from Dysosmobacter sp. Marseille-Q4140, assembly GCA_018228705.1. NCBI lineage: Bacteria > Bacillati > Bacillota > Clostridia > Eubacteriales > Oscillospiraceae > Dysosmobacter > Dysosmobacter sp. Marseille-Q4140. The sequence goes on along the minus strand of CP073694.1, from coordinate 1,258,375 downwards.
CGCTTCAGGGAAGAAGCAATCCCTGACAAACTCGTTGAGGTCAATTGCACCGGCTACAATCCGTTCATCCAGACAGACGCACTGCTCCAAAGGGCAGGGATGATTGCGTCTGAAGTTCATGCAGTATGGGCACTCCATGTCATCTCTGCTATATTGGAAACCGGGATAGTATCGGCCATGGCCTCTGGGCTTGAAATAGGGCGGGGTCATCATCTGCTGTTCCATCTGGCACAGCGGTGTATCCCACATGAAGTAGCGTGTCATTGGCGGTGTGCTCCTTTCAGTAAAGCAAAAAAGCGCCGGAGTCTTATTTCTAAAACTCCGGCGCTTGAATATTACATGATCGGTTCCTGGTTGTAGGGTTCCATGGGGTGCTGCTCCTGCTCCCTTATGCGCTCCAGGGCATCGGGAGCTGCAGTAGCAATCTGCTCTTGAACTCCCCGGATGCACTTTTCCTGCTCGGCAGTCAAGTCAAAACCAGTATCCAAGGTGTCAGAGCAGCACCGGTAGATTTCAACAAGCTGCTCCTGATTGAAAATTTGCTGTTTGGAAATGAGGCCAGCGCGGATGGCGAAGTCCTGCTTGGCACCTATATAGTTTTCCTGAAAGTAATTGCCCTGGTTGAGACCTGTGCGGTCGAAGCTCCAGTCCCATGTGACGAATTGGACGCCAAGCCGGGTGGGATGGGCAGCCAGGACGGCTCCATTGAAGTCAGCCAGCAGGCGGTAGTCACCGGTCAGGCTTTGGGCTTGCAGGGGCGGAGCCTGTTCCAGCAGAGTCGTGTACTCCCGCACAGTACAGGCCAGATCGGTGGCTCGCTCACAGGCTCGTTCCCGTTCCGGCGTCGCTACATCCTCCTGCCAGTAGCGAACGCCTCCGTCCGCTGTGATCCGGCAAAGGGGGAGACCATCCCACTCCACAGGAAGCAATTCATCCTGTTCCGGCTGCGGGACAAAACCCTCACGGTGAAGAGCGGTACGAAGTTCTTGAAAAAACTGTTCTCGATTCATTTACTACCTCCTGACATTTAGTGCCCTTTTTGAAATTATCTGAAAACGAAAAAGGGCGCCAACCCATTGGCCCATCACGACCAACAAATCGACGCCCCAAACTTTGTGTATTCTATTGGTAGAAAAATAGCGCCCTTTTTGAAAGTTGCTGTTTCAAAAAGGGCGCCACATGGTTTCGGGTTTGCCAACCACTGAGAAGAGGGGGTTCGAGTCCCACCAGTTAGGGGAAAACAGTGGTTGGCATCTATGGAATCATCATCGAATTTTCGAGCTGAAAAAGCCCGGAAACAGTATAGATGCCGTAGGCTTCTGGCCTACGGCATCTATACTGTTTTGCTTTTATGGTGGACCCGAAGGGGATCGAACCCTCGACCTTACGGATGCGAACCGTACGCTCTCCCAGACTGAGCTACGGGCCCAAATCAACAGTTCCAAAAGCGGAACAGAAGAATAAAGCAATATGAAATTATAGATGTGGCAGAAAACCGAACCCTTTGCGCTCCCAGCTGAGCTATAGGCCCATATTTGGTTGTTTTGTATATTTTAACTTTATCTGCTTGTGCAGTTTGCTGTTTTGGCCGGGCCTGTGTTATGTTGCGCTGGTTCTCCCAGCTGAGCTACAGGCCCATAGATGACGCCGCATGATTTTGGCTCAGCGGCAAATGATATTATACCATAATTTTTCCCGTTGTAAAGCCTGATTTTTTCTCAGCAAAAAAATTTCTGTTGCCAATTCTGTTTTCGTATAGTAAAATGGGTAAGCTATGAATTGCTCCTCCGCAGACAGCTGCGGAACCGGTCTCGCGCAATGGGGCCCCGTGAACCATGTCAGGCGGGGAACCGAGCAGCATTCAGCGGGATGTCCCATGTGCCGCGAGGGTGCCGGTTCCGCAGCTGTCCGCGGAGGAGTGTTTTTGACCCGGAGGTGTTGGCGTGTACCAGGCGTTGTATCGAAAATGGCGGCCCAGGACGTTTTCCGACGTGATCGGCCAGTCCCATATCACCGAGACCCTGCAAAAGCAGGTGGCGGAGGGCCGCACCTCCCACGCCTACCTCTTCACCGGCACCCGAGGCACCGGCAAGACCACCTGCGCCAAGATCCTAGCCAAGGCCGTCAACTGCGAGGCGCCGGTGAACGGCGACCCCTGCTGCCGCTGCCCGGCGTGCCTGGGCATTGAAAACGGCAACTTCCTGGATGTGCTGGAGCTGGACGCCGCCTCCAACAACGGCGTGGACCAGGTCCGGGCCCTGCGGGATGAGGCGGTCTACGCCCCCGCCAACGTGAAAAAGCGGGTCTACATCGTGGACGAGGTCCACATGCTGTCCACCCCGGCCTTCAACGCCCTGCTGAAGATCCTGGAGGAGCCGCCGGAGCACCTGATGTTCATTCTGGCTACCACGGAGCTGCACAAGGTGCCCGCCACCATCCTCTCCCGGTGCCAGCGGTTCTCCTTCAAGCGCATCATGCCCCGGGACATCGCCGGACGGCTGGAATACGTGGCGAAGCAGGAGGGCATCGGTCTCACCGCCGACGGCGCCGAGCTATTGAGCCGCCTGGCCGACGGCGCCCTGCGGGACGGACTGAGCCTGCTGGACCAGTGCGCCGCCGCAGGCGGCACTGTGGACAGCCGGTCCGTGCTGGATGCCCTGGGCCTGGCGGGCAATCTCCAGACCGCCCAGCTGCTGGAGCGCGTCCTGGCCCGGGATGCCAAGGCGGCGCTGCTGCTGCTGAACCAGCTCTACGCCGGCGGCAAGGACGTGGGTGCGGTGCTGGGTGAACTCAGCACCCTGGTACGGGACCTGCTGCTGCGGCGAACCGCGCCGGAGGGCGGCGCGGCGCTGCTGTCCGGCGGCTATGACGACGCCACGCTGGACCGGCTGGGGAAGGAGACCTCCGCCGCCCGGCTGATTTATCTCGCCACCATGCTGCAAAAGGCGGGGGCCGACCTCTATTACAGCGCCAACCGCCGCACCGACGCGGAGCTGTGCCTCCTGCGGCTGTGCGACGAGAGCCTCTCTGGAGATCTGACGGCCCTGGAGGCCCGGATCCGCCGGCTGGAGGACCGCGCCGCCCGGGGTGGGATCGCCCCTGAGACGGCAGTGCAGAAGGCCGCGCCTGCGGTGCAGGCGGAGACGGCTGCCCCCAAGGTTGCCCCCGCGGGGCCCGGGGCACCGGAGGAGGCGCCTCCCTGGGACGAGCCGCCCATGCCGGAGGAGCCCGGCGCCCGGGTGTTCGACGTAGCGGAGGACCGGATGGCGCCTGCCGTGCCTGCGGCCAGCGCTCCGGCGGCCCCGCCGGAGGAGCCCGGCAAAAAGGCAGCCCCGGCCGCCGGGGACGGCGCCTGGTGGCGGACCCTGGCGGAGACCTGCAAGGGAAGGCTGCCGGTGATGTACCGGGCGTTTCTGGACATGTGCGCCGGCCAGCTGGAGGGAGACGTGCTCACCGTGTGGGCTCCCGATGAGATCACCTACGGCCGGCTGGACAACGACCGGGTCCGCACCGCCCTTTTGGAGGAGGCGGCCCGGAGCGCGGGAACGCCGGTGCGGCTGGTGCTCAAGGTGGGGGAGGCCCCCAAGGCCGCGCCTCAGGAGAATTTGAAAAATCTGCTGAAATTCGGCAGTCAGTTCGACAACATCGAAATCAAGTAAAAAGGAGCAAATGACCATGGGATACAGTGCAAGACGGGGCTTTACCAACGGAAAGGTGTCCGGCGCCCAGCGTCAGGCCGAGATGCAGGCCAAGATCCAGCAGATGCAGGAGCAGATGAACGCCGCACAGGAGGCCGTGGAGGCCCAGGAGTTCACCGCCAGCGTGGGCGGCGGCGTGGTGGAGGCCAAGGTCAACGGCAAGAAGGAGGTCCTCTCCGTCACCATCAAGCCCGAGGCCGTGGATCCGGAGGATGTGGAGATGCTCCAGGACCTGGTGGTCTCCGCCGTCAACGAGGCCCTGCGCCAGGCAGGCGAGGCCATGGAGAAGAGCATGAGCGGCGTCACCGGTGGACTGGACCTGGGGGCTTTCGGCCTCTGAGCTGCCGGCAGCGGAAATCAGACAGCGGGGCCGTGGGCCCCGCTTCTTTCAAATATGGAGAGACGTATGAACAGACGATTTTTGACGGCGGTCCTGGCGGTCGCCCTGCTGGCGGGCTGCGGTCCCGTCAGCACGGAGCCGGTGGACCAGGAGAGCGCCCCGGCGGATGAGCCGGTGATCGCCTACGTGCCCCTGGACGACCGGCCCGACAACGAGGAGCGGGTGGTGTACCTGGCGGACTCCCTGGGCTACGAGCTGCTGCTGCCGGAGCGGGACGACTACCAGACCCGGCTGGACGGCCAGCCGCTCAATGAAAACGGCACCCAGTACGGCGACCGGGCGGACCTGTATGAGTGGGTCCTGGCCCGGGAGGCGGAGGGCTGCGACCGCTACATCCTGTCGGTGGACCAGCTGCTCTCCGGCGGGCTGGTCAGTTCCCGAAGCATGGCCGGGGAAAACCCGGTGACGCTGTCCGACGGCCGGACGCTGAGCGAGGCGGAGCTGCTGACAGAGCTGCTGGGCCTGCTGGCCGCCGATGAGAACAATCAGGTGTGGCTGCTGGACACGGTGATGCGCCTGGCGGCCACCACCGGGTACGGCGGCTTCGGCCTCAATGAGTACAACGCCCTGCGGACCTACGGCATGGCCGCCCGGCCTCATCTGACCGGGGCGGAGCTGACGGTGGAGAACATCGTGGCGGACTATCCCCTGGGCGCCGACGGGCAGGTCATCCGGGCCGAGGCGGAGGAGCCGCTGCCGGAGGGCGCCGTGGAGGGATACCTGGCGGCCCGGGAGCGGAAGCTGCGGCTGAGCCAGACGCTCTTCGATGCCCTGCCGGGCACGGAGGGGCGGTTCCACGTGCTGGTGGGCATCGACGACTCCTCCGAGGAGGACAGCATCCAGAAAAATGAGATCGCCTATCTGCGCAGCCGCCTCCGGGAGGGAGACGCGCTGCTCTCCGGCGTGGACGATCTGGCCTTCAAGGCCGTGGCCCGGCTGTATTTGGACGAGTGCGGCTGGGAGGGGGCGGATGTCAGCGTGGAGTATTTCGGCGGCACCGAGGACCAGCCTGCCTGTGCCTACGACTATCAGCCCCTGACCGCCATCATGGATGAGCACTTTGACTTTTTTGACCTGCGGCCGGCGGAGCCGGGAGCGGCGGAACTGCGGATCCTGGTGCTGACCCAGCCTGCTGACGAGACGAAGAAGGACGACTATATCCAGGCGGTGGTCCGGGAGCTGGAGGGAGACTCCGCTCAGACGCCCACGGTCCTGATCGACGCCGGCAACGGCACCTACGGCACCGCTTTCCACGAGGCGTTGACTGAGAAGGTGCAGCTGGGGCGCCTGCTGAGCTATGCGGGCTTCCTGGACATGGCCATCGTCACCGGCACGGCTCTGAGCCACGGAGTGGCCCGGTACGCCTTCCTGCGCCACGGGGAGCAGACCGACGCCACGGAACGGGCCTTCCTGCGGACCGTGGCGGACAGTGTTCTCAAGGACTTCTGCTACAAAAACGTGGTGCGCAACGACATTTTGAATTTTGTCCGAAGCGATCTGAGCGGCAATGCCGACAACTTCTGGACCCCGGATATCGACCGGGACGCCGTGCTGGAGCGGCTGGAGAGCGGCATGGCCGCCGCCACCGCGGACGTGATCGCCAATCTGGAGCGGAGCAACTTTATCTCCGCCCTGCCCTCCGCCGGGGAGTACGCCGAGCGGGGCTGGGGCGGCGTGGAGCTGACCAACTACCGCTTTCCCTGGGACCGGGCCTTCGAGATCGGCATGGACATCCGGCTGGGAGACTTCACGGAGCCCCACAAGCAGGTCCTGGGCATCTACTACCAATAATCAAACAGCGTATAAAAAGCGGAGGTCTGTGGATATCCACAGACCTCCGCTGATGGTTTCGAGAGAAGTCTTACAGCTGCTTGACCGTGTAGTACACCGCAAGGATGAACACCACCAGGGCCAGGGCCCACATGGCGTAATAGGCTACGGTGGTATTGAACAGAGCCACGGCCACCGCCACGAAGGACAGGCCACAGGCGGCGTAAATGGGAAGCGCGTCGGCATTGGCGGGCAGGATCTGAAGCTTGCCCAGCATACCGTGGCTGCGGTCGGCCTTGCGGATCAGCAGTGCCGCCAGCACCAGGACCACCAGGTAAACCACAGAACCGGCCAGAGCCAGCTTGCTGAGCAGTCCGGCGCCGCCCAGCAGGTGACGGCAGACCCACAGCACCATCAGGGACAGGGCCAGAATGGTCAGTGCCCAGGCACACTCCCGATCGTAGAGCTGCCACAGGATGCCCAGCAGCATGGCCGCGGGGACCACTACGCACAGCACGGTCAAAGCGGAGCCGCCCAGAGTCCGGACCAGCAGGGCAGAAAGGGCCAGAAACACGCCGGCGGCGAAGATCGCCCAGCCCAGGCGGGCCTTTTTCGGCTGCTTCCGGGCAGCCAGAGCCAGGATCAGTCCCGCAGCCAGCACCACGACGCCCGCGATCATCACATACAGCAGAGCGGTGTGGCAGGCCAGCAGCTGATAGATGGTACCGGAGACATAGAAACGGCGGATCACCAGCAAATACAGTTCCGCAACGCAGCCCGCCAGAAACAGCTTCATAGCGCCGTTCATGGGTTCGTCACGCTTGACAGACTTGGAATTACGGTTGGGATTTTTTGACATATATGGTAACCTCCAGGGCTTTTGTTTCGGAAATGCCCGCAGTGAAAAAAGCCGTTCGCCGCCGACATACTGTGATAGTATAGCAGACTTCGCCTGCTTTTGCAAGGAAAACCGAAAGGCTTTTTTGTTTTTTACGGGAGGTCCGCCGGTATTACCCTGCACCGGTGGCGGGCAGTTTATGCATGTTGGCACCACCGGCTGGAAAAACGGGACCATGGTGGGGCACCGGACGGCGGAAATGGGGATTGACGGTTGAGAAGTGGGGCGGAAGGTGCTATACTATTTCATTATGAAAATTTCCGCCCGGAGGCGGACAGACTGAGGAGAACGCTCATGAAAAAAATTTGTGCGCTGCTGATGGCGCTTCTGCTGAGCCTGAGCGCCGGATGCGGCACCATAGACCCGGACGAGGCCCAGGAGAGCATCCAGGTGATTGCCATGGACACCGCCATGATCTTCACCGCCTACGGCGTCAACAGCACCAAGGCCGACTATGCCGCCGAGGAGGAGGTCTACCGGCTGGAGGCCATGCTCTCCCGCACGGATGAGGAGAGCCAGGTGGCCCGGCTGAACAGCCAGGGCACCGCCGACATCGACGCCGAGCTGTGGGGCCTGATCGAGACCGCCATGGCGTACAGCGAGGCCACCGGCGGCGCCTTTGACATCACTGTCGCGCCGGTGCTGCTGGCCTGGGGTTTTACAACGGACGAATACCAGGTGCCCTCCCAGGCGGAACTGGAGGTGCTGCTGCCTGCGGTGGGGGCGGAGCATATCCGCTGCCTGGGGGAGAATACCGACGGCACCGTCACCGTGGCACTGGACCCGGGCACCCAGATCGATCTGGGCGCTATCGGCAAGGGCTACGCCTCCGACCGGGTGGCGGCCATTTTTGAAGAGTATGAGGTCCCCCGGGGGCTGATCCGCCTGGGCGGCAGCGTGCTGGCCATCGGCGACCGGCCCGACGGGGAGGCCTGGCGGGTGGGCATCCAGGATCCCCGGGACCCCGACAACGCCGAGGCCTTTGCCGCCGTGCTGAACCTGACCGACGCCTACGCCGTCACCTCCGGCAGCTACCAGCGGTATTTTGAGCAGGACGGGAAACGCTATCACCATATCATTGACCCCGCCACCGGCTACCCGGCGGACAGCGGCCTCACTTCCGTGACGGTGGTGACAGATGGTACCCAGGGAAACGGCACCCTGTGCGACGCCCTGTCCACCGCATTGTTCGTCATGGGGGAGGAACAGGCCCTGGACTTCTGGCGCAGCGGCGTGTACAACTTCCAGCTGGTGCTGGTGACGGAGGACGGCCGGGTGGTCGTCACCGACGGGCTGACGGACGAACTGACAAAGGTGGAGGGGAATGGGTACACCTATGAGACGGTCTCCTGAGCTGCGGCCCGGCCTGTGGGACGGGGCGGTGGTGCTGGCGGTGGTGCTGCTGGCGGCGGCCTGCGCCCTGGCGCTGTGGGGCCGGGGAGGCGGCAGCGCTCTGACGGCGGTGATCTCCGTGGACGGAACGGAGACGGAGCGGATCGCCCTGGCGGGCCTGCCGGAGACGGAGCGGGTGGTGGAGAGCAGGGGCTATACCCTGCACGTCCACTTGACGGAGACAGCGGTATGGGTAGAGTCCTCCGACTGTCCCACCCAGGACTGCGTCCGCACCGGCCATATCTCCCGGGGCGGGCAGAGCATCGTGTGCCTGCCGGCCCGGGTGATCGTGTCCTTGGAGGGCGGAGAGCCGGCGGAGAGCGGCGTGGATGCCGTGATCGGATAGGAGGGGCGCCATGAAGTGGACCACAAAGCAGCTGACGCTGTGCGGGGTGCTGACGGCCCTGGCCCTGGCCCTGAGCTATATGGAAAACCTCTTCCCCCTGACCCTGGCCATCCCCCTGCCGGGGGTGAAGCTGGGCCTGGCCAACATCGTGACGGTGTTCGCCCTGTATGCCCTGGGGACGGCGCCGGCCTTTTTGATCCTGATCGCCCGGTGCCTGCTGGGGGCCATGTTCGCCGGGAATATGAGCGCGCTGATCTTCTCCCTGCTGGGCGGCGTGGCCGCTATGGCGGTCATGGCGGGGCTGAGCCGCCTGGGGCGGCTGAGCGTGTACGGCGTGTCCGTGGGCGGCGCGGCGGCCCACAACTGCGGCCAGGTGGCCGCGGCGGTGCTGACCCTGGGCAATACGGCGCCGCTGTATTATCTGCCGGTGCTGCTGGGGGTATCCCTGCTGACCGGAGCCCTGACGGGGCTGGTCAGCGCCTGCTTGTTCCGGGCACTGGCCCATACGGATCTGATGAGAGGGTGAACACATGGCGGACAACCACAAAAAGGACGAGATCATTCTGCAGCAGCTGGAGGTGATCCGCACCATGACGGAGCACAACCTCAGCCGCATGGGATCGGACTTCTGGGGCGCACCGGCCCCGGCGCCGGGGAGCGGCGCACCGGAGAGAAAGGCTGCCGCGCCGGAGGCGAAAGCGGACGGCGGGACGGAGAAGGCCGCAGAGGCTGCGGCGGACGGGACCGACCAGGCGGTGCCGCCTCCGGAGAAGCTGGAGGACCTGCAGGCGGAGCTGGACGGCTACATCGGCCTGGCGCGGGTGAAGCGGGAGGTAAAGACCCTGGTCAATCTGGTGAAGGTCCACCAGATGCGGAAGGAGAACGGCCTGCCGGAGACGGAGATGAGCCTGCACATGGTGTTCTCCGGCAATCCCGGCACCGGCAAGACCACCGTTGCCCGGATCATGGCCCGGATCTACCACTCTCTGGGCATCCTGTCCAAGGGGCAGCTGGTGGAGACGGACCGCAGCGGCCTGGTGGCGGGCTACGTGGGCCAGACCGCCATCAAGACCCGCAAGGTACTGGAAAAGGCCCTGGGGGGCGTGCTGTTCATCGACGAGGCTTACGCGCTAAACGGCGGCGGGGACAACGACTTCGGCCAGGAGGCCATCGACACGGTGCTCAAGTATATGGAGGACCACCGGGACGATCTGGTGGTGATCGCCGCCGGGTACGACGGGCTCATGGACCAGTTCATCCGCTCCAACCCCGGCCTGGAGTCCCGGTTCAACCGCTTTTTGCACTTTGATGACTACACGCCCCAGGAGATGCTGGAGATCTTCCGGATGCAGTGCCGGAAGGGCTGCTATGAACTGGATGAGGACGCCGCGGGGGCGGTGCAGGAGCTGATCGCCCGGGAGAACACGGACCCGGTGTCCTTCGGCAACGCCCGGGGCGTGCGGAACCTCTTTGAGCGGGTGCTGGTGTGCCAGGCCGACCGGCTGGCCCGGCAGGAGAGCGTGAACCGGGAGGACCTGATGCGCCTGACGGCGGAGGACGTGCGCCGGGCGGGCGAGACGGAGAGGGAGGATGCGCAATGAAGGTGTTGATCCTGGCGCCCCAGGCGCGGTATGACCAGTACGGCCCGGCGCCGGAGGCGCGGGAGGGCCTGGAGCTGGTCTTTCGGGACCGCACCGGCACGGAGGCGGAGTGGCTGGCCGCCGGCGCCGACGCCGAGGTGCTGGTGGTGACGCCGGTGACGGCGGTGACGGAGCAGCTGATCGCCCGGATGCCGAAGCTGCGGATGATCCACAGCGAGGGCGTGGGCTACGACCGGATCGACCTGGAGGCGGCCCGGAAGCGGGGCATCTGGGTGTGCAACAACGCCGGGTGCAACGCCGACGCCGTGGCGGAGCTGGCGGTGACGCTGATGAGCATGCTGCTGCACCGGACGCTGTGGGGCGACCGGATGATGCGCCAGGGCCGCCACGCCGAGGCCATCCGGACCCTGGAGGGGGATATCCCGCCGGATCTGAGCGTGTCCACGGTGGGGCTGGTGGGATTCGGCAACATCGCCCAGGCCACGGCCCGGCGGCTCCGGGTCAACGGCAGCCGGGTGTTTTACTACGCCCGGCACCGGCGTGATCCGGAGACGGAGGCGGCCCTGGGGGCCGGCTATCTGCCCCTTCTGGAGCTGGCGGAGCGGTGCGACATCATCAGCCTGCACCTGCCGGCCACGGCGGAGAGCCGCCACCTGCTGGACGAGACCTTTTTTGCCCATCTCAAGCCCGGGGCATTTTTGGTGAACACCGCCCGGGGCGCCGTCATCGACGACGAGGCCCTGTGCGCCGCCATGCGGTCGGGACGGCTGGCCGGGGCGGCGCTGGACGCCTATGAGCCGGAGCCCGCCGGGGCGGACCACCCCCTGGTGCATCTGGCGGCGGAGTTCCCGGACCGGATGATCCTGTGCCCTCATCAGGGCGGCGTCAACCAGTCGGCTTACCGCCGGGTGGTGCAGATGATCTTTGAGAACCTGGAGACGCTTCGGGCGGGCCGCCGGCCCGACCGGGTGGTCAACGGACTGTGAGAACAACCAGGCGCCGGGGCGGATGTTTTCCGCTCCGGCACCTGTGTGTTGGCGGGAGCTGCCCGCCGGTGCGGAAGCGGGGAGGCGCCCTTTTGGGGCGCCTCCCCGTTTCCTTTAGTCCGCGATGTCGTAGAGGGAGGCCGTGGTCAGCCAGGTCTGGGAGAAGGGGCGCATCAGGTTCCAGAAGCCGCCGCCCAGAAGTCCGTACTCCGCAATCAGTTCCAGCTTGGCCGCAAGGCTCCGGGCGTCCTCGAACCAGACCTCGTGGACGGCGCCGGAGTCCCCGGTGTAGTGGAAGAAGGGGGATTGGGCGGTCTCATCGTACTGGATGTCGATGCGGTGGGCGATGGCCAGTTCAATGGCCCGCTGGTTGGAGATGGACTGGGCCCGGGTCTCCCCCCGGACGAAGGGCAGGGGCCAGTCGTAGCCGTAGTTGGGGATGCCCAGCAGGATCTTGGACGGCGAGATGGCGGTGACCGCATAGTCCAGCACCTGCCGGACGTTGGGCAGGGGTGCCACCGCCATGGGAGGGCCCGCGGTGTAGCCCCACTCGTAGGTCATCAGCAGAACGCCGTCCACCGCCTCGCCCACGGCGGCGTAGTCGTGGCCCTCGTACAGCAGGCCTGCCTGCCGGGCGGAGGTTTTGGGGGCCAGGGCCGCCCACAGGAAAAAGCCCTGGGAATGGAGCAGCCGCCGCAGCCGGGCCAGGAATTCCGCGTAGGCGGCGGCCAGGGTGCCGGGCAGATACTCAAAGTCCACATCCAGCCCGGCGTAACCCCGGCGGCGGAGGGTTTGCAGGACCTCCGAGATCAGCTGGGTCTGGACCGCCTGGTCCGTCAGCATCAGAGCGCCCCGCTCCGTGTCGAACTGGCCGTCCTCTGTCAGGGTGGACAGGTGCATCACCGGCCGGACGCCCCGCTGTCGGGCGGCGGCGAGCAGAGCGTCGTCCGCCAGGGGCAGCAGGCCGCCGGAGGCGGTGATGCCGTAGGTGAAGGGAGCCAGATAGCTGAGATAGGGCAGCTCCGAGGCCAGGAGAGGAGGGTCAATGGTGGGATAGGCATAACCGCTGAAGAGGGCCGATCGAAACGGCTGGCCGAAGTAGGAGATCACCAGGGTCTCCCCGGGCCGCAGGTCCGTGCCGCCGCCCAGGGGCCAGTTGTTCTGCCACAGCCGCCGGACCGTGGTGCCGTAGGCTGCTGCCAGGGAGAAGAGAGTCTCCCCTGGACGGATCACATGGACGGTCTCGGGAAAGCGAACCACCAGGGTCTGTCCCACCGCCAGGGCGCCGTCGGCGCCTACGTCGTTGTCGGCCGCCAGACGGCGGGCGTCCACGCCGTACTGCGCGGCAATGGAGGTCACGGTGTCGCCGGGCCGGACCACATGGATGTTCATTTGCACATCACCCCTTTTTTGCAAGCCTATGCGGTCCCGGCGGCAGATATGAGGAGAACGGACCGGGGAGATGCCGGGAGAGCCGGGAAAAAAACGCAGGCGGCAGAATTTTTTCTTGCGTTTTGCCGGCCCATCCTGTACCATAAATGCAGATGATACTTCCGCCGGGACGCTTCTGCCGGAGCGATGGCGGAGCGGGACCGGCATTGTTAGTTTTTTAACGAGTTGGAGATGACAGACGACGCCCCCCGTATGTGGCCGCTGCTGCTTGGATGCGCGCGGCGGGACGGGGCGGGCGTTGTTTTTTTGACTGGAAATGGAGAGGAGGGACGCGGCGTGTTCGTGCTGTTTTTCCTGCTGTGGCTGCTGATGACCGGGGAAGTGACGGTCCACGCCTGTCTGTGGGGGCTGGCGGTGTCCGCGGCCATGACCTGGTTTTGCTGGAAGTTTCTGGACTACCGGATGTTCCTGCCCCGGCCGGGGCGGCTGTGGGGCTGGGCGCGGTATCTGGTCCGCCTGCTGGCGGAGATGCTGAAGGCCGGCTTTGTGGTGATGCGCCTGGTGTACACCCGGGGCCGGAACATGCGGCCGCTGCTGGTGTGGTACAACACGCCGCTGAAAGCCGACCGGGAGCGGGTGATCCTGGCCAACTCCATCACCCTCACCGCGGGAACCATCACCGTGACTGCGGAGGGCGGACGCTTCTGCGTCCACGCCCTGGACGCGTCGCTGGCGAAGGGGATCGAGGACTGCGACTTCCAGCGGCGGCTGGAAAAGATGGAGGCGTGAGCATGGAGCAGGTGAGAGGTGCGCTTTTGATCTTCAGCGCCATCGTTTTGGCGGCGCTGATGCTGGCCACGCTGGTCCGCGCCATCCTGGGGCCCCGGTTCACCGACCGGATCATCGCCGTCAACGTCATCAACACGCTGGTGGTGGCGGAGATCGTGCTGCTGTCGGTGTGGATGGAAGAGGACTTTCTGGTGGATGTGGCACTGCTGTACGCGCTGCTGAGCTTTCTGACTGTGGTGGTGGTCTCCCGGCTGGTGCTGACCCGGCGGAGGAAACAGCTGGAGAAGGAAAAGCGGGAGAGAATGGGAGGCGGCGTCCATGGTGCATAACATTGCGACGGTGATCGGCCTGGGACTGCTGCTGTTCGGGCTGTTCGTGTTTTTCTCGGCGGTGCTGGGGCTCTACCGCTTCGGCGACGCCCTGAGCCGGATGCACGCTGCCGCCGTGGGCGACGCCCTGGGGATCTTCTGCATCCTGGCGGGGCTGATGGTGCTCCACGGCTGGTCGCTGTCCGGGGCCAAGACGCTGCTGGTATTTTTGTTCTTGTGGCTGACCAGCCCCGTGTCCAGCCACCTCATCGCGGAGATGGAGGTCATGACGGTGGCGGAGATCGAAAAGGAATGTGAGGTGGAGGTGCGATGATCCTGCTGGAGTACATCCTGCTGATCGGCGTTATCGCCTGCGCCGTGGCGGCGCCCCTGTGCCGCCGCCTGCTGGCTATGGTGATCGTGTACATGGCCATGTCTCTTTTGATGGCGGTGCTGTGGAGCCTGCTGCAGAGCCCCGACCTGGCCATCACCGAGGCGGCGGTGGGTGCGGGTGTCACCAGTATTCTGTTTTTCCTGACCCTTAAACGGATCCACGCGCTGAAAGGAACGAAGGATGGCTGATCGGAAGGAACAAGAGAATTGGAGAGAAAAGCTGACCGCCTGGGTGGACGGGGACCGGGAGCCGAAGGACCAGTCGCTGTTCGTCATGGAGCAGCGGCCGCCCCGCTCCTTCCGGCCCAGCGATGAGGAGCACGAGCGCCGGGAGAAGCATCGGCTCCATCGGTTTTTCAACTGGTATCCCCTGGCCGCCGGGGCGCTGTGTCTGGTGCTGGTGGGGATCATGATGGCGGCGGTGCTGACCATGCCGGTGTTCGGCGATGAGGACAACCCCACCAACAACGAGGTCGCCGAGCACTATCTGGAGTACGGCAGGGAGGAGACCGGCTCGGCCAACGCCGTGACGGCCATGATCCTCAGCTACCGGGGCTTCGACACCCTGGGGGAGAGCTGCGTGCTGTTTTTGGCGGTGACGGCGGTGATGATCCTGCTGCTGCGGGACCGGAACAACACCTCGGAGATGGATGCGGCCAAGCAGGCCCGGGAGGACGCCATCGCCGCGGGGCATCGGGACCCCATTTTACGGCAGGTGTCCTGGCTGCTGGTGCCCTTCATCTTCCTGTTCGCCATCTATGTGCTGCTCCACGGTGAGGAGTCGCCGGGCGGCGGCTTCTCCGGCGGGACGGTGCTGGGGGCGGGACTGATCCTGTTCTCCGCCGCCTTCGGCCACCAGAACATCCGGGCCTTCATGGACCGGCGGACCTATGCGGCGGTTCGGACCTGCGGACTGCTGCTGTACGCCCTGCTGTACGGCGCGTATATCTTCATCGGCGCCAACGGACTGCCCAACTACCTCACCGGCATGGTTTTGCTGATCGACCTGGCGGTGGGGCTGGTGGTGGCCTGCACGGTATACGGATTTTACGCCCTGTTCTCCCGGGGGGAGCTGTGACGGGGCGGCTATGACGAGAGAGAGGGGGGGACGCCTGTGCTGGAGATGGTTTTGCAGAACCGCTTTGCCGTGACCGCGGTGATCCTGTTCGGTGTGGGGCTGATGAACATGCTGCTCCAGCAGAACCTGCTGCGGAAGGTCGTGGGCTTCAACATCATGGATTCCGCTGTGTTTTTGCTGCTGGCCTCCCTGGGCTACATTGACGGGGGCACCGCGCCCATCGTGGGGGATCAGGGCTTCGATCCCCTGTACATCAACCCCATCCCCAGCGGATTGGTGCTGACGGGCATCGTGGTTTCCGTGTCCATCACCGCCTTTTCCCTGGCCCTGATCCAGCGGATTTACCGCCGCTACGGTACCATCGAGCTGCGGGAGCTGCTGGAGCGGGCCCGGAAGGAGGACGACTGATGCGGCCGCTTGTGGAGAATTTTCCCTTTCTGTCCATCTTCCTGGCTATCGTGGCGGGGATCCTGTGCGCCACGCTGCGCCGGGGAGCCCTGGCCTACCGGTTGACCCTGGCGGTGGCTCTGACCGCGGCGCTGCTGAACGCCGCGGTGCTGGAGTATACCTACCTGGGGGATCTCAGCTTCACCTACACCATGGGCCGGTTCGTGGCACCCTACGGCAACGCCATCAAGTGCGGGCCGCTCCAGGCGCTGTTGGCCGCCGCCTTCTGCGTGGTGCTAGCCATGTCCCTGGTGGGGGGACGGCGGGACCTGTTCCACGATGTCCTGCCGGAAAAGCAGCGGTTCTACTTCGTCATGGTGAACCTGCTGACGGCGGCGCTGCTGGCCCTGACCTACACCAACGATGTGTTCACCGGCTATGTGTTCATTGAGATCTGCACCATTGCCTCCTGCGCCCTGGTCATGGCCAAGGACAACGGGCCAAACCTTATCGCCACCATTCGCTATCTCTTCATGAGCCTGCTGGGATCAGGGCTGTTCCTCATCGGCCTGGCCCTGCTCAACAGCATCACCGGCTATCTGCTGATGCCCTCTTTGGCAGAGGCCGTGGCAGAGCTGGCGCAGACCGGACGGTATCACCTGCCCCTGACCGTGTCCATTGGCCTGATCGTGGGGGGCCTTGGCATCAAGAGCGCCATGTTCCCCTTCCACCTGTGGCTGCCGGACGCCCACGGCGGCGCCACCACCGCCTCCTCCGCCATGCTGTCGGGGCTGGTGCTCAAGGGCTACATCGTGCTGCTTCTGACGCTCATTGTCCGGGTGTTCAGCTTGGAGCTGATGGCGGAGATGGGTGTCATGAACGTGATTTTGGCCTTCGGTCTGCTGGGGATGATCTTCGGGTCTCTGGGCGCCATGCGGGAGCGGCACATCAAGCGGATGCTGGCCTACTCCTCTGTGGCGCAGATCGGCTACATCTTTATGGGCATGGGTTTGGGAACCATGGCGGGGCTCACTGCCTCCTGCTTCCACATTCTGGTCCACGCCTGCTGCAAGCCGCTGCTATTTGCCTGCGCTGGACGGCTCAGCGCCGTCAGCGGGCACCACAAGAGCCTGCGGAACCTCCGCGGCAGCGCCTTCCGGGACATCGTGGCGGGACTTGGGTTCACAGTGGGCGCACTGTCCATGATCGGTATTCCGCTCTTCGGCGGGTTCGTCTCCAAGCTCTACTTTGCCAGCGCATCCCTGCCCACCAACAAGACGGCGCTGACCCTGCTGACCATCGCTCTGTCCACAGTGCTCAATGCCCTGTATTACGTGCCGGCTCTGCTGGCCATCTGGGTGCGGCCTCCCGCCGAGGAGGAAAAGGCCCTGCTGGCAGATGTGGCGCCGGGGGATCTGGTTGCCGATCGCTCCTTTACCGCCGCTGCGGCAGTGCTGACGGCGGGGATCTTCGCGCTGGGCATCTTTTATCACCCTGTTTTGAATGTGATCGAGGCCGGGCTCCGGCTGACCTGATGAGAAATTTTGAGAATGTGAGAGGACTGCGCCCATGGTGCTGCTGCTGCCGATCCTGGTGCCTCTGATAGGCGGGATCTTTGTGTTCCGGCAAAAAAGTGAACAGCTCCGTGACCGGCTGGCCCTGACGGTGATCCTGGCTACGGCGGTCCTGGCAGCGGTGGCGTGCCTGCTGCCGGAGCGGCGGCTGGTGCTGCTGACCATCCAGGGGGCGCTGCACCTGGCGCTGCGGACCGACGGCCTGGCCCGGTTTTTCATGCTGCTTTGCGTCTGCATCTGGGTGCCGGTGCTGCTGTTCGCCTTCCCCTATATCCGCCACGCCGGCCGGGAGCGGCAGTTCCTGGGGTTCTACACCATGACCCTGGGTGTGCTGATGGGCCTTGCCATGGCGGCTAACTTCGTGACGCTGTACATGTTCTTTGAGGTCATGTCCCTGATCACCGTGCCGCTGGTGCTGCACACATCCACCGCCGCTGCCCGGCGGGCGGGGTTCAAGTACCTGGGCTATTCGGTGTTCGGCGCCGGTATGGCTCTGATCGGGTATTTCTTCGTGGCCTACTATCTGGCGGCGCCGGACTTCGCTGCCGGCGGCGTCATGGATCCGGCCCGGTCCGCCCAGCACCGGGAGCTGCTGCTGGCGGCATACTGCCTGATGATTGTGGGCTTCGGCGCCAAGGCGGGCATGGTGCCCATGCAGGCCTGGCTCCCCTCCGCCCACCCGGTGGCTCCGGCACCGGCTTCCGCCGTGCTCTCCGGCGTCATCACCAAGGGCGGCGTGCTGGCGGTGATCCGGGTCACCTACTACATGTTCGGGCCGGAGTTTCTCCGGGGCAGCTGGCCTCAGTATGTGCTGCTGACCCTGGCGCTGACTACGGTGTTCGTGGGGTCCATGCTGGCCTACCGGGAAAAGCAGCTCAAGCGGCGGCTGGCCTACTCCACCGTGAGCCAGGTGTCCTATGTGCTGTTCGGACTGCTGCTGCTGACCCCGGCCGGAGTCCAGGCGGCCATGACCCAGATGATCTTCCACGCCGTGGCCAAGGACGCGCTGTTCCTGGCGGCGGGCGCCATCATCTTTTCCACCAACTACACACGGGTGGACCAGCTGCGGGGCATCGGCAAGCGGATGCCGGTGAGCATGTGGTGCTTTACCCTGGCGGCGCTGTCCCTGATCGGGATTCCCCCCATGGCGGGCTTTGTCAGCAAGTGGTATCTGGTCTCCGCAGGACTGGAGGCGCCGGTGGGGCTGTTCAGCGCGGCGGGAATGGCGGTGCTGGTGGTGTCGGCCCTGCTGACGGCGGGATACCTGCTGCCCATCGTGACGGACGGTTTTTTTCCTGGAAAGGACTATATCGCCGAGCGCAGGGAAGTGGGGCCTTGGATGCGCTGGCCCCTGGTGGCCTTTGCCGCTGCGGCGGTGGTGCTGGGCCTGGTGCCCGGCGCGGTGACCGGATGGCTGGGGGAGCTGGCTGGAGGACTGTTTCCGTGAGGGAGCGGCCCTGGAATTTTTGTGAGAGGAGGGAGATCGGATGCACCGGTTTTTGACGCTGCCTATTCTGGTGCCCATGCTGCTGGGTTTGGTGCTGCTGGTGGCGCAGCCCAAGGACCGCCGGGTCCGAAGCATCTATGTGACGGCCTCCGCCCTGGTCACTTCCGTGCTCTCCTTCCTCTGTATCCTGATCACCTATGCCAAGGGATCTGCCGCCCTGGCCTGTATCCTGGTGCGCTTTTCCGAGAGCTTCTCCATCTCCCTGCGGATCGACGGGGCCTCCATGGTGTACGGGGCCATCGTGTCCTTCCTGTGGCCGCTGGTGACGGTGTACGCATTGGACTACATGTCCCATGAGGGCCATGAGAGCCGCTTTTTCAGCTTTTGGCTCATGGCCTACGGTGTGGTGCTGGGCATCGCCTACTCCGAGGACTTTTTGTCGCTGTACTTCTTCTATGAACTGCTGACCCTGGCCACGCTGCCGCTGGTCATGCACGCCATGGATGAAAAGGCCCGGTACGCCGGGCGCAAATACATCATCTACTCCCTGTCGGGGGCGGCCTTTGCCTTTATCGGCATCGTGTTTTTGCTCAACTACGGCGTGGGGCATCTGAACTTCACCTACGGCGGTGTGCTGGACCCGGCCCGGGTGGCCGGCAGCGAGAGTACGCTGCTGGTGGCCTTTGTGGCGGCCTTCTTCGGCTTCGGCGTCAAGGCGGCGCTGTTCCCCTTTCACGGCTGGCTGCCGGACGCCTCCGTGGCGCCCACGCCGGTCAGCGCCCTGCTCCACGCAGTGGCGGTGGTGAAAGCAGGCGCCTTCGCCGTGCTGCGGCTCATTTACTTCGGCTTCGGGGCGGACTTCCTGCGGGGGACCTGGGCACAGACCGTGGTCATGACCGCCACCATCATTACCATCGTCTACGGCTCTGCCCGGTCGCTGCGGACACCGCACCTGAAGCGGCGGCTGGCCTTTTCTACCGTCAGCAACCTCTCCTATATCCTCTTTGCCCTGACGCTGATGAGTCCGGCGGGGCTGGTGGGCGGCATGACCCACATGGTCTACCACGCCTTCACCAAGATCACCATGTTCTGCTGCGCCGGCGCCATTTTGCACCAGGGGCGGGAGTATGTCTACGAGCTGGAGGATTTCGGCCGGGTGATGCCGGTGGTGTTCGGCACCTTCACGGTGTCCTCCTTCGCTTTGATCGGTGTGCCGCCCCTGGGGGGCTTTGCCGGAAAGTGGATGATTGCCGAGGGGGCGGTGGCCTCCGTCAATCCCCTGGCCTACGCGGGCCTGGGGGCGCTGATCCTGTCCACGCTGCTGACCACGCTGTATCTCATCACCATCGTGGCCCGGGCCTATTTCCCCATCGGGGAGCTGGACCGGGCGGTGCTGGACCAGGTGCGGGACCCGGGCTGGGCCATGAAGGTCCCGCTGCTGGCCCTGACGGCCTCCGGTGTCCTTCTGGCGCTTTGCTCCGACCTGGTCATCGGCTTTTTGCAGCTGGTGGGCCAGGGCGTGCTGTGAGGAAGGGGGAGAGACGATGGCGCAAGGTTTGATGCTGTTTCTGATCCTGTTCCCCATGGCCATGGCGCCGGTGGTGTTCCCCCTGCGGCGCCGGGACCGGGGCCTGCGGGACCGCTTTATCCAGCTGGTGCCGCTGGCGGAGCTGGCGGCGGCGCTGGTGCTGCTGTTCCTTCCGGCGGCGGAGTTGATCCTGCCGGGTGTCTGCGGCCTGGGGCTGTCCTTCGCCGCCGGGAGTCTGGGACGGCTGCTGGCGGCAGTGGCGGCGGCGCTGTGGGTGGGCACCGGCGCGGTGTCCCCGCCCTATTTTGCCTCCGCCGAGGGCTGCAACCGGTATTATTTCTTCTGGCTGCTGACCCAGGGGGCCCTGATGGGCGTGTTTCTGGCGGGAGATCTCTTTACACTGTTCGTGTTCTTCGAGATGATGTCCTTCACCTCTTACGTGTGGGTGGCGCAGAATGAGACGCCCCAGGCCCTGCGGGCCGCAGAGACGTATCTGGCGGTGGCGGTCATCGGCGGCATGACGCTGCTGGTGGGTCTCTTGTGGCTGGGCCACCTGCTGGGGTCCCTGGAGTTTGCCCGGCTGCCGGAGCTGGCCGCTGCAGTGGCGGCGGAGGACCGGTGGGAGCTCTACGGGGCCGGGGCCTGCTGCCTGGTGGGCTTCGGCGCCAAGGCGGGCATGTTCCCCCTGCACATTTGGCTGCCCAAGGCCCATCCTGTGGCGCCGGCGCCGGCGTCGGCGTTGCTCAGCGGCATCCTGACCAAGAGCGGCGTGTTCGGCGTGCTGATCGTGTCCCGCTTTTTGTTCTGGGCCGACGTGCCGTGGAATAGAGTGATACTGGTCCTGGGGACCGTGACCATGGCCCTGGGGGCCGTGCTGGCGCTGTTTTCCATCGACCTCAAGCGGACCCTGGCCTGCTCCTCCATGTCCCAAATCGGGTTTATCCTGGTGGGCGTGGCCATGCAGGGGTATCTGGACGGGGAGAACGCCCTGGCGGCCTGGGGCACCGTGCTGCACATGCTCAACCACAGCCTCATCAAGCTGGTGCTGTTCGTGGCGGCGGGCGTGGTGTACGTGAATACCCACACCCTGGACCTCAACGCCATCCGGGGCTGGGGCCGCAACCGCCTGTGGCTGAAGGGGACCTTCTTCGTGGCGGCGGCCTCCATCGCCGGTGTGCCGGGCTTTTCCGGCTACGTCAGCAAGACGCTGCTTCACGAGGGCATCGTGGAGTACATCCACCTGCTGGAGCACGAGGGGCTCTCCGCGGCGCCGTTCCAGGCGGTGGAGTGGATCTTCCTGATCTCCGGCGGCCTGACGGCGGCCTACATGACCAAGCTGTTCGTGGCGATCTTTGCCTCCCCCCGGGCGGTGGGACAGCGGATCGGCGTTCGGGAGTATATGTCTTCCTGGACCCAGGCGGTGCTGTGCTGCGGCGCGGCGATGCTGCTGGGGCTTGGCGTGACGCCGGGACGGACCACGGAGCCCATTGCCCGGTGGGCCGCGGCCTTTTTGGCGGCGGACGAGGGCCACGCCGTCCACTACTTCACCTGGGTCAATCTCAAGGGCAGTTGCATCTCCCTGGGGATCGGCGCGGCGGTGTATCTGCTGGTGGTGCGGCAGCTGCTGATGAAGCAGGAGGGCAGCGAGCGGGTCTATGTGGATCGCTGGCCCGCCTGGGCGGATCTGGAGGACCGGGTGTACCGGCCCGTGCTGCGGGGACTGGCCTTTGCCGGAGCCCTGTGCGCCAGGGTACTGGCCTCTTTGGGAGATCTGGTGGTGCTGGTCGGAGAGCGGATCCTCTTCACCAAGGCGCCGGGCATTTTCGTGCCCAAGCGGAACGAGGACTTCGGCGTGTACGGCAGAAAGCCCCGGCGGTTCCTGGTGGAGGAGACCTTCTCCTTCGACCTGCTGCTGTCCGGCCTGGGATTGGTGATCCTGCTGATTTATATTCTGATCTGAGGCGCAGAGGCGCCATACGAAAGCGGGAAGCGGCGGAAGCTGCCTTCCCGCTTTTGTGCGCTTTGAAGGAGGTGGAGGAATGTTCTGGACAGCGGTGGCGGCCACAGGGCTGGCGGGGATCGGCGGTACGGGCCTGGGAGGCGGGATCGCGTGTTTGCTGCGGCGAGACTCGCCCCGGATGGTGAGCCTGCTGCTGAGCTTTGCTGCCGGGGTCATGACGGCGGTGGTGTGCTGCGACCTGCTGGCGGAGGCTGTGGGCGCCGGTGGGCGAATGGGATTGGCCCTGACCGCGGCGGCGGTGCTGGCGGGACATGGGGCCGTGGAAGGGTTGGAGCAGCTGCTGGAGCGGCGGGGCGCCCATGGCCTGGCCGCTGCCGGAGCAGCGCTGGCAGCGGCGGTAGCTCTGCACAATGTGCCGGAGGGCATGGTGATCGGGGCGGCCTTTGCCTCCGGAGGCAGGGAGGGCGCCGGAGGGGTGGCTTTGGCGGGTGTGATTGCCCTGCACAACATTCCGGAGGGCATGGCGGTGGCTGGGCCGCTGCGGGCCGCGAATCTGCCCCGGATCTGGGCGATGGCCGCTGCGGCGGCCACAGGCGTGCCCACCGTGGCCGGTGCGGCGCTGGGATATCAGCTGGGGACCCTGGGGCCGGTGGGGCTGGCGGTGACGCTGGGATTCGCCTCCGGCGCCATGCTGTATGTGGTGTTTGGAGAGCTGCTGCCGGAGGCACTGACACTCTGGCAGTCACGGATGCCGGCCTTGGCTGCCGTGTTGGGCATTGTGACTGGACTGATGGTAGTGTATGCATAGTGAGAACATGAAAAAAGCCCCGCCGCACAAGGCTTAATAGTGATAAGGTACTATTTAGCTTTGCGAGGGGCAGAGAACGGTGTGACCGCAATGGTCACGCCGTTTTTCTGCGTCCAGGGGTAGATTTCGCAACAACAGGCTCGGAAATCACAGGAATCTCTACGTCATCCACAAAGTTGAAGTAGATTTTTACCTTCTGTACACGCTTGCCACTGGATTTGTCCGGCGCAAACACCTCAATCTTCTTGATATATTCATTGACTATCGTAGGTGTCAATTCCGGTACATCCACATACTTCTGAGTCAGGGCGACAAAGGCATCCACATCCGCACTCATGGTTTCCTGTGTTTCCAGCCATTCTTCCGTCACTTCGATTTCGAGCTTTAACCGTTCCTGTTCTGCCTCGTAATCGGCGGTCATTTTCTTGTACCGCTCCTTGTTCAGATCGCCCAGGACAAAATCCTCATAGAGTCGGGACAGAAGAACATTCAGGTCAGTCAGCCGCTTCCTGGCCTGCTCCACTCGCTTCCGATCTTCACGGATGTTGCGTTCCTGATCGGAACGGCGGCATTGCAGCCATTCTTCCTGAAAACCTTCCACATCCTGCCGGATATAGGCATTGACCGCACGGATGCGTTCCAACACCAGTTCTCGCAGTACATCTTCCCGGATATAGTGGGCAGAACAGGTGCCTCGACCGCTTTTGTAGCTGGAGCATACATAATGGTCTTGCTTGCCGTCAAAGCTTTTGCAGGTAGCAAAGTGCAGCTTATTCCCGCAATCAGGACAGAACAGAAGCCCAGAGAACAATCCCTGCCGTTCCGCTTTTGTGGGACGGCGTTTGTTTTTTCGCAACTCCTGCACCCTGTCCCACTGAGCCTGAGAAACGATTGCTTCCTGCGTATCAGGGAAGATACACATATCTTCGATGGCATTGGGAATCCGCTTCTTCAGCTTATAGGACTTGGAATAGGTCTTGAAATTGCAGGTACAGCCGGTGTACTCCATCCGCTCCAGAATACCCGCAACCGATTGACCAATCCAATGGTAAGGGCGCTCCGGCATTTTCTTACGCTTTTTGGGGTCAGGATGGTCTTCCGACTGTTTGGCATACAGCGCCTTGGTAGTCAACACCTTATCCTTCTCCAGTATACGGGCAATCTGTTCCGGCCCCTTACCGTCAATGGCCAAGTCAAAGATGCGCTTGACTACTGGGGCGGCATCCTCGTCAATGATCCAATGGTCTTTATCGGCAGGGTCAGTGCGATAACCATAGGGTGGTTTTCCCAGATGCTTTCCGCTGGTGCCTTTCTGCCGGAATACGACTCGGACTTTTTTGCTGGTGTCCCGTGGATACCATTCGTTGAACAAATTACGGATAGCGGCAAAGCCGTCGCTGTCGCCCCGTTCACTGTCCACACCATCATTGACGGCGATAAAACGCACATCGTAGCTGGGGAAAATGATGTCCGTGTACTGTCCAACGGTCAGGTAATCTCGGCCAAACCTACTAAGATCCTTGACCAGCCAGCAACCGACAAGCCCCTGCTTAACCAGTGCAAAGCCTTCCTGCACGCCGGGGCGGTCAAAATTGGTTCCTGTATATCCGTCATCCACCAGAATTTTCAGGTTGGTGTAGCCATGCTCGGCTGCGTACCGGGTTAAAAACTCTTTTTGATTCTGTATCGAATTTGATTCTCCATCCAGTGCATCCTCATTGCTGAGGCGGCAGTACAGGATGGTGATTTTCTGCTGATCCAACATAGCGTCCTCCTTTACGGTTGGGTCAGCTGACAGAATCGGTGTGCATGGTGATATTGTAGCATGAATTTGAGTCTGTGTCATGAACAAAGCGCCTCCTTATCCGAGAAAATGAGCCGTTTTACCTTGTGGGTAAGCGGCTCATTTCCGTCACATACAGTCTCCAGCAGATACCAGGTATTTCCGATTTTTCGTTCTACCGTACCTATAAAAGGATTCATTAGGTTTTCCCAGCGTTTCCGGCATTCTTCCAGAAAATCAATCGGCGGTTCAAAAATCGGGTCAAAGCAGGATTCAATATCGATTTCAGCACAAGCGTTAATCAGCTTTTCCGAAGGAGAATCATCGAGCATCAGCTTATTGAGTTTTGTTGTCAGATTGGTCATAAGCAAAAATTCCTTTCTGTTAAAGCTCCATATCTTGCGATTTGCGGCGGGAAGATTGATCGTGTTGCTTTGTTTGCCGAGTTCGTGTCAAAATGGCGTCAAGAAAAGCCCGCACCTTTTCGGGTGCGAGCTTGACAGCTTCCAGATAAGGCCGTGCCTGTTCTTTCAGTAATTCATATCGCTGTTTCCAGACAGCGACGCTCTTTTGCGCTTGTTGCAGTTTTTCCTCCAAACGGCTGTTTTCCGCCTTGGCAAGAATCCCATTGGCCGCATAATCCTTGAGCGTGTTACACTCGGATGGGGTCAGAGTGATGTTGCCGGTGATCGTCTTTTTCCCCATGGAGCGGATTTCCTGTACCGTCAGGGCGGCAGTACGCTGTTCTTTGGCCTGCTTTTGCAGGGATTGCAGCTCCTTGTGCTTTTTCTCAACGGCAGCCTGTGCGGTGTCCAGCGCCTGTTCTGTCTGAGCGATTTGGGCGGTCACATCTTCCAGCCGCTGCTGCTCCTGTGCCACCTTGAACTGGGTCACAGTCAGATGTTCTTCAGTGCTGCCACGCTCTCCACGCTCCACATCGGTATATCCGGCAGCTTTCATATAGTTGAAGAAATCG
The DNA here is from genome assembly GCA_018228705.1 of Dysosmobacter sp. Marseille-Q4140. Classification (NCBI taxonomy): domain Bacteria; kingdom Bacillati; phylum Bacillota; class Clostridia; order Eubacteriales; family Oscillospiraceae; genus Dysosmobacter; species Dysosmobacter sp. Marseille-Q4140. The sequence continues at coordinate 1,232,861 of CP073694.1, read as the reverse complement.
TCTTGCAGGACACTGTACGATGTCCGCAGAACTTTCTTGCCCTTGGAGGTCAGAAGCGGATTGCCCTGTTCATCCAGAGCAACTTTGGATTCCCACTTTTTACTGCGGCTGACCTGCATAATGGTCTCCTTGACTGTACCTACAAGGGACTTATCCTTGCACCGCTTCGACCAGAGAATCTGTTTTTCCACCACCGGGACATAGACCACATGAAGGTGGTAGTGATACACATCCTGCCCCAGAGCTTCCGACATGGCTCGGTTGCGCTCATCGGCGTGCATGACGGCAGAGAGGATATACTGCTCACCGCCCACGATCTCTACGGCAGCTTTGTATGCGTCGGTGTAGAATTGCTTGGCATATTCATATCCGCCGTGATTGTGAAAGTAAGCGGAGTTCACATCAAAAATCAGTTCCCCGTATTTCACCGCATCGGCTTTCAGGCCACGGGTGGAGATGACGCCATCGGCAATCATCTGATCGAACATAGCGGCATAGCTGTCGGTAGGAGCTTTGAAGTGGATATTCCGGTAGGTCTGGGAGGTATCAATATCCTGGTTGGAGTAGCTGTCTTTTTCTCGTTCGTTATGCTCCTGCACCTTCGCCACATCATCGAGGGTGGGCAAGTCCTGGTTACGGGCAAAGGTGCGGTCGATTCCGTCGTTTCTTGCCATAAAAATCAGCTCCTTTCCATTGTGCGGCAGACGGCTGAGGGCCGGGGATGCACTTCCTGCGGGAAGTGTAATAACCTATGACACTTTCATCCCGAAGGGCTGCAAAGTGCCGTGGGCTCTCCGAGGGGGAATGCGGCATCTGCGGATGCCTTGACGCCTTTAGAGGCTTGTGTGTGGCACCCAAATCCTCAAAAGGCAGTGTGACCGACAGCATCTCCGCAATCTCGATTGCTTCATTTCTGCCGCTCACAGGCAGAGCAGATTTTGCAAATCCACTCTGCCATCCATCTCCAAATCTGCGGATTTTTCGATGGGGACGGGAGATGCGGTGGGCAAGAACGACAGGCATCATTCGTCCCTCCGCTTTTGCCATACGAGATCATAACCAAGGGCGTCGGCAAGCTGTACCGCCTCCACATACCGCAGAGACTCCCGCTGGAGCTTGTTGGACAGGTTGGAAACGCTGTCGCTCCAGCCGTAATCCTCAGAAAGCAGGTCAACGACTTTCTGCATCGTGTAGCCGGAACGCACGATGTACGACTTAATTTCATTTCTTAAATTGGATTTCATAGAAAATACCTCATTCTTTCGTAAAGTTAGTTTGCCGTGGAGCACACACGCTGCACGGTACAGTTAATCTTAATTACTTCTCAAAAATCGTTCAGAACTGCGTTTGTGAAGAACTGTCCGCAACAGCACCCCATCGACTTTGCCATTAGGTGGGCTTGCAAGCGAAACCGTGAAAATAGTCACCTTACCGCATACCAGCGTCACTGTTTCGCAAATCACCGAATGATGATTTGCATTCTGTTTACAGTAGTGTTTTTCACTGTTTGCACAACCATTGATCGGGAAGTGCGGATTTTAGAGCGCCCTCTGAGCCGAACAATAAAAAATGAACTTCGATTTTTTGCGTTCGTGCGTTCCTTCGTCCCACAGGCTGCACCCGATCAGGAACGTATGAACGCACGAACAGAAGATTTTGAAGTTTCATTGCAATTCCACAGGTGAGAGCAGAACATAAATGCCCATATATCCTCGGCATCGCTTCCCACCGCCGATGTGCAGATTATTGACCGGCTCTAAATTGTAGCGTTCTGCATTTTGGCTGAGCTGATTTGCGAAGCTCTTTGGGGACAGTGGGTTTTCTGCGTTGTCCTCACACCACCGCTTATAGGCTGCATACAGATTTTTGGTGCTGGCTTCATAATCGGCCTTGAATGACACATAACCCTCAGAATCGAGAAAGTCCAGAATGTTATTAGCATCCCGAACAGCGGAAGTGATATTGTCCTTGGCTCTCTGACTGATGGTGAAGTGGTAGTGATTGACGATCAGCCTCCGCAATCCCTCCAGCATCCAGAGAAAAATCCCCTCTTTTTCGGCAATCAGTTTCTCGGCAAGAAACGGATCATCGAACCGATCCGTAGGCTTATCTTTGGTGGTCAGAATGATCTGGCGGCGAAAGAAACCGTCGCTACGGTCATGAAGTGCAGTCAATGCCCCGTTGCCGAAGCAGAGGAAACGCGCATACAGCTGCCCCTGATAGCTCTGCTCTTTCTTCCGTTCCAAATCCATTCGCAGTTCTGCTGTCACAATGGATTTTACATAGTTGGTTTTGGTCAAGGCATTCATATCCAGATCATCGTCCACCATCAGCAACTTGCCCTCCAGGTCTGCTCTGGCGAAACGGTTGTTTTCTACCTTCTGGATAGAAGTGGTGTTCATGTTTAGCCCGAAAATGGCGTTCATCACCACACCGATCCGGCTTTTGCCCTCGCCGCCTTTGCCGATCAGCATGAGCATTTTCTGACCTTTGGTGGACGGAATCAGGCAGTAGCCCAGATACTCCTGCAAGGCGGGAATGTCCTCCGGTTCCAACAGTTCCGAAAGGAAATGCAGCCATTGTTCCGGTGCGGGAGCATCTGCCCGATAAGGCACCGACAAGCGGTTGTTGCAGTATTCTTTTTCCTCTGTGAATGTACCGTCCAGAAAATAAGTGCCGTTCGCCACATGGATACGGTCACATTGCAGGGGCAACGGGTCTGTGTATGCCGCCAGCTTCAACGCCTTGACCACCTGCTCCACCGTCTGTGCGACCTTGGCATGAAGCCAGGGCGAGATTTCCTCATAAATCGTCCGCTTCAATTTGCTCTCATCCGGCAACGGTCCATCCACAGTATAAAAGCGTTCATTGATGCAGCGCATGGGATACCGGGTAAGAAAATCCCGGCAGTATTCCGGCTCAACGATTTTCCCCTTATCATCGATCCAAACAGGGTTGTTCATGGTATCGCTCCTCTCTCAGGCAGGTCTGTAATTTGCGGATAAATCCGCCTGCCGTTAGTTCACTCACAACTTCGCCTCGTTCATAGGAATCGCCTTGCAGCAGGATGTCCAGCTGATACTCTGCCCAGGGCAGCCGGTGGCAGGCTTCCACAAACCGCTCGTCCAACACATCTTCCGGCGCTTGCGGCGCATACCGTTTTTCCCAATCCAGAAGCCGCCTCCGATACTCGTTCAAAACAGAAAAGCACAGCTGCTCGTTCTCACGAAGCTGCTGTGCTTTGGTTTTGTGTTTCTTTTTCCGGCGAATGGCTTCCGGCAAAGGCTTGTCCGGCGCAAGGTGAAAGTCCGCCGCCAGTTTTCGGGCCGCATCATACAACCGAAGGTCAAACAGTTTTGCGGTCAGGTCGATTGCATCCCCGTGTTCTCCGCAGGCGAAACAGTGGTAGTGGTCATCCGATACATACAGGCTCGGATGACGGTCGTTGTGGAACGGGCACAGCGCCATGCCATGGTGGTTGACGTCGATTCCATACGCCTGCGCTGCTTCCCGTGTGTTGATACTGGCTTTCACCACTTCAAACAGATTCATACAGATTCCCTCCATTTCCTTTTTGATGGGGCAGTTTTCTCACCCCTCTGTATAGGTTATGGGGAAAATCGAAAAAAACAGGCTGATGGCATGACAAGCCGTTTTCAAAAAACATGACAAGATTTTAATTGTGTGCTATTATGAAAATAAAAAAACATGACAGGAGGGAGAAGATGGATCAGATTATCAACCATGCAGTTTTGTCGCTGGATTTCTGGCAGGACACCGTGACCTATGAGGGAAGTACCATGCCCACGGGAACCATTGGCTGCGAGGTGCTGAACATCCCGGACAGCACCATTGAGAAGCTGGATACTCCCTGCAATGTGCTGAACCAGCTACTTCAGGGGATGAACACCGGTTCCGTGGATATGGAGCTGCTGCCGCGGGTGCAGCAGGCCGCTGGCGAGATCATCTCCTTTTTGCAGGCAACGCCGCCATTCTCCCGTCTGGATCGAGGCTATTTTGAGCAAAAGCTGGCCGTCATCTTTTCCGAAGAATCTATGGAGGATGCAAAAGCCTATTTGCAGCTCACTCAGCAGGAGCAGCTGATTTGTGCTTTGACTGGTCAGCACAGCAAGGCAACCATGCTCGTCCGAATAGCGCAGGTGCTGGGGCATTTGAGTTATTCTCTTGGGCAATACAAGGAGGCCCTGACGAAATTTGCAGAGTGGTTAAATGAACCAGGCTATGACCGTACCCCGGATGGTTATGCGGCAATGTTCGGGCAGTTCTTCAAAGGTGAGCCAACTTTATCGCTGGAAAATCCATCTTGGATGACCCTGACCAATGCTTCGGTGCAGTATGTAGCCACCACTCGACCAGGAAAGACGGAGCCTCAGCTGGTCAAGCGGATGCACTATGTCTCCTTTGTGGGGATGTTCCGTTCTGATCTGTTTGAGGGGCTTTGCGTGGGCCATGCGCCCAAGAAATGTCCCATCTGCGGCAGATGGTTTCTCACCATTGACGCACGGCACACCAAATACTGCGGCGGGCTGGCCCCCGGTGACCAGCGGGGACGGACGTGCCGACAAATCGGCAATCTGAGAGGTCGGGAACAGCGGGAGCTTGCCGACGATCATCCCATTAAGGCGATTTATACCCGCCGTATGAACACCATCCTGCAAAATACCCGCCGGGGAAAGCTGGATGAAGGAACGGCAGCAGCTATGAAAAAGCTGGCAAAAGATAAGATGCTTCGTGCGCTTTCAGATCAGCGTTATGCCAGCACTGTCTATGAGCAGGAAATGACCCAAGATGCACTTTTGAAGGCCGTACAAAAGAAATAAGCAGAGAAACATCCGAAAGGTGGTGAGGGAAAATGGATACAGCGTGGACATGGGAGCTGTCCGGCTACTGTGCCAAATACAGCTTTCTGACGGAACCCAAGGGCTTAACCATGCGGGAAGTGGAACGCATCTTTCAGCTTGCCCCGGAACCGCCTGTTCTGGAAAATATGAACGACTACATCATTGAGGCTGTGCGGAGCCGTGAATTGCGCTGGTTCTCCTTTTTTCTGCACTGCTATGAAAACCGGCTTAATGGTCGTGTTCGCCGTTTCCTGCTGCGGGAGGGGCTGGATCGCTATGACCCGGAACGCTTTTTGGACTACAAAATGGGCTGTGTACTTGCCATGTTGGACTGTCTCCGGGGATATGATCCCTCACAAGGAGCAGATTTTCTGACCTATGCCCATCATTTTATCGGGAACGCCCTTTTGACCTGTCGGATGCAGGAGGAGACCGGTTCCTTTGAAAATGTGGATGAGTACAAAGCTGTGCGTGGGATTGCATGGCTCTACAATCAATCCGGTCAGTCTGAACAGGCGGCAATCCAGAAATATGCCCAGAAAAACGGTTGTACCGAGGAAACCGCAGCAAAGTTTTTGGCATTGGCCAAACAAAATCGAAGCCGTGTTCCGTTTTATCAGACCGTACAAGACGAGGACAGCGAGGAAACCGGCGAGGATGTCAGTCGGGATGACCATTGGGACTATGCGGAGATTCTATGGAACGGCATCCAGGCTGAAGCTGTCCGGGAAGCGTTTGAAAAGCTGAATTACCGGGAGCAGACACTTTTGGGAAAGCGAAACGCCATCTGTATGACTTGTGGGCGGGTCAGCCCCATCAGCACCCGGTTGACCTTTGAAGAACTGGCAATCCTCTTTGAGGGCAGCACAGCCAGCGGTGCAGAACGGGCCTATCGTAAAGCCGTGGATCATTTGACCTGTTTGCTGACAGAGGCCGGAGTCCTTCACATGATTCGCCTGAAACGAAAATCCCAGACCAAACGCAAAAAGAAAATCGCCGCCGCTATCTACCTGTATCAGGTGGACAACGACGGCGAATGGGGTGAGATTTCGTTTGATTTTGAGGCTGGAACAGTGGAGATCATCCGGTTGGCAGAGTGGGATACGACGGTAAGTAAGAAATTTGCAAGAAAAGTGATTCGATACTTTTTGAACAGTGATTCTGATAAATTATATAGAGAAACCTCTTTGATATGTGAATAGAAGCCTGTGCCCTTGCACAGGCTCTTTTCCATTATCGGGAGTTTGCTTTGTGGTTTGATAAAGTCTTTTCTGCTTTGCTTTTTGCAGGTTTGGTAGAATTTTTTTGGGGGAAAGTTTTCTACACCTTACCACTATCATACACAGCCATAATCGAAGGCTTTTCAATTGACACTTTCTTTTAAGCATGATAGTATGTTAGTATGTAAACTTACATTCTAATTTGAGAATGGTGGTGATTCTTTGATTGTTGATGATTCTATGAAATTCTGCAATTTGCTTGCACAAATGATAAAAGAAGCAAATTTATCAAATGTCAAGTTTTACACCGCACTTGGCATAAAGAAACCTTACTTTTACGATATTTTAAGCGGCAAAGTTAATCCGCCTCCTCCTGAAAGACAAATTGCAATGCTTCAGTTATTAAGGCCAAAGCCTGAACAAATAGCGTTGTTTTTTGACTTAGCTGCACAAGAGCGAAATGAAGTACCCGTTGATATTGCACAAAAGCTAAAAAATAAAGATTTGTGCAAACAATTGAGAAATGATATAGACTACGAAAAATTATTAAAGAACGGAGAAAACAAAGATGAGTGATAATAAAAGAGAACAAGAGAGAGCAGAACTTCACAATACAATTTGGGCACTTGCTAATGAACTTAGAGGCAGCGTTGATGGTTGGGATTTCAAGCAATATGTTTTAGGTATGCTATTTTATAGATACATATCTGAAAACCTTACAACTTATCTCAACAAGGGTGAATGGGATGCAGGAAATACTGATTTTGATTATGCCAAAATCAGCGATGAAGAGGCTTTAAGTATTAGAGATGATATGGTACAAGAAAAAGGCTTCTTTATTTTACCCAGCGAATTGTTCGAGAATTTATTAAACAGAATCAAAAAAGCAGATAAAGATGCAAAGGATCAAGCAGAAAAAGATGGTAAAGAAGTAGAAGTTGCCGATTTGGATGAGAACTTAAATGAAATATTGCAAACAACCTTTAAAAATATTGAAGCCTCTGCTATTGGTAGTGCGAGCGAAGAAAACTTTAAAGGTTTGTTTGACGATATAGATGTAAATAGCAATAAGCTTGGGCCAACAGTTATTAAGAGAAACAAGAGGCTTAAAAAATTAATTACCGTTATCGGAGATATGAATCTTGGTAATTATCAAGATAATTCAATCGATGCTTTTGGGGACACCTATGAGTATCTAATGGGAATGTATGCTTCTAATGCTGGCAAAAGCGGCGGCGAATTTTTCACCCCACAAGAGGTATCTGAGCTTCTGACAAAAATCTCACTTCTTGATAATAACGGTAAAATGAAAACAGAAGTAAACAAAGTATACGACCCGGCTGTGGGAAGCGGCTCGTTACTTTTGAAGTTTGCAAAAATTCTCGGTAAAGACAATGTTCGCAATGGATTTTTCGGTCAGGAAATCAACATTACAACTTATAATCTTTGTCGTATCAATATGTTCCTGCACGACATAGGTTACGATAAATTCAGCATTGAACACGGCGACACTTTGACTGATCCTAAACATTGGGATGAAGAACCGTTTGAAGCCATCGTTTCAAATCCACCCTACTCTATCAAATGGGAAGGGTCTGACAACGGAACACTGATAAACGATCCCCGGTTTTCTCCTGCCGGTGTATTGGCTCCTAAATCAAAAGCGGACTTTGCTTTTATTATGCATTGTCTGCATTGGCTTGCTACAGATGGAACAGCGGCTATTGTTTGCTTTCCCGGTATTATGTATCGTGGTGGTGCAGAACAGAAAATCAGAAAATATCTGATCGATAACAACTATATCGAATGTGTTATTCAGTTGCCTGATAATCTCTTTTACGGAACAAGTATTGCAACTTGCATTATGGTTCTTAAAAAATCAAAAGTTGACAACCAAACTTTGTTTATTGATGCCTCAAAGGAATTTATCAAATCTACCAACAGCAATAAATTGGGGGATGGAACATCAAGCAACGAGCCTAATAATATTCAGAATATATTAAACGCTTATATCAACCGAAAGACTGAAAAGCATTTTACTGCTCTTGTGAAAAAGGAAGATATTGAAAATGCAGATTACAATCTTTCGGTATCAACTTATGTAGAAAGCGAAGATACAAGAGAAGTTATCGACATAGCTGTCCTCAATGAGCAAATATCTCAAATCGTTCAGCGTGAAAATACATTGCGTGCCGAAATCGATGCGATTATAGCTGAAATTGAGGAGGCGTAATATATGAGATTATCAGATGTGCTGTCCAAACCGATAACAACAGATTATGTACAAATAGAAGGCTTTTTAGGTAGCAGAAAGCTTAAAACCGGAAATTCTAAAAAAATTGCAGTCGGTAAGGTTGCATTAAATTATTATTGTAATAATTGCGGCGATCAGCGAACATTTTATTCCGGGGAAGACTTGTTCTGCATTGGTGTAAACGAAAAGACTGTCAGCATTGACTGTGTTCTTGAATGCCCTCGTTGCGGGGCTTCTGTGCAAATGTGGTTTTTGCTTGAGTGCAGAGAAGAAGATAATATACATAGTCAATATCCCTATGTGCGTATTGTAAAAAGAAGTGAAAAATTTTCGGAAGCAGTTTCATTCAATACTGAAACATATGGCGATTTTACAATTTTCCTTGAAAAAGCAAAAAGAGCAGCAAGAGAAGGATTTGGTGCAGGTTCAATTGTATATTTAAGGACAGTATTTGAATCTGTTATCAGTCAAATTGGAGCTGCAGAAAATATTGCTCACACCTTTATCGATAAAAATGGTGTGGAGCGGCATAAAACAACGGAAAGATACTTAAAAGAAGTTGATGAAAAGCGTCATATAATTCCTTCTGAATTTTCTGCGGATGGATATAAATTATTTCGAGAATTAAGCGGTGTTGTGCATGGCAATTATAGCGAAGATGAAGCTCTGATAAAGTTTGATGCTTTTTATAGATTAGTAACTGGAGTTTTAGATAATATAAGAAACAAACAAGAGTTAATGGATGCAATGGGTACTTTAGGATGGAACACCGGAGGTGAAGAAAATGGGTAAATTAGAACAACTTATAAATGAACTTTGCCCAGAAGGTGTAGAGTGCGATTTTTTGTACACAGTGATGGATTATGAGCAACCTACAAAATATATTGTAAAAGATACTAAATACGATGACGATTTTAAAACCCCTGTATTGACAGCGGGGCAATCTTTCATTTTGGGATATACTAATGAGAGTACGGGTATATTTGAGGCGTCAACAGATAATCCGGTTATAATTTTTGATGATTTTACTACTTCTTTTCATTGGGTAAACTTTAATTTCAAGGTTAAATCTTCTGCAATGAAGATGTTAAGATTAAAAAGGGATAGGTCTCATGATGCAGATTTTAGATATATATATCATGTGATGAAAAACATACAATACGCTCCTGTAGACCATACTCGTCAGTGGATTGAAAAATATTCAAAGTTTAAAATTCCTCTTCCGCCTTTACCGGTACAAGAAGAAATCGTTCGTATACTGGATAAATTTACGGAACTCACTGCGGAACTCACTGCGGAACTCACTGCAAGAAAACAGCAGTATGAGTACTATAGAGATGATTTGTTGAGTAAAAACACCAATAAAAAGTCATTAAAACAAATAGCACTATCAAGTCGCTCTGGCGGTACTCCTTTAAAAAGTAATAAAGATTACTACGAGAATGGGACTATTCCGTGGCTTAGAACGCAAGAAGTTGTTTTTAATGAAATCAATAAGACAGATTGTTTTATCACAGAATTAGCCGTGCAAGAAACATCAGCAAAGTGGATACCTGTAAATTGCGTAATTATTGCGATTTCGGGTGCATCAGCGGGACGATGTGCTATAAATAAAATACCATTAACCACAAATCAGCACTGTTTGGCAATAGAAATTAATCCAGAAGTTGCTTTGTATAAATATGTGTTTTATTGTGTTTGTAATCAATATGACGATTTGATTGCAAAAAAAGAGGGTGCACGGGGAGACCTTAATTCTTCAAGAATTTTAGGCTTAGAAATTCCAATTCCATATCCAGGAGATAAGGAAAAATCACTTGCAGAGCAACAATGCATAGTTGATATTCTTGATCAATTTAATAAGCTTTGCTACGATATAAGCGAGGGATTACCTGCCGAAATTGAAGCAAGACAAAAACAATACGAATATTACCGAGATAAACTCTTAACCTTCAAAAAGAGGGAGGCGACGGAAAATGAATAGCTTTGAAATTGTGGCAAGTTCTAATGAAAGTACGGTGGTGGCAGAGTATACACCCGAAAAAAGAAAAAGAACTGACTATCAAAGCGAAGCAGAACTTGAACAGGATTTTATCAAGCGTCTTGTCAGCCAGGGCTATGAATACATTTCTATAAAAAGCGAACAGGACTTAATTGACAATCTCCGTGCTCAGCTTGAAAGACTGAATAACTACACCTTTTTTGATAAAGAGTGGAACGACTTTTACAACAGCGTTATTTCAAACGGCAATGATGGAATTGTAGAGAAAACCCGCAAAATACAGGAAGATTATCTGCAAAATCTCACTCTTGATAACGGTTATGTAAAAAATATCAAGCTGATAGACAAGACCAACATCCATAACAATCATTTGCAAATAATAAACCAGTATGAAGAAGACGGCGGAAAGCATGATACTCGTTATGATGTGACAATTTTGGTAAATGGATTGCCGTTGGTGCATATTGAACTTAAAAAACGAGGGAACGCAATTCGAGAAGCGTTTAACCAAATCAATCGATACCAGCGTGACAGCTTTTGGGCAGGCAGCGGATTGTATCAGTATGTACAGCTGTTTGTAATCTCCAATGGTACGCATACAAAGTATTATTCTAACACAACAAGATTTCAGCATATCAAAGATAATGCAGAGAAAAACGCAGCAAAAAAGAAAAAGACTTCTAATAGCTTTGAATTTACAAGTTATTGGGCGGATGAGAAAAACCGCACCATCCCGGACCTTGTAGACTTTACAAAAACTTTTTTTGCAAAACATACGCTGCTTAATATTTTGACTCGTTACTGTGTATTTACTTCAGAGGATTTGTTATTGGTAATGCGTCCTTATCAAATTGCGGCAACTGAAAAAATTTTAAACCGCATTATCGTTTCTACCAATCTCAAAAAAACCGGCAGAAAAGAGGCGGGCGGTTACATTTGGCATACCACCGGAAGCGGTAAGACTTTAACCAGTTTTAAAACTGCACAGCTTGCTCAAGGATTGAATTTCATTGATAAAGTATTGTTTGTTGTGGATAGAAAAGATCTTGACTATCAGACAATGAAAGAATACGACAGATTTGAAAAAGGTGCTGCCAACAGCAACACCTCTACTAAAATTCTGCAAAAACAAATGGAAGATGATAATGCAAGAATCATCATTACAACCATTCAAAAGTTAGATAAATTCATATCCAAGAACAAAGAACATGAAGTTTATAAAAAACACATTGTTATGATTTTCGATGAATGCCACCGTTCTCAGTTCGGAGATATGCACAAGTCGATTACAAAGCACTTTAAGAATTATCATATTTTCGGGTTTACGGGCACCCCTATTTTCGCCATAAACTCGAATAGTTCCAATGCTCCGAATATGCGTACCACAGCACAAGTTTTCGGAGGTGAGCCGGACGAAAACGGAAACAAAGTAAGACCACTGCACGCATACACCATTGTAGATGCTATTCACGATGGAAATGTCCTGCCTTTTAGAATCGATTATATCAACACGATCAAAAACCCTGAACTTTTATACGACAAGCAAGTAAAGGCAATTGACCGTGAAAAAGCTTTGCTTGATCCTAAAAGAGTATCTGAGATTACACAATACATTCTTGAACATTTTGAGCAGAAAACCTATCGTAATCAAAGTCGCTCCTATTATGACCATAAAGTGATTACGAATGTAGAAAAAATGGCGAAGTCCAAGAATAATACGGTATCAGAGCAAAAAACAACTGCAAAAGTAAATGGTTTTAATTCGATTTTTGCAGTCGCATCTATTCCGGCAGCAATTGCATACTACAATGAATTTAAAAAGCAAATGGAGGAAACAGGTCACAAATTAAATATTGCTACGATATTCAGTTTTAATCCAAACGAAGAAGATCCGGATGATATCTTGCAAGATGAGAATTTTGACACAAGCGGTCTTGATCAGACTTCACGGGATTTTCTTGACAGTGCGATTGATGATTATAATAAGCTGTTTAATGTTAGCTATGATACATCCGCCGATAAATTTCCCAACTATTATAAAGATGTATCATTGAGAATGAAAAATCGTGAGATTGATTTGCTGATCGTAGTCAATATGTTTCTAACGGGATTTGACGCTACTACTCTCAATACCTTATGGGTAGATAAGAATTTAAAGGATCATGGTTTGATACAAGCGTTTTCCCGTACCAATCGTATTTTAAACTCAGTTAAAACATTTGGAAACATTGTTTGTTTTAGGAACCTTGAAACAGCCACTAATAATGCCTTAGCACTTTTTGGGGATAAAAACGCAAGAGGTATGGTTATTCTAAAAACTTACAATGAGTATATGAATGGCTATGAAGATGAACACGGAAAACATATTGAAGGTTATAACGAGCTTGTAGCCAGACTGGTAAACGAATTTCCGATAAGCAGTCAAATCATCGGCGAGGATAACGAAAAAGAATTTATCAAACTGTTTGGTCGCATTTTGAAATTGAGAAATATTTTAAGGTGTTTTGATGATTTTGAAAGCGGCAGTTCTGTATCCGTTAGAGATTTACAGGATTATCAAAGCATTTATATTGACTTATATCAAGATTATGCTAAAAAAAGCGACATTGAAAAAGAACGAATCAATGATGATATTGTTTTTGAAATCGAACTTATCAAGCAGGTTGAGGTCAATATAGATTATATTTTGATGCTTGTTGCCAAATATCACGAATCAAATTGTGAGGATAAAACGATTCTTGCTAATATTAATAAATCAATAGATGCAAGTGTTGAGTTGCGCAGCAAAAAAGCTTTAATTGAGGGGTTTGTTGCCCAAATGACAGTAAAAACAGATGTTGAAAAGGATTGGAAAGACTTTGTTAAAAAGCAAAAAGAGCAGGACTTAGAAACAATCATCAAAGATGAAAAACTAAAACACGCTGAAGCTCAAAAATTTATAGAAAACTCATTCAGAGATGGTGGGATAAAAACCACAGGAACAGATCTTGATAAAATATTGCCGCCAATTTCAAGGTTTTCAGGTGGTTCAAATAGAGCTTTGAAAAAACAGACTGTCATTAATAAGCTAAAAGACTTTTTTGAAAAATATTTCGGCTTAGTATAACATATTTTATTCTACATGATGGCAAGCAACCAACCACATCCATAAAAATCTACGAATTCTCTATGTAAAAAAGCCGCCAGAAGCAGTATCTCTTGGATTCGACTCTGGCGGCTTTGCTTATCAATCGAGATCTAACTGCGGAGTCTGCGTTACGGTTCGCAGGTATTCTTCTGGATCGCCATTCAAAATCAAATCTGCATAAGACAGTGGATCGTTATAGATGAGCCAGTCCAGTTCAGACCGCTGGAAACGACTATTCGCCACCTCATCCTCAACGGCGGTACAGTTGATGGAAATCATGCTGCCGTCAGAATATCTTAGTTCAACGCAACCGGTATCCATGTTAAATTCACAGGAAAGTAATGTTTTCATAATGCTATCCTCCAATATAAACTCTGTCAACAAGAAAAACTCCCGCCCAATTCCTGTTAGGAATCAGACGGGAGTTTCGTATGCACCCGAAAACCGTCAGCTAACAGTTGATAAGTGATTTAGTTCCTTATCACTGTTAAGCCAAGTGCGGCGGGGCTTTTTGCGGCATGCTCCCGCAAACGAGAATGCGGAGAGCTGGAAAAGGGGAGATGAAGAATCTTATTTTGCCAGGACGCTGGCGCGCTTCTTGCCGTACCAGATGATAACAGCCACATACGCCACAGCGGCGACCACGCCGATCACATAGGCGGCGGTCCAGGGGATGTTGAAGCCGATCTTGGCGTTGGCAATGTAAGTAACGGTGATGAAGGTGTACCAGGCGCCGGGGATCAAAGGCACCCACACGAAGTTGCCCTTCTTGTTCTCGAACATCCAGATGGAGATGGCCAGGAAGGCGAACAGAGACAGGGTCTGGTTGGACCAGGCGAAGTAACGCCACAGGATGTTGAAGCCCTCGGCATTGGTCTTGGCGAACACCAGGATCACGGCCACCAGGGCGAAGATGATGGCGGACAGGCCCAGGCGCTTGCTGTTGCTGCTCTGGTCGATGTGCAGGGTTTCGGCCACGGTCAGGCGCAGGCCGCGCAGAGCGGTGTCGCCGGAGGTGATGGGCAGAACCACAATGCCGATCAGGGCGATGACGCCGCCCACGTTGCCCAGAATATCCTTGCAGACCGCGATAACGGTGCCGGTGGCGCCGGCGTTGGCAGCCTGGATGCCCAGGTTGTAGATGCCCATGGCGGCAGCGGCCCAAACCATGGCGATGAAGCCTTCCAGGATCATCATGTTGTAGAAGGTCATGCGGCCCTGCTTCTCGCTCTTGACCGTACGGGAGATGATGGCGGTCTGAGTGGAGTGGAAGCCGGAGAGGATGCCGCAGGCCACGGTCACGAAGAACACGGGCAGGAAGTGGCCGGTGGCGAAGTACTCACCATAGCTGAAGGGGGCGGTGCCGCCGTCAGCGGTGGTCTGGAAGGCGCTGAAAGCGACGCCCTGCCAGTCGTCCCAGATGTTCAGCAGAGGATAGCCGTGAGCGAACAGACCAATGAACACGCCCAGGGCGGAGAACATCAGGATGGCGCCGAAGATGGGATAGATGCGGCCGATGATGGCGTCGATGGGGAACACGGTGGCGATCAGGTAATAGACAAAGATAGCACCGTAGATGATCCAGGTGGTGGGATCATTGGCCAGGCCGCTGAAGTTGAAGATACCGGTGGCGGCGATGTCGCCGGGGGTGTAGATGAACACGGCGCCCACCAGCAGCAGAAGCAGGCAGACGAACACGTTGTACACGCGGTAAACACCCTTGTTGGAATACTTGCGGATCATGGAGGACATCTGGCTGCCGCCGTCACGCAGGCAGATCATGCCGGAGAAATAGTCGTGCATAGCACCGCCGATGACGTTGCCGATGGGGATGGTGATGAAGGCGATGGGCCCGAAGAGGATGCCCTGAATGGGTCCGAAGATGGGGCCGGTGCCGGCGATGTTCAGCAGGTTGATCAGGCTGTTCTTCCAGCCTCTCATGGGAACGTAGTCCACGCCGTCCTGCTTGGAATAAGCAGGAGTCTCACGGTCGTCGGGGCCAAAGACTTTTTCGCAGAACTTGCCGTAGATGGCGGCGCCTACGAACAAAATCACGAGGCCCAGGATAAATGTTGCCATAAACACACACTCCTTTTTCGCATTGTGCCTCGAAGGACGTCTCGTTTCGCCCTCCTATCACAGCATATACGATAGCAGATTTTTTGAGGAGTAGCCGTTAAGGAATGGGCAATTTAATTTAGATAGCATAAGAAATTTAATCGATTGCGTTAAGAAATTGTTAATAAGACAAAAAGCCGCCGCCACGCAAAAAGCGCGGCGGCGGAATAAAATCGGGAGCATGGAGAGCGTCATTCTCCCTCGGCCATGCGGTAGCCCACGCCCACTTCTGTAAACAGATACTCCGGCTCGGCGGGGTTTTTTTCAATCTTGCGGCGGATATTGGCCATATTGACCCGGAGGATCTGGTTGTCACCGCTGGCCCGGGGGCCCCACAACTCCTTGATGATGAAGTCGTAGGTCAGGACCTTGCCGGCATATTTGCCAAGAAGCGCCACGATCCGGAACTCGCTGAGAGTCAGATGGACGTTCTCCCCCCGAACCAGGACCTGATGCTTGTTGTAGTCAATGACCAGCTCCCCCACAGAGTAGGTACCGTTGCGGGCAATCTCATCGTTGCCGGAGGCGGTGCGGGTGTGGCGGATGGCGGTGCGGACCCGGGCCAGCAGCTCGTCGGTGCCGAAGGGCTTGGTGAGATAGTCGTCGGCGCCCAGGTCCAGGGCATCTACTTTATCCCGCTCGTGGGAGCGGGCGGAGACGACCACCACCGGAAGGCTGGACCAGGAGCGCAGCTGGCGCAGGATGTCCAGGCCGTCCATATCAGGAAGGCCCAGATCCAGAATGATCAGGTCCGGGCAGTGGGAAGAGATCATGGACAGGGCCTCTGCGCCGGTGCGGGCCTGCATGGCCTCGTAGCCGTTGGAATTGAGTACAGTGGAGATGAAATGAGAAATGCTCTTTTCATCTTCAATCACCAGAATTTTTTCCCGGATGTTCATAAGTCAGGTTCCTCCTCAGGCAAGGGGCAGACGGAAAGAGAATTCCGCGCCCTCAGACAGATTGTTGGCCTCCATGGTGCCGCCGTGGGCCCGGACGATCGCCAGGCACACGGAAAGCCCCAGGCCCATATTTCGTTTGCCGTCGCCGGCGCTGGTCTCGCTGTGCTTGAGACCGCCGTCGAACAGAGTGGGCAGAACTTTCGCGGGGATACCGCCGCCGTTGTCCCGGACGGAAAAACGAGCGTGGTCGCCGTCCAGCCGCACGGACAGGGTGATGTGTGTGGTGTGGATCCCATGAAGCGCTGCGTTTTCCAGCAGGTTGGAGAGTACCTGCTCCACCAGAATGGGGTCCATAGGCACCAGCAGCAGTTCCTCCGGTGCCCGGACCTCCACTGTGATTCCCGGGAACCGTTTGCGGAATTTCCGCACCGCTTCCCCCAGAACTTCTTCCGCTGCTTCCGGCTGCTTGGTGATATGGGCCTGAGTATCTCCCATGCGGGTAATGGACAGCAGATTTTCTACCACCCGGATCAGCCACTGGGCATCGTCCCTGGCATCCTTCAGCAGCGTCTGCTGCTCCTCCGCGGACAGACCCGGATTTTCCAGCAGAGTAGAGGTGGCCCCCACGATGGAGGTCAGAGGGGTGCGGATATCGTGGGAGACTGAGCGCAGCAGATTGGCCCGCATCTTCTCCTTTTCCCCCTCGGCCCGCAGCCGCTCCTGCTGCTTGATTTGAGTGGTCAGGGTGCTGGTGATGACCGACACTGCCAGAAAGGTCAAAAAGGTGAGGGGATAACCGGAGAGTGTGAAGTTGAAAGCCCAGTAAGGCGAGGTGAACACGTAGTTCACGCAGATGACGCCTGTCACTGAGGTGATGAGTCCATAGAGATAGCCGGAGGTCAGACGAGAGACCAGCAGCACCGCCAGAACGAAAATGGGAGAGGCGAAGCCATCGCTGGTGTCGCCCATCTGCAGCAGGATGCACAGTTCCAGGGCGCACAGCAAGATGCCGGCGGAGATCACCAGGTCCCGCCAGGAAAAGGGGAACAGCCGCGCGGAAAGGGATTTATTGGATTTCAAGGGGATGCCTCCTTGTCCGCAGCACCGGCAGAGGCGGGCTGCTTCTACGGCTTCTATCATATCAGAAAATGAGTTAAATTTCCGCTAAAAAACTTAACAAAAAGCAAGCACAGCCCTCAGCCGTTTTGACAAAGACCTAACAAAGGGGCGGAGGATTTTCGCGGCGGTTGAACGGGGAGATCCGGTATAATACCAAGTAAAGCAAAAAGCGCAAACCCAACCAAAAAAAGGGAGTGGAAGAAATGGAAAAGGCTTTGAAGGATTGTCTGCGGGAACAGGAAGAGGTGTGCTGGCAGGGCGTGCCGGTGGAATTCCCCCTGCTGGACAGCGCCAATACGCGCTCCATCCTGCTTAAATGGATCCTGACGGTGGCGATTGCCGGTGGTATCCTGATCCCCTATCTGAACAATAACCGGGAAGCGGTCAGCATGGGCTTCATCGGCCTGCTGGCGCTGGTGGTGGCGCTGATCCTGGTGTCCCCCGTGATCGAGCGGTGGAGCCTGCGGCAGCAGCGTTACTGGATCACCAATCAGCGGGCGATCCTGATGTCCCGTGACAAAAGCATCTATTACATGGAACTGGATGAGATCGACGAGTTCAAGCTGGTGACCGACATGGCTGCCGGACAGTGCCTGGTGCTGGGCGGATGCCTGTTCCCGGAGATCCACAAGCAGCTGCGCTGGCGGGCTTGCCATCCCAAGATCGATATGCAGAGCACGGGCCAGGGCGGCGCCATGGGCCTGGTGTTTTACAGCGTCAGCAACGCCGATGCCGCCGCTGCCCTGCTGGAAAAGAGCACCGGCAGAGCGGCCGCTTAAAAATGAGATCAGACACGCAGAAGTCCCGCGGGAGATTCCCGCGGGACTTTTTTTGCGCAAAAATCAAAAAGAGTTGCACGCCGGCGTGCAACTTTTTGGCTTGTGCGGCCCTGGATGTGAGACGGAGGAGAGGAGGAACGGCATGGAGAGGCGGGAGAGCGAGGCACGGTTTTGCCGTGCGTATCTCAGGACCATGGATCCGGAGCGGGCCGCCGCGGAGGCGGGGCGAAAGGACGGATTCGCTCTGCTGGAGCAGGAGACAGTCCGCAGCCGGCTGGAGATCATGCGCTCCGGTGCCGCAGCTCAGGTCCGGCGGGAGGACGTGCTGCGAAGGCTGGCCCAGCTGGCCTTCGGCCGGGCCAACGACGCGGTGCGCCTGGCGCTGGGGCAGGGAGGGACGGACCCGGAGGGGCTGGACCTGTCCGCTGTGGCGGAATTCCGGGTGACAGACAAGGGCGGTGTGGAGGTCAAGATGGTGGACCGGGTGCGGGCTCTGGAGACCCTCTGGGGCCTGCTGGACGGCGGCGCGGATGGGGCTGAGGAGCTGTGTCGGGCCCTGGCGGAGGCCGCCGAGGACGGGGGGTGGGAGGACGGCTGAGATCACGCGGTTTTCCCCCAAGCAGAAGAAGGTTCTGACCTGGTGGCGGCGGCAGCGGTGGGAAGCTATCATCTGTGACGGCGCCGTCCGCAGCGGAAAGACCTTTTCCATGGGGCTGTCCTTCTTCCTGTGGGCCCAGAGCTGCTTTGACGGGCGGCAGTTCGGCCTGTGCGGCAAGACCATCTCCTCCCTGCGGCGGAATCTGCTGCAGGATCTGGTGCCGTACCTGAGACGGCTGGGGATGACGGTGCGGGAGGTGCGGTCGGAGAACCTGCTGATCGTCCGGACCGGGGGGCGGGAGAACCGCTTCCTGATCTTCGGCGGACGGGACGAGTCCAGTGCCGCCCTGATCCAGGGCAGCACCCTGGCGGGGGTGCTGCTGGATGAGGCGGCCCTGATGCCGCGGAGCTTCGTGGAGCAGGCCTGTGCCCGGTGCAGCGTACCGGGCAGCCGCCTGTGGTTCAACTGCAACCCTGAGGGGCCTCAGCACTGGTTTTACCGGGAGTGGATCCTGAAGGCGGAGCAGCGGCGGGCGCTGTACCTTCACTTTACCATGGAGGACAACCCGGCGCTGACGCCCCGGATCCGGGCCCGCTACCGGCGGGCCTACTCCGGGGTGTTTTACCGGCGGTTCGTGCTGGGGGAGTGGACCGCCGCCCAGGGGCTGGTGTACGACTTCTTCGACCGCAGCCGCTGCCCTCCCGCGCCGGAGGGGCCCTTTGAGGCGTGGCGGGTGTCCGTGGACTACGGTACGTCCAATCCCGCCTCCTTCGGCCTGTGGGGCAGAAGGAACGGCGTTTGGTATCGGACGGCGGAGTACTACTACGACTCCCGGAGGACCGGACGGCAGAAAACCGACGGGGAGTACGTGGAGGACCTGCGGCGCCTGGCGGGGGACCGGGTGATCCAGCGGGTCATCGCGGACCCCTCGGCGGCCAGCTTCATCCTGGCGCTGCAGCGGGCCGGATTTCCCGTGGTCAAGGCCCGGAACGACGTCGCAGACGGCATCCGGGTGACGGCGGACCTGCTGAAGGCGGGACGGCTGGTGATCTGCGAGGGCTGCGCCGACCTGCTGCGGGAGATGGAGCTGTACTGCTGGGAGGACCGGGGGACGCGGGACGCGCCCCGGAAGGAGCACGACCACGCCATGGACGAGATGCGGTATTTCGCCATGGACGTGGCGGCGGAGGAACAGGGCGGATTCGCGGCCACCTGCGTGGAGCGGCGGGCCCTGTGAGAAAACGGCCCGCAGAGACGGGCATGGGAGGGATCGGAAGGTTGAAGTGGTTTCAAACGCGCAAGGAGCCGGCGGCCGCGGCGGTGCAGCTGCGGGAGACCGGACGCCATCCCTTCGGGGAGCTGGGCAGCTATGCGGCCCTGCGCTCCGGGGAGATCCGGCTGTACCGGGCGGTCCGGGAAGCGGTGCCGGTGGTGGACGCCGCCATTTACAAGCTGATCCGCATGACAGGCGGTGTCACCGCCGTTTGCGGCGACCCGTCGGCGGAGCGGGAACTGGGGGAGTTCCTGCGTACCGTGCCGGTGGGGCGGGGACAGTTCGGCATCAACGCATTTCTCGACGGGTATGCCGACTCTCTGCTGACCTGCGGCCGGGCCGTGGGGGAGATCCTGCCGGCGGCGGGGAACCGGGACATCGCGGCGGTGCTGTGCGGCCGGGTGGAGAGCATCGAGATCCGGGAGGGGGACAATCCCCTGGACTTTACCATCTGCGGACCCGACGAGCAGGGAAAGATGGGGCCGCTGCCCTGTCAGGACCTGCTGCTGTTCACCCCCTTCAATCCGGAGGGGGACAGCCCATACGGCGTGTCGCTGCTGCGGTCGCTGCCCTTTTTGACGGACATCCTCATGAAGATCTATCACACCATCGGGGTCAACTGGGAGCGGTGCGGCAACGTGCGCTACGCCGTGACCTGCCGGAGCGGCGAGGGCGGACAGGCGGCGGAGCGGAGCCGCCAGCTGGCCGGGGAGTGGTCCCGGGCCATGCAGGAGACCCGCAGCGGCAGCGTCCGGGACTTTGTGGCGATTGGCGACGTGGAGATCAAGGTCATCGGCGCCGACGGGCCTATTCTGGACAGCGAGGTACCGGTGCGGCAGATCCTGGAGCAGGTGGTGGCCAAGACGGCCATCCCGCCTTTCATGCTGGGACTCAGCTGGAGCTCCACGGAGCGGATGAGCTCCCAGCAGGCGGACCTGCTGACCACGGAGATCACCGCCATCCGGCGGACGCTGACCCCCACGGTGGAGCGGATCTGCCGGCTGTGGCTGCGGATGCACGGCTATGGCTGCGGCTTCCGGGTGGTCTGGGACGACATCAATCTCCAGGATCAGGTGGAGGAGGCCCGGGCGGCCCTCTACCGCCAGCAGGCCCGGAAGCTGGAACTGGAAAACGATGCGGCGGAGGCCGCGGCGCAGAAAGCGATCCCCGGCGGGGACGCGGAAATTCAGGAGGGAAGCGGGGAGTGAGCGTGGAGATCCAGAAGGAGCGGAGCGAGCGGGCGGCCGGGACCCCGGCCGCGGAGGAACTGGCGTACATCAATCAATACGCCAAGACGCCCCTGGAGGCGGAGCAGGTCTACGCCTTTGCGGTGCGGCTGTGCGACAACGAGGTGGACCGGGATTACGAACGGTTCGAGACCGCGGGCCTGAAGCGGCTGGGGGAGCTGTTCCTGGGCAAGAGCGGTATCTTTGATCACCAGTGGTCCGCCAGGGGGCAGACGGCCCGCATCTACCGGACTGAGGTGGTGGCGGAGCCGGGGCGGATCACCGCCGCCGGGGACGGCTATTGCTACCTCAAGGGTTGGGCGTATCTGCTGCGGACTGAAGCCAACGCGCAGCTGATCGCCCAGATCGAGGGCGGCATCACGAAGGAGGTCAGCGTGGGGTGCAGCGTGGCGCAGAGCGTGTGCTCCGTCTGCGGAGCGCCCGCCGGGACCTGCCACCATGTGAAGGGGGAGGTCTACGACGGAAGGCTGTGCTTCACGGAGCTGCGGGAGCCCACCGACGCCTACGAGTGGTCCTTCGTGGCGGTGCCCGCCCAGCGGGACGCGGGCGTGCTGAAGCGGTACGGCGCTCCCGACCGGGAGCGGGTGCAGCTGGAGCGGGAGGCGGCCCTGGGGCGCCGGTACATGAAGGAGCTGCGCCGGGAGGTGGCCCGCCTTGCCATGCTGACCGACGAGACTGTGCCCGGCGAGGTGTGGGCCGGCGTGGCGGAGAAGCTGGAGGAGCCGGAGCTGCTGGCGCTCAAGAGCGCCTATGAGCGGCAGGCGGCCAGACGGTTTCCGCCCCGGCCACAGCTGCGGGACACGGCCGCGGCGGCGGACGAGGACGAGACGGTATTTCTGGTGTGACAAGGAAATGAAAAGGAGAGGTTGCAGATGAAACTTTCTTATGAGGGAATCGGCCAGTGGGCCGCTACCTTCGCCTGCACGGAAGCGGCGGAGGGCGAATTGGTGAAGATCAGCGGAAGCGGCGCCGTGGCCGCCTGCGGAGACGGGGACGACTTCTGCGGCATGGTGCTGTCGGTGAGCCGGGGCGGCGACGCCTGCTCCGTGGCTCTGGGCGGCATGGTCACCGCCGGATATACCGGGGAAGCGCCGGCTTTGGGCTGGACCGGGTTGGCCGCAGACGGCACCGGCGGCGTGAAGCCGTCTGAGACCGGCAGGGAATTTTTGGTGGTGGATGTGGACACGTCCGCCAAGACTGTGACGTTCGCACTGTAAGGAGGAGAGGGAAACATGGCTTATCACTATGAGAACATCCGCCTGGAGAAGGGCATGTACGGCCGCAGCGGCCGCACCTTCTCTCAGACCCTGGAGGAGCTGGATCCCAGCGAGCAGTACCGGGGCACGGCCCTGGAGGGCCTGGACGCCTTCCAGCGCCAGCTCAAGCGCTTCGACATCCGGGTGAAGGGCGCCGGGTCCGACTGCGTGGAGAAGTTTTTCCACACCACGGATTCCTCCGTGCTGTTCCCGGAGTTCGTGTCCCGGGTGGTGCGCCAGGGCCTGGAGGAGGAGAGCATCCTGCCCGCTATCACCGCCACCGTAACCCGCTTTGACGGCATGGACTACCGCTCCATCGCCTCCGTGCCCACGGAGAGCGAGAAGGAGCTCAAGCGGGTGGAAGAGGGCGCCCAGATCCCGGAGACCAGCGTCCGCACCCAGGAGAATCTGGTGCGCCTGCACAAGCGGGGCCGTATGCTGGTGGCCTCCTATGAGGCCATCCGGTTCCAGCGGCTGGACCTGTTCTCCGTGACCCTGCGCCAGATCGGCGCTTACATCGGACGGATGCACGTTCAGGACGCTGTGGACGTCATTATGAAGGGCGACGGCAATGACAACGCGGCTCCGGTTTTTGAAGTGGGGGATGGCACCATCTCCGGCAGCTCCGGTTCCCTGAGCTACGAGGGCCTGCTGGACTTCTGGAGCCAGTTCGACCCCTACACCATGAATACCATGCTGGTGTCCGGGGATGTGATGCTGGCCATGCTGAAGCTGAGCGAGTTCCAGAACCCCCTGACGGGGCTGAACTTCCAGGGCACCGGTACGCTGACCACGCCTCTGGGCGCCAAGCTCCTGCGGACCACCGCCTGCCCCGCCGGGACCCTGATCGGCCTGGACAAGAACTACGCCCTGGAGCAGATCTGCGGCAGCGAGGTGACGGTGGAGTACGACAAGCTCATCGACCGTCAGCTGGAGCGGGCGGCCATTACCTCCATCTCCGGCTTTGCAAAGCTCTTTGACGGCGCCAGCAAGGTACTGACGGTCTGAGGGGAGAAACGGGAAATGGCGGGGCCGCAGGGCCCCGCCGGAGAGACGAGAAAGGCGGCGATGAGACGTGCATGAGACGATCCTGGAGCTGGCCCGGACCATATCCGGCGCCGGCGAGGCGGAGACGGCTCTGCTGGACGCCCTTTGCCAGGCGGCGGAGGCGGCATGGCAGCGGCGGCTGCCGGAGGACAGGAACCCGGAAGACTGCGGCACCGCCTTTTCCTGCGCGGCGGCTTTCACCGCCGCGGCGGATCTGGCGGCCGGGCGGAGCGGCAGCGCCGTGGCGTCCTTCAAGGCTGGGGATGTCTCGGTGGAGAGCCGGAACGGCGCCGACGGCGCCGCTTTGGCGGAGGCCCTGCGGCAGACGGCGGAGCGGCTGATGGCGCCTTACGCCGTGCCGGCGGATATGGTATTCAGGAGGGTGCGGGGATGATGACGGACTGGGTGCGGCAGGTGCTGGACCGGTACGGTCAGCCAATCACTCTGCGCCGAGGAGAAACGGAGACCGTGATCCGGGCCTTTTTGCAGCCGGTGACAGAGCGGGGAGAGCGGGCGCCGGACACCGCCACGGCCCTGGGCTGGATCGACGGACGGCAGTGGCTGTACCTGGGACAGACGGCCCTGGAGATCGGGGACGTTTTGACATGGAAGGAGATGGCTTTCCGGGTGCGCAGCTGCCGGCCCTATTACATCGGCGAGGCGCTGTCCCACTACTGGGCGGCGCTGGAGAAGGAACGGGAGGCGGCGGTATGAGAGAGCTGACACAGGTGCGGGACGCGGTGATCGGCGCCCTGACGGCGGCGGGACTGCCGGCTTTTGCGGCGTTTCCGGCAGAGGAGGCCCGGCGGTACGAGGCGGCGGTGGCCGCCGTGGATGTGGGCACCGCCCAGGGAGCGGCGCTGGGCTTTTGCAATTACCTGGGCCAGGTGAGAAACGAGGACGGATCAGCCAGCGAGGTCTACGGCAAACAGCTGGAGGCGGAGATCACCGTGGAGATCCGGGCAGGCCGGGCTGCGGACTGCCAGAGCGGCTGTGAGGCGGCGGCAGACGTGCTGCTGGGCGGCCTTCCCGCCGGCGTGCGGCCGGAGGAGCTGAGCTGGGAGGCTTTGCAGTGGGAGCGGGAGACAGAGCTGTTCCTGCGGCGGGGACGCCTGCGGTGCAGGGCGCTGTTCACGGCCCGGGCGGAAGAGGAGGGCCAGACCTTCCTGGACTTTGTTTTGAAAGGGGTTTTGACCACTTGAGCGAGATCATTCATGAGCGGCCGGGAGTGTATTCCAGCTATGACGCCTCCGCTGTGGTCAGCGGAGGAAGAGCCGTGCGGACCGTGGGCGTGGCGGCCAGAGCTGTCAGGGGCGACGTGGGCAAGGTCGTGACCGTCACCGGCTACACCGCCGGTGTGGCGGTCTTTGGTGAGGACGCGGCGCAGAGCCCCGGCATGAGTACCCTGCTGCGGCTGCTGTTTGCCAACGGTGCGGCTACGGTGCTGGCGGTCCGGGTGGACGACGCCGCAGGCACGGCGGACTACGAGGCGGCCTTCCAGGCGCTGGGCCGGGAGGAGGCCCAGATCCTGGTATGCGACAGCGCCGAGCTGGAGGTGCAGCAGGCCCTGCGGACTGCGGTGGAGGAGGCGTCCTCCACACGCCGGGAACGGATCGCCCTGGTGGGCGGCAACGGCGACACGGCTGCGGAACTGGTGGAGCGGGCCGCGGCCCTCAACAGCGAGCGGATGGTGCTGGTGGGGCCCGATGCCCTCAGCAGCACCGGTGAGCAGCTGCCGGGCGTGTTTTCCGCCGGGGCCCTGGCCGGTGTGGTGGCCTGTGGGCGGGACCCGGCGGTGCCGCTGAACGGGGCGGAGATCGCGGGCCTCGGCGGGGTCTGCGAGGATTACAGCGACAATGACATCGACCTGCTGGTCCGGGGCGGTGTGACGCCTCTGGAGTGCGTGGCGGGAGTCGTGTCCCCGGTGCGGGGTATCACCACCCGCACCACCACCGGCGGCGCGGCGGACACCACCTGGCGGGAGCTGACCACCATTCTGATCGTGGACGATGTGATCCCGGCGGTACGGCAGAGCCTGCGCAGCAAGTTCTCCCGCACCAAGAACACTGCCCAGACCCGCAGCGCCATCCGGTCCCAGACCGTGGTGGAGCTGGAGAAGAAGCTGGCGGCGGAGATCATCGACAGCTACGGTGAGGTGACGGTCAGCGCCTCCGCGGACGATCCGTCCGTGTGTCTGGTGGAGTTCACCTTTGCGGTGGCCCACGGCCTCAATCAGATCTACCTGACGGTCCACATCACCATCTGACGGACCGGGGGCCGGGCCGGATGACCTCCGGCCCGGCCCGAAGAGAAAGGAGCGGAGCATGGATACAAAGGGATTCCCCACCAGTTCGGACATCTATCTGGAGCTGGACGGGCGGAAGATCGCGGTGGTGCAGAGCTACACCGCCAAGGCCAGCAAGTCCAGCCAGAGCGTGGAGGCCTTCGGCGAGAGTGAGCCGGTGGCCACCATCGAGGGCCAGCGCAAGTACACCCTGGAGCTGACCCGGCTGTACGCCACCGAGGAGGCCGTGTCCGACGGCATCAATTTCTACGATCTCCAGGACTTCTCCCTGGTGATCTGCAAGCCGGACCGGAAGATCATTTACAGCGGATGCCAGTGGAGTGCCATCCAGGAGGAGGGCCAGCTCAACGCCATGGTGGCCGAGCGGGTGACGGTGGTGGCCGCCAAGCGCATCGAGACCGGCGCATGACGCGGCCGGAGGAGATCGACCGCCTGCGGCCCATGCCGGCGGCGCGGCTGCTGGCCATCTGGCGGGACACCCGGGAGCGGACGGAAGAGCCGCTGGAACGGTGTCTCCTGTGCAACGCGCAGGTGCTGGCGGAGTGCTGCTGGCGGGGTGAGGAGCGGGCCTTTGCAAGCGCGGAGCAGGTGCTGGCGTCCCTGACCGGGCGGCAGATGGAGGCGCTGCTGCGGCGGCTCATGGGGGAGGAGCCCGCCCGGGTACCGGAGACGGAGAACCCGGCCTTTGACCCGGAGCGGTTCCGGGCCCTGAGAGAGGGGTGAGACCGTGGATTACATCCGGGAGGAGCTGCTGCGCCAGCAGGCGCTGCTGGTGATTTTGCTGACGGGGCAGCGGACAGAGCTCCTGGCGGAGGAGTGGGAGGTGCGGAGCGATGCCGGAGAGAAATTGCTCCCAGAGACCGCTCCGGTGCGGCGGCTCCGGCAGGGGCGGTCTGGCGGCGCTGACGGAGAACTGCCTTGGGAGAGCGCCCTGCCGGAGGCTGCGACGCTGTGGACGGCGCTGGCGGACCCATCTGCCGGAGAATGGGCCGGCACAGCAGCGGAAAGGGATGCCGGCGCTGTCCGGCGGAGCTCTGCGGCGGCATGGGAGGCACCGGCCCGGACCGCCGGTGAGATTCCGCCGGAGGCGGGGGAGATCCGTCTGGTGACGGAGGTGCGGCGGCCGGAGAGCGGGAGAAGCGCCGATCCGGCGGCACTGTCCCTGGCATTCCAGCGGGACGCCCGACGCTATGACGGGGGCTTTCGCCTGTACTGAGAGGAGGAACAGGGATCATGCGACTGGAGCCCATGCGCTACAAGGAGTATACCTGGCCCTACAACCCGGAGACCTACACCGTGGAACGGCGCAGGAGCGTGGCGCTCCACAAGGTGCCCTTCGGCGGATACTGCCTCCAGGACCTGGGGGATACCTGCCGGGTGCTGCGGGGAGAAGGGGTCTTTGCCGGAACGGGGGCCTATGAGGAATTTCAGAAGCTGGAGGCGGTGTTTGACGAGACGGGGCCGGGACTGCTGGTGCATCCAGTTTGGCCGGCGGCCAGCGCCTATTTCGTGTCACTGCAGCTGGCGGAAGAGCCGTTGCCGGACTATGTGCGCTATACCTTTGAGTTCTGGGAGGATCAGGTGGCCGGCGCCGGGCTGACCGAAGTGACCGGGGAACAGACGGCGGCGTCCGGCTCCTCTGCCTCCGGCAGCGGCGGCGAGCGCGCCGTCTATACCGTGAAGAAAGGAGATACCCTGTGGGGGATCGCCGGGCGGTACGGCGTGGCGCTGACAGATCTGATCGCCGCCAATCCCCAGATCAAGAACCCTAACCTGATCTATCCCGGGGACAGGGTGACGCTGCCATGACAGGACGGATCATCACCTGTGACCACAGGACCTTTGACCTGCCGCCTCTGACGCAGTGGCAGGTGACCTACACGGGGTCGGTGCCCTGCGACAGCTATTCGGTGACCTTTCCCTACCGGGCGGACATGGCGGAGATCCTGCACCTGGCAGCGGGCTTTCTGGCCATGGACGGCGAGACGATATTGCTGCGGGCCATCGTGGACGAGTATACGGTGGACCTCTCCGGGAGCGGACTCACGGCCACGATCACCGGCCGGGGCTACGCCGCCCGGCTGCTGGACAACGAGACCCGGCCCGTCACCTACCAGGCCGCCACCCTGGCGGAGATCGTGCGGTGCCACGTGACGCCCTACGGCATCTCCGCGGCGGAGATCGCGGACGTGTCCGCCGACTCGGTGTTCACCGCGGCGGCGGGCACCAGCCAGTGGAAGGTGCTGGAGGACTTCTGCCGGACCTACGGGGGCTTTGCGCCCCGGTTCCGGCAGGACGGCAAGCTGCTGGCGGTGCCGGAGCAGAACTCGGGGCGGCGGCTGGTGATCGGCGGGGACAGCCCGGTGCTCTCCTGCTCGGTGCGGGAGGACCACTACGGCGTGCTGACGGAGGTGCTGGTCATCGATAAGACCCGGAACGCGTCGTACAGCGTCCGCAACCAGGACATGGCGGACCGGGGCGGACAGTGCCGCCGGGTGGTGTACACGCCGGGACAGAGCACCTGGGCCGCCATGCGCTACACCGGGGAGTATCAGATCGCCCGGTCCCGGGAGGAGGAGTGGTCGGCCGAGATCTGCCTGCCGGGGGCCTTTCAGGCCTTTCCGGGAGACGTGGTGCGGCTGGAGCTCAGCCGCCTGGGTCTTGCAGGGGAGTACCGGGTGGCGGAGGCGGAGAACCGCGCCTCCGCCGACGGCGAAACCATGACCTTAACACTGAAGGAGCGGATGTGAATGTGGCTTTCCAAACAGATGAGGCCGGAGATCCCCACCGCCGACGCCGACCTGGGGATGACCACCATTGCCGGCGGCAGCGCGGGCGTGGTGACCAGGGGAGAGGTCCGGGCCCTGCCGGTGTACGGCCCCGGCGGATACGCGTGGCTGCCGGAGAGCGGCGAGACGGTGCTGGTAATCAAGGGTGGCCCCGGCGGCGAGGAGCAGTGTGTGGCCGGGGCCCGGCAGAGACAGATCCCGGAGGGGATGCAGCCTGGTGAGGTGTATCTCTTCGGCCCCGGCGGCGGAAGCGTATATCTGCGCCAGGGCGGGATCGTGGACATCCGGGGTCTGCTGCTGATCAACGGTGAGGTCTACCGGCCCTGCTATTGCTGAGAGGAGGAGACTGTTATGCTGGCGATCCGGAACGGAGACTATGTGCCGGACGGCGCGGGAGGACTGCGCCGGGCGGAGGGCCGGGAAGCCCTGCTGGAGCGGGTGCTGTACCGGCTGATGGCCCGGCGGGGACAGTTCCCCTTTTTGCAGGACCTGGGCAGCCGCCTGTGGCAGCTGGGCCGGGTCGGCGCCGCTGGGCGGCAGTCCGCCGCAGAGCAGTACGTGGCGGAGGCCCTTGCGGCAGAAACAGGACTGACGGTGGAGACGGTGACCCTGCGCCAGGCGGAGGGGCGGACAGAGCTGACCGCAGAGATGACCTGGCAGGGGGAGACGCTGTCGGTGACCCTGGAAGTCCGGTGAGAGGAGGAAACGGGTGAAAACCATTGATGAGATCTATCGCCTGCTGCTGGAGTCCTATGCCCGGCGGACCGGGACGGCTCTGGCGGAGGACTGTGACCTGGCGGTGCGGCTCTATGCCGCGGCTGCCCAGCTCCAGGCTTTGGATATCCAGGCCTGGTGGGTACTGGACCAGTGCTTTCCCCAGACGGCCCAGGGGATGTATCTGGACGGCCATGCCCAGATGCGGGGCGTTTCCCGCCGGGAGGCCACAAAGGCGGTGGGGACGCTGCGCTTTTCCGTGGTCAGCCCGTCGGCGGTGGAACTGCCCATCACTGCCGGGACCGTCTGCATGACGGCGGGAGAGGTTCGATTTCAGACCACCGCTGACGCGGTGCTGCCGGCGGGAGACCTGTTTGTGGATGTGCCGGCGGAGGCAGTGGAGAGCGGCGAGACCGGCAATGTGCCGGCTGGCAGCGTGGCGGTGCTGACCGCCTGTCCCGTGGGCATTACCGGTTGTACCAACCCCGCCGCATTTTTCGGCGGAAGCGACGCCGAGGATGACGAGAGTCTGCGCGCGCGGGTGCTGGAGAGCTATCTGCGTCTGCCCAACGGAGCCAACGCCGCCTGGTATGAGCAGTCCGCCATGAGTCATGCGGGCGTGGCGGCGGCCCAGGCAGTGGGCCGGGCCCGGGGGATCGGGACTGTGGATGTGTATATCGCCACGGAGGCGGGGCTGCCGGACGGAGAACTGCTGGAGGAGGTCCAGGCAGATCTTCAGGAAAAGCGGGAGATTGCCGTGGATGTGGAGGTGCTGGCGCCCATCGCCAAAAGTGTGGATGTGACGGTGCAGGTGGCGGCGGCTGACGGGACGGCCTTTGAGACGGTCAAGCCCCTGGTGGAGCAGGCTGTGACGGCCCTGTTCGGCGGACAGCTGCTGGGAAAGCCGCTGCTGCGGGCGGAGCTGGGCAGCCGGATCTATGCCGTAGAGGGCGTGACCAACTACCGCATCACGGCCCCGGCCTCGGATGTGACCGGGGGCAGCGGGATGCTGCCCTTGCTGGGGACGCTGACCGTGGCGGAGATGGGAGTGTGAGCGGATGTACGCGGACTATCTGATCCGGCTGCTCTCGCCCCTGGGGATCTACGACTTGTCGGAGACCTCCGCCGGAGGGGCGGCGGTGTACGCATTAGGCGACGGCCTGGACGCGGCAGAAGAGACCCTGGAGTACGTGGAGCGGGAGGGCTGCACGGCCACGGCCCAGGGGGAGGGCCTGGACCGGCGGGAGGCCCTCTTCGCCCGCAGGCCCGCCGCCTTTACTGCGGAGGACCGCCGGGCCGCCATCGCCGCCCTGTTGCAGATCGACGGCGACAGCCTGACGCCCGGTGCCATCGACGCCACCCTGCGGGGGTGCGGCATCAAGGCCCGGGCCATTGAGATGGGCGGACAGAACGTGCGGGTGATCTTCCCGGAGGTGGCGGGGGAGCCGCCGGAGTACGAGCAGATCCAGAAGATCATTTTGGACATCCTGCCCTGTCATCTGGGTGTGGAGTTCTACCTGCGGTATCTGACTTGGGAAGAGTGTGAGCGGACCGGATACACCTGGGCCATGGTGGAGGCAGCGAAGCATACCTGGGAGAGCTTTCAGCTGGCGGTGCCGCCGGAAGAATGAACAAAAAAGGAGCGGGACCAGTGGCCCCGCTCCTTTTTTTCGTTTCAGTTTTCCAGATCCCGGACCGCGCCGATGAAGAGGGGAAGGTTCGCCTCACAGTCCACCAGCAGGTACAGGAAGGGGCGGTTGAGATACACCGTCCGTCCGGGAGCGCTGGAACCGGTATCCACCTCCACCACCGTAGCGGCGCCGGCCCGGGTACCCTGGGCATCCAGGGCCAGGAAGGTCTTGTGGAGCACCCGGCTGATGTAGAGGGGGCCGTCGGGGGAACTGCCCATAGAGGAGAAGTCCGCCCGGGAGGCGTCAAAGGCATCCGCCATGCCCAGCTCTGTCAGCACGCCGCTGAGTTCACTGCTGTACTGGGCGGTGAACTGGGGGACGGCGGCCTCCATGGCCTCCGACTGGGCGGAGGTGAGCGTATTCCGCAGTCCTTCGCCGGTCAGGGAGGCGATGTAGTCCTCCAGGGACACGCCCTCATTGGGAAGCAGCGCGGCAAAGGCATAGGTCCCGCCCTCGTAATATTTGAGAAAGCCTGTGGCCAGACCGTCTTCCAGGTAGGCGTACTCCTGGCTGTACATCATTTGGACCGGCTGCGCTGCGCCGTCCTCCGCGGTGAAGGTGCCCTCGTGGATCTGATTTTCCCGGTAGACACTCTCCCACTGGCCGTCAAAGGCCAGGGCGTTGACCAGGTACACCATGGCGCTGTCGGGGATACGGTCCAGGATGGCGGGGATCATCCCGTCGGTGCGGTCCGACACCCAGGCGTTGAGGTCCGCCAGGGTGGTCTTGTCGAAGGGCGCCCGGAACAGGTCGGCGCCGTAATAGCCGGCGCAGGTATCCAGAAAGGCCTGCTCCATCGTGAGGCGGCCGGCATCGTCCCGGAACCAGACGGAGTTGGCCAGGGAGCAGCGGGCCTCTTTGCTCTCAGGGAGGGAACCGGCGTAAGATTGAAGGTAGGCGTTGAGTTCCTCCACCGGCAGGCCCAGGGTTTCTTCCATTTGGGTTTTCGTCTCCCCGGCGGCGCCGTTGGCCGTCATGGCCAGGGCCGAGAGGACGGAAATCGGAGACAGGAGGATGTTTCCGCCGTCGTCGGTATGTTGCAGTAGCTCCACGGCAAAGTCCGTGGCGGCCAGGGCGCCGGGACCGTTCAGGTCCACGGCCTCCGCCGGGGCTTTCCGGCCGCCGGAGGACAGGACTTCGGCGGAGTAGGCGGGACCGCCGCAGGCGGTCAGCAGGGACAGCAGGCACAGGGCCAGGGCAAGCAGCTTCTTTTTCATCACGGACCTCCTTTGATATCAGCAGGCGCTTCTGCCGATAAAGACGGCAAAAACGAGGCGGCGTTCCGTGCGGGCGAAAAAAATCCGCATAGCCGCGGCTCCGGCGGCGCATCCTGTGAGCAGAGATCACAGGAGGTGCATCATATGTTTCGGACCCGTGACAAGGTGATGATCGTTTTGGCGGCCCTGACCCTGTTCGTGGCCGGGTCGGTGTGGCTGTATGTGCAGGAGGACGGCCCGGCGGCCCAGACAGCGGGGGGAGCCGCGGTACCCGCTTCGGCAGTGGACTGGGGATTGTCCTTCCAGACGGAGGGGCAGGCGCCCATCGGCAATGCCACGGCAGA